>KE351595.1 GCA_000415185.1 Enterococcus faecalis 13-SD-W-01
TTCCGTTGTTTCTGATTTGTGTTTAGCTGCTGCACTTTTTGAGCCACAACCTGCAAATAAAAAAGCAGACGAAATTAATAATAACCCTAATTTTTTCATATAAATCACCTCTTTATTAAATTATTCTTATGATACCATGTTTTATAACCAAGAGAAGTTATCCATTAGAAAAATGTTAGGTGTTGTTAATCTATATGAAATTTACTGAAAATAAGACTTTTCTTCTAAACTACTAGAAGTATACACGTTGTTATTTAACTTTTGATATATTAACCTGTAGTTTAAGTAGAGTGAATATTTTTTAAAACCAAAAGTATTTTTATACTGTATAATTTAAATTAAAAAATCTACAAATATCTTATTGTTTTTTTATTGTGATTATTTTCTCATAAGGCTTAAAATATAATAGTATTCTTTGAAACTCTTTTTAACAGAGAACTTTTAAGTGAATTATTTGATAAGTTCATTAAATATTTATACAGTTCTAAAACTTCTAATAAGAATATATAAAAAAATTCCCACATAACAAAGGAGCACGTAGATGAAAAAAACAGTGATTGGTTTAGGTATTTGTTTAGGTTTGCTTAGTCTAGCTGGTTGCAGTAATCATAAGGCAGATGCATCAACTAGCGCAAAAAACAGTAAAAGTACTCAAGTAACAAAAGTAGAGACAAAGAAACAAAAAGATGAACCCAAGAAAAAAAATAATGTTACGTCTACTAAAAATACTGATTCATCTTTCGAATCGAGTCAAAAAAACAATAGCACAGAAGTAAGTAATACAAATCAAACAACGAACACTCAAGGAGTTGAAAATTCAGTCATTGCTGAGTCATCTCAAGTAACTGATTCGTCAGCAGAGATTCCAAATAATACAGATCAACCAGCTGTAAGTAATCCTCAAGCAGTTCAGGTTGAAACTCCAGATACTAGTGACTCTTCTCAAGTAGTAACAAACTCATCAGTAAATTCATCTGATTCTGAAACTACAACTACTTCTCAATCAGATCAAACAAGCACCACTTGGTCATCAATGGATGAAGCGATTCAGTTTTATGAAGCCACATATAAAAATCCAGAGAATGAAATGAGCCAATATATCAATTGGTCAAATTACGACCGCAGCTGTTGGAGTTTAGTAAGTAATAGCGGTGCTAAAATCACTTTACATTGGGCAAATATCGGCGGTGCTGGAGGCAGCTATCACGAATTTATAAAAGATGGGGATAATACGATCATTAAGAACTATGAGGGAAATGCTTCTTATCCAGGTTCACCTACCTCGGTCTACACTATAAGTAATGACGGTTATAGAGAAAAATAATGTAAACTCTGATTTATAAATTATTTTAGGCAGGAAAATTTTTATGTTGCTATTTAAAAATTACTTGTGTTTTGATTTAATTAGTTCCATAATAAGTTAAAGTTTTTGAATGTTAATAAAGATTGATACTCAAAAACTTATATATCTCTTACTTTTTTCAATAATTCTTCTTTATGCATCACAAAAAAAAGACATATCGCATG
>KE351596.1:0-71642 GCA_000415185.1 Enterococcus faecalis 13-SD-W-01
GTAGCAACTTTTATATCTTAGCAAACATCGAAGTCGATGTCAACAGTTTTTTCAAAAAGTTTTTTCGCTTATTTCGCGAAGTGCTTTTAGCAACTCATTTATAATAACTTATCAGTTGTTATTTGTCAAGAAGTTTTTTTAAGTTTTTTATTGATGTATCAACGAAAAACCAACTTCTCATTTAAGCGACTTCGTTATTCTATCATGTTAAGAACAACTCGTCAACAACTTTTTAAAACTTTTTTTAAATCGACAATCTAAATCGCCAACGAGTAATAATGTATCATTAATCGTTGACGAACACAAGCACTAATTTTATCTTTTTATCGATTCTGTTGATTCGGACTATCTCTTTAGTTCTCTTTTTTCTTTATTTTCGGCAGCATTATTGTTATGACTGTTCCCTTGTCTTTTTCTGTTTGGATGAGAAAACAGGATTCCTCTTCATATAAAAGTTTCAAACGCTCTTTTATATTCTGCAAACCAATCCCTGTATAATGATTAGCTTTTTCTATTTTCCCCATCCCTCTCATATCAAACCCTACCCCATTGTCAATGATTTCAATAATCAACTGTGATTCATTGGTTCTTGCAAAGATTTGGGCATAACCTGCTTGCCCTTCCGGAAAAGCATGGAGATAAATGTTTTCTATTAAGGGCTGTAAGAGCATTTTGGGCACATATGATTCTTTGCTTTCTTGCGTTGCTTCGATTTCTAATTGGATCGATCGCCCATAACGAAGCTGGAGTATTTCCACATATTCTCTGATGATCTCTAGTTCTTCTCTCAGATATACTTTTTCTTCTTTGCGGCTGAGTGTATAACGCAGAAGCTGGATAAAATGTTCTAATGCTTCACTTGCTTCTTTATTTTTACATTGCCAAATCAGGAATTTGATCGTTGTCAATGTATTGTAGACAAAGTGCGGCTGGATCTGCATTTGCAATGTTTGGATTTCTGCCAGACGTTTTTCTGATTCGCTTTGGTAGATTTTTTCTATATGAACGGTCAAGTCTTTCAGCATCTGATTATAGGCAAGACTCAATTCTCTTACTTCTGTTGTTCCTTGGACCTTTACTTGCTTAGTAAAATCACCATGCTTTATAGCAGGCAATGCAGCAATCAGCTGATAGATGGGTTGCGTCATCTTGCGGATAATCAAAAAAGAAGTTCCGGCTACAAAAAGAGTAATGATACTAAGAATAAGCAGTGTTGGTTCAACGATCCGCATATTTAACATAAATTGTTCTTCGTTGAAAATATCATATAAAACAAAATTATAAGAATACAAATTCCTTTGATTGATTCGATAGCCGTCTCTTTCGATCTCAGCTCTATCGATTTTTTCTCCCAGCTTCTCTTGATTTTGCGAAGAAATGATTTGCTGGTCTTCATCAAGGATATAGATCGTATGCAGCGTAGTATCTAGTAATTCTTGATAAATAGCACGAAAATCTGATTCGCTGATAAAAACTAACGCATAACCATAGATATCTTCGCCTTCTAAAAGTTTTCGGACAAATAGTAATCCCGGGGTTTCTTTTGTTGCAGTAGTCAACCCTTCTGTACGATAGAAAAATTGTGTTTTCGCTGATGTTCGATTTATTTTATCGAACATTTCACTTTCCCAGAATTTTTCAACAGCTGAACTGCGCACCGCATCATTTTGGAAAAAACTGTTGCCGTTTTTTCCGAGAAGGATGAGATTTGAAGGAACAGATTCAAAAGCAGCACGTGTTGTATTCAGCTGTTTTTTCATTTCGATGATCGTTTGTCCATTACTCAACGGATTTTGCAGATATTTTTTGGCTGCCTGACTTGTTTCCACCACTTCGAACACTCGATTGATCGCTGTGTTCAGCTGTTCATATTCTTGCTGGATTTTTTCCAACAGGATCTGATTGGCTTGACGGTTGGCTTGTAGATGTGTTTCTTGCGAGCGGCCGACAACTAAATAGGCAGTAGCCCAAGCAGTAATTACGATCGAACTTACTACGAGCCCAACAAGCAGACAGAACAACTGATTTTTCTTGAACCATCTCAGTCTATTCATTTTTTCAGCCTCTTTCGATAACGTAATGGGGGCAATCCATATTCTCTTTTGAAAATCCGAGAAAAATAACTTACATCCATATATCCTACACTGAAGCTGATTTTTTCCAGCGAAAGGTCAGATTCCCTCAACAATTTTTCTGCTTTTTCTAAACGGACAAATTTCAAGTATTCCGTAAAATTCATCATAAATTTTTCAGTGAACAAGGTGGACAAATACGTATAATTAAAGTGAAAGACTTCGGAAAGATGGGAGAGTGTCAATTCTTTTTGATAATTGGCAAAGATATAAGCTTGTAACTTTTGGACAAATTCATTTTCAAAAGAACTGTCCTCACCAAGCAGCTGTTTCATTTGCTTGATTTCAGATAGAAGGATTACCGAAAATTCTTCAAGATGTTTGGCTCGGGTGATTTCGTGCAAAAAATTCCGTTTTCTTTGATTGTAGTTTTCTTGACTCGTTGTTTCTTCCAAGAGAGAGAAAAAAGTATAAAAAACACTGCTGGCTTGCTGCTTCAAGAGACTTGGTGCAGCAATGGTCAAAACCAGTTCATCAAAATAACACTGGATTTCTTCTAATAGCGGTATATAGTCTGTTCTGGAAACTGTATGTACTAACTTTGGCGCTTTGATTCCTTTTGTATTCCCAAAAACAAAAAGCTCTTCTATAGAAACAATAAATTGAGTTTTGAAGAAAAAAGGCTGTTCTTCGCTTTGTTTTCTCACCTCTTCATATACTTCTTTTGCCGCGCAGATCTTCGAGAATATTCGGCTTAGAACAAAGAATGCTTGTGGATCAACACTTCTCATACTTTTTAAGGATTGCTTCAACATAGCTTTGAGTTCTTTCTCTGTATCACTGAAATTGATCAGCAAACCTAGATTTCCATCTTCCAACTTAAAAGACAGCGTTTTCATTTTATCGTTATTTGAAATACAACTTTCCAGACGTTCCAATAGCAGATGAGATTCTCGATACCATTTCATGTTTGTATAAAGAAAACAGAAATTCGGCAAATCGAAAAAATACTCAAAAATCTCCGTATCTTGGTTTTGGCCTCCGGAAAGATAGCGATTGAAACGATTCGATAAACGATGATGCTCAAAATGGGCATCTTTTTTTCGTGTAAATTGGTTGGCGATTTTCCTCAACACTTCTAAGAGATTTTCAGGCGTAAGTGTCGGTTTCAGCAAATAGTCAACAGCCCCAGATTTAAATACTTTAGAAACATACGAAAAATCATCATAGCTGCTCAATACTAAAAAATGTGTCTGGGCAAATTGCCTTTGGATGATTTCAGCCAATTCTATACCGTTTAATTTTGGCATAACTAAATCGGTAATGACGATTTCTGGTCTCATCTGGATGATTTTTTCTAATCCTTCTTGTCCATTTGCCGCCTCCCCAATGATTTCAAATCCTTCTTTTTCCCAATCCAGCAAATTTTTTATACCATGGCGAATCGCTTCTTCGTCATCTATCAATAACAGTGTGATGGGCGGTTCCATTTTCTTCCCCTCCTATCTTGAATGATTTAAGTATATCTTTTCCCTCTTTTAGAAATCAATCCAAGTTTTGAAAACTGGAAATATTTTGGGTTTCAGGACATATTTCGGAGGTCGCCTCCAAAATATTGTACACGCTTTCAATTAATGTTTTAGTTAACTTATCAAGCGAAAGGAGCTTTCAAATGAAAAAATTTTTATTCCCCCTCTTCTCTTTATTAGCAGCAGGATTATTGGCAGGTTGCGGAACTGGAAACACTACTCAGGAAAATGCACAAAATGAGGAGCATATCATTGTCTGGGCTTGGGATGAAGCGTTCAATATCCGCGCTATGCATGAAGCAGCTGATTATTATCAAAACGAGAATGTAGAGATTGAGATCGTTGCAATGTCACAGGATGATATCGTCCAAAGACTAAATACAAGTTTAGCTTCCGGAAATACAGACGGGTTGCCAAATATCGTACTAGTGGAAGATTATCGTATCCAAGGGTACCTCACTTCCTATCCTGGCGCTTTTGCAGACTTGTCTTCTATCGTCAGTGAAGATGATTTTTCCAGTTATAAATTTGCCGTCAATAAAATCGATGATACGATTTACGGCGTCCCTTTTGACAGCGGTGTTGCTGGGTTATTTTACCGATTGGATTACTTAGAAGATGCTGGTTATCAAGCAGCTGATTTAGAAAATATCACTTGGGAAGAATACTTAGACATTGCTAAAACAGTGAAAGAAAAAACGGGTCATGCTTTCTTAGCCTTAGATCCGAGTGATTTAGGTTTAGCAAGAATCATGATGCAATCAGCTGGTTCTTGGTATACAGCAGCAGATGGAACAACTGTCACAATCGAAAACAATCCAGCGCTGCGTTCTTCGTTATCTTTAATTGCTGACTTCTTCAACGCTGGTATCGTTGAACAAATCTCTGATTGGGACAGCGGCGTCAACGCAGTCCAATCTGGAAGTGTCGCAACTTCACCAACTGGCGCTTGGTATTCCAGCACGATTCAAGGTGCAGAAGATCAATCTGGTAAATGGCGAATCGCTCCAATTCCTGTTCTTGGCGACAACAATGAATCGATCCACGCTTCAAGTATCGGAGGTTCTGGCTGGTATGTTTTAGAGGATGTCACAGGAAAAGAAAATGCGATCGACTTTTTAGGCGCTACATTTGCTTCCAGCAAAGAATTGATGGCTCACTTAGCTGAAGAAATCGGTTTGGTTTCGACAATGAATGCTGCTTTAGAGACAGATGTTTATGCAGAAGGCAGTGAATTTTATGGTGATGAACCAGTTTTTGAAAACTTTGCCCGCTGGTCCAGCGAAGTTCCAGCAGTCAATTACGGCAATCATACGTATGCCATTGAATCAGTGATGACCGAAACACTTCAAGCAATCATCAATGGTGGCGATATTGACGAACTTTTAGCTGCTGCACAAACACAGGTAGAAGCACAAATCGCCAACTAACGTCGATTCTTTCAAAAAAACAACTTCTAAAGGAGGTCTTTTGTGAAAAAGAAAGCTTGGCGCTTCAACGGAAATCTTTTCATTCTTTTACCCATTAGTTTTATTACGTTGTTTGTTTTTATCCCAATGTTCTTCGCTCTCTTCACCTCGTTTCAGTCAGGTCCGCCGACTGCAATGACTTTTAATGGGTTAGGAAATTACAGTCGTATGCTAAGCGATTCTACGTTTCGAAGAGCTTTTTCCAATACTTTTCTATATTTGCTTGTCCAAGTACCAATCATGATTTTTTTAGCGTTGATTTTATCCAACATCTTGAACGATAAAAAACTGAAGTTCAAAGGCTTGTTTCGAACAGCGCTGTTTTTACCTTGTATCACCTCTCTTGTCTCTTATTCATTGATCATCAAAAGTTTGTTTGGGACAAACGGTTTTGTAAATAATCTTTTGATGAATAGCCAACTTATTGATACATCTATCCATTGGCTGACAAATCCATTTTGGGCAAGAATCTTGATCATCTTTGCGATTACATGGCGCTGGACAGGTTATAACATGGTGTTTTTTATCTCCGGTATGCAGAATATCGATCCAAGTATTTATGAGGCAGCAGAAATTGACGGCGCATCAAAATGGCAGCAGTTCTTTCAGATTACTTTACCAAACTTGAAACCGATTATTCCATTTACGACGATTACTTCAACAATCGGTACATTACAGCTCTTTGATGAAGTCCAGAACATCACAGGTGGTGGTCCGGCAAATGCAACAACGACACTTTCTCAGTATATCTATAATTTGAGCTATCGATTTACGCCTAACTTTGGGTATGCCGCAGCTGTTTCATTCATTATCGTTGTTGCGATTGTGCTGCTTTCTATCTTACAACTCAAATTAGGAGGTAAAGAAGCATGAAAACTCTCTCCCTTACCGGAAAATATCTGCTGCTGTCGATTTTGTCGATCCTATCTATCTTCCCTTTTGTTTGGATGATCTTAGGCATGACGAATACGCCAGTTGATATCGCAGCTGGAAAATTGATGATTGGCAATCAGCTGCTGATCAATTTTCAAAATCTCTTTGCTTCTGATTTGAACTTTTGGCAAGCGTTAGGTAATTCTTCGCTGATTGCCGGTATCACGACCTTTTTGGCTCTGATATTTTCTTCTATGGCTGGCTACGGATTTGAGATTTATCGTTCCAAGGCAAAAGAACGAATATTTTCCATCTTGCTGTTATCGATGATGGTGCCTTTTGCTGCATTGATGATTCCCCTTTATCGAATGTTTAGCCGTTTGAATGGTACATTTCTTGGGATCAATAGTATTTGGATCGTGATTTTACCGAATATTTGTACAGCATTTCTGATTTTCTTTTTCCGTCAAAATATCAAGTCTTTCCCCAAAGAGCTAGTAGAAGCTGCCCGAATCGACGGTTTGAGTGAATTGAGTATTTTTTTCCGCGTCTACATGCCTACTGCTAAAAACACCTACGCAGCAGCAGCAATCATCACGTTTATGAGCAGCTGGAACAATTATCTTTGGCCGCTCGTGGCATTGCAATCGCCAGACAAGCGAACGATTCCGTTGATTTTGTCTGCAATGGGGGCTTCTTATACCCCAGACTACGGCATGATGATGTGCGGAATCGTATTAGCAACCTTGCCAAGTGCATTGCTTTTCTTCTTATTACAGAAACAATTTGTCCAAGGCATGATTGGTTCAATAAAATAAAAAGCGAGGAACCTATGATTACATTTGACCAGCAACAAAACGTCTTTCATTTATCGAATGGCTCGATCAGTTATTTGTTCCAAATCGAAACAGGCGGTTTTCTAGCACATCTTTATTTTGGCAAAGCGGTGAAAAACTATTCGGGAAACTACCGTTATCCACGAATCGATCGTTCATTTTCCCCTAATCTCCCAGGTTCATCAGATCGGCTCTTTTCGTTGGACACTCTGCTCCAGGAGTATCCTTCATTTGGCAATGGTGATTTTAGAGAACCGGCTTTAGCGGGCTTGCCTGCCTCTTATGCAACAGATGAAAAAGAAGCAGAAACATTGAAACTTGTTCTGTGGGATGAAACAGCTGCTCTGCAATTGATTCTTTCCTATACGATTTTTGCAGATCACAATGTTCTTTCACGTTCAGTAGCCGTGATCAACAAAAGTACTGAGACAGTGACTATCCGTCAACTAGCTAGTTGCACATTGGATTTTCCAGCACAGGAATTTGACTTGCTCCATCTAAACGGCACATGGGCGCAAGAACGCAATCTGATCCGGGAAAAACTTTCCCCTGGAACAAAGATACTTGATAGTAAACGCGGAAGCAGCAGTCATCAGCAAAATCCGTTTGCTGTTTTGGCAAAAAAAGAAACGACCGAATCCCAAGGTGCAGCTTTCGGCTTTTGTCTTGTTTATAGCGGGAACCACTGTACCACAGTTCAACGTGATGCTTTCCAGCAGACACGGGTCGTGATGGGCATCCATCCCCATCGTTTTTGCTGGCGGCTTGAACCGCAGCAAACTTTCCAAACACCAGAAGCTGTACTTGCTTTCAGCGACGAGGGATTGAATTGTCTTTCGCATACGTATCACGCTTTTTTTGAACAGCATCTGATCCGGGGTTTTTATAAAAAGAAAGAACGGCCGATTTTGATCAATAATTGGGAAGCGACTTATTTTGATTTTGATGAAGCAAAAATCCTCTCTCTTGCGAAAGAAGCCCAACAGCTTGGGATCGAATTATTTGTTTTAGATGACGGGTGGTATGGTCAGCGAAACGATGATTGTACTTCTTTAGGTGATTGGAGCCCAAATCTGGAAAAATTCCCTAATGGCTTAGCCCCGCTTTCGCAAAAAATCCATGATTTAGGCTTAAAATTCGGCATCTGGGTCGAACCAGAAATGATTTCTGAAAACAGTCTGCTTTATCAAAAGCATCCTGACTGGGTCTTACAAGTACCTGGACGTGAAAAATCCCCTAGTCGAAGTCAATACGTTCTTGATCTTTCGCGAAAAGAAGTTCGTGATTATTTGCATCTGCAATTGTCTGCTCTTTTTGATGAAGCGTCGATCGACTATGTAAAATGGGACATGAATCGGAATCTGACAGATGTTTACTCCGCTGCTTTTCCACCCGATCAGCAAGGAGAGATTGCCCATCGTTACGTATTAGGATTATATGAACTTTTAGAAAAATTGACAAAGAAATACCCGACGATTCTTTTCGAAAGCTGTTCTGGCGGCGGCGGGCGGTTTGATGCCGGCATGCTTTATTATATGCCTCAGACGTGGACAAGTGATAATACCGATGCCGCAGCACGAATGAAAATCCAATACAGTACAAGTTTTGCTTACCCGCTTTCGACGATGGGCGCACATGTTTCTGGTATTCCCAACCACCAAACCGGCCGGCAGACTTCTTTATCTACGCGAGGAAATGTATCCATGGCTGGCGTCTTCGGGTACGAATTGGATCTTACACAGCTTTCAATCGAAGAAAAACAGGAAATCCAGGAACAGGTTTCTTTCTATAAAAAACATCGTCAGCTTTTACAGTTCGGTACTTTTTCCCGTCTGTTAGATCCTTACCAAGGCAATCATACTGCTTGGCAAGTAACATCTCTTGATAAAAAAGAAGCGCTTGTTTTCTATTTCCAACTTTTAGAAGAAGCATCGAGTCCTTTCGTCACAATAAAACCAACAGGATTAGACCCCAATCGATGTTATCAACTGGTACAAGAACCGGACAAATACTTTTGGGGTGATGAATTGATGCGCATCGGTTTTTATGTCACACCGAAACAACTAGGAGATTTCATCTCGGAACGTTATCATTTCAAAGCAATTGATTCAAAGGAGGAGCACAATGACAAAATTTGAGATCAAAGATGAGTTTTATCTAGATGGCAAACCATTTAAAATCGTTTCCGGCGCCATCCATTATTTTCGCGTAGTACCGGAATATTGGCAGGATCGTTTGGAAAAGCTAAAAGCAATGGGCTGTAATACAGTTGAGACCTATGTCCCTTGGAATGCACACGAGCCGCAAGAAGGAGAATTCCATTTTGAAGACGGATTAGATGTAAGACGTTTTATCCAGACTGCTGAAAAATTGGGTCTTTATGTGATCTTGCGTCCTTCTCCTTATATTTGTGCAGAATGGGAATTCGGCGGCCTTC
The DNA here is from genome assembly GCA_000415185.1 of Enterococcus faecalis 13-SD-W-01. GTDB lineage: Bacteria > Bacillota > Bacilli > Lactobacillales > Enterococcaceae > Enterococcus_B > Enterococcus_B faecalis_A. The sequence continues at coordinate 9,217 of KE351596.1, forward strand.
CTTATTGGCTTTTGAAGGAGCCGAAAATCAAGCTTCGTTTTGACGAGCCAGTTTTCTTGAATAAAACCGAAGCCTTTTTCTCTGCTTTATTTAAACAAGTCGTTGATTTGCAGTTTACTCACGGTGGTCCGATCCTTTTGATGCAGATTGAAAATGAATACGGCGGATACGCAAACGATCTGGATTATATGCGAAAATTGGCGCAAATGATGGAAAATCACGGTGTAGATGTTCCTTTAGTCACTTCTGATGGACCGTGGAGTGATATGCTGGAAAATGGTTCGATCCCTGATATTGCTTTGCCAACCATCAATTGCGGATCAGAAATCAAAAAACATTTTAAACGTCTCAAAAGTTTCCATAAAGAAAAAAAACCATTGATGGTCATGGAATTTTGGATCGGGTGGTTCGATGCTTGGGGCGATGAAGCACATCATACACGCAGCAGCGAAGAAGTTGGGCAAGAATTAGCGGATATTTTAGCAGAAGGTTCGGTCAACTTTTATATGTTCCACGGCGGGACGAATTTCGGCTTCAATAATGGCGCTAACTACTATGGAAAATTAACCGCTGATGTGACCAGCTATGATTATGATGCTCCTTTGTCTGAATGGGGAGATTTGACGCCGAAATACCACAAATTCAAAGAAGTGATTGCCAAACATCGCGAAATCCCTGATGTTACCTTCTCAACAGCTATCAAAAAAAGCGCCTATGGAACATTACCGCTCCAACAAAAAACAAGTTTATTTGCAAATCTGGAAACTATCGGCAAAAAAAGAGCGAACAATTATCCGCTGTCGATGGAAGAATTGGATCAAGGAACCGGTTATGTTTACTATACTAGTTCTATCGGTGCTCCCAGAAAAATCGAAGACTTCCGCTTGCTGGTCTGCAAAGACCGTGCGCAAGTCTATCTCAACCAAGCCCATCTTTTCACTCAAACAGATTTAGAACTAGGAGAAAAGAAAAATTTTGAATTGACAGAACAGCAAAATGAATTAGGCATCTTGGTTGAAAATATGGGTCGGGTCAACTTTTCCGCTGAAATCAATCAGCAGAAAAAAGGAATCACTGAAGGTGTATTTTTCAATTCTGCGTTTCAAAGCAGCTGGACGATATATGGTCTTCCAATGGATAATCTGGAAAAACTGGACTTTGCTCTTCCTTGGCAAGAACATACACCTGGTTTCTATCGTTTCAGTTTCCAAGCAGAAGAAATCGGTGATACATTTGTCGATTTTACTGGCTGGGGCAAAGGATTTGCTGTCATCAACGGTCATCATTTAGGACGTTTTTGGGATATTGGTCCTCAAAAACGATTGTATGTCCCAGGTCCTTGGTTGAACAAAGGTGAAAATGACCTGCTTATTTTCGAGTCAGAAGGAAAAATCCAAGAAACGATTACCTTGACCGATCAGCCAAGTTATTAGATAGAAAGAATCAATCTCATTCAAAAAAAGAGCAGCCGGAGAAAAACAGTATCGACTGTTTTTCCCAGCTGCTCTTATTTGTTCTGTTTTATTATCCAGCAACATAAAAATCTTCAAATCCCAACGATCTTCTACTTCCAAAGAATCTTAAAAAAGTGGTACGCCTTCAATCTCATATGTTCCTAAGACAACACGCATTTGTTCTGGCTCTTCCCAATGATAGCCTTCAGCAAGTTCATTTTTCTGGTTTTGCTGCGTTGCTTCAAAAACAAATAACGGAACATTTTCATGATCAATGTGGGTATTTGTCAATTCCATCAAATTGATCGTACTTACATCGATATGTACTATATCTTTTAAGAAATTCAGTATATTTGCCAAACCTGTTTTTCCTTCCGAAATGTTTGCTACTGCAAACTCCACCGTATCATCGATTGCATGAACCAAAAAACGTTTTGTTCCATCCTCCAAATGCAGCATAATAGTACCAGCGACTCTTTTGTTTGCCAAAATTTCCACCTCGATCAACTTGTTCTATTGCTTTCAAAGAAATTTTAGCATATTTTCTGAAAAAATACACTTCTTAATTCTTATTTTTCTCGAGCTTCCAATTCTGTTAATGCTTCTTTGATCCATTTTGGTAATTGTTCTTCGATTGTTCGGAATCCGATTTTCTTGTTTTTATTTGTGTAGTATCGTTTTCTCCGATGCGGGATCGTTGGTGCATTTTTCTCCAATGTTCTTAGCGATAAACTGATTTTCTTTGTGTATTCGTCAATATCGATGATTTGAACGGTCACAGGTTGTCCAATCGTCAAGATAGCATGGATATTTTTAGTATAACCAGATTGTACTTCAGAAACATGGATCAAGCCTTGTGTTTCATCATCCAATGAAACAAATGCACCATAAGGTTGAATGCCGGTTATCTTGCCATTAATGATTTCGCCAATTCTATAATTCATCTGCTTCCCTCTCTTCGCATAATTCATTATACTGTAAATGTGTTGAAAAAAGAAGTTTTGAAAATGAATTAAACAGGAGGCAGCTTATATGACTGATTTTGACCAAGAGATTTCCAGAAAGCACACTAGCTGTGTCAAATGGGATTCTATCGCAGAAACATACCATGCAGAAGATCTTTTACCATTGTGGGTGGCGGATATGGACTTCCAAGCGCCTAAGCCCGTCAGAGATGCTTTTCAACAGATGATTGATCACGGGATCTTCGGCTATCCGATTCCGTCAGATGACCTGTATCAGTCTGTGATCGATTGGGAAAAAAAACAGCACCAAGTTTCGCTGGAAAAAGAACAAATCTTGTTTTCCAGCGGTGTCTTGCCCAGCTTAGCAACAGCTGTCCAAGCATTTACAGAAGTCGGCGACAGTATCCTGATCCACGATCCTGTCTATCCGCCGTTTACATCGATCGTTGAATCAAATCAGCGCAAAATCGTTCGAAGTCCATTACTTGAAAAAGAGGGTCATTTCGTTATGGACCTTCAAGATATGGAAACAAAAATCAAAGAAAACCAAGTCAAAATGATGATCCTATGCAATCCTCATAATCCTGGCGGCCGCGTTTGGTCAAAAGACGAGCTTCAAACCCTCGCTGAATTGTGTAAAAAATATGAGGTACTGCTGTTATCAGACGAAATCCATCAAGATTTGGTGCTTTTCGATAATCACTTTACTTCTATATATACACTTGATCCTGCATTTTCGACATTCACGATTGCTTTTACTTCCGCAACAAAAACATTCAACTTAGCAGGAATCAAAAGCTCTATGGCTTTGATCAAAGATCCAGACTTGCGGGAAGCATTTAAAAAACAGCAAATGATCAATCAGCACCAAGAAGTAAATTCGTTTGGACTTGCCGGTACACAAGCAGCCTATGCACACGGTGAAGAATGGCTAAAAGAATTACGCAGTTATTTAGAAGAAAACATTTTGTTAGCAGAAAACTATTTTGCAGAACATCTTCCTCAAGTGAGATTTATGAAGCCAGAAGGAACATACTTGGTTTGGCTGGACTTTTCCGGCTATGCAGCATCCGATCAAGTTTTACAAGACAATCTGATCCAAAAAGGAAAAGTCGTTTTGAACCCTGGAATCGCGTTTGGACCTGCAGGACATCTTCATATGCGTTTGAATGTGGCCTGCACAAAAGAAACCTTGTTGGACGGATTGCACCGTATCAAAAAAGCATGCACGGAATGATTTTTCCATTATGTATGACAAAGACCGCAAAACATGTGTTTTGCGGTCTTTTTTAAGCATTTGACTCAATATTTATTCTGAGATTTCGATTGTTTCGATCACAACGTCATGAACAGGACGATCTTGTGGTCCGCGCTGAACGTTAGCAATTTCATCCACAACGTCCATTCCGTCTATTACATGACCAAAAACTGTATGACGGAAGTCTAACCATGGTGTTCCGCCGCCTTTGTAAGCTTCGATGATTTCTGCTGGGAAGCCAGCACCTTCTAATTGACCAAGCATGTTTGCAGGAACATTTTCATTGTTGACGATGAAAAATTGGCTGCCGTTCGAATTTGGACCAGAGTTTGCCATAGACAAAGCGCCACGCAAATTGAATAGTTCACGGCTGAATTCATCTTCGAAAGATTCTCCGTAGATACTTTCTCCGCCCATACCTGTACCAGTTGGATCGCCGCCTTGGATCATGAAATCTGGAATGACACGGTGGAAAATGATGCCGTCATAGTAACCTTTTTTGGCTAACTCAACGAAATTTTGAACTGTTTTTGGTGCTAGTTCAGGAAATAATTGGATATTGATATCTCCGCGATTCGTTTTGATCAGCGCTTTAGGGCCTTTTTCGTTTTCTAGATTTAATTGTGGAAATGACATAAGTGTTCCTCCTAATTTTTGATTCCTTCTTATAATAACCAAAGATAACCAAAATTACCATGATTGATTCTTGGAGAATGCGACTTGTTAATATTTTTTATAAAGCATTCGCAGTACAAGAATTCTTTTTTGATTTCTGCTATAGTAAACGAGACAGGAGGAATTTTTAATGGAAATTTATGATATTACGATCATCGGAGCCGGTCCAGTTGGGATGTTTGCTGCTTTTTACGCTGGGATGCGCAAAGCGAAAACCAATATTATCGATAGTCTGCCCCAGTTAGGCGGTCAATTGGCGACTCTGTATCCAGAAAAATATATTTACGATATTCCGGGCTATCCTGCAGTCAAAGCCAATGAATTAGTCGGCAATTTAGAAAAACAGCTGACTACTTTTAATCATACATTCCACCTTGAAGAAGAGGTCCTTTCTATCGTACGTGATGAAGACATCATTGAGATCACAACGAACAAAGGTATCCACTATTCCAAGGCCGTGATCCTTGCTTTAGGTAATGGTTCATTTCAACCAAGAAAATTAGGGTTGGAAAATGCTGAATCTTTTGAGACAAAAGGTTTGGATTACTACGTCAACGATTTGATGAAATATGCAGGGAAAAAAGTTGCGATTGCAGGCGGCGGCGATTCTGCCATTGACTGGGCGCTGATGCTGGAACCCATTGCCAGTGAAGTTTATTTAGTCCATCGCCGCGACAATTTCAGAGGGCATGAACATAGTGTCGAAAGATTACAGGAATCTTCCGTCTCTATCATGACTCCTTATATCATTGATGAATTGATGGAAGAAAACAACTGGTTATCTGGTATCCAATTGAAGAAAGTAAAAACAGATGAAACAGTTTCCCTTTCTGTGGATCATTTGATCGTCAATTATGGGTTTACTTCCAATTTAGGTCAGCTTTCTTCATGGGGATTAGAAAGCAGCCGCAATGCTATTGCTGTTCGTTCGGATATGTCTACATCCATGCCTGGCGTATATGCTGCGGGAGATATTTGCAGCTATGATGGAAAAGTCAAATTGATCGCTACAGGATTTGGTGAAGCTCCAACTGCTGTAAATAATGCCCTTCATTTCATCAATCCAAAAGAACGGACACAACCTGCACACAGCACAAGCCTGTTCAATAAAACGATTCAATGATAAGATGAAAAAAACGGATCTACAGGAGGATGAATATGGTAATCAAATCAACGACTTTAGAAGAAAAAGCGCGCGATTTATTAAAAGAACGCGGTGTCGGCGTTCAAGATATCGCGGAGCTTGTCATGTTTTTACAGAAAAATTATATTTCTGATCTTACACTTGAAGATTGCATGTCCAGTGTTGACAGCGTTTTGACAAAACGTGAAGTCCATAACACGATCATCACTGGGATCCAGCTAGACATCTTAGCCGAAGAGCACAAGTTGATGGCTCCTCTGCAAAATATCATTGAAGAAGATGAAGGCTTGTACGGAATCGATGAAATCTTGGCGTTATCTATCGTGAATGTTTACGGATCGATCGGTTTCACCAACTATGGTTATATCGATAAAGTAAAACCTGGTATCTTAGAAGAATTGAATAGCCACGAAGGTCCAAAAGTCCACACTTTCTTGGATGATATCGTCGGTGCAATCGCAGCAGCTGCGGCAAGCCGTCTAGCGCATGCCGAACCGGAAAAAAGAAGTCGTTTGACACAATAGAGGTTGTGAACAAAGCGTTTTGTCCCGAGCACCAAGTAGGTACTGTTCGACATCGAATCCTTTCATTCTTCGTGTTTCACAGCATTAAGACTCTTTTCAAATTGGAAATAGCTTTCTATATTTTCAATTTGAAAAGCTTATTACCGCAGAGAAAAAATTAAAAAGGATGCAAGCAAAAACGTTGCTTGCATCCTTTTTTCTATCTTTTTTATCTATCCTTTTTTCAGTTCCCTTTTCCCTGCGAAAATCACGAGGGCAAACAAAAGCTCTAATACAATGAAAAACAGGACAAAACTATGCATAAAAAATTGTTCCGGCAGTACATTGATAATTGGATCAGTTGCTGGATTAAATAACCAGTCATCATTATTGAACAATAACTCATGAAAAACAATAAAAAAACGATCAAAGCCGATCAACATAAAAAATCCGATGAATACTGGCACTGCCATCCCGATTTGAAATGGACGGATCAGCCGCCAGAATCGTTTTTCTTTTTTTGATTGGCGCAAAAACAAGATACTTGGAACAACCGTAACCAGAAAAACAGCATAGTTGAACAAAAACAGCAGCTTGACTTCATGGAAATGATGCAATCCGCTAGCCGACATCGGAAAATCAGGCAAAGATAACGTCTGCTGGAACGGATTGTTCAAATACATCAGCAGCTTGTCATAGTTTTCCAAAAGCTGTTCTTTCCCTAAAATCGTATAATCTAAAATGTTCAAATGCTGGATATCAAAAACATACAAAGGGCGAAAATTGATTGCAATCCCAATAGACAAACTAATGATTGTCAAAAACAAGCAGATGATCCCGCCATATTCCACCCATTTCTTGTTTGTTTTCATCTTAAATATCCCACTCGTCTAATGTGTCTAATACATAGGTCGGAGCAGTCGGCAAAGAAGAGACTTCCGCTTTCTTCGTAAACCCGGTCAATACGAGCAATGTATCGATCCCGTTTTGGATACCTGCTTGGATATCGGTCTCGTAATTGTCCCCTACCATAATGACATCTTCTTTTTCAAAGCCAAGAACATCCACTGCTTTATCCATAATGATAGATTCTGGCTTGCCAATAAAAATAGGCGGCGTTTGTGTCGCTGTTTCTACAAATGAGATGACAGATCCGGCACCAGGAAGCAATCCGCGTTCTGTCGGTATGTTTTTGTCTGGATTCGTTCCGATAAATGTTGCGCCTTTTTGGATCGCTAATGTTGCGGTAACAAATTTTTCATACGTCACATTATTGTCTAACCCAACGATCACATAATCCGGTTCCTTTTCTTCCCATTCAAAACCGGCAGCCAAAACAAGGTCGATCAATCCTGCTTCTCCGATGATAAAGACTTTTTTCCCTTTTCCATCAGCAAGCATAAAATCAATCGTCGCAAGTGTTGCAGTATAGATCACTTCTGGCGAAACATGGATGTCAAATTCATTTGCTAGCCGAGCCGCAACGGTTTCTGGACTTTTTGTCGTATTGTTCGTCAAAAATAAAAATGGCAGTTGTTTTGCCTGAAGTTCTTCCACAAATTTTTTACCAGCTGGGATGACTTCGGTACCGCGATAAATCGTTCCATCCAAATCAATTAAATAACCTTTATATTTCATCTATTTACTCTTCTCTTTTCCTTATTGTAAAACTTGCTTTGCTTTTTTCTTTCGTTGAAGCGGTTTTTGGCTGCTTCTCTGTTTTTTCTTGGTCAGGTTTCCGCTTTTTGATTACTGCTTTTTTTCGATTTGCTGGTGCTTTCTTCTCTTCGATATATGCAGGTGCTGAATTTGCAGTATTCGCTGTTTTCTTGCGTTTACGGCGTGCGTTGGTTTTCTCTTTCTTTCCGCCGATACGTTCGATCACAAAATAAGCGCAGCCGAAATTACAGTATTCATATAGATAATCCTCCAGCGAGTCGATCCGCTGTTCTGGATGTGCTCTTCTGTTATCTGCACGGAAAAATCCTTTTAAACGAAGCTGTTCATAGCCCCAATCGCCGACGATATAATCATAACGCGCTAACACTTCGCTATAGCGTTCACCTAATTTTTCAAGGTCGAATCCTTCTCGATGATCTCTTACCAGCCGATATTGGCGCTCACCCACTAAAAACGTATGCTCATCTAAAGGTGTGACCCGTTCGCCTTTTACTTTTTCCGGTTTTGGTTCTTCGACGATTTCTTCTAAAACGGCAGTCAATTCATCCGTTACTTGATTTGTTTCTTCTGATTGTTTAAGATCGTGTACTCGCTCATTTTTTGGTTTACTAGACACGCTTTCACCACCTATTCTGTTTCATTATACCTTGTTTTTATTTGATTGGGTAGTGAGCATTTAAGTAATCGCCTACCACACTTCGGATAAATTCCGGGAATAAAAATTCATTCTCTCCTGCAATCTCGATCGTTGGGAAAAAGGGAATAAACATGAAATGGTCAACGGTCGTGAACGTGTAAGAGCGGTCTTTTTCGATTGGGCGGTTTTGCCATAAAATTTGATGATTGACACTATCATAGGTGATCCCGCTATAAATGATCTGACCAAAAATCTTACCGCGAAATCCCATCCCATTCATAGGAAAGTTACGCAAAAAGTTGCGATTTTTTTCCATTTCCAAAATCAAACGAATCAAATTCTCTCCTGACAAGGTGACTCTCAATAAATGCATCGGGTGCGGCAATGCCGTATGGAGATCATCTTGGGTTATGATGCCTTCTGGTAAATCAGTCAAGAACAGACCGCTGTTCAAAATCGCTGCTTCTGTCTTCCCTCTTCGTTTCAGCGCTTCAAGTGCTTCAAGAACGAAAGGATGTTCACCGAAAACTTCAGTTGTTAAACTGAAAGGCAAGTTTGCCACTTTTTTCTCTTTTAAAAGGCGATGTCCTTCATCCAAATAGCCTTGGATCTCATTTTCGTCTTCAGGAATTGCTGGCAGTGTTTGTGTCGCAACGGCTTTTGCTGAAGTTTGTAAAATCTGTTTCTTTTCATTAAGTGTCAAAAAAACTTCACCGACATACTGTCCATATTTTCCTGCAGCAGACAGCTGGACTTGATTTATTTTTTTGCCTATCTCAAATAAATGGTGCGTATGCGACCCAAGAATAACATCAATAGCCGGAAGTTCTTGGGCAATCAGAAAATCATCTTGGATGCCTAAATGGCTCATCAAAACAATTACGTCGGCTTCTTTTTTTAACATTTCGATCATCTCGGGCAAGATATCGAAAGGATTTCGAATGTCCCAGCCGTTTGGACTATACGTCAGCGGAAAAGGTGCAGTGAAAGCAATCAAAGCGACTTTTGTTTTTTGAGCAGTTTCTATGATTTTATACGGAATCGTCCATTCTGGCGGAAGAAGTGTTTTTTTGTCAAAAAGATTACCAAGAATCACATCAAATTCTGCATGATCATATAAATGGTTCAATTCTTCTTTTGAGTTTCCGACGCCTTCATTGTTGCCGATTGTCGCTGCGTCGTAGCCGATCTCATTCATCAATAAGACATTTGCTTGCCCATTTGTTGCTTCCGTCAATGGATGCCAGCGATCAGAAAAATCACCGAGATCAACTGTTATAACAGTGTCGCCGTTTTTTTCATGCTGTTCTTTTTGTTCACGAAGGAATCGGCGGATCTTAGGCCAATTCTCAAAATGCGAATGCAGATCATTGGTATGTAACAAAACGATTTTTTCCATATTAACGCCTCTTTTCATCATTGCATTTATCATAACATACCCATAAAAAGTTGGGAAAACTAGGCGCTTGCCTGAATACCAGTACTTATCATTTGTTTAAACAAAAAAAGAAGGACAGTTTTCACTGCGCCTTCTTTGATTGCTATATTTGGCAATACAGAGTTATTCTGCTGTCAATACAACATCGATATTGCCTGCTGTTGCTTTAGAATATGGACAAACATGATGTGCTTCTTCTAACAATTCTTGTGTTTCTTCTTGAGAAAGGCCGTCGATTTTCCCTTCTAATTCTACGCCAAGTTTAAAATCTGCTTCACCTTCCGAATAAAGAGAAACCGTTGCGCTGATCGTTGAAGCAGCTTTGATTCCTTTTTTCTCCATGATCAATTCTAATGCACTGTTAAAGCAGGAAGCATATCCCGCAGCAAATAATTGTTCTGGGTTTGTTGCCCCTTCACTTCTTGTACCGGGTGCTTTGATATTTAAAGATAAAGAGTGGTCTGGACTGTGGACTTCTCCTGAACGTCCACCTGTATTGATCATTTTTGTTGAATACATTTTTTTCATTACACTCGCTCCTTTTTGATCTTTATTTAAACATTTTGTCTGTTTTTGAATAAAGAAAACCGCTGTCTTTGACCAATTATTTTTGTCTTTTTCAGCTGTTCGTCTTCATTTTTCAGTTTACCGCGCATTGCTCTATAAAACAAAAAATACGCATAAAAATAGAGGATTCTTTTAATTAAAGTATAAATAAAAAAGACCGGCGTATACGCCGGTCAAACATTTCCTTCTTCTATTCATTTTTTACATAAAAAAAGGCTTCTCAGCCTTATCGTACTTTTTAATCAGACACATGGCGGCACTCGCTTAGTGCTGCTTCCTTCCAGATCTGACACGCTTCACCAGCCCGCCATTGTCCTAGCCTTTCGGCAAAAACTAGTATAACGCATTTTATTCTTCTTGGCTAGTCTTTTTTGCATTCTTTTTTTGTTTTCTCAATTCACGGAAAAAATTCGTCAAGATACTGCCGCATTCTTCTTCCAAAATCCCGCCCTCTACATAAGCTTGATGATTGAAACGCTCGTCTTCTAATAAGTTCATCAAGGTACCTGCAACGCCTGCTTTCGGATCATATGCGCCAAAATAAACTTCCTCCACTCGTGACAACAGCATGGCACCGCTGCACATAGGACAAGGTTCTAAGGTAACGAACAACTGCGCCTTTTCTAACCGCCAGCTGCCGACTGTTTCGCAAGCTTGCTGGATGGCGATCATCTCTGCATGTGTCGTTGCGTTTTGCGTGGTTTCTCGTAAATTATAGCCTCTTCCGATGATTTCCCCATTTAATACGACGACCGCGCCGATTGGGACTTCTTTTAATGATTCTGCTTTGCGTGCCTCTTCCAATGCAGCTGTCATCCACTTTTCTTTTTCTGCTGGGGTCAATTGTTCTTTTTCCAAACTATCTCCTGCCTTTAACTAATCTTGCCTCACTTTAGCATACTTCAAAAAAATTTGTAACCCAAAAAAATTTCTGTGTTAAAATAAAATCAGCAAGAAACAGAGGTGAAAAAATGGATACCGCAAATTTGTTGAAACTTTATCCGCAAGCAATCAAAAAAACCGTTCCTTCTTCTGATCCGGCTATTCTTTCTTTGGTTGTTGAAGAAGAATTTCTTTGGTTAGACAAAGAGACGATTTCCGAACAAGAGACCAAACTTTTGAAAGCGCTATTCAAAGATGTAACGAGTTCCTGCCAACATCCCTGGTACCGCTTTTTATTCGAACAGAGCGAACTCACATTGACAAAACCGCATCGTATTTTTCAGATCCATTTAGAAATGAAAGAAGATTTTTTGAAAAAAGAATGGCAGAAAACTGTTACGGAGATGTTCCCTTTTTCAGCTGATTTCTTTTTTTACACAGAAAAAGATGCAATACTTGTCGAAGAAAAAAACACTTCTTTTTTAGATATTGAACAATTGACCGGGATTTTTCTTTCCCTTGATGCAGATTTCGAAGTCACTTCCCAAGTTTTTGTTGGTTCTTTTCATTCACCAGAGCAGCCTTTTCCTGAGATTTTCGCTGAAGAACGCAAAGCTTTTCTAGCGCAACGTAAAAACAGCCGCAAAGAAAGTGTATTTTCTTTACCTGATATTGCCTTACGTTATTACATCGACCATTCTTTGTTACACGGTCCGTTGCTCCAGAGTTATCAGGAAATCATTCGTACTACTGAGATGTACGAGATCATTGGTGAGCTTTGGAAAAACCAAGGAAATATCAGTTCGACAGCGAAAGCTTTGTTTCTCCATCGGAATACATTAAAGTATCGAATCGAGAAATTTCAAGAAAGTACCGGTTTGAACTTGCAAAAAACAGATGATCTTCTGTTTTGTTATTTGGTTTATATCCAGGATCATGCGAATCCGCTCTGATCTAAACCATTCAAAAACCCCAAAAACACAGCCGAATCGCTGATTTTTGGGGTTCTGTATTTTTAAGCGATGTATTTCTGCTTAAAACAGGAAACAGTTTTTATTTCATGAATTTTTCTGCCATCTCCATCAAATGATCGCTAAGATGCTCTTTAGAATCTTTCAAAGAATCGCCGTAAACAGAGATTTTCTTTTTGCCATGCTTGATTTTATGCATGATCTTCATCAAAGAATCTAAGTCACTGTCTGAAAGACCATCAACGACTTCCAATAATTTTTCATTACCATTGAACTTGTCATTCACAAATTTTTTCACTTTGCAGCGTGTTGTAAGGTGCTGCATCTTCTCTATCACTTTACCTGAGACCATTGCTGTGGCAGCGACTCCTGCTGCAGCCGCGATACTTAATCCGATTGTTACTTTTGTTGAAGTTTTCATATCTGCATCAGCTCCTTTTTTATCTACTTCAATGATAGCATAGACAAAAAAATAAGCGAAATATTAGGGTCAATCCAAGAATTAGTTCATTGATTTTTTCCCTTGCAGGATTTTCTCGTTCAGCTAAATTGCTTCTCGCCTAAATCGATATTCATCAATACTTCCGGCAGTCCATCATCCAGCTCTGCCAATTTATTCCAGATAGCAGTGATCGTTTCGTAAAATTCCAAAGAAGAACCGTCTGAATTCAAACAACCTAGCGCATTAAGCCAAAGCAACTCGATCAGATACTGTTCAGTGATCCCTGTTCCTGAACGTAAATGTTCGGTAAAACTTTTTTTGAATAACGCAGCCAAATCTAGTTTTGATTTGTTGACGATTCCTCGGATGCTCTCGTGAACGAGGAAAAACTCTTTCAGCAGTTGAACGATACTATGGAAATCGGTGATCTCATATTCTAATAAGAAGCGGTCGAAACTATAAACGATCTCTTCAGTGATTTTTTCTTTCAAAACACCGATCGATTCAAAATGTGCGTAGATTGGATATGTCGAGCAGCCGCAATATGCAGCTAATTTACGCGCAGTGATTGAATTCAATCCATTTTCTTCTGCATAGACCATGCTTTTGAACAACAAATATTCTTTGCTAAAATTTGTGACTCTGCCCATCAAACTTCCCTTCCTTTCTGTACTTCCTTTCTATGAACAACAGTGCAGCAATGAAAATACGTCTAATCTATTTTTATAAAAGAATCTTGCAAAAATAATGCAAAAAAACTTTTAAAAAATAACAAAATAACCCACATTCTAAACATAACATAGTTATTTAGTGCACTTTTTCACTTTTTCATTTTCTGAGCCAACAAGAGATAACAAGGTTATGTCTATAATGACTTGACAAAATGCCTTTATCAATAAACAATAGAAATAAACAAACTATAGAATAACTATAAAATAACATTTTGTATAATCAAACTTTCATACTCTGTGAGAATAACATAGTTAGAAAGCACTTTCCACTCACATTTTATGCCGCCCCCTGGACAAGAATAGAATAAAAAGGAGATTTACATGCTGACCAAAGCCAAAGAAAAAGAGCTGCTGGTTTTATACACACTAACTCAGAAGCAGAAATGTTCGCTGCAAAAACTGTCAGAACACTTGGATATCCCAAAAAGGACAGTCAAAGAATTGATTCGCAAATTAAATACTGCCATCAGCTACCATTTAGGAATCGATACATTTATCCTCTCCACAGCCAAAGGAGAGATTTTGATTTCACCTGCATATGCAAAAAATGGAATGATGGTTTTATACAAATTGCGGATTTGCTATTTCAAGGAATCACAGCGGTTCAATTATTTATTGCTGCTGATCGAATATCCGGTTTTATCAAAAGAATTCTTACTGGAAGAGTTGTTTATCTCAGCTTCTTATTTAGATAAACTGACGAACCAGATCAATGAAAAGATCAAAAAATATCACTTGCAAGTCGTGGTTCAACAGGGTAAGTATTCTTTAACTGGAGATGAACTGCATATTCGTATGTACAGTTATCTTTTCTTAGCAGATTCTTTCCAAGGTATTGAATGGCCATTTCAGGCGCTGTCCTTGAAAAAGCTGCAGAAACTCCTGCATCGTTCGGGCATCTCGGAACCAGCAAAGCAATCTTCTGCCCGTAATATGCAGTTTTATTTCTTAGTGGCTATCTTTATTATCCGGATCAAACATCAACAGCTGCTGGAGGAGCCTCCAGACGATATCGAGGAGATTTTAACCGTTTTCCGTGAACAACAAGATTTTTCAAGAATCCTCCAGCGCGCTGCTCACACAGGAATCTCTGAAAAACAATGGGAAATCGAGTATCAGCATTTCAATTTATTTATGTGTGCCCTTTTCCCTAACTGGATTTCCAGTGAACAAAAAATCGAAGTTGGCCAACTATTTTTTGAAAAGAACAATGAACTTTGTCATCAGGTCAAGGAATTGACAAAAAAACTTTCTCAAGAGTATGCAGCGCTTCAAATACCTGAAAAACAAGCCTCATATAATTATTTCATCCTGTTGTTAGCAGTGCTTGTTTTACTGATCGGCGATGTTGTAGCGGAATTCTATACTCTTTATTTTCCAAAAATGGCCTCTGCTTCGGGAACTTCAGTGAAGGAACTAGCAAAAATCCAAAAAATCGTCGACACTGTCTTCCCACCGTCTAAAAAAACGAAAACGTTCAATACCTTTCTTAGCGAATTGATTTATGCGATGCTGCATTCAGAAACGACATATCCTTTGATGATCTACATACAAATCACTAAATCGATTACCGAAAGCTATACATTGCAAAACCGTTTGTATCAATTGTTCAATAACCAGACGATTTTGCTTACAGATAATTATCATGATGCAGATTTGATCATTACAGATTGGGTAGAAGCTTCTGAGCGAAAAAAGCATGCTTTTTATTTCGACTCCGCGAATAATCAAGAAATCTGGAAAAAATTGACTCATTTGATACAAGATCTCTATCTCAAAAAAAATAATATTATTTGTTAAAAAAAGACCTAGAATCTGTCATAGATACTAGGTCTTTTCATTTAATCTCTGCGATTATTCCCGCCAAAAATCAAAATCAGGCGAAGCAATTGTAAAAACGTAGCTAACGCAGCTGCTACATAGGTCAAAGCTGCTGCAAACAGGACATGTCTGGCTGCTGGGACTTCCTCTTCTGTCAAAAGGCCGCCATCACTCAAAATCTGCAAAGCACGTCTCGAAGCATTGAACTCCACTGGAAGTGTCACTAACTGGAACAGCAGTGCAAGTGAAAAAGCAAAGATCCCGATATTGATCAATGTCGCGTTCCAACTGAACAGCACACCAACCATGATCAGCGGAAAAGAGATCATTGAACCGAAATTTGCTACTGGAACAAGTGCTGCACGAATCCTCAGAGGTGCATACCCAACTGCATCTTGGACAGCATGGCCGCATTCGTGAGCAGCAACGCCGATAGCCGCAACAGATGTGGATTGTGCAGTCGATTGGGATAGACTTAGGATCTTATTCCCAGAATTATAGTTATCCGTCAGATTCCCAGAAATCGGCTGTACACCTACATCATTGATATTTTGGCTTTTCAAGATATATTGAGCAGCTTGTACACCTGTTACGTTATTTTTACTGCGCATCTTGTCATATTTGTGAAAGGTACTGTTTACGTAGGCCGAGGCTGCACCAGATATTACTAGACCGATAATCACTAAAATGAATGTTGGGTCAAAAAAATTATAAAAACCGTACATTTTGGTCGTCTCCTTCCTTTTCTTTTATTTTATCACGAGTCTTGCTCTAGTGTGTGAAAAGACTTTGACTTTTTCGATTAGTTCTTTTTGACAAATTCAGATTTTAATTTCATTGGACCAAATCCGTCAACTTTGCAATCGATATTGTGGTCGCCTTCGACTAAACGGATATTTTTCACTTTGGTTCCTTGTTTGATTGCGCCTGAAGCACCTTTGACTTTCAAATCTTTGATAACAGTTACACTGTCTCCTTCTTGTAAAAGATTGCCGTTTGCATCTTTTACGACAAGGCCTGTTTCTGTTTCTTCTGTCTCTGCTGCTTTCCATTCATGTCCGCATTCTGGACAAACATACATGTCGCGGTCCTCGTAAGTATAAGCGGAATCGCACATTGGGCAATTTGGTAATGTCATTTTCATTCTCCTTATGTATACAGTAATAAAGCTTATTTTACATAAGTTTCGCTTTGGTTTAAAGAAGGATTTGGCATTTTTTGCAAAAAAATATCCAAACATTGATGTTTGGATACTTTCATTTTAGATAACAGTGCTTTTTATAGATCTGAATGTTGTTCATTATATATTGCGCAAAGCTGTTGGATCTCTTGATAGATCTGTTCTGCCTCAGCTAGATCTTTTGCATTTGCACCGCTGGCTAACGGATGGCCGCCGCCATGGTGTCTTTTTGCCAGCTCATTGATTATTGGTCCTTTCGAGCGTAAACGTACACGGTAATATCCTTCTGGCTGCTGCACGAAGATTCCCCAGGCTAAGACTTCATCGATTCTTCCAGGAAGTGCTACGATTGCAGCTGTATCAGAATCTGAGATACCATATTCTTCTAAGATTTCTTTTGTTAAAATCACCCTGCCTGCACCGTTCCCATCTACTTCAATGGCTTGATAGACATAACCTGAAAGTTTAGCTACAGCCATCGAGACTTGATCCAGTTCACGGTTCAATGCGGATGCATCAAAAGGATAAGAACGCAGAACTGCTGCGATCTCAAAGGTTCTTGATGTCGTCGCTGGGTACAAGAATCGTCCCGTATCACCAACGATCCCCCCATAAAGCAAACGAGCAGAATGTTCATTCAGCTTCAAGTCATTTGGAAACATCAAAGCAAAGGAAGCGATTATTTCGCTGCAGCTGCTGGCTGATGTGTCGACCCATACCAAATCGCCATATGGATCATCGTTTGGATGGTGATCGATCTTGATTAGACAGCTTCCGCGATCGTAACGTTTGTCACTGATTCGCGGTGCATTCGCTGTATCTGTCACGATCACGAGTGCTCCGTCGTAAAGCTGGTCTTCGATTTGCTGCATTTTTGCTAAAAACTCAAGTCCTTCAACAGATTCACCAACTTGATAAATTTCTTTTTCTGGGAAACTGGCACGCAAAATCTCTGCCAGCCCAACTTGCGAACCAAGCGCATCGGGATCAGGACGCTGATGGCGGTGAATGATGATGCGTGAGTATGCTTTTATTTTTTGTAAGATTTCTTCTTGTATTGTCATTGTCTCCTGCTTTCTACGAACGTTCCATGACTTGGCATACAACGATTGCTTTAGCTACGATAGTGTTTTCGATAAATACTTCGATATCGAGCTTTGCAGATCTTCGGCCAATCTCTAGTACCCGCGGGCGGATGTCCAATTCGCTTTCTAATTGGATCAAACGCAGATAATGGAGATTCATTTGTTCGATCAAGATGTTTCTTTTTTGATTCATCAGCATTGTTTTTTGGGCCACTTCTGAAATAATTTCGCTCAATACCCCAAACGAAATCGTTCCGACGCCATTGACCATTTGCGGCGTTACTGTAAATTTGAATTTTGGATGTTCCAATCGGTTTCCGTCTCGGTCTTGATCGATCGTCAAGATATCTCCTGAGATTTGATCAGAGATCGTATCGGATATTTGCGGCTGGCGCTGTACCAGCTGCATGGCGTTCATTACATCCTGCCGATTGATGACACCTTCTAGCGTCAAGTCATCTGAAACCACAGGCATCATGTCTAAGCCGTCCCAAATCATTTGATGACTAACTGATGCGATGCTCATTGTTTTCTTCACACTGATCGGATCTTTCGTCATCACGCGTTCAATGATTTGATTCACCGGTTTGCCTAGAACATCTTTTGCTGTGACGATCCCTACCAGCCGATGATGTTTATTAACGACAGGGAATCTTGAATGTTTTGTCTTGTCCGACAACTTTTGGTAATCTGCAATAGTGTCGGTTGAAAGAAGGTATTGAATCGTCTCTGTTGACCGATAAATATCACTGACAAGCATGATATCTTTTTTGATAAGCTGATCACTTAATGCGCGGTTGATCATTGTTGCCACGGTAAACGTATCATAAGTCGTTCGTAAAATCGGCATCCCGAGCTTATCTGCCAGCGCTGCATTTTCATGCGTCGTTTCAAAGCCCCCAGTGATCAGAACTGCTGCCCCATCTTCTAATGCCAGCTTCTGGACTTCTTGGCGGTTTCCGACAATCATCAATGAGCCAGGTGTGATATAACGTTCCATTGCACTTTTCGTCATAGCGCCGATAACGAATTTGTTCAATACTTTGTCGAGACCTGAAGCACCACCAAGAACATCTCCTTCAATGATTCGAACAACTTCGCCAAATGTTAGACGTTCGATATGTTTCTTCAATTTTCGTTCGATACGGATCGTTCCAACTCTTTGGATCGTGGATACTAATCCGGTGTTTTCAGCATCCTTGATTGCACGATATGCTGTACCTTCACTGACATTCAATTCTTTTGCAATGCTTCTTACAGAAATCCGGTTACCTACTGGAAGACCTTCGATATATTCTAAAATCAAGTCATGTTTAGTCGCCATTTTTTCCCCTACATTTCCAGCGCTTCTGAAACGCTCATTATTTTTCCTTCTGCCGTCGTCAATTGCTTAACGAATTCTTCTGGATCTTGTTGGATAACAGGAAATGTATTGTAGTGGATCGGTACGACTGTCTTCGCCTTGATTGTTTCCGCTGCTTTGGCTGCATCTTTTGGTCCCATAGTGAAGTTGTCCCCGATCGGTAAAAAGGCCAAATCAATTGCAAAATCATCTGCTAATAAAGAAAGATCACTGAAATAAGCAGTATCACCTGCATGATAGATCGTTTTTCCTTCTGCTTGCAGCACAATACCAGATGGTTCGCCCATATATTGGAGGATACCATTGACTTCATAGCTGGAACTATGCAATGCAGGAACTAATTTGCCCGAACCAAATGGAAAATGAAAACTGCCGCCGATATTCATACCATGGGCCTTTACGCCGCGGCTTGCTGCATAGTCGCAAATCTCTACCATACTAATGATCGTGGCGTCATTTTTTTCAGCAATTGCGATCATATCGCCAATGTGATCGCTGTGTCCATGTGTCACTAAGATCCAATCTGCTTTTACTTCGTCCACTGTCAAATCGGTCTGGTCGTTTCCAGTAATAAACGGATCAAACAGCAAGCGTTGACCATCCTTCATTTCTACCGAGATACATGAATGGCCATGATAGATGATTTTCATTTTTCTTTCCCCCAACTTTTCCTGTACTTCCTTTTTATAAAACGATTCCAACAAGAGGATATCGGGTTTTGTCTCTCTGCCGCCACAGAAAAAACAATTTCATTCTAGTACAGTATTTATAATGCAATTGTAACAGATAACTGTCTATTCACCAACCGTTCCTTTCGAACAGACAAAACTTTCTTTTAGCTGCGGATCGTCTTCGGCTTCTGCTCTATTTTTCTGAAAATCGTTAGTAAAAAGGCTGCGATACATAAAAGGAAGGAACAGAAAAAAGCAACTCTCATCCCAAAAATAAACACGTCTGGACGATGGGCGATATACGTTGTGACACGTTGACCGTACGCGGCACTCATTGCATCATATAATACAGTCGTTGCTAGCGCGATCCCGATGACCATACCGAAATTTCGTGCAAAAGAGTTCATACTTCCTGCTACACCCAGTTCATTGGTCGAAACACTGCTCATCACAACTGTATTATTCGGTGATTGAAACAGTGCATTCCCAAATCCCATGATCCCAGTTGCTAACACGTAGTACCAAATCGGTGTCGTTTCCGACATGAAAATATACATCATTTGCGTTAACGATAATAACGTCAGTCCTAATAGGATCAATGGTCTTGAACCAATTTTATCTGTTAGATATCCGCTTAAAGGAGCACCAATCACCATCATCAACGGAAAGACCATCATCAGCATCCCAGCAAGACTTGGTGTTAATCCTCTTGCTTCTTGCAGATAGAATGGGATCACGACATTGACAAAGAAATTGGAAGAGAAGATCAGCACTGCTGTTAAAAGCCCTAAACTGAACGCTTTATTTTTGAAAATATCAAAACGGATCAATGGAGAAGCTTCCCTTTTTTCAATCCAGATGAAAATCAGGAAAGCGATGATTGCCGCAGCAAACAATAAAAGCACTAGCAGTGAAGCAAAACCAAATTCTTGCCCAAGGAAAATCCCACCGAAGAAACTCAAAATTGCTGCAGAAAAAGCTGCAAAGCCGAGGTAGTCGATAGATTTCCCACTTTTTGTGATATCTTTTGGCAAGAATTTTTCACCAATGAATAACGTTATTAAACCAATCGGAATATTGATCCAGAAAATATAAGACCATGAAAAATGCGACAAAATGATCCCGCCGATACCCGGTCCAGTAATTGCCCCCAAAGAAACAAACGCGCCGATCATCCCTAAAGCACGCCCTCTTTCACTCATCGGAAAAATCTCTGTGGTGATCCCTGTATTCGTAGCCATTGTCATGCTTGCACCCAGCGCTTGGACAACACGTGCAAACAATAAGAAATTAAGCGAATGATTAAAACCGCAAAGCAGTGAACCAATTAAAAAAATGACTGTCCCGATGCGGAACGTTTTGATTTTCCCAAAACTGTCGCCGACTTTTCCAAACAATAAAAGACAAGAACAAATAACCATAAGATAAATAGAAACGATCCACTCTGTTTGATTCATTGGTACCGATAAATCACTTGAGATAGTTGGTAAAGCAACATTGACGATACTAGAATCCAATGTCGACATAAAAGTGAACATCCCGACTGCGATCAGTATCCACCAGCGATTTTTTTGAACGGTTGCATTTTCTTGATAACTTAACATATAAAACTCCCTTTTTATAACGATGTTTTTTATTCCTCAAAAAAAGAGGCTGTGACAGTTGTCAATCAGCCTCCCTTAAAAGTATCCACATTCAAGTTTTTGCACTGCGCTTCTAACTGCGGGACTTGTCGTCCGTCAGCTCTTCTTCCGCAGCTTTATCTTTTTCCTCGACGCTGTGTCGCTTCCATGATGACTGGAAGGATGACTGGACGGCGTTTTGTTTGATCAAACAAATAACGGCTCAATTGATCACGGATATCTTGTTTCAGTTTGCTCCATTCAAAGTCTTTGCTCTCTAAATGTTTCATAACGATTTCCTCGATCATATTTCCGCTTTCTTTGATAAGATCACGGCTCGCTTTAAGGTAGACAAATCCGCGGGAAGTAATCTGCGGTTTTGAGATGATCTTTTGTTCACGGCGATTGATCGTGACAACTGCCACGAAAATCCCATCTTCAGATAACACTTTGCGATCTCGTAAAACGATATTTCCGATATCTCCGATTCCTAGACCATCGATCATGACATTTTCTGCGCTGATTGAGCCAGCAACGCTCATTCGTTTGTTTTTATATTCTAAAACATCGCCGCGGCCTGTGATATAGATATCTTTATACGGCATACCTACTGCATGCGCAAGATCTGCGTGAGCAGCTAATTCGCGGTATTCGCCTTGTACAGGGATAAAGTATTTTGGATGCATCAAATTCAGCATCAATTGCAGATCATTTGGATTCGCATGACCAGAAACACGCAAGTTCTCAGAAATCAGTTTAACTGTACCGCCTGCACGATAAATGATATCTTCTGTTTTTGCAACAACTGTTTCCATAGCAATACTTGGTGTAGTAGTGATGTACACAAGGTCGCCTTCTTCGATCTTCACGTTTCGATGAGAACCGTTTGCCATTTTTTGTAATGACTTGATAGGTTCGCCCATTCTGCCTGTTTCCAAAATAATCAATTCTTCTGGATTATATTTCTTCATATCTTTTAAAGTGACCAATAGATCTTCACTTGGCAAGCGCAATTTTTCTAAACGCATCGCTGTTCGGATGATCCGTTCGAAATCTTGTCCTGTTAAAACGACTTTTCGGTCTGCTTTAGCAGCAGCATCTAAAACTTGTTGTACTCGCTGCAAGTTGCTTGCCACACAAGCGACGATGATTCGGCCTTCCCAGTAGTTGATCGTATCGAAGACTTCATCCGCAATCTGCAATTCAGAAGCAACAGGTGTTGGATTCTCGGCATTTGCTGATTCACTCAGCAAAGCCAGTACGCCTTCTTTACCGATTTCTGCAAGTCGTGCATAGTTTGTTTGGTACATAGGGATTGCTGTTTGGTCAAATTTGAAGTCGCCAGTATAAACAATGTTTCCTTCTGCTGTTTTCAAATTGATCCCGACAGAATCTGGAATCGTATGTGTCGTTCTGAAAAAGCTGACGATTGTTTCGCCAAAGTCGATTTCAGTATTTTCATCGATCACGTGGAAATCTTTGAACCCTTTTGATTCTTCATGGCTGCTGACGTTCAATTTTGCTAATTCGATCGTCAATTCTGTCCCAAAAACAGGAACAGTGATTTTTGAAAGCAAATAAGGCAGCGCGCCAATTGCATCTGCATGTCCATGTGTTAAAAAGACACCCGCTACACGGTCGATGTTTTCTTCTAGATACGAAAAGTCCGGGATAACGACGTCGATCCCCAACAATTCATTTTCAGGATATTTTAGACCGCAGTCTAATACGAAAATATCCTCCCCAACTTCTGCGATATACATATTTTTACCATTTTCTCGTACACCGCTTAAGGGAATAATTTTTATGGTACTCACAAAATTCACCTCTTCTGCGATATCTTTTCTTTATAGATACCGGCTTTATTTTATTTATCTACTTGCCTTAAGCAGTCGCTCTGACCTAAGCTGATCGATCTTCCGCACTTTTTGATTAAAGAAAAGAACCTCGCTTGTGACAGTTCAGACGTTTTCATCTCTGCTTCTTGCCGACTGCTGTATTTCCTATCCAGCAAACGGCTGTTCAGGTATATTATACAATAATTTCAGCAAATCGCTAGCACCAGCAGTTTGACCGTCAAGCGAAACACTAGGAAAAACGAATTTTATTCTGCTTCTTTCTTCATCTTAAAGGCACTGTTTCTTGCAAAGAGCAACTTCATTTACTTTAGGCTGTCTGGAACGGCTCGCTTCATCAAGCAAGCTTCATTCCTCTGCTTTTCCTCGTAGAACATACTTGTTCCATTCTATCACAATTCTTTGTCCAATTACATAGAAGATACGCGCAGCACAATGGATTATTGAAACAAATTCTAATTCCCTCATTTTTTTCGTTTCCAGTTTTTAAGCTGCATTTAAGTTTGCCTTTCTATACTTCATTCTTGTAACCGACAGGAGGGATTGTTTTTATGAATTTTTTTAAACGAGCACTAAAAAGTACGAAAGCAAAATGGGGGCGTTCCTTGCTTTTGTTCGCCGTCTTTTCAGCAATCTTAGTATTTGTCTTAGCAGGATTGACGATTCGAAGCGCGGCCGAACAAGCGGCTTCTGACGCTCAAAAAGATGTAGGAGCCACTGTTACATTAAGCGCAGACCGGCAAGCGGCTTTCCAAAAGCAAGCATCTGAAGACGAAACAGATAGTTCAGGCACACGACCTGATCCAGGCAGTTTTTCTATGACGCCTGTGTCTTTGAGTGATGCTGAAAAAATCGCAAAACTCGATAATGTCAAAAGTTATTCTTTCGAAAGCTCTGCTTCAGCCATGGCTTCTGATGGAATCACGGCAATCTCTGATTCATCTGACAGTTCAGATTCAGAGGAAAGTACTGACAGCAATGCACCAAATGGCGGCGGTATGCCAGGCGGAGGCCAAATGACACAAGCTGACTTCCAGATCAAAGGTGTTTCTTCTACGGATCAAAACAGCAGCTTTACTGCTGGAACAGCCAAAATCGTCGATGGTGAAGGAATCGCTGATGAAGACAAAGATACAAATAACGTCGTGATCGATTCAACATTAGCCGAAGCAAATGATTTGGCCGTTGGAGATACATTTACGATCAGCAGTTCAGAAGATGAAGATACCACTTACGAAATGACGATCAAAGGCATCTATGAATCGACGGAATCAAGCAGCAGTATGGGTATGCAATTCAATTTCATGAATCCATCGAACACATTCTATACTTCTTATACTTTTGCTAATCAAGTAAATGGAACTGATGGTGATGACACTGTTGACTCTGCCGTTTATACATTATCTGATCCTGAAGAAATGGATACTTTCATTGGTGAAGCAGAAAAAGTAATTGATACAGACACATTTAGTTTGCAATCCAATGATCAAATGTATCAACAAATGCTTCAACCATTGAACAATGTTGCAAGTTTTTCTAAAAATGTCGTTCTATTAGTTGCTGTAGCAGGTGTTATTATCTTGACATTGATCATCATGATCACGATTCGCGAACGCCGCCACGAACTTGGTGTCTTGCTTTCTTTAGGCGAATCACGTTTGAAAATCGTTTCTCAATTATTTACCGAAGTATTGGTATGTATGATTCTTGCATTTGGCGTGGCTGCTGTGAGTGGAAATCTCGTAGCAAATGCTGTTGGCAATCAACTGCTTTCACAACAAACAGAAACTGCACAAGAACAAACACAAACGCAAAACAATAATGGCGGACCTGGTGGAGAAATGCCTGGCGGAGGCGGCCAAGGAGGAAACAGAATGGGACAAAACAGTAACCCATTAGCTGTATCGGATGAAGTCAATGACTTGGATATTGCTGTTCAACCTGAACAATTAGGATTTTTAGCAGCTGTAGCTGTTGGGATCGGGTTATTCTCCGTTTGCCTTTCATCAATCGGGATACTGCGTTTGAATCCGCGTAAGATATTATTGAATTAAAGGAGGGATCATCTATGCTTCGAACAGAAAATTTAAGTTATTGGTATCAAACACCCCAAGAAGCACTTTATCAAGAAGTGAATCTTTCATTTGAAAAAGGAAAAATGTACGCAATCTTAGGCGCCAGCGGTTCAGGAAAAACGACCTTTTTATCACTGATCTCTGGTCTAGATACACCCAAAGAAGGAACCGTGTACTTCAACGATGAACCCTTAAATAAAATCGGTTTGCGGAACTACCGCAAAAAAGATGTATCAATCATCTTCCAATCTTATAACTTGCTTCCTTATCTTTCAGCACTAGACAATGTGTTGGCAGCTATGGAAATCTCTAAAACAAAAAAAGGCGACTACAAAAAAATCGCCCTTGAAAGTCTGGCACGTGTCGGAATCGACGAAGAAATGGCACAAAAACGAGTGACACATCTTTCCGGCGGCCAGCAGCAGCGTGTCGCTATCGTTCGAGCAATCTGCTGCGACCATGATTTGATCGTCGCGGACGAACCAACAGGAAACCTCGACGAAGCCACCTCTCAAGAAATCGTTCAGCTGTTCCAAGAAATCGCTCATGAGCAAAACCGCTGCATCATCATCGTGACTCATGAGACTGAAGTCGCTCGCAGTTGTGATGAAATCTATGAATTGAAAGATAAAGTTTTCGCGAAAAAAGAACTCAGCGAAACAGCTTATTCTTAAAAAACTTCTATGTCTTTCTCATTTTAGAAAAAACAAAAAAGCATGCTGCCATAGTTTTACGGCAGCGTGCTTTTTTGTTAGTCAGGAAAATTATCTTTTGTTTTCGTCATCTTTGTGAGAGAATTTTTCTTTGATATTTTCAAATCCTTCTTTGATGTCTTCACCTAGGTCGCGTGCTTTTTCTTTGATATCAGCGCCTGTAGATTGTGCTTTTCCTTCGTATTCTTTTTTCTTGTCGTCTGTTGCTTTGCCGTAAGCTTCTTTACCTTCACCTGCTACTTTGTCTTTCAAGTCTTCTGAACGTCCTTTTAAATCTGCCATTGTTTATTCCTCCTTTTAATGTATCTCTAATTCCAGAATAACATTATTAGAAAAAACAGACAAAAGACATGCCTTGGATCCTTCGAGATTTTAAAGAACTGTTAAATCGTTTTCTCGAAAGTACCCCATACCTTGACTTCTTTGTTTTCCACCATCACTTTTCCTTTGGCTAATACTGTATCGATAGCGAAAGTTTCTGGATCAAGCAGACAGATATCGGCATCTTTGCCTGGTTCGATGGCTCCTTTATGTTCCAGTTTCAAGATACGTGCAGGATTTTTCGTGATTGCGCGCAACGCGATTTCTAAAGGAATCTGTTCTTTTTCTACTGCTTCTTTGATTCCGACCATCAACGCTTTGGCACTTCCAACACCTAATCCAATAAAGTGATTGTTTTCATCAAAATAAGGCAAGCTTCCTTGACCATCTGAAGTCATAGTGAAATTATCCAAAGAAATGTCTTCTTTTAACAAACGTTTCAATCCTTTGCTGAAACGTACTTCTCCATCTTCTTTTTCCCAGAAATCAGGATCTTCACTAGCAGTAAAATCGATCGTACCGCCTTTTTTCGCAAAAGCTACACAAGCTTCAAACAATTCTTCTGTTCGGTTGGCATGCGTTGGCAATAACTGTGTGATGGGAATCTCTGTTTCTTCTACTAAACGATCAAGCAATTCCAGTTTTCTTTTTCCGCCACCTAAATGGACATTGATAACTCCGGCTTTTCCAGAAAGCATCCCGCCGACACGCGCATCCGCTGCTGCTCGAGCAAATTCTTCAAAAGTCGGTTGCGAAGAACGATGATCAGAAACGGCGATTTCTCCAATACCGATCACTTTATCGATTGCCAAGAAATCTTTGATTAGCGAATCTGTAATTGTTTTGACAGGCAGACGATAAGAGCCTTCATATACATAAGTTGTGATACCTTCTGCTTCCAGACCTTTCGCTTTGCTGATCAGGGCAACCATGTCGCGGCCTTCACCATCTGTGCCTAGACATCCGACAACTGTTGTTACCCCAGCAGTCGTTAATTGGCTTAATTGTACTTCAGGCGTACGATTTTGATAGCCGCCTTCTCCTCCGCCACCTAAGATATGAAAATGACCGTCGATAAAACCAGGTGTCAAGATTTTCCCTGAACCGTCGATTTCTTCGATTTCCACTCCTGCAAGTTCACCAGAAATCGTTTCTTCCACAGCTGCGATTTTCCCATCAGCAATCAAAACGTCCATTTTACCTAAGTATTCAGGTGCATAGATTTCCGCTTGTCGGATAATTTTCAACATAACTTTCTCTCTCCTTCGTAAAACTTGAATGATTTTTATTTTTGGAAACAAAAGCTGGCTTTACTTCCAAGAAACTTATCTGATACAGATAAATTTCTTTTGAAAATAAACCAGCTTTCGGAAATTCCTTGAATAACAAATGTTTCATCAAGGATTTTGCGCTATTTTTTCTTTAAATCAGTTTCGCTTACTGCAAGCCGATCGCTATAGCAATCATGATAAAGATCGTTCCCAAGATAAACAAGAATCCTTGCATCTTGATTTGGAATCTTGCCCATTTTGCCCATTCGATCCGAGCAACTCCCAGTACACCAATCAAGCTGGCTGAAACAGGAGTGAACGCATCCATGAAACCAGAACCTAACTGGTAAGCCAATACAGCGATCTGTCTTGAAACACCTACTAAATCAGCAAGCGGCGCCATGATTGGCATTGTTAAAGCTGCTTGTCCAGAATTGGATGTTACAACTAAATTGAACAAACTTTGGAAAATATACATTGCCCAAGCACCGATCGCAGCTGGAACGCCTGTCAATACTGTGCCAATACTATGAAGTACAGTGTTCAATGCAGAAGGTACTGAAGCATCCGATCCGCCTAAAACAAGCAAGATCCCTTTCGCCATACCTACAACAATTGCTGTTCCTGCTAAATCAGAAGCTCCAGATTGGAAAGAAGAAGCAATATCGTTGATCTTCATTCCGTTTAAGTCAAAGATAACGGCGATGATCCCAGCTACTAGACCCATCACAAAGAATTGGGAAGCGATTTCTGGAATGTAATATCCTTTTTGAGTAACGCCCCAAATGATCCAGATTAGTACGACAAGCATCTCAATCAAGATCAGTCCATGACCAAATGTGAATTTGGTATTTTCTTCTGTCGTTTTTTGGATATGTGTTCTGAAATATTCATCAGATTTATGTGTTAATGAGCTTTCTGGATTTTTTCTCACTTTTTCAGCATAGACCATCAAGTAAACAGCGGATAGACCAGTAACGATTACCCACATGATCAAACGGAACGTAGCACCCGAAAGCACCGGTATTCCTGCGATCCCTTGCGCAACGGCGACACTGAAAGGACTCATCCAGGATGTTGCATTCCCTATTTGGGAGGCAACATACGTGACGGTCACCGCAACAATCGAGTCATACCCTAACGCAATCACAAAAGGTACCATGACCATAGAGAAAGGAATAACTTCTTCTGCCATCCCAAATGTTGCTCCGCCAAATGAAAAGGCAAAGAACAATAACGGTAAAGCAAGTCTTTCTAATCCGCGCGTTTTACTGATAAACGCATAAATCCCTGCATCGATAGCACCTGTCTGCATGATGATCCCAAAAGCTCCGCCAACCACCAAGATCAATGCAGCAATACCGACTGCTGAGCCATATTTATCACCTGAAACCAAACCTTCAAATACAAAGTTCAAGAAACCAAAACCGCCAAAATCATCTGTTCCCCAAACTTTTGCTGTTTTATGAAGCTTTTTAGAAGTGTCATAGATTTTATTCCCATATTGATCGTATAGTACGTCATCTGTTAAAGAGATTTCATCTAATTTTTCCTGAGTCAGATTTTTTTCACCAGCTGCCAAAACTTCTTCCAGTCCTTTTTCAGGGACATCCAACGCTTCTCTTTCTGATGGATTATCTTGCAATTCTTCTAATTGATCAAAAACATATCCTTTATCTAATTCATAAGCATAACGGAATGAGTCCTGACGCAAAACAGTTCGGGTACTCGTTTCCCCATTCGCATCTTTATATTCGATTTCCTGTGTACTGAATTTACCGGCTGGAACAAGAAACGTCAGCAGCCAAGCGAAGATAACAACGCCAAAAATAATGACATATGTGTGGGGCGTCCGCATTTTAGTAAAATCCAGCATCTTTTTCCCCGATGAAGAGTCTTTACTCACATTTTAACTTCCTTTCCCTTTGTCTTTGCTATCCCTTGAATAAAAAGTGGATAAACTATAGATATTATACATGAAAAAATTTTTTATCACATTAGTAATTTATTAAAAAAAGAAAATTCACTGGTTTTGCAAGACGGTCATCCTCCAGAAAAAATGTCGTTAGAATCAAAGAAATTTGCAAAGAGCAATCTCGTTCAATGTTTGTTTTTCTAGGTGTTTTTTTATTTTCTCTCTCAACCCGATGACGATTTTTCATTTAGATTGACGGAAATTTGTGAATTTTTCCAAATCATTTATTATAAAAATCCATTATTTATGTATATTTGAAGGTTTTTGACGAATTCTTTTTTTAATAGGAAACAAACTTCGTTGCACAAACTATAACAATTGTATTATAATATAGTAGTAAAGAGTTTTGGGGAAGACTCTTTCGCCAACGTGTATAAAGAGTCGGGCTGCTTTTATCCAATTGCAATCTGGCTCTTTTCCGTTTCTGCGGATATTTTTTCGTTCAGTAAAATTGAACCGTTTTCTTTTTTTGCTGCTATGTTTTTTTCTGTGCTTCTCTCTTTTCCCTCATCCATTTCCTCCTTGTTCCATAAATTTCCCAAAAAACTATTTTTTGTCTCAAGGGATTTCACTGAATTATTTCTCCTTTCTCTCTCTTTCTTTCCTATAATTTGTGCGAATGACAAAGCTTTTTTTCAACTCCTCCCATTTCCAGGCTTTTTTACTGTATATTTTTTTACTTCCATACTTTTTCCTAAAAACAGAAACTAGTGATTTTTTCTTATTTTTTTCATTTATTCGAAAAAACAGGAATTTCGAGAAGAAAATCATCATTTTCCTATTATTTTTTGTGCATATATCATCCTCTTTTTGTATTTTATGCGAAATTTTATACAATTAGCTCAAAATATACATATTTAAAAGAACACATTGAAAAAACAGCAGAAGTAAAAAATACAAGAAACGTGTTATTTTACTTCTTTTTTCTATCATTTCATTTTAATAAACGCGTGTTGTAATACAAAACACAATAATGACAAAGCACTTGATAAATAAGGTTTTATATTGTCTTGACATATTAGAAACAAATGAAACATTCTTCAGTTAAGCGATTTATCGAAAAACACAATTGTCATAAAAAATCGTTATTATTTGACAGCAAACCTATTCCAATATAACATTCAGCTAACGTTTTGCTAGCGACGTTCCACAAAACGAATAGGAGTTGTTTCATAATGATATCAAAGAAAAAATATGATTTGGATTATCCTTACACATACGGAGAGAAATCTGAATTCGATCTGTTTGCCTGGTTCAAGATTTTCTCTATTGCCATTTTGGCCTTCTTTACCCTTAGTTTCTTTTTCGGTGATGTCGTCGATTTATTACGTGATTCTTTTCCAACGCTCATCAAAAAATACACCATTGAAATCACTATTTTTTCTGGGATTCTCTATTTACTGATGAATCTTGCTGGATTAGAATGGGCCGCGAAGAAAAATTGGAAGCTTTTGTTTAAAAAACTGACTTTCAAAGATTTGAAAATCGTGATTGGTTTTACGATCTTAACTTTTCTTGTCAGCATTCTGATAGACGGCAATCTGTTCCAATGGATATTCGGAGTAAACGCAAAAAATCCAATAGAAGTATCAGATGTTACCCTTACCGCGACTATCACAACCCTTATAGAGTCCTCATTCCAAGTGGTCGGCGAAGAGTTTGTAGCGATTATTCCGTTTCTGCTCGTTGTAAGTTTAGGAAAAAGATTACAGCTTAACCAAACACTTACAATGGCTATAGCTATTGTGATTTCATCCATTGTTTTTGGTATGGCGCATACATGGACTTACGGAGGTTTGTTACAAGGAATCGTAGCTGTCTTTTTTAGCCGAATCGTAATAACTATGGCTTATGTAAAAACGAAAAATCTGTGGGTAAGTTATCTTGTCCATTATCTATTTGATTCAATCTCATTTTTACTGACTTTTTGGGTAGCCACACATTTTCATATGTAATCAAAAAAAATCAATTATTTTAATAGAATCGGAGTGATATACGTTGTTGACTTTATATATTTCCCCTAGCTGTACCTCTTGCAGAAAAGCACGGGCATGGTTAAAAGCACATGATATTCCATTTAAAGAAAGAAACGTTTTTGCGCAGCCTCTTGATAGTGCTGAATTGAAAGCGATATTAAAAATGACAGAAGACGGAACAGAAGAAATCATTTCAACTCGTTCTAAAGTTTTCCAAAAATTGGATATGGATCTAGATGATCTTTCATTAAAAGAACTTGTAGAACTTGTTCAAGAAAATCCAAGTTTGATCCGCCGTCCGATCATGGCGGATAGCAAACGTCTGCAAGTCGGTTTCAATGAAGAAGACCTTCGCCGTTTCCTTCCTCGCGATGTACGCAAAGTAAAATTTAGAAAAGCGCAATTGATTGCAGGGATGGCAGGAATATAACAAGAATCATTTAGCGTTATTTTCTTTAAATGAGAATAGCAAAAAAAGAGCTGCGGCATTTGCTGCAGCTCTTTTTGTGTAAAGTGTTTTTTTCAGCTTGTTCATAAAGCTAGTTTTTTCGACATTAACTCAAAATTTCGCAAAATATGAAAAGCTATTTTACAAAATTCTTCTTTAATGCTCGGAGCTGAACGGTTCATTCACGACCTCTATTCAAACGGTGCTCAAACGATTGCTTCTTCGGAAATAAATCAAAAAAGACAAAAATGTGAGAAGCCATTTCTGTCTTTTCATCCTTATTTCTTGAAGCAGAACATCGTTTTCACGACCTCTACTTAAACGGTGTTCACAAAGCTGACTTTCGGTATTAAGCTTCTTATCAGCAAAATATAGGAAGCTATTTTGCTGATAAGAAGAGTCTTAATACTCAAGTCATAACGCTTTGCTCACAACCTCTTACTTCAACTGTTCCTTCAACAGACTTTGCACTCGTTCAAGTTCTGATGCATCAACTTTTTGGTAAGAGATTCCTTGCTCACCCGTTGTTCCGTCTCCAGTAAAGCCTTCTCCTGCTAATTGCTGCGCATCGATCGTTGTTAATGCAGCATTGTAATTTTTCGCTAATATTTGGAGTGTATCCCAAGAAACATCTGTTTTGGCATTTTCACCTAAGACATTAAGTATGTCTGGGTAATTTGTCAATGTATTGACGGATTTCATTTTATCAATGATACCTGAGATGACTTGTCTTTGACGTTCTTGTCTTCCGTAATCTCCATTTGGGTCCTCATAACGCATGCGAGAATACTTCACTGCATCTTCTCCATTTAAATGCAGAGCGCCAATAGCAAAATCTGTCCCATCATAACTGAACGCCAAGTTGTTAGTGACATTTAC
This sequence comes from Enterococcus faecalis 13-SD-W-01, assembly GCA_000415185.1. Taxonomy (GTDB): domain Bacteria; phylum Bacillota; class Bacilli; order Lactobacillales; family Enterococcaceae; genus Enterococcus_B; species Enterococcus_B faecalis_A. Next base: position 41,820 of record KE351596.1, read on the forward strand.
ACCATCAACTGCATCTACGAGGTCTTTCATTCCCTTCATGTTGATTTCTGCATAGTGGTCGATTGGGATATCCAGCAGATTCTCAACAGTCGCAATAGCCATAGGAATACCACCATATGCGTAGGCATGGTTGATCTTATCTGATTTGTTTTCTCCCACGATCTCCGTATACGTATCACGGGCAATGCTGACTAAGGTCGTCTTTTTGGTTTTAGGATTGACAGTTGCGACCATGATCGAATCAGAGCGTCCTTGTTCTGTTCGACCAAAATCCCCTGTATCTACACCCAACAGCAAAATCGAAAACGGTTGGCCAGCCTCATAATCAATGTTTCCTTCACGTTTGGAATCACTGATGCGATCCACTGTTTCATAGGTTTTGTCAGCAGCAGATTTGACATCAAAATAAACTTTCCCTGCGTAGACGCCTACTCCTGCAATAAGGACAAGCAAAATCCCCAAAAGCCATAAAAAGACTTTTTTTCCTGCACTCATGCGTTTTTTCTCTCTTCTCATAAGGTTCTCCTTTTAATAGTGCTCGCTAAAAATAACGGTTTTTATTAATGCATATTAAAAGTACCAAACTCTTTAAAAGGTTTCAACGCCTTTGGAAGCAACTATGGACATTCTTAATAAAGCTTGATTAATTTCTAAGAGACCCGATTCCAGCCAAACGAAAAGCTTCGAAAATATCATTGAAATCAGACTTTTTTATAACACTTTCATTTTCAATCTCAGCTAAAATAACCGACAAAGCAGGCAGCTTTTCATTTTGCGTATAGATTTCTAAACAAATATCGCCCGTTTTTCGGTTGGCTGTCTTAGGAATCGCAGCACCCCAGCGATACGTTGCTGCTATGCTTGGATTTGTCGTTCGTCTGGCTGTTTTTTGAACACAATAAGCTTCGACAGCAGCGAAAGGGATTTTTAAAACTGTATCAGCTTGGATCGTTTCTTCTTTTGAAAGAAAAAGCAGTTTTTCTTGATAATCAAAACCAAGGTAGTTCCATTCATCTGGACCTAACAAATACTCTGGTATTCCTCGGAACGATTTATGCAAAGAAATGGGCTGATTTTCTGTCCCGAACAGTTGATTCCTTTTCCGATAGAAATGGGCTGTTCCTTCCCCCTCGAACTTCCGGTAGCCGTTTTTAGCCGCACGATAGATCCCCCACAGACAAACCGCAGCAATAAATCCCCAAGCAGCGGCTTCCGCTAACAACTTCTCTGAATGGAAAACTTTTCCAGACAGAAGATGCAAAAGAGAGTAGCTGCGATAAATACTGTAACAAAAAACACCCAAGCATAAAACAGCGGCTGCACCCTCCATGATTAGCTGTCCTCTTCTTTTCTTGTCAACCATCGCGCGTCCCTCCCGTTTTCTTTCAGTATATCATTTTCTCTTATTGTCAGGAGGTGATGTACTATAATTTTTCCATCGTAAAAAACAAGATTTGCTGAAGCAGAAGCATGGTGGAAATAGCTGTTGTTCCGCAAACAGCAGTATTTTTCTGGGGAAGCAGCAGAACTTTGTCTTCCAATTGAGCGTAGTTATCTAAGATCAAATCTGCATATTCAAATAACCGCAATCCGCTGCTGTGCTTTGATTTAAGACTTCTTGATAAATCAAACCCTGTCACAAGGATCAGCCGGCAGCCCTTTTGCTTGATCCATTGCGCCAACTCGATACTTGCGGGGTTCCTGCCTTCATTTGACAACATTAGAAACACATCTTCACTTTGACAAACGATTTCCTCGATGACTGGTGTGCCTGAACCTTCCAATTGTTCATATCGTCCATTCGCTGGATTTTTGATAAAAAAGCCAGGGATTTCTTGCGGCAGTTGCTGAAAAAAATCAAAGGCTGTACCAGATAAGCTTCGGTCAGCAAAAATCTGCAGGCGGCCGCCTAAACGGATCATTTCTGCGATCCATTGGCTTGCTTGTTCCATCAGCGGTTCTTCAACTCTTAATTGTCTTTCCAATTTTTGACAATAATCAAAATAAACCAAACTCATCTTTCTCACCTCTGCTTAAAAATTGATCGCTAGGGGTGGAATTTTCCCAATATATTAGGTACAATTATTAAGGTCGATGTGCACACATTGACTATGGCAAGATGATCGAGTCAGCGCGTACTGACTCTTTCATTCCCCGATGCCCAGCGCCAACTGGGTATCGGGGAGCCTTTTTTTTCGACCAAATTTCCCAAGCAAATCATCGTAAACGAATAGATAGAAGAAAGCAACTCTTCAGCTGAGCTGTGGCAGCCATTCAGTCAAGCGATCATTAGGGGAATGTTTTGAAAAATGACTGCAACAAAAAAAGGATGGGACAGCCGCCCAATCCTTTGACATCAAAACAAGCAATTTTTGGACAAGCTCCACCCATCCTTCAATAAAAAATCCGATGAAAACACTCCAGAAATAAACAGAGACACCAGAAAACCAGTCAATGATCTTCGGTCTCTTTCTGCCTTTTCAAAATAGAATGTTCCAAGACTTTTCATTAAATAACAAAAACCACTTATATTTAACAGCCGTTTGATTGTTCAGCGCGTACTGACCATTCAACTCTTCAAAACACCAGCGCCAACTAGTGTATTTAAAGTCTGAGTTATTTTCTTCTATCCTTCTTTATTTTCCTTGAAAAACAATGGAAAGTCAATGATAAATCGCGAAAAATCCACTGTCTGTCTTCTTGAACAAAAAAAAGAAGCTTAGGAAAATTACCAGCTTCTGGAGATTTATTATTCGGACATCCTTGTTCTTATTTTGGAAAAACAGAGATCCAGCTGCTTCAGCAAGCAGCAGAATCATTTATTTTTCAAAAGTCCGACAATAAAATAACAAACTTATGCAAAGTTCAAATATTGTCTTCTCCAGCCCCTCTTCTTCGTGCACGGCGATGTCGGCTGCTTCGTGTATTCCGGTTTCTTTTTCCTCGTTTGATTTTTCTTTCTGTATAACGGAAGTAGAAAAACAGATAAAAGACCGCAAATACACCAGCGAAAATCAATGCAGCTATTCCGCCAAATAAAATTTGGACGATCAAAGCGGCAATGGCAACAGAGGCAGCGTACCAAATAAAAATCAGCAAACGTTCTTTTCTTTTGACCATTTGATACATCGTAAATAAGCTGACAGCTAAAAACGGCAGCAAAATAAGCCAATTATATCCTTCGACCATCCACTGAAGGGCGTTTAATAATGTCTGTGCAATCGTTATTAATACTCGCATAGATCATTCACTCTCTCTTTAACTATTTTTTTGATCGATTGATTTTCATCGAAAGACTTTTCGTTTCATTCTACTACGTTTTTCCTTTTTCGTCTTCTTTTTTATTCGTATAATCGATTTCTTTTGAACAGTTTAAAGAAAAATTAAACCGATGTTCTGTGGTATGAAAAAACAAATCTCGCTAATCTATTGTTAGAAAACTCTTTATTTTTAAAGGCATTTCGCTATCTTTCGTTGTAACAAAGTTATTTAATACTAGATATATTATACTTGATGCACAAAAACAGAGCTGGCAACTGCCAGCTCTGTTTTTCTTGATTTTAATAATCGAATTGACGATAATAACGACGGATTTCTAACGGATGGCAATTCAATTTTTCAACATGTGCGTCGATTCTTTGTGTAACTGCATGCATCAACAAGAATGAAAGAACACGGCCGCGGAATTTTTCACTGATTCCTTCTACTGGATAATCTTTCGTATCGATCAGCGTATAATTTCCGCAGATTTTTGGTAAAAGATTTGCGACCCGTTCTGCTAATGGACGTTGTTCATCTTCTCCTAAGAATAGTGTGACTGGTGTCGTCTCGTCAACGATTTCCAATGTTCCATGAAGGAATTCTGCAGCATGAATCGATTTTGAACGTAACCAGCTTTGTTCTTCCCAATAACACATCGCATAAGAGTAAACGGCGCCCCATTGATTGCCGGCACCAATGAAGTAATGCATTGGATCATGACGATGTTTTTCTGCGAAAGCTTGCCCAAATGCATCTGCTTGTTTTTCCGCTTCTGCCAGACCAACAGCAAGTGATTGTTCTAGTTCTTGGTAATATTCTTCATAGTCCTCAAATTCACCATTTTTTTGCATCAGACGATCCGCAATCATAAAGAATTTGATTTGTTCGGTTCCTGGTGCCGGATAAGTGATAACGTGGTCGCAAAGTTCTGCCAACGGACTGCCTTCTTTATCGATAAACCCAACTAAAACTGCACCGACTTTTTTGATTTCTTTGACTGCCTGCACTACTTCTTGGGTGGTTCCTGTAACAGAAGAAAGAATAACTACGGAATCTTTTGTTAAACGTTTATTTCCTGTTGTATAGTATTCAGCTGCGTGCTGCACATAAGCTGGCAAGCTGCTTTTTCCAGTAATATAAGTGACTGCTTGCATTGCCGAAGCATATGTCCCGCCAATCCCTAAGTAATAAAGAGCATCGAATTTACGTTCATATAAAAGATCCGCGATTTTTTCTACTTCTGGACGTAAAGCTAATGCACCATTGATATCTTTGATTTGTTGTTCTTCGTTAAATTTCAACATTTCTTTCACCTCTATAGTTTGCTTTTTAATACTTGATCAAAATCTTCAAAAATCTTTTTATTCAAATCGATACCTTTAGCTGTGGCGATTTTATAGGCCAAAATCTGATAAGGAATGACCAATGCCAAGACAGAAAAATATTCATGACAGTTGATGTTTAAGGATAATTGACCTTCCTCGTTTGTTTTTTCTGTGGTGATCGTTAATGCTTTTCCAATATGCGGTTCCATATAGGCAGCTAATTTACGTGAACGGGCTAAATTTTCGCTGGCTGTCTCTGTAAAAAACAGAATATGTGAAGGATTCGCTTCCAAATATGGGCCATGCATATACGCTTCTAATTCAAATCCTTGCGAAGGAACACGGACAGTTTCAGTGAATTTTGTTTCAAATTCTTTGGCTGTTCCCCAGTTCGGACCGTAGCCGATCGCAACAAAGCGCTGGGCAATTTTGAACAGTGCTTTGTTTTCTTCAAAAAAGGTTTCTGTTTTTTTGATGATCGCTGGTATTTCTTGAATCAATTGTTCCAGTTGTTTTTTATAAGATGCTAATTCTTCATCTGATAAATGCTGTTTTTGCCAACCAATTGCTAAGCCCAAAAGAATCAGCTGCAAAACAGTCGCACTATACCCTTTTGTCACAAAACCGACTTTTTCGATCCCGATACCTAAGTCAATGACTTGCTCTGCTGCTTCCACGATGGGACTTTCCAAGTCGCTCGTCAGTGCAATCGTCTGGATATTTGTCTCTTTTAAACCAGCCAGTGCATCGACTGTTGAGGCACTTTTCCCGCTTTGTGAGACAGCAATAACTGTATCCACCGCTTTGGGAAGATGGCCGTAATGATTGAAATGATAGGGTTCTTGGATTTCGACAGTCACGCCGCCAAAAGTTTCCAACGCATTTTTTGCTGCTAAGCAAGCATTATTAGAAGAACCTGTTGCTAAGATCAATACGGAATCTGCTTTGGCCAACTTAATTTTGGAAAAATCATAATTCGTTAAAATTTTGGATAATACTTCTTTTTCTTCCTTGATGTAGTCAAACATCGTAACCAATGTCATAACCTCCTTTTAGAAAAGACCAATAAGTGAACCTAAAATACCTACTACAGCTAACCCTAAAAGGATCATCAATGGTTTCACTTCTTTTTTCAGCAAATAGAACACTGCACCAAATGCACCGAGGGAAAGAATCTGCGGAACGATATCGTCAAAAATACTTTGTACCGTTACGGCGTTGTCTCCAGTACCGATTTTTAATGGAATCGAGATATCGATCATTGTTGCCGTCATGCCGCCTACAACCATCAATCCAATGATCGAAGCGCCTAATGTCAAACTATCCATCATTCCGTTTTCTTGGATTTTCTTCAAGAATCCTGTACCTAATTTGTAGCCCCAGCCTGTCGCTAAGTAGCGGAACAAGATATGCGGGATGTTGAAAATCAAAAGGAACAAAATCGGCCCTAAAATATTCCCCTGCAAGGCTAATGAAGTACCTACACCTGTGGCGATTAGACGCAATGTGCCCCAGAAAAAGGAATCACCAATACCAGCTAAAGGACCCATTAATGACGTTTTGATACTATCGATTGCAGTAACATCAAAGTCTTTGTCATGGATATTTTCTTCTTCCATCGCTGCATTGATCCCGAGAATCAGAGTCACGATATGCGGTGTCGTATTGAAAAATTCTAAATGACGTTTCAGTGCAGAAGCCATCTCTTCTTTTGTGTGATAGAGTTTTTTCAAGATAGGAATCAGTGCATAGACATACGCCATGTTCATTTGACGTTCATAATTCCAAGAAAATTCCATTTGAAAAGAGCGCCAGAACACCTTGTTCAAATCTTTTTTTGTAATTTTATTTTGATCATCAGAAGTCTTCATCTTCTCCCACCTCCACTGCTGTTGTTGGACCAGATCCTCGAACATTCATGATATTGACGACAACTACTGCTGTAATCGCTCCGAAAATCGCGATCCCAGTTACTGGAATTTCAAGATAAGCGGCTAACGCAAAACCTAAAAAGAAATACGGCGCCACTTGTTTATTGATCAAAAGTCGTGCCAGCATCGCAAAACCAAGGGCTGGAATCAAGCCCGTTGCTACGGACAAACCATTTTGAACAAAATCAGGAATCATCTCTAATAAATTACCAATTGTTTTGCTTCCTACCATGAAGGAAATCATTACCACAAGACCTAACATAAGCGAAAGACCAAATCCTGCCGTCAAATGCATCCGCTCGACACCTTTGAAGTTTCCTTCTTCCGCGTAATCATCCGCTTTGTGGTTCATGATTGGTATCAATAGTCCTAAATAAATATTTTTTAAAATCAGTGTCAATGTTGCGATCGGAAGTCCTAATAATAACGCTGTTTCTGTTCCTGCTCCTGCAGTGATTGCAAAAGCTGTTCCTAAGATCCCACCAGTTACGACATCTGGCGGAATCGATGCGCCAACGGAGAATGAACCAATAAATGCTAATTCGAGCGTAGCGCCCATGATGATCCCAGTTTTGATGTCGCCTAAAACGATTCCGGTAAAGAGTCCTGTAACGATCGGACGTGATAATAAGGAGGTTCCTAATGCGTATTCAGACTGGGCAACAAAGGCAACGATTCCCAATAGTACAGCTTGTAAAATCATGTTCCCACTACCTTTCTATCTCTTATAACACCTCTGAAGCATAAATTTTCTTGTCTGTAGGTACTTGGCGAATTTCTACTTCAATATCTTTGGCTGCCATTTTCTTCAAAAGCTCTTCTTCTTCTGGCAATACATTGACTGCTTTGCCAATACTTTTCGTTCCTTCTTTTGCCTTGATCCCTCCTAGATTGATATGTTTGATTTCTGGATACGCTTCTGCCATTTTATAAGCATCTTCAATCGACTCAACGACAATAAAAAGTTTGTATTTATCTGTAACGCCGCTTTGCAGTGCAGCAATTGCGTCGTCGATCGATTTGATGACCAGTTTCACGCCTTGAGGTTTTGCGAGTTTGATGGTTGTTTTGCGGATCTCATTTTGCGGAACATCATTGTTTGCAATCAAAATACAATCTGCTCCTAGGTTTTGAGTCCAAGAAAAAGCGACTTGTCCGTGTAATAAGCGATGATCGACTCTTGTTAATAAAATCATGATGTTTTCCCTCCTAGAATTCTTCTTCTTCTACTTTTTTATGGACACTTTCATTACAGAATTGAATGGTTTGCTTGGAATTTATTAATGTCTGCTGGATCGTCTGCTCGACTGAATCGGCTGTTTCGATCTGCGCTGCTAACTCGATCAGAAAAGGAAGATTCAACCCAGCAATCAGATAAAGATTCGGCTGATGGATGTAACGCAAAAATTCGTTATTGACACTGCCGCCAAAAATATCTGTAATAATGATCAATTCTTGTTCTTTATATTGTTCCATCATTTGTTCGACTGTTTGCGCCAAATCAAATGCTGGGGTTGTGTAACAGTCCAATGCGATGATAGTTGTTTTTCCATAGATCAGTTCCATCGAGTCCAAGATCCCAGATGCAAATTTTCCATGGGATGCCAGAATAATCTTACGTTCCATTTGTTTCACCTCTTTCACTTATATAAAAAGCAAGATGCGTGCCAAAAATAGTGGCGCGCATCTTGCTTTTTTAAAATTCTTCTTCAATCCCAATCATATCAGCAGTTTTGAACAAAATATCATAAATATAAGCGATTTCAGATTCAGGGATTTTGACACTGTAATGCTCCTCGATGACACTAAAAGATTGTTTGATCCATTGCAGCCTTTCTTTTTGACACTGATAGAGTGTGTCATAGCCAAGATAGGTCTCGATGGGCATATTGCGGATCAACCGTTCAATCAGACAGCTGACATGGACATACAGCGAAACTTTTTTCGGATTGGTGAGCACTGCTTCCGCCTTATTTTCCAACTCCCGCATAAACAAATCGATTTCTTTCATGACTTTTTCGGTATCTAAAATCGTTACGGAATCGATCACTTTTTCTAAAGAGAAATTTCGGATCAGATTGCTGTTGAAAATCTTTTTTTCTTCGGCTGTCATAATTGGATCAAGCCAGTCATCTAGGATCATAGGCGCCGCTTCTGAAATAAGCTCTTCTAAAGAGAGATAATCCACCGCTTCGATTTTTGGATTGGCCGTACCGATGATCCCGAGTACATCATACATAGAAAAAACAGGCTCACTGCTTTTTTTGTTTCTCAAAGTATCATAGTCATAAGGCAAAATCTCCAAGTCACTGGTTGTCGGCAAGCTTTTTTCCAACAAACTGCTGATATGTGCTGCTGTACCGATGCCAGTGAAACAAGTGGTGATCAATGCTTTTGTTTTGTTGGCTTTCGGGTAAATCAATTCCCATTCTGTTTTTGTCTGTTCGACTAGTGCGGCCAGGGTCTCATCTAATGAACGTTTTTCTTGAAGCAATTCTCCGCAAGCTAAAACAGTAGGCGTGGATACGTTGTTCATGATTGCAATAGGTGCAGATAACTGTTTAGGGAAAAATTGATAGATTTCTTTCAAAGAACCCATATCGACCAAAATAACCAGCCCATTCGAAATATCATTATTCTCGCTGTAATCCAAAATTTCTTCTGCGATATCTTCCGGCGTAACATCTAAAGGCATATCAAAGGATTCGAAAATATCTTTCCCTAACAGCCGATTTGCTACGTTCGCCATACTGCTGGCGGTTGCATAGCCATGAGCAGCTACGATTGCTTTAGGCATTCGTGCTTCTCTTGTCCAAGTACTTTTTCTTAAATAAAGCGTAAGAAGTATTTTGTCGATCGCCGACACATCCAGATCCAGTTTTGGCTGGCACAGTTCAAGAATTCTTGTCACGTAATTGTAGCTGGAAGCATAAGTTTCTGACACTTGGCGCTCTAGTTGTTTGACCTTTTGCGCAATGGCTGGTTCTTCAGGATACCATTTGATCGAACCGCGCTGATACAGATAATAACTAATGGCATAGACACTGTTTCCGTCAAATTTGATTTGGTAAGCAGATTCCATTTGCTTTAATGTTTCTCGAACGTATTGGGTCAAGTAAACCAGCAATTCTTGTTTTTGCTGGCGACCTGTTTCAAATAAAAGAAAATCAAATAATTGGATTACTTCTTGTTTGATTTTCTCTTCGCAAGGTAAAATCTGACAGTTGTTTTTTTGGTATTCGACTAAGATTCGTTCAAAACAAGTCAGTATCCGCCGCTGTTCTGGCTGATTTTTTTCCATCAATCGTTCTAAACTGCTATTTTCTGTGATAATGATTGATTGCGGACCAGGAAGCTGGACACTTGTATGAGAAAGTTTCAACAGATGTTCTTGCAGATGATGGATCGTCACATCGATTGTTGAACGATCCTTTTGCAGCGAAAAAGCTCTGGCAGCAGTGACTTTCACACTGTTTTTCAATTCGCCGATATTCCCTGAAAAATTTTGACTAGCTAATAGGTTCAACACTTGACCGCTGATATGGAGCGGACGTTGGATTTTCTTTTGTTCTCGAATAAAAAAGGAATAAATCAGTTCCAAGCGTTCATTTCGGCTGCGCTCTGCTAAAGAAGGCAACTCGATTTTGATGGGTATTCTGCGAATAAAAGTTGTCAGAAAACTGCTGGTCAATTCTTCTGTCGTAGCAAAAAAGAGACGCGTTTTCACAGGTCGCGGCTGATTGGTATCCCCCATTCGATAAATCACACCTTGGTCAAGGTAGGTAAATAATTTTTCTTGACCTTCTGCATTCAATCGATGGACCTCATCAAGAAATAAAATCCCGCCATCAGCTGCTTCAAATGCCCCTTTTTTATCGGAACTTGCGCCAGTGTAGGCTCCAGCCACATGACCAAATAAATTACTGGACAACAATTCTGGATTGTTGGCATATTGGGCACAGTTCAATGTAATCAATGGTGCGGATTCATCAATCAGTTCTTTTTGAAGGCAATATTGATGGATCAGATTGACAAGATAGCTTTTTCCTGTCCCGCTTTCTCCGTTGATCAAGACAGGCAAGCCATTTTCCGGATAGTACAATGCTGTCTTGATTTGCTCAATGATTGGACTGAGACTTTTGTCGTGGCCAATCAGTAAAGAAAACATTTCCTGTTCCTGACCAAAAAGCGGTCGTTCTTTCTGGATTTCCTCTACGGAAGAATAAAAGGCACGTTTGATGGCAAAAAATTGTTTTTCAAAGGCTTCTTTATGAAAATAGACGACTGGACGCGAATTGATTTTGACAAGCTGATGCTCTTCATTCAACTGGTTTAAATAATGGCTAATGGTGTTTCGTTTTACTTGGAATAATTCTGCTAATTTTTTTGCTGTAAAAATCTCATCAATTGCAGACAAATCGATAAAAGCTGTTTGATTCTCTAAATAATCAAGTAATTCTTGTTTAAGCATTCTCTCACCCCTCTTAATAATAGAAAACGATTTCTTTTTGTCAAGACGATTTGGCAGAAATCAATAGAAAGAAAAGAAGCTGGAGTATCCAAGGATCTTTTCCTTAAATAACTTCAACTTCTTTTATGACCGTTTAGTTCATGATCGTGACTTTTACCTGACGGCGTCCCCAGGCAATACATTCCGCGACTGTCGTGAAATGGACATCGATGATATTTCCTTTGATTGCACCGCCTGTATCTGCAGCAATCGCCATACCGTAGCCTTCTACGTGAACGATCGTATTCAAAGGGATCACTCTTGGATCAACCGCTACTACGCGAGGATTGACATGCAGATCCAAGCCAGTTGCTGTGATATGTCCCATCCCTGGTTCAGCAAATGAATACGCAGTGGATTCCATCATTCTTGTCGTACCGCTGCTTGGTTGCCCGCCAGTATCATTTGGCGTATTTTCTGGTTGGGCGGGAACAGAGACTGGTTCATTTTTTGGTTCTTCTGATGCTGTTTCAGCAGATGCAGCTGTTTCTGCTTCCTCAGCTGCTTTTCTCTCTGCTTCTTGCGCTGCTTCTCGGCGTTCTGATTCTTTTCGTTCCGCTTCTTTGCGCTCGGCTTCTTCGCGTTCCGCTTTTGCCTGGCGTTCGGCTTCTGCCCGTTCTTTTTCTTCACGTTCGTTTTCTAAACGTGTGCGTTCAGCTTCTTTATTTTTCGCTATCTGACTCAATGTATTTTCGTTTTCAGCCAGCTGCTGTTTTAAATTACCGATTTTTGAATCGAGAGACGCTGCTTCTGTTTCCAATGCTTTGCGGCTTTCTTCTAGAGCATTTTTTTTCTGCTCTAATTCTGCTTTTAGCGAAACAGATTTCTCACGCTCTTCGTCCAAACTGCTGATTTTAGTTCTTTCTGCTTGATGCAGCACAGTCATCGCATAGGCACGGCTGATGAATTCTGTTAAAGAACTAGACTCCAGCAAGATATGTAGATTCCGCTTATTGGGATTGTTCAATTGAACTTCTTTCATTCGTTCTGCAACGACAGCTTTACGCTGTTCGATCATTTCTTCTGTTTGTGTGATTTCTGCTTCTGTTTGCTGGATAACAGTTTCGCTTTCAGAAATTTTTGCTTTGATTGCTTCTACTTCAGCGTATTTGCTATTGACATCATCTAATGCGATTTGAACAGAGACACTGATTTCCTCGCCTTGGCGTTTTGCGGTTTGCTCTTGCTGTGTCAACGAATCAAGAGAATCTGCTTGGGCCAATAAAGGAGATGCCAAGTTTGCCGATAACAAAACAGCAACCATGGCAAATGTACTTTTTTTCACGAACGACAACACCTTTCTTCCATTATATATTTATTTGCTGACTTAATTATACAAGTGGAAAGAAGGAAAAGGATTTCATGCAGGTTACATTTTGTTACATTCTCCCTTTCGAATAAACCCAAACCCTTAGTTACAATTGTTATCTAACGTTTTTTGGATAAATGAACCTCCGAACTTGTTTATACATTTGATATTCTTTTTGTCATGGATTCGTAACATTGTCATTTTTTAGATTTGTTCAATGATTCACTTTCCGCTTATTTAGAAATTCATTCTTCTTTCATAACTTTTTGTTCTCTTTTCATTCTAATTTTCTTGCGCTAAAATAAAACAGTACTTATTTATATGTAAACAAACAATGCACCACTTAGGAGGAAATTTATGCTCTATTTATTGCGTTATGCAAAAAAATACCGCAAACAGATTATTTTGGGGCCTCTTTTCAAATTTCTTGAAGCTGTTTTTGAATTGGTCTTGCCTTTGATGATGGCTTATCTTGTCGACCATGGTATCCAAAGAAATGACCAGCATACGGTGATCGAAATGGCGGTTTGGATGGCTGTGATGTCTTTGGTTGGTCTGCTTTGTGCAATCATCTGTCAATATTATGCTTCGGTTGCTTCTCAAGGGTTTGGGACAGAACTTCGAAATCAGCTGCTGAAAAAAATCAACACCTTTTCCCATGCTGAATTAGATTATTTTGGAACAGATACGTTGATTACTCGGATGACGAATGACATCAATCAGCTGCAATTAGCTTTAGCTATGGTTATTCGATTGCTGATCCGAGCGCCTTTTTTGAGTATCGGTTCTGTCGTCATGGCTTTTGTTATTGATTGGCAAGCTGGATTGTTCTTCCTGCTGCTTTTACCGATTTTTGCAGTGATTTTATATTTGATCATCAAAAAAACGATTCCTTTATATCAAAAAGTCCAACAAAAATTAGACAGTATCAATGAATCTGTCAGTCAAAATTTAAGCGGTGTCCGCGTGATTCGTGCGTTTGCGCGTACCAAAACAGAAACACGTTCTTTCGATCAGCAGGCAGATGATTTATCCAATACTTATTTGCGTGTCTCGAATATCTCTGCCTTATTGACGCCTGCTACCACATTGATCATGAACCTTGGCATCATCGGTTTATTGACAGTTGGCGGAATCAAAGTCAACATTGGTTCGTTGCAGCAAGGTCAAGTTCTTGCATTGATCAACTATATGAACCAAATGCTTCTTGCATTGATCGTTGTCTCTAATTTGGTCGTGATTTTTACTCGTGCGGAAGCTTCTGGAAATCGGGTGAAAGAAGTTTTAGGCAAAGAAAGCTCGATTACTGATCCAAAAAAACTGTCTGAACCAACAGAAAAAAGCACGGCAATTATCCAATTCGACCATGTCGATTTCCGTTATACCAAAGACGCTGGTCTTGCACTACGCGATTTAACTTTTTCTATTGAACGGAAAAGTGTAGTTGGTATTATTGGACCAACTGGGAGCGGAAAATCTTCTCTGATCCAGCTGATCCCTCGTTTCTATGATGTCAGTGCTGGTGAAATAAAAATCGATGGTCTAGATGTTCGTCAATGGCCTCTTTCAACATTACGAAAAAAAATCGCAATCGTTCCTCAGACTTCTGTCTTGTTCACAGGATCGATCCGGGAAAATTTGCAATGGGGAAAAGAAGATGCCTCTGATGAAGAATGTTGGCAAGCATTAGCAACTGCCCAAGCTGACGAGTTTGTTCGTCAACTTCCTGAAGGACTGGATACGTTGGTGATGGAAAACGGGAAAAACTTCTCTGGCGGTCAAAAACAACGTCTGACGATTGCCCGCGCATTGATTGCAAAACCTGAGATCTTGATTTTAGATGATTCATTGAGTGCACTTGATTATCAAACAGATCTTGACCTTCGTAAAGCACTGCAAACAGATTTGGATTGCACTGTCCTTATTATTTCGCAAAGAATCCGTTCGATCCAAGAAGCAGAAACGATCTTGGTCATGGAACGAGGTGCGATCTTAGCCCAAGGTACCCATCAAGAACTACTGGATCAATCAGCGGAATATCAAGCAATCGCTGCTTCACAGGAGGATGAATGATGATCAAACCGAAAAAGAATCTTTTAACAACACTTAGACGTTTTTCTCCTTATTTGACTGCTTATAAAAAAGAACTATGGGTCGCAGTTATTTTAGGGATCATAAATGGCGCTGCTACGGTCACGATGACTTTGCAGATTGGAAAAAGTATTGATCAGATGATTGGTAAAGGCTCTGTGGATTTTTCTGAATTGTCTCAGCTTATCTTCCTCTTTGCCGGTATCGTCGTAGTCAATGTCATCAGTCAGTGGCTGATCCAAGTTTTCAGCAACCGGCTTGCTTACTTGTCGATTGCCAAACTTAGACAGGACAGCTTTGACCATTTGAATAAACTGCCGCTGCGCTACTATGATCAAACACCTCATGGTACAATCATCAGCCGCTTCACAAATGATATGGATAATATATCGATTGCGACTGCCGCTACGTTCAATCAGCTTTTTTCTGGGGCAGCCATGATCGTATTATCGTTCATTTTCATGATTATGTTGAGTCCGCTTTTGACACTTGTTGTTTTGTTGTCTACCCCAATCATCTTTTTCGTCAGCTGGGCTGTCACTCGTGCTTCGCAAAATGATTTTACGAACCAGCAAGCTATCATCGGTGATATTTCGGGTTTTATCACAGAACGTATTGGAAACCAAAAAATCGTTAAGATCTTTCGCCAAGAACAAGCAAGTCAGGATAAATTTGAAGAAGTAAATACATTGTTGTATAAAAAAGGACAGCGTGCGCAATTTTCTTCTTCATTAACCAATCCGATCTCACGTTTTATTGATCATGCTGCTTATCTTATGATCGGTTTGGTCGGAGGTCTGCTGGCTTTAAATGGCCATTCAGCGATTACAGTAGGTGTGATTTCAAGTTTCACGATCTATTCAAGCCAGTTTTCGAAACCGTTTATCGAACTTTCAGGTATCACGACCCAGATTCAAACAGCTTTAGCTGGTTTGGAAAGAGTGTTTGATCTAATGGATCAGCCAGTGGAAACCCCTGACGTTCCCCATGCTGTTTCTTTACGTCCAAGCAAGATCAAAGGCGAAGTTGCTTTCAAAGATGTCTACTTCTCTTATGTACCTGAACAGCCATTGATCGAAGACTTTACCTTCACTGCAAAACCCGGACAAACGATTGCGATCGTCGGAAAGACAGGTGCAGGAAAATCAACACTGGTCAATCTTTTGATGCGTTTCTACGATACAGACAAAGGAACGATCACTATTGACGGAACAGACATCCGAAACATCAAACGCGAAGAATTACGAAAAAGTTTTGGAATGGTCTTACAAGATACTTGGCTTTTCGATAACACCTTGCGAGCCAATTTGCGCTATGGAAATCCGGAGGCTAGCGATGAAGAAATCTACGAAGCATTGAAACGTGCGTACATGGATGACTTTGTACAGCGATTGCCAGAAAAATTAGATACGAAAATCGGCGGACATGGTTTGAAAATCTCTGATGGCCAACGTCAGCTCCTTACAATCGCACGCACGATGATCAGTAATCCGCCAATGCTGATTTTAGATGAAGCGACAAGTTCTGTGGATACATTGACGGAGAAAAAAATCCAGCAGGCCTTTCTCGCAATGATGGAAGGAAAAACCAGTTTCGTGATTGCGCATCGGCTTTCCACTATTAAAAATGCGGATCAAATCCTGGTAATGGAACAAGGACAAATCGTTGAAATGGGTTCCCATGAAGAGCTTCTTAAACAAGAGGGTTATTATCATCGCTTGTACCAAGCACAATATCAGCGTTCTTGAGTATTTTAAATCTTTTGTACAAAAAAACTCTGCTTCTGGGATGGGAAGCAGAGCTTTTTTTATTTTACATGAGAAGTCAAACTTCTTAATACTCGTTTATAAGGAATCAATTTTCCAGTAAAATAGATCGCGACAATTTGGATAGGTATCCAGATCACTGTTTTCAACAGACGCGGCGCCCAAACGACCCAGCTGAATAATGGTACATTATACATCAGCGCTAACCATAAAGGCGTCAAAATCAAGTTGATGACCAATGTGACGCTAAGGGTAGCAAGAATCGCATTTTTCCAAGTGATCTCTTTCCGATAAAAAAAGAACCCGTAAATCGCCCCTTCAATGAATGCGTTCAGTGTAAACCCAAGGAAAAAAGTGGATTTGGCAAACAAAGCCATTCCAGTTAAATCAGCGAGTACACCGCCAATCCCTGCCCAAAACGGACCAAATAGAATCCCCATCACCACTTGAGGAATAAAAGTCACGCTGATTTTCAGGAACTGTGTTTCGATCGATATCAAGCGAGAAAGTGTGACCATCAAAGCAATCAACAAACCCATGATAGCAATCATCCGTGCGTCTAATTTGTTTTTCTTCATAACTAACTAGCATCTCCTTTAAGAGCTGCTACACAATAAATATGCAGCGAATGCGAAGATAAAACCGCGAACATCTTTGTCCTTCGTCCGAAAGGCAACATCCCATCCTTTCAGCACTTAACGCTTTATCTCCTACTCTGATTTATTTGCGGGAATCAATCCCAGAAAAACTATAGCATAGCTCAAATGGAGAAGCAATCACGCAAGCTTATTCTAACAATATTTCTCATCAGATGTTCGTGTTTTCAAAACGAAAGCGGTTTATCTTCCAATTCATGGACGATTTCTCGAAAATCCACAAATCCTGCATCTAAGCCGCGAAGCAAGACTTCTGCTGTTCCGATATTTGTTGCCAGCGGGATCTCATAAACATCACAAAGACGGATCAAAGCAGTCACATCTGGTTCATGCGGCTGTGCTGCTAGAGGATCACGGAGAAAAATAACCATATCCAGCTGATCTTCAGAAATCATCGCTCCAATCTGCTGATCTCCGCCGAGCGGACCAGATTTGAAACGATGAACAGGCAGATTCGTTGCTTCTTGGACACGCAGACCTGTTGTTCCTGTGGCAAACAATTCGTGCTTTTCTAATATCTTCTTATAAGCCGTTGTCAGCTTGATCATCAACTCTTTTTTTCTATCATGGGCAATCAATGCGATTTTCATAAACGCTCCCTCCTCTTTCTTCCAGTGTAACAAATTTGACCTGCTGGTTGAACTATTTGTCACTTTGCTCAAAAAATCGGCTGATTCTTGTGCAGATTGCCATTGATGAAAGTCAGCGCTTTCATTTATACTTTGATTAAAGAAAAAAATAAAAGAAAGCGTGGAATGAACTTATGGTAGAAATGGCGTTGAAACATGTCTTTAAAAAATATGATAATGCAGAAAATTATTCAGTAACAGATTTTAATCTAGACATCAAAGACCGCGAATTCATCGTGTTCGTTGGTCCTTCCGGCTGTGGAAAATCAACAACTTTGCGAATGATTGCTGGTTTAGAAGATATCACAGAAGGCGAATTGAATATCGGCGGCAAAGTCATGAATGATGTTGCACCAAAAGATCGCGATATCGCTATGGTTTTCCAGAACTACGCACTTTATCCGCACATGTCTGTTTATGACAACATGGCTTTTGGTTTGAAATTACGTAAATACAATAAAGCAGACATCAAACAGCGTGTTGAAAATGCTGCGGAGATCCTAGGTTTGACAGAGTACCTAAAACGTAAACCAGCTGCTCTTTCTGGTGGTCAGCGTCAGCGTGTAGCTTTAGGACGTGCAATCGTGCGTGATGCCAAAGTCTTCTTGATGGATGAGCCTTTATCCAACTTGGATGCAAAACTGCGTGTAGCGATGCGTGCGGAGATTGCTAAACTTCATCAGCGTTTGGAAACAACAACGATCTACGTGACCCACGACCAAACAGAAGCAATGACCATGGCTGACCGTATCGTTATCATGAAAGATGGTTTTGTACAGCAAATCGGCTCGCCAAAAGAAGTTTATGACACACCTGTCAATGTTTTCGTTGCCGGCTTTATCGGCTCGCCTGCGATGAATTTCTTCAATGTGACATTGAAAGACGGCATGATCGTCGACGGACACGGCTTATCCTTGAAAATCCCAGAAGGAAAACTGAAAGTTTTGGTTGAAAAAGGCTATGATGGAAAAGAAGTGATTTTTGGTATTCGTCCAGAAGATATCCACAGCGAACCAATCGCTCTGGAAGCCTCTCCAGAAGCTGTCGTACGTTCAGAAGTTGTTGTTTCTGAATTATTAGGAGCAGAAACAATGCTTTACACGAAAACTGGTTCAACTGAATTTATTTCTAAAGTTGATGCGCGCGATTACCACAAACCAGGTGCAATCATTGATTTAGCGTTCAACCTCAATAAAGCACATTTCTTTGATAAAGAAACAGAGAATGTCATCAAGTTACCTTAAACAAGCCCCCTTTTAACAGCTTTATCCGTTTGAAAAAACGATGAGGCTGTTTTTTATTTTAATTATCCTTTGATTTATTTCTGACAAAAAATCACCTTTATTAACTTTATAAATAAAAAACATAGAGAGATTTCTTCTATTATTTTTTAATGCATAAGCAATTTCATAATAAAACGTAATCAACCTAAACTTTGCGTTACTGAATGTTGTATGATAAATTATAAAAAAGGAGTGATAGCAATGCTTATTACAAAATCTAGATTACAAGGGAATTCTGTAGTAGTGACTTTGCCTGCTGATCACGGAAAAAAACCTGCTGAAAACCAAGAATATGTAGTCGTTTATTCTGAGGATGGCACTATTATCTTAGTCCCTAAAATCGAAGATCCATTTAGTGGTGGTAAAGTAGCAGAATATTACGAAAAAGATGAGTGGAAAGATTTAACTCCTGAAGGGAGAGAAATCTTATAGTGATTGAAGAAAAAACTTATATTCCCAAAAAAGGGGATATCGTTTGGATTGATTTTGATCCTTCAGCTGGAAAAGAAATTCAAAAAAGACGTCCTGGTTTAGTTGTCTCTCGCTATGAATTTAATCGTAAAACAATGTTTGCCGTTATTTGTCCTATTACTTCTACTAAAAAAAATTTACCTACACGTTACTCCTTACCAAATGAAGTAGATACCAAGGGACAAATAATTATTTCCCAATTAAAATCACTTGATTTTAAAGAACGAAAACTGAAAAAAATAGAAAATTTACCATTACAAGATATGGCAAAAATTGATCAGATTATTAAATATATCTTTTGATTATTATAATGCAAAAAACGCTAAAACAGTTTTTCATGTTTTAGCGTTTTTTTAATACGTAAGACTGGATCACTCTTTCATGATTTCTTTAAACGATGTTCAAAAGCTAGCTCCTGCGGCGGTAAGCTTTTTCACGACCTCTTTAAACGGTGTTCAAAAGCTAGCTCCTGCGGCGATAAGCTTTTATACTGGAAAATATGAGAAGCTATTTCCCAGTATAAAAGAGTCTTACCGCTTGGAGCTGGACAGCTTTTTCGCGACCTCTAATTACGCTGTCTTCTTCTTCCACTCTCTCACACTGTCCCCTTGCTTCATTGCTTTGGTAAAGACAGGGATATCAAAGTATTTACTTAATGTTCCAGCTAAGAAATAAGCGATATTGTAATCGACCAAACTGTGGATAAGTCCGCCGATCCCCATCAAAATGAAGACTGTGTAAAAGTAGCCTTGTGCATAATACGTATCAGGCATATTCCCCATGAAATAAAACACACTTACTACTAGCATCTCCACTACGGAATGGATGATACCAATCACTAAATTAAATCCTTGGAAACGCCAATTTGCTAAATCAAAACGGCCATTTTTCAAAACGATACCTGGTTTCTTTTGTAAATATAGTGCGCCAATCAGTGCAAAAACAATATGAGATAATGCGCGCAAAGCAATAATAACAGGTGTAGTCAAAAAGAAACCAAATGTTGTCCCCAAAGCAACAGCAACAGCCATGCCAGGTGAGAAAAACATCGCGATCATCAACGGCACATGTGAAGCAAGCGTAAATGATGCAGGCGGGATCATGATTTTAGGCATAACCATAGGAATAATGATGCCCATCCCTACAAGCAACGCGGTGATCGTCAATTGACGAACAGAATTCTTTTTCATTTTTTTCCTCCTCAAAAAGGTGTCAAGACACATCATGAGACTTATTTTACCAAAAGTCTCACATATGTCAAGACACCTTCATCAGAAAAAATCAGCGCAAATTTTCCATCGCATTGCTTAATGCTGCAAATTCTTCTAAAGATAAGGTTTCTCCTCGTCTTTTTGGATCGATCGAAGCAGCTTCTAGACTTTTCGCCAACCAAGCTTTTGTTTCTTCATCTTTTCCATACGCATGTTGAAGGTTGTTCCAAAGTGTTTTTCTGCGCAATTGGAAGGCTGCTTTCGTTAAACGGAAAAATGCTTTCTCGTCCACCACATCGACAGCTGGTTCGGCCCTTCTTGTCAATTTCAAAATAGCTGAGTCCACATTTGGTTGAGGAACAAAGACTGTTTTTGGAACGATAAATGCCAGTTTTGCTTCCATGAAATATTGGACAGCGATCGACAAAGAACCATAAGCTTTTGTTCCTGGTTTTGCTGAGATCCGGTCTGCTACTTCTTTTTGCATCATGACGACCATTTCTGCTACATCTGCGCCAGATTCAAGAAAATGCATCATGATCGGTGTCGTGATGTAATACGGCAAGTTTGCCACGACTTTGATCGGCAGATTTTCTTTGAATTGTTCTGGAATAACTTTTTTGATGTCAACGGCCAAGATATCTTGATGAACCACAGTAACGTTTGAATAAGGCTGCAAAGTATCAGCTAAAACAGGAATCAAACGGTCATCGATTTCAAATGCAACGACTTGTTTCGCTGATTTTGCCAACTGTTCAGTCAAGGCACCAATACCTGGGCCCACTTCGATTACATTTGTCTGGTCATCGATTGCGGCAGTTTCTACGATTTTTCTCAAGATATTCGGTTCAGTCAAAAAGTTTTGTCCTAAACTTTTTTTGAACGAAAAACCATGTTTCTTTAATATTTCACTCGTGCGGGATGGGGTTGCAATTTCACGATAAGTCATTTTCTTCCTCCACTTTTTTCATTGCTTCTTCAAATTCCTCTGCGGTTATTCGGAACATTTTCAGCCGTTTCGGCAATTGTTTTCCATTTGTATAGCCGATTCGCAGTTCGTCACCTAGTTTTTCTCGTTTTTCTTTTGCTTTCTCTCCGGCAATCAGCCCATAAGTCAAAAGAAGTTGACGCGGGATTTCTGGTTCTTCATCAGTTAAAACAGGTGTAACGACCTTTTCCAATGCTTCCAAAATTGCTTGATTACTGGCATGTTCAACTCCGAGACTTCCTTTTCGTTTGGGTCTGGCTTGCTCACGCGGTAAAAAAGCATGTTTGGCTTGAGGAACATATTCCATGATCGTTTTCCTGATTTTTTCGCCAGGAAAATCTGGATCTGTAAAGACGATTACCCCGCGTGTTTCCTGCGCGTGTTCGATTTGCGCCAGTATCTCGTCATTGATTGCTGAACCAATTGTTTCGATCGTGTCTGCTTCAACAACTTCTTGTAAACGTCGTGTATCGTCTTTTCCTTCCACGACAATGATTTCTTCGATTTTTAATTTAGTCATGGTCTTCCAATCCGAACAAACGATGCGCATTTTTCCATGTCTGTCTGGCGATTTCTTCTGGCGCTGTGTTTCGAAGTTCTGCTATTTTTTCTACGGTATATTTTGTATATCCAGGTTCATTTCTCTTGCCTCGGTAAGGGACAGGTGCAAGATAAGGAGCATCTGTTTCCACTAACATTCGTTCTAACGGAATCGTTTTAGCTGCTTCTTGGACATCTAGGGCTTTTTTGAAAGTAACGACACCGCTGAATGAGATATGCATACCTAAGTCCATGAAACGTTCTGCCCATGTCTCATCTCCGCTGAAGCTATGCATAATGCCGCCTACATTGCCGATTTTTTCATCTTTTAGAATCTTATAAGTATCTTCCAACGCTTCACGCGTATGTACGCTGATTGGAAGTTTCATTTCTCTAGCAATCGCGATTTGCCGTCTAAAAACTGCTTCTTGCACATCTTTAGGATCTTCCATCCAATAGTAATCCAAACCGATTTCGCCAAGTGCGACGACTTTAGGTAAAGTCAATTTTTCTTGAAGGTCATTTTCAATTTCCTTTGAATAACTGCCAGCTTCTGTTGGATGCCAGCCGATAATACTATAAATATCTGGATACTGCTGGTTCAACATCAAGGATTTTTCGATCGTTGGTGTATCAAAACCAACTACCGCCATTTTTGTGACACCCATTTCTCGTGCACGTTCTACTGTTTGTGGGATATCTTCGTTGAATTGCTCAGCATTTAAATGCGTATGAGAATCAAATATCATTTGTATCGCTCCTTTTCCTTCTTACTTTAGCATATAAGCAAGCTTGACAGAAGTATCTGTCTCCAAAATCACTAAGAGTTTTTTTAATTTTTACTTTGTTTTTAGTTTTGCATAATAAACGGGAATTCCTAGAGCTGTCACTCCTACCCCAATCAATGCAAGAATAGGCTGGGTAAACAACGTCATACCTAAAATAAAGACGGCACCCAGAATCGCAATCAGCGGAATTACTGGATAAAGCGGTACTTTATATGGGCGAGGCATGTCAGGTTCTTTTTTCCGTAAAATAAAGACACCGATAAAGATCAGTAAACTAAACAGCCACATAACAAATATCAGCATATCCGTCAAAAAGTCGAATGACCCCAGCATCATCATAATACTAGCCACACCTAATTGAAAAAGTGCAGGTACATACGGAACAGTAAAACGTTTCGATAATTTGCTCAAATAGTTGCTGAAAGGCAGTTCGTTTTCCAATGCCATTGCATAAGGTACACGTATCCCTGTTAATGTGTAGCCATTCAATGCGCCATAAACCGAAACCAGTATTCCGATCGTTACCAATTTCCCTCCATTTTCGCCAAAAATGACAGCCGAAGCATCTGAGGCTGCATTAAGATTTCCTGCCAGCTGATCCACTGGTAAAGTTTTCAAGAAAATATAATTGATCAATAAATAAATCAATGTTACAAAACTCAAGCCGAAAATAATTGCTTTAGGCAGATCTTTTTCCGGCTGCTTCATTTCCCCAGCCATCGCGCCTACACCTAGCCAGCCGTCATAAGCAAACAAAGAAGCTAATAATGCGCCGCTCAAACCGCCAAGAAAAGATTGGTCTGCTCCTGCTTCTATTGGAAACAAACTGACTGTTCCTTGTCCTGGTACAAACAGCCCCCACAAAACGATCACAGCGATTGGAATCAATTTGATGATCAACGTAGCGGATTGGACAATTGAACCAACTTTTGTCCCTAACAAATTCAAACAAGTAATCGAAATAGCCGTCAAAACAGCGATCGGCAACAATATACCAGCAGATAAATGAAAGAGATTGATCAGCTGAGTGGCAAAAATAATCGATAATGCCGCAATATTTGCTGGAAAATAGATCAAACTTTGCGACCAGCCTAAAAGAAAACTTGGCAGTTTGCCATAAGCTGCTTCGATATATTTGACCGCACCGCCTGTTTCAGGAATCGCCGTTGCTAATTCTGCGACTGTCAAACCAGCACAAATCGTCAAAATACCGCCTAAAAACCACGCAAATAATGTCAAACTAGCAGACTGTGTATGAGAGACGACCGCAGCTGTCTTAAAGAATACACCTGCTCCAATCACCGTTCCCATGACTGTGGATAATGCACCAAATAGATGGATCTCTTTTTTTAAGTTGCTTCCCATCTTCTTCCCCCTTGTTTCTTTTTGAATATAAGTGTCAGTATAACTGAGAAAGACGTATTTTACTAATGAAAATTACAGAAACAACCCAAGTCATTTTACCTCTTAAGACGGATGTTTTTCTTTTGGAGATTCGGTAAGATGGAGCATAAAGGAGGCGTCTTGATGAATTTACGACATATTTTTTCACAAGGTTCTAAGAAACAGGCGCAATTTCATGACACAAGAACCAAAAACAACAAGCAGCTGCTGGAATTTTCCCGCTTGCTAGACTTTTTTCCGCAAAAGCAACGCTGGGAACAGCAGTTTATCAATAATAGGCGACCTGCCGAGGTGCAAACAAGATACCCTCAGCAAAATACTCTTTGGCACTGGATGGCATTGATTTTGTTCGGCTTACTGACTGCTGCTTCATTTACTCAGCAATTGTGGCTGGTAGGCTTTTTGATTGTTGCCTCTGCATTGATCAAAGGACCTGGAATGATTTTATTTGGCATTGTGTACTCTTTTCTGGTCTCACTTTTTCCACCGCTCGGAGTGCTGCTGTCTTTGATTATCTTTTTGCTGAATGTTGGTTCATTTACAAAAAATTGGCGGGTAACATTAGTAGGTATGTTTTTCTATCTGTATCCTGTGATCACACTCGCAATCAGACATTTCGGTCACTTCGATCAGCCTTGGGTTTCTTTCGCAAGCGTACTTACAGGTCTATTGCTGCTTCATGTATTCCTAACAGCTTTATATAAAAAATACGGTATCAGCCGTTCTGTTTTTTGGTACCTGTTCTCTTTG
The DNA here is from genome assembly GCA_000415185.1 of Enterococcus faecalis 13-SD-W-01. Taxonomy (GTDB): domain Bacteria; phylum Bacillota; class Bacilli; order Lactobacillales; family Enterococcaceae; genus Enterococcus_B; species Enterococcus_B faecalis_A. The sequence continues at coordinate 66,733 of KE351596.1, forward strand.
CCATTTATGGTCTTGTCGGCGATCCTCCCCAAAAAAGGAACCTTCAAGCGTTGGGCAAGAGTCAAAAAATAACTCAGACCACAAAAAAGCTGGAACAAACGAATCAGTTTGTTCCAGCTTTTTTTATTTCTTCAGCAATTACTTACGCGATTTCTGAACCGTTCGGCATTCCTTTTGGTGCTTCGATCACTTGAAGCTTGCCATCTGCTGATTCTGCAGATAGGATCATGCCTTGGCTGATTTGTCCGCGCATCTTACGTGGTTTCAAGTTTGCGACGATTACTACTTTTTTACCGATCAATTCGCTTGGATCTGGATAGAATTCCGCGATTCCTGAAAGGATTTGACGGTCTTGTTTATCCCCAGCATCTAAACGAAATTGCAGTAATTTATCGGCACCTTCTACTTTTTGGCAGTTGATGACTTCCGCTACTTTTAATTCCACTTTATCAAATACGTCATATTTGATTTGTTCATCTTTTCTTGACACAAGCTCTGTTTCTTCTGGGGCCCATTTGACCGTATCTTCATTGCTTTGTGTGCCTTCTGACATTTTTTCTTGGATATAAGCTACTTCTTCGTCGATTTCAAGACGAGGGAAAATCGGTGTCCCTTTCGCAGCTACTTTTGTCCCAGCTGGGAATTCTCCGAAATGCAAGCCTTCAAGATTCATTGTCTCTGGATCAAGTCCAAGCTGATTGAAGATTTTGACCGGTGTTTCTGTCATGATTGGTTGAAGTAAAATAGCTGTGATTCGCAGACATTCTGCTAAATGGACCATCACGCTGTCTAACTCCGCACGTTTTTCTTCATCTTTTGCTAAGACCCATGGCTCAGTTTCATCGATATATTTATTCGCACGTGAGATCAATGTCCAGATTTCTGCCAGTGCTGTGTTGAATTCCATTTTTTCCATGGCATCATGGTAATGGCCGACAACATTTGCCGCTGTTGTGGACAATTCGCTGTCAAACGGTGTAACAAGAGACGCATAGTTTGGCACGATGCCGTCACAATATTTATTGATCATGGCAATCGTACGATTCAACAAGTTCCCTAAGTCATTTGCTAAATCATAATTGACACGTGAAACAAAATCTTCTGGTGTGAATACGCCGTCTGAACCAAATGGAACAGCACGCAATAGATAATAGCGCAAAGCATCTAATCCATAACGTTCTACTAACATTTCTGGGTAAACGACATTTCCTTTAGATTTCGACATTTTGCCGTCTTTCATCAATAGCCATCCATGGCCGAAGACTTTTTTCGGTAATGGCAAGTCAAGAGCCATCAACATGATTGGCCAGTAAATCGTGTGGAAACGTACGATTTCTTTCCCAACCATATGGACGTCAGCAGGCCAATACTTTTCAAACAACTGGTCGTCTTCTGAGCCGTAGCCAAGTGCTGTGATATAGTTTGATAACGCATCGATCCAAACATAAACCACGTGTTTCGGATCATTTTTGACAGGCACGCCCCAGCTGAAAGTTGTTCTTGAAACAGCTAGATCTTCTAATCCTGGTTTGATGAAATTGTTGATCATTTCATTTTTGCGTGATTCTGGCTGAATAAATTCAGGATGTTCTTCATAGTAAGCAAGCAGACGATCTGCGTATTTGCTCATACGGAAGAAATAAGATTCTTCTTTAACTAATTCAACTTCGTGTCCGCTTGGCGCTTTTCCGCCGATCACTTTGCCGTCTTCATCTTTATAAACTTCAGCTAGCTGTGTTTCTGTAAAGAACTCTTCATCTGAAACAGAATACCAGCCTTCGTATTCGCCTAAATAGATATCGCCTTGTTCAAGTAAACGATCAAAGATTTTTTGTACAGCGGCACGGTGATAATCATCCGTCGTACGGATAAATTTGTCATAACTGATATCCAGTGTTTTCCATAATTTCTTCACATCTGCAGCCATCTTATCCACGTATTCTTGCGGTTTGACACCTAGTTCTTCTGCTTTTTTCTCGATTTTTTGACCATGTTCATCCACCCCAGTTAGATAAAACACATCAAAGCCCATTAAACGTTTGTAACGCGCGACTGCATCACAAGCAATCGTCGTATATGAATTGCCGATATGCAGCTTGCCGCTTGGATAATAGATTGGCGTAGTAATATAAAAAGTTTCCTTTTCTGCCACGGGGCTCTTCCTCCTTTATCGCATGACGCGAATTCGTTTCCTTGCTAGTATACCATAAATCAAACGCTCTGTTAGCTTTTTTTCGTCCTTCTCTTTTCCAAAGAATGGTATAATGCGTAGTGTACTTATCACTTAGAACAGGCAGGAAGTATTTATGGGAAAAAAACATTTATTTTTTATGATCAGTATTGCTTTCTTTTCATTATTGCATCTTATTTTCAGCTATTATTATATGCGGTTGTACGGCTATTTCAATCTTCAAGGCTCTCTCTCTGGTTTCGTTATGGCTAGTCAGTTTTTGAGATTGATTCTAAACGCTTATATCGTTATATGTGGTTTTCTTGCAGTCCGAGAAAATAAAAAACGGTTGTTGCCGTTTTATCTGCTTTTCTTTCTATTCAACTTGATTCTACCTTTCTTGTTTCAAGTATAACCTTATGTTTTTTGGTTTAGAACTTGGGATTTTTCTTTTAGTCTGCTAAAATAAAGTAAAAAGTACTTTTATAGTTGGAGGAGGTTGCAGATTTGTCTACATTTGCTTCTAAAGAAGAAGAAAAACTGTATTATGAACAACAAGCAAGCGAGACAGAATTTCTCTCTTGGTACAAAAAACAGAAACGCCCGGAATATGAAAAACCTTCTTTGACTGTCGATATCGTCCTTATGTGTTACAACAAAGAAGAAGATCAGCTGAAAGTCTTGCTGATCCAGCGAAAAAGCCATCCTTACCGTAATTCATGGGCGCTGCCCGGGGGATTCGTAGAGAGAAATGAATCTACTGGAGAAAGCGTGCTGCGGGAAACACAAGAAGAAACGGGTGTCGTTATTTCAAAGGAAAATATCGAACAACTCCATACCTTCAGTACACCCGATCGTGACCCGCGAGGCTGGGTCGTGACAGTCAGTTATCTTGCCTTTATTGGTGAAGAGCCTTTGATTGCCGGCGATGATGCAAAAGAAGTCCAATGGTTCACTGTTGAACGCAACGGACAAATGATCCATTTGACCAGCGGAGAAGTAGCTATTTCTTTAGATTTACAAACAGGCATATCTTCTGGAAAAGATACACTTGCCTTTGACCATAGCGAAATCATCTTAAAAGCCTTCAATCGTGTCGTAAATAAAATGGAACACGAACCACAAGTACTGCAAGTTTTGGGAAAAGATTTCACGATCACTGAAGCGCGAAAAGTCTTCGCTAAATTTTTGGGGATCGATTTCAAATCGATCGACCACTCCAATTTCAAAAAAGCCATGCTCCAGTATTTTGATGAAATCGGGGAGCGGCCAGTGGGAATTGGCCGCCCTTCTAAGATCTATCAGCTGAAGGATGAAGTGCAAAGAAAAGAAGTGGATTAAAAGAGGTTGTGAACAAAGCGTTTTGACCTGAGCAACAAGAAAGAAAACGGTAAAGTGGCTTTCCACACTTTACCGTTTTTTGGCTTGTTGCCGAAGGACAGCTTTGTGAACACCGTTTACCAGAGGTTGTGAAAAAGCTGATCAGCCTCAAGCATTAAAGAAGAATCCACTAAAATAGCTTCTTCATATTTTAGTGGATTTTGAATTAATGCCGCAGAGGCTAGCTTTTGAACACCGTTTATTGAGGTTGTGAGCAACATGTTCTGCTCCATGCGCCAAGTAAGTATTGTTCGACATCGACTCAATTCTTTCTTCTTATTTTTAAAGTATTCCAATGCACTAAGATGTTTTTTTCTAACAAACTTGCTTTTTTATCTTTCTTATACTCAAGAAACATCTCCCAGCACTGAAAGATCCACTTGTCGAGGGAAGCGGCTCGCAAGTTCGGTGTCATGGGTGACGACAATGATCGTCGTGCCTTCTTTGTTCATTTCTTCTAGTGCAGAAAATACGATGTCTCGATTTTTGTTATCCAAGGATGCAGTCGGTTCATCCGCAAAAATGATAGAAGGTTTTTTCAATATCAGCCGAGCCAACGCGACTCTTTGTTGTTCCCCTCCGCTGAGCTGATAGATTTTTTTATCGATCAGGTCATCTACTTGGAATTTTTTTAAGGATGCGAGGATCTCCTCCGTATTTTTAGAAACAAGTTTTAGATTTTCTTTTACTGTTTCGTTATCTACCAAAGCAAAATTTTGAAACAGATAGCCTGCCTCGTTTTTGAAGAATTCACGCAGATTTTTAGGTTTCAATACTTTACCGTTAAAAGTGATTTCACCTGCGTCAATTTTTTCCAGCTGCCCCAGACAATTCAAGAGCGTTGTTTTTCCTTTACCGCTTTCTCCTGTGATGGCCACCATTTCACCTGCCTCAATAAAAAAAGATAGATTTTCAAAGACAGTTTTTTCTTTGTAAACTTTTTTGATATTTTTTGCTTCAATCATTTTTTATGACCTCCAATCGCATCCTTTTTTCTGTGATCCATGTCGTGCAAATCAGCAGGCACAATTCGAACGCTAAGAAGAACAGCACCCACGGGAACAGCTCTTCTTTCCAAATCCCCATCGCCGCACCAACAGCCGCAGAAAGACCTATGACGGAAATAAAATATTCAGCATACCGTGAAAAGAAATGATCACCAAAAATGAAGCGCAAGAACAATCTTTTTCTGTTTGCTTCAAAATAGACCAACGTAATGTACAATTCAATCGCAATGAACGATAAAAAGAGGAGAACAAGCAGAATCCACGTGATAAAGTAATCGGATTGCGCTTGTTGAAGCTCTTGGTACACGGCATCTTTTACTGCGGTCAAACTGAAAAAGTCTTTTTCCATGTCG
>KE351596.1:71652-73268 GCA_000415185.1 Enterococcus faecalis 13-SD-W-01
CGTTTTCTTTGATGAAGTCTTTTACTTCTTGGGCATCTTTAAATAAATAATTACCTGTTGATATACGTCCCCTCCACACTTCAAGATCAGGTCGGACTAAGTCCAAATCCAATATTATTATCACTGGATTAGTTGAAGTACTTAGATTTAACCATTCATAGTCGTAATTGAATACTTGCTGTCCATGTTTTGTATAAAGCACTTTTAGTTCCCCATGATATTCCCCGGTGATATCTTCGTAAAAATTTTGATAAAATTGAATTTCTTTTCCCGCTTCTTCCACAATTTGTCGTGCGTTCTTTTTTTCATTTTCTGGAATCAAAACATAGAAACTATTTTTATCTAAGTTGTGAATTCTCTGACCATTTGAATCTATAATTTCTGTAACATCCAAATAATTATGATTGACAGTCAAGTTTGGAAGACTTTCAATGTATGATAACCCTGCGTCACTCCTTCCATACTCATTGCTTTGAACCAGGAGCCCTCCAGATTTTTCAGAACGTTCTAGCAATGGGCGCAATCGTTCACTAATTTTATGCGACTCTTTTATTCGCTCTTCTCTATTTGGATTAGAAAAATCAATCATCAAACTTGTCCCCGCACTGAACTTTAAGTGATAGTAATCTGGAATACCTTGCCAAACAGAAAACTGTTCCGTAAGTTGTTTTAATTCTGCTTGTTGTGTGGTGAGCGAAGCGGTATTAAAAACAATAAATCCAAATAACACTGCTTTCACTAAAAAATTGAAGAAATTCAATTGTTTGTACGGTTTTCTGCCTTTGATCCTATCTGAAATCGTTCCTATGTTATAGGCAAGAGCGCTGGAAACAATATTCAACACCAAACTGACAAGGATCGCACCTACACCTAACCAAAGGAAAATGGAAAACAATAGCGGATACAACAGAGAAAAAAGCAGGAACATCAGCAAGATAACAGCAATATCAAATAACGCATCTGACACGATCAGCTTTGCTGGTTTTTGTCCTAAAAATTGCAAGATTCCCACCTTTTTTCGTTGCGAGAATTTATAAAAAAGCAACGCAGTGATCGTACATAGAACCAAAACGACAAACAAATTACCAGACTTCAAAAAAACACCAAAAATCAGATAACGAAAAACTCCTACCGATTCATGTTGGATCTTCATCCCCCTATCATAAAAATCTTCGACAATCGTTGCAGGTGCCTTTTCTGTCAGTGCATAGAAGCCAGCAAAAAGGTCTTCTGTTGTTAGTTCAGAAGCATCATAAAAATTGGTGGGATCATCTGTCGGCAGAGGGGTATAGCGATAATCCGATTGCCCTTTTGCGGAAAAAGTAAAGATGTTTTTATTCGTTTCTCCACTTTCGCCCATTTGAAAAACGATTTTATGGATATCGATTTCTTTTTCTATCGCATACTGTTTTATTTCTTGATAAAGTTCAGTTGTATTTTTCTCTCCCGAAGCATCTTCAATCACAATGGTTTCTTTTGTATTGGGAATACTTAAAGAAACAATTTCTCTTGACATGATATACGTAGTGAAAAATAAGCTAAGTAATGTGAATATAAATAGGATTCTATATATTTTTTTCATCTATTAAAAGGAAAGCCGCTAGAAAAATCTAGCG
>KE351596.1:73278-119841 GCA_000415185.1 Enterococcus faecalis 13-SD-W-01
ATACGTAGTGAAAAATAAGCTAAGTAATGTAAATATAAATAGGACTCTATATATTTTTTTCATCATAAAAGGAAAGCCGCTAGAAAAATCTAGCGGCAAAGATCCTTATATCCACCACCATCTTGATGTATTTCCGAAAAGTGCTCTAGGTACAGAAGAGAATGCTCTATGACCTGCTCTTGAAGTAACTGTACGAGAGTACGTTCCTGTCGCCTGCACGGCAACACCACGTGAACGCGGATGAAATTCTCCCCACACAGTACCAAGTCCAGGAATTCCTGTCACACCACCATAAAAAGTGTCAAAAGACAATCTTGGCGCAATAGAGAACTCAGCTGGGACCACAGCTTGATCATCAAAGATAAAGACATTTTTTGTTGAATCAACTAACTCTGTTCCCTCCGCGGGTGAAACAACGCTGGTAACTTCATTGGCACTGACTGCAGTTGGACTAATGAAGGATAAAGTCATACCTAAAGCGATTACTGCTTTTTTGAATTTATTGTTTTTCATCATTTTTCTCCTTTGTTTGTCATAGAGTAACATTTCAACAAGTTGTTAGATTTAAACAGATGATTTAGTACACATCCCCCTCCCCTTTACATTTGTTAAAACATAGTACACTTCCTACTTACAGATGGCTTTCAAGCCGCTATTCAGAAGTTATTTTCACTATAAATGAATAACAATATTATTAAATAAAAATTTCACAAAAAGTTGTTTTAAGCGCATAAAAAGTATGATTATTACACTTATTTTACAATCATAAAAAAACAAAATAAATGTAATAAATTCGTAAAAAAAGAGATTGGATTTTCTTCAATTTCTCAAACTGTAGACAAAATACTTCTTCATAGTACTTTATCTTTTTCATATGTTAATGAAGACACATAAATTGGAAGGTAACCTAATACTCTCAAAACAAGATATGAATAAGTGCACAAATACTTTTTTGTGCTTAAATACTTAGTTTCCCAAGATTATTTATTGATTTCTCTTTTATTCTTGAAATTATACATATTAAAAAGACAAACCTCATTTTTACACAAGGTTTGTCTACAATGTGAAACGCCTTTTTCCAAAAGGCGTTTTTTCTTGTTGCTATTTCTTGTTCAGCTGCGCTCGGTCAATATTTTTTTTGCTTTCTCATAGTCTGGATTCACTGATCCATCCATATTTTCCGCAATAAAATCAAAGCCGAATGTTTGATATAATTTGACTGCTGGATAACTCCATGTTTGAGTATGGAGATAGATTGGGCTGTTTTCTGATAAATCAGGAAACAGCGTCAGAACTTTGGCAATCAGCGCTTTGGCGATCCCTTTTCCTTGATAGCCTGGTTTCACAGCCAGCCAATGGAAAACAGGATAGCTTTCTCCTTGGCGGTCTTTTCGCCAAGCACTGCAGGTGGCGATCCGTTCCCCTTTTTCTGTTACGACAAAAAGCATTCTTTCTGCCAATTCATCTGGATACGGTGCAAAAGTTTTTTGGAAATAAGTCAACGCTTCTTCCCTATTCTCAAATTCCCCTACAGAAGTCTCAATTGCTGCCCAATCTGCTTCTGCTCCTGGCGTATAGAATTCAAAACGGAATCCTTCTGCTAATGGTATCTCAGGCACTGGATCATTCAGTGGGCGCGTCATCCAAAATTCAGCATATGGCAATGATTTATCAAGCATCTTCTCTCCTCTTTTCTCTCTTTAATTCAGCAATCAGCTGTGCATTGACTTCCTGTGCTTCCGGAAGCATTTGATAAAGCATAAAAACATGCGGCAACTCTTTCTTTTCGATGTATATGATGTTCGGATTCATTTCAGCCATCTTTTTTGTATCAGGATTGGTAATATCTCTTGTCCCAGATAAAACAATAATATCAAACATTGAAAAATCACCATACATTGGACTGATCAACGGGTCTGTCAGTGATTTATCTGGCGCGTACATTTGTCTAATCTCAGGAAGAGCGATGGGTGAAACAATGGTATCTCGCTTGGCAGTTTCCTTGATTTCCGGGTTACTCATCGAAAAATCGACCAGCGGCGACAAAGCAACGGCCGTTTTGATCCTTTTTTCTTTATTATAAGAAGATTGGATATAACTCAATGCGATATTCCCGCCCGCAGAGTCGCCCATCAAAGTAATTGACTCATAGTTGTCAAGCATCGGTTCTAACAGCTCTTGGATGTACAGCATCAGCTCTTCTACCATAGCAGCAGGAACTAACGGATAATTGAGTACAAAAAAATCTTTTTGGACAGAAGCAGAAAGAAAATCAAGGTATTCCCAATGCAAGCTGGAAATCGGTAAAACAAATCCTCCGCCAGCAAGATACACAATCAATTCTTTTCTTTTTTGTGAAAACAAATAAGACTTGATTCCTTGCTTTTCAATAACTTCTTTTTTGTATCCTTTAAATTGCTTTTCTAAAGGTGCTGCAATTTTTTTCTGCTTCTTTTCGATGGCATCTAAAAACCGCTGTCCCTTTAATGTAAAGATCTTTTTTACATTTAATAACTTTGTTGCGCCTATGATCAATTGTAATTGAACACTCATTTTATTCTCCTCGGGCAAATCACTTTTTGCTATTTTACCACAGAAACAAAAAAAGCGGCGGGACCTTTCGTCCGCGCCGCTTTTTTGTTCGTTTTAATTTACTGCTAATACTGCTTCTTTTTTACGTTGCAGTTTTTTCGCATAATAGGGGATTTCTTCTTCTGTTGCATAAACAAAATGTTCTGGTGCGATTTCTCTCAATGCACGATTTTTGCCATCTGCTGGTTCTGGCTGATACTTGATACGGCGGCGTTGACGCTCGTGATCTGGATCAGGTAACGGAATAGCTGACAACAAGCTTTCTGTATATGGATGGACACCAAAATTATAGATTTCTTCACTTGTACCCATTTCCAACAGCAAGCCATTGTGCATCACACCAATACGGTCACTGATATGTTTGACCATCGACAAATCATGTGCGATGAACAAATAAGTCAAGTTTTGTTTTTCCTGCAAATCTTGCAGCAAGTTGACTACCTGTGCTTGGATCGAAACGTCCAAAGCAGAGATTGGTTCGTCACAAATGATAAAACGCGGCTGAACAGCTAATGCTCGGGCAATCCCGATCCGTTGTCGCTGCCCACCAGAAAACTCATGGGGATAACGTGTACCATGACTAGGATTCAAGCCAACTGTTTTTAAAAGATCATCGACCATTTTGTTTCTTTCATCTGCAGAAGAGGCCAGATTATTGACATCGATTCCTTCTGCGATAATGTCGCGAACTTTCATCCGCGGGTTCAAAGAAGCATATGGATCTTGGAAAATCATTTGGACTTCGCGGCGAAATGCAGCAAGGTCTTTTTTACTTTTGATTTTTGTTACGTCTTGACCATCAAAAAGGATTTCTCCGCCTGTTGGTTCATTTAGACGAATGATTGTACGTCCTGTTGTAGACTTTCCGCTTCCGGATTCGCCAACCAAACCAAACGTTTCGCCTTCATAGATATGGAAACTAATGTCATTTACAGCGTGGACTTCATTTTTCTTGCCAACGTTGAAATATTGTTTCAGACCTGTTACTTCTAATAATTTTTTCATGGCTAGCCCTCCTTCGCTGCGTGCATTTTTTGTTTTTCTTTAAAAATCGCCCAGCGTCGTTGGATCTCTTCTGGCGGTGTCACAGCTGGTGCTTGAGGTGCTAACAACCAAGTAGCTGCTTTATGTGTTTCGGATAATTCGAAAAATGGCGGTTCTTGTTCTGCATCGATTTTCAATGCATATTCGTTCCGCGGATAGAAAGCATCTCCTTTTGGCGGGTTCAACAAGTCTGGCGGCGAACCAGGAATCGCGTACAAGCGGCTTCCTGTGCTTTCCAGTGTCGGCATCGAGCCAAGCAAGCCCCATGTATAAGGATGTTGCGGATTGTAGAAAATCTCTTCAGATGTTCCTACTTCGATGATTTTGCCGCCATACATGACAGCAACTCTGTCAGCTACGTTAGCCACCACCCCTAAGTCATGGGTGATAAAAATGATCGATGTATTGATTTTTTCTTGGATTTCTTTTAAAAGCTCTAAAATCTGTGCTTGGATCGTTACATCAAGTGCTGTTGTCGGTTCATCGGCAATCAGGATCTCTGGATAGCAGATCAACGCGATCGCAATAACGATCCGCTGACGCTGCCCGCCAGAAAATTGATGCGGATAACTGCTCAATCTTTTTTCTGCTTCAGGAATCCCGACCAGTTTCAAAAGTTCTAATGCAGCTTTCAATCCTTCTTTTTTCGAAACTTTGTTGTGTTTTCTTAAAGACTCCGCTACTTGTTTACCGATTGTCATGGTCGGGTCAAGAGAAGTCATTGGATCTTGGAAGATCATCGCGATTTCTTTTCCGCGGATTTTCTGCATTTCTTTTTCTGTTTTATTGATAAGATTCTGTCCTTTAAACAAAATCTCGCCATTGTCGATTGATGCATTGCTGGAAAGAAGTCTCATGATACTGCGCGTCGTCACAGATTTTCCGCTTCCGGACTCTCCGACGATAGCTAGCGTTTCTCCTTTGTTCAAATGGAAATCTACGCCGCGGATCGCTCTTACTTTTCCGGCATACGTATCAAAAGAGATCTCTAAGTTCTTTACTTCTAAAACTTTTGTCATATTCCTCACTCTTTCATTTTAGGGTCAAAGGCATCGCGCAAGCCATCTGCCAATAGATTGAAACCAATCATGATCACTGACAATGTTGCTGCAGGAATCCATAACAAGTATGGCAAGTACAAGAATGTTTTGTAACCGTCACTCAGCATCGTACCTAGAGAAGCAGATGGCGGTGTTAATCCCAAACCGATGAAGCTCAAGAATGCTTCAAAGAATATCGCTGATGGGATACTAAACATCATTTGGATAATGATGACACTAGAGATATTCGGCAAAATGTGTTTAAAAGCGATCTTTAATTTTGATTCACCTAAAGTCATACCAGCTAAAACATATTCCTGGTCTTTTAATTTCAATGTCTGGGCCCTGACGATACGCGCCATTGGGATCCAGTTCGTAATAGCCATCGCAGCGACGATCGAGAAAATACCTGGTTCAAAAACAACCAGCATCAAGATCATTACTACCAAGTTTGGGATACCAGATAAAATCTCTAAGAAACGCTGCATAACGTTATCGACACGTCCGCCTAACAAACCGGAGATCAAGCCGTAAGCAACACCGATTGTCACATCCAGCAACGCGGCAATAAATGCAATCAATAATGAGATTCTTGTTCCCATGAACAAACGGCTCAATACATCACGTCCTAAACCATCTGTTCCTAAGAAATAATTGACATCCGCAGGTACATTTGCCTGTGCATATTTGTCGACTAATTCGCCGCCGACCATCGCTTTTCCGTTCAAACCGTCAATATTTAATCCAGGGATTCTTGGCGGCAGATTGCTGTAATCGATGTTTTGGGTTGTTGGATCATGTGGTGAAACAAAAATCGTGATGATTGATGTAAAGATAATGATTCCTAACAATACCATCGATGCAACCGCAGCTTTGTTCTTTTTCAGTCTGCGCCATGAATCTTGGATGAAATTCAATGAAGGAGCAGTAATCTGTTCACGTTCTGCTTCGGTATTTTTTTGCAGCGGCAAGAATTCATCTGCTGGGATGTCTTTCACTGTATTATAACGTTTTGGTATGATTTCCATTAGCTTCGGCTCCCTTCAGAAACACGGATTCTTGGGTCAACTAATCCATACAGCAAGTCAACGATCAAAATCACGAAAATCAACATGAATGAATACAAGATCGTTACAGCCATGATTGTTGGATAGTCATTGGTCGTAATTGATTTAACGAATTGTTCGCCGATACCCGGAATCGCAAAAATATTTTCAACAACTAATGAACCTGTCATCAAAGCAACAGCTAAAGGTCCTAATAATGTCATCAATGGGATCAAACTGTTTCGAAGACCATGCTTAAATGTGATCTCCCAGCGGCTCAACCCTTTTGCTCGTGCTAACTCGACATAATCACTATGCAAGACTTCTACCATCTCTGTCCGTATAAAACGGGCTGAATCGGCTAAAGGCGACATCGCCAATGCAATCGTCGGTAAAATCGTAAAGGCAAATCCTTCCCATTTAGCAATTGGCAAAAGACCTAACTTGATAGCAAAAACGTATTGAAGCAAGACCGCAAATACAAAGTTTGGAATTGAACGGCCAAGGATTGCTACTAATGTTGAAGCCGTATCTGCCCAAGTGTTTTGTTTCATTGCAGAAATCGAACCTAAAATAACACCCATGAAGGTACCAAATAAAATGGCCTGCAATCCCAGCTGCAGAGAAGGTCCGATTCTTCCAGCTAGCAGATTTGCAACAGGCTGATTCTTGAATTGGAAGGAGATCCCAAAGTCGCCCTGTACTAGATTTGAAAGATAGATACCGTATTGTACGATGACTGGTTTATCTAACCCTACTTGCTTGTTCAACATTTCAATTGTTTCAGGACTTAACCGTTCTTGGTTGGTATAAGGTGTACCTGGTAAAAATTGCATTAAGAAAAAAGTGATCGTGGCAATCAGCCATAATGTGATCAACATGAAAAAGACGCGTTTAAAAAAATATTTCAGATAACTGTTCACTGGTGTTTCCTCCTAGCTTTTGACTTCTGGCGAATGTTTCGCTACATTATTAACTAATAAGAAAAAGGAGCGTAAATACAAAAATGAAGAAAAAATATATTCCCTATCTGGTCAGTTTGGTTTTGGTCCTGATCGTGGTTTTAAAAAACAACTTTTCTGGAACACTTACCCTGACAAATCTTTCCAATGATCTCTTTTTACTGGCATTGCCGTTTTTGATCATTGGCGGTTTTTTATGGGTTTTTTCCTCTGGTTTCTTTGATCATTTTCAACGATCGGTTTTCCTTGCTCGTACAAGAAACCGGAAGAAAAAACCGGATTTCATGCCCTTATCTTCTGTTGGTTACGGCATATATTCTTTTTGGCTGATCATCGCAGGTGTTTTGCTGGTGATTGCTGTACTGCTGCTTATCTTTTAAAGCAAGACAAGAAAAACATTTTGGCTTTTATAATAAAAAAAGCCGGAATTTCTCAAAAATCAGTGAAACAATTTTCGGAAATTCCGGCTTATCGCTCAATAATTTGTCAAAACTTATTCGAAAGTTGTCTCTTTACCTTAACTTCATTTCTCTTTCAAACTTCAACTTCTGCGATTATTCTTCGATATATGTCCATTTGTAATCCCATGATGCGCCGGCTGCGTGGTGTACGATGCCTTTGACATTTGGATTTACTAAATGTCCTTCTGCTTTTTGGTAGATTGGGATAACGCCCATGTCGTCTGCAATGATTTTATTTGCTTCTTGCAAATCTTTCCAACGTGCATCTGGATCGCCAGCATTTGTTGTTGCTGCTGATTTCACTGCTGCATCATATTCGTCATTGCTCCATTGTCCACGGTTGTAAGAATTCCCAGTTACAAACAAGTCTGTGAAGCTGCTTGGATCTGCGTAGTCAGCTGACCATCCGCCAAGTACGGCATCAAAATCACCTGATGATGAACGATCTAAACGAACAGAGAATGGAACTGGTGTTGGTTTAACTGTCACACCTGGCAAGTTTTCTTGAATAACATTTTGGATGTATTCAATAACTTTCTTAGAAGAATCTGTATCAGATGCCATCAATTCAAATTCTAATGAATCGATTCCCAATTCTTCTTTTGCTTTATCCCAGTATTCTCCGGCTTTCTTCTTATCGAAAGCAACTAGTTCGCCTGCTTCTTTAGCAAAGTCTTCATCTGATTCTGGGTTTGAAGACATATCAGCTGGTACTAAACTTGTTGAAACAACAGAACCATCACCTAATACTTGTTTCACGATTGATTCGCGGTTGATTGCGTAAGAGATTGCTTTTCTCAAGTTCACATTGTTGAATGGAGAATCTGCGTCACGCTGATTCAATTCAAGGTAACTTGTACTTGCTTCTTTAAATGAAGTGTATGCTGGATCATTTGCATTTTGTTGTGCTAATTCACCAGATAGGATAACATCATCTGCTTGGCCGTCTTTAAACAAGTTCAATGCTGTTGAAGATTCTTTTACAACGCTGACTTTGATTTCTGACAGTTTCACAGAATCTTTGTCCCAGTAATTATCATTTTTCTTGTATGACCATTCTGTATCTGTTCCTGGTCCGTCAAATCCTGCTAAAGTAAATGGTCCGTTATAAACGGCTTTGTCACTTGCTGATGCATAAGCGTCGCCATTTTCTTCTACCACTTTTTGATTTTGCGGGAAGAATGAAGGGAATGCTAATAAGTATTGGAAATATGGCGTTGGTTTTGCCAATTTGATTTCTAATTCATGTTCGCCAACTGCTTTGATTCCTAGTTCAGATGGATCTTTTTTACCGGCTGTGATATCTGCTGCGTTTTCTACTGGTTCAAATAAGTACGCATATTCAGAAGCTGTAGCTGGTGTCACGGTTCTTTGCCATCCATAAACATAATCTGCTGCTGTTACAGGATCGCCGTTTGACCATTTAGCATCGTCTCTTAATTTGATTTTGTACGTTAAACCGTCATCGCTGACTTCAGCCATCTCAGTCGCTCCTGCTGGTTGAGGTTTGCTGTCTTCATCTAAACGGTAGATTCCTTCATAAACATTATTTAATGCTGTAAAACTGATTGTGTCTGTTGCTACTGATAAATCGGCTGTCGGCATTTCTTGAGGTACGACGAGATTGAAAACCCCATTGCTGTCACCAGAAGAACTGCTTCCTGATGAATTGCTATCTGAATCTGCACTGCCGCCGCCGTAACAGCCTGAAAGTACAAGTCCGCATACTGCGACAATACCAAACGTTAAACTCTTTTTCATTTTGTGTACCCCTTTTATTGAATTTTCAGAATAATTAGTTTTTTTCTGAAGTTGTTTAAGAGTTTAATAAATATTTCTAAAAAAAGCAATAGTTTTTTTATTCTTTTTTACCTAAAAATGATTTTTTCGTTATCTGCATTAATGATTTTCTTATGAAAACCCTTGTTATATAAGTGTTTTTTCATAAAAAATCACAAATAAAAAAAACAGCCGTTTTTTATCGGCTGTTTTTGCTATTCTTCTATTTTTATTGTTCATTTTGCTTGTTTTACAGTTTTCAGCAAACTGTCTAGGCTCATTTTTACATTTACTTTTTTGTTTGCTTAAGTGTTATGTGGTCGTTCGACTAAGCGTTTTGCCATCCAGATGTCAGGTCGGTCCCAGCCATTTGCGTCAGGGATGACACCGACGATGGTATATCCAAGTTTCTTGTAAAATTCATAAGGATGTTTTTTCAAATTTTCAATTTCTTGTATTTTTTTGAATGTCTCTTCGAATAGATCCCCAGAACCTAAAGACGTTTCATGTTCCAGATCATCTGTACCTAAATAAAGCGTGATTCCGCCTCTGAATACGACTTCTCTTTCTACATAATGAAGCAACCGAGTGCCTATTTGATTCTTCCTCTTAGCACTTTCTACTACTAATGGGTGTAATTCCCAACCTGTTTGCTGATATTGAGGAATCGCTCCAGCAAAGCCGAGTAATTCGTCTCCCTCTATCGCTGCGACTGCGATTCTGTCAGCTTCCATCAGCTGGTCTGCTTCTTGAACAGCTGTCTCCCCATATTCTTCTGGCCAAGTTAGCCGCAAAAGATCAGCTAATTGAGATTTTAAACTTCGATCCTCGCGATCAAATTCTGTGATAATCATCGAATCCCCCCATTCTTTTCCTATTTTAACAACTCTCGTAAAAAAAGCGAAACTTCTGACTTGCCGATCCTGAAAAAAAGAAAAGAGACTGTTTAAAACAGCCTCTTTTGGAAGTGCGGTTTGCTTACGACCTTTATCCAAACGGTGTTCGCAAAGCTGACCTTCGGCATTAAGCTTTTCTGCTGGAAAATAGCTTTTCATATTTTTCAGCAGAAAAGAGTCTTATTGCTGTAAGACACGAAGAAGGAAGTGATTCGATGTCGAACAGTACCTACTCGGCGCTTGGAGCTGAACAGCTCACACATAACCTCTAATAAACGGTGTTTTCTCAGTTGATCCTCGGCATTAAGCTTTTCTGCTGAAAAATATGAAAAGCTATTTTCCAGCAGAAAAGAGTCTTGATGCTCAGATCAGAGCACTGAGAAAACAACCTCTTTTATACCGCTTTTTCTTTCTTCATTTGCTTACTTCTTAATTGCCCGCATGCTGCATCAATGTCTGTTCCATGTTCTTTTCGGATAACACAGTTGACGCCGTTTTTCTTCAATACATCATAGAAACGCAAAACATCTTTTTTCGAGCTGCGTGAATATTGGTCGTGTTCGCTGACTGGATTATAAGGAATCAAGTTCACATAGGCCAATTTTTTCTTGTCTTTTAACAACTCTGCCAATTCTTGGGCATGTTCTGGACGGTCGTTTACATGACTTAACATGATATATTCAAAAGTGATTCTGCGGTTTGTTTTCTCTAAATATTCATCGATTGCTTCCATCAATTTTTCAATCGGGAAACTGCGGTTGATCCGCATGATCGATGTCCGCACATCGTTATTTGACGCATGCAAAGAAATCGCCAAGTTTACTTGAAGTCCATTGTCCGCAAATTCTTTGATTTTATTTGCTAACCCGCTTGTTGAAACAGTGATATGACGTGCACCGATTGCTAATCCCTTTGCATCATTGATGATATGAAGGAAGTCCATCACATTATCATAGTTGTCAAAAGGTTCGCCGATTCCCATCACAACGACGTGAGAAACGCGTTCTCCTAGTTCTCTTTCGTCAAAATAACGTTGGACCATCATGATTTGGGCAGTAATTTCTCCCGCTGTCAAATCACGATTTTTTTTCAACAATCCGCTAGCACAAAATGTACAGCCGATATTACAGCCAACTTGCGTAGTTACGCAAACAGACAAGCCATATTCTTGACGCATCAAAACTGTTTCGATCATATTTTTGTCAGGAAGTTCAAATAAATATTTTACTGTACCGTCAGAAGCTTCTTGGACGATTACTTGATTCAATGGATTGATGATAAAATGTTCAGATAATTTATCAGTTAGATGTTTTGATAAGTTCGTCATTTCTGAAAATTCTGCGACTCTTTTTTGGTAAAGCCATTCCCAGATTTGTGCAGCTCTGAACTTCTTTTCGCCATTTTCTAAAAGCCAGTTAGTCAGCTCTTCTTTTCTCAAGCCGTAGATGGATTGTTTTTCCACGTTCGTTTCCCTCTTTTTCTCAAATTTCGCTACATACTATAACTTATTATGCCAGCTTATGCAATAGATCACAAACGGAAAATAAAAGCTTTCTTTCCTATACTATTTACCAAAAACTGTCAAAGCCGCTGTCGCCGTCATCATTATCGTCTCCTGATACGAGGTTATTCCAGAATAAATAAATCATGTCTAACAAGATTTCCAAGGAGCTAGCGAGCAAGATGGCGATAAAATAAATACCGCCTAATCGTTTAGCTTCATCATAATTCTGCATCGCTTGATTTGCATCGTAAATCAAATAAGCTAAAAACAATACCGTGGTGCCAAATGAGATAGAGTAAGCGAACCAAGATAAATGAAAAAACTGCAGGTTAAGCACACTGTCCATAGCAAGACTTGCCAGAGCCAAGCTTAGAAAACCGCCCCAATTGGTCAAATCTTTTTTCGTAAGTAAACCGATCGAACAAAATAAAAAAGTAACTCCTATTGTTTCCAGAATGGCTGGCACGATCATTTGATTAGGAAAATAAAGAAAGATGAGGCCCATAGGAAAACCCAGAACAACTAAAGATAAAAGGAAAAAAAAGAGCGATATTACCGGTTTGGTATACGCTGTCGATCGACAACACCATATTGGGACTATCCCTAAAAAGACCAGCAGACATGTTCGAATAAACCCATGCAGGGCAACGGTAAAAGTAAACAACCATTGAACATAAAGCGAATTTGTATGGATCAGGTAATCTGATGCTAACAAACATAATCCAAACGAGAGGACCGCAGCAATCATCGTCAGATAACCATAGCGGATTTTGGCAGCTGAATTGATCCTGCCGCTTAAACGATCGATTTGTCTAGAATTTCTTTGCTGACTAAAAGCCATTTCAACACCCATTTCTTTAGATAATTTTCCTATAACTGGCAAAAAATCGCAGTTCTTTTTCTTTTGCTGCCAGATTTAGGCTATTTTTTGTTAGGATACCCGACTTAAATAAAATGATCCTAATAATCCGATTATTTTTTCGATAGAAAGAGTGCGCGAATTTCACGCAAAAAAGGCTGGACAATTGAATTGTCCAGCCTTGGTGCTGTTTGTTATTTCCATGTCAGAGTTTTAAAGTGTCTGATCTTCTTCCATCATCGGCTCTGCCGGCTCTTCCATTTGCTCGACAAATACTTTCCGCGGCTTGCTGCCTTCTGACGGTCCGACAACTCCCCGTTCTTCTAATTCATCTACTAAACGGGCAGCACGGTTATAACCGATCCTGAACCTGCGCTGCAGCAATGAGATACTTGCCGTTTGCATCTCTACGACTAACGCTTTTGCTTCTTCATATAATTCGTCTTGCGGATTTTCAGAAGAAGCCGGTGTTTCCACTTCATCTGTCGGCATCATTTTTTCTTCATAATGTGCTTCTTGCTGATCCGTTACAAAGCTTACGATCCGTTCGACTTCATGGTCAGAGATAAAGGCGCCTTGGACACGTATTGGTTTGTTTTCACCCATCGGCAAGAAGAGCATATCTCCTCGTCCAAGCAGTTTTTCCGCACCATTTGAATCAATGATCGTCCGTGAATCTGTCCCGCTGGAAACTGCAAACGCCATCCGTGAAGGCACATTCGCTTTAATAATCCCAGTAATAACATCTACACTTGGTCGTTGTGTAGCCAAAATCATATGGATTCCTGCAGCCCGCGCCATTTGAGCAAGACGAATGATTGCATCTTCCACTTCATTACTTGCGACCATCATCAAATCTGCCAACTCATCAACAATCACGACGATAAATGGCAAGGTTGGATGTTTCGCTCCTTCTTCCAGATTTCTTTGTTGGATAAATTCATTGAACCCTGAAATGTTTCTTACCCCAGTTGCTGCAAACTTTTCATAACGTTCTTCCATTTCTTGAACGACTTTCTGCAACGCTTGTGCCGCTTTTCTTGGGTTAGTAACAACAGGTGTCAATAAATGCGGGATACCATTATAAACATTCAATTCCACCATTTTCGGATCGATCATCATCAGTTTCACTTCATGCGGTTTTGCGCGCATCAAGATGCTTGTGATGATCCCGTTGATCGCCACTGATTTCCCGCTCCCTGTTGAACCAGCAATCAGCAAGTGGGGCATTTTCGTCAAATCGGCTGTTTGGACTTTTCCTGAGATATCACGACCTAAAGGAACTTCTAACAGTTTATCTGGATGATTTGG
Organism: Enterococcus faecalis 13-SD-W-01; assembly: GCA_000415185.1. GTDB lineage: Bacteria > Bacillota > Bacilli > Lactobacillales > Enterococcaceae > Enterococcus_B > Enterococcus_B faecalis_A. The sequence continues at coordinate 86,773 of KE351596.1, forward strand.
CTGTGCTTCGATGATTTCTCTGAAAGAAACCATACTTATCTTGCTGTTTGGCACTTCGATCCCGATCAAAGATTTCCCAGGAATCGGTGCTTCCATCCGAACATCTTTTGCAGCTAAAGCCAATGCAATATCATCTGTCAAACTAACGATTTTGCTGACTTTGACCCCTACAGCAGGCTGGACTTCAAATTTGGTTACAGAAGGCCCTAAACTTGCTTTAACGACTTTAGCATCAACACCGAAACTTTGGAAAGTTTGTTCCAGCACGCCAATATTCTTCTCGATTTTCTTATACTCATCACTTTGATCTGTTGAAGGCAGAGAATCAAGCAGGTCTGTTGGCGGCAATTCGTAATCTTGGTTTTCTGTCTCGCCAGTGATCTTAAATTCAAGCAATCCGCCATCTTCTTCTGGTGTTTCTTCCTTTTCAAAGGAATTGTTTTGCGCTTGCGGCTGTAATGGTTTTTCCATTACAGGTTGTGCATTTTCTTGGAAACTGTTGATTGGCACAAAACTTAATTGTTCTGGTTCTGTTTCCGGTAACTCTTCTTGTTGTGTTTCTGCTAATTCTTCACCAGGCGTTTTTTTGCGTACTCGATTTTTTTCGATTTCTGCCAATTCTGCTTCTGCGGCTTCTTTTGCTGCTTGGCGCTTAGCATTTCGTTCTTCTTCCCGCTGCTGCTTCCGTGCTTCTTTTGCTGCTTGTTTTTTCGCTTGTTCTTCTGGATCGCCAGCTAACCATTCTTGCACGTTTTCGCCAAAATGCTGAATGGATTCCAACAGCTGGTAGCCTTCCAGATTACTGAATAGAAAAGCACCTGCACCCATTAGTAAGATTGCTGCTAAATAACTGCCCGGCTGAGCAATCAAAAAGTACGTGAAGTTGTACAACATGGCGCCCAGCATCCCGCCGCCTACATTTCGGCCGACTTGGCTTTGCCGGATATCACTGCTTAGCAGATCCCACGTAGTTCCAAGAATATTGGGCTCTCCTGTATGCAGCTTGCCAAATAGATGTGCATGGAATAATAGCAGGATACCTAAGTAAAGAAGAGCGCCTCCAATCCAGCGTCGCGGTTTCGTGATCGAAAAGTCTCTGTTTTTGACGACGATCCAAAACCCAAAAGCTGCTAATAAAAGACAGAGAAACGGAAATGTATTTCCCGCAACGATCCGAAAACCGTTCGCGATCAAAGTCCCCAAAAACCCGAGTCTCAAAAAGCCGAAGACAGCTAAAAAAATCACTGCAAAGCCTAATATGATCATCAGCGTTTGTTCTTGCTGCTGCTGTTGTTTTTTCGTCTTCCGCTTTTTTTTCGCAGGACGTTTTTTCTTTGCCATTTTCATATCCCTCATTTCATCAACTTCCATTATACAAAAAAAAGCAAGCGAACAAAAGTTTTGTTTAAAAGAAGATCTCTTTTGCCGCTGCTGAAGAAACTAATTTTTTCTTAAGAAATCTTTCTTTGTGATCCGAAAACTTTTTTTGACAAAAAAATTTGCATAAAGCCAAAGAACACTTGACTTCATGCAAATTCGTTTGATTAGATATTGTTTCCGTTTTCTTTGATGACAGACTGATACCAGTAGTAGCTGTCTTTTTTGTAGCGTTCTAATGAGCCTTCTTGTGTTTCATCTTGGTCGACATAAACGAAGCCGTAACGTTTTTGATAGCCGTTCAGCCAGCTTAACAAGTCAGTGTAAGACCAAGTGCAGTAGCCAAGAACTTCCGCGCCATCAGATACTGCTTCTTTGATTGCTCGTACATGGCTCTCCAAATAAGCGATTCGGTAATCGTCATGGATTTGTTTGTCTGGTGTCAATTTGTCATATTCGCCTAACCCATTTTCAGTAATCAAAACAGGGATACGGTAACGGCTTGTGATTCTTCTAAGACCAATGCGCAGACCTTCTGGATCGATTTCCCAATCCCAGTTCGTGCGTTCGACAAATGGATTTTCGACTTTTTTGTACATTCCCGGTACACCAGTTTCTTCTGAAGAACCTTTTTTGCCGGTCGTATTCATTTTCCCAGCGCCGACGCCATCTAATGGATTGAAGGCATTGGTGGCTGTTTGATAATAGTTGATTCCTAAGAAGTCAGGTTTAGCTGATTCTAAAAGTTCTTGATCACCTTCTTGGATTTCTGGTGCCCAGCCTTTTTCTTCAAGAAACTTCATTGCAGCAATTGGATATTTGCCCCATAGATAGACGTCCATCCAATAATTTGCCATCAAGTCTTCCGCATTTTCTGCTGCCAACACATTCTTCGGATCGCTGTCGATCGGGTAGTTTGGCGTATACGCAAAACTTGGCCCGATTTTTCCTGGCATATCCATGTCGTGGAATTTATTGATCACGGAAGCGTTCGCAAGGTTTGCGATATGATTCACGGCATACATTCTTTTTGGATCTGTCACACCAGGTGGATGCGCTGCCAATAAATAGCCTAAAGAAGTAAAGATGTTTTGTTCATTCAAGCTGATCCAATAATTTACTTTTCCGCGGAATGCTTCGAATAATGTTGCGGCATAATTGGTGAAGTCTTCGATGATTTCTCTTGACTCCCAGCCGTTGTATTCATCTTGCAAAGCTTGCGGCAAGTCCCAATGGTAAAGTGTCAGCATTGGTTCGATGTCATTTCTCAAAAGTTCATCGATCAGATTGTGGTAAAAATCCAAGCCCGCTTGATTCACTGTACCGCGGCCTTCAGGAAAAATCCGTGTCCAAGCTACAGAGAAACGGTATGCTTTCAATCCTTGTTCTTTCATCAATGCTATATCTTCTTTAAAACGATGATAATGATCCACCGCTAAATCGCCGTTTGTTCCTTTAAAAGTTTTGCCGGGAATCCGTACGAAACGATCCCAGACAGATTCGCCTTTGCCGTCTTCTTGCCATGCCCCTTCTACTTGATATGCTGCAGAAGCAGAGCCCCAAAGAAAATCTTTAGGAAAATTACTAAGTTTTTGATGTTCCATAAATAACTTCCTTTCCAATATCTTTCTCTTTTCTAGAGTAACACGAAACCCCTTACAAAACAAAGTGAATTTTGAAAAATTCCTCAAAATAAAATAACTTAGAACTATCGACATGAAAATAATTGCTTGAAAATAACCCTTTTTGATTCATGAAAAAAATCGAGAAAAAGCATTTTTGCTTTCTCTCGATCAAGTTTGTTTGGATAATCAATTCTCTTTTGCTGTGTCATGGGGTGTCACATCATCACCAAACCATTTTTCGGAAATTTTCAGAAATTCTCCTGTTTCTTCCAAATGAGCAATGCCGTCATTGATTTTTTCAACAAGTGTATCATCTTCTTTACGGACACCCACGGCAAAATCTTCACTTTCGTACGCGCCGGTGATCGTATTGAATTGATCTAGTTCTCCTCTTTGTTTCAAGTAGTAATTCGCGTAAACCTTGTCCATCAGCAAGCCATCGATCCGTCCGCTTTTCAAATCAATCAATGCTTCATTGAAACTGTCATATAAAACTGCTTCTTGGTTTTTTATGATATTTTTCAAGACTTCTGGCTGTTTGTTGAATGCTTCAAAACCAGAAGAACCATTTTGCGCACCTAAGATCTTCCCTTTCATTTGGGCAAAGCTAGTGATATTTGAAGATTTTGGTGTTACTAGAATCTGGTCATTTTCCATATACGGTTTTGTAAATTGGACTTTTTCTGCTCGCGCTGGCGTTTTGGTATAGCCGTTCCAAATCAAATCGATTGTGCCGTTTGTCAATTCGAATTCTTTCATTGACCAGTCGATGGGCTGAAAATTCACTTTGATATCATATTGGGCAAAAACTGCTCGCGCAAGATCGATGTCAAACCCAGTTATTTTGCCGTCTTTATCGCGAAATCCCATAGGTACGAAGGTATCATCCAAACCAATCGTGATTTCTTTTTCTTCTTGGATAGAGGCCCATGTATCGCCCTCTGGTGTTTTTTTCGCACAGCTGGAAAAAAGAAAGAGACCAAAAACTAATGCTAAAAATAAGCTTGTTTTTTTCATGTTCTTCTATCCTTTCTGATTAGGCGTTACTTTCAGCAGTTGATCTGCGACATTTTCTGCAAAGACCAGATCATGGGTCACGATGATTTGAGTCACACCGTCTTCTTTTAATGTAACGATCAAGTTTTCAACTTGCTGTCTTAGTTCAGGGTCAAGCGCGCTTGTTGGTTCATCGTAAGCCAGGACGCGCGGATTCATTGCTAATGCTCTGGCAATCGCTACCCGTTGCTTCTGTCCGCCAGACAGCTGGTACGGATAATTTTTCAGCAAATCACTAATACCAAGCGATTCAGCTAATTCTTGTGCTTTTTTTGTATAAACAGATTTTTCTTGTTTTAAAACGGTTTTTGGTGCCAAGGTAATATTATCAAAAATCGTTAAGTGAGGAAAAAGTTGAAAATCTTGAAAAACGACACCTACGACTTGTTCGTGGTTTTTTAAACCAAATGGATCAAATGCTTGGCCGTCTAAATAAAATTCACCGCTGTCCGCTTCTTCCAGCCCAGCTAAAATACGCAGAAGTGTTGTTTTCCCGCCGCCAGATGGACCAACGATTGCTAATGTCTGGCCGTCAGGAATTACCAAATCCAACTGATTGATTACCTTTTTTTCACCAAATGATTTGTTTACTTTTTTCAATTCGATCATGCTTTTTTCCTCCTAACGATAGTAATCTAATTTTGTTTCTACTTGCTTCATGATAAGTGTCAATATTCCTGTCAGTAATAAGTAAATCATTGCCACGCCAAGCAAAGGAAGCAATGTCGCATCACGTTCCATCGCGATTTTCCCTGCACGCATCACATCGCCTAAACCTAAGATGTAAATCAATGAAGAATCTTTTACCAAATTGATGACTTCATTACCAACAGATGGTAGAACGATCTTAAAGACTTGAGGAATGATGATCTTAGTCACTGTTTGGAAAGGATTCAACTGCAATACTTGCGCTGCTTCGTATTGACCTTGGGGAATCGATTGGATACCGCCACGGAAAATCTCCGCAAAGTAAGCAGCATAATTTAAAATGAAAGCTAGCAAAGCCGCCTCAAAACGGTCAAAAACGATTCCGATCGTCGGTAAACCATAAAATACAAAAATCAGCTGCAGCAATAATGGCGTCCCGCGCATGATCCAGATATACGTTTGAAAAATATAACGTACTGGACGAAACCGCACAGACAAAGCCAAAGCAAGCAAGATCCCTAGCGGCAATGAGCCGGCTAAAGTCAAGACAAATAATTTCAGCGTCGTTAAAGCACCTGTCAATAATTGGGGCATAACATCAAGTAAATAATTCATTTTTTCTCCTCCTTTTAATAAAAAAAGTCCCCTTGGCTTGCGCCAAGAGGACACAGATCGCGTGGTTCCACCTCTATTTATCTTTTTTTCGCAAAAAAGAACTCCAGCAGTCTTTTCCCAGATGATTAGTGTCAAAAAAAAATCCTTTGATCCGCAGATCAAAGGACGTTAATTACGTGGTTCCACCTTTTTTCGCTGATTTTCTCACAAAAATACAGCCTCATCTGGTCATCAAACAATGACCGCAGCTTTAACGGGCTTTCCCGGGTTTTCCTACTCTATTCAAAAAACCGACTCCAAGATGTGTTTCACTATCCGCTGCTGCCTCTTTTCACCACCCAGAGACTCTCTTAAAAACAACGCATCGCTACTCTTCTTTTCGATGTCATTTTATTAATTTAAGAGTAATTTACATGATTCTTTTCTTTTTGTCAAATATTTTTTTCCTGATAAACTAGAGAAAAAGATAAAAAAGGAGGATGCGGCATGCCTTCAGCAACCGAACAAGAAGCTTATGCATTATTGGAAAAATTAGCAATTCCTTACCAAAAAGTAGATCATCCCGCCATTACATCGGTCAAAAACTTGGCCATTGATTTACCTGGACCGCAAGTCAAGAATCTCGTACTAAAATCGAAAAAAGGCTCTGCCATTTATTTAGTGATCTTGCCTGATGAAAAACAAGCAGATTTAAAACGATTAGCGGAACAATTAGAAGAAAAACGGTTATCGTTTGTTTCAGAAGAACAATTGCAAACCTTGCTTGGTGTCTCAGCAGGAACAGTTACGCCCCTTGCTTTGACACACGATACGGAACACAAAATAACTGTTGTGATTGACAGTTCCATTAATCATCAAGATACGGTTGGGTTCCATCCAAATACCAATACTGCCACTTTGATTATTGCCTATACCGACTTTGAAAAATTACTGGCTTATTTAGGTTATGAACCCGTTTATCTTTCCTTGTAAAAATCGTCTGAACAGACAAAAAAACAGGACAATATCTTTTCCCCGCCTCCATTGTTTTGGCGGCGGGGAGAGACGTTTGTCCTGTTTTTTCTAAATCAATCTTCGCTCATTGCTGCTTTAAGCGCTGCTGCTAATGGGCTTTCTTCTGGTTCTTCTGCTTGTGAATATTTTTTGAGTAAACGACGTTCTTCGTGTTTCGTCATTTTTTTCTTTTGTTCTTTTTTACCTAACATTTTTTCTGTTGTGCCATCGAATTTACAGCGGAAATATGCACCATTTTTCCCTTCGATGATCTCCATTTTCCGATGACATTGCGGGCAACGATGATTAGAGACTTTGGGATCTTTTCTTCGGCGATAGCTGCAATCTGTATTTGTACATACATAGATTTTGCCATCTCGTGTATTTTTTTCTCTGAGATTCGATCCGCAATCTGGACATTTTTTCTGTGTGATTGAAAAGTCCTGATATTTCTGCTCGCTTGACTTGATTTCTTGAACTAATCGTTTCGTATCTTTTTCGATTGTTTGCAAGAACATTGCTGCTTTTTGCTGTCCGCGAGCGATTTTTTCCAGATCCCGCTCCCAGCTTTCGGTCAATTCTGGTGTGACCAATGAAGGATTGACTAATTCCAACAGCTGCTTCCCTTTTGGTGAGACTTGCAGTCCAGCTGGCATACGCTCCATCAATTCTGATTTAATCAGTTTTTCGATGATTTCGGCACGTGTTGCTGGTGTTCCTAAGCTGTGCTTTTCCATCAAGCCTAGAAGACTCGCTTCTGTCAAAGGTTTCGGCGGCGCAGATAATTCTTTTTTGATTGAAAAATCAGGAACAACGCGCATTTCTTTCGTCCAAGGAATATATTCTTGGGTTTCGGTGCTCGTTTTCCAACCCGCTTCGATCACTTGGTTTTGGCGGAAAATAAAGGTTTCTTTGCCAAATTCTACGGTTACTTTTGTTTGACTGACTTTATGCGCTTCGGCAAACAAGCCTAAAAAGCGGGTGACGATCATTTGATAGATTTTTTGTTCCTCATTGCTTAACTTTTCATAACGTGCCTGTTTTTCTGTTGGGATCAAAGCATGGTGATCTGTTACTTTGCTGTCTTGGAATACTTTGGTTTGTTTGACGACAGCTCCGTTTTTCAAATATTGTTTTGCTTCTGGCAGAAAATCACTGACTGCTTGCAGACGTTCTTTCATCGTATTTTTCATGTCACTTGTCAAATACTTGCTGTCTGTTCGCGGATAAGTCACAATTTTGTGTGTTTCATAAAGACTTTGGACAAGTCCTAATGTTTTCTTCGCAGAATAACCAAAACGCTGGTTCGCTTCTCTTTGGATCTCCGTCAAATCATAAGGCAGAGGAGCAGGTTCAACTTTGACTTTTTCTTGGATATCGCGGACGATTCCTTTTGTTTGGCTCAATGTTTTTACCACTGCTTCTGCTTCTTCATGTTTTTGGAAAGCAAATTGGTTTTTCTGCACCATTTTTGCTGTTTCTTTTCCGGCTGTCAAAGAAATCGTATAGTATGTTTGCGGACGAAATTGTTCGATTTTCTTTTCTTGATTGCGCACTAAAGCCAGCGTCGGCGTTTGGACCCGTCCCGCTGAAAGATTATCTTGGTATTTTACAGTCAAAGCTCTTGTGACGTTCAAACCAATCAACCAGTCTGCTTTTGCCCGTGCCAATGCTGAATAGTAAAGATCGTCATATTCTTTGGCAGGTATCAATTTGCTAAAACCGCTTTTGATTGCTTTGTCTGTTTGAGAAGAGATCCATAAACGTTTCACTGGTTTATTGCAGTTGGCATATTCTAATATCCAGCGCGCAACAAGTTCGCCTTCTCTTCCTGCATCCGTCGCAATGACGATTTCAGAGATATCTTTTCGATTCACCAGCTGCTTGATTGCTTTTAACTGGTGTCCCGTTTTCGGCAAAGGTTTGATACCCAATTTTTTAGGGATCATCGGCAATGTTTCCATCTGCCAGCTCTGCCATTCTTTGTTTAGATCTTCAGGCATCTTCAGCCCTAATAAATGACCAAGAGCCCAAGTCACGACTGCCTTGGGTCCTTCATAATAGTTTTTATGTTTTTGATTCGCGTTAAGCACTTTGCTGAGATCTTTCGCAACGCTTGGCTTTTCCGCTAGAATTAGTTGCTTCATAAAATTCCTTTCCGCTCTCTACTTTTATTGGTTCATATTTCTTTAATAATGCGAGTCCTTTATATTGCTGCAAATCATCATCACACTCTTCGCACCAGCGTTCATCACCGTCATTCCAAAAAGCGCTCAAGAAATTGCTTTTTGCATTTATGTAAGAGTAATCTTTATGAATGGATTGCCATTTTTTTTGATAAAATTCTTTTGCTTCATCGAACGATTCAAATGTTTCTACTTCTTGGATGTCTTCTTTCCAGTCTTCAAAAAACCACCATGGCTCATTATCGCCAAACATAGTTATCACTTGGTACATATTATCGCTCCTTCTTTTGTTTTTCTAGACACATATTAGTAACTTTTCATGAAAGTTGCAAGAAAAGCATCTTGTGAACTAAAAAAGTCTTAAGTTTTTAAAAAAGCACCCGTGCTAGTTAACCCTCGATTTCTGGTAATGTCTCAATAAAATGATCAATCATCCAATGATAGCTTTCTTCCGAATCCACTTGGGTCTCTTTCGTGAAATACCCTAAAAAGCGCAAGGAGACATAGCCGTGAATCAAACTTCTCAATTCTCGGCTTCGATGGATCTTTTCTTGCTCTGTGAGAGGAAAGGCACCCAATATCTGAAGAATGATCTGATTGGTCTCGTGGATAGCATCTATCGAACGCTCATCCCCTGTCTGCGGGATATTGATCATCAATTCGTAGATTGGCTGATTCTCAAAAGCGAACGTTTGGTAGGTGTCAGCATAGCTGCGTATCGCTTCTGCGCCGCTTAACCCGACTAATCGCCTCCGCAGCTGATCATTTAATTCTTGCAGTAATTTTACCGTCAGTGCATTGCGGACTTCTTGGATGTTTTTAAAATAGTTGTATAGAGAAGGAGACTTGATATCAAGTTGTTTTGCTAAGTGCTGAAACGTTATCTGCTGCGGCGGGAGTTCTTTTGACAATTCACGCAAGCACTCAACGATTTTATCAGCGGACAAATTTCTTTTTTTCATTTTTCTCATCCATTCTAAAAAAATCCTTCACTCTTTAGTTTACCACGAATAATAGGAATAAAAAAGTAACGGATTTGATAAACTACAGATTGTAGTTTATAATGAATGAGCATAGATGAAAATTTTCAGAAAGAAGGCTTTATCGTTGGTCGCACATTTTAAAAATAAACTTTTCAGAAAAAGAGAAACTTGGGAACAAAATCTGCTCGTTTTGTGGTTCGGTACATTCATGGCAGGAATTGGCTTCAGCTTAGTCATGCCGTTTATGTCGCTTTACATAGATACTTTAGGTCATTATTCACACGCTCAGCTGAATTTTTGGAGCGGGGTCACCTTCTCCTCGACTTTTTTGATCACGACACTGATCTCACCTTGGTGGGGGAAATTAGCTGACCAAAAAGGACGAAAACTCATGCTGCTAAGAGCTTCTCTGGGGATGGCAGTGGTCATCGGTCTGATGGGCTTTGTTACAAGTGTCTATCAACTAGTCGCTTTACGGCTGCTGCAAGGTGTTTTTTCTGGCTACATCAGTAATTCTACTGCCTTAGTTGCTACAGGCACGCCAAAAGAAAAAAGCGGCCAAGTACTAGGAACATTAGCCACTGGTTCTGTGACCGGAAGTTTGCTTGGTCCCCTTCTTGGCGGGATCTCTGCTTCAGCTTTCGGTTTTCGACCAACATTTTTCATCACCTCAGCGATTTTATTCTTAGTTTTCTTATTAAGCTTGTTCTTGGTCCATGAAGAATTCGTTCCAGTAAAAAAAGCAGATATGGTCTCGGCAAAACAAATCTACAAAGATCTTGCGTATCCCCATGTCGTCATTGGTATGTTCGTCACTACTTTGATCATTCAAGCTTCCAACAACTCAATCAGTCCGATCATCAGCTTATACATTCGCCAACTGCTGAACGGCCACGGAAATGTAACACTCGTCAGTGGGATCATTGCTTCGATTCCAGGTATCGCGACGTTGATTGCTGCTCCTCGTCTTGGTCGATTAGGCGACAAGATCGGAAGCGAACGGATTTTAGCCATTGGACTTGGATTTGCGATCCTTGTTTATATTCCGATGGGGTTTGTCACAAATGTTTGGCAGTTGGGTGCGCTGCGCTTTTTCATTGGTATTTCCGATGCTTGTCTGCTTCCAGCTGTCCAAGCACTCATTACGAAGTATTCGCCTCAACAAGCAGCAGGACGAATCTTCAGCTATAATCAATCGTTCCAAGCAACAGGGAATGTCGTTGGCCCGATGATTGGTTCAAGTGTTTCAAGCATCTTTGGTTACCGCGGCGTCTTCTTCTCTACTTCCTTGCTCGTGTTGGTCAACTTCTTACTTGTCCGACATAACACCAAAGAATTGCATGAAGGAAAAGAAGCAGAGACACAGCATGCCGAAGTTCCTGTTTCTAAAACTAAATAAACTTTCCTTCCAATAAAAAAACGGACAGCCAAATAAATCGGCTCTCCGTTTTTTATTTTTCTATTTATCCTTACTACCACTGCATGAAAAGAACAACGATATTAAAATAGGTAGCAAACAAATAATTGGCTATCAACAGCAGCCATTTTATTTTTCCAGGATCAAGCTTGGTTGCAAAATAAAGACCAGACGATCCTGTGACAGCTAGCAGGATCAATAAAGGAAGAATATATAATCCATTGTAACTATTCATATGAAAAAACATCAGATAATGGATGCCTGCCACACAGCACACAGATATGGATACAGGGATCCACGCAGCAATTTTTATCCCTTTTTCACTCTGTATAAAAGACTCTATTGCTCGAACAATAATCAAACAAACAAGAACCCACATCACTACTTGACTAAAATCCAGAGAAGTCCATCCCCGTAAAAAAAGATAGGCTACTATATAAACACACAAAAATTGAAGGGTGATCACTGCTCCTTTCAAGATTTTAAACGGAATACTGGAAGACAAAAATAAGTTGATCCCGCTCAACCCCCAAGAAGCATAATAAATGAATATCCCGCCTGGTATTTGATAATTGCTAAAAACAAAATTGCCGGTCAACAAAATACAAAGGGCCAACAATAAAAATGACAGACCCATATATTTTTTATTCTTTGCTATTTCCATCCAATCTTCCCCTTTAAAAAACAACGATTTTTTTCATACTGTCAATTTAACATGAAAAATCAATCGTTTTCTTTCCAAAAAATCCCTTTGCAGATGGATAAAAAGACGACTTGCAAGACTGATGATCCAGTCTTGCAAGTCGTCTTATTTATTTGTTTAGATATATTGAAGAACTTTTTCTTCATTGTATGCGTGGTCGATCAAACCGCCGCCTAAGCATTCCATGCCGTCATAAAAGACAACTGCTTGTCCAGGTGTGATGGCACGAACGGGTTCGTCAAAAATCACTTCTGCACGATTGTCTTCCAACAAGCGTACAGTTACTGGTACGTCTTGCTGACGGTAACGGAATTTAGCTGTACATTTAAATTCTGCTGGTTTGTCTTCTGTTGTTGTAAAATGGATTTCACTTGCATCCAAGCTTGTTGCATAAAGCGCTGGATGATGGAAACCTTGTCCTACATATAAAGTGTTTGTTTCTAAGTCTTTACCTACAACAAACCATGGTTCTTGAGAGCCGCCGCCCCCGCCGATACCTAGTCCTTGTCGTTGGCCGATCGTGTAATACATCAGACCAGCGTGTTGTCCTTTGACTTCGCCGTCTAATGTCACCATGTTCCCTTGTTTTGCAGGTAAGTAGTTGCTTAGAAATTGTTTGAAATTCTTTTCACCAATAAAGCAGATCCCTGTCGAATCTTTCTTTTTAGCTGTTGCCAAGTTTGCGCGTTCTGCAATTGCACGAACTTCAGATTTTTCCATGCCGCCTAAAGGAAACATCGTCTTAGAAAGTTGTTCTTGGGATAATTGACTTAAAAAGTATGTTTGGTCTTTGTTATTGTCTACGCCTCGCAGCATATGGACAGTCCCATCTTCGTCACGAGTAACTTGTGCGTAGTGTCCTGTTGCTACATAATCTGCGCCAAGATCCATTGCGTAATCTAAAAATGCTTTGAATTTGATTTCTTTATTACACATTACGTCTGGATTTGGTGTGCGTCCTGCACGATATTCTGCTAAGAAATATTCGAAGACACGATCCCAGTATTCTTTTTCAAAGTTTACAGAATAATAAGGGATCCCGATTTGTGAAGCCACTTTTGCTACATCTTTGTAGTCTTCTGTCGCTGTACATACGCCGTTTTCATCAGTATCGTCCCAATTTTTCATAAAAATACCAATAACGTCGTACCCTTGTTCTTTTAACAAAAGTGCTGTTACGGATGAATCGACACCGCCGCTCATCCCAACGACAACGCGAGTTTTGCTGTTGTCTGTCATTTGATCACCATCATTTCAATTAGATTCTGAAACATCTACGAGTTGAAGGTCGCAACTTTTCAGTATTAAGCATTATACAACAGAAATGGATTTTTTTCGACTACTAATTTTCAAGAGAAGTTTCTTGAATTTTTGTATTATATGTATTAATATAAATAATACAAAGGAGGGATTGGATGATTTTAGAAATAGATCCTCGTTCTGCGGAGCCGATTTATCTCCAATTACGAAAACAAATCATTATCGGAATCGCAAAAGGCGAGCTGAAACCATATGACCAGCTGCCGACTGTTCGCCAAATCGCTGATGAACTCGGAGTCAATCACATGACTGTGTCAAAAGGTTATCAACAGCTGAAAGAAGAAGGTTATCTGCTGACCGATCGCCGAAAAGGTACGTTGGTTGCTCCGCTCCCTGTTCCAGAAAAAAGAGGAAAAGAGGAAGAATTGACCTTGGTATTGGCCGAACTTTATTTGAGCGGTCTGGATGAACTATCTTTAAAAAAGAAGATAAACAATCTTCTAGCTGATTTTAGAAAGGGGGAATCTTGATGATTTCATTGATTCTGACACTTATTTTGATTTTTTGTAATTTTATCTTTGCTTTCGTTCAATCTTTAGCTGCAAAGCCGCACAGCTATGTTATTATCGAGAACACTTTTCCTAAAGAAAAACTCCAAGATCCAAAAGTTCTTTCTTTAACGAAAGAATACCGGAGACGGCTGTTTCAAACAGCTTTCATATTGAGCATTTTTGACTTGCTGCTGCTTTTACCTATGAAAGACTCGCTTTTTATGACATTATTTTTCGTCTTGCTGTTTCTTACAATCGGCAGTAATTATTCTTTGCTCATTTACTATATACGCAAGACAAGAAAACTGATTGTTGAAAATGATTGGCAGCTGCCTTCCAGTCCAGTTCAAATAAATACGCGATTATTGACAGAAAAAAACCGAAAACTGCTGTCTATTTGGTGGTTCGTCCCTAGCTTCATCCTTACAGGAATATTAAGTTGGATCAGTCATTCGATGCAGCAGCCGCTTTCTATCCTTTTCCTATTTATGATGTTAGCTATCTTGGTTTTCTTTGTTCTTGGCTGGTGGTTTATTGGACGGTTACCTGTCCGCTCGCTTACCGAAAACCAGAAAATCAACCAAAAATATAACGATCTGACAAAATTCTACTGGTCCTTTTTGATTATATTTATGAGTACAGCGTTTCCTGTCATTTTTTACCTTCCGCTTTTGACGATGAACTTTTCTGCTGATTTATTTGTTCTTTTGACATTCGTAGAAGCTGCTCTGCTGATCTTTTTCTGCGGATTTACTTGCTGGTGGCTTTTGCGTCTGCGGAAAAAACAAGATCAATTATTGCAGCAAACAGATACTTTCCGTTATCAAGGAGATGATGATTATTATTGGCGTTATGGGATGTACTATAATCCTGATGATACTCGAGTGATGGTACCAGATAGAATCGGGATGAACCTTTCCATCAATCTTGCTCGAACAGGCGGGAAGATTTCTCTTGGACTTGTTGCTGTTCTTTTGTTTTTCGCTATGCTGTTCACGATTGGTCCCTTATATGTCCTAGATTATCATCCAGATCCTTTGACAAGCACAGTCACGCAAAAACAAGTTACATTAGACGCACCCTTTACACCACAACGCGTGATCCCATTTGAGACGATCCAATCCGCAGAATTGATTGACAAAGTACCTGATACTTTGGCTAAAACAAGCGGCCTTGCGACTCAAAACTATACGATTGGAAACTTCAAAGTTGGCGATCGTCCCGCAGTGATGTACGTAGACCGTCAATCAACGCCCGTCCTAAAAATAAAAACTGCCAAACGAGATTATTTCTTTACTAGCAAACAACCAGAACAAACCAAAAATTTGTACCGGCAAATCCAAAATCGTCTTCAAGACGAATAAAACAGACAAAAAAGAACGTGCAATAAATCTGCACGTTCTTTTTTGTTCAATTGTTTAGTTTTTGCAGCTCTGCTTCTTTTTTCTGGAAAATTTCTTCGATCTGCTTTTCTGACAACGGTACACCAAAGGAAACCTCACCTAAAAATGCGCGTTCTGGCGCATCGACCCCTACATTCACCACCGCAGCTATCGGAACACTGTAATGATGGATATGACCATGCAAATTTCGGATAGGGTCTTTTTGTCCCAAAAGCATTGGATAATGCGTCAAATAATATTGCTGATGATTAAATTTGACAATACTTCCGACATCTGAGAAAGCAAATTTTTTCTCTCCATCAGGCATGTCAGGATTGTATTTTTCTAAATAACGAAAAAAAGCACGACTGTCATGGTTCCCTTTGATAAAGTGGATCTTACCATTCAACTGGAGAAGGACAGTCAAGATTTCTGCACTTCCTTTTTCATATTGCGGATGCATAGCGATATCCCCTAAATGATAGACGACATCCTTCTCTGTCACTACCTCATTCCAGCTCGTAACCAATGCTTGGTTCATTTCTTCTACCGTATTGAAGAGTCGTGGGGCAAAGTCATTTTGACCTAAAAGTTTTTCATGAAAAAAATGAGTATCGCTGATAAAATAGTTCATCTTTCTTTCCTCCAGCAGTTCTTTTTTTCAGAGTAAACAAACATGCAGACAAGCGCAACTGTTACGTACTGCTAGCTGGAAGAAAGTGTGGCAGCTTCTTCGTTTTGAGTCTTTTTATGTATAGATTTAAGTAATAGGAATCTGTCTTTTTTTATGGTACATACTTTATTTACTCTTTGACAAAGCCATCCAATCAGCTCCTTTTTAGCAACATTATGAACTTATATAACAATAGTAACGATAAATTTGCTCCCATACATAGTAAGTAGCTAAGAAGTAATTGATGATTATAAACATCCATTTGATTCTGTTATTTTGGATTTTGGTTGAAAAATAGAGCCCTGGTAGGCCGGGCACAAACATAAAGTGCTTTAAAACTTCACTTTGCGGACTATTTCCTCCTAAAAAAATTATCCCTATAAAAAGAAATGACAGATACGTAGATCCTATTAGCCCATTTCTATATAAAGTTTTTTCCATTTTTTCTCCTTTCAATTTTCACCCATCGATCAATGACAATCCCTCTACCTGCTAAAAAGAAACCAACTATAGATACAAATCCAATTAAGAACAATAACTGCCCACTTAAAAAATTTAAAGGAAATTTGCGTTGAAAAAATTAAACTTCCCCCTCCAGTTAGCCAACAACAAAACATAATTAACGTGAATAATTCGGAATTATATTTCGTAGAAGAATCCCAGAAGAAACTCGCAAACGCCATAGAAATCATCAACAAAACAACCGAAACAACGGTACATATTTTACTCTTCGATAAGATCATTCAAATGCCTCCTTTTTAATAATTAACGTTTCTCAATAATTCCAAAAAATCTAAAAAAACCGAAACAAATTCTAATAACACTAAAATTAAATAACAAATAACGTAAACGCTCCCCATTTCTAAAAAAGCTTATCACAGGAACGATCCGAATGATTCGCTCATTTTTTCCAGCTTTGGAAATTTCTGCACTTAGTTAATAAATCAAGCAATATGAAAAAGCCGACATTTTAAATGCCGGCTTTTTGCTGTTTCTTCAATTTTTCTCTAATTCTTTCTGCAATTTTTTATCGTAATCACGTGCGGTTGGACTCATAAACAAAGCAATTCCACATAATAAAATCCCGATTCCGGCAAACAGAAACATTTTTTCCACACCGAATCGGTCAGCTAATGGTCCTGCAAATAACAACCCGATTGGTCCTGTCAAACTCATCAAAGAGTTGAAAACACCCAAAACACGTCCTAAAACACTTGGCTCATAGCTTTGTTGGATCATTGCCATCAGCAGCGTATTGAAATAAGGTGTTGCAAAACCTGCACCTGCATTTAAGATAATGAAATACAAGAAACCTTGACTATCACTTGGAACTAACCCGCTTGCACCAATTGTCAAACCAATAACGATATAAGCGATAAAAATAGGTTTCATCCGATCTTTCCACGTTCCCACAAAACTGATCAGTGCACCACCTAAAAGCATCCCAACTGCATACACCACTTCTACAACGCCTGCTTGCCCTACTGAACCGCCAAAGTAATCTAGGGTCATTAAAGGATACAGACTCGCTGCCGGCATGAACAACAGCGTCACAAATGCGCCATTGATCGTTATGTACCATAATCCTTTATTCTCTAATAATTTTTGCAGACCCAATTTCGCGTCTTTGAAAACTGCCAGCGGTACATCCAATGTTTCAGGAGCAACTTTTGGTATCTTTACAAAAACCAATAATCCTACTCCGAATACTGCACCCAGCACATCTAATAAAATCAAATAATTGACTGGTACAACTGAAAACAAAGCCGCGCCTAAAGCAGGAGCAATGATGAAATTCGCTGATTGGACCATTCCTAATTGGCCATTCGTCCTCGTTATCTGAGAGGCTGGAACAATTGTCGGCAAAATCGACTGAATCGTAGGCATTTGGAATGTTTGTGCGACTGACCGCATAAACAAGGAAACAAAAACCAGCCAAATCGGAAAGGATTCCGAAACGGTTCCAACTATTGCTAATACAAGCGCAAAAATCGCAACAATAATATCCGTGACAATCAATAGGATCTTTTTATCCCATCGATCGACGAGCGGTCCCACAAATGGGCTTAACAAAACCATTGGAATCATTCCCAGCAATGTAGCAAAACTCAAGATCGTTGCCGAACCTGTTGCTCTGGTCAAATACCAAATAATTGCATACTGGACCACCATACTAGTGATTCCTGATAAAAATTGACCTGATAAAAAGAATGCATAATTCTTCTTCCAGTTCGTTAAAACAGCCGACTGTTCATTCTCCATAAACAACCCTCTTTTCCTTTTTCATTTGTGCAGCGTTTGCACAAACAAATATTATACGTGATTCTTTTTTTCAAAAAAAGAGCTTTCCCTAAATAACAATTGTTTTAATTTGAATTTCTTATCATATATCAAAAAATCAGAAAAAAAGAAAGAAAAAGTAAAATATGCTAAACTGTAAAAAACATATTTCGGAGGGATTTTGATGGCTATCACCTTTAAAACAATCTTGTCTTCTTCAAAGATCCACATCCAGCTTGAAAATGAACAGGTTGACTTATTTGTAACATCTGAAGTACCTGAATTACCAGATCATGCGTTTTATCTTTTTTTCCAACAAAAAAACTGGGTTGCTGTGGGTAAAACGATCTTACCAAAAAAATTCGACACAGTAGTTATGGTTCAGCTTCCTTGGGAGATGGACGCTGAACATTTGATCCATCTATTTTCAGAACATGCAAATGAGACAGGAAAAACGATTGAAACGGACAAAAATGCGCTAACTTCTGTGCCTGCGCATGTGCAAAAAAACGTGGCAGACATCTACGAAAAAATCACGGAAATCCTCACTGTCTTCGGCTACTTCGGACAAATACAAACACCCGAAAAGAAAAAGCCGGCAAAAGCACGTCATCGTTGGAGCAAAGAAGTCAGCGAGATTCCTTTTACTGTCGATTTCAGAGGAAGTACAGCTACGATTTATTGGATCAAACGAAACGAGATGCTTATCAAAGCTGGGGCTTCTCTGATGCCGGAAGCACCGCTCAATAAAGACGGCTCTTTAGGTTATGCCGCAAAATACGGCGAAAAATTGCGTGCTGATCATCAAGAAAAAATCAGCGGCAGCAAAACCATTGAGGATATCATTGTGAAGAGCGTCAATGAAGCGAGTCTGCTTTTGTATTTCGGCGGCACGAACAGCTGGCTGGAATTTACGGATGAACATGGGAAAACCATTGATGAATGGACACGTGTGGAATGATTTTCTGACATATTCTTAAAAAATAAATGTAAAAAAACAAAAAACGAAGACTCGCGAGTCTTCGTTTGTTTGTTATTCTGCTTTTTCAAATAAACCGCGGCTGATCATGCTGTCCATCAAGAAATAAAACTTGTCTTGGCTCATTTTTTGGTTTTCATCTTTGAAGATATCTACTGCTCTTAAACCATTTGCCGTGGTCACTGACATTTTGAATGATTTGATATCTTTTGAAACAGTAATCTTCAACTTGAAGCCTTCTTTACTTTGCGGTGTTGCATCTAACGGCTGGATCAATTGATAGTTGCCGCCATTCGTTTCTGTAAATCCGTTATCCTTCAATGTATAGCGTTTTGCATTTGGGTGCAGACGATAAACGGTATTCGCGCCTAAAACAGTCGCTGTTTCTGAAAATGCCATGTTGTTCACCTCGATAATTTTATGTACTCTTTTTCATTATAGAAGGTTTTCAGACATTTGACCAGCTGCTTTTTCTGTTTCAATTTCTAAAGAAAGACAGAGTTACACGTACATACAATCTAAAATTATTTTTTCAAGATACTGATCAATTTATCAGTAAACTGCTCCACGTGTTCGTTTGTTGTACCATAACCGAAGCTGACACGAATCGATTCTTTTACTGCATCCGTGTTTTCGCCATACATAGCTTCCAAAACATGGGAAGGTTCGACATTTCCAGCTGTACATGCAGAACCTGTTGAAACAGCGATTCCTTGCAAGTCAAGTTTCATCAACAGCAGATCACTCGCTGCACCAGGGAATCTTAAGTTCAAGATATGTGCTAATTTATTTTCTAAATCACCATTTACTTGATAATCGATCCCTGCTTGATCCAATCTTTCTAAAATAGCTGTTTGATATTCTAAATATTTTTGTTTGCGTTGTTCACGTTCTTCTTCTGTTAAAATTGCTACAGCTTGGCTCATTCCCCAGATTCCTGGCAGATTTTCAGTACCGGCGCGGCGTTTTTCCTCTTGTTCCCCACCGATCAGCATTGAAGGAAGCTTGACGCCATCTCGTTTGAATAAAAAGCCGACGCCTTTTGGTCCATTGATCTTATGTCCCGAAACACTCAACAAATCAATATTTGACTCATAAGGACGGATGGTTTGGCTGCCATAAGCTTGCACTGCATCTGTGTGGAAATATGCTGGATGGTCGCGAAGCAATTCACCGATTTCTTTGATTGGCATCAAGTTTCCGATTTCATTGTTTCCATACATGACTGAAACAAGGATCGTATCTTCTCTTAATGCATTTTTTACATCCTCGATAGAAAGAGTACCTTTTTCATCTACAGGAAGGTATGTAACTTCAAACCCTTTTGATTCAAGATAATGCATCGTATTCAAAACAGCAGGATGTTCAATTGCTGTGGTGATTAAATGTTTGCCTTCTTCTTGTCTTGAAAAAGCTGTTTCCAGCAATGCTGTATTGTCCCCTTCTGTTCCTCCGCTGTTAAAAATGATTTCGTGTGCAGAAACTTGAAGACTGTCTGCGACGATTTGCCGCGCTTCTTCTAATTTTACATTTGCTTGACGGCCAAAACCGTGGATACTTGATGGATTCCCAAAAACATCTTTCATGATGTCAGACATTGCGTCGATCACTTTTGGATGCATGGGTGTTGTTGCAGCATGATCTAAATAGATAGTTTCCATCTTTTCCCCTTCTTTCCAATAAACTAGGGTCATTCTAGCATATAATAAAAAAACTTGCCAAAAATAACTGTAAAAAAGGTAGTAAAAAAATAAAACAGCGGAAATAAGCAAAACCCCCTTGAAACACGAATGACTGTTTCAAGGGGGTTTATTTGATTAAAGAAAGTTGCGAAATTTAGGTTTTTTTTCTAAAAAAAACTTTTGTTGCTAAGCTTTATTTAGGAAAAACTATTTCCAATTTTAAAAGAGTCTTAATGCTCAGATCAGAGCACTGAGAAAACAACCTCTATCAAAACGGTATTCAAGAACCAACTCCTTCGGCATTAACTCAAAATTTCGCAAAATATGAGAAGCTATTTTACGAAATTCTTCTTTAATACTCGGAGCTGAACGGTTCTTTCATGACCTCTTTCTAAACGGTGTTCGCAAAGCTGACTTTCGGCATTAAGCTTTATCCAGAAAAAATGTGAAAAGCCATTTTCTCTGGATAAAGAGTCTTAATTGCTCAAGTCAAAACGCTTTGCTCACAACCTCTTCTTAAACGGTGTTTTCTCAGTTGATCTTCGGCATTAAGCTTTTCTGCTGAAAAATATGAAAAGCTATTTTCCAGCAGAAAAGAGTCTTGATGCTCAGATCAGAGCACTGAGAAAACAACCTCTTTATTCAAAATCTTTTTGTTCTAATCGAAACAGCGGACTCATTGGCGTATTTTCATGGATTCGTTTCACTGCTTCTCCCATCAATTCAGAACAAGTAACGATCGTCAACTGTTCGGGTTGTCTTTCTGGGACTGTCCAAACAGAGTCTGTAATGCAGATGTCTTTGATTGGCGCATTCTCTAATATTTCTTTTGCAGGAGGTGACAAAAGTCCGTGTGAAGCGCAGGCATAAATATCTTTTGCTCCGCTTTTTTCTAAAACTTTTGCTGCTCGTGCCAGAGTGGCTCCGGTATTCAAAATATCATCGACCATGATACATGTTTTTCCTTCAACATCCCCAATCACATAGCCGCTGTCAGGGTCACCATCTTCTGCATGGTCAACGATTGCTAATGTGCTGTTCAAGTATTCTGATAAGCTTCTAGCACGCTGCACACCGCTGTTTTTTGGTGTAACAACAACGATATCGTCTCCCATCAGACCTAATTCACGATAATAATGGGCAAACAAAGGCATTGTAAATAAGTTATCTACAGGAATATCAAAAAATCCTTGGACTTGCACAGTATGCAAATCAAGCGTCAATACACGTGTCGCACCTGCTTCTTCGATCAAGTTCGCAATCAATTTTGCTGTGATTGGCTCATGAGGTTTTGCGGTACGGTCTTGTCGTGCATAACCATAATAAGGCAGAACTACATTTATTGTTTTTGCGCTGGCGCGTTTCATTGCATCGATCATGATCAATAATTCCATATAATAATCATTTACTGGTGCATTAGTTGATTGGACGATATAAACATGGTCTCCTCGAATACTTTCTTCGATGTTCATTGAGATCTCGCCATCACTGAACTGTTTTACCACGCTTTTTCCTAGTTCTGTCCCAAAGACTTTTGCGATTTTTTCTGCTAATGGACGATTCCCATTCAAACTAAAGATTTTTAATGTATCGTCCTGATACTTTTTACCCATGTAGTCCTCCTTAAACTTCTATTCTTTGACATTTTAACATATATTTTTGATATTTTCTGTGGTTTTCAGTAAATAATCATGTAAAAGAAACAGTTCCATTCGCCCAAGAAGCTGGAATGACTTGTTTATAGTTTCCCCAATTGTCATGTACTTTGTAATATCTCTCGCCAGAATCCGTTTCTGCATACGCGTAAGCGACGACCCAATGATTGCCGTAAGTACTTCCTAAAACTTTTAGAATACCGAGTATCACAGGCTTTCCTTGGTTGATCCGTTTCGTTGCCCGCTGCCAAGAACCCACTGATGTACTTCTAGGAGTATAAGAGAGCTGAAACGTTTGGCACAGTTTCTTTAACCCTCGGCTGACTTGAAAAGGAATCGTTGGATATCCTGCTGGTTGGATGCACGCTTGTAAAAAATCGATCAGCACTTTCCGGTCTCCCGCTTTTTTTCGGATTTCTCTCGGTAAAATGTGTTCATCGAGCTGATCCTGATAATAAGCAAGCAAAACTGCCGCTGCATAAGTACCGCACAAATTGCCAGAGGGTGTCTTCCAATTTTTGTAACGTGCAAAATGTTCTTCAGAGATACCTGTCCATTGGCTATCTTTAATCACTGGTTGATCTGCTTTTTGATTTTTCAGCTTCCTCACCTCATTTCAATTATAAGTGACCCGAAAGAAAAAACAAATCGATTTGTTTATTTGCTGTGGATTGTTAAAAAACCAAACTTGTTAGATAATAAGGTCATTAAATCAAAAGGAGGATACAATAATGGATAAAATTTTAGCAAAAAAAGATTCTTACGAAGCAGTAAATGAAGAATGGCTAAAAACAGCTGTTATCCCGGCGGACAAACCCGCAACTGGCGGTTTTGAAGTCTTGGTCCAAACAATCGATAAACAGTTGATGGCTGATGTAGAAAAGATGGCGGAAGAACCGCAGAAACTTTCTTCAAAACTGCAAAACTTTTTAGCTTACTATAAACTTGCTAACGATTATCCAAAAAGAAATGAAGCTGGCGCAAAGCCGCTCCTTCCGCTTCTGGAAAAAATCGAACAACTGGATTCTTTTGACACATTAAATGCAGCCTTACCTGATTGGCTGTTTGAAAGTCTGCCGCTTCCGATCGACTTTGATGTAGATGCAGATATGAAAAATGCGCAGACACATGCTTTCTTTGCTTCTCCGCCTTCTTTGTTTTTACCTGACAAAACTTATTATGAAGCGGACCATCCAAACGGCGCACAGCTTCTGTCTGTCTTTTTCGATATGATGGTGCAATTGTTAGAGCTCGCCGGAAAAGAAAAAACAGAAGCCGAAACAATCACAGAACAAGCGATTTGCTTTGACAAAATGCTTGCGCCTCATGTGAAAAGTGCCGAAGAAAATGCTAATTACAGTGAAATGTATAATCCGCAATCTTTTGACACATTTATCCAGCACACTTCTTTGATCGACTTGAAAAAAACGGTTTTAGGTCTGATTGGCACAGAGCCAGACAAAGTGATCGTCACAGATCCAGTTTATTTCGAGCATCTTTCAGAAATCTTGACAACCACGCACTTTCCATTGATGCGCAGTTGGATGATCGTTCAAACTGTACGCGGATTAAGCAGTTATCTTTCAGAAGAGTTTCGTCAAATCGGCGGTACGTTCTCTCGTATTTTATCTGGTACAGAAGAAGCGATGCCGCAGAAAAAAGCAGCGTACTATTTAGCCCTTCGTCAATTTGACCAAGTGATTGGGGACTACTATGGCAAAAAATATTTTGGTGAAGCTGCCAAAAACGACGTAAAACAAATGATTGAAAAAATGATTGGCGTTTATAAAAAACGTCTGGAAAACAACACTTGGTTAAGCAGCAAAACAAGAGAAAAAGCCATCACCAAATTAGACAAACTGGGTATCCAAGTAGGTTATCCAGATACGATTCCTGCTTTATTTGACCAATTTATTACAGTTCCAGCAGAAGAAGGCGGCACTTTATTAAGCAATGCGTTACATTTCAGCAAATTGTCTTACAAAGATCGTTTAAGCAAATGGAATAAGCCTGTTGATCGTTCCGAATGGGAAATGAGTGCGAATACAGTGAATGCTTACTACCATCCATTCCGCAACGTCATTGTTTTCCCAGCAGCGATTTTACAAGCGCCTTTTTATAGTATCGATCAATCAAGTTCGGCTAATTTCGGCGGTATCGGTGCAGTGATTGCGCACGAGATTTCCCACGCATTTGACAACAACGGGGCATTATTCGATGAATTCGGCAATCTGAATAACTGGTGGACAGACGAAGATTTCAAACAATTCCAAGCAAAAGCCGAAGCAATGATTCAACAATTTGATCAACTGCCTTTTGCTGATGGAAAAGTAAACGGAAAATTGACTGTATCTGAAAATATCGCTGATGCTGGCGGCCTCAGCTGCGCACTAGAAGCAGCAAAACAAGAAGAAGATGTTTCGTTGGAAGACTTCTTTGTCAATTGGGCAACGATTTGGCGCACGAAAGCAAAACCAGAATATCAAGCCCTTTTATTACAAATCGATGTACATGCGCCAACGAAACTTCGGGCAAATGTCCAACCAAAAAATCTGGAAGAATTTTATGAGACCTTTGCTATCACTGAAGCAGATGAAATGTATCTAGCACCAGAGAAGAGAGTGCATATCTGGTAGAGGTTGTGAAAGAACCGTTCAGCTCCAGCATTAAAGAAGAATTTCGTAAAATAGCTTCTCATATTTTGCGAAATTTTGAGTTAATGCCGAAGAAACAATACTGTAAACACCATAAAAAGAAGCCCGACACAAGATGTCGGGCTTCTTTTTTAATTAATCGATTGCATCTGCTTCTTTGAGGATTTTTGCCCCCAAGGCTGTTTCGAAATGGCGCAATGCCCATTCATGCCCTACTGGATCAAAGCTAGCTACAGAATCTTCATAGATATACAGATCATAACCTAAATTATAGGCATCCACTGCCGTATGCAGTACACAAATATCTGTGCAGACACCTGTTAGATAAATCTCTGTTATTTTTCGTTCTCTTAAACGGACATCTAAATCTGTCCCGCTAAAAGCAGAATAATGTCTCTTGTCCATCCAATAAACATTTTCCTGCTCTTTATTTTGCGCATAAAGTTCAGAAAGCTTGCCGTATAGATCACGGCCTTCCGTTCCAATCACATTGTGCGGCGGAAACAATTTATTTTCAGGATGAAAAGAATCATTTGGATCATGTGCATCGATTGCAAAAACCACAAAGTCTTTATTATCGATAAATTTTTTCGTATTTCGGATCAAAGCCGGCTCAATAATTTGTCCTGCTTCACCAGTAGTCAGTTTGCCGTCTGAAGCGACAAAGTCATTCGTATAATCAATCGAAATCAATGCTTTCATGTCAAAGACCTCCTAAACAAGATGACGGACAAATTGGATAACCATGTCCGCAGAACGTTTTCCTGCTTCTTCAATAAATTCGTCAAAACTTTTTGTTGCTTGATGATCTGCTGTATCGCTCATTGCACGAACGATCAAGAATGGGATGTTGAATTGGCGGGCCGTTTGTCCTACTGCGGCCCCTTCCATTTCACAAGCCAATGCTTCAGGGAAATTCGTCAAGATCTCTTTTACTTTATCAGGCGAATCCACAAATGTATCCCCAGTAACGATCAATCCTTGTTTGGCATTCAAATTCGCTGCTTCAGCGGCTTTTTCCATTTCGCTGCGTAAATATTTGCTTGCTTCATAGTATAAAGGCATTCCTGGCAATTGACCTGGTTTATAGCCGAAACCTGTTGCATCCGCATCAAAATAAGCGACTTTATCTGAGATTACGATATCTCCCACTTGCAATCCTTGACCGATCCCGCCGGCAGAACCAGTGTTGATAACCATGTTTACGCCATATTGCTGAATCAATAAACTTGTTGTAATAGAAGCAAGAACTTTTCCGATACCTGAACGAACAATGATGACCTCATGTCGTCCCAAAGATCCTGAAATGAAAAGTGCCCCTGCACGTTCCCAAGATAACGGTTCGCTTAAATGTTCTCTTAAAATCTTGATTTCTTCTTCCATTGCTCCGATAATACCGATTTTCATAAATAATCCTTCTTTCTTAAATAAATGCAATTGCTAAAAAGACGACACAAAGCATCAAAATAACGATGATCAATGCTTTCATCAAAAATGTATTCCATTTGTTCTGTCTTTCTCGTTCGCCTGTCCTTGTTTTCGTTACAGGCCGGTTCTTTTTGTTTTCTTTACGATAGAAATTTGAAATCTTCTTTTCTTCCTGTCTATAACTTTTTTCAGATTCCCGTTGTGCCCGCAGCGCTTCTTCTTGTTGGCGTCTGCGAATCTCTGAACGCGTAATCAACGGTCCTTTCGCCATGTATCTTCCTACTTTCTTCCCGCGGATAGTTCCCAATATTGGATAGCATATAATGTTTTTGCATCACAGATTACTTGATCTGCGATTGCTTGTTTTGCTTCAGGTAAAGTCAGCGCGTAAAGTTCAAGTACTTCATCTTCGTCTTGTTCCAAAGGGTTCAGTACTTTTTCTAAATCATGCGCATGATAGATGTGCAGTATTTCGTTCGCGAATCCTGGAGATAGATACATTGAAGTCAGGTGTGTCAAAGACTGTGCGCGATAGCCGGTTTCTTCTTCCAGCTCTCTCAGTGCAGTTTTTTCAGGACTGTTATTTTCTCCTGGATCGATTTTGCCAGCAGGAATCTCTAAAATCACTTTTTCTAAAGGTTTTCTAAATTGTTTCACCAAAAGCAGCCGATCTTGTTCATCAAAGGCAACGATCCCTACACCACCAGGATGAAAAACTAATTCCCGCTGTCCGATTTTTCCATCGGGCAAGCGGACTTGGTCAACAGCGACATCGATGATTTTCCCTTTGAATATTTCTTTGCGCTCTAGCGTCTTCTCTTCAAATTGCTCATACTCCATCATACTCTATCCACCATACTTTCTTTGTAATAATAACCGCTTTGACGATTTTTTTCAATTTGTCGTCTTACTCTTCTTTAGTTTACCATAAGTAAATCTTACAAATTCTCTAAATCTATAAAATCAATCTTTAGACGGATACTCTTTTCCAGGAGGACTGTGCTAAAATAAATAAAGTAAACGAAAAGAAGGTTAACCGGTAAATAACCCAATAATCGAACTTCTGGAGGGAGTATATATGAAAAAACGCACCTGGCTGTTTTTGATCGTTTTGATTCTTGGTATGGTCTTCATTGGGCATGCAGGCACAACTTCTGGTGTCACTTGGATTTTCCTATTTGGTGCTGCTCTGCTGATTTGGGGCATATTCGGCGGGAAAAACAAAAAAACAACACAAGCAGAAATGCCTGGACTGTCTAAAGATTTGGAAGAACACTATTTAACAAGCGGTATGTCATCTAGTGAGATTGATCTTTTTAGACAAACGATGCACCAAACAAAAGCAGATATCACGAAGCTGCAAGAAAACATGAACAAAACAGCAAAATTAAAAGCAATCGATTTACGCCACAATACGACGAAAGCTTCCAAAGCTTTATTCAAAGAATTAGTTAAAGAACCAACACGGCTCCATGAAGCCAGTCACTTTCTTTATACGCACCTGCCTAACTTGATCGATTTGACGGATAAATATATCGAGATCAATGATCATGAAATCAAAAACAAGCAGACCTATGCAAAATTAGAAGAAAGCGCGCAAATCATCGATCAGCTGGCTAGTCTGATCAGCCAAGATTACCAACGTTTTGTTGCAGATGATCTAGAAGACATCGATGTAGAGATTTCAATTGCAAAAAACAGTTTAAAACAAGATAATAGAACAAACACCGATACAAAATCCTAAGATAATAGGAGGAACTTATGATGAATGAAGAAAATAAACCAACGGACGTGACGCCTGTCAACGACACGTTAGAAGATCTTTTAAATAATCCATTTTCAACACCGACAAATTCACTGACACAGTCGCAAGAAGCAGAAATCACTCAGCTGCAAGAACAACAGCAGGCAGCACGTTTGATCGACAAATTACCGCCTGAACGTCAAGCTCAAGCAAAAGAATTAGCGGCAAAGATCGACACAGCCGATGCCCAGTCAGTTATCAGCTACGGATCAGCAGCACAAACCAAATTGAGCGAGTTCTCGCAATCGATGCTGAACCACGTCCAAGTACAAGACATTGGGCCTGTCGGAGATTCTTTGACTGAATTGATGTATCGTTTACAAGAAGCAAATCCCGATGAACTTCGTGCAGGAGAAGGAAACATTTTCCAACGTGTGTTTGGTAAAGTAAAACAATCCATTTATGAAGTAACCGCAAAATACCAAAAAATCGGCGCACAAATCGACAAAATCGCTGTCAAACTAGATAAAGAAAAAGACGGTCTGTTAAAAGACAACTTGATGCTTGAACAGCTTTATCAAAAAAACAAAGATTACTTCGATGCGTTGAATATCTACATTGCAGCTGGTGAATTGAAAATGGAAGAACTTCAAACCGTGACGATCCCCGCAGCAATGAAAAAAGCAGAAGAAACAGGCGACCAAATGGATGTACAGATCGCAAATGACTATACACAATTCCTAGATCGTCTAGACAAACGAACACACGATTTGCGTTTAGCTCGTCAAATCACGATCCAACAAGCACCGCAGATTCGTTTGATCCAAAACACAAACCAAGCATTAGCGGAAAAAATCCAAGCTTCTGTCGCAACAGCGATCCCGCTTTGGAAAAACCAAGTTGTGATTGCTTTAACTCTTCTTCGTCAAAAAGATGCTGTTACTGCACAACGCCAAGTTTCTGAAACAACGAATGACTTGCTGAAGAAAAATTCTGAGATGCTGAAAATCTCTGCGATCGAAACAGCCAAGGAAAATGAACGTGGCATCGTAGATATCGAAACATTGCAAAAAACACAAAACGATCTTGTGGAAACTATCCAAGAAACATTACGTATCCAACAAGAAGGAAAAGAAAAACGTCGCCATGCGGAAGTAGAATTAAGCCACATGGAAGAAGACTTGAAACAAAAACTATTGGATCTGACACAATAAAAAAGGTTGTAGACGAGCGAAACAACTCGTCTACAACCTCTTTTTTATTTATTGATTTTTTCATTCATTAAGCTGTGTTTATACCCATAACCAAAATAAATCACTAAACTAATGACCATTACGATGGCAAAAACAAGCCATGTTACTGCTTGCAGCCGCAACATCAAGACTACACACGCTGCAATGGAAAGAATCGGCAGCAGCGGTACAAAAGGGACTTTGAACTCCCCTTTTTTCGGCTGGCCAAACATTTTTCTCAATTTCAACAGCCCTAAACTGACGAGCATTAGGTACGCTAACGCACTGATATTCGTCAATTCTGCTAAGATATCCAGTGGAAAAGCACCTGCAAAGATCATCGCGATGATTCCTGCTGTATATGTGGCCTTTTTAGGCGTATGATGCTTTTTATCGATTTCTTTCATATAATTAGGCAAAAGTCCATCACTGCTGATTGCATACAATAAACGTGCCAACGAATACATCATAGAGATCGTCACTGTCAAAAGTGTCAAAATCGCGCCAACAGAAATAACTCCGCCGATACTTCCATGTCCGATATAACGCATCGCAAATGCCACAGGATCATTCACACCTAGTTCTGTAAATGGGACCATTCCTGTCAAAATCAATGTCACCACGATATATAATGCTGTTGCAATCAAAATCGAACCAATGATTCCTCTTGGCACATCTTTTTGCGGATTCTTTACTTCTTCAGCAGCCATCGCTACGGCGTCAAATCCTAGAAAAGCAAAGAAAACTAATGCGGCACCGTCTAGGACACCAGAAAAACCAAAAGGCATAAACGGTTGCCAATTGTCAGGCTTCACGAAGAAGATCCCTACTGCAACGAACAGTAAAATAATAGCAAATTTAACAACAACCATCATATTATTCAGACGCAAGGCTTTTTTCGCTTCTAAAGATACAATGTACGTAACAAAAATAACTACTAATACCGCAATCAAATCAATATACGTCCCGTTCGCTGCGTTATATCCTCCTGTCAGTGCTTGAGGTAAATTCACGCCAAAACTGGCTAAGAATCCTTGTACATAACCAGACCAGCCAGATGCAACAGATGAAACCGCTAATAAAAATTCACAAATCAGCAACCAGCCTGTCAACCACGCCGCAAATTCACCAAACACAACATATAAATAAGCATACGGTCCGCCAATAACAGGTACGCGTGAAGAAAATTCAGCAAAGCTTAACCCAGATAACACTACAACAATTGCAGCTAAGACGAATGAAAGTGACAGCGCTGGTCCTGCATTTTGATTCGCTGCCACACCAGTAACGACAAAAATCCCCGTTCCAATGATTGCACCGACGCCCAACATGATCAAATCAGCTGTTTTTAGTTCTTTTTTCATTCCGCTTATTTTATTGTTTTCAATTGTCTTTTTACGGAACAAATCCATTTAGTCTTCCCCCTTTTTAAAAAAAGAGGATGTGAAAATAGTCAAAAATGGCTATTCACATCCTCTTAAATTTGAATGAGCAAAAAATGATCTCTTCCGTCAGCTTAAAGCTGACGGAAATCTTGAAGTCATGAAAGCTGTCCAATGTACAAATACTTCATTCCATCACTTCTTCTCAAAAAGAAAACAGCTTATTAAGCTGTTTTCATGTACCCTAATAGAATACCACCTAAAATAACTAAAATACAACCAGTAACTACGTAAACAAGTTCTTTTTTAGTTTTTCTTTCACCTAAGATGAAGATTCCGCCAAGTGTAGAAATGATGATCCCCATTTGAGAAAGTGAGAAACCAACAGCTAGTCCAAGACTCTTAACTGTCAATAACATACAGATATTCCCTAAGCCCCACAATAGTCCTGAAGCCATGTTTTTCCAAACATATTGGTCCATTTTAACTTTCTTGAAGGCAAAGAAGCTTGCGCCTAAGATCATACCGATACTTTGTGGTAAGATAACAGCTAATGCATCAAGTCCAGCCCAGTTGATGATGATCGTATACACACCATAACCAATTGTTGAATAAATCAACGCTCTGAATCCTTTAGCAAAATCAAACATTTTGTTGTCTGTGTCAGGTGCAGCATTTTTGTCGCGGCGCGCTGTTAAATAGGCACCTAGGACAAGCAAAGCTAGTGCAAGGAATCCGTATACAAAATCTTTCGTTTTTGTCCATTCATGGAAGAAAACGGCTCCCGCAATCGTATTCAAAATTAATTGAAAACCAGTTGAAAGAGGCAAACCTACAGATACACCCATAAATTTCATTCCGTGGAACTGACCATTTTGACCAACACTCCATGCTAGACCTGATAAAAATCCGATCAAGAAAACCCATGGTGTAATTGTAGGACCAACGACGAAAAATACGATCAGCGAGAATAAAAACGCGCCAATTGTCATTCCTAATGTCTGTTGATTTGCGTCTCCGCCAATTTTACCACTGACTAAACCAATACTACCCCATGCAAGCATAGGTACTAATGCTATTAAAATCTCCATGTCTATTCTCCTTTATTTTTCACATGTAAAAAAACTTATCAAAGAAAACGTTAACAACACAAGAAAAAAATTTCAACTCTCACGATTTTCTAACGTTTTTCATTATAAAAATTTAATGTTGGGAAGAATAATACCATGGTTGTCCCCTTTTTTTCAACTGATTCGGCGGACAATTCGATTCCTAGCTTTTCAGCTAAACTTTTCGCTAAATATAAGCCTAAACCAGTGGAATGCTGCTTGCTTAACCGACCATTTGTTCCAGTAAATCCTTTATCAAAAATTCGTCCAAGATCTTCTTTTGGTATGCCGATCCCTGAGTCTTTCAGAAGAAGTTTCACACCATTTTCTGTTTTTTCGATACGGATTTCGATTTTGCCATGATTAGGTGTATATTTTATCGCATTGCTGATCAATTGTTGAAAAATAAACGCTACCCACTTTGCATCTGTTAGTACTGGCTGGTCTTCTCCTATAATCTCGTAATGCAGATTTTTTTGGATAAAATAGTTTGCTTGGCTGCGGATCACAGGCTGGATGATTGCCTTCAAATCGTATTCTTGGATCAGATAATCTCTAGAAAAACTGTCTAAACGAGCATAATACAAGACTTGTTCTACATACTCGTTGATTTTCGCTAACTCATTTTCTAATTGCATATATTTTTGGTCGTCAATGTCAAATTCAATGGAACGGACGAGCAATTCAGAAGCAGCTAGCGGTACCTTGATTTCATGAACCCAAGAATCAATGTAGTCTTTTTGATTTTTTTGATTGGTGATTGCTTCTTGCATCACCTCTTGATGATCTCGGATCAACTGATTGACATATTCTTCAACTAATTTTTCTTCGGATGTGTGTCCGCCGTCCAGATAATTTTGCAGCGGAGATTCTTTACGTTCTGCATCAAGTTTTTTCCACCAGCGTCGCTTACTTAGATAAACAGCCGTAAGATAGACGATCAAAAAAACCGCTTCAATCAGCATCAAATAAGCGATGATTTCCCAATCAATGGTGATATCTGGCGTCAGCCACATCACAAATGCGGTCAGGAGCACAAAAAAAAGCCAGCCGAGGATCAACGACCACTGATCTTTTAAATAATCTCTGAATTTCATAAATTCTCCTTTGCTTGAACTAAAAAAGTGAGCTTGCAGATTTTTTCTGAGCAACTCACTTTTGCTAGTTGTTAAAATGGTATTTGAAAATCTGATTTTTGGTATTAAGCTTTTACAACGCAAAACATAGAAAGCTGTTTTACATTGTAAAAGAGTCTTAATGCTCAGATTAGAACACTGAGAAAATGACCTCTATTAAACGGTGTTCACTCAGCTGCTTCTCGGCACTAAGTCAAATTTTTGCAAAAGTTTGAGAAGCGACTTTCGAAAAATCCTCCTTACTGCTCAAAGCAGAACGCTGAGTTCACAACCTCTAGCCAAACGGTGCTCATGAACCAACTCCTTCGGCATTAATTCA
>KE351596.1:120033-147710 GCA_000415185.1 Enterococcus faecalis 13-SD-W-01
TCGCAAAGCTGACTTTCGGCATTAAGCTTTATCCAGAAAAAATGTAAAAGGCCCTTTTCTCTGGATAAAGAGTCTTAATGCTCAAGTCAAAGCGCTTTGCTCACAACCTCTATGGCACGATATACCCTTGCCCTACTTTTGTCTCGATATATCCTTCGATTCCTGCTTGCTCGATTTTTCTGCGCAGACGATTGATGTTGACAGTCAGCGTATTGTCATCCACAAACCGTTCATCGTCCCACAGCGCCCGCAGCAGTTTTTCCCTGCTGAGGATCTTTCCATGCTGTTTCATCAATATGTATAACAACCGGTATTCATTTTTGCTGAGATCGATGGTTTCCCCATTGATTTCCATGCTGCTGTTGTCTACATTTAAAATAATTCCGTTATGCGTCATCGTTTCATTGGTTGTTTCTGCATAATTATAAGAACGGCGAAGCAGCGCATTGATTTTAGCAATCAATACGTCGATTTGAAAAGGTTTCGTGACAAAATCATCTGCTCC
Source organism: Enterococcus faecalis 13-SD-W-01 (assembly GCA_000415185.1). Lineage (GTDB taxonomy): Bacteria > Bacillota > Bacilli > Lactobacillales > Enterococcaceae > Enterococcus_B > Enterococcus_B faecalis_A. Next base: position 120,539 of record KE351596.1, read on the forward strand.
CATATTCATTGCCATGATCATGTCCATATTTGTATTACGGCTTGAAATGAAAATGATTGGGACTTTTGAGACTTCACGGATTTTTTGGCACCAATAATAACCGTCAAATACAGGTAAATTGATATCTAACAAAATCAACTGCGGATCTTCTTGTTCAAAATCATTGAATACCTGTTCGAAATCTGTGGTTCCAAATGTCTCAAACTGCCATTTTTCAAGTTCTTCCATTATCAGGTCGCGGATAACCTCTTCATCTTCGACAACCATGATTTTTGCCATGTTCATCCCTCCACTTTTTCTCTCCACTATACCATAACAAAGATTCTAAGAAAAAACAGCTGAAAACCAAATTTTAAAAGAAACATAGATATTCTTTCTACTGCTTAAAGAAACACAAAAACAGTTTGAAAGAAAAAGATAAGATAACTGGCTCTTTCAAACTGTTTTTGTTTAGTTGAAAATATATGTATATATGATATTTCGTTACACCGCAAATTTTTTCTATGTGCGTTAAGGGGCGTTTCTATGTGCTTGCGGTATGGGGTTCGTTCTTTTCATCCATTCGAGTAGTCTAAGTAGAGAGATTTACTTCTTTTAAGTTAATTTATTTTCTAGTCCAATCACTCCTCTCATGGATAAAAAGCAACAAGAACGATTCGGCAGAGAAACAAAAGAAAGCGTTCTCTATCCTCTTTTAGTGTACCCTTGATTTATTCTTTCTTTACTTCAAAAATTATTTTTGGAAAGAAATTTTTGACTCTTCTCTTTTTTTGGTTCAAATCAGTGTTTTTAGCGCAAAAAAAGGCTGAAGACAATAGTTTGTCTCCACCCTTTTTTAAATGGTATTTAAAGAATCAATTATGGTAAGAATCCAGAAAAACGCAAAACAGGAGAAGCTGTTTTACGAAATTCTTCATTAATGCTCGGAGCTGAACGGTTCTTTCACGACCTCTTTCTAAACGGTGTTCGCAAAGCTGACTTTCGGCATTAAGCTTTATCCAGAAAAAATGTGAAAAGCCATTTTCTCTGATAAAAGAGTCTTAACGCTCAAGTCATATCGCTTTGCTCACGACCTCTTATACAATCTCTACTTTCACTTCAATATTCCCTCTGGTCGCTTTGGAATATGGACAAAATTCGTGCGCTCGATTTGCAATATCTTCTGCTTGCGCTTGGTCCATGCCATCGATATGGACTTCCAAGACTGCGCCAATCGTATAGCCGCCTTCATCAAGTGTGTAAAGAGAGACACGTGCTTTGACGGTAGATTCAGGTTTGATGCCGTCTTCTTTCAGCATATGCTGTACAGCACCGTTGAAACAAGATGCATAGCCAGCTGCAAACAATTGTTCCGGATTAGTCCCATCAGCATGAATACCTGGCGCTGTGATTTTCATGTGCATTGATCCGTTTGGTGCTTCTACTTCGCCTTCACGTCCGCCTTTGTTGATCATTGCTGTTTCATAAGCTTTTTTCATATCTATTCCCTCTCTTTCTGTATACTTACTAGTGTAAGGCAAGAAAAGAGGTTGTTCAAAAATTCTGCTTTTACTCCAACACTAAAATACCGTCTTCGATGATTTTTTCAAAAAACAAAAAAATCCCGCTGGTAAAAAGAAGCGACATATTTGTGCCAAAATAAATAGCCATTTTTTCTAAACAATCTTCAATACGATAAATTCTGGTATAGGCAAATACCAAGAAATTCACACTGTAAACAAGCAGTGTTAAAAAAATAATCATATTTTGCATTTTTATTTCCTCTATCTCATATCGTTTCTGTTGGATTTTTAATCTCGCATTCTCTCGAGTTTTTCAGCGAATAATTGAGCTTCTTTCTCTGTTCGGCAAATAATAATAAACGTATCTACCCCCGCAACAGTCGCCACGACTTCTGGATACTTGATTTCATCCAGCCAATTCGTTACGATGTCTGCCCCGTTTTTTTCTGTTAGTACAACAATCATAAACTGGACTTGCTGGATCCGTAAAACATCTCGGCGAACAGACGCGCGCAGTTTTTGTTCATTTGTCGAAATAGGCGCGTGCGTAAAAAGTGTGTACCGAACATTTTTGTTGGCATCATGGGACTTGATGATATTCATCTCGCGAATATCTCGGGAAATCGTTGCTTGCGTTGCCGAGATTCCAGCTTTTTGCAGATGTTCCAACAGCTCTTCTTGGGTACTGATCGGCTGTTCAAGAATCAGCTGGCGAATGATTTTTTGACGTTCTTGTTTCTTCATAAAACACCTCTTTATCTAATAGACAAGCAATCTATTCTTATTTATCTCTTGCTAGAGAGCATCTAGGCATCCAATTTTTTGACAGGAACACGCAGCAATGTTTTCAGCTTTTCTGGTGCTGTTTTTCTTACATCACTTATATAAATTTCTTTATGTGACAGCGCCGTACGTTCATATCCTTCTTCCTGCAAAAATCCTTCCAGCTGCTGAAAGGTTTGAGGCTCTTCATCGTAGGGTCCAATATGCAAAATCTGCGCGCAAAGTCCTTCATTTTTTTCACTGAACATCAACTGGCTGATCAAATCTGCTGGTAGTTTTTTTGAGACACGTGTTATGGCTTCTTCTGCTATTTCTTTTGTCACAAAAGCAGGTTGCTGGATCATGATCTCATAAGTAAAGTGTTCTTTTTTCATCACTGATTCATGCAAATATTTTTCTTGGAGACTCCACCAGCCTTCTAAAGGATAGACGGTGTACAATTGATAACCAGGAATCTCCCAACCTGCTTTTTGTGCCATACGTATCGCGTAACTGACAGTGTATAAACATTCGACTTTTTGTTGAAACTCAGGCTGGTTAGGATCGCCATCTCCTTTGATGCTGAAAAATCTCTGAGTTGGGATCTCTAAGATTTGTGGTTTTTTATTCGCCTTGTACCACGATTCTTTACGCCATTGCAGCTTTTCCATTTTGAACCACCTCCAGCTTCATTCTAACAAATAATCACTCTTTCTGCTTTAGTTATTTCTATGAAATCATCTATTGACAGCATTTTCTTTGCTATGTTAGGATAAAAATAATAAAGCAACAATCGTACAGATAGAAATCAGGAAACACTGTTATTGTCAGTTTTCTTGATTTCCGAGAGAGAGGCGATTTCTATTTTTATAGAAATCCCTCTCTTTTTTTGAATAATTTTTTGAGGTGAGTAAATGAATAAACAAAACAAATTAGTATTAGTTCCCGCTGTTCTTGCAACAGGTATGATGTCTTTTGCAGGAGTATTGATCGAAACGGCAATGAATGTCACTTTTCCGACATTGATTCGGCAATTTCAATTAACCACAGCACAAGTCCAATGGGTGACGACCATCTATTTATTGATGATCTCAATCATTGTGCCTCTTTCGACCTATTTGAATCAAAATTACAGTATCCGCAAGTTATTTCTTAGTTCAAATCTTTTATTTTTGCTAGGCATTGTCATTGATTTCTTTTCTCCTACTTTTATGGTCTTGCTTTTAGGGCGTGTCTTGCAGGGGATTGCTACAGGGATTGCCTTGCCGCTGATGTTCCATATCATTCTTTCTTTTGCTCCGCTCAATAAACGCGGAACAATGATTGGTGTAGGAACCTTGGTTACCGCGATCGCTCCAGCAATCGGACCCACATATGGCGGATTGATGACGGCACATTTTACATGGAATCATTTATTCTTATTTTTGATTCCATTACTGCTTTTATCACTTATCATCGGCCTGTATGCTATCCCAAATTTCCCAGTGAAGAAAAGCGGCAGATTGGACTGGAAAAGTTTGTTGGGTCTATGTTTATTTTTCGGCGGAAGTTTGAACTTCTTGAGTGCGTTAGAATCGCTGGAAGGTTGGATTAGTTTGCTGATTGGTCTGATCGGATTTGTTTGGTTTTATCGACGTTCAAAACATTCTGAAACTCCGCTGATTCAACTTTCTGTTTTGAAAAATAGAGCTTTCCGTTTATTTTTGTCAGGTTTTCTTGTTTATCAAATGCTGTTATTAGGTATTTCCTTTATCTTGCCGAATTTTGTTCAGATCGTCCAGCATCAAAATCCATTTATCGCGGGATTAGCAATGCTTCCTGGTGCAGCGATTGGTGCTATTCTTTCACCAATGGCTGGAAAACTTCTTGATAGTCACGGACCGAAAAAACCGATTTTGCTTGGTTTGCTTTTCTCCCTTGCTGGCTTGACAGCTTTACTGTTTTTATTAGGTCACGTTTCGCTAGGTTTATTGATTGGCTGCCATGTTATATTTATGTTAGGTGTTGGCCTTTCTTACAGCAATATGATGACTGTTGGGATGAATCAATTGACCGAGACTTTCCAAGGAGATGGGAATGCACTATTTAATACGTTGCAGCAATTTTCTGGTGCTGTTGCTACTTCCTTTGTTGCAGTTATTCTTCATATCGTCCAAGATTACACGTCTCAGTCTTACGTTCAAGCTACGACAAATGGGTCAAAAATCGCTTTAGTGATCTTGCTCATTTTGCTGCTGTTAAGTGCTGCAAGTGCACTTCGATTCTTTAATAAACAAACGGTTCCCAGCAAATAATCATTGTTAGTAAAATAAAAGCTATATAAAAAATAATTTTATACTAAAAAAACCAAGAAACACTGTTTTGAACAACAGTTGGTTCTTGGTTTTTTATTTGGATAGAATCTGGTTTTATTTTTTCTTCGTTACTGCTCGGAGCTAAACGGTTCTTGAACAACCTCTCCTCAAACGGTGTTCAAAAAGCTGTCCCTCGGTATTAAGCTTTTCAAATTGAAAATATAAAAAGCTATTTCCAATTTGAAAAGAGTCTTAATGCTGTGAAACACGAAGAATGAAAGGATTCGATGTCAAACAGTACCTACTTGGTACTCGGGACAAAACGCTTTTTTCGCAACCTCTTATGCGGCTAAGAAGATTCGAACTTCCACGAGGTCTCCCTCACTAGCGCCTGAAGCTAGCGCGTCTGCCAATTCCGCCATAGCCGCCTAATCATTCTCAGTTTAAAATTACACATGTTTTTTGTCAAGGATGAGTTTCTTGTTAGTCTTCAAGTTAATGTTATCTACTATATAAAGAAATAAAGAAAACCACCAATGGAAGGACTCCTGTTAATCCTTCCATTGGTGGTTTCTTTTTGTGCTCGTAATCTCTTTTTTATTTCTTATTTTTTTCCATTAATTCCATCACTTCTTCATACAACGTTTGGACACGTTGTTGATCATAGGACCAAAGCAAGATGATTTCCAAAAGATAGGGCGAAAAATCTAATTGATTCAATTGTTTTGAAAAACTCATAGCAGCGATTTCGCTAAGCGCACGAATCGACGAACGATGGTTGTAAAACGGTAAACGCCACAATATTATTTTCGTTGATTGCGTGTAGATTTGTGAAGTATTCGTTTCAATATAATGAAACAATTCATGCCCTAGGATCATTGCCGCCATTTGTTCTTCTGTCCAGCAAAAAGTTTTTTGCTGCATCAATAGATTTTCCAACGGCTTTTTCATGAGTGTTACGCCGTCTTCGTTATTAAATGTAGCAAGCACCAATCTTCCGCCAATCATCTCTTCCTCTTCATATTGGATGGAAAGTCCAAGTTTCTGGTAGATTTCTTCTATGTTATGATGCGGATAGATTTGTTTTATTTTCGCAGCTTCTTCTTGTCCGCAGATAACTGCTTTTTTGATCATTGCTTGCTTTTCATCTTCTGTGATTCTTTCCCCCAAAAGCTCACGTTGGAACTGATACTGTCCCCAAACAGTTTCTGGTACTTTTTTCAACTCTGAAATAACCGTGTCTAATTTAGTTTTGTTTAACGTTACCGGCAACGACGATCACCTCTTCATCAGGCTCAAGAGAAGACACCTCTAAGTCCATCAATACTTCCAGCTGATCTAATTCTGGGGCAGAAAAGTCTGTCACTCGTGCACCTAAGCAGAGATAAAATTCTGGACGTGCAATCAGCTCTGTTTGATAGACCGCCATTTTATCCCATAATTCATGGACCGCTTCTAAATAATTTCCAGCCGTTGTTTTACGGCACATCGCATTGCCTCGCTGTACTTTGATAAATCCTTTTTTATCGATGATCCGTACTGGTCCTGCATTGTCTGAAGCAGTTTTTTCACCAAAAATATAGAAGAATTTCGTTTTTGCTAATAGTTCTGCTTCTGCAACAGATATACGCAAATCTTCTGCTGCAATCTCTGCTGCTTCTGTCTCATCGACTTCTTTAGTCAAGTCTGTCGCTTTTACTTCTGTGGAACCTGTAGCAATAGCAGTGACTTTTGACGTTTGCGCATCGATTTCAACATGGATCTCAATGGATTCTGGCGTTGCACCAGATTCAACGGCTTTGTTCAATGCTTCATTTTTGATTGCGCGGATATCTTCTTTGCTTGGCGAAGGAATGATTCGTTCAACCACATCTCGAACCATAGCTAGAGCTACTCCGATAGAAGAAATCACTTCGGCATTTTCTGGGATGGAATACTTTACACCCATCTTGTTGCTGAAATAAACGATCAATGAAGATGCTCCGCCCCCGACACCGACTAGCGAAATCTGATCTTTTTCAAGTTTGTATTTTTCTGCTAATTCCAAAATCACTGGTTCGATTTTCGCATAAGATTTCTCCATGATTTGTGTAGCGATATCTTCAATCGTCGTTCCGCAATAATCGGCTAATGCTTTGAATGCTTTTTTCGCTGCAGCAATGTCGCCGTAAGAAAAATGATCTTCTTGGACAAGTCCCAAGATATTGGCTGCGCAAGAATTCGTGATCGTTACTTCGCGGCCGTCTTCCAAGATGACTTTGACATAATCAGCCGGATCTCCCTCTTTTGGTGAAAAGAAGGCAACTTTTGGCTCCTTGATTTGCTCTTCTGGTGTATAAACAGCATAATCCAAGCCAGCGATATGCGCCGAACGCGGACCAACATCGATGATCCCGTTTTTGTCTGCTCGAACCATTGATCCACCTGCAACCCCTAATACGCGTACATCTAACGAAGAAATATACGTAGGGTGGCCGCCCACAATCGAGTAATCGATTGCTGGACGTCCATTGCGGATCACACCGATATTTGTTGTTGTCCCGCCGACTTCAAAATAAACGCCATTTGACGCACGCAAATACATCAATGATCCCATGACAGAAGCGGCAGGACCTGAAAGCATCGTCAGTACAGGGCGTTTTTTCATCTCAGTGATTTCCATTACACCGCCGTCTCCGCGCATGATCATCAAAGGAACATTGACTCCAGCTTGACGCACAGAATCTTCCGTCGATGTGGCTGTATCCAGCATTTTCGGCAAAATAGACGCATTGATTGCTGCCGTCCGTGTCCGGCGTGTCAGACCATAAAGTTTTGTGATGTCTGATGCCATCGTTGTAGGGATATTTTTCACAGAAGCAGCTTCATATGCTATTTGTTCTGGTGTCCCGTTGTCTACACCAAAAGCCATTGAGGAAACCAAAACTTGGGCACCATTTTGTGATAGATTTTGGATCAGTTGTCCGATACTCTCTGGCGATAATTTTTTTACAGGCAGAAATTCATTGACGATCTCGATTTGTTTATTATTGCCAAGATCAATATTGTTCAAACGGGTCTGGCGTTTCGCTAAAAATCCTTCGATCCCGCCTTTTGCCATCCCGATAACCCCTACTTTTGCTACATCTCCTTCAATCAAAGCATTGGTTGCTTGTGTAGTTGAATGGGCAACGAAAACGACATCTTCAGGGTGGATATCATTTTCTCTTAAGCAATTCATAAAAGACTGGACAACTCCAGCAGCAACGCCGCTTACGTCATCATGCGTGGTCTTTACTGATGCTTTTCCGATAATCTCGTGTGTGCTATTGTCGATTGCGACAGCTTTCGTGTGCGTACCGCCGACATCGATCCCCATGCGTACTGAACGTTTCATAATGATTTCCCCTCTCTTTTAGAATGTTCCGTATAATACGAAGACTAGAATACAGATGATCGCTCCAATGATCCAACCAGTCGGAATCGATTTTTTCATATATTCTCTTGAAGAAACTTTCGTATATCCAAGTCCCCAAGCAACCCATGATTGGGTAATGTCTAAATGCTGCGGAGCAATCGTTGTTGTTGCAAAAAGCGGGAATAAAAAGGCAACGGGCATCGTTGGATTGACTGCTAAAACGACGGCTAAAATCGCAGAACCTGAACCTACTAGATTCATTGGCCCGCGGAAAAAGCCTAGCGGAGTCAAAATAGCAAAAGCAATTGCCAAAACAAGTGGACTAGTTGGGATGAAATCACCAATGATCGCTGTAAAATATGGAGCAGACAAAGCAGCCGCATTATTGAACATCGCCAATGTAAGCAAGAAACCAACCATTGGCGCGACATCGATGGCACCATCTGTAAAAATCTTGGCAAAACGCCGGCACACTTCTGTAAAGCTTGCATTCAATCTTCCTGTAAACAGCATTGCATAGATTCCTGAAACAATGAAACAAAAGATGATCGGCAAATCCAATAGCGCAGTGCCCAATACTGGAAGCAGTACAGCTAACCAAGAAATCGCGGGGGCATCTGCTGACTGATCGGTACGCATTTCTGCTGCCATGGCATAAGTTTTCTTTTTATTCATCGAAAGATTTGCAACCAGCAGTACCACGACCAAAGAGATGACCATCGCGATGATTCCGAAACGAATGTATTCGCTGAAAGAATAAGCATTCGCTGCATCATTGAACCCAGCATAAATCGCTTGATACTGTTTGAAATTGACGATATTCCCAAAAATCCCTGCCATGATCGAGCCCATAAAAGCAAACATCGCTACTGAAGTCGAGATCCCCAATGACAATAAGATCGGCAATACGATAACCGCAATAGAGATGACTGGTCCGATCCCTGTTAACGACATGAAAATCACAGCTGTCACGACACAAAGAAGACTCATTGTGATCCGAGGTTTGTCTCCTCCTAATTCGACCACTTTACGAATCAGCGTAGCAGCAATTCCTGTTTCAACCAAAACTCTGCCAAAGAAAGCCCCAAAGAAGATGTTTACTAAAATCGAGCGGGCATAATCTGCAGGACCCGTTGTAAAGATATGGGTCAGCACAGCTAATATCGGCCGATCAGCAAAATCCGGATACAATGCGACAATGTTCTGCATGGCTGCATTAGGCTCAAAATAATTGCCGATAAGAGCTAAAATCACCCAAAGCACCGCCATCATTGCGAATCCTACCATCAGATTGAATCCTTTGACGCAGTACCAGACCATGAAGAAGAACGAACAAATCAACAAGATCCCAATAATAATATTACTCATACTTTTTCCTCCATTCTTAAATATACTCAAAACTGATATATTAGATATACTAATTAAAGCGTTTCCATATTAAAGAAAGATGAAATTTCAGAGTTTTATAGGGGTGAACGAAATTAAAAAATCCACGTTATCATTCCGAAAAACGCGCTATAACTAGGTTATTCCCAAGTAAGAAATCTATTCTAACATCTTATTGACAAAAAATAGTATATAAAATTAAGTTTTAAAAACTCAAAATACTGATATATCTGTCTTTGGATTTTTCAAAAAAAGCATTTCAGTTTGTGGTATAGTATGTATGTTTGTTAGACAACCTATCACTATTTATTTAATAAAAAAGGAGTGTTCCAATATGGAAAAAATCGCAATTATCGGCGGCGGGATCATTGGGATGACCTTAGCAAATTATATCGACCAGGAAAAATTCTCTGTCTCTCTATTCGATGGGAAAACAGGCCAAGCAACCAGCGCAAGTGCAGGGATCATTTCACCTTGGCTTTCGAAAAGAAGAAACAAAAAATGGTATCATTTGGCGAAAGATGGCGCTGCTTTTTTCCCGAAATTGGTTCAAGATCTCTCTCTTGATGATTCAATCTATTATCAATCTGGCACACTATTGCTTCGCTCAGACGAAGAATTGGATCAGCTTGCAGAATTGGCAGAAGAACGAAAACAAGAAGCACCAGAAATCGGCACGATCGAGCGTTTAACACCAGAACAAACTGCGTCTGCCCTTCCATTGCTTCGCCCAGTCCAGTCTTTGAAAATCAGCGGCGGCGGTCGTCTGGATGGTAAAGCTTATTTGCAGCATTTACGAAAATTGGCAAGCGCGAAAGGAACAACCTTTTTTGATGAAAAAATCACTCTTTCACGGAAAAATGGTGCTTGGCTTGTTTCAGGCTCGTTCGGCACTTCCTCATTTGATCGGCTGGTTTTAACTCCTGGTCCTTCACTCGCCTCACTCTTGGAACAAATCGGTTACCAAGCAGATATCCGTCCGCAAAAAGGGCAATTGCTTGTTTTCGAAACCGAATATGCTGAAAGCAGAAATTGGCCGGTCGCCATTTTAGATGGCGAAGCGGATTTGATCCCATTCAATGATGGAAAGATTTTGATTGGTGCTACCCATGAAAACGACGGCGGTTGGGATTTATCTCCAAGCGAAGCGGCTTATCAGCAACTGACCACCAAAACAGTCGAATTTTTAACGGATTCTGCGGATCTTTTAAACTGGCCTTACCATTTTCGTGTAGGAACAAGAGCGTATACTTCTGATTTCGCTCCCTTTTTTGGTCCAGTCCTAAATGACGAAACTCTTTTAGCTGCTAGCGGTCTAGGTTCTTCAGGACTAACAACAGGACCTTATATCGGCTATTTGCTAGCTGACTATTTAAATAACGGACATTTTGATACCGAACATTATCAAAAACCAATCGATACGTATATAAAAAAAGCATAAAAAAGAAGCTGATCATCTCGCAGATCAGCTTCTTTTTAAAATTTTTTATTTAACCATCATAAACACAAAGGCTGCTAGTATACCACCGATGATTGGACCAACAACTGGAACCCAGCTGTAACTCCAGTCTGAATCTCCCTTGTTTGGAATTGGTAAAATCGCATGTGCGATCCTTGGTCCTAAGTCACGGGCAGGATTGATCGCATAGCCTGTCGGTCCTCCTAATGAAAGACCAATCGCTAAGATCAACACACCTACAGCTAGAGGCGTCAATCCGTCTCCAAATTTGCTAATCCCAAATGCCAAAAGAACAAAAACAAGGACAAAGGTTCCGATGATTTCACTCACTAAGTTGCTTGCATAATTTCTGATTGCAGGGCCTGTTGAGAAAGTACCTAAAATCGCCGCCTGATCTTCTGTCTCTTTCCAATGAGGCAGGTATTGCAGGTAAACAAGTACGGCACCAATGAATGCACCAATCATTTGGCCAGCAATATAAGGAAACACTGCATCCCAGCCGATTGTTCCGTTGATTGCCATCCCTAACGTCACTGCTGGATTCAAATGCGCAAAGGACAGAAATCCAGATGCATAAGCAGCGATTGCTACCGCAGCTCCCCAGCCAAGTGTCACAGCAACCCAGCCGGCACCTTCCGCTTTTGATTTTTTCAAATTCACGCCAGCTACTACACCATCACCTAAAAGCACTAAAATCGCTGTACCGATCATCTCACCAACAAACTGCATTGTTAGACTAGTATCCATGCGTTCTCCTTCTTTCTATTTTTCTAATGGACGGTGTTTGTATTGCATCGTCGCTTGAACCGCTTCTTGCCAGCCAGCATAAAGATTTTCGCAAACTTCTGGTGCCATTTTTGGTGTAAAGTGTTCACCTGTTTTATTGAATTTCTTGATTTCGTCCATATCTTTCCAAAAACCAACTGCTAAGCCAGCCAAATAAGCCACACCTAATGCTGTTGTTTCAAGATATGCTGCACGTTCAACATCCGTTTGCAGAATGTCTGCTTGGAATTGCATCAGCAAATCATTTTTCGAAGCGCCGCCGTCAACACGCAAAAGTTTGATTTCTGTCTCAGAGTCTTCTGCCATTGTTTTCACGACATCCATTGTTTGATAGGCAAGAGATTCCAACGTTGCTCGGATAAAGTGTTCTTTTGTTGTGCCTCGTGTCAGCCCAAAAACTGCGCCTCGAGCTTCTTGATCCCAATATGGTGCTCCTAGACCAGTAAATGCTGGAACTACGTAAACATTGTCGCTGTCTTCTACACGAGCGGCATATTTTTCCGAATCAGGAGAATTAGGAAACATCCGCAAACCGTCACGCAGCCATTGAATAGCAGATCCAGCGACGAAAATACTTCCTTCTAGCGCATAGGTGATTTTTCCGTCGATGCCATAGCCGATCGTTGTCAAAAGACCATTTTCCGATAAAATCGGCGCGTCACCTGTATTCATGATAATGAACGCCCCGGTACCATACGTATTTTTGATGGTTCCTTTTTCAAATGCTGTCTGTCCAAATAAAGCCGCTTGCTGGTCTCCTGCCATGCCGGCAATCGGGATTTCTTGGCCATAAAAATGATAATCTTGTGTATACCCGTAAATCTCAGAATTTGAACGAACTTCTGGAAGCATCTGTTCTGGAATATCTAATAATTGCAAGATCTCTTTATCCCAAGCTAAATCATAGATATTGAAAAGCATTGTTCTGCTGGCGTTTGTATAATCTGTTACATGAGCTTCTCCGCCTGTCAGTTTCCAAACGAGCCACGTATCGATCGTCCCGAAAAGAAGATCGCCCTTTTCTGCTTTTTCTCTTGCACCCTCTACATTATCTAAGATCCATTTGATTTTAGTCGCAGAAAAATAAGAATCGATGATCAGACCTGTTTTCTTCTGGATCATTTCTTCGTGTCCAGCTTTTTTCAGTTCATCGGCGATTTCATTGGTTTGTTTTGACTGCCACACAATGGCGTGATAAATCGGCTGCCCAGTGTTTTTATCCCAAATGACTGTTGTTTCCCGCTGATTCGTGATTCCGATGGCAGCGACTTCAGGTGGTCGAATGCCGCCTTCGATCAACGCACCAGCAATTACTGATTGTACAGAATTCCAGATTTCATTTGCATCATGCTCGACCCAGCCTGCTTTTGGGAAATGCTGGGTAAATTCTTTTTGCGAAACAGAGACTTGTTCGCCTTTTTGATCAAAAATAATTGCTCTTGAACTAGTTGTTCCTTGGTCGATCGATAAAATATATTTAGCTGCCATAGAATTATTCTCCTTTTCCGTTTGCTGCTTCTTTTAAATAAGCCAACTGCGTTTCTTGGATCTGTGCTTCTAGTTCTTCAGTCATTTTTGCTTTTTCTGCTTCATCCCATTCGAAGTATTCAGCCATGATATCGATAACTGGTTGTTTGACTTCATCTAAGGATTCTTTCATAAAGAGCAGATGATTTGTACGTCTCAGCAAATAATCGACAGGTGTATGGACCATCTCATGATCGAGGGAATAATGGAGCCCTAAAGTATCTGCTGTATTTAGTCCTTTTTCGCCTTCTCGTGTCGCATACTCTTGAAAAATAATATTGGCATTCGAACCGTAAAGTTCTGCAAGATAAAGAGCAGATTCCTGATCTACACCGTTTTTCACACCTGTGTCAACGATTTTTTCTAATTCTGCTTCTACATGTTTTGCATCGATATCTCCGCCAGAAATACGATATGTCGTCGAGTCGACTAAAGTGATTTTTCGCCCTTCTCTGCCTAGGATATCCGCTATTTTTTTCATTGCACCTTCAGCCATCATACGGTAGTCTGTCAATTTCCCGCCGGCTAGAGTAAGCAGACCGTCTTCTGCTTCATTTAAATCGCTGCCTCTGGATACAGCAGAAGGATTCGCTTCTTTTTCACCTTGTGTCGTCTGCAGATCACGTACTGTTTTTTCGACTTCTAATCGATCAACTAAATGTTCTTCATATTTGTTAACAACAGTTAATAACAGCTCAAAACTTTTATCCGTCAACTTCCCAGCATTTCCGCCATTGTAATCTGAACTGCCGTTTTCTGATAAAAGAGGTCTTAATCCTGCCCAGCTGGCTTCGATATCTTGAAGTGTCAGATTGGCGGAAGGATAGCGATTATTGACGACTGAAAGCAGATAATCGACGTCTTCTTGGGTAACTCTTGGATGTCTTAAATCTCCTGTATAATCCGTATCTGTTGTCCCAAAGTACGTTTTGTTTTCTCGAGGGATCACGAAAACCATACGGCCGTCTTGTTTGCCGGTGTCAAAATAAGTAGGTTGAGGTACTTTTAATTTTTCTGCTGGAACGACTAGATGTACACCTTTTGTTGGACGCATTTTCGGAGTGAACCTTAGAGCATCATCGCTTTCTTTTACCAAATCTGACCAAGGACCGCTCGTGTTGACTACGATTTTTGCTTTGATCTCAAATGTATCGCCCGTCAATTGATCAACGGCTTCTACTCCAGAAGCTCTTCCTTCCTCGTTATGAAGGATTTTTCCTGCTTTGACTCTGCTGGCGATCACTGCACCATCTTCGACTGCTTTTTTGATGTTTTCGATGACTAGACGTGAGTCATTGTTTCGGTAATCCAAATAGATACCGCCGCCTTGCAGATTTTCTTGCTTGATTTGGGGTTCTTTTTCCAACACTTCTTCTTTCGTCAGCAGCTGGTTTGTCCAAGGACTGTCTTCTATATCTGCCAAATGATCATAGAGATCCATGGCGATTTTCACGGAAAACATCGTAAAAGTCGAACCTGGTTCATCATAAATCGGCAAAAGCATCGGATCAGGTTTTGGAACATGAGGTGCGATTTGTTGAACGATTGCTCGTTCTCTTACTGTGTCTGCCACGACCTCGACATCGAAGTTCTTCAAATATCGAATACCGCCATGGACTAATTTTGTCGAGCGAGAAGAAGTACCTTCAGCGAAATCCTGCATCTCGATCAATGCTGTTTTGAGTCCGGAAGCAGCTGCTTGGACTGCCAGCCCTGCACCAGTGATTCCTCCGCCGATGATCAATACATCGAACTCGTCTTGCAGTTGTTGTAAGAGAGCTGGCCTTTCCTTAAATGAAAACATACAAACATTCCTCCAATTCAGTAAAACGCTTTCTATTTTTCTATTATATAATACCTGCTTTTTTTTGTCTTAAATCCAGGTTTGAGTACAAACTTTACAGCCTTGAGCAAATTTATTTTTTCTTGTAATGAAAAATACTTCCTATATTATTAGGTAAAAACTTACAATAAGCGCCAGCAAAAAAAAGTGTCCACAGGAAATCCCGTGGACACTTATTAAGTCATTGATAAAAAGTTTTTCTTAGTACCAGCCGTTTGCAACCCAGAAAGTTTTTGCAGCTTCCCATGAACCATAACGAGATGATACATATTGTTCAGCAACGCGTTCTTGGTTAGCAGCTGAGTAGTCGCCGTTCAAGTATGAAGCGTCTAATTGGTAACGTCCGATGTAACGGCCGTTTGTAGCTGTGTAAGAACCGCTTGATTCTTTTTGTGCAATCCATTCTTTTGCAGAGTTAGAATCGCTTGCTGTTACTGTTGCAGCTGGAGCAGCAGCTTGTTCAGTTGCAGCAGGTGTTGTAGTTGCAGCTTGTGTTTGCGCTGGTGCAACATATGTAGATTGTTGTACTTCTTCTTTTTGTACAGTTGCTTCATTGTCAGATGGAATAGATAATTCTTCACCAACATAGATCCAGTTGATATTTTCGATTGAGTTTGCTTTTGCGATTTTTTCAACTAATGAGTTATCACCAGCAAATTTTTGTGAAATCGTTGATAAAGTATCACCAGATTTTACTGTATATGCAGTATCCGCATGTGCTTCTGTAGCTCCTGCGAAAATTGCAGCACCGGCAGCTAAAGTTGTTCCTAAAACGATCTTTTTGATTGACATATATAAACTCCTTTTAATTTCTTCTTCTTTGCTTTCAACGATACTAACTTTACCATTTGGAAATATTTCATAGGTAAAAGCTCCGTGACAATTCATGACAAAATGACGAATTATTTAATATTTGTAACATTTCTCATGTTTACTAAAAATAAGTAAAACGGTTTAAACATTGATACGAAAGAAAAGAAAACGCCATTTTATTTTTGCCTATTTTTCTGTTTTTTCCGTTTTTTTGTAATATTTCTCCTTCAAAAAGAATACAAAAAACCGATTTTTTTCTTGCTTTTTTCTCATTTTTGGCAAAAAAAAGAAAAAAGACAGTAATTATTACAATAATTACCGCCTTTTTTTACTGGTTTTTTACTCTTTTTCTGTCATTTAACGTAATTTTCTTCGTTTTGTTTTGTTTGACAACGCTTCTTGCGCTTTTTTACATTCTTGTATCACTTCGTCTTCTGTCTCATTCTCCAATACTGTTTGCAGGATTTCTGTCCATTTTTCTGGCTCTTTCGTCCCTAATCGGCCAATTGCCCAAGCTGCCGTACCGCGAATCACTGGCCGCACATCACTCAAGCATTCTTGGATCTCTGGAAGTGCACTTTTATCCCCCAGGTTAGCCAAAGCAATCAACGCATTACGCTGAAGCGGTTTTTTCCCGCGCCACGAACCCGCAAGATGACCAAATTGGTTTTTGAATTCTTTATTTGACATGGAAAGCATTGGTTTTAGTTTAGGATAAACTTCATCAGCTTTTGGTTCCATTTCTTCATGGAAATGAAAATCTTTGTTTTGATTATAAGGACAAACAAGTTGGCAAATGTCACAGCCGTAAACGACATTGCGCATTTTTTTCCGATATTCTTCCGGCATCATCCCTTTTGTCTGGGTTTGATAAGAAAGACATCTTTGCGCATTCATGCGGCCATCGCCTAGCAAGGCTTTTGTAGGACATGCCGTAACACAGCGCGTACACTCACCGCAGCCGAATACACCCGGTTCATCTGGCTCAAATTCAATATTAGTTACGATCTCGCCTAGATACACGAATGAACCGAACTCTTCCGTAATCAGCAACCCGTTTCTGCCGATAAAGCCAAGCCCTGCTCTTTGCGCAACGGCTACATCGATCAATTCGCCTGTATCGACTTGCGGCGCAAACCGCCATTCTTCTTCTTGTTGATATTGAGCACTTTTTTCTCTGATAAAATCAATCAATTTACCTAAACGATCTCGTAAAATATCATGATAATCGATGCCCCAAGAAGCACGGGCAAATTGCCCTCTTTTTTCATCTTTAGGGACTTCTTCACGGATCTTGGTTGGATATGCTAGAGCAATCGCGATGATCGAGCGCGCGTTCTCGAATGTTTTTTCTGGATAAAGTCTTTCTTCGATGATTGGATGTTCAAATCCAGAAGTGTGTCCTTTTGCCTTTTGCTCTTCTAGAGATTCTTTCAAATGATCAAAAGGTTCTGCCGTGGTAAATCCGATTTTATCGATTCCTAAACGCCGGCTCTCCTGAATGATTTCTTCTTTTAATGTCATTGTTTCCTCACTTCATTTACAAAAAATAGTTTCCCTGGCTAACGACTGTAGATACCATAATACAACTTGTCTTTTTTCAATTGGACAAACTGCAGCTGCTGGTCTTTTAGTTTCTTCTCTTTCATCCAGCGCTTCCGGACAGCATAGATTTCCCAATAGTTTTCAGAAAGGAATTTCCTTTGATTCTCGATTACTTCAAAAAAGTATTGAGAGACAGGTTTCGTATGGATCAGTTCAAACAGTCTCAGTTGTTCAACATCAGATAATTCGGCAAGATCTCTTGAATAAAGAACTTCTTCATAGAGATTTTTCTGCTGCTCGAGAGTAAATGTTTGCGGGATTTTGCCAGGCCGAATGATTTGGACAAGACGATTATAAAATCGATTCATTTCCTCACTATTGGCAATAAACAAGCTTTTATAATAAGCAGATTGGATCTTTTTCAAGACACCTTCTGGATTCATAATCGAAAATAACGCTGGCCAAGCTTGCACACGAACTTCTTGACCTTGTTTGACTTGCAGTCCAGGGACAAATCCGTGAGAAGTAATAAAAACAAAATATCCTACTCCTGTTTTTTCATCTAAGGACTGGAATTCATCAAATAACCACGCGCCTGAGTAAATTTCTTCATCAGCTATGAATAATTTGGCTAATTCATTTTCAAGATACTCGATATCTTGACTTTTTTCTTTAGGTAATTGCTGGTCTAATAATCGAAAGACTTCTTCCTTGATCATACGTTTATCTTCACGAGTAAAATCCATAGCCGCACCTTCCTTTCATAGTATTAACTATAACGGAAAATGCAGAAAAAAGGTATTGGTTAGTGAAAAATACTGTGCTTTTTTGTACGAGCAAAGCTTACTTCTTTTTCTTTTATTGAGAAAGACCTGCACTGATTTTTTCAAGGTTCCATTTCATCATATCATGATAATTGTCGCCCTCGGTTCCTTCTTCAGCCAGCGAATCCGTAAAGATTTTGTCATAGATTGGTACACCTGTTTCATTAGAGACACGTTCAAGACTTCTTTTGTCTACGCTCGTTTCTAAAAACAAGGCTGGAATAGCTGATTCTTTGACTCTATTGATCACGTTTTTCATCTGCTCTGGTGTTCCTTGACTCTCGGTGTTGATTTCCCAGATATATGCACTGTCGATGCCGTAAGCTTCCGCAAAATATTTAAATGCACCTTCACTTGTAACAAGCAATTTTTTGTCTTCTGGGATGGCTTGTATTTTTTCTTTTCCAGCTTGGTCAAGCGCTCTTAATTTTTCGATATAATCGTCAGTATTCTTTTGATAACTTTCTTTATTTTCAGGATCTTTTTCACTGACTATCCGATTGATTTCTTCTACATATTTGATACCGTTCGAAAGATCAAGCCACGCATGCGGATCGGGATTATCTGTTTGTCCGTTTGCTGTTAGATAGATGGGTTCAATGACATTGCCCAAAAAGAAATAATCATTGTTTTCTTCTTTTTTTGCTGTCTCCATCAATTGTTCAAACCAGCCGTTTCCTGTCTCCAAATTTAACCCATTTGCTAGAATGATATCTGCATCACTTGCTTTTCTGATATCTTCCGGCAAAACCTCATATTCATGCGGATCAACTCCTCTTGGTACGATACTATGGATTTCTGCCAAGTCACCGGTCACATTTTCTGCCATATCAGCAAGAATCGAATTTGCTGCAGTGATCTGCAGCTTTTCTGTTTTCTCTTCTGCTTCTTGACCACTTTGGCTTCCATTACCGCAACCTGCTAAAAGAAAAACGGCTGTCAGGAACAGAGCAGCTATCTTTAAATTTTTCATCTTTGGATTCCTCCTTTATTTTTTCCAAACAAGACGCCTTTGACAGGTGAAAAAAGAAATGCCAGCATGAAAAATCCTGAAGAAGTCAGAACGATTGCTGCACCTGAAGGCAAGTTGTAACTGTAACTGAAAAAGACACCGATCACTGCACTTGCCATACCGAAAAAGGCAGATAAAAACAGCATCGTCGAAAAGCGGTTCGTCAGCTGATAAGCTGTAGCGGCTGGCGTAATCAGCATCGCAATAACAAGGATCGTTCCTACTGTCTGCAAACTGACCACTGCTACAAGGGTCAAGAAAAACATCAGCATATAATGAATCACTGTCGTATTCAGTCCATAAGCTTTTGCAGCCACTGGGTCAAACGAGCTTATTTTCAATTCTTTGTAAAACAATCCAATAAAAAAGAGAATAATCAAGCTAATAATAGCTGTCATCCAAAGTTCACTCGTCCGGACAGCTAAGACATTCCCAAAAAGGATATGGTAAAGATTCGTTGTACTTTGCGCAAAAGAAATCAATAAGATCCCTAATGCAAAAAATGAACTAAAAACGATCCCGATTGCTGTATCGTTTTTCAACTGTGATTTCTGGGTAACGAAGCCAATCACGACAGACGTTAATACCCCAAAAAACGTCGCGCCTATCATATAACTGAACCCAAACATATAAGAGATTGCTACTCCTGGAAGCACGGCATGGGAAATCGCATCCCCCATCAGAGACATCCCTCTCAGAACGACAAATGAACTCACGATGCCGCAAATCAGACCAATCAATATCGACGTAAGCAATGCGTATTGTAAAAATTGATACTGGAAGATTCCTTCTAAAAAATCCTGGATCATTTCTGTTCCCCGCTTTCTGTTCCAAAATAATCAAACATCATCCCATATGCCTGATTCAAATTTTTCAAAGTAAAGGTTTCTGGTACTGATCCGTAAGCCACAACACCTTTATTCAATAAGATCACATCATCAAAGTAATCAGCCACTTTATGCAGATCATGATGGACGATCACGATTGATTTGCCTTCTTCTTTTAATTCTTTCAGCAAATCAAAGATCAGCTTTTCGCTAACTGCATCGATTCCTGCAAAAGGTTCATCCAAGAATAGCCATTGTGCTTCCTGCACCAATGCGCGAGCAATAAGTACACGCTGCAGCTGACCGCCAGATAATTCACCTATCTGGCGTTTTGCATAGTCTTCCATCCCTACTTTTTCCAAAGCCTGTTTTGCCCGTTCTTTTTCTTGTTTTCTTGGTCGGCGTCCGATTTTCAACGATGGATAAGTTCCCATCAGTACGACTCCGAAGACATCGATTGGAAAAGAAGTATCCAATTTGGTGCGCTGCTCGATATAAGCAATCTCTTTTTGATAGGTTCGAAGGGGCTTTCCGCCAAGTGTTATCTTTCCATCATTTTTAGGAACAAGACCTAACAACGCTTTCATAAAAGTGGATTTTCCTGCGCCGTTTGGTCCGATGATCCCCGTTAATTTATGAGGCGCGATTTCAACAGAAAGCTGTTCAAATACTGGCTGTTTATGATAAGAAACAGTTAGATTTTCTACATTTATTTTTTGATTTCTCATTTCTTTCCCTCTTTTTAGGTTTGCCTAATTTTTTATTTAATTATAGTTTAACTAATTTCAAAAAATTTCGCAAGCCGCTTTCGGATAAAACGATGAAAAATAGGAACATTACGTTGTTTTCTCTTTTTTTCACCAAAATATAACAATCTTATGAAAATTCAGAACAAAAAAAGACCTGCCATTTAATATGACAAGTCTTTTCATTTGGTTATTCAATTAATTCAAGCGCAAAACATCGCCAGGATTCAGGAAGAAGTTGTCCATCGTCATTCCGTTCAATTCTAACAGACGGTCAACAGATACACCCGTACGTTCTGCGATTTGATTTGGCCCTTCGCCTTCATAAACGACGGTTGTCGAACCACTTGCTTGAGAAGTATTTTGATCATAAGTATGATTGCTTTCTGATGTTTCAGTTGTTTCTGCCATCTCTGTGGTCTCTGTGCTAGTTGTTTCTGCTGTTTCTGTTGTTTCTTCAGTTGTCTCCTGCGTTTCTTCACTTGTCGGCTGAGTTTCTGCTTGGAATGTCGCACGTGATTGAAGTAATACATCGGAGATCCGCGCTACTTGTTCCGTATATTTTTCAGAAAGCTGGCTGGTCCAACTTCCTAAATCGACCGTTTCTAAACTTCCTGCATTATGATAAAGCTCCTGCATTTTCTGGATACCTTCATTCGCTACTGCGTGAAGAGCATTGGCTTTTTGGTTGGCAATCGTGGATAAGCCCGCTAAGCCATTTTGATTCTCTTGAATCTCTGCATGGTATTCATCAATCAGCTCTGGCGTTTTTTGAGTGATTTTTTCGCTATAGGTAGTCAAGATCGACTGCAAATCTTGGTTGATTGCTTCCTTTGTCGGTTCTTTCTCTTCGGTCGTTGAAGATTCTGTTGTTTTCTCTGTGGTTTCCGTTGTTGCTGTCGTTTGTACCGTCTCCTGAACAGTTGTTTCTTTCGTTGCTTGGGCAGCTGTATCTTCTCGTCCATAAAGATAGTAGGCACCTGCTCCGCCAGCTATCAGCAAAACAACTGCTGCTGGCACACCAACCATGATCATACGTTTTCTCATTTTTTCTTTTTGCTGGCGTCTTCGTGTCGTTCGGACATTCTGGTCGCGTTCATCATAGTTCAAGTTCTCACCCCCGATAATTCCTAGAAATAAACGATTTTATCTCTTTCTTTTATTTTAACAAAGAAAGCGGCTCCTGAAAATTCTAATCTGTTTATTTAAGTCGTTAATTTTACCAATCGCTGGGATTCCATACCCGTCCGTCGATTTCTCCTTGTAATAATTCGATTCGCTGATGCATTTCTTTTACTAAATTTTTTATCTCACTTAATAACGCAAGATTTTTATAGTCCGTTTCTTGTGCTTCTAAAGCTTCGATCTGTTGAAGCAGCCATTCTTCATTCATCCTTCTTCTCCTTTGACTTCTTTTAACAGAAAATCCAGTTCTTCGATTTGCTCTTTTCCCTCTTCTAATCCCGTAAGCAGATAATCAATCATCTGTTCATTTTTTGAACTGCGTTTTTGATTGTTTAATTGTTCTTTAAACCATTCGATTCGATTCAACAGGCTTTTTTTCCCTGAAAGTGTGATATATTGCTGATAATTTACGAGTTTTTTATATCTTTCTTCTTTGGTCAAATACATAAATTGCGCAAGAACGAATGGCTCTAGGTAAGTCATCTTGAATTTCCCGGCAATTCGCTGAAAAGGACGCAAAAATTCCGATATCGTATATTCTTCTTTTCCGCCTGCTTGGTATTCTTTTTCTGCTACGCCTGTTGTCAAAACGATTCCTAACTCTTTTCCTTCCAAGGCGTTCCCTGCACGTGAGAGAACCGTGTCTTGCCATAATTTTAGATGAGCAGGCGAACTGTACCAGTAAAAAGGAAATTGAAAAATGATTCTCTGATGTTCTGAAAGTAAAGCTAATTCTTTTTCTGAATCAATTGCATAGTCTGGATAAATAGATTCTAAATGATGCCAAGTCACAGGAAGATCTGCTGAAGCTTCCTTGAAAAATTGCTGATTCAATGATGTATCGATTGCAGGATGGCTGACAATAAGTAAAGTTTTCATGTTTTCTCCTTCTTTATAAGAGATTTCTCCATTAGTGTAGCATATCTGTTTGACGAACCATTTTCGTCTTGCTCATAAAAAGAAAAAAGACCACAAACTGTGATCTTTCAAATAGTATTATTTTTTCTCCAATGCTTCATGTAGGAAAGCAAATACTGGGAAAATAATCCATGAAATCGCCCAACCATGGAAGATAAAGCTCCAAAGCAAGTAGATAACAATTGTGAGCGGCCAAAAATAGTTATCTAAAAGTTGTTGTAAAGGTGTCATTTCTTTATTTCTTTCGCTTCTGGCACGTGGTCCAAGGTTATCTTCATCAGCAATAAAGATTCGGCCGTCTGCCAAACGAGTATAACTGCTTTGGACCATTCCTCCGTATATCAGAAAGAAAACGCCAAATCCAATAGTCAAAAACATCCACAGCAAGCCGGCAGCAAAGGAACTGTACCAGCTGACAATGAAAAGCAATGCAATGGAAGCAATACACAAAATAACGCCGCTGACGATACAAATAATAAAAGAAAGCCGAAATTCCATTTTTGATTTTGCTGCCAGTTTGCTTGCGCTGTAAGAAATTGGCCGATCATCCATCTTTTTGTTGATCGTTGTCAAGGAGAAGCCTGAAATAATAAAAAAACCTACAGCGACAGCTATAAAAATAAGCATAGCGGGAACGCCGATCAATATACCTTCAAGGTGAGTCAAAGCAACTAATGAAGCGATACTCAACAGTGATAGGACGACACCGGTACCAATCCCAATTGCCGATTTTTGAAAAACTTTAAAGTAATCTTCTGCTTCTTCTTCCAAGATTTCTTTTCCTTCAAATACTGTTTTTTCTGTTTCATAATTTGGGAAATCCAATTCTTCTACTATTTCATCCATTGATCCAAATTCTTTGATCGTGATACCGATGGCTTCGTTCTCTTCTTTTCCTTCTTGGATCAATTCTTCATAACGATCTTCCATATTCGCCAATAAATCATTTTTCAATTGCTCTTTTTCATGACTTTCAGGGATGCCCAAAAACAAACTTTCAATATATTCTTTGATTGCGTCCATGATTTTTTCCTCCTAAATAAATCGATCTACGACTTGTTTTGTTGTTTCCCAATCGGCTCGCTTTTCTTCGAGATAAGCAAGCCCAGATGAAGTGATCCGGTAATAGGTTCGTTTCTTTCCATGTGTGATGATTCCTGGAAAAGATTCGATATACCCATTTTTTTCTAAACGGGCGAAAGCCGAATATAATGTTGTTTCTTTGATCAGATATGTTTCATCGGTGACTGTTCGGATTTCTTTAGATACAGCATAGCCATAGGATTCCCCTTTGCTCAAAATAGATAAGATGATTGCGTCATTATAGCCTCGGATCCCATCACTAGAAATCATACTTCCGCCTCCTGCTTTTTACTACGTCTATCATAGTAATTATAGTAGCATAATTACTACGATAGGTAAAGTAATTATTTGGATTTTCTCATGACAAAACTGTCACTGGATTGTTCGTCAAAAAAAAGGCAGGTATTCGATAAACAAGTTACACTAGTATATACAGATGAAAGGAGTTAATTTATGAACAAATTGAGACAAGGTTTAACAAGTTTTGATATCAAATTTTTAGGTATTATTCTTATGGTATTGGACCATATCGCACAATTTTTCTATTTTGCACATATCCCTATTTGGTTCCATTGGTTAGGCAGGATCGTTGCACCGATTTTTCTATTTACCAGTTCAGAGGGATTTATTTATACTCGAGACCGAAAAAAATATATGTTCCGTTTACTAGCGGGTTTCTGGGCGATGGGTATAGGAAATCTGCTTTTCAATCATTATTTTACTACCGGTGATACTGTTATTATGAACAACATTTTTGGGACGATTTTTATGGGTGTCTTATATATGCAAGCTATCGAATGGATCAAAGGCGGTCTTAAAGGTGGAAAAACACTGCTTCGCGGCATTCTTTTAGCTCTGCTCCCAATTCTGACGTCTGTTGTCATGGGTTATCTTATGACCTTGGATTTATCTTCACCAATAAACAGTTATATTATGATAGGATTCATGACATTTGTTCCTACGCTTATTTCTGTCGAAGGCGGATTTCTACTTGTCATGCTAGCTGTATTATTCTATGTATTCCATGGAAAAAAATGGGCACAAGTCTTATCGCTTATTGCAATGAGTATTCTTACGCTGATATTATCTCCAGTCGATATCTTCTTAGTCAATTATCAATGGATGATGTTCCTCGCAGCAATTCCATTGGTTCTGTACAATGGGCAAAAAGGCCGCGGAATGCGCAATTTCTTTTACTTTTTTTACCCAGCCCACATTTATCTATTGGCATTCATTGCTTACTTTATCCAAAAATAAAACTATTTTTTATTGATAGAATAAACAAAAACCCCAAACAAAACATTCAAGTGTTTTGTTTGGGGTTGATTTTTGTATTTTTTTACGCCTGATTATTTTGAAGCGCGTTTGATATATGAACCTTCTGCTGTATTGATTTCTAGCAATTCATCTACTTCAACAAAGTCAGGAACATTGACTACTAAACCTGTTTCCATTGTTGCAGGTTTACCAGAACCAGTTACTGTTGCTCCTTTGATAGAAGGTTGTGTTTCTACGACACGCAAGACAACAGTTGTTGGTAATTGAACACCGATTACTTCGTCACCGAAGAATTGGATTTTTACTTCCATGTTTTCCAAGATATATTTCATATCTTCTTCAACAGTTTCTACAGGGATTTCATATTGTTCATATGTTTCCAAATCCATAAAGAATGCTGTATCATCCATTGTATATAAATATTGAACAGGTTTTGTATCGATATGCGCTTTTTCAAATTTTTCTTCTGGGCGGAATGTTGTATCATAAGTCGCACCAGAACGAACGTCTTTCAATTTCATACGCATAACCGTATTTCCTTTACCTGGTTTGTGGTGGCTTGCGTCTAAAACTTTGATCAACTTTCCGTCTTGTACAAATGTCATACCAGCTCTTAAATCACTTGCTGTAATCATATTAGTCGTCTCCTTTTTCTTGTAATCATCCTTCTTATTATAGCAAACAACTGCATATAAAACTAGTCAAGTTTCGATATTCATCTTCTTGTTCTTTTAGGTAAAGGAATTTCAAAAGTCTTTGCTGATTGCTACAACTTCCAACAAATAAGTGTTAAAATCAAAGTTGAACCGATTGATCTGCTCCTTGAGTGAGATCAATACATTTACAGATAGGGGTAATCGTAATGAAAATGAATGTTGAAAGTTTCAATCTAGATCACACAAAAGTCAAAGCACCGTACATCCGTGTCGCAGACCGCAAAACAGGCGCAAATGGCGATTTGATCATTAAATATGATGTCCGTTTCAAACAACCAAATAAAGAACACATGGATATGCCAAGTTTACATTCTCTTGAACATTTAACTGCTGAATTGATCCGCAACCATGCAGATTATATCGTTGACTGGTCACCTATGGGCTGCCAAACAGGTTTTTATTTGACTGTTTTGAACCATGACAATTATGATGAAGTTCTTGATGTCGTTGAAAAAACGATGAAAGATGTTTTGAAAGCAACAGAAGTTCCAGCAAGCAATGAAACACAATGCGGCTGGGCAGCAAGCCATACACTTGAAGGCGCCCAAGAATTAGCGAAAGAATTTTTGGCAAAACGCGACGAATGGTCTGAAGTCTACGCATAATTTCCGAAAAAGAGACAGTGATCCACGTATCACCGTCTCTTTTATTTATCTATTTCAAAAAAATGGAGGGATTACTATGACAATCTATGACTATAATGCTGTTTTAGAAGATGGAACAAGCTATTCACTCGAAAAATACCGAGGAAAACCTGTAATCATCGTCAACACAGCAACAAAATGCGGGCTAGCTCCACAATTTGAAGAACTTGAAGAACTCTATAAAAAATATCAAGCACAAGGATTAGTTATTCTTGGTTTTCCATCGAATCAGTTCAAACAAGAAGTATCTTCAGCAGAAGAAGCTGCTGAAGCTTGCCGGACTACTTATGGCGTTACATTCCCTATGCACCAGATCATTAAAGTAAATGGTGATGAAGAAGATCCGCTTTTTACTTATTTGAAAGAAAACACTTCTGGCACACTTAACAAAAAAATCAAATGGAATTTCACAAAATTCTTAATCAATAAAGATGGTGAAGTCATTGAACGATTTGCTCCCCAAACCTCTCCCATGAAGATGGAAGAATCTATAAAAGAAATACTCTAACCTAAATCTGCAACAATTAAACTTCTGCTAAAAAATACTAATTCTTTTACTAAAGATCTTTTTAGCAGAAATTTTTTACATATTTACGCACAAAAAAAGGACATCGATTTCTCGATG
>KE351597.1 GCA_000415185.1 Enterococcus faecalis 13-SD-W-01
TTTGTGTTCGCCTTTATGGAACCAGCCACTTTCAGGATCGGTCGTACTTCTTTTTTTCATCGCCGTTTTATTTTCTGTGTTTGTTTCTTTTAAGGGCTTTTTTAGGCGCTTTTCCCGATCCTTATTGATTTCTTTTGTCAGTTTTTCCGTATAAAAGAACGCTTGATCCATCACTTCAACGGATTCTTTCTTGTTTCGGTTCGCATGTGCTTTGATATGCGTCCCATCAATAAAAACTTCTGAGGTATCGACGATACCTTCAGACATACATTGAGTCAAAATCTCATAAAAGATTTGCTCGAATAGAGTGGTTCCTTTGAAACGTCTCGTATAGTTTTTACCAAATGTAGAGAAATGAGGAACTGAATCTTCTAACCCTAATCCCAAAAACCAGCGGTAAGCATTGTTTACTTCAATTTCCTTGATGGTTTGTCTCATACTTTTTATACCAAAGAGATATTGAATCATCGGTAATTTAATCAGAAGAACAGGGTCTAAGCTTGGTCTTCCTTGGACTTCGTCATATTTGTCTTTTACTAAATCGTAAATAAAAGAGTAATCAATAAATTGATCAATTTGTCGCAATAAATGGTCTTGAGGGA
>KE351598.1:0-19792 GCA_000415185.1 Enterococcus faecalis 13-SD-W-01
TCTATTCAAAATTTAGAAAGGGGGTGATCTATTGGAAAAAGCAATCAATGAA
The DNA here is from genome assembly GCA_000415185.1 of Enterococcus faecalis 13-SD-W-01. Lineage (GTDB taxonomy): Bacteria > Bacillota > Bacilli > Lactobacillales > Enterococcaceae > Enterococcus_B > Enterococcus_B faecalis_A. The sequence goes on from KE351598.1 coordinate 53, forward strand.
CTCATCGGTGCGGGGATAACTATCAGCCCGATTGTCATTATTCTGGTTGAAGTAATGAAGAAACCTAAACTAATACCACCGCGCTGGCTCGCACCATCTGCTTGTCTTTTAGGCATGTTATTTGCAGTCGCTTTATCTCTGGTTTATCCGGACCTTGGATCTTGGCCACAATTAGCTGTTTCTGGAATTGTGGCCGGAGCCATTGCTAGTGGTATTTATACCCAGACAAATATCAAAAAATAGGAGGTACCAAATGAAAAAGAAAATCTTAGCAGGAGCCATCGTGGCTCTTTTTTTGTTGCCAGTAAATGTGTTTGCCTATACGATTAATAACGAGTTTAATTTAGCGTCGAATGAAGGTAGCTCTTCTTTAGCTTATCAAAATTACATTATTATCCATGAAACAGCAAACGAGACTGCTACAGGACGAAACGAAGCAACCTATATGAAAAATAATTGGTTCAATGCTTATACCACTGATATTGTCGGTGATGGCGGAATCGTTTATCGTGTGGGGACTCCTGGATATGTATCATGGGGGGCATTAAGCGCTAACCCGTATGCGCCAGCACAAATCGAGTTACAGCATACCCACGATCGGACATTGTTCGAAAAAAATTACAAAGCTTATGTTGAATTGATTCGTGACTACTGTCGTCAATTTAATATTCCTATGACGTTAGACACTCCTTATCCAAACAGAGGTGTAAAATCTCATTTGTGGGTAACCAATACGTATGGCGGTACTCATACCGATCCATATGGCTATTTATCCGAAATGGGCGTATCTAAAACAAAACTTGCGAATGATATCGCCAATGGTTTTACAGATGATAACCCAACTACTTCTGATGATAAACCAGTCATTGATCCAACACGTGCAGGTGCTGCAAACCCTGCTTTAACAGATGGAAAAAATTACGCGCACATCGATCAGTTCGGTGAAATTGAAAATGCTAATTTACACGTAGCGGGCTGGCATATCGCTAACTACAAATACGAATATATTTTTATTATGGACTACAATACTGGCAAAGAACTTGCTCGTGTCAAAGCAAATGGCGTATCTCGCCCTGACGTAAATCAGGCTTATAATACGTCTGGTAATGTTGGTTTCCACGTATCATTCAACATGCGTAATTTCCCTAATAAGAAAGTTTATGTAATGATGCGTGCCACAAATGACCCAGCAGGTAATACAAATGGAGGCGCTCAAGACTTCCACGATAAACGCTGGTATTTGAACATTCCACAAAGATAGAAAAAAAGCCCCTTATTTATTTAAGGGGCAGTACATATTACATCACAAGGGGAATTATATAGTTTTGTTCTTTTTTTCTAATTTCTGTTTTTGTTTTTTTATTTGTTCGTGTAATTTTTCCATCATATCAGTCATGCTTTCAATCCAATCATCAACATCTTCTTTTGTTTCCATGGATGGCCAATGACCAGGGACCACATTCCACTCCTGCTTTAAATACATTTCATAAAAATATGGTTTTATATCTTCTGCGACATATCCTGTAAAACCTTCCATAGTTGTAATACGATGACCGCGTTCATCATATTTTTTATATCTTTTTTCGTTTTCTTGTACGTAATAAAAATCAGTATCCTCCAAAGCTCTTTCAATTTGTGTTAATACTTCAAATTCACTTAGATAATCTTCCCAAGAAATATCTTTATTTAATATTTCAGCACGAGCGACAGCGTAAAAAGTACTTAGTTCTTCTTTCCATAGTTTTACTGCCTCTTGTTCACACTCTTTTGTATTATATCTTCCAGTGGATTTATAGTGTTCTACTGCCTTGTTATAAAAATCTAGATGTGAAAATTCCAAGTTCTCTTCAATATAAGTAATGAATTCTTGTTTATTCATTTCTTTCTCCTTTAGTTGTTTTTATTAAATTATACGAACTTACGTTCGTTTTGTAAAGGGGTGTTTTAAATATTTACTATCATGTATAGAAATGTTATTAGTACTGCTTGTCATCAGTGTCCTGATTTTGTTATTTGTACCTAATCTTTCAAGATACAGAGAGCATGTCAACCAAGAAAGCAGAGAGGCAGTGCTCCAACTAGTAGAAACACAAAAAGAACTATTTTCTTTACAAAACAACGGTAGAAGACCTACCGTCGAAGAATTGCTGAGGGAAGGATACATCACAAGAGAACATGCGGATATCTATAACCAAGATTAAAATGGAAAATAAACGAGGATACACGTTGATTGAAAGTCTGCTGATTTTGACAATAGCAATCTTTGCTGCATCACTTTCTTTATCCGCAATAGAAAATGTACAGCAGCAGATGATCGTTCATCAATTTTTTGCTAGTTTTGAAAAACGAATTGCTGCTGCTCAAAAAACAGCAATCGTTAATCAGCAGAAAACAAGCTTTGAAGCAATCAACGATCAAACGCAGATTTTCTTTGATGTGCCGGTATATTTTGATCATCATTGGAACTATTTGCAAATTCCTTCTGATTTAGTTGTGCAGCGAGCAGAAAGAATCGTGTTCGCTGCCAATACAGGAAATGAAAGTTCATTGAGAGCATATCAGTTTTATTGGCCAAGAAAAAACCAAAGAATCACCTATCAATTCCAAATGGGAGGCGGACGATATGTCAAAAGAGTCGAATAAATCAGGATTTATTCTTTTGGAATCGCTGGTTGCTTTGAGTATCGTGACAGTCAGTGTGCACTTTTTCAGCCGTACGCAGCTCTTTTTGCTTGAACGACAGCAGGAAACCAAACATGCTGTCCGATCAGCTCGTATCCTTTATGAAGAAGTAAAAGCATATCAAATACATGAAGGGGAAAAACGACGTTATCGGCAGCTTCCTTTTGCCAGTGTCGTGGAGCTCACAGCAGAAAATGGAATTGAAAAAGCTGTGATCCTGGGAGAAAGCGAAGTGATCAGAATTGAAAAGATACCGTCTGCTTAAAGGCTTTACTCTGGTAGAATGTATGGTTGCGCTGCTTGTTTTAAGCGGCGTTTTGCTTACTGCGGATTTATTGATACGACAGGCAGGAAAGTTAGATGAGACTTTGCAGAGAAAAGATTATCAGGATTGGCTTGTTTTTTTGATCCAATTAGAAAATGAATTAGAAGCCGCAACTTCTGTCAAAATAGAGAACAATCGGCTGATTTATGAAAAAAATGAACGCAGTTATATCATTGAACAGCATCGAAATATGATTCGCAGAAGAAGAGATGCAGGCGGACATCAACCGATGCTGATGGATATAGCGCAGTTTGAATTTATCGAAGAATCATTGTTTATTGCTTTTGCCGCAGAATTTGAAAATGGAGAACAAGAGTATGGGAAATGGACCAGACCGAGAGACAGCTCCTTTTGAGGGAAGTATTTTATTTTCAACGATTTTGTTATTTTTATTGGGCAGTTTTTTGATGCTTTCAGTTCTGGAAAGTTATCGTTTGACCAGTGATATAGGATTAAGAACAAAAAATTTTTATATTGCCAAAACAATGAAAGAAATGTTTTTAGCAGATTATTCATCAAAAGGTGAACAACCGATAGAAGGGAAACAGCGTTATACAACAGGCCAGATCGTGTACCATAAAAGGGACGGAGAATTGAAATTAGTGATTTCAGTTTCTCCCTTTGAATATACCTTTTTTGAGAATGTGGAAGCGAGAAAAAAGGAAGAAGGAAGAGCAGCTTCGTGAGAATTAATGAAAACGGACTCTTTTGCGGTATTATCTTATTTGTGAAGTTTGTATGTTTGGTTTTTCACAAAAAAAATACGGTGAAAACGATTGAAATTTCAGCAATTGTTCGTTAGAATTAAACAGGTATAAAAATTGTTATAATATCTAAAATGAGGTGTGCCATGTTACCAGAAAAAATGGAGCAAGGGTTTAATCAAAACCTGGAAGCTGTTCAGCTTTTACAAAATGCATTGGGTTCTTCTTTTCTAGAAGCCTATGTCGAGAATGCTGAAAATTTGATCGACAATTACCAAGTTCGAGTAATAGACGGCGTACCATCAGAAGAGACCTCGAAACGATTGAACGAACTTTATGGTGAGTTAAAAAAATTATCTTTTGAACCTGAAGAGTGGCGTCGCCTGTCTCAACTTTTATTATTGAAAGGCGGACAGACTGAACCGTTACAAGCAAACCATCAGCTGACACCAGATAGTATCGGCTATCTCTTTGTCTTTTTGGTTGAGCAGTTGTTCACAGATAAAAAAGAACCGCTGAAAGTCTTGGATATTGCGTCAGGAATGGGTAATCTATTATTGACAGTGTTATTGAATCTTAAAATTGCTGGGTATGAAGCAGAAGGTTTTGGTGTTGATATCGATGATACGCTGCTGGCAGTCGCAGCTTCAACAAGTGAGCTTGCACAAGCGCCAATCCAGTATTTCCATCAAGATGGGCTGCAAGAATTGCTGATTGATCCAGTAGATGTTGCAATCAGTGATTTGCCAATCGGCTATTATCCAAATGATGAGAAAGCAAAAGAATTTCTGACAGGAGTAGAAGATGAGCATAGTTATGCGCACCATCTTTTGCTAGAACAAGCAATGAAATATGTGAAACCAGACGGCTTTGGTTTGTTCTTGATGCCAAGTAATTTTTTAGAGACACCGCAAAGTGATGCAATCAAGAAATGGTTTGGTGAAGAAGGCTATCTGCAAGGGATGGTCCAGCTTCCGGAAGAACTTTTCCGTAACAAGCAATCACAAAAAAGTATTTTGATTTTGCAGAAAAAAGGCCCGCAAGCCCAACAAGCAAAAGAAGTCTTGCTGGTGAAATTAGCTTCGTTAAAAGATCCAGAGAAGGTGACAGAATTCTTTAAAGAATTTGAAGCATGGAAGTCATCAGCTCTATAATAAATTAAGGATGAAGGAGAGTAATATGTCTAAAACAATCGCAATCAACGCTGGAAGTTCAAGTTTGAAATGGCAATTATATCAGATGCCAGAAGAAACAGTTATCGCAAAAGGGATCGTAGAACGAATCGGATTGAAAGATTCTATCTTTACGATCAAATACGGCGAAGATCAAAAATTTGAGCAAGTCTTAGATATCGACGATCATGAAGTAGCTGTAAAAATGCTGTTAGATCAATTGATCGAACTAAACATTTTAAGTTCTTATGACGAAATCACTGGTGTAGGCCATCGTGTTGTTCATGGTGGAGAAACATATGGTGATTCTGTAGTCGTTGATGAAGAAGTAATGGAACGAATCCAAGAATTAGCAGAATTTGCACCATTGCACAATCCAGCAAACTTGATGGGAATCAAAGCATTTAAAAAAATCTTGCCTAACATCATCAGTGTTGCAGTATTTGATACATCTTTCCACTCAACTATGCCTAAACACAGCTATCTATACAGCTTGCCAATGGAATACTACGAAGACTTGAAAGTCAGAAAATATGGGTTCCATGGAACAAGTCACCGTTACGTTTCAGAACGTGCCGCAGATTTGATGGGCAAACCGATCGAAGAGTTGAAAATCATTACTTGTCATTTAGGAAACGGCGTGTCGATCACAGCAGTTGACGGCGGAAAATCTGTTGATACTTCTATGGGCTTTACGCCTTTAGCAGGTGTGACGATGGGTACTCGTTCAGGAGATATCGATCCAGCAGTTTTGCCATACTTAATGGAAAAATTAAATATCGATATCGATGAAATGATTACGATTTTGAACAAAAAATCAGGACTTCTAGGTTTGACACATCTTTCTAGTGATATGCGCGACTTAGAAGCAAATTACGATAAAGACGAAATCAAGCTTGCCTATGACATCTTTGTTGACCGTATCCGCAAATATATCGGCGGTTATGTAACAACAATGAACGGCGTTGATGCGATTGTATTTACTGCTGGAATCGGTGAAAATGACGGACATGTCCGCAGCGAAATCATCAAAGGAATGACATGGTTTGGTTGTGCGATCGATCCAGAGAAAAACAAACAGCGTGGTCAAGAATTAGCTATTTCAACTGAGGATTCAAAAGTAAAAGTATTTGTTATCCCAACAGATGAAGAGTTGATGATCGCAAGAGACGTAGAACGTTTGCGCGGATAAGAGACATAAAACTTCCATAACATCATTAATTAAAAAGACTGGATAATTTTCGTTTATCCAGTCTTTTTGCATAGAAAACGAGATCCAGAAAGTGTAAAGTAGTGACTCCTGTGTCGTTTCCTAAAACTAGTGGCTGAGGGTTAAAGTTTCGTTGAATCATAAAGTGAGCGAATCGATTCCAGGTAGTCTTGAAATCCTTCCAAGAATTCTTGACCCTCAATGATTTTTACTTTGTCTCCAAGGGATAAAATAAAGCGATACGCATTTTCAGTTTGAGGTAAACGGAGCTGTGCTTCAAATTCATGGTTTTCCAACTGTTTTAGCTGTTTGTTTCCGAAGCGTTCAATAATCAGGTCGCGCACTGTATTGTCTGCTTTTATGGTGATTTCCTGCATCTCTGGTAAAAAATCAAACGTATTTGTAAATGAAGCATTGGGTAATTTCCGAGAGTCAAAAGTTTCATCTGTAAAATCGACTTGTTCCATTCTAGATAATCGAAACGTTCGAAAGTCTTTTCTTTCTAAACTGTATGCTTGCAGATACCAGCGTTCTCCTTTATAGGCGAGGCGGTAAGGCTCAATGATCCGCTGTGTCAATTGTCCGTTGCGGTCGCTGTATTGAAAACTAACGAGTGTTTGATTTTTGATTGCTTGATGAAATCTCTGGGCTAATTTTTTCAATTCAGCGGCACCTTCCCAATTGGCTTCTTGAATAGAAAATTGCTCTACTCTATCTTGAAAAGCGTACATGGCATGGAGTTTTTGGACAGTTTCGCTGATTTCAGGGCTATCGATGATATTTTGGATACTTGTCAATGCAAGGAACAAATGTTGAACATCTTGCTCTGTTAAAAATTTTTTGTCTATTTTATAGTTAGGCAAAAGTCCGATACCGCCATTTCTTCCTTGAACTGTATAGATAGGGATATCAGCCAGCGTCAAAGATTCGATATCTCGATGGATCGTCCGTTCAGAGACTTCGAACATTTCTGCTAGACGAGGAATAGTGACAAGTTCTTTTTGCAATAAATAAAGAATAATATTGATTAATCGAGCAATACGCATTTTTTCACCTTTTCATTAATACATGACAGCTTATTGTCAGGTATTTTTTAGTATAGTATACCCATAAGCAAAGAAAGAAGGAATAAAAATGACTGAAAAAAATTACACTATCCAACACTTTGATGAAATGATGATCCAAGGTTACCCAGCGCAATTACCATTGCCAACAATGGAAAATATCGAAGAAGTTTCAAAAGCAAAAAGCAATCACTTTGCTTCTGTCGCAAAAAGCGGAAAATTCCCAATGCTGATGAAAGTCAGCCAAGATAAAATCGGTTATGCAATCAGCACAGCAACTGCTGACTTTTTAGAATATTTTGCCGGAGCCAACACAATAGAAAATTTTGAAGATACAGAAACACGTACATTACCTGAAGGCGATTATGTCGTGCTAAAAGGAGAAGGGGGACCAAGCAGAGCACTGTTTGATCAATTGATCAGCAAATTTTTTGGCGAGATCTTGCCTGCAAATCCAGGACTATATAAAGAAGACAGCTTCGTGGTAGAGGCTTTGTTAAATGGAAATCCAATGGACGCAGTGGTGGAATTACGTATCCCTGTATCTGAAAATAACTAATTTATATTCAACCATCCCAACCGTCGAAAGTGTCGGTTGGGATGGTTTTTGTTTTTTTTAGGAGCGGGAGCCGAGAACGTAAAAAAAGATAGAAGAAAGCTTCTCAGCTTCCTTCTATCTTTTTAGAAAAGACATTTTTGTCTGTTTATTCTTTTTCTTCAGGAATATGGTTTTCCAAGTCAGTGCGGACGATCAACACGTCGCAGCTTGCATGACGGATAACATATTCAGAAACAGAACCGATGAAGAGACGTTCGACAGCATTCAATCCTGTTGCGCCTAGCATTACTAGATCAACTTCGTTTTCTTCTGGGATCTGTTTGCCGATAATCGGTTTAGGAGATCCGTATTCGATGATAACTGAGACTTTTTCAAGTCCAGCTTCTTTTGCTGTTTTTTCATATTCATCGAGTGTTTTTTTCGCCATCTCAGTTGCTTGCTCTGCCAACATACCATCAAATGAAGAAACGGTTTGGAATGAACGTGTATCAATGACATGAGCTAATAAAAGTTCTGCGTTATTACGTTTTGCAACGTTTACTGCTTTTTTGAACGCTAATTCTGCTTCGTCTGATCCATCGACAGCGACCATGATTTTCTTGTATTGTTGTAACATTTGCATTCGCTCCTCTCAAGCATCCGCTTGTTTCTACTTCTATTGTAAAACACTTCTTAAAAAAAGAGAATTATTTTACTGTTTTGAAGTGGACATTTTTTTCGCAAAAGTAATGCTGAAAGCGGAAGAGACGATGATGACCAATAATAGATAAAGAAGTGCCAGCATTTGCTGATTGAAAAATGCGGCTGCAAAGCCTAATAGACCAAATAAAGCATAGGCAACGCCGTAAAATTGAAGGAACTTTTGGTTTTTCTCTGTTTTTCCGATCAAAACGAAAAAGATTTCTTGTTTTTTCAATAAATAAAAACCAACGAACAGCAGTAAGACTGCTGCCAAAAGCATCAATAAACGTATCATAACAAACTCCTTAAAAATCATTCTGTTTTTATAATAGCAAATAATACATAAGCAGGGTGTGGAGGAGAACCCCCACACCCTGCAAGTTATCAAAAAAATGGTAAGATCCGTTAATGCCGTTACTCGTCCTGTAGTATTGATCCCGCAAATTCAAGCAGGTGGGTCCCACGGTCGGAGCTTCGAACTACCAAAAGAAAAGGCATGTTACCAGCATTGACACAAGACGGGTCCCAATATATCAATAAAAATGTTCGGTCAACACACAAAGAGGACAACTCGCACATCACAGATTTACCACCTTTATAGTAGCATACCCATCTAAAAAGAGCAACGAGTGCGCTCACAAATTATAAAGCGAATCCGAAAGGGGCGTTCCCGAAAAGATTATCAGTATATAGCGGGCGGCTAGATTAAAAATTCTATGACTTTTTCTCTGATTCTTTTTTCCATTCTTGGATGCGCTGGTATTGCTGAGCTAGCGCTTGTTCATATTTCCCGGTCTGTTTTGGCTGATAATAATGGGCATTTTTCAATTTTTCAGGTAAATATTGCTGATTGACCCACGCTTGTTCGAAATTATGCGGATATTGATAGCCGATGCCGCGATTGAGCGATTTTGCTCCTTGGTAATGGCTGTCTTTTAAGTGATCTGGGACATCTCCGCTTTTTCCTTCGCGAATATCTGCAATTGCTTCGTCTAACGCGCTGTAAGCAGAATTTGATTTGGGGGAGAGACATAAATCGACCACTGTATCAGCTAGCGGGATACGTGCTTCGGGAAGTCCTAAGCGTTCAGCGGCTAAAACAGCATTGACTGTGCGCGCGGCAGCAGCAGGATTCGCAAGTCCAATATCTTCATAACCGATCACCATCAGACGTCGGCAGATACTGGCTAAATCCCCTGCTTCGACTAAACGGCCTAAATAATGGAGAGCAGCATCAACGTCACTGCCGCGGATCGATTTTTGAAAAGCAGAAATAACATCGTAATGTGCATCGCCGTTTTTGTCATGGGTCAGTGCTTTTTTCTGGATACATTCTTCGATGATTGTTAGGGTTAGATGGATTTTTCCTTCTTTGTCTTCTTTTGTCGAACGTGCAGCTAATTCCAATCCATTTAATGCGCTGCGCAAGTCGCCGTTTGTTGCACGAGAAAGATGCAGCAATGCGTTATCGTCTAAAAGGATCGGCATGTCGCCTAGTCCACGTTCTTTATCTGTTAAAGCTGTTTGAACTGCTTTTTTGATATCTTCTTCATCAAGAGGTTTCACTTCAAAAATCTGTGTTCGGCTGCGGATCGCAGGATTGATCGTAATATAAGGATTTTCGGTGGTGGCACCAATCATGATGATTTTTCCGCTTTCCAGATGGGGCAGCAAGAAATCTTGCTTTGTTTTATCTAATCGATGGACTTCATCTAATAGAAGGATTACCGTACCGCTCATCTTGGCTTCTTCTGCAACGATCTGCAAATCTTTTTTCGTGTCTGTAGCGGCATTCAGCATACGGAAAGCATATTTTGTCGAACCGGCAATTGCACTGGCGATACTCGTTTTTCCAGTGCCAGGCGGACCATATAAGATCATTGACGAAAGCATGCGGGCATCAACCATTCGACGGATGATTTTTCCTTCTCCTACTAAATGTGTTTGCCCTACGACTTCATCGATTGTGCGAGGCCGCATACGATAAGCTAAAGGTTGCTGCATAAGAGCGCCTCCTTTTGTTTTTTATCCCTTTATTATACCATATCACTAACAGCACAATGAAAGAGACGCGTTGCTCTGCTTAGTTTTCATAGCATATCAAAGCATTATTGTGTATGATAAAGTGGGTGAGGAAAATGAAAGAACTCTTTGAAGAATTTTTCTTTAATAAAACAACGCCAGAAATCGCCCGCGATCTGCTGGGCATGTATCTGGAGCACGAAACACCGATGGGAAAACTTTCTGGTTATATCGTGGATGCAGAAGCTTATTTAGGACCAGAAGATGAAGCAGCTCACAGTTATGGGTTAAGGCAGACGCCTCGTGTACGCGCGATGTATGAGCCAGCTGGGACAATCTATTTATATACGATGCACACACACTGGATCTTGAATGTCGTTACACAAGAAAAAGGTATTCCGCAGGCGGTGATGCTTCGCGGCTTGGAACCTGCTGAAAATATCGAATTGATGAGTCAAAATCGCGGTGGGAAAATCGGACCGGACATCAGTAATGGACCAGGAAAGTTAGTCGCTGCGCTAGGAGTCACTTCAGAACTATACGGAGAATCATATTTAGACAGCAAATTGCATTTTGTATTTGAAAAACGTAAATATCCAAAAAAAATCGAAGCTTTGCCAAGGATCGGTATTCCAAATAAAGGAATCTGGACAGAAAAACCGCTTCGTTTCGTGGTTGCAGGAAATCCCTATATCTCATTACAAAAACAACGCCTGATCGACAAAGAAGATTGGGGCTGGAGGAATGACAAATGAAAAAGATGAATCTATTAACTTATTTAGATGAACAAATCGAAAAAAAAATCAATAATTACGACATTGCACTGGATTGGGATACTAAAAATCACACGATTGAGATCATTGTCCGTTTATTTGCCGAAAATAACGCAAATTTAGAAATCGATGATGCAGAAGGAATAATTTCTGAAGAAGAAATAATCGAATTTGAAGATGGTATCTTGCTTTATGACCCAAAAAAATCTGTGATTGATGCAGACGAATATTTAGCCGTGATTTCTTATGAAGGGAAAAAAGGTCTTCCAAAAGCAAAAATCAACGGCATCGTGGATTATTTGCAAGAAGTTTTGGATGAAGGACAAAGTGATCTTTTGGACTTTTTAGATGAAACAAACGAAGATGCTGTTTTTGAATTACATTGGGATGCGCAAAAGTTGGAACAATTGACTGGAAAATACCAACAGCAAGCAACTGAATATTTGCCATATCCAGCTTATTAGGAGTGAATGAAATGAAGTGGAATGAAGTAAAAGTCGAGACGACGAGTGAAGCAGTAGAAGCAGTGGCCAACATTTTGATGGAAGCTGGCGCAAGCGGTGTAGCCATTGAAGATGCATTAGATATCGAGAATTATAAAGGTGATGCGTACGGCGAATTATTAGACAAAGAAGATTTCACTTTTTTGACAGAAGGAGCTTATGTCACAGCTTATTTTCCCGAAACGATTTTTCTGCCGGAGATTTTGCCGACATTGAAAGCACGGATCACACAATTGCCTGAATTTGGCTTGGCTATCGGGAAAAACGAAGTCACAGTCAGCGAAGTAGAAGAAAGCAACTGGGCAACAGCATGGAAAAAATATTATCATCCTGTAAGAATCACCAGAATGCTGACAGTTGTACCAAGCTGGGAAAAATATGAAACAGAAGATCCAATGGAAAAAATCATTACCTTAGATCCAGGGATGGCTTTCGGGACAGGTACCCATCCGACGACTTCCTTGACACTTCAAGCATTAGAAACTGTTTTGCGCGGCGGAGAAACAGTCTTGGATGTAGGAACTGGTTCAGGTGTTTTAAGTATTGCATCCAAACATCTTGGGGCAAAAGAAGTACACGCCTACGATTTAGATGAAGTAGCGGTACGTTCAGCTAAAGAAAACATGAACATGAATGAAGTGGCTTCAGATGTTCAAGTTTCCGCAAATGATTTATTGAATGGTGTAGAAATCGAAGCAGATATCATTGTGGCAAATATTTTGGCCGACATTATCTTGTTGATGATCCCTGATGCTTGGCGATTGCTGAAACAAACAGGAACATTGATCGTTTCCGGTATTATTGAAGACAAAAAACAAATGGTCATTGATGCGATGGAAGAACAAGGATTTGTTGTGGATCAAATCTTCCAGAAAAAAGACTGGTATGCCATCATGTTGAAAAAGCCTGAGGTGGAATAAATGCAGCGTTATTTTTTAACCGAAGAATATCAACCAAAGGAACAATTCGTTCTTTCTGGCGAAAACTATCACCATATCGTCCGCGTGATGAGGATGGAACCAGAACAGCGGGTGTACCTTGCTTTCAGTGATCAGCAGGCAATCATTGCGGAAATCACTGAGATCACAGAACAAGAAGTTCATTTGAAAGAAATCGAGAAAGAACAGTCCGAAAAAGAATTACCTAGCAAAATCACGATAGCAAGCGGTTATCCAAAAGGCGACAAATTGGACTGGATCGTGCAAAAAGGAACAGAGCTAGGTGCATATGGATTTATTGGGTTTCCTGCTAAGACTTCTGTTGTCAAATGGGATGCAAAAAAACGAGCCAAAAGAGAACAGCGGTTAAATAAAATCGCGCAAGAAGCAGCAGAGCAAGCGCATCGTCAACTTGCGCCCCAAGTAGAATTGCTGGACAACATTTCTTCTTTTTATCATAAACTAAAAGAGTATGACCTAGTACTGATTGCTTATGAAGAATCAGCGAAGCAAGGAGAAACAGCTGCTCTGGCTCAAAGTCTGCAAAAAAGTTTACCTGGTTCCAGAATCCTAGCTGTTTTTGGACCAGAAGGCGGACTTGCACCAGAAGAAATCACCAATCTGACAGAAGCTGGCGGTACACTTTGCGGGTTAGGGCCGCGCATTTTAAGAACCGAAACAGCGCCATTATATTTGTTGAGCGCTGCAAGTTATCAATGGGAACTGATGGGGTGAAAAAATGAAGAGAAGCGAAGACATCCAAGTTCGTTTGCTTGAACCGGCATTTGAGGATGCTCAGTTGAAAAAAAGCATTGAAAAATTGAAAGAATCCACTATTAAAAAAATCCTTGTTTTGCCTTCTGCTGTTTCGCGAACAAAAAATTTGTTAGGAAACAATAAGCAGATTCTTGTAGGAAGTGTGGTTGATTTTCCATTAGGTACAGGTACCTTGGAAAAGAAAGTATTTGAAGCAGCACAGCTTTTCCAAGAAGGTGCGGATTTTTTAGAAGTAAGTATAAATAGTTCAGATATTTTGACCCGCCAAGAACATTTAGCAGAGCTGGAGCAGCTGTTGAGACCATTAGCTGTCGGCAGAGGAGAAATCATTTTTGCTTTAGATACAGCGCAATACAAAGAGCTGACGCTGATTGAAATGGAACAAGCAATTCGGACATTCGGATGGCAGAAGCTTTCTCTAGAGAGTAGTCTTGCTTTTGAAAAAGCCTTGCATACCCTGGCTTTATTCAGATATGATACAGAAACAGAACAACAATTACAGCTGACCATAAATGTGGAAGAATGCACATCAGAGCAGCTGGAAGAACTATTTCAAAAAGGGGCAGCTCAAGTAGGAATCGCGAACCTTGAGGCAATAGCTCAATTGGAACAAACAAGTAAATAAGAGAATTGAAAAATCAAAGAACAATTTGTATAATAAGAACAATTAATGAAAAGAGGTCGTGAACAACATGTTCTGCAGAAACATTGTTTTCAAATCAAGATCTTTTTAAGAACACTGTTTACCTATTTTAAGAAGCTGTGCAGCAGAATGTTCGAGCATTGTCACAGCTTCTTGTTTTATTTATAACGAGAGGAGGGCTGCTGCTATGTCGAAAGAAGAAATCTTGACAGGACCAGGCGTCATCAGCCTTGTCAGTCAGTATATGAGCCCTGAACATGTTGCTTTTGTAAAAAAAGCATGTGAGTATGCAACCAAGGCACATGAAGGCCAATTTAGAAAATCAGGAGAACCGTATATCATTCATCCGATCCAAGTAGCTGGAATCTTAGCAGACTTGAGAATGGATCCGCACACAGTAGCAACAGGTTTCCTGCATGACGTGGTAGAAGACACGGAAGTCACTCTGGATGAACTAAAAGAAGAGTTTGGGCCTGACGTAGCAATGCTTGTCGATGGTGTAACAAAACTAGGGAAAATCAAATACAAATCTCACGAGGAACAGTTAGCTGAAAACCACCGAAAAATGCTGTTAGCAATGGCGCAAGATTTGCGAGTAATCATGGTTAAATTAGCCGACCGCTTACATAACATGCGTACGCTGAAACATTTACGTGAAGACAAACAACGAAGAATTGCCCAAGAAACATTAGAAATCTATGCACCGCTTGCACATCGTTTGGGGATCAGCCGTATCAAATGGGAACTTGAAGATACAGCTTTACGTTATCTAAATCCTAAGCAATATTATCGGATCGTTCATTTGATGCAGACAAAACGCGAAGAACGCGAAGAATATGTCCATACAACGGTTGAAGAAATCCGTGCTGCAACAGAAGAATTGGAAATCTATGCAGAAATCTACGGACGGCCAAAACATATCTATTCGATTTATCGAAAAATGAAAGACCAGAAAAAACAATTCAATGAGATTTATGATTTATTGGCGATTCGTGTCATTGTGGACTCAATCAAAGACTGTTATGCAGTTCTAGGAGCAATCCACACAAAATGGAAGCCAATGCCTGGTCGTTTCAAAGATTATATCGCGATGCCGAAAGCCAACATGTATCAATCTTTGCATACAACAGTTATCGGGCCCAAAGGAAATCCGGTCGAAATCCAAATCAGAACGCAGGAAATGCACGAAATCGCTGAGTTCGGGGTAGCGGCACACTGGGCGTATAAAGAAGGAAAAAGCGACAAAGTAGAGCCAGACGGTATCACGAAACAGCTTGGCTGGTTCCATGAAATTTTAGAACTCCAAGATGAGAGTTACGATGCTTCTGAATTTATGGAAGGTGTCAAAGGGGATATTTTCAGCGACAAGGTCTATGTCTTTACTCCAAAAGGCGATGTCACAGAGTTACCTAAAGGATCTGGACCATTGGATTTTGCGTACAGTATCCACACTGATATTGGGAACAAAACAACTGGAGCTAAGATCAACGGAAAAATGGTTCAGTTAGATTACAAATTAAAAAACGGCGATATTATCGAAATCTTGACTTCGCCTAATTCATTCGGTCCAAGCAGAGACTGGTTGAAAATCGTTGCGACAAGCAGAGCGAAAAACAAGATCAAACGTTTCTTCAAAGCACAAGACAGAGAAGAAAATGTCGATAAAGGGCAAGATGCTGTAACAAAATGTCTGACAGAATTAGGCTTCCAGCCAAAAGACATCTTGACGAAAGAGAAAATCCAAGAAACTGTAGAGCGATTCAACTTCCAAAGTGAAGAAGACTTGTATGCAGCAATCGGTTATGGTGAAATCAGCCCTTGGACGATGGCGAACCGTCTGACTGAAAAAGAACGGCGTGAGCAAAAAATCGAGCAGCAGAAACAAGAAGCCGAAGAAATCATGAACCAGCCGAAAAAAGAACCAGAAAAAATGAAGATTCGTCATGATGGCGGCGTCGTGATCCAAGGTGTAGAAAATCTGCTGATTCGAATCAGCAGATGCTGTAATCCTGTCCCAGGCGATGATATTATTGGGTATATCACAAAAGGACGTGGAATCTCGATCCACCGAAGAGACTGTCCAAATGTTCAACCAGATAAACCAAATGTGGCAGAACGGCTGATTGAAGTAGAGTGGGAAGATACGTCTAACACGAAAAAAGAATACGATGCAGATTTGGAAATCTACGGTTATAATCGTTCTGGTCTATTGAACGATGTCTTGCAAACTGTTAATTCGATGACTAAAAATCTGAACAGTGTAGAAGCAAAAACCAATAAAGAAAAAATGGCAACGATCCATTTGACTGTTGGTATCCAAAACCTAAGTCATCTGAAAACTATTGTCGATAAAATCAAATCAGTACCAGATGTTTACAGCGTTCGCCGAATGAACGGCTAAGGAGGGAAAACGATGCGAGCAGTGATCCAGCGTGTCAGCAGTGCAAGTGTCTCGATCAACGACCAAGTAGTCGGCAAAATCGGGCAAGGACTTTTAGTACTGCTGGGAATCCACGAAACAGATACCAAAGAAGATATTGATTATTTAGTCCGAAAAATCGCGCTAATGCGTATTTTTGAAGATGAACAAGAAAAAATGAACTTAAGTATTTCAGATATTGGCGGGCAAATCCTTAGCGTTTCCCAATTTACTCTGTTTGCTGATACGAAAAAAGGCAATCGGCCAAGCTTTATTGAAGCCGCTCGTCCTGAAACAGCAATCCCTTTGTACGAAGCATTTAATGAAGCGCTGAAAAGCAAAGGAATTCCTGTGGCAACTGGAAAATTTGGTGCGGATATGGCTGTTTCACTTGTAAATGACGGCCCGGTAACAATCATTATCGATTCTAAAAATAAATAGATTTTAACGAACACAAGGTACGCAAATCAGAGCGTATCTTGTGTTTTTTTGTGAATAAAAATAGCTCAATTTGTTATTTTCGCAAAAACTAATTCCAATAAGAATATCTGATACTAAAAGAATGTAATGGTTTTTTTGTGTATTTTTGATTAATCAAAAAAAAGATTTTTTTTATTTTATGTAAAATTCTCGAAAATTCTCACAAAAAGAAAAATTAAAAGAAAAAAAAGTGGTTTCAGTGCAATTTCCCTCTCTATAATAAAGTATATTTCTCTCAATGCGTAAATTGAGGAGGAAAGAAAGATCTATGAGATTTGATAAAAAGAACAAACGATTTTATCATGCAGACCCTGTAAAAAAATACAGAATGCATAAAGTGAAAAAGCAATGGGTTGTACTTGGTAATGTAATCGGTACACTTCTGATCGGTGCATCTTTGAGTACAGGATTACTTGAAACGATCCCCGTACAAGCAGAGCAGCAAACAGTAGTCCAAAACAAAGGGGACACAGAAGCGCAAGCAGATGATGAGACCCAAACGACAACAACGACCGAAAATACTGCAACCGCTACAACAGACACTGCAAGCGCATCGAAAGAAAATACCGATGCGACGACGAAAGCTGCGGCTGCTGGTGTAACATTTGTGCAAACATTCGTTGATGAAGATGGAACAGAGTTATCTGCTCCTGTACAAAGCCAAAATAGCATTGAAAACCCACCTGAATTCGATGGTTATGTATTGTCACCAGACAAATCAACTATAGTTATGGCAGACGGGAACCAATATCAATTATCTGCTATGAAAGCATTAGCTGGTTCCAATCCAACCTTAGAAAATATCATTGCTGGATTCAATGAGATGATGGCTGGAACTGAAGAAACAGGAAACACAATTGTTACTTTTGTTTACCAAAAAGATTTGTCTCTTTTCGAAGGGAATACAGTAACCATTGATGAAAATGGCGCGATTGACATCCCATCTTTGGTAAAAACGCTGAAAACTGTTGATGGTTCGGATGGTGATTTGTCAAAAGTTACTGTGGATAATCTAGCTGAAATCGATACAAGTGTAGCCGGAACTTATACAGCAGAGTTGTCTTATTACGATGAAACTTTTGCAAAAGTTTTAACAACGACAGCCACAGTCATCGTTGGTGAAAATCTTTTAGATATGAAGACCAAAGATGTCATACTTGAAGTTGGAGATGTTTTCGATAAGGGTTCAGTCGTTGAAAGTATTACGAATTCAGATGGTTCAGCCGGAGATTTTAATAATCTTCAAGTAGAAGGCAATGTCGATACAAGCGTTGCTGGAGACTATCCAATCAAAGTTACTTATACAGATCCTAAGACAAATCAGCAAATCTCTGCGGATGTGGTGGTAACAGTTCAAGAAAAAGATATTTGGACAGTGACTACAAGATTTATCGATAAAGAAACAGGGAATGAACTTTCACCTGAAGTGATAAAAGAGCTTACTACGGATGATGCAGACGGTACCTTTGATTTTGCAGCACCAATTGATATTCCTGGGAAATACATTAGTTTAAGCGATTCAACGTATAACCAAGTTGAGAAAAATGAGAATGTTACTTTCTTAGAGCTTATGAATAACGCTGGGATAACTAATTTGGCTGAGTTTGTAACAAAATTAAATGAACAGCACATAGTAGAGATGGTGGAACCTGGGCATTTCGTAGTTACCTATGTCTACGCAACTGACCAAGGCAAACTTTCTGGCAATGATTTAACAATCAAAGCAAAAGATTCTTTGACGGCGGATCAGCTGATCAATGAAGTGGTAAACGGTGACGGAACTACTGGCGATAAGAGCAAAGTTTCTATTTCGATCGACGGCACACCATTAGAACAATTTTCAACAGACAAACCCGGCACTTATACGATTACTTATACGTATCCTGATCCAGTAACAGGGAAAGATCGCACAGCTACTAGCACATTGACGATTGAAGCACTGGATCCGATTTTGGTTGGTCAAGATGGCAATTTTTATATTGGTGAACAATTTGACAATAGTTCTTTACTAGCTCAACTTGTAAATTCAGATGGATCAGCTGGCGATGCGGCAAATGTTCAATACGATCTTTCTAAAGTAGATTTCAATACACCTGGAACCTATGAAGTAACACTTTCATATACAGATCCAATTACGGGTAAAATAGTTGAAGACATCGTAGAACTAACTGTGGCCTATGATCCAACCCATCAAGAAGTGTCTGTTACTACTGAAAATGATCCAACAGGCAATCAAAGCTGGGAAGCAGAAGGAAATACTGGTGAACAAATAACAGCACCAGTTACCGACGAGGATCTTCAAAGAGACGGATATGACTATACTGTCACTGCGCCAGATGGAAAAGAATACAATTCTCTAGCAGAAGCGATGGAAGCAAATCCTGTATATGACAATACAGACAATACAGGCAGTTCTTCTGATAAAAGCAGCCAAAATTTCGTTGTCCACTACCAAATGGATGAAGAACATTCAGAATCTGATTCGGAATCTACAAGTGAATCAGATAGCCATGAAGATTCAGAATCCGATTCTGAGTCAATGAGCGAGTCCGACTCAGAATCATTGAGCGAATCTGACAGTGAGTCTGATTCAGAATCAACATCTGAATCCACAAGCGAATCATTGAGTGAATCAGATAGCGAATCAACGTCTGAATCCCTAAGTGAGTCCGATTCAGAATCGACATCCGAATCATTAAGTGAATCCGATTCAGAATCCACAAGCGAATCATTAAGTGAATCCGATAGTGAATCCACAAGCGAATCATTGAGTGAATCCGATTCAGAA
>KE351598.1:19802-20093 GCA_000415185.1 Enterococcus faecalis 13-SD-W-01
TCATTGAGTGAATCCGATTCAGAATCAACATCAGAATCTCTAAGTGAGTCTGATAGCGAGTCAACATCAGAGTCATTGAGTGAGTCTGATAGCGAATCAACATCAGAATCTCTAAGTGAATCTGATTCAGAATCAACAAGCGAATCAGACAGTGAATCAACATCAGAGTCATTAAGCGAATCCGATTCAGAATCAACATCTGAATCATTAAGTGAATCAGATAGCGAATCCACATCCGAGTCATTGAGCGAATCTGACAGCGAATCAACATCAGAGTCATTGAGTGAATCC
>KE351598.1:20103-20506 GCA_000415185.1 Enterococcus faecalis 13-SD-W-01
TGAATCCGATAGTGAATCAACGTCCGAATCTCTAAGTGAATCCGATAGCGAATCAACATCCGAATCATTGAGCGAGTCAGACAGCGAATCAACATCCGAATCCTTGAGTGAGTCTGATAGCGAATCAACATCTGAATCATTGAGCGAATCCGATAGTGAATCGACATCTGAATCCCTAAGTGAATCTGATAGTGAGTCAACATCAGAGTCATTGAGTGAATCTGATAGTGAGTCAACATCAGAGTCATTGAGTGAATCCGATTCAGAATCAACGTCCGAATCCCTAAGTGAATCCGATTCAGAATCAACATCCGAATCTCTAAGTGAATCCGATAGTGAATCAACATCAGAATCATTAAGTGAATCTGATAGCGAATCAACATCTGAATCATTAAGTGAATCC
>KE351599.1 GCA_000415185.1 Enterococcus faecalis 13-SD-W-01
AAGTCTTTGCCTATAGCTCACAAGTTGCGTGTGATAAAAACGGGTGGATATTAGGTTATACGACACACCCTGGAAATTTACATGATAGTCGTACGTTTGTTTCTTTATTTGAAAAGCTCAAAAGAGCTTTTTCCTTAGACAAGTTGATTATGGATGCTGGTTATAAAACGCCCGCAATTGCCCAGTTACTTCTTGAACAAAAGTTGACACCCGTTTTCCCTTATAAGCGTCCTATGACGAAAGAGGGCTATTTTAAAAAGTACGACTATGTTTATGATGAGTATTATGATTGTTATATCTGTCCTAATAATAAAATCGTTTCTTATTCTACAACCAATCGAAAAGGAAATTTGGAATATAAAAGTAATCCAGAAGATTGTAAAACTTGTCCGTTTCTATCTACCTGCACAAATTCAAAAAACCATACAAAAATAATCACCCGACATATTTGGGCGAAAGCAATAGAAATATGTGAGGAAATTCGACATAAAACAGGGTTTAAAGATCTTTATAGAAAAAGAAAAGAAACCATTGAACGAATTTTTGGTACAGCAAAAGAATTTCATGGGTTACGTTATACCAATCAAATAGGAATTGAAAAAATGCACATGAAAATTGGGCTTACTTTCACTTGTCTAAATATGAAAAAGCTAGTAAAAATCAAAAAGTTTCGAGCGGAAAAGGAGTGTTTTTCCAAAGAAAAACAGACCTATCTCTCTTTTATCTTTGAAAACATACATATAAAAAAGACAAACCTCATTTTTACATGAGGTTTGTCTACAGTCTGA
>KE351600.1 GCA_000415185.1 Enterococcus faecalis 13-SD-W-01
TTTTATAAGCGTGTATATTCTTTTCGAATAGTTAGATATCTAATATTTAGCAAAGGAGGATTTTTTTTGGATAAAATGATTGTTTCAAATTTGATGCGTTCCATCATGAACAAATCTCGTGAATCCATGGAACAACGTACCAAAGAAATGGATATCAGTCCTCAACAAGGGCGAATGATCTCTTATATTGCACAAAATGAAGACAAGGGATTGATCCAAAAAGATTTAGCGGAAGTGTTTCAACGTCGCGGTGCAAGCATCACTAGCATGCTTCAGGGATTAGAGAAAAAAGGTTACATTGAACGTCGAATCCCAGAAGACAATGAGCGGCAAAAGAATATATACGCATTACCTAAAGGCAAGGCTTTGGTCGATGAAACAAATGAGGCTTTTTATGCGGCAGAAAAAGAACTAATACACGCATTAAGTGAAGAAGAAGTTCAACAATTAACCGAGCTGTTAAGAAAAATCGATCGTAGTCTTTGATCAGCAAGCAGAGAACACCTGCTTGCAGCTAAATAGTTAGATAACTAACAATTATAAATCTAATAAAAGGGATGACTTGTCATGGAAGAATTTGAAATTAATGAATCAAATATTTACTACTTAAAAGAAAGCCCCATTCGAAAATCGATTGCTCATTTATCGATCCCGATGATGGTTGGTATCTCGGCGACCACAATCTATAATTTGATCAATGCTTATTTTATTGGATTGATCCATGATACGAATATGATGTCTGCGATTACTTTAGCAATGCCGATCACACTCATTTTAATGGCTG
>KE351601.1 GCA_000415185.1 Enterococcus faecalis 13-SD-W-01
GGTGCGAAATAAACGGGTAATGCCCGTCTCGAAGGAAAAACGAAAGGAGAAAAGAAAAAATGAGTAAATTTATTCCATTATTTTTTGTGTTGTTAGTAGGAGAGGTGATCATGCGCCATGTTCACCTAGTATCGGCCATTCATCCGTTATGGTTTCTGATCATTCTCCTTTTTTGTCTAGTGTTTTGGCGGATGCTCTTTCTGATCGGATTATTCATTCTCAAAGCTCTCGCTGCTATATTCTTTTTATCACTCTAAGAGAAAGAGGAATTTTAAATGACAATTGCAAACACGAGTAAACGGCTGCCGGT
The DNA here is from genome assembly GCA_000415185.1 of Enterococcus faecalis 13-SD-W-01. Taxonomy (GTDB): domain Bacteria; phylum Bacillota; class Bacilli; order Lactobacillales; family Enterococcaceae; genus Enterococcus_B; species Enterococcus_B faecalis_A. Next base: position 311 of record KE351601.1, read on the forward strand.
GACACTAAATGACGCCCGTCAACGAGAATTGAAACGAAATAGAAATATTACAAAAGCGAATCTAAGATCTTGTGTATTGCCCTAGATATGTTGGCAGATCAAGAAAAAGCAGGCTTCATTTTACCAAAATTAGTGGAAAAATAAGTGCGATCGCTACGAGTTTCTTCTACTATATAGTGATAGCACTTTAGAACAGAGGATCACGGAATGAATGAGAAAGCAAAACAGAAGATCCAAAAGTTATTAGCATTGGCGAATGATACGAACGATGAAGAATCCATGACGGCTTTAGCAAAA
>KE351602.1 GCA_000415185.1 Enterococcus faecalis 13-SD-W-01
GACATGTGGTATAATCCTCCTTGTTCGTAGCTTTTTTATCTGCTTACATCAGTTGCCGCTGGTGTGAGCTCTTTTTGTGTAAACGGATGGCCGAAACGTTGCTGATAACTATCTTCTAGACGTTTGACTTCTTTTGCTCCAGCATTGATATTTAATAAACCGTTCATCAAAATATGAAATGATAATTCACTAGCTGTTTTACAAAAATCAGTGAACTTGGCTTCGAACTCCTCTGTGGTCATTAACATCACCTCCTTTCAGCTTTTTCCGATAAAATCTATAATCTCTTTTATGTTGTTTTCTACAAATTCCATAGTTTTGTAAGTGTCGTTTTTTAGCGAAGGATAAAAGTCTTCTCCTGTAAACATCGGCAATAAATCACCTGCATGAGCACAATCAAATCCAATCCAATACTCGTTATTTACAAATCCAGAAAAAGTCAGACCACCATGAGCTGGCAATTCATAATCACAAATTTCCTCGATAGTGTCATAGTCTTTTTCATAAAGGACATGGGATTGTGGTATTTCAATATATCCGCAAAGGTGTCCCGAATATGGAATTCCAACACGACGAATGTGACAACTGTAGCCCTTATATTTAAAATCTTTTTCATTTCCTTCTTGTTCTAAGATATTTACAAGCTCTTTTCTTGTAGTCATTTTGTAATCTCCCTCCATGCCTTCCGTCTTTCAATGTGCTGCTTGCT
>KE351603.1 GCA_000415185.1 Enterococcus faecalis 13-SD-W-01
ATATGATCGTTTGTGTGGGTATGAAGAGGAGTATAAGAATTACCGAAAGCTTTCTTCAAAAAAGAAAAAGAAATATTTAGATGTTGAGCAATAGGTGGGGTACATGGAACATAGAAACGAAAATGCATGGTAGGAACCTAGGTTATGGGGTCACTGGAACATCCGTACAGAAAATAGCGGTAGTGATTAGCTCTAAATCGATAAAACGTTGATTTAAAGCTATTTATAGAATTTTTAAGATAGAAAAACACAAAATATTTCTGGAACATTCATGCAGAAATTAGCGGTAAGGAAAGTAGCATAGATTCTAAAAAACATTAGGTTTTGGAAATCAGTAAAATCAGTTCTAAAAGCTTATTATAGCAATGTTTCGTTGTTTCAAAAAGTCATTGTAAAATTCTGTTTAGTTGTTCCAGTGACCCCGTAAAGGACGTAATTCCTTTTTTTTGATCTTTTTGTATATGTCAATACTATTTTTCGAATTAAAATGTGCTAATTTAGCACATTTTGAAAATTATGTTACATTTTTCTGAGAAAGTAATCATACTAGAGGTGATATGTATCGCAAATAAAAAAAGCATGCAATTCTGTATTTCAAATTTTCTTGCGAAAAAATTGAACAGTGCTATGCTTTCTTTGCAAATATAGGGGGACATGGAACATAGAAACGAAAATGCACGGTAGGAACCTAGGTTATTCAGTTTGATATTTTTATTTGGGTAAAAATAAAAAAGCTCCCCTAATCAAATGATTACGAGAAGCTTTTGGTTGTAATATGGTACTAAGAAAAGTATTTAAACCGTATATACCTTGCTTTCAGCACCTGGACGTCCGGTTTCTAAAATATTAGTGAGGCTGTATTTTACGATGGATGCGGCTGTTTCTATTTTTTCATTTCGGTAACTTTTCATGTTTTCAATAAATTCCACTTCTTGTAAATATGCTTGTACTTTGTTTAGTGCTGCTTCTTTTGCTTCTGGAGTCGAGGCTGAGAAGTATTCTAATCGTGTAAGATGCAGTTTTAGAAGTAAGCTGTATTCGAAAGAGGGACGTAACATTAAAATTTTTTCTAGTTTATTACAAGCTCTTAATACATACGGAAAAAGGGATGTATTGATATCTTCTTGATCTAGAACAGCATGATCAATTAGAGAATCAGCGATATTCGATAAAGCACCAGGTAATACATGCATATATTCACAGTCGACAGGGCTAACCCATTCCACTTTGTAGGTTTCTAAACGCTCTAAAAAGTAAATCAATTGTTTTGGCGAGAAAATCGTTGTAAAATCCATGATTAGCTTTATGTAGTAGTTGGTCCAATAGTTGAATTGGGTAAGTTCCCTAAATAAATCGTCGACTTCCTGAGTAGTGATTGCAGGTATTTTATCTGAAACCTTATGGAATCTTAAACGCGTGTAAAGATAGGCCCTATACAGTTGGGGCGATTCTTTTTTTCTTTTCTGAACAAGTTGATAGAGTTCTTCTAAATCTTTTTGTGGCAACATTTTTTTTAAAGCGAGATAATGCTTGTGACGAATCAAACTAAGTTCTGCATTTTCTAAATTGTCAATGTCGTTCAAGTCAGTGGCATGGGCGCGTAACTTGTGCATGATTTTTGTATATTCGTCTACGGAGATAGAGCGTTCCCCTTGTTCGAATTTTGAATAAGAAGAGCGCGACATGATGCCTTCTGCTACTTCTGCTTGACTGATGTTTTCCATTTCTCGTAAGATTTTGATCGTTTCGTTCATTTCCATACCACAAACCTCCTTCTTTGTAAAGCGATAAGCTACCGATGTTCTAAATTAGAACAATTATGGAATAATTATTGTTTTTATTTGTAAAATATTGTACTCTGACTGTGATATCAAATAGTAACTGTACAGTTTTATAAAAGGGGTGAAGCTAATGTATCCATTTAATCCATTCGACGCGCAAGTGACACGTCCATAATTTCACAAAGGCAAACATAAATCCCCATTTTACAGACAATTCATACTGCTCTTTAATGAAAGTCACAGTGTATATCTACTCTTGAAAATTTATACGTTTACTTATAACTTGTGAACGGCTATACTTTTTTTCGGAAAAAATGCCCTTCACTCGAAAAAATAAGTGAAGGGAAAAAAGAAAAATAAAAATTTTTAAGTTGCTTAAATTAAAAAAGTCTGATACGCTTTTTACGAAATTAATTTCCAGAAAAGTGTAAAAGTGATCTGGGGATCTTGCTAATTGAAATAATAATATTTTTTGGTTGTGCAGTTGAGATACACTCGAGCAATCAAAAAAGGGGATGCACACGCCCGGAAGATTGGCCTCTTTCGCGGACGTGCCTGCATGAATATTAGAACTAGACCTCTAATATCATGTTGCATGCCTCCTCTGTTGAGCTGCACCCAACGCAGTTTAGTTTAGCATAGAATAGCTTCTTCGTCACGCCCAAAAGGGCGGATTGTAGACTTTTTTAGCTAACTATCTCGTTGGGAATGGCTGAACAGTACGGGGTGTCACATGAGTTAGATCATGTGACACCCTTTTTTGATTGTTCGAGGATATCTTACCAAATTTTTACACTTTTTGGGAGGGGGGAGAGTTAAAAAGTAAGGAATTGAAAGATTTTCTTAACAATCGCAAAGTATGAAGTTTTGATTGAATAGCAGAAGGACATATTTCAAGTTATTTTGTGAGAAAGGACTGATTAAAATGGCAGTGAAACAAGCAAAAAGACAAGCAAGAGAATTAACTTCTGTATGCTCTCTTACGGAAATTGAAAGTCGGGCACAATCGATTCGATTATTTGATCGATCGATTTGGATCAATTTAGGCGATGGACGAATCTTCAACCCTAAGACGAGAAAAATGGAACCATTATCGCAAAAATACGATGAGATCCGGACAGCGACACTCCCTGGGAAGATTGTTTTTGCTAAACGTCCTAGACCTGTCGAACCGCTCTATTTAGTGAAATTTCCTTACAAGGTTCGTTCCTAACATGAAAAATCGATAAAAAAATATTTCTACGTGCAAGTGAAAGCTTGCCTGTCCTTTGATAATTTCATAGCAAGAATAGCAAAAAAAGACGTGGGAATCTGACTGTCTGTAACACGTTGCTATTCATACGAAAGGACAGGGCTTGGAGTGATAGTTGGATAGCTCTAAGCATTGAAGTTTCTAAGGATTCCTATCAGACGGCTTTCAGATGGATATCTGGGCTGGGCATTACTGATAGCGAAGAAATAGGAGAGGTTGCACGGAATCCTGAACCGGCCGGTTCTCACTTATCCTGAAAGTGATTCCAATGTTCATTTGCAAGTAAAAATATTTTTTTAGCTATCAAAACGATTTCAATTGTCAGAATTAATGAGCAATTCAAACAGCTTTTTCTTCTCTTTTATTTTCCAAATAGAGGCGGTCCAAAGGAAAAAGTAAGGAGGTTTTGCTTAAAATGCTGGGAATGAAACGCGGGACTGGAGGGGGAATCTTGACAGAGATTGATCAGTTATTAGTGTTTATGAGAAAGGGACGGCGCAAAACAATTCATTTGGCCGACTACATTCAGTTGCAGGAGAAAAAAGGGGCTTGGAGTAAAAAAAGAGGGATCAATTTACGGCGAGAACTCAGTTACTCCAGTTGATTTAAAGAAGCGAACCGGTAACGCAGTTTTAACTGAACTAAAAAAACGAGACAGCCAAGTAACGAAATTAATTGAAGGAATGAATCAGTTTCAAATGGTCCATAAGCCGAGAAATTTTCGCGATCAAACGATTAAACAGTTATCAGCAAATAAATACGACTTTACTTACGAAGAATGGGTCAAGCAAAGAAAAAGATTCAAACAGCGAATCGTTACACAAAGAAGCCTGCGTCAACTCAATCGAACAATCAATGCCCGCGAAGAAAAATACCACGCCACAAAAGCTTACGAGGAACAACAACGACGCATTCAAATGGAACAAGAAAGGCACTAGGTGACATTAAGAAAATCTTATTTGACTTGTGGAAAGTCCAACAACTAAAATGTAATTTTCAAAAGAAAGAAGGATTGAAAATGAATGGCTATTTGAATCAGTGGAAGATCATTGAGGGATCACTTAAAGAGAAACGAATTGAACAATTGCCTAACTGCTTGGAGAAAGAGCATTTGTTTCGGATAAGAAAAATGTTAGAAGAGGAAGAATTAGATCCGGAGGATTTTTGTGTAGAGGAATATCCCGCACCCGGAGTTTATTGCTGTAATCACGTAAGTGATGATAGCTATTTTATCATTCAAGAATATGAAGGAGTGCTAGTTCCTTACTATACCACCGTGAAAATGAACAAAAAAGGCATTAACAGTTTTCCATGTGAAAGCATTCGAGCGTCTATTTCCCTCACGGAATGTTAATTGAATAAGAAAGCAGAAAAAGAGTCCTGAACGTGAGTTGTTCAGGACTCTTTTTTTCAATGAATTGTTTTCCGCCAATTCATTGATCGGTGCGATACGGTATTACACCTTTATTGTACCAAAGTTGAAACAAATAAAAAGAGAAAGGAGGAAAAAAGATGGAACAGAAAGTAGTCGGTGTCATTGTCGAACAAGTAAAAAAAGACATGGTTTTGGTCAAGGAAGTTCATACAGGAAAAGAGTTCTTTGTCATGGATAGAGAAGCAGCCGCTTATCAAAGAGGAGATTTTTTAACGTTGGATCTTACGACGAAAAAATTTGTCGATGAGGCTGAAAATTATCCGTTTGTTTAAGGAGATGAGTGAATGTCAGAGGAAAAAAAGAAGTCAGTAGATAATAGCCGACTCGCACAAGCAAAACGAAAACTGGAACGTCTGAATACAGAATTTGAAGAGCACACGAAAAGAGTAAAGGACCATGTACTAAAAACAAATGGTCAACCAATGAACGACAAGCGAGGTGGAAAATCCTGGTTCAAAGAACGAGATCGATTGGATGAGAAGACCCACGATCTACTCGAAGAGATCAAGAAACAAGAAGAACGAGTGAGCACGTTGGAACGACAAGCAGAACTCAAAGCAATGGGCTACAACAAATACGGTGGACTGGATATGACAATCGAAAATATTCCGAGAATCCAGGAAGAAATCGAAAAGTCTAAAAAAGGAGAATCCGTCTTTTCGGCAGCGACAATCAAGAAATACGAAAAAAAACTGGAAGAACTAAAACAGCGCAAAGAAACGTCAGAGAAGGGAGAGGAGAACATGAAACCAGAAGTACAGGCACTTATAGACAGTGGACGCGTGACCCAGTGGAAGAAAAATCCGACGATTTATTTTGTGAAGGGGTTCCGAAAAGTTGCCTTAGAACTAAAGGAAAACGGCGTGTTTGAGGAGTCAAAGAAATACCAGGCGACTACGGCGGAAGAAAAAGCAGCTGTGAAAGAGCTATTAGAGAATAGTCTATCTGATACTCATTTTGAGAGCAGCGAGCCAGAACACTTTTATCGAATCGAGTACAACGAAAATGATCCAGCACATGGATTAAGAAGTTATGAAGGAGAAAGAGTAACCACCCAACTAATAGAGGAACTAAAAGACCTAGATAATCACTATTTTTCAGCTTCAGGCTATTACAAATTCTATTTTGAAGAAGTGAAAAAGGGCGAAGTTGTGAAACAAATCCGTATGGATCTAGGGGATGGCACGGGCAGTAATCAACCAATCTATGAACAATTGGCTAAACTATGCGAAAAAGATTCTCCAGAAAAAAAGAAAAACGAAGTGAAAAAAGAAACGACTTCACCGAAACAAGAAAATTCACCGACTGCTCAAGATAAAAAAAGAGGCTATCAAAAACGCACGTCTGAAGAGATTCGAAATGAGGTCAACGCACTCTCTCAACGTGCTTTAGATTCTGTCAAAAAACATACCCATTCACCTGAAGCGGTCAAAGAGTTATTGAATTTTATGTCTCGTTTTCCAGAGCGCTCGTTTCGAAACCAAGTCTTGATCGAAGAACAATTTCCAGGAGCGACGGCTTGTTTGGGTCGGGCAGCTTTACAAAAACAAGGGATCTATATCAAGAAAGGAGAAAAAGGAAACAGTATCTTTGTTCGTAAAACGGTTCGCGGCTTTTATACCAAGGAGCGCGGCTTTGTACGGGAAAAAGAGGCCACGCCTTCAGAGAAACAACAAATTGAAAGTGGGCAATTAAAGATCGAACAAAAACCATATTACACCATTGAAAAAGTGTTCGATGTGACGCAAACACAATTGAAACCTGAAGACTACCCCAAAATCTTTCCAAATCGAGTTTTTGATTTTGAGTTGGATGAAAAAGGGCAAGCAGAGCTTCAAACCGGCATTCAAGCCGTCGCAAAATCCTTAAATATAGAGATCAAAGATATGAAAGAGGGCGAGATACACCGTCAAGAACTAGGGCAAGCCCATGGGGCATATGTCTACGATAAATTAACGGGTAAGGCGGAGATCGTCCTTAATTCAAGAAATACCCCTACGCAAGACTTGGCCACTAGTATTCATGAATTGGCCCATGCAAAAATGCACAAATTCTCAGAGCTAGACACGCCCACAAAAGAACTACAGGCAGAAATGACGTCTTATATCGTGTGTAAGCATTTTGGGATGGATACGTCAGAAAAAGCCATTCCTTACATTTCAGGATGGACTCAGAAAGGGCAGACATTGGATGACAAAGCAGCTGTCGAACGTGGGAAAATCATGAATGATGTTAGTCGAGTGGCCAATGAATTTATCCAAACGATGGCAAAAGAGATCAACCAGCAACGGGAACTGAATATCGAGCGAGAAAAAGACCGTCCGGCAGATGATCCAAAACAGGCTGGCCCAAAAGGCAAAGAACAAGCAGCACGTATCTCTGTCGGTACCTTATGGATCGATAAAAAAGATGGAAGAGTAATGGAAGAAGATACGGGGCGCACCCTATGTTTAAAAGAAGCAGCGTTTGTCGAAGATTCCAAAAACGGACAAGTAATCTTAACAGGGAAAAGCTATGGTAAAGAAGTCCAAACAAGTTTGCCTTCAAAGGATTTCGCGCTAGGCACACAGTTTCAATTTCCAAAAGAAGTCGTCGAAGCAGGGCTTCAACGAAAAAAAGAAATCTACCAAGAACAGCACCTGAAACAAGTAGAGAGAAGTTAGTTGATTAATAAATAAAGATGAAAAGGCTATCTAAAGAACTAGATAGCCTTTTTCCTTTGGAGGGATAAAAATGACAGAGAAAAAATTAAGTCTCGTTGATCGATGTAAACAAATCGATATTGTGGATTTTGCCCGAAACAATGGGTTGGCTGTGGTCAATAAAGGACGGGACTATCGTTTAGAAGATCACAATTCTTTTGTTTTTGAGCGGAAAAAACAGTATTTTAGCTGGAATAGTCACAATATTCATGGAGATATTATCAAACTAGCAGATTTATTTTTTGTAGATCCATCAATTACAGATAAAAAAGAACGCTTCAAAGCTGCCACTAGTTTTATCTTAAAAAATGAAACTAAAACCGAACGAGTGGAGAATCTTCATTTTGAAACGGAATCATATAAAGATCACCCAATGGATTATCAGCCACTTACTGAAAGAGGAATAAATTATCTAAAGGAAGAGCGGAAGCTTCCAGACCAACTGATTCGTTCTTTGGAAGAACAGGGATTAGTAATGGAATTGAAGCCAAAAGAAAAACGAAAAAACTATTTAGTTCGAGACGACCGGTTGGATCATGCGGTCGCTTTTTTATGGAAAGATCCGCAAACAAAAGAAACCGTAGGGGCAAGCTATCAAGGAACGGTTACTGATTTTGAACGATTTGGGGAGAGAGGTACGTATAAGCATATAGATAAACATTCGACAGCGAATCATGGATTTAACCTGAAAATTGGAGCTCCTATCCATTTGAAATTTTTTGAGAGTAGTATCGATATGCTTAGCTATGCCGCATTGAAACATGGCCAATTAAACGATATGTGGTTAGTCTCTATGGAAGGCTTGAAACACCATGTAGTCAGCCATTATTTTGGCGAAGCAGTATCTGAGCTGCGAGAAAAACAAGAATTCCCACAATCCATCGAGATCTGTGTTGATAATGACCGTGCAGGACACGTGTTCTATGAAAAAGAACAACTAATGGGAGCGATTGATCCGTTTACTGGTCAGAAAGTACGTTGTGAGCGAGGAATCGCCAATGATTGGCAAGTACCAAAAGAATACAAGACGATTTATGAAGAAGTCGCAAAAGAAGAAAAAGTGATACCTGAAGCCATTATGGCCATACACAAGACAGAAAATAATCTACAAGTGACCAATCAACTAGTTTCCGCCCATAAAGTAAATGCGTCTTTTGGTAAGCAGTTGTCTGTAAATGAGCCTATAGAACCAATCAATCTAAAAGATACTTGTCGAGCAGTTGCGAAGCAACTGAAAGCATGCGAACGAAAAGATGGCAGCTACGATTTTGATCAATTTTACAAGGATAAAGGAGACGCGAACGCCCAAATACTTTTCTCTTATAAAGCAGAACAGTATTTCAATGGATACAAGAAGCATGAGCATGAATTTGTACCTGAAGTGAAAAAGGACTGGAACGATCAATTGAAACACGAGATCCAGCAACAAGAAATCAGAAAACAACATCGATCTGCGTTGATGCAGCAGTTTCAACAAGAAAGGAAGTAGTGCGATGAAAACTGTGATCCTTGCAGAAAAGCCGTCCCAAGCAAAATCTTATGCCGAAAGCTTCAAAAAAGCCGTCAGAAAAGACGGATTTTATGAGATCCAAGATCCTTTGTTTCCAGGAGAAGCAGTGATCACGTATGGTTTTGGCCACTTGGTCGAATTGGTTCCGCCAAACGCTTACGATGAAAAATGGACCCATTGGTCCATTGAAAGCCTGCCGATTTTTCCTGGGACGTACAAACACCAAGTCCCAAAAGATAAGAAAAAGCAATTTGGGGTCGTGAAACAACACCTTCAGTCCGCCGATACGGTTGTGATTGCGACTGATAGTGACCGTGAAGGGGAATTAATTGCCTGGTCGATCATTCAACAAGCAGGCGCGGACAAAGGCAAGACGTTTAAACGACTTTGGATTAACTCACTGGAAAAAGAGGCGATCTATCAAGGCTTCCAGCAATTGCGCGAAGCTTCAGAGACCTATCCAAAATACGAAGAAGCTCAGGCACGCCAGATCGCCGACTGGTTGATTGGTATGAACGGCAGCCCGTTATATAGTCTATTGCTTCAGCAAAAAGGGGTCCCAGGCAGCTTTTCTCTTGGTCGGGTTCAGACCCCCACGTTATATATGATTTATCAGCTGCAAGAGAAGATTCGGAACTTCAAAAAAGAACCTTATTTTGAAGGGACAGGGCTGATCACAGCACACCTGGGCGAATTTAGTGCCAAGTTTGATCCAAACGAGACACAACCGACAAAAGAAGACTTTGAAACGTACCTGAAGGAAAAAGGGGTTCGTTTAGGCAAACAAGCAGGAACGATCACAGACGTAGAGACCCAAGAAAAGAACGCGGCCAGTCCGCGTCTCTTTTCTTTGTCTAGCCTTCAGTCAAAGATGAACCAGTTGATGAAAGCCAGTGCCAAAGAGACGTTGGAAGCTATGCAGGGGCTTTATGAAGGGAAATACTTGAGTTACCCAAGGACTGATACGTCTTATATTACGGAAGGTGAATTTTCTTATTTGCTTGCACACTTAGAAGACTATAAGGAATTCCTGAAGGCAGAGGAACTTCCAACACCAAATCACGCGCCAAATAGTCGATATGTGAACAATAAAAAAGTCCAGGAGCATTATGCGATCATTCCGACAAAAAACGTGATGACCGATGCAGCTTTTGAAAAACTAAGTCCGTTGCAGCAAGCCATTTACCAACAAGTCTTGAAAACGACAGTGGCCATGTTCGCGGAAAAATACACCTACGAAGAAACAACGATCTTGACGAAAGTTCAGCAGCTTCAGCTGAAGGCGGTGGGGAAAGTGCTCATCAATATGGGCTGGAAAAGCTTGTTTTATAACGAAACAACTTCGAAAGAGAAGGAAGAAGCGCCGCTCCTTCCTAAAGTAACCAAAGGCGAATCGGTTCTAGTAGATCTGCAGGTCCTCGAAAAAGAAACCAAACCACCACAGCCTTATACCGAAGGAACATTGATCACGGCCATGAAGACCGCTGGAAAAACCGTTGATAGTGAGGAAGCCCAATCGATCCTGAAGGAAGTCGAAGGGATCGGTACCGAAGCGACACGAGCAAATATCATTGAAACC
>KE351604.1 GCA_000415185.1 Enterococcus faecalis 13-SD-W-01
TAGTATCTGGAGTTTCAACCTGAACTGCTTGAGGATTACTTACAGCTGGTTGATCTGTATTATTTGGAATCTCTGCTGACGAATTAGTTACTACTTGAGATGAATCAGTACTTTTAGTAGACGTAACTTTATTTTTTTCTTGGGGTCATTCTTTTGTTTCTTTGTCTCTACTTTAAAAAAATAATAAGATATTTGAAAATTTTTTTATTTAAATTTACATTATAAAAATACTTTTGGTTTAAAAAAATATTTCTACTTAAATACGGGTTAATATATCAAAAGTAAATGGCGATGTGTATACTTCTAGTAGTTTAGAAGACAAGTTTTATTTTCAGTGAATTTCATATAGATTAACAACACATAACATTTTTTAATGGATAACTTCTTTGGGGAATATGGTTGCGGATCAAAAAATGAAGCCGCGAAATCAAAAAAGGAGACAGCAAAAACTTCTGTCTCAACAACAACTCCAACAAGCTCCGTAAGTCTATCAATGGACAATAGCAGTATATAATTTCTAATTGTAAAGCTGTTTCTTTTTTAGTAATAAGTTACGTTATAAAAATAATGTATGTCATACGATTATTATATTGCTAATATGAGGATATAAATGTATTCTCTTGATTAGTAAGAATGTTTTCTTATAATAAGTGTCCATTAAAATAAAAGTATTTATAGTAACGGATACTTTGTGGTCTGACGCTGCATTAATTTAATATATGTTCTATAAATCGGCATTTATAGAAAACGCGAACATTTATTTGAGGTGTTTTTATAGTGTTGTTTAATATGCAATATTAAAAAGAAAGTGCTTTATGTTAGGGACGGTAAAAATCATAATCTTGTTTCGTTATTTTATGAAGTTTTTATCAGATAATCAGTTTAAATTCTAAATTTTATTATTAGAAGATAGAAGGTTGATCTTTTTGATGGATAAACTACATTTTAATGAAAATCTAGAAAAAAAAATTTTGTTTTTCTTAATTGATCACGAAGGAAAATGGATTAAAACAGAAAAAATCGCAAAACAGTTAAATTTAGGTTTTACTCATACTAGAAAAATTATTTTAAATTTAAAAGAAGATTTAAAACAGACAAAGGATTTTATAGAGATACACACAAGTAAAAATAAAGGAATAATATTAATAAAAAAAAGTGATGTTGATATGCAACTTATTATATCTAATATCTATACGTCTAGTATAATTTATAAACTAATGAAGGATCTTTTATATGAAAAAATAGGAAATCTTGCTGTGTACAGTATGAATAATTTTATTAGTATTTCTTCTTTGAGAAGAAAGATATCTTTTATAAATGAAAATTTGAATAGTAGAGGAATATGTATAAAAAAGAGCCGGATTTTCGGAGATGAATTTTTAATTCGTAGTTTTTTACATCAGTATTTTTGGATAATATTTAAGGATTCCCTCTGGTCTTTTGATACAGTAAATAAAGATACTATTATAACGTTTGTAGATTCTTTAGAAAACGCGTTTGGATATAGGCTTACGAATATTCAGAGAGAAAGATACTATTGCTTCTTTGCTATTAGTAAAATTAGAGCTGATAAAAATAAGTATTTAACAAACCCAATAAAAGAATGCTATTTATTATGTAAAGGCAATCACTTATATACAGAATTTAAAGAAAATTATTTTCAAGTTTTTAACAGAGAAAGATGCTGTGAATATGAGTTACAATATTTATTTTATGCCTTTTCCTGTGCTCATATTGATTTTAACAGCGTATCTCATAATAATCTAAAAAAATTATCCTCCATAGTCTCCAGACAAAAAAATGAAGCCAATAAAATTTCACAAGAACTTTATGACGAGCTGGACCACATGGGTTTTCTCCATAATAAAAATATCGATACTGTGGCGCTTAGGATGGATTTAGTAGCAGTTTGTCATACTGCCGTTATTTTTTTTAAAGAAGAATTATTTCCAGAATCTTATCCATTCACAAAAAATTTATATCAAAAATATCCGATGCTCCATGGGCAAGTTTTAGATATTTTAAAAAAAATAACTATGGATAAAAATATTCTTTTTAATCTAAATATTATAGTAGAATATATTTCTATGCTATTACATGATAATGACGATATTAGAAAATATAGAGAAAAAATCTATGTTTCAATAATTTTAGAAAAGGGTGTTCTAAGTGAAAATATACTACGAATTGCACTACAGCGCCACTTTTCACAATCATATAATCTTATTTTTAATAATAACGATAAGTATGATCTCTTAATAACAGATATTGGTAGTTTGTGTTTAAAAAACAGTAAATCTTTTTTCTTAAGTCATACACGATTGAACTTTAAAGATTTATTGGCTATTGAAAAACGAATTGTGGCTCTTACTAGACAAAAATCTTTAATATTTGTTTAGAATACACTCACTGGAAATCAAATTATTGCATAAAAACAATAATTTTGTTTTTAAAGATAAAATAACTAGTTAAGACTTCAAAAATATATAAGCATTAAGCTAGTGTAAAATATGTTTGTACTTATATTATGAGTGTTAGAATGCTATTCATTAGATGATGTTTCTGTATATATGTAAAAATATCTTATTGTGAATGTTGAAAACTGCCTTCTATCTATGTAAGTGGTTCCGAAAAGTTTTCAGCGAGGGCCTCCTAAACTGACACGATGAAGTAGGTTACCAGGCTGCTACATCAAAAAATTTAGGAGGTACTTTTTTAGGAAACAAGCTACAGAAAGTTTTGGTGTAGAGGATACTATGTGAATACAATAGGACGAAACAAGAAAAAGATCGTCCAATATATTCGTAATTAATCGCAAGAAGACCGTACAGCAGAGCTGCTTACATTGTTTGTAGAAGTTGATCCGTTTACTGGAGAAAAAAATCATAAGAAGTATGAAGGACCTTCTTTGATAAGCAGCGAGTATGTAAGAGGGGAGCGATTCGGTAAACCTTTCAGGCTTGCCGGTAAAGGAGGTTTTCAGACAAAGAATAACGAGTGATTCTTGTTTAGTTGAATGTATTCTGGATCGAAACTTTTTGATAAAGAGATATATCACGATTTAAAAGTAGTATGACTGTGGTCTGTAGATTTTACTTCGTGAAATCGATAGATAACAAGTGTGTTATTTGAGATAAATAACACTTTTTTTACGATAACATTGTAGAAAACTGCTTTGTAGGATTGCCTTATGCTTAAATTGCCCTAGTAGATTGGGTTTAAAATTAATAAGCTTTTAAAGTAGTATCAAATTTTCGATCAAAAAATTGATACTACTTTATTGTGTAGAGAAAAGGATAGTTATTACCGAAAGGACTGTTTTGATTCTTTGTATACAACGTTTATCCGTGACCGTTAAAAAAAATTATTGACTCGTGTGAGGAATGAACCACGATGTGAAAATTGTGATAAACAGCACAAATATAAAGAAACAAGGATGTAGTGAATGAAAAAGGCCAGAGTTTTTTGTGACTATTAGAAACAAAAAAGTAAGTTGTATTCTATTAGGTTCTATTATTTCACATACACTTGAAGAAATCTGGACACTTACTCCTATACGTAGAAGAGGAGTAAGAACATTATGAATTACCTGATTTAAGAGATATTTTTCTTTGCAGCGCATGGGATAATCAAAGAAGTGTCGCTTAGGCAGAAAGAATTAGTTTTATAGTGAAATAGTAAAAAACATCATGGTTAATAATTAGTCGTTGGTAGACATACTATAGATGAATTTAATTTTTGCATTCACAATAAAGATGATATAGTTTAGTAGCGAAATGGGGATTTTCTGTATAATAGAAAAAAGGACAGGTTTATTGCGAATAGGCTTGTCCTTTTTTCATTTAAATTCGTATAGAAGTGTAAAGAAAACACTGAACTACACGATAATAGTTTTCGGTAATACCTACATTAATTTCTTTGTATATTTGTATATGAAGAAAAAGGAACAGTTAATAAACTTTCTAGATAATCAATGATATGAACAGATCTTCTTTTCCTGGAAAGGTGGTTGAGGAATGAAAACTTTGTAAAATAATAAAAGAGCTAACTCGACCAGAAGTTAGCTCTTTGTGTCGACAATGACAACAAAACCTACCGAAACAAAGAATTGTTCTCATAGCAAAAAAGGTGAAAAGATAAAAACCCCAAAGTTTAGGTTGTTTTACTAACCTAAAGATGATTGTAATAAATAGTAATTAAAATTACAAGCTTGTCAGCAACTATATTTGTATGCCATATAATTTTAAGATTGGAGGTGTAACCAGAGACTTTTAAAATAAGATAGAGGGAGCGTTCAAAAAGTTTTCTGTCTTGAGGACCCAATCTTTCTATTTAGTAAAGAGGTATACACAATAGAGATGATAAAAACTCAAATAACGTAAAATAACCAAACCTATAGCATTTTTAGAGTTTATTTTTTCAAAAGTATATGAATAAGAAAATTTGTGCTTTTTAAATATCAATCAGGAAGTGCTGTGTGTATTCAGCGTTGACTAGGTTACGAATTCATTCAGAATCTGATTCTCGTTTTAGTGTATTTTTAAGAATCTACAATTTTTCCTTGCCAAAAGGATAAAGAGTTATTTGTGGGGGGGTTGCTTTTTCAAGTTCTTGGCATCACTGGAATAACTAAACAGAAAATAGCGGTAAGGTTTGGGAATTGTTATTTAAAGTCACTTTTATAATTGCTTTTTGAGTCGATAAAATGTTGATATATCAAGCTTTTAAACCTAATATTTTAAGAAACTATTCTACTTTACGACCGTTAATTTCCACATGTGTGTTCCAGAAGATTTCTGTATTTGTATGGTATAAAACTTATAAGAATAACTGTATATCAATATTTTGACGATTTCTAGCTATTACCACCACTATTTTTATACGGATGTTCCAGCGACTCCTAAACTATTTCTTGCTGCTTCTACAATTTCTACAGAAATTTGTCTATTGGTTAGATTTGTAAAATATAATCGATCTACGGAAGTAATACCTTAATATATATTCTAAAATATTAACTTTCATTGTTCTTATTGACTATTAATTTGCCAAATAATTAGAAAAATTTACGTCATTCAAAAAAGGAGACAAGAAATGTCGGTAACTGATTTTATGTGTTTAATTTCCATACAATTCACCTTTTATTTGAATGGTTTATTAACAAAGCTTTCTTCAAAATACGAACACTATTTTAAACTTAAGTAAGATATTCTTTATCAATAAAAATATACAATACTATTCTATAAAGATTATCTGTGTTATTCATTTTTCATCTTGTATAATGTATTTATAGACGATCGTGATAGAGGAAGGGGGGATTGTATGAGTATAAGAAGACAGAGAGTTATTTGGATTTTAGCGATAGGTGTTCTTTTTTTATTTAAGTGGGAGATAGGTGACCGAGGCACTATTTCTTCATTTTTTCCAATGAATGTCTCTC
>KE351605.1 GCA_000415185.1 Enterococcus faecalis 13-SD-W-01
ACTTTCTGTAGCCTTTTTCATAAAAAGGTATTTCCTAAACTTTTTGATGTGTGGTGGTCGGGAAATCTACTTCATATTATCCGTTTAGGAGGCTTTTTTTACCTCACTGGAAGCTTTTCGGAACCACCTGCACAGCAGTTGGTTTTCAAAACACACAATAAAAAAAGTAGATGCTTATTAAGCATCTACTTTCTTCTAATATTATAGTTTAAAATTTATAGATCTTGAGCATATATGCTTTCTCTTAAGCTTTGTTTGACTTTATAAAATTCTGTGAATTGAACATTACTATCCAATAATAGTTTAAGTACTTCTCTGAATTGTTTATCATTATCTTGAAATTCAATTTCAACCTGCTGGCCATTGATTATTGTCATTGTAATATTGGATAAATGAGATAAAGTATCAACTACTAGTTGTGGCACATCTGTAATGAGCTTATAGCGATAGTCGCCTATGCTGCTTCTTCCAACAATAGCTTCAACAGTCCCCGTCTCTATAATTCTACCTTTGTCTATTACATACACATAATCCGAAACTCTCTCTAATTCATCTAAGTTATGAGAAGTTAGTAATACTGCTCCACCAATTTCTTTTAGCCTGTTAACAATTTCTAACATTTTCATTGCAGAAGGCTCATCTACTCCAGAAGTAGGCTCATCGAATATATACGTATCATAATTACCTAAACAAGCTTGGATAAAGCTTATTTTTTTCTTCATACCAAATGAGTAGTTCTCTATTTTTTTATTTAAATCTTTTTTTAAATTGAGTTCTTCAGCAAGTTCTATCGCTTGTTTATTATCATTTAATTTTTTTAGCTTACACATAAAAGTTAGGAAAGCATAGCCTGTGACTTCGTTGTCTAAGGTTTCCGCATCAGGCATCACTGATATATCCTTCTTTAAAATCTCACCTGAATCTATTTTATAATATTCAAGGATAGCACCAATAAGAGTCGATTTTCCTGCGCCATTTTTTCCAATTAATGAAGTGATCTTTTTATTTTCTATTTTTAAAGTTATTTCCTTTAGTACTTCTTTCTGTTGAAATTTCTTTGAAACATCTATACATTCAATCATACTATAATTCCTTTCTTTCAAAAGAATACATTCCAAAAAAGAAAATCACACTAGTGATTAAGATCAAGTAGATTATTTGCCAATTGCTATCCAAGTATTTATAGGGCAATAGCCAATTTAATGCATCCAGCCAAATATTATTCTTGAAATATGCCACAGCATATAAAATTGGCATAATAAAACTAATAACCATTCCAACAAAATAAGAAACCCTATCAGTTTTGCTCACTGTTGAAATCAATAGAATTACTGACTCTGTATAGGCATAAAAAACAAATAAGTTGAAAATACTTTGTAGGGGTAAATAAAACTCTTTTCTTATAACTAATAAGAATAATAAAGATAGCAGTGTAATCATACTAAAATATGCCATCATCACAAAAAATTTTGAAAGATAATATTTTCTTCTAGAAATATATGGAGTTATATATCTAATCGTTTGTGATTGGATATCCTTGGTTATGCTATTAGAAAATAATATCGATGAGAATAGAAAAACTATAATCGCATATATTGCAAATAATGTATCGATTGCAGGCGATTTACCATCAATATACATTGCTAATGATTGTGAATATTTAGCAATCCAAAAAGATAGCAAAATAAAAACTAATGATATTATAACAATTCTAACAGATTTTATTTCTTTTTTTAAATCGTATTCAAATGTTGCTCTCATAGTACCTCTCCTTTTCACATTCGTTATTTTTAGTATACCATTTTTTCAAAAAAATGTTATGAAAACGTTGTATTTTTATTTAACAAGGAGTATTATAATAAATGAATATTCAAACTTAAACAAATTGGTACCGATTAAAACGAGAGGAGTAACATAAATGGCAAAAATTATTGCAGCAGTAGCAAAATATGGAATAAAAGCAGTTAACTGGGTAAAAAATAACTGGTCAACAATTGCACACTGGTTAGACATTGGTATGTATATCGATTGGATCGTTGAAAAAGTTAAAGAAGCTGTAGGAGCATAGTTATCGATTCATCTATACCATTTTTATATAGAAATTATATATATTAGATATATTGAAAAGTTATAGAGAGATCACGGCCATGATTTCTCTATAACTTTTCTAATTATTGATTATCTTTAGCCTTCATTTTATCCAGTTCTTTTTTTTGTTTATCGTGTTTGGCATTTCTACCAGATACCCATAGCCCAACCAAAGAAAAGAGACCTACTAAAGGCAGAATAAAAGTTATCAAACTAAAATCTAATACTCCAGAAAAAAGTAAATAGATATAAAGTCCTACACTAATTACAGGTAGTATGGCACCTAATAACTTACTTTCTATATATCCGAAAAATGTCTGAACCGCTATAACCGTAACTATTAATATTATTTTAAGCATGATGATCCTCCTTATATTTATTAACAATTTCCATGGCGATTTCAAAATTAATTTTATCATCTATAACCATTTGCATAATCTTAGCTTCAAATGAGTCGTTACTGTTTACTTTTATAATTTCTATTTTATTTATTATATTATTTAGTCGGAGCCTTACAGTAGGATAGCTAACTTCATAAACTTCAGATAACTTTTTTAACGAACCTGAAGCTCTAATAAATTGTTTAACAAATTCTTGATCTTCTTTGTCCAAGAGTACAAACCAATCCATATCCTCACACCTCTTCTTAAATATATTTAAGATTAATAAATAATATTTTAATATAAATTCATATTACTTTAAATATATTTAAAAATCAAGGGATTAAATACTTATTTACATATTAAATATTAGCAAGGAGTTCTTATGGAAAATAATTCTTTTTTACTAACACCTAAATATCTTTCATATAAATTTTTAAACTCATTTTTGGTTGATTTTATCAGCATAATTGTTATAATCGCAGTATTCTTTTTTTTCAAATGGAATCATTATTATATGTATGCCCTAATTATTTTTTGTTTTATATCCACTATATTTGAAGTGTTCTTTTATTATTTTAAAAAAAAAACTTACTCCATTCAGCTATTACCAGATAAAATAATAATGTCTCGTGGAAAATTATTTTATAGTCAAACTGAAGTCTTTTTTTCTAAAATGTATAGTATAGAAAAAAAGACAAACTTCTTATCTACTAAATATAATTACTATCACCTTTCATTTAGAACTATAGATATGGAATTTTCTATTTCTGGAATCGCAGAATCTGATATGTTGTACATTTCAGATTATGTTGGGAAAAGGATCTCACGATAATGAAAACAAAAAATATACTATTTCTATTTCATACTTATAAATTTTTAAAAATGATCTTAGGAAATATTTCTCTTCTAACTTTTTTAAAACTTACTTTACCCACATTGTATTATCTACAGAATATTTTAATCATGGGTATGGTTATTAGTTTTCTGTTCTATATCAAACGTATACTGGCAGAAATATATTTTTTTCAATATACTTTTTTTAGTGATCACGTAGAAATTTTATCAGGAATATGGTACAAGAAGAATTATTCTATCGATTACACCAATATTTCTGGAGCAAACTGGTCACAGCCATATTTTTATAGATTGTTTAACGTATTTAAACTAGTTTTATTTTTGCCAGATACTGGTGACAATAAAAAACAAGAAATTCCTATTATTTCTAGATATGAAAAAGAAATAATTGATAAGCAACTTTACTTATCACTTCATGAAACAAATTATTTACAAGAAAATCTTGAATCATTTATTGTATATAAACCTGTACCCATTAAAACTATTGTATATAGTTCATTTATAACCCTAAACTATCTTTATTTACTCACAATTTTTTTCTTCTTATCAGATGTTTTTAACTACTTTAATATTAATCTTTTTAATATAGTCAATAAATTTTTTTATTCGAATATATATTTAGGTGTTATAAGCATTTTTTTACTATCTTGCGTATCAGCAATTTTGAAACAATTCCTTAGCTTTTATAAATTTTCAGTACGTGACTATAGACACTATCTCGAAGTAACAAATGGTATTGTAAAAAATTCAGCAGTCAAAATAAAAAAAGATTCTATCACTGGTTTAGTAGTTAGTTCTTCCTTAGGACAATCTATTTTAAGATTAGCTTCTGTTAAAGCCATTGTTTTAAATTCAGAAACTGAAGATAAACAAATAAAATTGGATTATTTTCTTCCTTATCAAAGACAAAGAGATTTAAAAGATAAAATTCAGAATATTTTTCCAGATAATCACCTCCTAGATTATAATTTTTCTTACAATTTTTTTAAGCCTAGACTATTCATTATTGTTAGTTTTATCTTGTTGACTTTTGGGATTTTTAGTATTGGCTCCCCTTTTTACGTTTATTTATTAGTATTTATATTCGAATTCATACTTTTTCGTATACTAAATATTGTTTTGACAAAAATTAGAATTGATCAAAATAAAATATGTATATCCACTGGTATAATTACTAGAAAGCATTATTTTTTAGATATTAGTTCACTGGAATGGAAAAAAAACATACAACTAGGAAACAATATAAACCTAAATCGCATAGGTATAAAAATACACCGACTGTCAAAATTTAGATTTATAAATAATAAAAATTCCATGGCACGTCTCTAAAAATGATTCGTACGAGAACCTCATCATTCTTAGCAGAAACGTTCATGAATTGATACATTTAAAAGATAAGGACATCATTCTAACTAAAATATCTAATCTAAACCTAACAGAATCTCAGCTAGAAAAAGTGAATGAATTACGCGAAATGGCTTTTCAAAATCCTATCTCAGTTTCTTTACTAGGCTCATGTACCAGCGAAGCTATTCAATTATGCCTGTTTTAAAACGATTAAGAAAAAACAACTTTTAACTAAAATGATGGAGCGCCGTATGAGGTGAAAGTCTCACGTACGGTGTGGACCGTGGGAAAAACTGGCGATAACCTCAAAGGCTTACCTATCGGTATTGAGCGGAATTGAAGGGGAACAGGAAGATAAGAAGCAAACCAGCTATAATCACTTTCACAAAAATTGATCAAGCATTGACTTAACTA
>KE351606.1 GCA_000415185.1 Enterococcus faecalis 13-SD-W-01
TTATGCTACTGAACTTCCATTTAATCTGTTAATTTATCATGGAAATATTTATGCTATTTATTCCTTTTATTATTAATAATAGGATGTCTATCAGCACCACCCCAACATATACATGTTGGTAAATATGTATATGTATATTATGAAAAGCATACAAGAAAATATATAGGAAGGGGCAATTGTTTCGTAGAAATATTGTATTATTGAAACTCCAAGAATGTTAGCTGCTGACTATGGAAATATCTATGTTATATACACAAACATGGACATAAACATATTCATGTGTTGTTTTTATTGTTAACAATTAGATATTTAAACCCCAAACACCAACATGATCATGGACATCAACATGTTCATATACATAAATATGTTGATGTCCATGATCATGTACAGTATAATAAGCATAAAAGTAAAACATATAGGAAGGGTAGTAGTGACTTTATGGAAAATATTGTGCTATTTGATTTAGATGAGATAGATGGTAAAAGAAAAAAAACCTTACAAAAATCTAACAGCTTGATTCGAAAAGCAAAACACTCTTTATCTGCCAAAGAACTAACTCTAGTAGACTATATGGTTACTAATATAAAAGAAACTGACGGTGATTTCTTTACCGTCGAAACAACGATCGCTGAATTAAACGAAATCTGCAAATTCGGACAAGGTGGCGCTGCTCATCAAAATACAGAAAAGGCTTTGCTGAATTTAGCTAATAAAGGTTTTTGGATAGAACTACCCGATGGAGCAAAAACTATCGGTCGTTGGCTTGATAAACCTTATATAAAAAATGGACGAGTGAAGTTAAGACTAGATTCTGATCTTGCGCCATATTTATTGAATTTAGTAGACGGCCAAGCAACTAAACTATTTTTCCTGGACGTAGTGAACTTAAAAAGTATACATGCAAAAAAATTTTATGAATACTTGCAATCTTGCAAACCTGATAATGATATTTTTCTATCTGTAGAAGAAGTTAAAAGTTTATTTCAAAAAGAACATCTTGACTGGTATAGAGTTCAGCCATATCTCCGTAAAGCAAAAAAAGATATCAATAGTCTTACTACTATGAATATTGATTATCAGTCTGTTAAAGAAGGGCGAGAAACGATTGGCATAACAGTTCGGCACACAAAGAAAAAAACAAAATTAGTTAATTAAGCACATAAATATGTTTATATATATATTCATGTATATGTTTATGTTCAGACATAATATTTAAAGGAGGTTAATTACTTGAAATCATTGACAGTAAATATTGAAAAGGGTGGTACAGGTAAATCAAGTACCGTTTATAACATAGCAGAAAAAACTTCTGAGGAAGCGTCTGTGCTGCTAATAGATCAAGATAAATCAGGTAACTTAACAGATAGGTACTCAAAGTATGATTATGGTTTATTGAAAGATGAAAATAAAATTTCTAATCTATATAAAGGTAAAGAAATTGTTCCGATTCATATTCACAAGAACCTAGATTTATTAGCTGGTGGACCAGAGCTTGCAGATATGGAAGACTTCATCAAGGACAAACCCAACAATCGATTAATACTTTTTTCTTGGTTTGTAAGGAACATTGAAATGCTTCAAGAAAAATATGATTATATTTTTATAGATACCCATAATGACACGAGTTTAATTACTCAAAACGCTTGGGCTGTTTCTGACGTCATATTAGGGGTATCAGACCCATCAATGGATGGATTCAAAGCTCTTCTAAAATTAGGTAGAGACATCAATAATTTAAGTAAAGACTTGGTCGAAGTTCGAACAGGAGAAAGCTATCTTGTTGCTGATTATTATTTCATTGGTAACAAGGTGAAGCACAATACAAACTCTAGCAAAGAATTTTTAGAGATAATTTCTAAGGAACCAAACTATTTAGGCTATATTCCGGATAAAGAACTAATTAATACTGCTAACTTAGAAATGACACCATTAGTAGAGTTTTCAAAAGATAAAGATATCTACAAAAAACACAAAAACTTTTTTGATCAAACCTGGGAAGTATACGATACCATATTAAATAAATTGAATGGAAGTGATCAATAATGGCAAATAGATTTGAACAAGCAAAAAATTCATTTAAAGAGATACCATCTAATCAAACTATTGAAACAACAACACAAAGTAGGCTAGCTACTGCCTTAAATCCTGCTGAAGAACTCGAAAAAACAAAACCCACACAAATAACTCTTTATCCATCTGATAAGGAAAAATTGAAAATTCTTAAAAATACACTTAAAAGAAAATCAGTTTCTGAAGTAATTCGCGACCTAATCAATGCTGAGTACGCAAGACAATTTCCTGATTGATATTTTTTGTTTAATTCCCATACATAAACACGTATATGAGCATATTCATATACGTGTTTATGTTTATATACATGTTCATATTTATGTACATGTTGTTCAATAATGTATAAAGAACAGGTTACACTTTAATTAGTGGTTTTATCCTGAGTTACACACATAAACATGTTTATGTTTATGTACATGACCACGTGTATACCACTTTTTAAGGGAGAAACAAATTATTTATAGCAGACCTGCAAAAGATTCCTACATACCTGCTATACCAGATATATTTAGAAATCCTTATTCACTAATAGTTCTTCATTGTAGATGATTGAGTAATTAATGCTTGATCATCTACGTTATATTCTCTCCCATTCAATTTTTACTATGTGAATTCTAAGCTCTTGTTTGAATAATCCTCCATCTAAAAATCTGAAATGCGCTCAGAATGCTCCTGAGCTAAAAACACCTTTTTTTGCTTATTATTTCCAGAATATTCTGAGTTACTGAAATGATATAAAATCATAAACTCAAGCTACTGATTTTATTGACTTTTAAATCTTAGTATCTATCAGTTTATGATTATGTTAATATATAACTAAAATAAAGAACTCAGAATATTTTTAAGAAGGTGAACAATTTGAACTATAATGTTCAACCGCTGCGAACGATGGAAGAGATCCAAGATTTCCAATTCTGGCTGCGAAGAACAACTTATGCTGAACGTGATAGCTTTTTGTTTCTATTTGGGATAAATAATGGTTTGCGAATGTCTGATATTATAAAACTGAGGCTAGGGGACGTTCGTGGAATAGATAAGCCTGTAATCGTCGAACAAAAAACAGGGAAGAGAAAGCCAATTTTTATAGATAATCTAAGAGAAGAAATTTCAGTTTATACTGAAGGGAAAGAAGACCATGAATGGTTATTTCCAAGCAGGCAGCAGGGAGGGCATATCACTAGAGATCGTGTGTATCAAATCTATGCTGACGTAGCTAAAAAACTAGAAAGAACAGATATAGGAACACACACTTTACGTAAAACTTTCGGGTATCATTATTATAAAAGAACAAAAGATATCGCTACATTAATGTTCATTTTTAATCATAGTTCGCAAGCGATCACAAAAAGATATATTGGAATTACAGAAGATGAAATTGGGGCATCACTTCGAGGTTTTAAACTAGGAAGTTAATAAAGATTATTTCAAAAAGGAAGTTATTTAAAACTCTTCAAAAATCTATTTTTTTGGAGAGTTTTTTATATACACAAGCTAAACTCTAACAAAACAATTTGTTTTGAAATAGACAGTTTGGTGCGTTTAAATGTATTAAAAATTTTTACTATTCTATAAAAAAATAATAACATATAATATAATTAAGTCTAACAACGTGAATCGAGGTGTTAAACTTGAAAAAGAGTGCACTTGAATTAATATTAAAAAATAAAAAAAAAAATATTAGTAATCGGACCAGGTGGGGCAGGAAAATCTACTTTATCTTCTAAGATAGCTCAGCATCTACAAATTCCAGTATATCATCTAGATAAATTATATTGGAAAGCTGGCTGGAACGCGGTAAGTAAGGAAGAATTTGAAGCTGAAGTAGATAAAATAATGAAATCTCCAATTGCTTGTATTATCGATGGAGACTATTATTTTAATTTGGAGAAAAGATTAAAACATGCTGACTTAATTATTTGGATTAAGAATCCTATGTCCATATGTATTTTTAATATTATTAAAAGACGTTTGAAGAACATCAATAGGTCACGCGCTGATGTAACAGAAGGATGTAAAGAGAGGTTATCATTATCATTTTTATTGTATACTTTAGCCTATAATCAACGTTCTGGTATAAAAACAAAGATGTTAATTGATGAATCATACAATAAAGAAATAATTATATTTAATAAATACAAAGATTTAAAAAAAGAATTTTATAACTTACTCAACAATTAAAACGCTTACGTAGTTATAACAGGGAATGTTCGAGCCGTACCAAACAAGACATTTGTTATTTACTTGAAGCGTCTTGTTTAGTATATTCTGCAAAAATAAATATAATTGCATAGCTGTATAACGGTATTTTCCTTTAATTTTTTTATAAACGAAAGAGAGAAGAAATTTGGCAAAAAAAAGATTCTACGGAATAAAATATATCAATAAGCCAGGAATTATTGTTGATACTTACAATAACTATATGACTGCTATAAAGAATTATTCTGGTTCTTCAAGTAAAGGATTTAAGGAGTTAGACGAAGCAAAAGAGTGGTTGAATGGAGACTATTCCTTAAATTTAACAAATACTTACTCTGAAATCGAATCATTAAAAAAAGAAAATTTAGCTTGTAAAAATTATTATGCTATTTCTAACGGTCGCATAGTTGGTATTACTACCAGTGAGAAAAAATACTTATCTGCAACTAAAAATTATCCAAAATCAAAAAGTAACATTTTTAAGTCAAAGATAGAGGCTACCAGCTGGTTAAAACGACAAGGAATTTCTCCAATTAATAAAAAAGGAATCTATGCGATTGCTAGTGGTTGGCGAACGGGAGTATTCAGTTATTTAAATACTTTTGAGAAAAATATGAATGGTTATCCTAATGCTCTTGGGAGAAGTGGCTTTGCTACCGTGGAAGAAGCTTTGGAATGGGTTAAGAAGAATAAAGTTGCTTCTACTAAAAAAACTGAGTATTTTGCTGTTGCTTTAGGAAAGCGAACGGGGATTTTTTCTAAAGAAGAAAGCTATTTAAAAAATATCCAGGGACAGAAACAATCCTGGTCGAAAAGAGGATTTTCAACAAAAAAAGAAGCAAGAAAATGGTTAGACTTGTGTAGATGCTTGATAAAAAATGGTTCGTTAGATCAAGGAGCAAAAAAGAAAGCTATTATTAATCCGGAAAAATTACCTATTGTATATATCGATGGTTCTTATTATTCGAATCAAAAAAAATATGGATCTTCTGTAGTAATTTGCCACTCAGATGGAGGTTTAGATACCTTTGCCCACAGTAGACGATACCACTCAAACAACACTTTTGCTGAAGTGGAAGCCTTATATTATTGCATAAAATTAATGGCATATATTTATGATATAAAAGAATATATATTGGTATATGATCATGAAAATTTAAATCGAATTGCATGGGGAGAAATACAGATAAAATCTATTTCTAAAAAACTGCAACAAAAAATTGTCCAAGAAATAGCAGTAAATCAACCAATAATCCATTTTTTAAAAGTTAAATCACATTCGTATTTCAGCGGTAACATATTAGCAGATAAGCTGGCAAAAGAGTCTGTAAAAAGACTAGATCAAAATCACTTATTGTTTAAATAAAAACAAGCATCGCCATGCTATAGAATGTTTGGTAAGCGTTACCTAATACTAATAAAGAAACCTAGAGTGGGAAATAATTTTTCACTCTAGGTTTCTTTGTCTTTTATTTTTCTGTAAAAAGTGAATATCACAGCAAAACATGTTCATCAGATCAGTGATATCCATTTATCATTTTGAATGCATTGTCTATTCTGGAATTTATTTTGATTTTCCAAATAAAGATATTAGCGTAAAAAATTAGAACATTATGAAAGCTACGATGTAATTACTTGTAATTACTCTTTTTTTATACTACAATGAGCTTACTATGTAATTACTATTAGAAATGAGGAATTTATATGATTACTAAAACAAGAAAACAAGGCAATTCTATTATGCTGACAGTACCAAAAGATTTTAACGTGCCTAATGGAGTAGAAGTTGAGGCAAAGCTTGTAGAAAATGGTATTCTTTATGAATTTGTTGAGCCCCAAAAAGAATTCTTTGATTTTAGCGAAGATATTTTGTCTGATATAATCGCAGAAGGCTATGATAAAGATAAAATTCTTGTAGAATTTAAGAATAGAAAAAGTAAATTGGTCTCTTCCTTTAAAAATATTGCTACAGATACACTTGCTACTTCTAAATCTCTGACTAAAGAGGAGTTGGCAGCAGAGATTGGCTTATGAAATCGTTCCTTCAAAACATGTTATTAAGTATCTAAAAAAATTAAAAGAAAAACCTTTAAAAGAGAAATTTTTAAACATAATTTATGATGAGATTGCGATTGATCCATATACAGGGGTTCAGAAAATTGGAGATTTATCAGGCATTTGGTCCAAGGGATTTAATCATGCTGGGACAACTTATAGAATTGCTTATGAGATCGAAGAAAATAAAATTATCCCTATATTACTATGCGGTACTCATGAGAACTTTTACGGGCAATTAAAAAGGTTACTAAAATAGGATTATTAGCTATTGTATATTAAAAGATTGTGATCTATAGAATTTATTTCCATCTTAAACGTTACTCACTTTGTACCTAAAGTAGGAGCAATGTCTGTAACCAAAAAAATACCTTAAAAAAATTCAGATCTTTACATTCGAAAAGTAAAAAATAAGAGGCGAAACTATCCTGGAGAGTTTCGTCTATTATTCGTGGAAAAATTTGTTTCAAATGGAAAATAGTTTCGTTCATTTTTAAGTGTCACCAAGGGCTTTACCCAACAAAAACGCAAGCCGTGAAAGATCATGGAACCTTAGTAACGATCAAAAATAATCTCGATGCAGTAGATGCCCTCCTGTAAGATCTTTTAAATTATCAACACCTGAATAAAAAGTAAATTAGTTACCAATTGGCAAAGGTAATTGTCTCCTGGATCATGGAGGAGCAGTTGCTGAACTTCTATGAAACATTCCAAGTTAAGGGCTTTACCCTGACACCTAAAATTCAGAAAAATTTGATGCTGGTGACGGATCAAGCTTTATTTAATAGAGACTTTCTGATTAAACAAAAAAAGGTTAAAAATTTTTTATTCGAAAAACTGTTATCAGTGAGATAAAGGGATATAATAAAATTGAATACGCTTGCAATAGGGGGGGGGGACAATAATGAGTAAATATACTGATGATGAAATTCGAGAAATGAGTAAAGTAACAATCAAGATAGCCGCTGACTACCTAGGGATATCGTCAAATATGTTAACAATTGGAATGAGAAACAATCTATTGCCAATTGGTTTTGCTGTCCACTCTGACGATTCATATCGGAATAGTTGGTCTTACAGTATCGTTCCAGAAAGATTAATAGCATATAATCATGGGAAAATTAATAATATTCAGGTAGAGAATATTGAAAAAGGATTAGATAAGATTGTTGATGAATTCTCATCATTGAAAAAGGACTTGGTTTTTTTATTAAGCGAAAACGAGGAATCGGAGGAATAAGGAATTATCGCGCATTAATCGATTTAACAAATCCAAGATTATCCAAGATTATTTTTCCAGAAAGAAATTTCCAAGGTGAAGACACACCAGTTTTCGCAAAAAACTATTCTGAATCAAACTCAACAAATCAAAATAATAACGCGGCAGAAAAGGTGGTGATAATTGTGGAAGAAGCAATCAAATATTCTGGTACTAGAAAGCAATTATATGAGGAAATATGGGAAATATCGGCCGCGGCAGTTGCTCGCAAATACGAAATTCCATACACTCAGTTTATGGCCCAAACGAAAGATAATGACATTCCTGTTCCACCATCAGGGTATTGGATGAGATTAAAAAATGGCAAGGAAGTTGAACAACCTGAACTGAAAGGGGACATGGACAAGTTAATACAATTAATTGAGAAGACTAAAAAAAGAAAATCTATCGAAATTGATCCCGAGCCAACCACAACTGAAGATGCTCTGATATCAAACAACGGTGTCAGTCAAGAAAAAATTGAATTTTATGACTCAGATCAAAGTTATAATTATTACAACAGACAGAAATTATACGAAGAGGTATGGATTGAACCGATAACAGAAGTAGCGAAAAGTTATCATGTTTCGGATAGTGCAATTCGGAAAGTGTGTAAATCTCTGAGTATTCCTACGCCACCACCTGATTATTGGTCGAAGACGAGAACAGACGGAAAAAATAGAATTCCTAATTTTCCGATTGGAAATTATCCAACCGGAAAATACGGGCTTCGAAATAGACAATGGATTGTGCCACAAAGGAATGATTCAATAGAAACACGGCTTGGCTTCTTGAATTCTGAAGATTTGTCAGTTGTCTTGTCCGTTGCTGACCAAATATCGATAACCAACGACACAGATAAATTTCATTCAGCGGTCGTAAAACAAAAGAGAATGATTACTAATTGGCAAAAAGCATATAAAAAGAATCTAGACAAAGATTGGGGCCGACACGGTCTAGAGCATCCTCCTATGAATGCAGACAATTTATCGGAGGAAGGAGTAACTCGGTTAAGTAGGATACTGGACTCTTTAGTTAGAGCACTTGAGCCGTTAGGCTGTGTGTTATTATCTGATGATGCTGCTTTTGTAATCAATGGAGAAAAAGTAACATACTCGTTTTCTGAAGCAAAAGACAAGATTGATCACATCATCACTCCTAAAGAACACGCTGAATTGTTGAAATATGAAGACGAACGCAAACGTTATTCATGGGCCTCCAAACCAAAAATAAGAAAGTATGATTACTCGTTTAATGGAAAATTGACCTTTAAGCTATGCAGTAATAAGTTTTTCAGAGACTCTACCTCATATCAATTAGAAAACCGTCTAGGAGAAATTATCATAGCATTATTCGAAGCTTCGGAGGGAGTTAAACAGCAACGCCTCGAACGAGAAGAAGCTGAAAGAAAAAGGCAGGAAGAGCAACGTCTACAGGAGATAAAAAGACAAAACTATAATCAAGAAGTGGAAAAAATACTCGTTTTAGTTAACGAAGCAAATGATTTTGAAACATCTCAGCGGATACGAAACTATGTTGCGGCAGCAAAAGAATCGATGGATAAGGATAAATTTTCAGATGATTGGCTTCAGTGGGCATCAGAAAAAGCTAATTGGTTCGATCCAACTGTTGCAAAAGAAGATCCACAATTGGGTGTAAGAGAGCACTATAAAAATGAAAGCGGGAAACAATTAGAAAAGAAAAGTAGCTACTGGTACGGTTAATTAGATGAATTGCTCAATATTATATTATACAGGAAGTCTAGGCAAACTGATCTCGTTGAAATGAGGAGGGTTGCCTAGATTTCTTTTTCAAACAATAAATATCATTTTATGTCCCTAAAGTATATATAGTTGTCCCATAGTGTGATATAATCCAAATGAACGGAGGGCTTAATCGTGAAAAAACAAAATGTTCTCAATCTAATTAAGTATCATGTTGAAAAAAATGAAGCTGGTTTTAGAAATGAAGCAATTGAAATTGCCAAAAACTTTGATAGTCGTGGTGATTATCAATTAGCTGAATACATTATGGGGCTGATTGCTGAAGCCAACCTATACACTCCACAGGCTACTGATTTTGAAAGTGAGTTTTTAAAGCACATTGACATCGCAAATTTAGGGCCGCTGAACTTGCCTGCAATTATAGCAGAAGATATCAAAGGAATAATTAATGCCGTTAAACATAAAATAGGCATCAATAAATTTCTATTTGAAGGTGCGCCCGGTAGTGGGAAAACGGAGGCTGCTAAGCATGTGTCTAGATTGTTAGACCGTACACTTTATTATGTGGATTTTGATCACCTAATTGACAGTAAATTAGGACAAACAAATAAAAATATATCTCAAGTATTCTCAGAAATCAATCGCATACCATATCCAGAAAAAACGGTAATCCTATTCGACGAAATTGACGTAATTGCTTTGGATAGAATTAACAGTAATGACGTCCGTGAAATGGGCCGTGTCACTTCGAGTATTTTGCGAGAATTTGATCGGTTAACGGAATTAAATACTGAAATCGTTTTGATAGCAACAACAAATCTTTTTGATAATTTTGACAAAGCTTTATCACGCAGGTTTGATGCTGTCATCAGCTTTAATCGCTATTCGAAGGACGACCTAATTGATATCTCTGAGTACTTCTTCTCAACCTATGCAAAAAATTTCAAAAATATCTCAAAAGATATCAGACTTTTTCGAAAAATTCTAAATAATACTGAGTCTTTGCCATATCCTGGTGAACTTAATAATGTAATTAAAACATCTCTTGCCTTTAGTGATATTGACAATAGTTATGATTATTTACGGCGACTATATAATAATTTAGTTGGAGATCTCAGCACTTTGAGCATTCAAGATCTTCAGCATCAAGGGTTTACAGTGAGGGAAATTGAAAAACTAACTGGAGAATCTAAAAGTAATGTTTCTAGAAAGCTTAGTGGAGGGGATGAATAGTGTCCAACAACGTACTCGAGTTACGAGGAAACCGATTTGTACAAGCTGCAAAGGTCAATAACAGACCAGTACCTAACATGAATAGTAAGAAAACTGTTACCAGCATCGAACTAGACAAACTATCAAAGAAGATTCAAGAGATTAAGAAATTTTGGGCAGGAGAGCAAAGGCCGTTCAAAGGTGTGTTGGTCAGTGTCCACTATAATAAGATTGCTGCTAAAAGTAACCGAATTAGTGGCTTATTGAAAGCATATGAGTCCAATCAAGCAATAGTCGGAGCGAAGTTTAACGAGAAAAAAAACAAACATATTATTACTTACTATGTTGAAAATCGCGATCTCGAGAAAACAATCTTGCTTTTAGATGAAGCTAGAAAGATTTTGGTATCTTACTTTGATGGCAGAATCGATAAAGCAGGATTTGATAACAATTCTTTCATTAACCGAATACCTTTCAATAAGTATGCAATCAGCAAATCAGCATTTAAAGCTGTAATTGGTGATGTCTCATACATCGATGATTTTGAAGTAGAAATGTCCACTGCACAAACAAAGGAGAGCATCATCACACTTTATGACACTAAAATGAGTACCCAAAAGTTGTTGAAAGATCTTGGAATTGATATTTTATCTAGTCGAATTATTGACAATCAAACAGTTTTTCTAAATGAACATGAGTTGGGTCTATTACGTGAGAAAGCGCCATATTTGATTGCCATGGCAACAACTGATCTTTCACAGCTAGCACCATCTGACTTTTCGGATTCTTTTGAATCTCAGATGGTCACAATTCCAGAGCCGAGTAATGAACCAACTATTGGTGTTATCGATACGTTGTTTGATAAACGCGTCTATTTTGGTTCTTGGGTTGATTATCATGACATGGTCAGTGAACATTTTCAAAAAGAAGCGAAAGATTACAATCACGGAACAGCTGTATCGTCATTGATTGTTGACGGTCCACGATTGAATCCTTGGCTTGATGACGGATGTGGTCGTTTCAAAGTGCGTCATTTTGGTGTTGCCGCTGGTGGTAATTTTTCTTCATATACAATCATCCGGATGATTAAACAGGTGATAGCATCTAATCCTGATATTAAGGTATGGAATATCTCTCTCGGAAGCAATCAAGAAATAAATGATAATTTCATATCAGCAGAAGCAGCGGTCTTAGACCAAATTCAATTTGAACATGACGTAATTTTTGTAATTGCTGGCACAAATAAACCTTCTCCTGATGTGACTAAAATAGGATCCCCAGCTGACTCTATTAATGGTATCGTTGTCAACTCCGTAACGAAAAGCGGGCTATCCACAACTTATACACGCCAAGGAATTGCACTCTCTTTCTTTGCGAAACCTGACGTTAGTTATTACGGTGGAAGCAAAGAGGAATTTATTCGAGTCTGCGAGCCGTTAGGAGAATCCAAGGTTGCGGGAACTTCTTTCGCGGCACCTTGGATTGCAAGAAAACTCTCTTATATGATTGATGTATTGGGAATTAGTCGAGAAATAGCCAAGGCGATGCTTATAGATGCCGCCAAGGGTTGGAATGATAACCCAACACCAGAATATATTGCAGTTTTTGGCCATGGCACTGTGCCAATAAAAATTGACGATATTGTTAAAACACCAGATGATGAAATAAGGTTTTTAGTAACCGATATTAGTGAAAAATGGAACACGTATAACTATAGTTTCCCCATACCATTACACGAGAATAAATATCCTTATATCGCTCGTGCAACTATGTGCTATTTCCCAATTTGTAATCGCGCTCAAGGTGTAGATTACACAAATACGGAGTTAAATCTTCACTTTGGCCGTATACAGGATAATGGCAAAATAAAAGATATAAAAGGGGATAAACAAAACTCGGATGCATCAGACTACGAAGAAGGCAGTGTCATATTCGAAGCAGAAGCACGAGAAAGCTTTCGAAAATGGGATAATGTTAAATATTTAGCTGAAAAACCAGGGGGTAGCAAAAGACCTAGAAGGTCCTATTCAAATAAAAACTGGGGGATGGAAATAAAGACCAGTAACCGTCTCGATCCAAAAGATGGTATTGGGTTGCGTTTCGGAGTCGTAGTCACATTAAAGGAAATTAACGGGATTAATCGAATCGATGAATTTATCAGAAATTGTAACTTGAGCGGTTGGATTGTAAATGAACTAGATGTTGCTATTAGACAAGATATCCAGCAAAAGTTGAACGAAGATATTGAGTTTGACTAAGAAAAGATTACTACCCCTTAATAGATATGTGTTTCGAAACACTGTGGTACTAATTAAAATATTATAAGAGATTTATTATGGCAAAATATACAGCACCAGTTTATGGGCACCGTAGTGCTAGGGAAAATAGTATTTCTAACAATTGTAATTAATTGTTTTTTTCTCGATTTTTTAAACTTTATTTAAGAGATTTTATATCAATTATGTTGATTGAAAAATAGTAATTTAGTAATATAAAAATGATAATGAAGCTTGCCTTTAAAGTTAGGTTTAGTCTAATTTTAGAGGCAAGCTTCATTATTATGCTTTTTTACTACATTTACAAAGCATTCAACGCATCGATTGTAGCTGCATTGTCTATATGGGTATATAGAGTTGTCGTATTAGTACTCGAGTGTCCTAATTGTTGTGCCGTAAGTACTAAAGAATTGGTTTGTTGATAGAGTCTAGTGGCCAACGTGTGACGTAGTTTGTGGGGACTGACTTGGACCCTGAAGCCCTTCGAATATTTTGCTACCATTCGTTCTATAGCAATTCCTGAGATCCGTTTTGCTTCTCCTTGATAGGTTGTCAGGAAAAAGGCTTTTTCATCATCTGAAGCTTTATATCGTTCTTTTCGAATAGCTAAATAATTTGCAAGATATTCCATAGCGAATGCTGCTATATTCACAGCATCTCTTTTATTTCCTTTTCTAGTCACTACAACATTGTTCTTCTCTAAAGATAGATCTTCCAAATTAATATTTACAACTTCCGATAATCTCAATCCAGACCCTAAAATAAGAGCATTTATGGCAAGATCTCTTTCAATATCTCTTTGATAGTAAACTAATGCTCTTTTACTCAAAGTGTTCTTATAATCCACTGCAATGTAATCCAGGTATTTTTGTGTATCATCTTCTAAAAATAATTTTTTCTCTATAGCATTTGCCCGTGCTGCTAAAGTTGTTTTATCTGCCATAGTTGATACTTGGTCCATAGGATTCTTTTCTAAATACGGCTTCCCTAAAGGATTATTCGAGCTCGTAGAAAGGTACTTAAACAAAACTTTTAGTGCTGTGATGTTTCGGTTAATAGTAGGGATCGATAAGCCCAAGTTATTGTTGTCTTCAAGTTGAGATTTAGTGGATTCTTTTTTGACATTTTCTTTTGTGCGACGCTTTAAGTGGGACTTATATAGATTTAAATCATAGGCTGTTAATTGCCTTATTGATGCGATGGAAGTATCGGCAACAACAGCTTCGCCCAATAACCAATTATAAAAGAGTTTATAATTTTTCAGGTATTCTAGCGTTGTACGAGGAGATTGATCTTTATCCTCACGTTCCTGAACAAAATCTTTTATATAATCTGGCATATGAAGCAATATTTCATCTATTTTTATATATATTTCCGTATTTTTCATTATATTCATCCTTTCAAAGAGTAGGGGAGAGAAGTAACTCCATAATTGGACTATACCAATTATAAAGTTGCTTGTCAATTGATTTATACACAAAAATTGAAATAAATAAAATATATGATATAATAAGTGCATGGATAAGATAGAATTCGAAACTTATAAACGACCAAATGGACATGATGAATTTTTAGAGTGGGTTACCGCTTTGCCCATTAAAGATCGTGCAAAATTATTGAGAACTATCAAAGAAACAGAAGTAAATGGCCTGTTAGTCGCACAACGTTTAAAATGGGTGAAAAAAATAGATACCAATTTATATGAATTGAGAAGTAAAGTTGGTACAAATATTCAAAGAGGGTTATATTTTCATGTTGAAAATGGGCGATATGTAATCACACATGGGTT
This sequence comes from Enterococcus faecalis 13-SD-W-01, assembly GCA_000415185.1. Taxonomy (GTDB): domain Bacteria; phylum Bacillota; class Bacilli; order Lactobacillales; family Enterococcaceae; genus Enterococcus_B; species Enterococcus_B faecalis_A. The sequence goes on from KE351606.1 coordinate 14,581, forward strand.
TACAAAAAAGTCAGAAAAAACACCAAAAAAAGAAATAGATCATGCAAAGGAATTAAGAAAGGAATGGTTTGAAAATGAAGATAGATGATTTAATTAAAGATATGAAAAAAGACACCGCCTTTGCAGAAGCTTATCAGAGTGAAGGGGAGAAACTGCAAACTGCTGTAGCATTGTACAAAGCGAGAGAAGAGGCAGGGCTAACACAGGTTGAGCTGGCAGAACGCGCAGAGACCACTCAAGCAACTATTGCTCGAATCGAGCGTGGAGATAACGTATCTTTTGAAAAGTTATCGGCAATTGCCCATGCTATGGGGAAAGAATTAAAAGTTGAATTTGTCTAAATAAAACAAGATTGACCCTCTAAAAAAATCTTTTAGAGGGTTTTTATATCAATTATTTAATTATATAGAAAGAACAATCTTTCTATATAATTAAATTCATTAAAATAAGTCATTGTAACTAATTATGCTGTTAAGAAAGGTAGGAGACGGAATCCAAAGAACACATATAAATGGATATTGAGTCCCACAATTACATATACAATTTCTCAAAACTTAACCTAAAAATCTAAACAGATGTTAAGGGGAATTTATTAACTTATTTCGCTATAGATATTTAAAAGAGTAGACTTGAAAAATTGTACTTGTTTGTAAGTTTATAAACAAATATGAGACTTTTCTGCCTGATTGCAATTAACAGAATATATGCTACAATAAAAGTATCAAAAACAGGTTCATATTACGACCGAAGACCACTAGCGGGCTGGCTAGTGGTCTTCTTTTACGTTCTTTCCGGATTAACGGATAGGCTTGCTGTATTTTTTTTGCAATTCTACAATCAAGCCATTTCATTTGCAGATTTAGTTGACTGCTACTTCTGCTTCAATTACAAAAAACAAATTTTATCTATTGTATTTAGTTGATTGTAACTATTAGCAGATATAGTATAATTAATTTAACGAAAAGGTAATGCATTATACACCAAAACCACTAGCTGGCGGGCTAGCAGTTTTCTTTTACCTTTCTATACGAATTAACGAGGAGGCTTACTGTCTTTCTTGGCAACATTGCAATCATGGAAGATATAGTGTGCGGCTATTACTTCCATGATTGCCAAAATAAAGTAATGCTTTTATTGAGAGGATAACAATAAAAAATGCATTTAATTTGATTAAATGCGCAGTAATTATAAATATATCTTAAACCGCAGATTGATTATAGAACAGATACATAATCATTTAGAAAAATGCCTTCTATTGATTTAAAGCCCGGTGACGTATATACTGTATATACGAAGTCAAAAAAGGAGGCTATATTATGTCGATTAAAGAAAGAAAATTTAGAGAAGTCGGGAATTCAGTAGTATTAACTATTTCGAAAGAGTTTCTTAAAGAAAATGGTTTGCATCCAGGAGACACAGTTTTCTTGGATGAAGAAAAACTTCGGTCAGCAATTACAAAAAAACAAACTATATCAGATGAAATCGATATAGCAATATCTCAGGCACTAACAGAGTATGACTCTACCTTTAGAGAGCTTGTGGACAAATAGTCATGAAATATTTAGGTGCCAAAGATATTATAAAAATGAATGTGATTCAAATAAAAAAATATTCTCCTAATGAGCCTATTGGTGTAAAGGATCCTAATGCTTTAGAAATGTGCGTGGGACAACTTAAAACTACTGCTTTTGGCGAAGAAGTTTATCCTTCTGTTTACGAAAAAGCAGCTCTTTTACTTATACAATTGATAAAGAAACATCCTTTTCATAATGCAAATAAACGTACTGCTTTCTTAGCTACTTTTGTCTTTTTGAAAATCAATGGGCAGCTTCTGACTATTAAACAGAAAGATGCTGTTAATTTGGTAGTATATATTGCTACCTATGATAAGGATTTTGATCAACTAAAATATGAAGTTACTAATATTGTAAAGATACATACGAAACCCATTTAAGGTGTTACCGCATATGTCTTTATAGTATTATTAGCTGCTGTAGCTAAAAAATTGAAGTAAATTACAAAGAGCTATAATCCAACCCCAACTATATAGAAAACTATAATTTTCTATATAGTTCATTTAGTGTATTATAGCCTTCTCTAATCACAATATTCCAGCTATTTAAATAAATTGAATTTTAAAAACTAGTCTCGTTGTAAAACAAATAATTTCATTTCCCTATTAATAAATACTTACAAAACTCAAAAGACTATCTAACTATATTTCAAGTAATCTCCTTAATCCTCATTTTTTCACTTTCCTATGAAAAAAGCAGACAGTTTATTCACTATCTACTTTCTCAAATTTATGATTATCCGTTACTTTGTATTCTTCGATGACCTTATCCATCACTGGCTTTTTATACCTAAAATAGCCTTCACTTGTACCTCTATCATACATTTTGTGACCTTCTATATAATTACTATCTGCTTTATAGTATCTTGTCTTTTTAATACCACCTTCAAAATCGTCATTAAATGCTAGTAGGTAGTACTCTTGATTATTTTGTTCATATTTTGTAATAGTCAACACTTTTTCATGTAATCCTAAATTAGCCGTTAATAACTTATTATATTCATTATAAGTATAGCCAAAGACTTCATTCAGTTCTCTTAAAGAACAAGCTGAAAAAACTAATATCCACCAGAAAAACAACAACCATAACAATCGGCTCTTCATTCAACCAACGCCTCATTCTTCTAGTTATTCATATTTTAATACACTAATTATATACTACAACAAATATTATTTTACTGTTCTATTAAAGATCAGACAATTTATTTACTATCTGATTTTTAATTTGTTATCTTGGGCAGACTCTATTAATTTTCAATACCTAATTCTTTCATTAAGCCCTGTAAAGGTCGCGAAATAGGATTGCATATATATGTCTGTTTTATTGACTCTTTCTTTTCGTAAACTGTCTTCAAATAGGAGTAAGCCTTATTCTATCTTCGCAAATCCTATAGAGAGGTATAAAAATCATGATTTGGTAGCTATTCTATTTTACATAGTTCTGATACTTGAAATTTTATCAACATTCATCACATCTTATTTGAGAACCATGCTGTTTTATATAGTTTTCTCCCACAACACTTGTCCTTTCATCTGGTCACACAACTTGATGAAGTTTACCCTTCAGTGAGTGGATTTCCCCTCACTATTTCGTTGCCAAATCAACGATTTTTTATTTTACGTACATCTAACTTCTATTCCATATCTTTTTCCTTTATTTATTATCTGTTCCTTCAATTGATAATACGCCCACTCACCATAAGTCTTATCTGGTTCAGAAATACAAATGATTGGAGTTTTATTACGAATGGCTGTTTGAACGATTTTTGCTGAGCATTGATTGTTATAAGTTTTGACAAAATTACTTTCTCTTTTTTTCATTGCTGTCCATCGATCTTGGTCTAGTTTCCTTTTTCGACCATGACCACCTTTAGAAAACACACCTCGGCTTTGTTCCCTTGATTTCATTCTTTTAATTTTATTTTTGAAATTACTTATATAGTGGCTATCACCAAAAGACAACACCAACTGATCATTAACTAAGCATACTCCGCTACATAGATCTGTAAAATTTACAATCAATTTAAATCCTTCTTTGAATTCAAGTTCCTGATAACTCTTTTCAAAAGAAATGGTTAGATTTAAAAATAATTTTTTACCGTCAAAAATAAGATTACTTTGATTTAGTTTATAATCCCCATTCATGATGCGTTGTAAAGCTATAGCACTATCTCTTGCTTTCCCTGGTTTACTACCCAAGTTTACTTTGAACCTAAAACCTTTAGGTAAAGAAATATAAAATTTATCAGCTTTATGAATTTTAATATCTCGACCTCTAAAAGACAACAATCCAAATTTACTTCTATTTCTATAGACTCTAGGTGTTCTTTGTCCGGTAATGATTCCGATGAAATCATTGCTAAAGTCCTTGCTCGCTTTCATATTTGCAGAATCAGCAAAATAAGCAAAATCAAAATCCATTTTTTTTGCTACATCTCGTGTTCTCGTTTGACTCTTCAAACCTATAGCTTGGGTTAATATCTCTCTAGCTTCTTTATTTTTAGCTGTTCTCAATTTAGATAATTCTGCTTTTGCTTTCTCTAGCTTCTTTTCATCAGTTGGATTAGTATATACTAACTTTTTAATCCGATTCTGAATGCTTCGTTTCCTTTCAATAAATCCTTGATCCAGCTCATTGATTGAATCTTTTATTAGCTCTTCAAACATCAGCTGCTTATATACCATATTTAATGCTTTCACGTATTCTCTACTATTTTTCCAAAAAAATTCAAAGAAAGAATCTCTTTCCGCTTGAGATCCATAAATATATACTTCTACTTTTTTTGTCATAGTTATCATTGTCAATGCTAGCACCTCGTTATTGTATATCTATAGAAGAACTGAAATAGGTTAGTGGTGACTAAATCAATTAGTAAAGTTCTTATCCAGTTAAGTAGAAGTTCGAATGTATTTCGGTTTAATATAGAGCTCTATAAATGTATACATATTTTAGTCGTACCATTTTTTTAAATTAAATATCAAAAGAAAAGATATTTTTAAATAGGTATGCATTTCTTTTATTCTTCCTTCAAGTAATATGTTGAGTTCTGTAAACTTATTTCATCCAATCTATAATTTAATAAGTTTTTCATATGTTGCATCCCATACATCAAATATGTGATCTATTGAAAAAGAATCAGCAACGCGGAAGTAAGCTGCCTTAGAATATTGTCTACGTCTTTCTTCAGAATCCATTAAGTATAAAATACCCTCTATGAACTTTTCAACATTTCCTGCATCATACAAAAGTCCATTTTCATTAGGAATAATCACTCAGGAATTCCACCTGTAAAAGTACTTATATTGGGAACCCCATTAGCCATGGATTCTAATATAGACATAGGTAAGCCTTCTTTATATGAAGGTAATAAATGAATTGCTGCCTTTTTAAAAAGACTATTAGTATCGGAACTCCATCCATGTATATGAATATTTTTCAAACTATGTTTTTCAATTAATGATAAGACTTTTACTTTTTCTTCACCACCATCTCCATATAAATGAAATTGGATTTTAGGATTAATTTTCTGCATAGCTTGAGCGATTTTTAATATATCAAAGCTTCCCTTTCTTCTTCCTATTCTACCAAGTGTAATAATATCTGAGGAAGAAGTATCATAGTGTATATCAGTTGATAATTCTACACCATTTGGAATAATTTTAATTGTTGTTTTTGTTAAAGTTGAATAGAATTCTCTCCAAGTCTGATCTAAAGAAACAATCAAATTTGCTTTGTCCATAATAAAATGGATATAATATTGTACAATTGTAGTTTGAGAACTATAAAAGGAATCGAATTCTGCTGCATGGAAATGAAAAATTGTTTTAATCCTTTTAGGAGTTAAAAGTAACAAGATACTTTTTCTAAAAAAACTACCTTTTTCAGCTACATGAAAATGTACAATATCTATATTTTGCTTTTTCAGAGTTTTCCTATAATTAAATATTCTACCTAAAAATAAACGATTCTTTTTTTTCCTACGCCATGTATCATACAAATAAAAATCATTTTCCCCCATATATTTTGTAAGGAAATTTTTCACTACTGTAGCCATTCCACCTTTTTCAACAGGAGAGGGGCCTACAATTAATATATTCATTTCAATTACTCCTCATATCTTCTTTCCTTAGGATTATATCTGCTCTAAACCATAATTGTTTTTATTTAATTCAAATATCTTTAAAAAATAAAAAAATCTCAGTAACAAGTGTCTGTTCACTAAGAGTAGTCACTTAGAATTTTTTTACAAAGATAAAAACCAACTGTTGTACCTATTAAATTTAAAAATATATCTCCTAATGAAAAAGTTCCAAGATAAAATAAGTATTGAATCGTTTCTATTCCTAAAATCGTGAAAAATGAAAGAATACAATATTCTTTTTTATTTGCTCCTAAACTAAAAATCATACCTAGCGGAATAAAATAAATGATATTTAAAGATGCTTCTCTTAAAACTTTGGCATCAAATTGTAAAAACTCGACAACATTTAGACTAACTTTTCTATATGCAGTTGATTTGGTAAATAAAACAGCAAATAAAAGAAGTAGATACATGCCTGCTACAAAATATGTGTATACAGGAGAAAATGATTTCCGTCTATTTTGAATATAAAATAACCATAAAGCTAATGTGCATAATAGCCATAATATAAACTTTGTATAATAAAACCTATTTAGAACATTTAGTAAATGTGAATATGATACCAATGTTGGAAAAGCGATCCAGTAAATACTTACAAAGCTAAATATCATTGAAATAAAAAAAGAAACAATATATTTACTATAATTTTTCATTGATTAACAGTCCCATCTATTTTTGCCTAAAGATTCAGCTGATAATCATTTTACAAGAAAAAAGATTATCAGCTGTTCAAAATAAAACTATTAAGTTGATTTACTGGTTTTTATCTATAAGCTAGTTATAAGATTTACATTTCTTTATAGAATGTGTAACTTCCCTCCCAACTAAATATTTCACCTGCCCCTATCTCAAATGCAGTATTGACCAATGTGTAATAGAATTTATAATAAGGTTCTGCTCCACCATTTACAATATCATCTACGTCTAAATTAACTTTTTTATATTTGGCTTTTGTAAGTTTAGCTTCTAAGTAATCTCTATTTTCTTTATTACGTAAAGTAACTTTATCGGCTAGACCAAACTTACTGATAGGTCCACTTGAGACACCTCTTCCAAAATCTTGAAACCCAAATACTGCAGAATTCTTTATTTCTGATTGATTGTAGTATTGACCGCTAAGTTGTAATCCGCTGTACCAAATCCACAAACAGCTTTCTTTAAATTGATTTTCTAATTCAACATTTACTTTTGCATTGAAAACAGAATATGTGACTTTTTCTTCTAAAACATATCTTTTGTGATTAATGTGGGTATTACTTGCTTCAATCATATTTGTTGTAACGATTATTAAAGGACTTGTAAGAGAAATGTTCGTTATATCTTTTGTAACGATAGAATTATTTATAAAAACATCTACATATATACTTTCAGCTGTTGGTTCACCTGTAGCACTCGCATGGCATCCACCAGAAAATTGATGACCATCTGTTGGAATATCGACATTATTTAAGGCATTTATTTTGTATGGTCCAATCCAATCTGTATAAGGTTGAATAATCGGTACATTGTTATTCAAAACTTCTTCATCAATTTTGTCCATTTGATCGATTAAGAAAACCTGAGCTAATGAAAAGATGTTATTAGGACCATAGGGCATAAAAACAATTACAATTGATTGTTTCTCACCATAATCAGTCATATAGATCAATTTTTTCTCTTCAAACTTATAAGTAACTAAATTCATTCCTTTTCCTCCTTTGTCTGTATAAGAAAAAGTTATCATTTATCAGATAAAATTATTATTCTTTTTTTTATAAACATTAAAAAAATAAATGATTTATTTTCAACCTTATCCATTATTATTAAAAAAAGATGTTTCTGTCGTATTTACTCAATTAATAGCTTTACGTGTAATAAGATAATCAAAATTATAAATTGCTTTTTCTAGATGTCATTTTACATAAATTTCGCATTTCTTAAAAATTTTGAAGATAATTGCGAAATTTATGTGTTTGAGCCTAATTGAGTAGCTTCTATTAACACCGTATACTTTATTTTATAATTAGTTATGTATACAGGAGTGTAATACAAGTGAGTATATTTAATAGAGATGATGAGCGTAAACTACAATTATTGCAATACATTTTAACAAAGAAAAATCATTATTGCTCAATCATCGAATTGGAAGTCAGATTTGACCTATCTTACTATTTGGTTCGTACATTGATGGAGGAACTTATTGAGGATGCTCAAAATTCAGATATGACAAATAATAAATTCCATATTCAAAAACGAGACAATGGTTATTCATTTGAGGGAGATTATGCACATATTGTTTTATATTTAAATTGGATTTATGGCAAACAATCAAAGTTGTTCAAATTTCTCCATGCTACGTTGACCAATCCTTTTTTCAATATACTACAGTTTTCTTCAGACAATTATCTCAGCAGTTCTACTGCATATAAATTACGAGCAGATCTGACTACGCTATTAGCTCAATATAATTTAGAATTAGACCATGAGTATAAAATAATTGGAGATGCATTTGTTATTCATCAATTTTTATACTCTATTTATTTTAAAATCTTTAATTATTTTGAATTTCCATTTAATAGTTTTATAGAAACTGAAGCAAAAAAGCTGGTTTATACAATTGAAAACTCATTGGATGTACCGCTTTCTAGAAGCGATTTTACTAAGTTATCTCTTTTTTCCGCTATTGTTTTTTTGAGAAAAAATTACTTGCAAGAAGATGATACTAAAAGTTTTTTTTATAATATTCTTCCATATGATACCTTTCAATCTATTTTCAAAAATACTAAAGAGTTGCATTTGAATGCAGCCCAAGTTGATACTATCTCTAAAGATTACCAATGCTTTTTAGAGTTTGAACACATCATGCCTTACTCACAGATTGTATTTACCTCTGATATTTATTTAGAGGTAAATAAGTGTACTTCCTTAATTTTAAAAGAACTCAACTTTCTGAATTTGAAAATCAAAAAAAGAACAGACTATGATTTAGTTTTTTCTACCATAAAAAACTTTATACTTCATAGTAAGATTATTGAAAAAAATAGAGTAGACTTTTCTTTTCCTGAAATCTATGATTTTTCAAAAAATTATTATTTTGAACGTTTTCTTATTAAGCGGATTCAAGCTTCATTATCTGCCTTGAATGACATGCTTATTTTCAAGCAAAAAAATTCTCAATTTAGATTAGCCCTATTGCTTAATAAATTGTTGAACTATTTTTATCTAGAACAACCAATAAAAATACATTTCGATTTAAATTTCAATAAAACAAGTATCTATGAAATAATTGAAAATTTAAAAAAATATTTCTCATTAGACATTGCTCTTTCATTGTGCGAGTTTTCGGAAGCAGATATTTGTATCAGTGATACACCCTTTTTAGATAAAAAAATCGAAAAAAGTATTGTCTATACCTCACCTTTTATTACAGAGACGGAATATAAAAAAATAGCAGATGTCATTATCTCAATTATAGTAGATAAACTTACTTATACACTAGAGTAACATATTTTTATTTTTATTTTTGCATAACTATTTTGTTCATTATCCAGTTGAAGAATTATTGAAGGTATTGAAGTGTACTGCGTAACTTCTATCACTTCAGACATCCAGGGAGAAAGCAAAACAAGCGGCTAGACAAATAAGCTGCCTAGTCACCTAACTTATTCAATTGATTTCACTCTATTAATACTAGTTGATAAAGTATCTCATAAAAATAAAATGTTTTTTTCTCTAACAAATAAGAAATCCGCCTAGTGATTTTCTGTACTAGGTAGATTTCTTATTTATTAGTTGTAGATTAAAAATTTTTTCTCATGTTTTTATATCACTTATTTAAGTGTGTTTGCTAACAGTGTTATATATTCTGACAAATTTTTTGATAATTCTGGGTGTTTAAGACCGTATTCAATATTTGTTTTTATAAAACCTAATTTATCTCCTACGTCAAATCTTTTTCCTTTAAATTGATGTGCAAATACTCGTTGTGTTTGATTCAAGCAATTGATTGCATCTGTTAACTGAATTTCTCCCCCAACACCAGGTGCACCATTTTCCAATAAGTCAAAGATCTCTGGTTTCAACAAATATCTCCCGATGATCGCCAAGTTGCTGGGAGCTTCTTGTAGACATGGTTTTTCCACAAATGAGACAACATCATATAAATCATCAGAATGCATAGAACTTGGTTCGATAATTCCATATTTGTATGTTTCTTCTTTTGGTACTTCCATCACAGCAATGATTGAAGAATGTGTTGTTTGATACTCATCGATTAACTGTTTTGTTAAAGGCACTGTATCTTCCATTAAATCATCCCCTAACATCACTACAAATGGTTCATCTCCTACAAAAGCTTTTGCTTGCAGAACTGCATCACCCAATCCGTTAGGGTGTTTTTGCCTGATAAAATGTAGATTGATATTTGTCGTTTCTTCTACAAGTTCAAGTAGTGCTAACTTATCTTTTTCTAATAAGTTTTGTTCCAATTCTATATTTGAATCAAAGTGATCTTCAATTGGTCTTTTTCCTTTACCCGTAACAACTAAAATATCTTCGATACCAGATGCGATGGCTTCTTCTACGATAAACTGAATTATTGGTTTATCAACGATTGGTAACATTTCTTTAGCGATTGCTTTAGTCGCAGGCAAAAATCTTGTCCCTAAGCCAGCAGCTGGTATGACTGCTTTCTTAATTTTCATATACTTAAAACTCCTTCATTTCAAAAAATAAATAGATCTTTCTGATTCTTTAAACTCTCCATATAATAATGTTCCTGACATTACTCTAGCAATTCGAGCAATTTGGCTACTGGAAGAATTATGGCTACCTCCACCAGATCCATGATGATTATTTAGCACATTTATTTTTTGCCTTTTCTTAGAAAAAGTTTTATGTTTCTCTCTATTTTCTTTTCTATATATTATTTTGTATTCTTTACTATCAGAACCAAATACACCAGAGATTATAGATGGAAATGGCTGATCTATCATCCAAACCGTCTCTTCATCATACTTTATTTTACTTTCATTCTTTAGTTGGCCACTTACAATAGTCTGTCCAATAAAAGTACTGAGAAAGGTATCAGCATTAAACATCAGCAAACTACAGATTGTACCCACTATTATTAGTTTATTTTTCAATTTCAACATCCTTTAACTTAACAATTAAGTTTATTAAATATTCCCAATCATATTCATTCGGTGGATTTTTCCAGATAACTTGATGTATATCTAGTTTATAGTTATAATAGTCTGATATATAAATCTGTGTATCTGAACGGATGGTATTACTGATCTCCACATTTAGATTGTAGAGACTTCGTATATTTTTAGCTATATAATTGGAATAGGTACGCCCATTTGAAAAATCAACAGTCATATTTATAGGTTTTTCCAATTCTGTTATATCGATCTTATCAATTAGTTCAAAAATATAATCGTAGTAAATATTTACTTTTGTCTCTTTATCTAATTCTGTCAGTAAACTAGATAATCTTTCTTTTATAAAATTTATCGCAAAAATATGGAAGACATGATAGTTCTCCTGAAAATACGCAATTTGTTCTTCATTGATGAAGGTATTACTAATATTTGTGAAAAATAGTACTTTTTCATGTATCGCAGTAATGTTATTTTTCATTTTTTTTTCAATTGCTATTTGTTTCTCTGGATTCAATTTCAATATTCTGCTTAATTCGTTAAAAAAAAGTATATTAAGTGTATTAAGTGTCTCGTTAGCTGCCAGATTTCTTTCAAAATAATCAGCATCAATAATCCTGTTAATTCTTAGAAATAAATAAAAGTCAGAGATTTCATTTAAAATCGTTCCTTCTGGCACATTTAGTTCATTCAAAAAAAATTTTTTTACTTTATAAATACTATCTAGCGAAATATATCCATCAGTCTTATTGCTAAAATGGTGTTTATTTTGCCTTAAAATAGCAATGCTCAGATAAAATTCTATTTTTGTTCTTTGAGTAAGTGTCAAGTGTATCTTTTCGTTAATTTCTAGAAAGTAAATAAACTTTTGACATTTCTGCTGGGTCTCATCATCAAATGGATAGTCGATGCCATTAAAAAAGTAGTAATAGACATTGAAAATAAGTTGCCGAATATTCCCTTCTTCACCAACTAGCTTATTTTCTTTAATCGTTATACCATATTGTTCAAGGATTTTTTTTACGGAATTTCTTAGATTATATGTTTTGGTCATTCCAAGAAAGTTTTCTCTACTAAAATCTTTTAATTTTTTATTTTCAAATGTAAGTAGGTCAAACATTTTAGATTTCAGTGTCTGTTTAAAATAATTAGATTTTAGTAATAGTACATCTTCATTGAGAATATTTATATTTTCAAATTCACCTTCGTTAAATATATAAGGTTCTTTATTCAAATAGATAAAAAAGTCTTCCACAATTTCTACAATCAGTTTTGCTGATAAATAATCTGATAACCCAAGATCCTTTTGTAAATCAGCAATAGTTAGTGATCGTTGATTTTGATGAATATATTCAATAATAGCGATTTTTTGAGCTTCTACTTGATCTAAAAAAGAAATTGCATTCATTAGTTCCCCTCATAGTTCATTATTTACTAATTAAAAATAGTCCTTTTAGGTATATATGAATATTTTTCACCAATATTTCCTTGGAAATATTTTGGTGGTGCTATTTCCTTACCACTTTCATCTACAAATTTGATAACTACAGTTCCCGTAGATTTCTTATAATAAAAAGTAATAAAAGTTGTTTTCTTTTGATAATTTCCCTTGATATTCCCTATAACTTTTACTATATCCATATTTTTCATTCTCTGTTTTGTGGTAAAATCATACGGATCTCCCACTTGTCCTTTTATTTTTTCATCGTTTTTAATTTTATGACCTTCTTCATCAAAATAATGTATGATTACAGATCCAAATTCTATTTTTTTATAAACAAAAGTAATCTCCTTATTTTCTGAAGAAAAAACACCTAAATAATTTTTTGGAATATCTTTGATTTCCCAACCATTGATTTTTAGCGGTTCAACGTGGTAAGAAGTTCCTGTAATACCTGTTATTGTTTTCGACTTTAAAATATTATTCCCATTTTCATCTCTATAAAAAATCCTGATAGTCTCATTTTCTGTTTTTGTATTCTTATTTTTTATTTCTACTGAAGCATGATTCTTTTTTGGTTCTTTTTCATAGATGATTTTGATGTTTTGTTTACTTTTAGAAAAGATGCCTTTACTGTTTGTGGGAGGACTTAATACCTTCCATCCAGTAATTTTTGGCTTGGTTATTTGGTAAGATGTGCCGACCTCCCCTTTAATGGTATTACTATTTTTTATTTTCTCGCCATTTTTGTCCACATAATCAATCGTTACTTCTCCAAAAAGTTTTTTTATTGTTACTGAGACAGATTTTTCCGTAGTCAATCCTTGGCTATTTTCTACAGTATATTTAACGATATCATGATATGTTCCTGGCATATTAGCTACTTGTAATAGATTATGATAATCAACTTTGATCTTTTGATTGAGATTGCCTTCCTTGGGGTCAGAGGCAGAAACATTTTTCAATAATAATTCCAACAGATTTGTCTTTGCCAGTATTCCTTGATCAAAAGCTTTATTTTCTGCCTTTATTATAGGAAAAATAGATACTTGATTTGGTGATGCAAACTTACTATGCAAATAAAATATATTCGTTTCTTTTATTGCAGTTGTTTGATTTTGGATTTTTACTTGTCCTGATGATTCATATATTTCCTTTAAATCCTCTACAGTAAATATACATTTTATATTATAAGCATGACTTTCTTGGATTCGATTATTACTTTGTTGAGGTGAATTAAAATCAACAGTAACTTTGATATCCGATGTATTATTATTTTCTATCTTTACAGTATATAAGTTAGGGGGAAGTTCTTCGCTAGTATCTAAATCTGTAACTCTTAATTTTTCTTCTTCAAAATGGATGATCGAGTTTGTATGGTTCTTAAGTTCAAGTTTTCCTATATAGTGTTCATCATTTTTCAAGCTATCTGTATGCCCTCGATTGATATTTATCTGATTACTTATCTCATTTGTAGTATTCGAAAAAATCCCCGTGACATTATCTTCAGCAGTTGGATCTTTCCCTAAAAATGTTCCTGTGTTGGTTGGCTCGTAACCCCAATAAAGATTTAGCAATCCAAATGTTACGTCCTCATTTACAACTGTGATTTTTTTTATATTAGGCATGATTACTGTCCTATTACCAGAATTATCTTGATAAAATGACGAGATGCTGTACTCTCCACTCAAAGTTCGAACCCTACTAAATAATGTAAAATTTATATTTGCTCGTCCTATTTCTTTTTGTACAATAAGTTCTATTTTATTCTGACTTGGGATAGTGTTTATCTTAAAAAGTGATGCCTCTGCTGAATCTAAATATAATGTATTGAAATTGAGCAGTTCGCTAGGGATTTCTAGTACTATTTTGGAACCAGCACGTATACTTTCTTGTTCGTAATTTCTTATACTGATAGCTATCGGCATTGTATAGTCCAACTGATAGACTTCTTGAGGTAGCGTTACTGAAAAGTCAAGATTTTCTGCTGTTGCGGTTTTTCCTCCAAAAAAAAGACCCAAAAAGAGGATCAAAAAAAACAAGTTTTTCTTTCTCATTAAACTACACAACTCCTAAACCACTTTTTGTTAAAACTCGAAGGAAAATCAATTTAAAAAATACCAAATTTTTTAATCTTTTTAGGAGAATAAATTTCCATCTCTTTATCATTCTCTCTTTGATAGATTATCTTATTTAAATTTTTCATCTCAGCCACACGTTCTGTACTGATTATTTTTTCCAATTTACTGTAAGCTTCTGTCATTTGGAAGTTTCTATTTTTAAGATTATGGGCATCTGAGGAAACAATATGTGCGAGATTGTTTTTTACCATTTTTACAGCACACTTTTGTGACTCTTTTCCAAAGTTTCCTCTGATACTTCCAGCAGTTACTTGAACCAATGCACCTAATTGGATGAAGGGAATTAAACGATTAGGATCCTTCATAAAATAATTGTTTCTTTCTGGATGTACGATAATTGGGATTTTATTTAATCCTGCTAAAGTATCAAATATCCTTTCAGAAAATACTGGCACGCTAAAGGTAGGAAACTCAATCAATAGAAATTGTTCCTTATTTCCCCAAAAAACAAGTTTATTTTTTTGGATATCTTCTATCAAATCAGGTTTGATATGCACTTCTTGCCCTGCTTTTATTTCCAATGGGAGGTCATTTTCTTTTAAAATTACTTCAAATTCTTGAACTGCCTGTAAAATTTCTGTTTTTGTATTTGGATATACAGAATTATAGTGAGGAGTACATAAAATATGCGTTATTCCTTGCTCTACAGCCGCTCTGGCCAATGCTAAACTTTGATCAATTGTTCTAGGACCGTCATCTATTCCTGGTAATAAGTGACAGTGAAGATCATACATAAAATTCACTCCTTTGTTTGCTGCTATTTTAATAGCGAATAGTACTTCGAATTTTCTTCAATTGAGTCATAATAGATGCTTTCAATACGAAGAGAAGAAAAAAATAAATCCCTACTCCGCAAATGATTTCCATTAAAAAGGAAATCAAATTACCAGCCATCATACTATGTAGCCAGCGAACGATAGCAAACATTAAGATACTGGAGAAAAGATATTTCCAAGTGCCTGCCAGTAACGATTTAAGTGCAAAGTCCTGTCTCACATAGTAGAATTGGACAAAAGTTACTAGTATTTCAGATATTACGGTCGCATAAGCTGCTCCTACTACGCCCCAGTATTCGATAAAGAGAATATTTGCTAAAAAGTTGAATAGCGCTCCACAAACTACTGATATCGTAAAATATTTTGTTTGATTCGTCGGAAGCAGATATTGTGTACCTAATACATTGCTCCATCCAATCCAAATAATGATTTGACTCATGATAATGATAAGATTGCTAGTCTCTTTAAATTCACTACCTAAAAACCATACTGTGAATTTTGGTGCTATGGCCATCAAACCAAAGGCTAAGGGGAAACAAATAGCAGAAACAAAATCAAAACTTGTAAACAGATATTGATGGATCTGACTTTTTTGTTTATTGGCATGAGCATTTGCAACGCGAGGCAACATAACAGTTCCAGTTGCAGTGACAATTGCAAGAATGATTTTTATCATTTTGTTTGCATTTTCATATTCTCCGACACTAGATATATCTGAAAAAATACCTAACATCGTTTTATTCAAGACAAGATAGATTTGGGTAGCAATTTGTGGGATGAATAGTCCTATTGTCGGAAGCAAATGTTGCCGCAGATTTAACTGTAAGAATAGCGGTTTAGAAATGTATTTTTTTAAAGAAACCCATAAAGTTAGATTACCTAAAAGCGAGGAAGCACCAAGAATCAATATATAGATCCCTAAATCATTTTTATCTTTGACTAAAGTAAATACGGCTATCAAAGAAAGAAATTTAATTACTGTATTCCTTGTTACTGTTTTTTTAAATTCTTCTAGTCCCATAAAAAACCATGAAATATCTAACATGGCTGCCAATAGTCCTAAAGATTGATAGAAGTAATATACTTGGTATCTATTGACATACATCATAAAGAATATAAATACCGTATAAGAAATACTTAGACAAATGATTCGAATGAATAATAATTCCCAAAACAATCGACTTAACTTTTCTTTTTTATCTCTTACATAAGCTACTGCTCTATTTCCATACATATTTATGCCTATACTACCGAATAGAAGAAAATATTGAATAATAGAATCTGTGTACGCATTTATCCCCATACCTTCTCTACCTAATACTCTGGAAATATATGGAACTGTTATAATGGGAAGCAACATTGTGAATAGTTGATATCCTACGTTATATAAATAATTTTTTATTAGTTTCATGTCCTACGAAGAATTGATATCCTTCTCTCCTTACAAATAGATTTAGTAATAATATCCCTCATATACATTATCTTCCACACCATTGTATATCGCACCAAGTATGTTTACATTTGTTAACTCTAGTACTCCTTTTGCATTAATCAATTGCTCTTTATTTGTGACGTTCTCTCTTACTACTAACAAAACACCATCTATTTTTGTAGAAAGAATCGAACTATCTGGTATACCAAATAATGGTGGTGTATCAAAAAAGACGTAATCATATAAATAAGAAACTTCTTTTATAAATTGTTCCATTTTTTTCGAAGAAAGCAGATCTGATGGGTTGACTGGCTTGATACCGCTAGTTATAACATCAAGATTTTTGATCGTACTTTTTTGGATGATCGAATCTAAAGCTAAGTTATCTCTTAGATAAGAACTAAATCCATCAAAATTTTCCATTCCAAAAGTTAAGTGAACAGTTGGTCTTCTCATATCTGCATCAATGAGCAAGACTTTTTTATCATTTTGAGCAAAAGTTACTGCCAAATTTGCGCAAATAGTAGATTTTCCTTCTCCAGGACCTGCGGAAGAAACAACAATTGTTTTTATTTTTTGATTCATTTCAGAGACATAAGCAACATTCATTCTGATCATTCGATATTGTTCTGAAATAATTGAAGAAGAATCTGCAGCTGCCAGCGATATAGCTTTCGGCTTACTTAAAGCTCTTTTTTTCTTGAACATCATCGACTTATCTCTCCTTACGTTTTCTTTTTCTACTTTTTGTTTTTTTTCTAGTGGCAATATTTTCTTTTTCACTTGCATCTAATTTAGGAATCACACCAAAAATAGGATAACCAAGCTGTTCTTCTATGAATGCTTTATCTTTTACAGTTGTTTCCATCAAATCACGGATCAAAGCAAAAGCAATTCCAATAATAAATCCAACCGCAAGACCAATTAAAAGAAATAATTTCTTATTTGGTGCTGCAGGAACATCACTTTTTTTGGCATTAGAGATGATGGCAATCGATTCAACATTCATGTATTTTTCGGCAACCTCTTTGAAAACATTCGTTGTCGTATTTGCGAGTTCTGCCGATAGTTCTGCATCTGAAGTCATTGCTTGAATAGAAAACATTTGAGAATTATTTGCTTGATTAACTGTTAGAGCTTTTTTTATAGAAGCTGTATCTAAAGTGATGTTATGCTCGTTTTTCATTTTTTTCTGTACACTGTCAGCTACTAGGTCCCCTTGTATCAAGTCTTTGAAAGTAGTAATCAACTGGATATTCATATTGACATTACTAATATTTACAGTACTCACATCCCCTTTTGGAAGAGTAACCAATAGTTGTGTTTGTGAACTATACGAAGGTTGGATGATCTTGACGGCAACGATAAAAGAAACAGCTGCTCCCATAGCTGTTAGAATGATTATTCCGAGAATATTTTTTTTTAATATTTCTAAAATATCTGTTATTTTTAAAGTTTTTTTCCTCACTTTTTTCTCCTTAGTTTTACTCTGATAAGTAAATCAAAATTAGTTTAATAAAGTAACGTATTCTATATTGTATTGTTAGTTGAACTCTTTTTATTATAGGAAATTTTTTCTTTCAGAACTTTAAAAATAAATACTGTATTTCCCACAAAATATCTTTTGAATAATCTACGAGGTTCTTGAATCACTCGAAACAGCCATTCAATGTTCATCACCTGCATCCAAACCGGCGCACGCTTTATCTTTCCTGATAACACATCAAAACTACCGCCCACACCCATGAATACTGAATTGACTCCTTTTTTCATAAAATAATCAATCAAATATTCTTTCACGGGTGAAGTAATTCCGATAAAAACAATCGCGGGGGCAAGTGACTTTAGTTCATCCGTGATCGTTTCCCATTCTGCTTTATCAAAATAACCATCTCTATATCCTGAAATAACTAAATCTTCGTACTGAACCTTTAATTTATTGACCATCGTAGAAACAACTTCTTGTTTTGCTCCTAAAAAATAAACTGGATAACCTTTTTGATTGCTTAATGTTAACAAAGATTGCATTAAATCAATACCCGCTACACGCTCTGGTAATGGTTTATTCAAAATTTTTGATGCTAAAACGACTGAAGCCCCATCAGCATTGATGATCTCTGCTGATTTTACAATATTATCGTAGTACTCATTTCTATCTAGCTCATTTATTTTATCCGCATTTATACCTAATAGATGCGTGGGTACTCGTCCACAAATGCGTTCTTCCACAACCTGAACAGTTTCTGACATAGTCAAACTATCAATTTCTATACCAAAAAATAACTTTTTCACCATTTATATCTCTCCTTCAATACGCCGAATTTGGGAATATAATGATCTTGAAGGTCGAAAAAATGATTTTTAAATCTTTCCAGAAACTTTGATTAGCTATATACTTCAAATCTAATTCGACCATTTGAGCAAAAGATAGATCATTTCTTCCGCTGATTTGCCACAAGCCAGAACAGCCGGGTTTTACTAGCAAACGTTTCAAATCATGCTCGCTGTATTCAATCACTTCTCTAATCAATGGTGGTCTTGGTCCTACCAGACTCATTTCACCCTTTACTACATTGACTAGTTGTGGCAATTCATCTAAACTTGTTTTTCGAATCAAACGTCCTATGCGAGTTACGCGAGGATCATTTTTCATTTTGAACATGGCTCCGTCCAATTCATTTTTATCAATTAAACTATCTAGTTTTTTTTCAGCATCTATACACATAGAACGAAACTTATACATACGAAAAATGTTACCATCCTTTCCTAGTCTTTCTTGACTAAAAAAAATGGGTGAAAAAGGTTCTTCCAGCTCTATTGCAAGAATAATCAGTAGAAATAATGGGCTTAATAAAAACAAACCAATCATACTAGCAATTAAATCAAAAAGACGCTTTTCAAAAAGATATAAACGTTTTTTATTTACTCTAAGCTCTAATGTAGATAGATAATTTTCTTTATAATAGTAAGTATTTTTATCCAATTTTTTCACTTCTTTTCTTTCCTTTTTAATCTCATTGAATCACTTATATATAATATCTATTTAATCCATCATTTGATTTTTTTTATTTTAAAATGCTCTAAAAAATTTAAAAAGGATGAGAAATAGCTTCTCATCCTTTTCTTTTATCTATTCTTTTAAACTAAAAATTATTGCATTTTGTGTGTTTAATTAGAGTCGACATTATCCCCTTCACATGAACAAAATATAGATTGAATCAATTGATTAAAAATAATCAGAGGAAAAACGCGTTAAACTTATTTTAACAACTAAATGTTTAGTAAAAAAAATCAGTTTCAACTTTCGATGTTTTCTGGTGTAACATTACTTCAATGGACATTTACAATCAGCTTTTTTTGTGAATGCAATTGTGAGACTATTGTATCTAGCATAATCAACATAATAATCTTACAGGTACCAAGTATATATTATCTGAATATTTTCCAATAAATATTTGATTGTCTTATTAACTTTTTGTCAATTTATTGAAGTACATAGTTTTTGCTTTTATAAACACACAAGAGTTATATTTAATTATTATTCCCTGTATTAATTTTTATCCATGCATTATCTATTAAAATTTGTTGTCTCTCACTAATTTTACTCCACTTATCGGGTGATATTATAATTTTTTCTTCGTGAACTGATAGCCACTGAGCCCACCAGCTGAAGGTAGAATTTGATATTATAAAATGTTTGCATCTAGACATCATATATAATTTATCTGATAAGCTATCACTTCCTTTTTCAAAGTGAACACTATATTGAGTATCAAATTCTTTTTTCCACCACTCTCTAGACCATTTAATATCATCTGAAAAAACAAAAAAAATTGGATTTTCTACTTTTAAAAGAATCGTTTGAATGGCTGATCGAAAGTATTCTTCGTCAGCAATAAAATAACTGTCTTTAAATTGAGTTGATAAAAAGTCTCCTCGCCGAATTGAAAGACACACAGATGGGGTAGAACTAGCTAGCTGAGCAAAGTCTTCAGCAGTTTTAGCTGGAATCATTTTTGACGTAAATTCGGTTAGTAAAACTTCTCTGATTTCATTAGCATAGTCTGCATATTCAAATTCACCTTGAACAAATACTGGCTTATTTTCCTCACTGATTGAATTAACCAAATATTTTCCAAGGGGATAGATATACAGATTAGATTTATGCAAATAATTGGCAAAGCCTCTTTCAAAAATTGACAATTCTTCAAAATTTTTATTTGAACTGATAATTTTTAGTCTCTTCAAAAGAAAATAAATAATATATTTAATTTTTTGAGAAAGTTTTCCATAACGTAAAACAGGATATCTTTCATGAAATACGTTATATCTTGTATTAAAAAAACGTAGGCCGTCTCCCCATCCCTCTTCTATCGTTCCATATTGTTTTAATGCTTCAAAAGAAATATTCAATTCTCTGTTACTTTTTAGAGCTAAATATCTACCAAAAGCATATTGAAATAGTTGATTTCCTAGTCTTCCTGAACTTAATAAGTAGATATTATCTTGATTCTTCATTTGACTTTCTACTCCTTTACATTTGTTATCACGATACTTATTTTTCATAATCAGATTTGTTGGGGAATTTTTTTTCAAATAAAGATTTAATTGTTTTCAGACCATTTTTTTCTGTCAGGTTATCGTTCAAACACAATACTTTTAATTTTTCTTCTTCCATTTTCTTCATTATTAATGGAAGATTATTAAATTGAAGTAATTTGCCAAAATGGATATCTTGAGGAGAAAAATTTCCTTCTTCAATTTGCCAATAACGCATCAACCATTGTGATAGATCATTAGAGCTGCGAAATCTATTTTCACTTATTTTATGAAGCAGCTGTCCTTCTTTTCCCCAAACTTTGTGATAAGTACTTTTTAGTAAACTACCTGTTAAATGAGCATTGTAATATCCTGTAATGTAGTCAAATGGAAGAGTATATAGCGTCTGAAACTGCTTCAATCCGTACTTGTAACTGAAATCATTTTTATTTAATCGCTTTTTAGTGAAATGTTTATTAATGATTGATACATTGTTGAATATAATATGGTTAAACAATCCTGTCGGCGAAACAAAACTTCGTATACCATAATCTTTAGGCAATCCATTTTCAAAAAAGTCTTCTTTTGTAGTAGGAGCATTTAAATAAAGATCATCATTGAATAGTACAAAATGTTCTGATAAGTTTTTGATACGATGAATATGCAATTCAATAACATTAGAATTAAACGTAGGCAAGTATTCTTTTGGAATATAATCTTCATGCTTTATATGAACGAGTTTTTCGTGGTCCAAGTTTAGCCACTTAGGTACATGTCCACAAGTAATCAAATATACTTTATTTACCCATGGTGCATATTTTTCTACTCCTCTAAACCAGTACTTGAACAACCCCAATTCATTGTATCTGTCATCTCCATTCAAACTTTCCTCCTGTATCTGATATTTAGCTTTTTCTTTTTTCCACTCTGTATCTTTATCATCAACCCATAGAACTACAAAATCTATCTTAAAGTCTATCTTCATCTATGTGGCCTCTCTCACTATTTTAGTTCTTCATCTACACATTTAAGTGCCTCAGCAATAACCATATGCATATCATAATAACGATAGGTCCCTAATCTCCCGCCAAAAATATAATTTGCTTCTTGATCTGCTAACTCTTTGTATTTTTTATAAAGCAACATATTTCTATCGTCATTGATTGGATAGTAAGGCTCATCACCAATTTCAAACTTTTTAGGATATTCTTTTGTTATAACTGTCTTTTTTTGCTTCCCAAATTCAAAATGTTTATGCTCAATAATTCTTGTATATTTTTCGGTATCTGTATAATTGACTACTGCATTTCCTTGATAATTTTCAGAATCCAATACCTGTGTTTCAAACTGCAAAGAACGATAATCTAATTTTCCATGTTTATATCCAAAAAACTGATCGATCATACCGGTATATACGATTTTAAGTGCTCTCGCCTCAAGTTCTTCTCTTTTGTCAAAAAAGTCTACATTTAATTCCACATCAATATTTTCATGCATCAGCATTTTTTCTATGATTGGAGTATACCCCCCAATAGGGATACCTTGATATTTGTCATTGAAATAATTATTGTCATAGGTAAAACGTACTGGCAATCTCTTGATAATGAAAGAAGGAAGTTCTTTACATGATTTTCCCCATTGTTTTTCAGTGTAATGCTTGATCAACTTTTCATAGATATCTGTACCCACTAATGAAATCGCCTGTTCTTCTAAGTTTTGCGGCCTTTTTCTATTTAAAAAGTTTTTCTGTGCATTAATGATTTTCTTTGCTTCTTGTGGTGTTTTTGTTCCCCATAACTTATAAAAGGTATTCATATTGAAAGGTAAATTATAGAGTTCACCTTTATAGTTTGCTATGGGGGAATTAGTAAAGCGATTGAAATCTGCAAATTGTTGAATATAATTCCAGATTTTTAGATTCGAGGTATGAAAAATATGCGCACCATATTTATGAACATTGATGCCTTCGATTGTCTCGGTATAGATATTTCCGCCAATGTGTGCTCTTTTTTCAATAACTTTAATTTTATATCCTTTTTTTGCAGCTTCGTGGGCAAAAACCGAGCCAAATAATCCAGACCCTACTACAAGATAATCATACATTTAAAATTCTCCATTCATACTTCATTTATAGTCGCAACTGCTTGTTTAATAAAATAGCCGCTTCTTAATTTTTCAGATAAAAGCTGTGCATTGCTTTTTAAATTTTGGTATTGCTGATCAGATAATGCAGCTATTTTTTCATCAATTTCAGATAAGTCAGACACTGAAAATCCTACTTGGTTTTCAACCACAAATGAACTCAGAGCTGCTTCTGACCAGATGATGACCGGAATACCCAGTGTTAGGTACAAAGAAACTTTATGCGGATTGTTATACTTCATATATTCTCCAGTTATTCCAGAACATTCTTTTACTGTTTCTCCATCCCAAACGATGCCAAAACTTCCCTGCATTTTCTCTCCTAATTCTTCGGGTGAAAAAGTACCATTATAATGAATATTATCTGGGTACCTTTCTGCTGGAGACACACCAAATAACTCAATTTTTTTCTTTAAATCAAGTTGAGATAAAAATTGGGATTTTCCCAGATTCCCTGCAAAAACCAGCGACATATCTTTATTTCCTTTGCTTAAAGGAGCCTGCTCCTTATAATCAAAAATCTCTAAATTAATGATTTTTCTTATAACACCATGATGAATAAGCCAATCTTTCATTTTTTGATTATGAGCAATAACATAATCGAATTTATTGATGAAGCTTAATTCCCGTGCACGATTTTTAGGCTGATCTTTGTAGTAACGTAATGCTTCTAAATCATGGACAATCAGAACTTTCCTGATTTCTTTTTTTTCTGCTTCTTTAATAAAGATATCACCTAAATAGCGACTGTAAGCAGGATACTGATAATATAAAGTATCACCTGATTTAAAATCTTTTAGGATTTTTTTCCAACATTTTTTTATAATTATCGGACGACTCCATTTATTTTTAGGTACAGAAATTTTTAATTTTTTAAAACCCGCTCTCTCCAAAAAATAAGCGATATCTTCCTTAGCTTTTGTACCAGCTGTTAATTTTTGTCCTTCGATGACCTCTAATATATAGTCAGACATACTTTCCCACACTTTCTTCGTTTGGTTTCAAAATATGGATTTTTTTAATTCATTTTCTACTTTTGATCATTTTAGCTGGTACGCCACCCACTAATTGATAAGGATCAATAGACTTAGTAACAACAGAGCCTGCTCCAATAATCGCACCTTTTCCGATAGTGACTCCTGCCAAAATAATAACCCGTGCACCAATCCATACATCGTCTTCTATAACAATTTTTTGCTTTTCAGTATCTCCTTGTTTTGCCATAGGGACATCTATTCGCTGATAATTATGGTTCTGGGTATAAATCTTCACTTCAGGACCCATCATGACATAATCGCCAATCACAACCGGACCGTGAATTTCACTACCTTTGCCTAAACTTGATCCTTCTCCTATTAAAATCTCCCCTTTCAGAGACAATTCTAAATTTTTTTGGATAATTACATCTTCTTGTTTTTTTTGCTTATGGATTTTCCGGAAAAAAAAGTACCTCAACTTATTACTGAATGAACCAAACAGAGGTAAATAGCTGTCAGGAAATTTATTAAAAATCAAGAATAGTAAATAAAAAAAATAGGTCATATCAAACTCCTTGTCCTCTTATTAATAGATCATTTAACTTTCCCATGTGTGTCGTTTCTTGTTTGTCATTCTTTTTATAAACTGGCAGTTGGCAAAATAGAACTAGAATAAATGGGTTAACGAATGGAACATACAAAAAATCTGCAATTATTGCATTTATAAAAATGACTATCAACGAAATAGATAAAATCCAATATTCTTTTTTGTAAATCTCTATTAATTTGAAAATAAAAATAAGGAATAACAGCAAGGTGAAAATTGGTCCATATTTTAGAAGGATGGATAGATAAGAAGAATCAATATAAAAATATTCATTTAAAAACCCTTCCTGTCCAGATATCCCGCCATTTCCTCGAGAGTAAATATATTGTCCAAAAATTTTCCAAATCGAATATTGACTGAGTGCTACGTTCCCTAGTGTCAGCCTTCCTGACATTAATTTATCTATCCAAGTATATATATTATCCATGTTATTAAAATTTTTAGATAAATAATAAGAAATAAAAAAACATATGCTCGGCGTAAAAATCGCCATAAATTCAATTGCTCTTTTCAATTTTTTAATAGGAAATCGACTAATTATACTCATGACCAATACGATTAAAATACAAATAGTATCTAAACGTCCATAAGTTTGAAAATAAATATAAACTGTAGCTACCGATAAAAACAAATATTCAAATATTTTCAAGTTATAATCTCTTAGAAAAATGTAACTCAATATTAGAGAAAAAAACTTAGATGAAAGATTCGTTGAATACATTGTTCCTAGCGCATGTCTGATTTGTCCGTCGCGTATATTGATCAAATCAGGAACTACCCCTACTTTTGAGCTCAGGATGATTAACAACAGAATAAGAGCTGATGTTATGAAGTAGACTTTTATAATTAACTTAAAATTTATATCTTTTGAAGCAAATATAACTATGGTATAAAACAGCAACTCATTATAACGGGTGGTTTTAACAATAAAAAAAACTAAACATATTATGAATAAAAATAACAATACTTCAAAGTGTGTATACGTACTGTAAAACAATATTTTACCCAATAAAACCAGCAAAGAACTATAAAGTAAAATCTTCAAACTAATACTAGGAAGTCGATATAAAAACATTGAATTATACAAGTTGCCCCAGATAAGGAAAAGTACTAGACCTGTAGTGTACAACTGTTCACTGATTTTTAAATTACCAATCTTTTCCATATTCCC
>KE351607.1 GCA_000415185.1 Enterococcus faecalis 13-SD-W-01
GGGAGCCGGTATAATGGCTTATATGGGAGTTAAAGGATTTGATTCAGGTGAGGTTTTGGTAAAAAAATTGGATACGAATGGCAATGGCTGGATTGGATTACATTCTAGAAATGGACGACCTTATGAGGGAGGCCCAGTTTTGCAAACACAATATAAAACCGAGTAAAAATTTCATAAAAATAAGAAGCTATAGATAGTATATACTAAAAAACGATAAGGGAGGACGATTGATGAGTTACTTAAAGAAGTGGTTACCTGTAGCTTACGATTTAGCTGCATTTATTCTGATTGTGTTAGCTATGTATGGAATTGGCTCATTTCTTAAACTTCATACAATTAATTTCTCCCTTAGTTTTACAACGATAGGAATTTTTGCGGGGGCGTTTATTACAGCCTATGTTATCAAAAAAAAACAGTTGAACTTCGTATTAATTGCTTTCGCAATCGTCGTAATTTCAAGTAGATTAGATTCTCTTTTAGGATTGCCGAGTGTTGTAATGCATAACCAGTCCTATTTGACGATAATGTCGGTTCTTCTAATAGTATTGATTCTTCTGAAAGTTATTTCAAATAGAGCTTTTGTTTAAAGCACTGTTCCCCAAAAACAACAGTGTGCAGTACTCAAACAAAAAGCAGATCCTCTTAGTGAGTGATCTGCTTTTTGTTTATTCGTCAAATGCGT
>KE351608.1 GCA_000415185.1 Enterococcus faecalis 13-SD-W-01
AAGAAAACGAAAATGGCAGCTGAAGCAAGACTATATCGAGGGGTATCTTGAAGGGCTGTTCAGTATCTTCCAGCGACAAGTGCTGGCAAACGGTTATGAGCTGGCTTTACAACTTCCAGAAGTGGTGATCGCAGCAACGGAAGAATTAGGGCTGGTCAAAGGAAAAGATACGTCCCATAAAGTACAGGATTCAGAGGCTTATTATTCAGGGTACCAGGAAGGCGTCAACTTCCGGAATAAAAAGATGTTGGATATTTAATGAATGATGGACAGGCAGGTATGGTATAATATCGTTGTAGTATGTTTATGGCGGTAGCTACTCAGGGGGTGATGCCTATGTGCATTTTCCTACTTCATCGAAGGGAGTAGCATTTTTGTCTGTTGCTGAAGCAATTGGATTAATGATTCAATTTGGATCGTTTGTCCTAGCTTTCGTTGGCATTGTGCTGACAATTAGCAAAAACAACAAAAAATAAAACCCGTCATAAACTTTAGCGAGGTTTGACGGGTTTATTTTACCTATTAAAATCTGCTACCGTCTTAAACGGCTACGCTTTAGGGAGCTATGTTCGAGTATAGCTCCTTATTTATTTAAAGTATAACTGATAGTGATATAAAATGAAAGGATTTTACATAGTTTTTATACTTTTAATTTTGAAAAAAAAGAAGTAAAAATCACATTGTAGCTAGGCAATGAATCTTATAAAATAATTAAAGACCAACTCGTTATGAGTTGGTCTTTATATTTTATGATATTCAAAACTAGAATTTAGAAAAAAATAATTATAAAGGTCATTTGGGTATACTTCTTTGACCAATCTATTTAGCTGCTAAAAATCTTAATTTGAAAAAGGACAATAAAGCTGAGCAATAAGAATAAAACAAAAGGGTCAGAAACTTAAAAGTAGTTGGCCCTTAAGAAATATCCAAATGCGCAAGATGTTTATTGGTTCAAAAAAATGTGGTCAGTTATTTCTTGTATATAATAGAAGTAATTTGTTTATTTTTACATAAAATTGTTGAAAGGTGTCATGGAAAACAAAGTAAAGCCAAAAATTTTTAATGGTAGAATGATGTTGTAAAAGCTTTTACCTAATAAAACAACAACTTCTCAGGATTTAACTGGAAGTTGTTGTTTTTGTTTTCTCTATCTTGTCAAGATATCTATAAATGGTTGTTCTTGAAACATGCCAACGTTCGGCAATCGTTTTAATAGGCGTACCGCTATCCACTAAAGTCTTTAGTAACTCCAAATCCTGCGAGTTTAATTTTGCAGGACGCCCCCCAAACCTTCCTCTTGCTCGCGCGGCAGCACGCCCCGCAGCCGATCGTTCTAAGATTAAATTACGCTCAAATTCTGCAAATGCAGCGAAGAGGTGAAACATAAGTTGACCAGTCGAACTAGATTTATCCATCGTGATATTTTCTTGAAGACTATGAAAACTGACACCTCGTTCATTCAAACGATTCACAATCGAAATCAAATCTTCCATATTCCTTCCTAATCGATCTAAACGCCAAACGACAAGTGTATCTCCAGAACGAACAAAATCGATGGCCATTTCTAAT
>KE351609.1 GCA_000415185.1 Enterococcus faecalis 13-SD-W-01
TTTGTTGGAAACAAAAGATCTGGAAAGTTTTACCGATTGTTGTCATTGACGATGAAAATGTAAAAACTGGGGCTTATTTAACCGTAGAAGAATTAGAAAAATTAACTGATATTGGAATGATTGTTCAGAGGGATAATGATCAGATAACTCAACCTTGAAATACTAACAGTAATTAATCAATAACGCGCTCGATTCTGCATAAGAATGTAAGAAAAGATAGGCAGTACAGTTGTAGTGTTTATGTAGTTTCCTGATTTTAATTATAGTATAATAAAAAACGAAAAGAGGAGTTGCGTCAATAACTCTCTTGGGACAGCACCGTTTAAA
The DNA here is from genome assembly GCA_000415185.1 of Enterococcus faecalis 13-SD-W-01. Classification (GTDB taxonomy): domain Bacteria; phylum Bacillota; class Bacilli; order Lactobacillales; family Enterococcaceae; genus Enterococcus_B; species Enterococcus_B faecalis_A. Next base: position 328 of record KE351609.1, read on the forward strand.
GAACGGTGACCGTTAACTGTATATCCTAAAAAGAAATAGCAGGTCTTCGGCTAAATGAAGTGCACCCCAAATGTTAGACATAAAATCTAATATTTGGGGTGTTTTATTTATGAACAATAGTTAAAATTCGCATTAGCTTATTTGAATAGAAATGACAGCTATAAAAAGATTGCTAGACAATTTCACATGGATCCATCTGATGTACAAAAATGGGTAGAGCTGTACCAAAACCATGGAATAGATGGATTAACTAGTAAATGTGGTGTAGGAGGGAACCATTCGGTAAGCCTTTCGGTATTAGGCGGTAAAAGAGGTTTTTAGCCCCAGAACAAACCAACCTCGTCCACACGAGTGGTTTTGTTTTCTTTAGAAGGATAAACAATGCCGAGGAAAAAACTCTCGGAGCTGAATCGATGACTGTTGTTACAAATACACTATTTTGATATAATTATAATAGTGTATTTGTAACGAAGAAGAGGGTGAAAAAAATCAACGATAAGTTAAAAAAGCTGTTGGAAAAACGTGATGGTAATCTTTCTATGAAAGAAGCGAGAAAAGAAGGGATTGCGGCAACAACGGTACAGCGAATGGTTCAAAAAGGTCAATTGATCAAAATGGAACGAGGGTATTACGTTGCGGATGGTCATGGTTTTGATGATTTGTATTATCTGCAGCAGCGATTTTCAAAAGGGATTTTCTCTCATGAAACGACTTTAGATATTTACCAACTTTCGACCAATATGCCAAAGTTTATTCATTTAACGTTTCCGCAAGGGTATAATGTAGATCGCACCATTCTGAAAGAGCAGCAGCTGCAATTCCATTTTGTGAAAAAAGAAGTCTATCAGCTAGGAAAAATCAAAGGAACTACTTTTCAAGGAAATCCTATTTGGATGTACGACAAGGAACGTACACTTTGTGATATTTGGAACCCCCGATACTCCATTGAACATGAAATGAAATTAGAAGCATTGAAAGAGTATATGAGCGAACCTACAAGAGATCCAAGCAAGTTACGAAATTATATGACGAGATTAACTGTAGAAAAAGAAATGAAATACTATATGCAAAGTTTGTATTGATGAAGGGGAGGACAGCAATGACGCCTACTCAGTTTTCAGCAAAAACGAGAAATCTAGCAAAAAGTACAGGACTAAATGCTCAATTGGTTCAAAGACACTTTATGATGGATCGAATGATCGAACGCATTGCAGAATCAAGTTATAAAGATGATTTTATTCTAAAAGGTGGATTCTTGTTAGGTTCAAAATATGGTATCGATAAACGAACAACGATCGATATTGATACAACGTTTAGAAACAGTAAACTAACGGAAGGGAAACTAAAAACTATCTTTTCAGAATTAACTGAGAAGCCAACCAAAGAAGGAATTCTTTTTTCAGTGCAAGGCCTTAAAGAAACAAGAGAAGCTGATTATTACCCAGGTTTTTAAGTCAAAATTGTCGCTCATTTAGGCACAGTACGCGTTCCGTTTAAAATGGATGTAACAACAGGTGATCCGATTTATCCTAAAGTTGATCGGCATACTCATAAATTGATGTTTGAAAAGAAAGGAGTAGAGATTCCAGCATATCCTACTGAACAAATCATTGCAGAAAAATTAAGTGCTACTTTTAGTTATGGAACAGATAATTTACGGGCAAAAGACTACTATGATTTATTTACTATTCCTAAACTAGAATCATTAGATGATAAAGAATTGTACAAAAGTGTCCGTAATACGTTCACCAAGCGGGGATATACTAAGCCGCTATCTTTCTACTATGAAAGAGAAATCAATCAGATCAAGGATAACGAGCAATTGAAAAATCAATGGGACAAATATCGAACAGTGAATTCATTTGCGGAAACGATTCAATATTCAGATACCGTAAAGGAAATCGATTGTCTCATGAAAACTGTTATTCAGGTGGAGAAGCATGAACGGAAAATTAAACTTCAAAGAACACGACACGTGAATCGAGAAATGAAGAGATAATGATGAACAATAATGTGACTTTGGTGGGCAGATTAACAAAAGATCCAGATTTGCGTTTCACTTCAAGTGGTACAGTGGTTGCCACGTTTACCTTGGTCTTCAACCAAAATTATGATGAAACACTATTCAACTGAAAAGATAAATAGTATCAGAATGTAGACAAGGTGCTTATTTATAGTGTTTTGTCTACATTCTGAAAGGACGTCTACACGTCCTTTTTTATTATGTGTTTTGAAAACCACCTGCTATGCAGGTGGTTCCGGAAAGCTTCCAGCGAGGTATAAAAAAAGCCTCCTAAACTGATAAGATGGGTTTTCCGACCACCACATCAAAAAGTTTAGGAGGTACCTTTTTATGAAAAAGGCTACAGAAAGT
>KE351610.1 GCA_000415185.1 Enterococcus faecalis 13-SD-W-01
TTTTGATTTGAGCACAATTTTTTTGAAAAGCAACATTTAAACAAAAAGTAGATTATATTAACACACCAAAACCACTACAATTAATATAGATATTGAATGGTTTTTATAACAATAAAGCGTAATGATATTTTCCCATAATTTATTGGTATTTTGAAATACTCTCTATCGCAGTAATATTCTTAATTTATTTTGGTCCTGGTATACTTTTTTTACATACTATATGTTCATTGTTTCACTAACTATTGAGGTAAGTCACAAAAAAAAATGGACATTTGTGGTCACAAATTCTATTTTTTTCCGACATATCTAGATGTATACGAAAAGCCTAGGCAAAACTTTGAAAGGAGGTGGGAAGAAATGGCCGCTTTAACAAAGGTATTTGTTACCGATCAAGCGTTAATTCATAGTTTCTTTCTATTGGTGCTTTTAGATCTTGTGACTGGATGGCTAAAGGCCAAAGCCAATCATACTTGGTATTCTACGTTAAGCTGGCAGGGACTCTGGAAGAAACTTAGTCATTTTGTCTTGCTAATTTTAACGGGAATGGTGGATTTTGTTCTTATGCAAAATGGGATTCATTTAGAGTTTACATTAATCAAGGTGTTTACGACCTGTCTGATTTTTACGGAAATTGGAAGTATTGTCGGAAATATTGCGGAGACAGAGGTTACTGTCTATTTCCGAGAAGTATTAAAAATGATTGAAGAAAAAATGAGAAAACCACTATGAAGAATTAAATGACTCAAAAAAAATAAAAAAAATCTTCTTTTTTCTGTCACAAATGATGAATACTTCACGACATATCTTTCCAAAAAATCGAATGGAGTGGGAAAAATGGATTTTTGGACAGAACGAATTTGTGAAGTAGAAAGATATACAAAAAAACATACAGAAGAAGAGCTCGAACGAATTTTAACGAACTTTATTCCTTATTTGAAAAAATGTGCAGAATATTCACATTATTCCGCAAGAAATGTAGACGTCTACATTCCGTTCGAAGATTTCTATAGTGCTTATCTATGCTCTACTTGGCAAGTAATTGAAGATTTTTGTGCGTTTGATCAGGCAGAAAAAAATTTTAAAAATATGTTTTTACGTCGTTTGTTTATTGCAGAAAAAGAAGTCTGGCGGTTGTATAAGAAAAAATCTGGTAAAACTACAGATAAAAAAGGCATTACTTATACTAGTGGACGCTGGCATACCATTCAGGAAGGTGCAGATTTGTTTGCCCCCACTTTTTTAGATGAAAGTACCTTGATAATCAATGAACTTCTTGCCAAGTATCAAATTGTTGCCCCTGAAGATGCCCAGTTTTTTTCTTTACTCATGGAAGGTTACTCTTGCGCTGAGGCTGTTAGTACTTTATTTTTTGAAGAATACAACGCGCGTATGCGAAAAAAAATCGAGCGAATGAAACGAAAATTCCAAAAATATTTAGAAAATGAAAATTTTTTTCTTTTTCCTGTCACAAATGAAAAAAATCTCCGACATATATAAGTGATTCGAATCAAAAAGCAAGAAAGTAAAAATAAATCAAGAAGGAGGTATACACTCAAGGTAAAGAAAAGCATGTAGAAGTTTAAAAGTAATAAAAACAAGTATTTATAATTAGGAGGAAATAAAGAACATGGGACAACTTGAAACCGCAAAAACAATTTGGAAATACTTGATCGGTCAAGGCTGGTCAAAAAACGCAGTTGCAGCTTTACTAGGAAACATGCAATCTGAAAGTAGTATCATTGCCGATAGATGGCAAAATGATATTGTTGGAAATATGGCTGGAGGATATGGGCTGG
>KE351611.1 GCA_000415185.1 Enterococcus faecalis 13-SD-W-01
GGAGTTGTAGATTTGTTCCTTGCAGTTGGTAGCGGAGGAACAGCAGCTCCCGTGGTTGCTGCATTGACTGGAGCAGAAATAGCGATAGTCGCTGCAGCAACGATAGAAATAGGGAAACATGCAAGCTCTGTAATGCAGAACAGTTTGCAGGGAAATAATTACAGTAGTTCCAATAAAAACAGGAGATAAAACTCCTAGTGGACACTCTTTTTCAGAACATGGAGTTGAAAGGGCTAACGAACGTGGTTTAACACCAGAAACAATTGATTCAATAATCTCAAATAATAAGAAAAATTGTAAGTCAAAAATAGACGAATATGGACGATAAAAATGGAAGTATGTAGACAATAGAGGAAACAAGATAGTTACAAATGATGCCGGTGGGATTACCTCAGTTCATTCACCTAAAAAAGGTGGGTATTATATTCCTAAATAGATGAGGAGAATATTAATGGACTTGAAACAAATTGAAATGTTAAAAACTACGATAGATTGCAGTTATGAAAGTGGAATATGGATTGAAATTGATTCTTTTTTAGAGTATAGAGAAGATATAATTCTTGAAAAGAAAGTTAAATTTTTGGAAAAAGAGGAACAGTATCAAGTTTCTGTTAGATTAAAAGAGTATTCAATTAGGTTAGGTAATAATTTTTTTAAAGATTTAGTAGACTTTATAGAATATACTGGGGCTACATTGTATATGAGAGAAACATTCGATACTGAAGAAAAATATTATATACTTTCAGAAACGGTTGAACACAAAGGATTTTTTCTTGAGTTAACTATATCACAGTAAATTAACGTTTACTGGTAATATAGGTAGAACACAACGAAATAATGCCTGTTGAAAACCGGCAACAAAGTAATATTATAGGATAGGTGATTCAATGTATTATTATAGGATATCGAAATATAATCCTAAATATAGAAATAGTTCAGGAGATTACGTTTTAGAAGATTGGACATCGTATTCTGATATTGGAGAAACATTTTTCAATAAAGAACTAACATTAGAAAAATACAGAATTGTCGAAAATTTATTTATTGATGTTGTGATTTTTGCCATGAAAGAAACACAGCAGGATTTTCTGATAGTTTCAGAATTAGAAAAAATAGTAGACAAAAATAGCATTTTAAATGTTGGAAGTGAGAGCTATACTTTCTATAAGAATGTCCATAATAATGCAAGAATATCCTTAAAGGAAATCCCTCTATTTATGAAATTACAGCTACGAGAATATCTATGGGGGAAATTGGTCAGCGAAAATTTAAGTATACATTTTGGATATGATTATTATATGTATATGATATCAAGTAAAAGACTTAATAAGCTAATTGATCTTTTTTATAAAAAGGGAATATATATAGAAGAAAATTTCCGTTCGCCATATGAATAATTTTTTGATAATGGTTGCTTTCTATAGTAGATAGATATCTTATAGAATAAAAAGTAGGCTCCATATACCTTTTATAGTAACATGGGAAAAATTTCTTACGATATAAATAAAGGAGCAAAACAATGGAAAAATTAACAAGCTATAATTTACCAGAATGTGATTACTGGGTAAAAAAGTACAACAGGATGAGAAGGGAACCCTGATAGTATTAGATAGCAAAAAATTTATGGTGAAAATTCTTTTTGCAGGTTTTGTCCATGTCATGTTAACCGCAGATGAATCTGGACTTCAAAAAAGAGATTATGAATGGGTCAGAAAATTCGGAAAAGATTTAAAGTGGGGGTTTTTCAAACTATCAAATTCAAAGTTTCTTGATTTTATTTCGGATCAAACTATGGGTATCTATGATGATTGGGATTTAAGGCACTTTGTTGTGTGGACTGAAGACAATTCTGTTGAAATAATTGCACATTATGAGCCACAAATAGAAGTTCATAAAAAGTGAAAAGGCGATCGGTATGGATAAAAATATTTACATTCAATAATGAAAACGAAGCTTTAAAGGTAATACGTAAAACTTAAATTTCTGAAACTGTATCAGTAGTTTAGGCTATACTGATACAGTTTTTTATGTAATCAATAAGGCAAATACGTTGAAAAATATCTTTGCAATCAAGGGAGGCCCCTATAACTATTACGAAGTCTGCAACTATGTCAATGACGACAATCAGGAAAATACTCATATCTAAGAGCCCGTTACTACGACAGCCAA
>KE351612.1 GCA_000415185.1 Enterococcus faecalis 13-SD-W-01
TATTTGATATATCTAGTATATTGACTATATTTTTTATTCTTTCGATCTTCTGTTATAAATAATACGTTCTTCATCGTTTAATGTGTCTACATAAGCGTCCATTGCAAGTTTGACTATTTCATACATAGGAATGTCCTTCGCATAGCTTAGATCCCGAATGGTTTTTAATACAGGAGGATCTACTTGAACGGGTTTTCTTTCTTTAGCAGTGTACTTTCGTTCACCTAACTCGACATTAATATCGTCTTTAATAGAAATATCTTCAGCACCGATTTTTTTCTTATCTTTGTTCGTTGGTAATAATGCCATTTAGTTTGATCTCCTTTCCAAGAGGTAGGATATGATTTGCCATTGAGTCGGCATATTTAGGTGTATAATCAAATCCTTCAATATCACCGTGTTTTTCATAGTATTCGATTCTTTCTTCTAATTCTGTAAAGATGTCTGCAAAAATAGCCCACCATCTTCGATCCACATAATCATTTAATTGAATACCATTTTCACCGTACATTTCCAATCGATCTGATCCCTTAACGATACTCTTAAAGATATTTGATTTACCATATTTATCAATCGTCTTTTGATAGTTTGCATGTTGAGACGAACGACGTACTGAGAAAAGAACTGGTAAAATGCCGATAATTTGAAGATGAGATTCTTCGAAATTCGTTACAATCGGAACCAAAACTTTATTGATAAAATCTTCTGTCCCTTCCATTGCGTATCGTTTCAATTCTTGCATTGCAATAATATAATCTGCAGCAGTCAAGAATGCACGTACCACATTATCTGTTGAAGGTGGGCAGTCGATAAAGATATAATCAAAATGTTTTCTTAATTCTTCTAAAGGTTTAATGAAGGCTAATGATCTCTTGCGACGATCAGGATATTTTTCGGACAAATAATCATTAAGTTCTTCAGACCCAGGAGATCCTGCCATGATATATAAATGAGGACTTACTTGAGTAATCCCTGAAGCCCAGTCTCCTTTTTTGATCGCTGCAGACACAGAACGATCAAAACTAGTAATTTGATACGTTGATCCAATGTTGGAAGTTGTATTCCTTTGTTGGTCATAATCGATCAGCAGTACATCTTTTTCAAATAATTGACTAGAAACAATTGCTAATAGATCATTGTCTGTAGTTTTACCGATCCCGCCTTTTCTACCTGTAAGCATTACAACTTTTCCTAGTTTATCTGATTCTTTGAATACAGTCCGTAAGTTTTCCATAGTTCCCTCCAATTTCCTATACTAAATATATTTAGTATACTTCCTATATTTACTATACTTAATATATTCGCTATATCTAATATACTCTCGATTTGTTAAAATATTGATTCTATAAGAAGTATATTGGATATACTAAATATATTTGCTATATTTAGTATATCAGATATATTCAGAATGTCAAAATATATTTGCGCAATTTGCATTGACATTTTAGTGTGAAAAGGGGTAAACTTAGTTTTATAGAAACCACAACGAATTCACTATTTACAAAATAGCAGGAGCAGTGGTACTCTTGAAACAGAAAAATTACATAAAAAAAAAGAGACGGAGATATTAGTGAATTGGACCTCACTAATTCTCTGAATCACATACAAAAGCTATGTGTTCTCGCTCGTCTCAAAGTATGTAAGTGGCTGACAACCACTTATGTGATTAAATAATCTGTTCAGACTGGGAATCTGAACTTGTAGGATTATTTTACCATTTTTAGACGAGCAACTCAATAGATATACGCTTATTTTGTCATGTATTTTAAGAAGACTTGACTTTCTAAGACATTGAGAGAACACAAATCATACGATTATTTGTGTTCTCTTTTTGTTTGGAAAGGATAGGTAGCCATGGGAGCTTCTTTAGACGTCGTTTACTCAACGATTTTACATGATGGTATTCGTAAATTTAAATATAAAAACAGCCGCCTTAAACCGGTCTCCTTTAGTGAGCAGTCCAGGAAAGGGGCCATTTTTGCGTACCGTTCAAAAGAACACATGGTTGAAAGTATCGGTGTAGTCATTACGTCTGAAGAAGGAATTATTGAGAACGATAATGCGTTTAGTCATTGGACGCCTAATGTGTTCCGCTATGGAACATATGCTGATCAGAACAAAATGTTTACGAAAGGGCATTCAGAGGATAACTTGCGCCAAATTAATACCTTTTTCGTGGATTTTGATACTTTAGATCCAAGATTTGACTACGGAGAAATTATTTTGGCCAGTCATGAGTTAGGGTTTATGCCTACGTTGATTTTGAGAACGCCACATGGTTTTCAAGCTTTTTATGCGCTAGAAAAACCAGCTTACGTAACTAAAAAATCAAATTTCAAGGTGATCAACGTTGCAAAAATGATTTCAACTAACCTAAGATCCAAACTCGCAAATGATTATCATTTTCCGGTGGACGTAAATGCGAATCATTTTGGGATCACCCGTATGCCGACTGAAGAGAACATTCTATTCTTTGAACCAGAGTATCGTTATAGCTTCGAGGAATGGATCAACTGGTCAATGAGAATGGATGCAGATAAACAAACCGAACTAAAGAATGTCTTTGTCTTACCGTCAAATCAAGAGTTTCGCCAGGTAGATGAACCATGGTTCCAGCTGTTGTTACAGAGTCAAAAAATTCAAGGAGAAAAGGGAGTCTATGGCCGAAATAACGTCATTTTCACCTTGTGTTTAGCGTACTTTTCTTCAGGATACGAGATTGAAGAATGTGAATTGGCCATGTTGGAGTTCAATGATCGTTTAGCGAATCCTTTGATGGATCGAGAACTAACAAGAATTGTCCGTTCTGCTTATTCTGGTAAATACCAGGCAGCGCACAGGGAAAAAATTATTCTCTTATGCCAGGAGTGGGTCGATTCTAACCTTTCTGAAGACCAGTTGTTTAACAAAAAGCGTGGTTGGTGGAAGTTTAAGAAGGAACGAGCAGTACGTAAGTATTCTCATAGTCATGAGTGGGCAGCAGATTTGCTGGCTTATTTGAACGAACAGTCCTATGCCTATAAACCTTATATCGTTTCCACCAAAAAAGAGCTAAGAGAAGAATTAAAGATTCCGGAACGATCCCTAGATAAAGTGTTGAAACAGCTGAAGAACGAAAATAAGATTTATTTCCGAATTCGTTCTGGCCGTAATGGCGGAATCATGCTGGCTTCCGTTCATGCACTGATGCGCTCGATCATTCGTGTAAGAACAGAGGTAAAAGAAGCCTATCTTGTTGCAATCTCAGAGGCTTTTGGACTAAGCCGTACATTTATTCAAAAGACATTAGAACAGCTAATAGAGCCCCAAAAACCCGCGGTACAAATGGAATTGTTGCAGCTTGATTCCGGATAAAAATAAAACCCGCAAATTGCCTTTTACATTATATCTATGATACTTGTTCTTGCGTAGCGCCATTCCCTAGCTACCTGTTAAGTGCTATACTTAATACTGCAAATGCAGTTTTGTAGATTTGTTCTGTTTGAGGAGGTAAGACTATGCGGATGAAAAACTATGTTTATTCCCATGCAATTAATGCGTTTATTATTGGGTATTTAAGTATGTCAGTAGAGGTATTTTGTGAGCTTTATGCTTTTAAGCAAGGGACATTATCTTCTTGGGTGACTAGAGAACGTGAAGTAGCAGATTTACCTGTTTCTTTTATTTACGCTTTGGCATTAGCGGCTGGAGAAACTATGGACCAGGTATATGATCGTTTGTGTGGG
>KE351613.1 GCA_000415185.1 Enterococcus faecalis 13-SD-W-01
AAAGTATACTAGTATACTTTTCTACTTTTTATATATATCTATTTAAGCATATTCAGCTGAGTTTCATACATTGCTTTAAATGCTTCTTGTTGCTTGGTTGAAAGCCTGGTGGTCACGTAGCTATCTATTACTAAGTCGACGATTTCATTTATTGTTGCTTTGGGCATATTTTCTAGTTCTCCTAGAAAAGGTTTAAGAGTGTTCATTTTCAAATTAACAGAAGGTGATACCTTTTGAGTTAGTGTTGCTGCAAATTGGCTACATTTTTGGTCTTTCGATCTTCTGTCAATACAGTGTTCAGTATAAGGCTAATTCCACTGAAAAATGATTCGAGTCAGTATATTCAGTATTTTCAAAGTTTACTATTGTTATTACTAGTAATATTGCTAGCAATCTATTTCCGCTGCTACCATAATATTGTTGATACGAAGAAGAATTATCCAAAGGAAAATTGCTAATAGTTTTTTTAGTAGCGCTGTTCTTTTCAAGTAATTTAGTATAAAAAGGTTTATAGAGAATACAAATATAGTCAGGGATAAGATAAAAATATGGAAAATCTGTAAGTGATGTAGCTTCCTTAACCATACGAATATAGTGCAGGCACAGTTAGATTAAAAAAATATAGTCAATATACTAAATATATTTGATATATCTAGT
>KE351614.1 GCA_000415185.1 Enterococcus faecalis 13-SD-W-01
CCCCCTTTCTAAATTTTGAATAGAACCTTTACAACGTAGCCGATAAAAAGGCTGCCCACTGCTCGCCATAACCAAGTTTGATTGTCCTGCATCTTTTTAATATTCTCCTGGTTAGTTTTGGAAATATTTAGGGCATTGGCTGCAGCATCTTTTACTTCACGAAGTCCGTCTGTGTTTGCCTCAATTTTAGACAGCCTTTGAAGAATTTCACGAATTAATTTTTCATCTTCCATATATCTAAATTCCCTTTCCCGAAACTTACATACCTTGAACTTCTTTGATATATAAAGAGGTTATCGAACTTCTGAATAACTGTTTTCCTGAACGGACTTCCAACTCGAAATTGATAGTTTCGCCATTTTTGACACTCACTACTGTTTTCCCTGATTGGCCAGTGAAGAGGTTAAGCGTTTGTCCAGAAGGTGCACCAATATTTGCAAAGTCTATAAGCGTTGTACCATAGCGCAATTTGCAATAAGCATAATCTGCTGCTCCTGTGCCTGATCCGTGAAATTTAACCATCCCACTAATAAAAAGAGTTGCGTCTCGTGTCATTGTAATGGTTGTTCTATCCTCACTGAATGTAAATGGCAGATCGCTGGCGGTATGTTTACTATCTGTTGCGACTAAACTACCAATGGGATACTTATAACCTACAGTGACATTTGAACCGTCTGCTCCATTAGTAAAGAAAGCTTCCAGCGGCACAGATGTATCCATAAACTCTTGAATTTCCGTGAAATTTGTATTTAGATCATCTTGGGCATTTAATTGGCCACGTTCAAAATTTGTTTTCATTTTATCTTGACCCCTTTATCTTAATTTGTAGACTTTTATTTCCTTCTACTAATAAGAAGGAATTTGAGCTAATTTCCTTAATAGTTGGCGACGACATTTTCCAATTCGTTGGGACTTTCACAGTTACTTCATTTTTTGATGGATAACCTATTTTAGTCGGAATCGTCTCTGGGACATCACCGAGCCAGTTTGTTTCACCTAACGCAGTTACACCGAAACCGTTAGTCCATGCCAAAACTTCAACTTCTGGATATTCAAAAGGCAACTCGCTTTTAGAAAAAACTAACTGATCTGCTGTTAAATTCAATATTTGGTTTTGAAGATTTAACGCAACGTCTCCATCCATAGATTGTTGAATTGTTTCAAGAAACGCTTGCCAGTCAGCTTGGGCTTGTTGGATGTATTCATTACCTTTATTGAGAATTGCTTGCATATCTGCCTCAAATTTTACTTTTTGATCAGATGTGTATTGATTCATTTTGTCAATAATCTGTTGAAGTAACGATGTGTATTGTTCTTCTAATCCTGAAACGGATACTTTTTGGAAAGGACTAGAATATCCACAGACTTTTTCATCAGCACGCTTATCTGTAATCAGATCGGCAGATATAGTAGAACTATTTCTCGGTACACGAATGATGGCCAACTGCAACTCGTAAATGTCGCTGGTACGTTGTACGCTTGTATCTCCTGTTTTTACTACTAGTTTGATTTCTCTTGTACCTTTATCCATACGCACAACTATGCTGTCATTTCGATCTTGGGTAGTGCTGGCCACCGAAATATTTAGAGCTAATGAGGTGCTATTTAAGTAGCTTCTCCCCTCCATATTTGCCGCACCTGCAGCGACTTGCACCCTCATGCCCCCATTTGGACTAACTGTTACTTTCAAACCGTCTGCTGTTGTCATGGAAACTCCTGTACTGAACAGGCTTGAAAAGAATTGCGAAAAATCGCTATCGTCATACACTCTATCTCCATCGATCGACAGCCATGGGAAACTCCATTCCAAAAAATCAGCTCCTTCCTAAAATGTCAAAAACAGTAGGAGTTTCTTTACCGAAAACTGGTTCGATAAATAAACCCTTACTGTCATAAGTTTTTTTGATTGTTGTAATAGTTGATTTTTTCTTCAAATTATATAAATTAGATTTCACGCTGACGGTGTCGCCAAGATTATAGTCTACGCCTAACTTGAATAATTTTGAGCTTGTCGGAACTTCACCACTAAGGGTCAAAATCCGTTTACGCTCTGCCAACTTATTTGTTCCTCGATTTTTCAAAGCGTCTGTATATTGAGCATCTGTCAAGGTGACATCGCCAGCCGTTTGTTGAAGATCCCGAGCATCTACATATAACTCTTTTCTCTGCAGTCCAGTTTTATCGCCATTAACCACTACGCTTTTTCTTGCTGATCCTTCACCTTCGCCATAAACTAGGGCAGTTGTTGATTCATCAAAGTTATTGTTTTGATAGCCTGCCTTTGTTAGATTTTCATATTCATCTGAAAATTCAACTGTATCTGAAACGTCTTTTCCTCTAAAAATAGTCAGCGTATTATTTGGATTACCTAAGCCAGTCGCTACTTCTTTTATACCAAAATCATAGGATGTACAAAGAGTTTCTAACTCTTCTGCTACATTTCCATAACTATTCTGGTATTGGATTGACGCATTCCCAAGGTTAGGTACACTATCTAATTTCAAGTACTGGATTTTGCGCTTGGCATCACTAGGATTGACCATTTCATTATTGATATGGTCCCAAGCGATTTGTTCCGGACGTGCTGTTTTGTTGTAAATCCGATATACAATTCGATCATTGGCTTTTCCTAATAAGGATTTCCCTGTAACTTTCAGCTGGGCAGTAGACTGATCGTCCACCGTAGCGTTATCTACGTAGAAATAGAGTCCTTCCATATAAATAACCGTCTCAGGGATAAACATTCGTATATGCTCATTTCTTAGCCCGACAAACAGCTCAAAATCAGAATAGGTATAATAATTGAGATTCACAGTCAGACTTTTAAAGCCATCGAATATTTTTTCAGATTCGAAAAGCCACTGATTTTCAGTATCCTGTGTAAAAATTTCTAATTCCATCACACACCACCTACTAACGGCTGGAAGTCAAGCTGTACAATAACGTTCCCTATACCCGAAGTAGCTTTCACCTGGAAATAATTATCTCCCTTAGCCAATTGAAGAAAAGTCGAATCAGGATCTCGTAATGGCATTGCATTCGATTCTGTCCCGTTCGGGTCAGTCATTACCGCCTCTTTTTGGCCACGTGTAGTGACTAAGCGGAAGCGGGTTCCTGCAGGATATGAACCTTTGAAGCGGAAAAATTCTTGCGTGATGACATTATAGACTTCTGGGTCGGTCGCTTCTGATCCTAAAGTAAAGTAAAAAGTGCCTCCAACAGCAACGTCCCCATCATTGTTGACAGGGACGATTTCTCCACTTTTAAACGTAGCAAATTCATAACTGGACGTAATCTCTAATGGCCAAAAATGTTTTTTAGTAGCAACCGCTAGAGGGATTAATTTATTGTAGATACTCATATCTCTCCAATATGGATCTAATGCCAAGAAAGAACATGTATACGTGGTATTAGTATTTTTTACAGCTTCGTTCATTTCAGGTGCTTTGACTACCAGGACATCGATTTGATACTCATGATCAAACGCACGGTAAGTAAGCGTTCCTGGTGTCTTCGGATTAAGCACTTGTACCATTTGATGCTGCAAATTGAATAAATCTTCCGGGCTAGTGCCTATCACGGTCCCTTTGATCGTCAGATCTCGTTTGTCTAGACGCTCTGAAACCAAAATGACGCCGTCGAGTCCATACTGTTCCTCTGTGGTGATTGTATTTTCAACGGCGCCAAATCCAGTTTTATTTGAGACAGTGAAAGGCGGTTGAATGCCGAAAACTATTCGAGCATTTTCAGAATTTTGATAAGTAATTTCGTACATTCAAATCCTCCTTACCTTAATGCTGCTAAGTCCTGCAGCTTCAATTTTGTTTCTCTTGCAATTTCTCGCGGTGTCAATGGTTCCGGACTAGAGATATATTGGGTAACATTAATGTCGCCCTCTTTTTGTTCTCCAATCACTTCGTTTACAGCAGCTTTCACATAACCCATTAAGGTATCAATCGGTGCGACTGCTTCGGCTCCTGCTTCTCCTCCGACCATTAAGTTATTACCGTTCATTCCAAATGCAGTCGGTTTAGTCAAGATCCCCCCTTTAGCATACCAATCCACACCAAGACTCGGTATTTTACCTTTCAGTAAATCTCCCACTGACCAACCCTTCGGACTGATCGAAAAATGTGGTAAAGGTATTTTAGGCCAGCTAATAGAGAAATTAAAGAAACCTTTGATCGTGTCAATAATTCCTTTAATGAAATTTTTTGCTGTATCCATTGGGGATTTAATTGCATCCCTCACACCATTAAATATTCTTGAAACAGTGCCAGTTAACGCGCTCCATACGTTCGAGACCGTATTTCTAACAGCATTTACCACAGTGCTAATTGCGGAAGAAATACCGTTCCAAATAGAAGTAACTGTGTTTCTCAATCCATTGAACAAACTGCTTGCTGTCGATACAATTCCACTAACCACTGTCGAAATTGCGTTTTTGATTGCATTCCAAACCGTCGAGGCTATATTTCTAATTCCATTGAAAATGGTAGAAATGGTATTTCTGAACCCGTTGAATAAGGAGACAACCACGGTAACGATAGCTCTTGCAATAATGCCGATAGCAGTTTTTATGCCATTCCAAGCTACAGTAAATACATTGGCCAATTGTGGGAGTATTTGAACAATCCCATTGATTAATGCCATGACTAATTGAATACCTGCAGCAATAATTTGTGGCAAGGCTGCAGCTAATGCACCCAGTAAAGCCATAATAATTTGCAACGCTGCTTGAATTAGCGCGGGTATAATTGAAATAATCCCATTAATCAGTGCCATCAATAATTGAACGCCGGCAGCTATTATTTGCGGCAAAGCAGTGATCAAAGCATTGATCAACGCCATAACAATCTGGATAGTAGCAGAAATCAAAGCAGGCAAAATTGAGATAATACCATTAATCAATGCCATCAATATTTGAATCCCTGCATTAATCAAAGACGGTAGCGCACCAATCAACGCATTCATCAGTGCCATAATAATTTGTAATGCTGCTTGGACCAACATAGGAAGAATCGAAATAATTCCGTTGATCAATGCCATTAAAATTTGAACTCCAGCACTGATCAGGGTTGGCAATGCACTAATCAAAGCATTCATCAAAGTGGTGATCACCTGAATTGCTGCATTTATTAGCACCGGCAAAGCTGTCACTATCGCACTGATTAAAGTAGTAATAATATTGATCCCAATTTTAATTAGTAAAGGCAAAGCTGTGATCAATGCTTGAATAATGAAAGTGATGATTTGTATGCCCACGCTGATTACAGCTGGTAATGCAGTCACTAGCGCATCGATCAATGTGGTAAGGATACTTAAGCCAACTTCTAACATCATAGGCAAAGCTGTCATTATAGCTTGCAATAGACCATTAACTATGCTTATCCCAGCTTCGATTATTTTTGGAAGCGCCGTCGTAAAACCGCTGATCAAAGCAGTTAGGATTTGAACACCCATTTGAATAAGCTGCGGTAACAAAGTGGTGATCAAGCTGACCACTTTAGTAAGGATATTTAAAAACGTGTCGATCAACGTTGGTAACATCGTCGTAAATCCTTCAATCAAGCTAGTGATAATAGAAACAGCCATTTCAATAAACATTGGAAGATATGTGGAAATAGCATCCGTTATCACCGTAATGATTTTCGTAAATACTTCAACGACCATCGGAATGTATTCCGTCACTTTTTCAATGATTGAAACTAGAATATTGGCGATTGTTTCGATGATCTTTGGCAAGTACTCCGAAATCATATTCGCCACATTGCTGATCGTACTATCCAAATTGTCAAAAACTTTGGTAATACCATCGGCACTTAGATCTCCTGTTTTTGCCCATGCAGCTAAAAAGGAAATAACTAAAGAAATAAGAAGTCCCCATGGTCCACTGACTCCCAATGCTGCAAGCCCTACTTTTGTCAGTACACTGACGAAAATAGAGATAACTCCACCAATTTTTCCAAAGGACCCGCCTAATTTATCAAGAAGATTTCCAGCCAGCTCTAACCCGCTTGAAAACAAACCAGTTACAACACTTACGATGGTTGATAGAACAGAACCGAATCTATCCAATCCTGCAGATAACAGATTTGAAACAGATTGCTTCATTTTCGAAAATACTTCACTCAAACGATCAAAAGCAGATATAACCGCTCCCGATAAAGTTTGGCCCATTTGAGAAAGTACCGCTCCGAATTTTTCGATACCAGATGCAACAAGCGCTTTGGCAGCTGATGCTAATGTACGGAATGCAGGGGCAACCGCACTGACGATACTTGAAGTGACTGCAACCATTTTTTCGAAGACGCTAATAACATTTTCTGCTATGACTGAACCGATTTCTTTCAAGGTTGGCAGTACAGCTGAAATAGCTTTTTGAACTGCTTCAAAGCCTTTCACCAAACCCTGTTTTAAAACGGCCATCGTTTTGTTTACGCCATTCCGAAAATCTTCATTCGTTTTGTAGAAATAGACAAAAGCTGTGATCAATGCCCCAATTGCTACTACGACCCAACCGATTGGATTCGTTAATAATCCTACTTGAGCGGCAACTCCTTCGGCAGCTTTCACACCTAACAGTGCAATTCTAAGAGTTCTTAGCCACTCTGCTGCTCTCGCTGCAATAAACATGGCTCCTAAAGCTGCGGTCAG
>KE351615.1 GCA_000415185.1 Enterococcus faecalis 13-SD-W-01
TATGATGAGTGGGAGTAATTATAGTAGTTCGGGGAGTAATAGGGGTCTAGCAGAAAAATTTGAAAAAGAAATTAGTCGTTTGTCTTCAAATGAAAGAGTAGCTAAGGTCACAGAAAAGGCTAGGGAATTAGCTAAAAAAAATGGTTGGAAACAAAATAAAGATATGATGAAAAAAAACAAAGGGCGCACTATTTATGCAGATGGAAAAGGTAATAACTATTCTGTAGATACACAGCATGGTCGGTTAGAAAAATTGAATGATCGAGGTAAGCATCAAGGTGAATTTGATTTTGATCTTAACCAGACTAAACCAGCTGATAAATCAGGAGGTCATGATCTAAATGTTAAGTAAGAAAATTAAGAAAGTAAAAGATTTATATTATGATAGTAATAATACAAATGATTATCTAAGAAAATGCGCATCAAAAATAGAATTGCCAGATTCTGTTTTAAAATTTATTAAAAATAATGAGATAGAAATTTTTAAGATTGAGCATAAACTTTTTCCTTCTGAAGAGTGGTATTTTACGCTACCACTCTTCAGGGATGGGGAATTTTATGTCGAGTATACAACAATACTTAAAGTATCTAAATTAACTTCAGTATACTCTTTGTTACATTCTTTTGATGTGGAAAATAGAGATCCGGAAAGAATGGTACCAAGTTTATCCGGAGAATCTGATGAACCTTATATATTTATGCAATCTGATTTTTCTAAAATTATTGAAGATAATCTGTCGAAGTTAAACTATGAAAGATTAAAATGGGCTGAAGGACAACGAAAAATCGAGGGTTTGAAGTTTGCAAATGACGTAGTTTTATTTGGACCAGATGTCACAGTTTCAGATATGCTGTTTCTGGATGTGCTAGATGCTACTGAGAACTGGAGGAGTGAAAATTTGTCTAAATAATGCCTACTGAATAATGTGTAAAATTGATAAAATCAATCAACAATCGTACTTTTTCAGAAGCAAGTACAGGGTTTCTAACTGAAATAAAGAAAAAAACGCGCATTCTAAAGTTAGTCTTTTCTCACCTTGAATCGGCTACACTAGACTAGACAGAAAAAATAAGGTGTGTAGAACAAATGGGGGAAAA
>KE351616.1 GCA_000415185.1 Enterococcus faecalis 13-SD-W-01
TATGATGAGTGGGAGTAATTATAGTAGTTCTGGTTCAGAAATAAAGAACGTTTATAATGGCATAAAAGATGCCCCAAAATATCCAAAAGGATTTAAGGGACGTCAAAACGGCACTAAAACAAATAAGGTAAATAATAGGAAAGTATTAGATGAACTGAGAAAGATTGAATCTGGAGAATGGAAAAAAGTTTATAAAGACGGATATGATAGTAATGGAAAAGAAATCTCTATACACTTTTTCCAAAGTAAATCTGGAAAAGTATTTGATGTAAAAGTTGTGAGTGGTTGGAGTAATCCAAAATAGTAGGAGAAAATAATGAATTTGAAAATTACGATAAAAAATAAGGAAGATGCTAATAAATTTATATTAGTATCTGCAATAGGTTTATTAGAATCATTAGAAAAAAAGTTGTTGACGATAAATGAATGTCAACAGTATTTATTTAGTCCATATTCTGTTAGCATTTTGGAAAAAGAAAGATTGGACGAAAAAGTTATTAAAATAGTTGAATTAGGTTGTGAGTTAGAGGATATTGAATCACTATTACCAAATGAATTAAATACCGAGATAAAAAATTTAAAAGAGCAAGCTAAAAATGCTTTAAAAAAAATTAACTCTAATCCTGATTTTAGTGAGGACAGAAAATGGTTGGATCAATGAAATTAAAATAACTGCAATTCCCAAGTATTCAGACGTGTTTGGATGTATTTTCTAAGTGTTCAAGAAATAAATTTTAAACAATGGTAATTTATAGCTATTTAAATAATTCCAAATTACCAACAGTATATATAAAAGTACAGATTCTACCAGTATACATTTTTCACCTGTAAGAAATGTATGATAACAAAAATTATTGATTTTAGTATCCTCGAATTAGCGAATAAGCTTAATAGTGAGGAATGTTTTTTGTAATCCGAAAAGAGACCGTTAGCTTATATTCTAGCGGTCTTTGATTATTTATATGAAGTTGCATGACAGTTAAGGCATTTGGTGGCGGATTTATTCAACAGGGTCTATCCAATAATGGTATCGTACTTCCTATAGATTCTAGATTGGCAATGTGGTTAGATCAAGATTCGATTAAGAAAAATTCAGCGTATAACAATGGTGTGTTTATTGGACAACTCACCGGTTTAGTACAAGCAATATCAGAGTATATTGGGGCAGGACTAATATTTACGGCAGGAACATTTGGTGGTGG
>KE351617.1 GCA_000415185.1 Enterococcus faecalis 13-SD-W-01
CCTTTCTTATTACTCATAAAAAACGCCTAAAAGTAAAATAACTCATTTAAGATTGAATTGATTATTTTTATTTTTATTCGTAATAAAAATAAAAAAACACTATTCAACAATTAGATTTTCCTATTATTGAATAGTGTTTTTGATTATAATTCTTTTAAATAGCCATTTTAATTATTGGGATTTGTCAAATACTTTTCATACCAATTATTGTGTATTGGATATTTTTCTTTATATATTTTTTCTATATCTCTTTCCAGAGATTCGATAAATTTCCCTTCTTTGATAAACGAGCTTGTATCATCTAAATACGATAAAATACATTGACATTTCAGATCAATTATCATCAATCTATGCATATATTCTTTAAAATTATGTTTATCTATAGATTGAACCAAAGTGTTTCCTACCCTTTTTAGATAGGAGAAATAATTTATCAATTTTTCATGTTCTTTATTAAAAGCTGTGGCAGAAAGCTCAAACCTGACTACTGCATATTGCACTAGATCGATTTCCCATAAATACATATTCTCACTCCAATATTTCCAGCAACGAGTTATTTCTAATTATAGGTTCTGAGTGATAAACGAGTTGTTCAAAAAACGTTTGTTTATAATTATTTTCAATTTCTTCAATTATTGTAATGGATGTTGTTTCGTCTACATACACTTCTGACAACAAAAAGAATAATAATCGATATTTTTCATCAATAGCATTTAGCTTAGCGACAGTTTCTCTAAAACAACTAGAAGATACGTTTTCCAATAATTCGTTAACTTCATTACCCAATTCTTTGAAATAATTTTTAATAGCGGTATCTTCAATAAATTTGTTTGCTATTTTATTCTCTAAGGGAAGTTCCCATAAAAATTTCATTTTTCTTCCTTTCCTTTTTGTTCATATATTTTTTTAATATAGTAGTTATCATCTCGCTAGAATAACCTGTACCATATGGATTCGTGCGTTCTGCCATTTTATTGTAGGCATCTTTGTCATCAAGTAATTGGATGATATTTTCATATATTTTTTTTGGATCTGTAGAAACTAACTTTAATGTTCCAGCAGCAACCCCTTCTGGTCGTTCAGTCGTATCTCTCAATACAAGAACAGGTTTTCCCATAGATGGAGCCTCTTCTTGTATTCCTCCCGAATCAGTTAGAATCATGTAGCTAGCATTCATCACGTTATGGAAATCTACAACATCAAGTGCATCAACAATATGCACTTGCGAATTGTGATCAAAATAATTAAAAACTTTGTCGCGTACAATCGGATTAGGATGTACAGAGAATAGAAATTCGATGTCTTTTCTTTCAGAAGTAAGTCTGTTGATTGTCTGAAATACTCTATCCATCGGTGCACCCCAATTTTCTCTTCGATGCATCGTTACTAAAATCATTTTTTTGTTTGGATCTGTAGGGATAATTTCTTGAAGATCGTATGTGTCTTTAAGGGTATACTTTAATGCATCGATTCCAGTATTACCTGTTACAAAAATTTTTTCTTTAGGATGACCTTCATTTATCAAATTACGTTGACTTTCTTCTGTAGGCGCAAAATATAATTCTGCAATATCATCTGTCAGTACTCTGTTCATTTCTTCTGGAAAAGGAGAATACTTTTTGTTTGTTCTTAATCCTGCTTCTACGTGTCCCACCGATATTTTTTTATAAAAAGCGGCAAGAGCTACTGCAAATGTGGTAATAGTATCACCATGAACCAATACCATATTTGGCTGCTCTTTTTTTAAAATCGGATTCATCCCTATTAGAATCCTTGCTGCTAATTCTTCAAGTTGTTGCTTTTCCTTTAATAATTTCAAATTGTAAGCTGGCGTGATCTCAAACATATCAAGAACATTATTTAATATTTCCTGATGCTGTCCAGTTGTTACTGTTATTACCTCTAGTGATTCTTTCTCCATATACTTTATCAATGGCCCCATTTTAATCGCTTCTGGGCGTGTACCAATAACTACCATTATTTTATCCATATTTCCCCTACTTTTTACGATTATTTTTTATAGTCAAAAGATATCACTGAAAGCTTCTTTGTGTTTTTTTACTTTTTAATTTCTGCTAAAAATATAAAGAAGACTAAATAAAAAAGCTGCAAAATTTACTCACAGCTTTTCCTAGATATATTCGTTTATCGTTATAACAGTTGTTCTTTTTAATGTCTCTATTACCTCCATATTGTTTTAGGACAATAATCTACTTAATAATCTCACGTAACTTTATATACTTTTTTTGAAATAAAAGATTTGATTTTTTTGTTGTCCAGAAATTAATATTAATTAAAAGGTATAAATTCCATTTTTTTCTATAGATAGTAGATTATTAAAAAAGCCTATATAAAGGTTTTGAAAATTAAATCATTTATAGAAAAACGACATAGAAATATATCGATATTTGATTTTTTATGAATAACTTAATAGGTCTATGGTTTTTACTTTATGTACATACTTATAGGATTTGAAAAAAGTCCGATACAAAAAGACTGATCAGCACAAAATAAAATAATACCTAATTATGTCCGACCAGTCCTTTAATTTTAATAGCTTAATCCATCTTTAATTATGCTGTGACAGTTAATGACTTCGTGTCTAATACCGTACCTGAAGCATCTAGAATCTGTACTTGTACAGTTTGAGTAGGAGAAGTAATTACAGTAGCAGCATAATATCTGATTTCACCATTTTGAGCAGGAACTGAGGGTAAGACCGTTCCATTAACAACTAAACGTACTCTTACTACATCAGCCCCTTCATACGTTCCTGTAACCCAATCCGTGTTCGAAATTGAATAAGTATCTAGACTAGTAATCTTATTTTCTTGAACTGGCGTTCCCTCATGAACGACTACAGTTGTCGCAGGGCTCGTTTCTGTGCCATTAGTTTCAGTAACAGCTAAAACAGTATATGGTTCTTGCGCAGGAATAACAACCGTAAAGCTTCCATCGGGCTGAACTAGACCTGATCCTAATTCTACACCGGTTACTTGATTTTTAACTATGATTGTATTTCCTGGTGTATCACCTTTTCCTGTAATAATTGTATCTTGATTTGTTACTGGTTCATTAACTGTTGGTGCAGGAATATCTGTACTCTTATGTGTAACAATGATTGTCGCTGCTTCACTCCAGCCAACACCAGTATTTTGTGAAACAGAAATAGTAACACCTTCTGCTTGTGCTTCATCAATTGTCACATGGTATATTCCAGTTTCGTCTACGACACCTTCTCCAATTACCACATC
>KE351618.1 GCA_000415185.1 Enterococcus faecalis 13-SD-W-01
CCTTATTTTGTTGGTCCTGCCGTCAACGTCCAAGTAATTGTTGCTGTATATTCTTTTGCTTGAGCAGATCCTGAAGGGACAGATAATTGTACATTTGCGTTATCTCCTTCAGTTCCTTTGAATGTATCTAACCAAGTTCCTTGTCCTGCCAAGCTGTCAGCTGTCATCATTGTTTTTGCATCAGTATTATCAAAAGTTACATCATTAGTAGTAGGTTTTGAACTTACATTATCAGAAGTTGTTGTTGCTACACCATTTTTAAAAGAAAGAACAGCTCCTTTTAATTCTGAGTTGTCACTAGCAGTAAATTTAGAAGCTGCAGCTGTAAGTACCCATCCGCCTTCTTCTCCACGCTTATCTGTGATTTGAACATGCGGAGTAGCATTTACAGCATGGAATATTTGTCCAGTTGTAGAAATGTCTTTAGTACCAAATGTAATATTTGATACATAGTCAATTGATAGTGGCCCTTTATCTCCTGTCCCTCCGTTGTTTGGATCATCTGGATCAATAGGTGTATTAGGGTCAACGGGTGTATCTGGATCGTCTGGGTTGAGCGGTGTTACAGGATCTGTATTATCACCATTAAAAGTAATTTTTGCAGTAGACGTAGTTGAATCACTTGCCGTATCGTCTGCTTTCACAGTTGTGCTTAAAAATACTGTGGAAAATAAGGCTGCAGTTGCAAGTGTATAAATTATTTGTTTTTTCATTATATATGATATGGTTTCTCCTTTAATTAAATTTAAGCTGGGGCATCTGTTAGGGTCCAAACAAGCGTGGCTGTATAGTCACCTGCCAAGTTTCCTGAAGGTACTTTTAGTGTAACTTTAGACGTATCCATCTGATCTGCCCATGTACCTAAACCTGAATCTGTAGCTGCTGTCATTATATTTTGTGCACTATCATTAACAGTGATTTCATTTGTCGTTGGAGCAGGAGATTGACTATCTTGTACTGTCTTCGAAGTTCCTGCAGGCAAAAAGAGTTCTGCACCAGACAAAGTCTTATCCCCCGACGTAAACCCAGAATTTGTAGAATCATAGCTTACCTGAAGATTCCAACCGGCTCCAGTACCACGTAAATCGGAAATTTGTGCTTCAACCATATTCGCTGGTGCTTTGGCTGTATAAGTTTCTGTTTTCCCAGAAATAGTTTGTGAGCCAAAATCAATATTCGAAATATAATCAATACGTAGATCTCCTGTGTTCCCAGTAGGTGTATTAGAGTCATCAGGAGTATTGTCAGGGTCTAACGGATCAATCGGTCCTACAGGATGGTCACCATCTTGTTTTGTCAAACCAATCTTTGCAGTACTTTGACCATTTAAGTCATCTGCGTGTACTGTTATTGTTCCTGTCAATATAATCGAACTAAGCAATAGAGTTGTTAAAGCTATCTTTTTCATTTAATCGTCCTCTTTTTTTCTCTTTTTTTAATAAAATACGATCCTATTAATAGCAGAAGGATACCAGTCCACTTAAAGAAAGTTTTTTTGTTATCATTTGTTTTTGGTAATATTTCTTTAACTTTATGATTACTCTCTTGTTTATTTGTTGATGAAAAATTAGTAGACGAACCTGCTGGATTTTGAGATGTATCTCCTTTGAACGTGATTCCCACATTACTATTTACATTATCCGCAAAAACAATCTGTCCTCCAATATTACAGCTTACAAACAGAAGGACTAAAATAACTGACATTATATTTTTATCGAAAATTATACATATAAAAGCCTCCTCTTTTACTCCTCTGAAAATAACGTTCTATTTTTCTCATTACAAGTAGTTTTTGTTTAACAGAAATATGCTGTATACAACTAACTTCATGACTCAGAATACTACCGCTTCAAGCACATACAGTCAACGATAAAATTGTATGGCATACAATCAACTCAAAACACCCCCGTGTTTAGACATGGGACCACTTTTTAATGAAAGGTGGACGTGCAATTGCCCGATCAGGACTTGTCGGTGGACATGCTGGTGGCATGAGCGGAATCGAAGCGAAGCAAGAAGAAAAGAAGGAAAGCAGCAAAGAGCACTTTGACAAAAATTGATCAAGCATTGACTTAACTA
>KE351619.1 GCA_000415185.1 Enterococcus faecalis 13-SD-W-01
GAATTACCAGCAATGCAAAAGCAATAAAAAATCCAATACTAATTTTTCATTGTTTTATTAAGGCTATTTCTTCTTATATAGAATAAAAGAAGAAAAAATGCATGGGACTCACTAAGATAAGGAATTTCCCTTTAAAAGTGAATAGTCTCATGCTTTTTTAAGTTTTTATATTCGAATAGTAACTCTCTTTTAGCGGAACCTGGTGTTCCAATCAAAGCAATCATGGATTGTGTTGGTTACTCTCACATGAAAACGATACTGGAATTTTACAGCCGGGTGTCCAACACAACGAAATAAAAAGCGATCTAAGAAGACGATTCTTGGATTTTTCAGTGGATTTGTTTGTCGAATATGATTAACATGCGTATATCTAAATTCACAAAAAAGTTGTTCGCGTAACATGGATCCAATAAAGAAAATAAAAACTGTGAAAATTTATTTTTATTATGAATTTAATTTGGCTAAATCAAGTTAAATACTTTTTCTGTAAGAGCGTCCATTAATTCGGATAATACGAAAAATATAGAACGTGGTTGACAATACTATGTGATTCAATTAAAATGAATATACAATCATTCATTTAACTGAGGGCTGGAGGAAGATGATGGTAACAAGAGAAGAACGTTTTAAAGCAATGCGTGAGGAAACAAGGAATAAGATCAAAGCAGTCGCGACTAAATTATTTATCCAAAAAAGTTATGAAAAAACAAAGATGGCAGACATTGCAAAAGCAGCGGGCGTCAGTAATGGTTTAGCTTATCGTTACTTTTCTTCTAAAAGGGAGTTGTTCGCTGAAATCGTTGAAGAAGCAACCAGCGGTATTGGTGAAGTGGGAAAATTTTTGCAACAAGAAAAAGAACCTATCGATTTGGTAAAAGAGTTAGCAGAAATCATGCTTTTAGGATTGAAGGAAGAAGAGGAAACCAAAGATCTTTTGCTATTAGTAGTTCAATCTCTCTTTTCTAAAGATGAAACAGATGTGATTAATAAATTGTTAGAAGAAGACAAACGGTTTATTGCAAAACTTGCTGAAGTCATCGAAGAAGGTCAAAAACGCGGACAATTCAAACAAGGAGATCCGCTTGAATTAGCGATGCATTATATCGCTACATATCAAGGAATTGGAATGGTAAAACTGGTTTTTGAAGAAGAATATATTTTTCCGGATACAGAGATGATACTAGGATTCTTAATT
Source organism: Enterococcus faecalis 13-SD-W-01 (assembly GCA_000415185.1). GTDB lineage: Bacteria > Bacillota > Bacilli > Lactobacillales > Enterococcaceae > Enterococcus_B > Enterococcus_B faecalis_A. The sequence continues at coordinate 1,196 of KE351619.1, forward strand.
AAGTGAGGAGAGAAAAGCGATGAAAAAAACGATGATCGAAGTAAAAAGTCTAAGAAAAGAATACAAAAACCAAGCAGCTGTCAAAGATGTCTCTTTCAAAGTTTTTGAAGGAGAGATCTTTAGCATGTTAGGTTCAAATGGTGCAGGAAAAACAACCACCATCAACATGCTCAATACATTGATTAAGCCTACGTCAGGACAAGTAGTCATCAATGGCTATGATTTAATAAAAGAAAGTGAAGCGATTCGAAAAGAAATCAGTGTGACAGGACAATTTGCCTCGTTAGAAGAAGAGCTGTCTGGTTACGAAAACTTATTTTTATTAGGCAAGTTGAACCGCATCGAACCTAAAAAATTAAAGGCAAGAGTTGCTGAACTTTTGAAAGAGTTCGACTTAGAAGACGCAGCCAGTAAACTAGTAAAGGAATATTCTGGCGGTATGAAGCGGCGATTAGACATCGCAGCAAGTTTATTAAGCAGCCCCAAAATTCTTTTCTTAGATGAACCAACAACTGGGATTGATCCGCAAAATCGAATCAAACTGTGGCAGATGATCAAAAAAATCGCTAAAGAAGAAAAAATGACGATCTTTTTGACTACACAGTATCTAGAAGAAGCAGAGTACCTGGCTGATTTTGTCGTTATAATGAATAATGGTTCGATCATTGAAGAAGGGACAGTCCAGCGATTGAAAAATAGTTATGAGCAGCAGACAATTGAGCTTCTTTTTGAATCAATCACTGAAGATGCTGTTTTTGAACTTCTACGGGTAACAAAAGGCAGTTATGACAAAGAACGGCAGACAGTGTCTTTTCAAACATCAGATAAAAGCCGAGATTTACACCAGGTCTTTGCTCTTTTGGCAGAGAAGCAGGTCCAGCTAGAAGATCTGTTTATAAAAGAACCACGTTTAGAAGATGTTTATCTGGATGTAATCAAAAAAGGAGCGTGACAATATGTATTATTTTAATGATATCAAAGCTATGACTTATCGGAGTTGGAAACTAGGATTTAGAAGTGTAGATGCGATCATAACAGCGTTAGCATTACCTATACTGATCTTACTTGCCTTTGTGTTTATTTTTGGTGGAGCCATCGATCATACAGGACAATATATTCAGTATATCGTGCCTGGGATCATTGTAATGGGCGTGGGACAGGTAGCGTCGACTACAGCTGTCTCGTTGGCTAATTCTAGAGAGAAGGGGATCTTGAAACGTTTCAAGACCATGGCTATCAATCAAACGGCTGTTTTATACGGCGAGATGAATATGACGATTTTTAAAGTTTTTTGTTCACTGTCCGTTTTACTTACTACAGCCTATCTTTTAGGATTTAGAAGTAATTTTTCAGGTATCAGCTTTATTCAATTTGCAGTGATTTTACTATTGTTGACGGCACTGATCAGCTGGATAGGCTTTCTGATCGGGTTAAGAGCTAGTACAGATGCAGCAAGTTCTTTCTCTTTTGTATTGGTTTTCCTTCCGTATCTTAGCAGCGCATTTGTAGATGCAGAAACAATGCCGGAATTTTTACAGCTGATTGCTAAGTATTCACCTTTTACTTGGGTGACAGAAGCCATTAGAGATGCAGTCTATAATCAATTGAGCAATCAAGACTTTTTGTTTACTTGCGGGTTTTTAGGAGTGATGCTGTTGATTTTTGCTTTTTGGACAACCGCACGTTATCGAAAGAAAACATAAAGAGATTCACAATAATACTCCCCACGACTTTAGTCGTGGGGAGTATTATACAGATAATTACTTTAGATTGATGGTTTGATATAATAGAAAAGACAGCTTAGCCCCAGAGGGGTGTTTGTAGTGTTTATGAGTTTTCTATCGTTGGTTGTTGCGCCAATTATTGTTGGCCTAGTCATTGAGCCATTTTCTCACTGGTTGAATGAGAAAGACAAAGATGATAACTAAGCAAGTTGCTATCCAACTTACATGCTAGCAGTCGCAACTAGCATAAAAAAAATGAAAGTACTCAAGAAAAATTAGTCATTACACATATAGAGGGAAAATTACTTATTGAAAAAACTGTATTAGATAGCAATGGAGATCCAAAAACAAATCTTTACAAATATGACTTTGATGCTGCAGGAGTAGAAGGGTCAGATACGACAAATCCTATTTCTCCAAGAACCGTATGGGATAAATGGGTTTATTCTGGTATTGCTATTCCTGATACCGCTGTCCATGTCCTAGGCAATCTAGCAGCTGATGCATTAGCGGCTGCATTAGCAGGTGCATTTGGTGTTGCAGAAATCG
>KE351620.1 GCA_000415185.1 Enterococcus faecalis 13-SD-W-01
GGGTAACGGTCTTTTTTTACTCGCTGCGACTACAAGTATTCGTGGTTAGATTAGGCAACTTGCGTTCAGTTGTTATCTTTCTCATCTAACCAATGAGAAACTAGTTCAATGACTAGACCAACAAAAAGAGGCGCAACAACCAATGTGATGATTTCTTTTAGCAAAACTACACCCCCTTTTGGGACAAGTTGCCGCTATCAAGTATAGCATTAAAAAATACTATAGACAAAATTAGTTCGAAGCGGGAACAAAAATTTTTGCCTTTACGAATGAGATACAAGCTGGTTGTGTCTTATTCGATAAAATGACTAAATCCCATGTGGCTCTGAGCAGAATTGAATTTTTGCTTAGGGCTTTTTTTTATACTGATTTTTAATAAGACATATTATGTGATATAATGTAATTAAGTATTATTGGAGAGGGCGGAGAAAATGAAGACGGTAGAACCGATTCGAGACAAAAAAAAGATCGATGCGATGAAGGCAATCTTGGCTTCAGGAAAATATGGGCAACGAAATTTGGTGCTTTTTTCAATTGGGATCAATACCGCTTATCGTATTTCTGATTTGCGCCAATTGAAGTTGGCCGACGTACTGGAAATATCGCGTGGTCGCATAGTAGTTAAAGATCAATTAGCGATGAAGGAACAAAAAACGGGAAAACATAATTCGGTCTATATTTCTAACAAATTGCGAAAAACGATTTTGGAGTACGTCCAACAGGAATTTCCTGAGCAACTCCTTCAGCAAGAATTTGATTATTATTTGTTTCCAAGCCGCAAAGGCACAAATGAACCGCTTAATCGCCAAAGTCTCTGGCGGATCATTCATGATGCAGGCATTGCTATCGGACTGAAAGACATTGGGCCACATTCCATGCGGAAAACGTTCGGTTACTTTCTCTATAAACAGGGAACCAAAACAGAAATCATTCAGTCGCTGCTAAACCATTCTTCGCAACGGAAGACCTTACGCTATATCGGGATCACCCAAGAAGACAAAGATACCGCTGTAAAAAGTCTGGATCTATGACAGAATAACTTCTTATATAATAGTAGGAAAAATTCAAGAGGTGAGAAAATGAACGAAGAAAAGAGTCCTAAATTTCCTGATAAGTACCAATTGTCTCGCAAAGAATCTGTGTATCTATTGAAGAAAAACATTGTGGAACTGGTGTATAATGCTGGGAAATTTGAAGGATTGAATACAACGTTATTACAAACAGAAGAGATTATTAAGTATAATCGAGCCAATAACGTAGCAGTAGATGATGTCCTAACCGTCGTTAACCTAAAAAGAGGCTTTGAGTTGCTTTTAAAGGACGTACAGGAGCCCTTACTAGAGACAAGTAAACGAATTAATCGTGTAGTTGCAGCTGAGGATGCACTTTTCCCTGGTGAAATACGAACCGGCGGAGTAGAAGTATCGACTATTCAAGGGAGATATGTTCCGCCAATGTTAACTGAAGATGCGGTAAATACTCAATATGGCGAGATACTAGATCAAGATATATCCGACACGGAAAAAGCGTTAAGACTATTTCTGTTCATATCAAAAAATCAAATATTTTGGGATGGTAATAAGCGAACAGCATTATTAACAGCAAATAAAATTATGTTTGATCGTGGTTTAGGTTTGCTATCAATTCCTGAAAAAGAATTCACAAGATTTAATGAACTACTGTCTAAATATTATAATTCTGTTGAAAGGATTCATTTTTATGATATCGCAGATTTTATGTATCAATACTGCATCTTTGGCATAAAATTTTAAAAAATAATGAATAATTTATGGAATATGTGTATTAACAATGTATCGATATGTAGTTTTTATCTAAAAGTGATATAGAACAATTTATTAGCTATCACTAAATAGTAAGTGATAGCTAATATTTATACAAACCAAGATAACGGTTTCATTTTTAGATCTTGTAGTCTTGCCAAAGCTGTGGCATATTGCTTATCTGATTAATTTTAAATTAATACTTTTGGGTGGTTCTATTTACAGCCTCTTTTTTCACAAGTGATAGAAGAAGTCGTAGACTGCCAATCTTGTGGATTGTCATCAATTCTTGCTCCACAACTGGTGTAATTACCTTCTTTTCTATGAATTTTTCCTTTTTCAGATTTTTGTGTGTCGTTACCAATATATTTTATGTTTGCCATAATATCTCCTCCTAATAATAGTATTTCTTTTTTATTTTTGGCATCACTACTAAATCTTAAGTCTATTTTAATTCAAAAAAATATAAAATGCTAATTATATTTAAAAATGAGGTATTAATAATTTTGGTTTACATAAGATATACTATACAAAGTTATGTATTTTTAATATTATTAAATCAACGGTTATAAATTAATTGCAAAATTTATGTAAACTAAAACATTAAAGTTCTTATTAAATAATTTATTTTATTATAAGTGCTTCTTTCCAATTTTTTTAATTGTATAGTTTCTGGATTTTCTTCAACCCAAATTCTTATCCCATCAAAAAATCCATTCCAATCACTTTGAACAGACAATAAATGGAATAAAGGAATATTCTTTATTGCCAGCATATACGCAAAAAGATCTCTATTATATGTTTTTTTTCTATCGTAACTTTTTATTTTCCTAAAATCCTCTGAAAAAAACTAGGTGATCCTATATTGAAATTACTGCTAGGAAACAAATACTTGCTGAAGTCTCGTACTTACAGCTGCTCTGGAAATTCGGATTGGATATAATCGATAACCACTTTTTGTGTTTTGACGATTCCGCCGACAATTAAACGAAAAACTTTATATCTGCAGTCATCCTCAAAAAATGAAAATGAGATTTGGGGATTACCCCAAAGTTAATAAAAAAGAGATCATCGCAAAATATCAATTTTGTGACGCTCTCTTTTTTATTTTTTTGCAAGTGTACATAAACTTGCTATGCTTGCCAGAGAAAAGAAATAGCTCTCGGACGCTCTAGATTTTTCGTCTAAGAGCGCTTTGATAAAACTACTTGTCCAGTAAGTAGAAAACATTAAAAACTCTTAGAAGTGGTTGTACACGCAAATCAAATCAAAACAAATTAAAAGTAACTTTCTTGAATATAGTTCCAATCTCCAGAAAACATACCAAGTTGTATCTACCTTGCAAAATCAGTCGTCTTCAGTAACTGAAGAGAAGACTAAAAAAAATTCAATATGGATTCGATATGGGACGAACCGACACTCATAGCACTACTCTCCCAAGTAATTGCTATAAATAGAATTTATCAAAAAAAGGCTTTGTTCTCCTTTTCGATTTTTACACTTTTTTGAAAAAGTAAAAAGCAGCTAATTCTTTTTATTTTTCTTATTTAAGTTATACTGTAAATAAATAAGGTACGTACGCTAATATAACTCTCTCATAATGTTAGCCTGTTTAAGAGTAGGCCGCCCCTTGAAGGCGGTAAACTTGTTATAATAGCATTTATATAACAATTGTTTTATTAAATAATATTGGAGGTTTATATGGATACAGATAACAATAATAACTTAAAGTACTATTTACAAAAACGTCATTTATCACTCAGTGATATTATGGCAATAATAGGAGCAATCATTGTTCTATCAGGAGTATATATTTTTAACTTTATAGATATAAACTTACCATTTATAGGACACCAAAGTTCTAGCTTGGCACACATTGTGAAATTCATTAAACAGCTAAATAGTTGGGGAACAATGGATTTGCTTTCTGCTAGTGAAAAAAACATGATTCATTACTTTCAAATCTTTGTTTTAGTAATGACTATTTTACCTATTATTGTTATAGTTTGTAGTCTTATTCACAAAAAAAGCACAAAAATTACTGCTAGCATTTCAGCACTTATTGTAACGTTATTATATTTTGGTTTCAATTATGTATTACAATCTAATCTTACTTCTGATATGAGTCAATTTTCAGATACAATTTTGGGAATGGCTGGTCCTATTATTATACTAGGATTAATTGTAATGTTTATTGGATCTGTATATAGTCTCATTCAGTACTTAAAGAAAAGCAATCAGAGAATCAATATAGATTTTTCGAAAATTACCAGAAAGCAATGGACAATTGTAGGCGGAAGTACAGCTGCTGTCATTATTTTATTAGGAATATTATTATTTATTAGTCGGATGCCTCAATCAATCATCGATGATGTGTCAGTTGATTTTAATGGATATAATCATCAAGGAACAGCAACTCTATCAGGTGAATATGGAGACAAAATAGACGATATCATTAGTAAAAAGAAAGATATCAGCCAATCAGATATTTCTATTAAACTAGATAAAGACTCTGGATTATCAAATGGAGATAAAGTAAAAGTTATGATTTCTTCTGATATTACAAATAGTCCAGTAAAAGCCCAAACAAAAACAGTCACTGTATCTGGATTAAAAAAATCAACTACCTATACAATTGACGATGTTATAAAAGATAATCCGATTCAGTGGGTTGGATTTAATCATTATGGTTTAGCAAAAATAGATAATGAGATCTTTTATACGGAAGATGAAACAAATGATTTATCAAACGGAGATAGTATCACTCTAACTCTTAGTCCGAATTATATTGAACAAGAGACTACAAAAGGAAAAATACTTGACGGTTCAGATTTAAAAAAAGTGAAAGTATCCGGTCTTGAAGACTCGCCTCAAATAACCAATATAGATTCTTTACTATCTCAGATAGACACTGTAGCACGTGACGATAATCATTCAACTTCTTATATTAAACACACCGTCACACGACAAGAAAGCTATTTTATTGGAACAAATATCAATAGTTCTTGGTTTAGTGACACTGATGATGACACATCTGAATTTTCAGTAGTCTCAATATACAAAATAGACAGCAAAACGGATTATACCACATCGACCTCTTATAAAATTTATGGATATTTTAATTTATCTCTTAATAATAATCAAGTGAATGTTTCTAGTCTAAATAGTGAAGATCAGTATTCTGATTATGGTTCTTTTGATAGCGTACAAGAGGCTTTTAACAGTCTCAAATCAAAATATCCTAGCATTACAACTTTATCATAAACAAAAAAGGCCACGATTTACTCTTCTTTCAACGGAGATTGTGGTCTTTTTTGTTTGAGATAGTTGTAATTTTTAAATTCATTAAAAAATCTTTTTATTTTAGTAATACTTTAAGCATACTGGTACGATGAACAGTATTTCAAACTATTGATGTGAGCTGTGAAGTTTTAGCCATTAAATTAAACACTTGAAACTAAAAGGATATATACTAATGTCAAACTTAAAGAGAAGACTAGTTTTCATTTAAAGTGCTGTTTACCCCAAATAACAGTGCATCAATCAGAAAAAGCAGAGCACTCACTAATGAGAATCTGCTTTTTTTGTTGATCCTTATTTATCAAATGCGTCGTTTCCTTCAGGCAAAAGGTCTTGCCAAATTTCAAAATAACGGTCTGTTAATTCGATTTTATTGATTGTATCCCAATGAACGTAGTGTCTAGCAACAATTTTCACTATACTCACTACTTTCATTTTATTTTTTTGAATCCAATCACATCCTGGTAAATTTATTACTTTTAACATGCAGCGTTGTCAGCTGCCGCATTAGGGTTAGAATAATTGTAATAATTGCCTATTAATCATGTAACCAATGATTAGCTAATACAATAATTAGGCCTAGACAGAGTAGTTGCTGTTTAAAATAGAACACATTAAATGTCTTTACCTAACATAATAATATTATACAAGGTAGTAGGGAGATATTTAACTGTTACAGTATTAGTATGTTAAGTCTGGATGAATGGTTGAAAGAGTGGAAGAATACATTATGAAAGAACAAAAGGGAATAAAAAAGTTAATATTAACCTGTGATACTTTCGTAAAGACTACTCTAGTAATAGAAAGACGTGGGGGTTAGTGAAGATAACAAGAAATAAAACCGCCATAATGTTTAGTGGGGAAGTGGCGGTTTCATTTCCATATTTAATTTAGCTTACCGTCTTAAACGGACGGACTGCTCTTAAACAGGCTAGCATTTTGAGAGAGCTACATTAGCGTACAGGCCTATTTGTTTACATTATAACTTAGATAAGAAAAAAACGGAAAAATAAAGAGAATTAGCTACTTTTTATTTTTTTCAAAAAAGTGTAAAAATAGAAAGAGCATTCAATTTTTTTTCTGGTAAACTAAGTTTATAAGCATTTACTTGGGGAAGTAGTGTTGTAACATTCCATGTTGAACCCATATCGAAACTCACTTTTAGTCGTCTTCAATTACAAGAAGGCGACTTTAATTTATTTCCCTGAGGTAAATAAAAAGGCCTTTATTCGTTGATATAATGTATAGAGATTGAGGAGAACTACTGTAGCATATTTGTGACGATAGCTTTTCATGAAAATGCATATATGTACATGTACTTTCCTATTTTTACAGTTTATTTAATTGTGATTAGTCATAAAAAAGATAAGTCGACTAGATGGAATTTTAGGAGCTCCATTTCAAGGGAATCAGTTTCAAGTCATCCTCGGTGGTAAAGTGGTAGTTGTTGCTAATGAACTAAACAATATCATCTCTTTATCAAATGATGATGATGGTGGTGATAACAGAAAAGGTATATCAAATACTTTGAATGCGCTATCTCCTGTTTTAGCGTCAGCTTTACCACGATTTATTGCTGGTGGTCTATTAAAAGGTTTCATTTTATGCTCATTAACTTTGGATGGACGTATAATGGCACTGATATAATAATTTTTTCAATGGATTGTCACGTCAGTACTATGTTCTATTTTTCCCATTCTCCCATGCGGTTAGTTCAGCAAAAAAAATTCATAACAAATGTGTATTTAGCTTTGACTATATCAGGGTTAATGATGTGTCCTTTTACAATTACTGAAGGGCAGCAGATTATGAAGATATTTGTTTTTTTTCGATAGCTGTAGTCGATTATAATTCTTTAGTTTTACCAATTATTTTCTCTGTTTGGCTCTTAAGTTACATTAAACGTTTCTTTGACAAGTATATTCTTGAAATGATCAATATGGTATTTTTGCCCTTATTTTCTTTACTTATTGTGGCACCAATCGCAATGAGCGTACTAACACCTTTGGGTTGTTATTTAGGAGAGTATGTTACATATAGTATAAAATGGTTAATTGATTTTTCTCTAGCGATAGCAGGTTTAATTGTTGGAAGTACTCGTTCAATTCTTGTATTGGCAGGTATGCATCATGCCTTAAATTCTCTTGTTTAGCAAGAAATTCTAAGCTTTGGATCTAGCAATGACGCTTATGAGTACATTTGCACAAGCAACTGCACCACACATTGTTTGTTTTAGATTATAAAAAGAAAAGCAAGTAGGCTGTGATACCTGGATATATTGGTATCACAGAGCCTTCAATTTATGGTGTTCTAATTCGATACAAAGGTGCAATGATTGCATCTTGCATAGGAGGTATTGGAGCTGTAGTAAGTGCAGTATTTGGTGGGCAAAGTTTTGGTTTTGTTATGCCTGGTGTTCTTTATTTACCAGCATTCATGGGAGAAGGTTTTACAGGTATTATCATTGGATCAATTATTTCAGTTGCGATTATAGCTATACTAATATACTAACTCTTCTTTTAATGAATCGTTTCGATGTTGAAACAAAAAGTAAAGATGACAAAAATCTTAGTGATTCTAATTCTACTCAATAAGAACAAGATGGGACTGTTTATTCACCAGTAATTGATAAACTGAGCCCTTTGAAATCCATTGATGACAATACGTTTTCAAAAGAAATTTTAGGGAAAACTATAGCTGTTGAAGTGTCCTATGGAAAAGTTTTTTTCCCCTTTCGATGGAAAAATAAAAGCAGTTTTTCCTACTAAACATGCAATTGGTTTAAAAGGAGATGATGGGATTGAAATCTTAATCCATGTTGGGTTAGATGCTGTCACTCTCGATGGAGAAGGCTTCGATTGTTACGCAAGGTCAGCATGTAAGTCAAGGCGAAGAAATTTTGACATTTGATACGTCATTCATTAAATCTAAGAACTTAAATGACGTCGTAATTATTGTACTGACAAATTCGGAAAAATATAGATAAGTCAGCATCAAATTTGATTGATCTAAAGATCAAAATTTTTAGTATAAAAAATATTTAAGAGAAAGTAGGAAAAAAATGAAGATAAAATCAAGGAAGATGGCGGATTAGATTTTGTGTTGCTAGGAGTTGGAGCAGATGGACACTTTTGCGGAAACCTCCCGAACACAACAAAGTTCGGCGATTTAACTAGTTGTGTAAATGAAAATGCAACACCAGAGATGGGAAACATTCTATTAGGTGAAGTTGGAGGTGTAGAGGATAAGCATCCAGATTTCTATGTTACTATGGGGCTAAAGAACATTATGCAAGTAAAACAATTGGTCATGATCGCTAACGGTAAGGCAAAAGCTAAAATTGTAAAAACTTTGGTTGAAGGGAGGGTCACTGAGAAAATTCCAGCTACTTTGTTGACGACTCATCCAGACTTTACACTAATCGTTGATAAAGAGGCAGCGTCTTTGCTGTAATACTCTAATTGCAAGGAGGTTCCCTATGCATATAACACAGAGGTTGAACAACAATTTTGTTTTTGTTGAATCATCTAAAGGCAGTCAAATGATAGTCATGGGTAAAGGTGTAGGATATAAGGCGTATCCTGGGAACTTGATCAACGAAAGTCTAATTGAAATTTTTTTGAATTCCTAAGAACATTGTTAGTATGATAAGTAATATGAAACAACTAAAACCCATGATTATGGTAAGATCTATTGCTTTATAAAAATATTAATAATAAAACATACGAATTTTTTATACTAGATTTCTTGACTCAGTAAGCGAATCTATGTTCCGGTGTGAGACGAACTGTCCTACTTTCAGAAAAGTGACACATATAAATAATTCTAAATATAGTCATTAAGTTATGTAAACTAACAAAAAGTATTTTTGATGTATCTTGGATAAGTTTGGCGACTAAATTACAATAGAAGACTGATTGGTAAGGATGAAAAGTCATCAAAATGGATAAATAGTTTCTGTCTAGCCAAATTTGTATTGAATATGTACACAAAGCGGCAATAAATCACACAATATTCGCAAATGGCCTTGTTCTATTGTGATACTCGGTATGATCGAAATATCAACGCTAGTATAAATATTTTGTTTGAAGGTTTGCGAATACAAGCATTGGATAGGGTACAACCAAGAACTTTAGAAACTATGTGGATGCTTGGCAAATAAGAATCACCATTATTAGTAAAAAAATATGCTATTAAGTATGCTCTATTCCCAAGAATCTTATGACTTCAGTCATAAGAGGTTCAAAATTTACGATATATCTGAGTAAAAATAGAATCTGATTCTTATTTGTTTCTAAACTGACCTATGGTAACATTTAATTTGAAGAAAAAGATGATTTTCTTCAGAAGTGCTGTGTACCCCAAACAACAGTGCAGTAATCAAAAAAAGCAGATTCTCCTAGTGAGTGCTCTGCTTTTTTGATTATTCTTATCCATCAAATGCGTCGTTTCCTTCCGGCAAAATATCTTCCTGAAATTCAAAGTAGTAGTCTGTTAGTGCGATCTCTCTGATTGTCTCTCAGCATACATACTGTTCATTTATGAAAATATTTAGTGGGTAATTAAAGGTGTATGAATACTTTTACTACTTCATCGTCTCACTGAATAATCACTTTCTGGTTAGCAATAGGAGAAGTTACGATCACGGTTTCAAAGTATTTGTCAACATTTTTTATTCTACTCGTTCTTTTTCTTCTTGATTCCCTTCACTTCTGCTCATATCCCCGAATGTCTACCAACGTGTTTTGGGTGGATAATTGCATGTATGTGTTTCAACATATGCGTGTACAATCGATACAAAGCCATATTTTTTCCGAATCGTATCTGCGACATATTCAATTTTTGCTTAAGAGATTTGTTACTCAAGTTCTTCAAAAAGTTTCAGCTGCAGAAAGTTAGTTATAAACTAGTTTCGAGCAATTTACAGCAATGTTTCTTAGTGTAATGATAGTATTGATTAAGGTAGCAGAAATATATATAACTATTACAGTACCAGTACGTTAAATTTAGAAGAATAGACGATAGAAAGGAAGAAAACATTATGAAAGAACAAAATAGAACGAAGAAAAAATTGATATTAAATTGTGATACTTTCGAAAAGACCACTATAGTAATAGAAAAACGTGATGATAATGGCCTATTTATAGAAGTTAATGATAGCAATACAGATAGACTACCTACGTTAATTTCTTTAGATGCAAAGAAAAAAGACCAGTTAACAAACTTTTTAGACAAACAATAATAAGAAACTAGTCTTTTTTGTAGGGAATCCTGCTGATGATGCGAGCAATGAAGAGCCCACAATGGTTTAGCAATTATCCAGGGTTTAATGCCAGAATATATAAGTAAGTTATTGGATTGTAAGTAGTAACAGTTAAACTGAGGTTAATCATCTTACTTAGTTATATCAATAATAAGAGAATCTTTACTTATTCCGTTTTTTATAGAATTAATGGTCTGTATTGCTGAATGCTTAGAAGTGTATATTTTACTAGTTACGATTACTTTCTGATTTTCAGATTTAATTATAAAATAATATTGATTGTCGGTAGTTTTTCTAATAATAAAATACACTTGGTTATCTCCTTTCGAGTACTTTAGCGAGATATACGCTAATAAAAATATGTGCTTAATATAAAAATTTACAATGCAAAAATGGTACTGTGACGGAATAGAAAGGCGCAATGAAGGATAAACGATAGTAACGATACAAGAAGTAGATTTAGACAAATAGGTTAATCAAATATAACTTTGGCTTTTCTTTTATTGGGAATCTCTATGATCATTTTACTATTTATAATTTTTCTATTGTTAAAAATAAACGATCAATTTCATCTCTTTTTAAATACATTTTTTGAACATCCTTCAAATTCAGAGATAATATACTCTTATTTAAAGGATGGGGTGGTATGAATATGCTATTTTTAGTTTGTATTTTAGCTATTTGGTTGAGATCAGAGAACTGTATTGATATTAGTTGGTGGATCTTAATTCCTGGTTTGACTATTACTGCAATGATGGGGATATTAGAAGGGATTCTTATATACAAAGAAATTAAAGAGACACTAAGAGAAAAGGAAATGTCGCATAAGTCATTTTGAAAATATTTTATTTGGGAGGCTGTTCAATTTGAATAGTCTTTTTGTTTTATATTAAAGGGGGAACAAGAAAGTTCCTTTCATATGGTATAACGGGAGAGTAAGAAAAAAATTATTAATATGGAAAGATAAAAGCATACTTGGAAAAAGCACACTTCTGATTATTTGCATTAAAACATTACTTAGCAGAAAAAATAATAAAACTTAGGATAGTATTTCAAACTTTCATTATTAAAATTTAAAGAAACATCCCTATGCGTGCTATGTGTGTGTAAAGGGATTTTTTCTTGTTCTATGATTTAGGACTTATGTAACTAGAAGAACTTTATTACTAAAGAGCTATTCAAATATTTTTCAAAATAGGGTTTTTATATTCCTTTTTTTGAAGATAGATGCTTTTATTTTAGTGATATTCTATAAATAAATTAATGAAATAAATACAATAAGAATTTTGTCATATGATCTATCTTAATAGATTTTATTAGTCTAGGATACGTCAACCCTACAGACGGTTAGTTATCAATTTATTTTTGCAGATAAAAAAATAAATATTGATTGTAGTTTACTTTATCTTGTTATATAGATTATGGCACTTTTCTTTGCATCAGCACAATAAAGGGCTGTTTGATTCAGTTACAAAACTTGATTGATTATTTCAGAATAAAATTACTAGAATAATAAATGTGAAAGAAGGTTTCAAAAGTGAAAAAATATTTAAATAAATGGAAGATTATCGAAGGATCGCTAAGAGAAAACCGAATCGCACAATTACCCGATTGTTTGGAAAAAGAGCATTTGTTTCAGATAAGAAAAATGTTGGTATTAGAAGGCTTTGATCCTGATATTTTTTGTGTAGAAAAATATCCTACTTCTGGAATTTACTGTTGTAAACATACAAGTGAGGGGAAATACTTTATCGTTCAAGAATATAAAGGTGTGTTAGCTCCCTACTATACCACGTGGAAAATGAACAAAGAGGGAATCAATAATTTTCCATGTAAGAGTATTAAAGAGTCCATTTCACTCACTGAATATTAATATTTATTGAATAAAAAAGGAAAAGAGTTCTGAATACCATTTGTCCAGGACTCTTCTTTCAACGAATTGTTTTTCGTCAATTCGTCACATTTACTTTAAAATAAATTAACACTTATAGTAGGCAGTTATAAATCCACTATCTTCTTTTTCTTAAGCTAAATATTGAGCAATGTTAGGAATATATTTTGGTACCGTTTAGTAAGTAGACGTGCTTTAAAGAGTATCAAAATCAAAGTAAGGTAAAAATAATTTACATATGTTGAAGGAAAAACAAAAGTTTTTAATCAATAATTTCAGACTTCAAATTATATATAGATAATTTGAAGTAGCTTGATAAATGAGCAAGTCCATTAGTTACACGAAATTTGATAGAAAAAGTTTTGCATACTATAAACTATGATCAAAGTTTAGATTGTTTTGCTAGGCTTGTCTTTTTTTATTTTTTTCATTTATAAAAAAAACAAAATAGACGAAAGTTAAATATCATCATAAGATTATCGAGGTAAATATTATACAAGGAGATTAATCAAATGAAAAAAACAACCAATTTTTTAGTAGGTCTTTTTTTAGCCTCTTGTCTATTTTTTATAACTATTGGCTATACTCAAATCACACATGCAGAGGATGTTTCCTATGCAGTGAACCCTGTACCTACAGATAAACAACTGGATACTTCAGTGTCATATTATGATTTAAAATTAGAACCAAATGAAAAAACCAGTGTTACGGTTTCTGTAGTGAATAATAGCAATAAACCTCTTACCATTAGCACAAATGTTGATAGAGCTACAACCAATAGTAATGGATTAGTGGAATACAACAATAGTAAAAATTTTGAGAATGTCAATTTAACTTATGATATAAGTAAGTTAATAACAATTAGTGATCCCACTTTTAAAATTCCAGCACAAGGACATAAAGACGTTACTTATACAATTGAAGCACCTAGTAAAAATTTTGACGGAGTTTTGGTAGGTGGGATAAATTTTATTGAAAAAGAGGAACAAGATAAAGAAGAAGATAGTCAAAAGAAGACTGGGATGGCTATCAAAAATCGCTATGCATACTCTGTAGCAATCGTTTTACATGGCGAGAAAGAATTACCAAATAATGATGTTTCAACAGGAAAAATTAAGGTAGAACAGTTAAATGGACGAAATAATATTTATTTTCCTATCAAAAATAATAGTGCGCGGTTCTTAAATAAGACAAATGTAAGTGCTAAAGTTTATGAAAAAGGTTCGGATAAAAAGACTCCTATCTATGGAGAAGATAAGAAAGACGCACAAGTCGCTCCGAACTCAATCTATAAGTTTCAAATTGGAACGAATGAAGAAAAATTAAAGGCCGGAAAATATACGGTTATAATGGAGGTTTCTTCTAAAGAGCAAAAGTGGAAATTCTCCCAAGACTTTGAAATTACTAGTGATAAAGCGAAGAAGCTTAATGAAACAGCAGTGATCAAAGAGAAAGATTATTCATTTTTTATTTATTTAGGAATTGGGGTTGCTTTTCTCATACTTATCCTAACAATAGTACTAATCATTTACGTAAGAAGAAAAAACAAACAAATTGAAGAACTGAAGAGGAAAAATGATGGGGAGTAAGCGGAATGAGAAAAGTTCATATAATATTAATACAAAAAAATATAGTAATAGTTGGAACAACTATATTTTTAGGTGCAAGCTTTTACTTTTCTAATACTTTCGTACAAGCTGAATCAATTAATGAGGATAATAATACTATTATTTCGGGGTTAGCATTTTATGAAAAACCTAGGAAAAAGCAGTATTTATTGAAGCAAGATGTTGCTTTGGACTCGGGATTGGATTTTAACAATATTGATGGCGTATTGCCGAAAGGAATGGGAGTGGAGGGAAAGAGCTATTTAGGGAATGTACTTTCCAGTATTACGGGAAGTCTTTTATTCGGGAATAAATAAACCTATAGAAGAAGCAATGAAAAGTAATAATGAAATTCCATATTAAATTAAATAGGAACGGTTGATACAATTGAGAGGAATATTTGAAAATGAAGATTTAAGCAAATTTTTACTTTTTTCATACATCGAGAGAGTTCCGAGACAAGCCATAACTATAAAAGAAATTCAAAACAAATTTAATCTGTCAAAGTTTAAGGCAACGAGTTTAATAGAAGAATTGATAAATGATTTTAACAGTTTTAATTTATATAACTTTTTTAACATTGAGAAGCATGGAAAGGAATATGTCTATAGTAAAAACGGTTTAGATTCTGTTAACAGATTATTTTGGATTTATGGAAGACGTTCGTTGAAATTAAGGTATCTTGATTACTTTATAAAAAATCCAAAGTGTAAGATTGAAGACTTCTCATTTCAGTATTTCGTTAGTGTATCAAGAGCTTATACTATAAGAAAAGAACTTTTTGAATACTTAGATTCTTACAAAATTAATTTTTTTAGAGATGATGGATTAGAAGAATACAAAATTCGTTATTTTTTATCTTCAATCTATTTTTCAATATTTAAAGAATATGAATTTCCATGCGATGAAGAAATGTTAACTAAAGTAAAAGACTTTTTAATTCGTCTCAAGTCTACTAATTTATTAGAAAATGTAAATGGATTGGAACTTTCTAGAATTAAATTTTATATATATATAACCATTTTAAGAATTGAAACAGACAATACCTATGAAGAGAATATCAATCTTTTACATGAAGTTGATGAAGAGGTTTTCGAAAAAATCAAAGAAGTAATGGGAATGATTCTTAAAGAGAAAGCAGGGGCTGTAACTTCTGAAACAATTTTATTGATCAATTATTTACTTAGTTTAGAATTTCTAAAAATTCCTAGTCAGCTTAGATCAACTAATAAATATAAAGAACAGTTGGATAAGCTACTTTTTGTGTTTTTCGATGAAAATAATTTAGAGGAATTTAAAGATGAATTAAGACAATCTCTGAGTCCATTATTTATTAAAACAATATATTATAGAAATGTAGTACAAGATGATTTATTCTTTGCAGATATGAGCGTTTTTAATGAGAACTATTCCGATATATTCGAATTAGCAGCAAATTACTTAAAGAATTTAGATGTAATATCAGTATTAGGAGATATTAGTGAAAACAAAAGTTTTTTAATGGTCTTTATACTAAAGATCATTGAAGTGGTCAATTTGAACAAACTTTTGAAAAATGTTGTAGTTTCAGTGAATTTTTCTATTAGTAAAGAATATAATAATTTTATATCAACAATAATAAGCAACTTACCGTTTTCAAATTTAACTGTATTAAACGAATACAAGGAGTGTACAGATCTCTATTTAACAGATACTTTGACAGAAAATATTGATTGCTATTGCATTGTGTGGAACAGTCCACCAACTGGTAAAGATTGGGAAATTTTTGGTAATGTCATTAGTGAAATAAAGAATACAAAATAATGCTTTATTTGTAATGATGATATAATTTTATAGATTAAGGAAACTATAACAAAAGTTTAATCAGGATTAGTTAGAGGTATTGCTTGTTGGAATCTGATGTTTACTTAATAAATTTTATTATTTTACTTTTACAGCATGTGAAGTATGCATATATGCTTTTATACGTGGGGAAATACTTTGATGATAAAAACTTCTTTCAATTTTTAGTAGGTAGTTAGTAACTGCTTATTAATGGGTTGAGAGGAGTTTTTGTGTGTTTAATGCCATAAGTGAGTAAGCACATGTGAGGTGGACTTATAAATTTCATATAGTTTTATATTTTTTAATTTTTATTTTTTTTGAAAATTTCGAACAGGTAACAAGAAATGAATTGCAATAATATATTTGTAGAAAGGTGGTGGAGATAATAAAAAAACGAACAAAGGGATTAGAAGGGAAGACAGAGAGTGAGATGAAAGCGAGCGTATCAAAAAAACTATCTGTTGCGTGTCTTGCTTTTTCATTGGCAGCCGCTCCATTAGTACCGAGTATCACGATTGTTTATGGGGAAACAATGGAGTCTAATTCTAATGAACAGAAAGCTACAGAGCAACTAACAGAAGCAAGCTCTACAGAAACATCTGCGCCAGAAGTAACAACAGCAGATTCTTCTTTGGAGAATACAGAGACCACTTCTCAGACAGCATCTGACGAAGAGGTTAAACCAGCGGAAGAGATTAATTCCCAAGAATCAGTAATTGAAAGAGAAACAAGGGCGCTGCCGTTACCAGATTATCAAATAAGAGTGGGTAGAGGGTCTACTACAGGTAGTTATATGCAGAACTCTGATAGCATTCCGTTTGATGTCATTATTCCTACTAGTACAAGTACGTTGCTCCCAGCAGGTAGTTCTATAACGATTAATGTAGGAGATTCGGTGAAGTTAAGTGACTTGAATGTTGTGAGTATACCAGCTAATGCAGAAATAACAACTGATGCTACAGCAGGTACTATTACAATAACGTTTAAAACTGAAGTGAATCAAGATGGACAGCTGGCAGTATCCTTCGAGGCAAAAGCAGTAACTCCAGGAATATATACTATTAAAGCCTCTTCACCTCAATGGGGAGGAGACATGGCAATTAGTGATCATGAGAAAATTACAATTCTCCCTTATGTTTCCACTACGAACACATGGGGGAAAACATATTGGGACTTAACTGGGAAAGCTTTGGATGGTAAAGGAGTCGTGCAAGCTTCAAGGGCGGGCATAGGTTATACGGTTAATGATGCAATATTCAACAATAATGGAGACTATACTCCTATTACAGCGACTCTAGATCTTACCAATGGCACAAACGGAATATCAACCCCCCCCCC
>KE351621.1 GCA_000415185.1 Enterococcus faecalis 13-SD-W-01
TGATTTGGCGAAAACCCGCAGAAACCATGGCGAATTTGGCGAAAAAAGGTAGCTTGATCGGTGTAGTGGGACGAATTCAGACACGTTCCTATGAGAACCAGCAAGGACAGCGTGTTTACGTGACCGAAGTCGTGGCCGACAATTTCCAATTGTTAGAAAGTAAAGCAGCGACAGAAAATCGTACGCACCAGGATCAATCCCAAGGTGAACCAGGAACAAATGCCTTTGAACAGTCTACAACGCAGCCTGATCGCTCTCAAGACTATTTCGCTGGACAATCTATTGATATTAGCAATGAAGATTTGCCATTTTGATTTAGATTGCTTTTACTCTATTTTATGATATAATTGTCTTATCAAAAAGATGTTTCATAACACACCAAACCCCACTAGCTGCCGGGCTAGTGGGGTTTTTTTACGTTCTATATTAGATTAACGGGTAGGCTTACTGTCTTTTTTGGCAATTTTACAATCAAGCCATTTGCAGATGTAATGCGCGGTTACTTCTGCTACGATTGCAAAAAACATATCGAAAAGATGGTTCATAACACAACCTCCTCCCCTTGCCAGAATGGGCCGGGGCAGCAGACAGCGTTATTATTATAACACAAATGAAATACCCAGTTTATTGGACTTTTGGTATACTTTTAGTGAGGTGATCAGGATGAAAAAGTACGTTGGCCTGCTCGATAAAATTCGAGTAATTAAAACCCAACCTTTGATCGTACGTTTCACATTAGAAACCATTCATAAGCCAATCAATTGTGTGGTTGGTCGAGTAGAAATCGCGAATAAATTATTGCTTTTGGAAGAAGGAAAATACAATATTGCTGTGACGGGTCACTTCAATAAACGCAACCAATTAGTGATTGAATGGATGCAAATAAGAAATCCTGATCATTTTACGAAAAGTATGGGCATTTAAACAAAAAGCCACTATTCACATTGTTGAATAGTGGCTTTTTTTGCGTTGAAAAAAATGCGTTTTTAGGAAGAAGCGTTGCTTCTTCTCAATTGAAAAAGATAGAAGGA
>KE351622.1 GCA_000415185.1 Enterococcus faecalis 13-SD-W-01
TTTTTTGCCTCTTCTTTCGTCTTGAAACCGTCTTTTCCCCAGCTGTTTCGAACGCCCTCTAAATTAGATAAATATTTTTTTCTATCAATATAGATTCCTTTGCGTTTACCAATAGCAATTGCAAAGTATTCCTTTTGGTTAAACGTTACCTTTTTTAACCACTGTTGAGCTTTTTCTCGCGTTTTAAATCCGCCTTTACATACTACATTTGAAAGGCCAGAAATATATTTTTTATATTTGTTAATGTCTGTGTAGATCCCTCTGCGTTTACCTTTAGCCACTACATAATATCTTTTTTTAAATTTCTCACTATTTAGCCAATCCAAAGCTTCTTTCCGATTCTTAAAATCTTTTTTTCCTTTGGCATTTGGATATCCAAGCATATTTTTTTCATAGGTATGTAGTTTAGTGAAAATACCTGTATTATGTCCTTTAGCAACCACGTATATTCCTGTTTTATTCTTCAAGGAAATGCCATTTTTCGTCAACCATCGTTGGGCTTCTTTTCTCGATTCAAATCCTCCAGTTGCTCGGGCTGCTTTATATCCTTCTACAGATTTCTGAAAGTCTTCGTTGTTATCGAATACGCCAACCGTTCTCCCTCTGGCAACTGCATAGTATTTTTTACCTTTTTTATTTTTAAGTACACTCAATATTTCAGGCTTTACTTGTTCGTTCTCTTCAACAATGGCATACGGTCTTCCTTCTAACCATTGACGCGCCCCATCTAGCTTTTTAAACCCTTTACTGGAAGAGTTACTGCAACCTTTAATCCCACGTCGATATTCCTCATAATCTGTGAAAATCAAACCTGTATTATTCTCATACTTCACTGCATAAAAATTCTTCTTTACCACTTCAAACCTCTCTATTCTCTTAATTGTTCACTCAAAAGACATGTAAAAGTATGTGTCGTAGCTATCAAATATTACCTGTAGAGAATCAAATACCAATTATTAAACGTTTTCAAATGAATGATAACATACATTTTCGAAAATCAAAACCACCCGTGTGAACGGGTGGTTTGCTCTGCGGCTGAAAGCCTCTTTTACCGGCCTAAGCCTAAAAGGACTACTGAATCAGTTCCCTCTTGCACCACATTTACTCGCTGCTTCTCAAAGAAGCCCTTAGTGCTTCTTACGACTTTTTTTCTCCAGTAAATGGATCAACTTCTTCAAACAATGTAAGTTGATCCGCTACGTAGTCTTCTCGTAATTGATTACGAATATATTCTGCAATTTTTTCTTGTTTCGTCCTACTGTATCCACATAATATCCTCTACACCAAAACTTTCTATTTCCATAACGATATTTAAGTTCTGCATGTCTATCAAAAATCATTAGACTACTTTTTCCTTTTAAGTAACCTAAAAATTGAGAGACACTTATTTTTGGTGGAATACTGACTAACATGTGTATATGGTCTGGACAAGCATTTGCTTCTAAAATTTCAACGCCCTTTCTTTCGCATAATTCACGGATAATCTCTCCGATACTCGCTTTGTATTTTCCGTAAATGATTTGGCGACGATACTTTGGCGCAAATACAACATGATACTTACATTTCCAAACGGTGTGTGATAAACTTTCTGTAGCCTTTTTCA
>KE351623.1 GCA_000415185.1 Enterococcus faecalis 13-SD-W-01
TCCTTCTATCTTTTTCAATTGAGAAGAAGCCTTGCTTCTTCCTAAAAACGCATTTTTTTCAACACAAAAAAAGCCACTATTCAACTATGTGAATAGTGGCTTTTTCCCATTAAATCAAGCTTTTTGTTTCCATTTCGGATATGTTATAATATTCTAGACAGTAAAGTTTGTGACGGTGGCTATCCAATCGAAAGTGAGGTGGTGCATATGCATGTACTTCCAAAAGCCAAGAAAGGAGACGCCTTTTTGCCTGTTGAAGCAGCTCTAGGGTTAATGATTAGTTTCGGTTCTTTAATCGCAACAATCATTTTCGGTATCCTAGCAGTAGTAAACAACAATCAAAAAAATAATCGTCCACTTTGGCCAGGGGAACGATTATTCTTTAATAGTATAAAACTGGTCACCATCTTAAACGGTGCTGTCATAAGGGGAGTTGTTATCGCAACTCCTCTTTTTCATGCTTATTATACCAACATTCTCCTATAAGTTCAATGATTTATCATTCGCTAGCGTTGAAAAAACAGAAGTACAGTAAGTAGCAGTGCTGTTAAGGCTACTATTACTTTCGTAAACGACCAATAAGATTGGTTCTTTGTTCTTTTTGTGAAAAAAGAACAAAGAAGATACACCAGTACAAGAAACAGAGACCTTTGAGCGATTCTCGTGACTAAATAATCACGGGTAAAACCTAAAGTTATTACATTGATAAATGCAATAACAGGGATCAAAATATCCACAAAAAAAGTTATTTTCTTTACCATGTCCATTTCTCTTTTCCTATCTAAAATGGTAAATCTTCGTCACTAATATCAATCGATTGACCGTTGAAATAGTCTTGTGATCGACTATGCTGCGTCGAACTTTGCTCAAAGGCATTTGTAT
Organism: Enterococcus faecalis 13-SD-W-01; assembly: GCA_000415185.1. GTDB lineage: Bacteria > Bacillota > Bacilli > Lactobacillales > Enterococcaceae > Enterococcus_B > Enterococcus_B faecalis_A. The sequence continues at coordinate 883 of KE351623.1, forward strand.
CTGGTTCAGCCTGAGATTGATCCTGGTGTGTGCGATTTTCGGTCGCTGCTTTACTTTCTAACAATTGGAAGTTATCAGCCACGACTTCAGTCACATAGACGCGCTGCCCTTGCTGATTATCATAAGAACGTGTCTGAATTCTCCCCACAATCCCGATCAGACTGCCTTTTTTCGCTAAATTTACCATGGTTTCTGCGGGTTTTCGCCAAATCA
>KE351624.1 GCA_000415185.1 Enterococcus faecalis 13-SD-W-01
TTGGAAAAAATATGTCAATTTTTTATTACAAACTTTACCTACTGAGACAAGAAATATTTATTTAAAAAAGTTTACTTCTTCAAAAAATCGTTGCACCGTCTTTCCTGTTCTATCTTACTGAATTATCAAAGTAATAATATATTGTCACTTTGTACATGTTCCAACGTTCCGAAATCACCTTAATCAGCAGCTAGTCTTTCTAAGACTAAATTACGTTCAAATTATGCAAATGCTATAGCAAGTTCAAGCAGGATATAACCTCATCAGTACTATATTTGAAAGAACTATTCTATAATGAAATTAAGAAAAGAGTTATGCTCGAACATAGCCCCCAATGTAAAATCGGTAAAAAGACGGTAACTTAGAATTCAAAGTTTTAAATCAACTATCCCTCTGATAAGGAGTTAGATGGTTATTTTTTTGGTCTTTGTGGTCAATAATCAGCAAAACTAATGACGCAAAAGCGATCATTAGTTGAATTGCTTCAAACGTTGACACGTGCCTGTTACCTTCTAGGAATGAAACTATGAACCATAGGCATCACCCCTTTTTCAAGGGATTCACCATCATCTTTTCATTTCTTTACCTCTTAATTATACCATATTATACTAACCCTTTTTGCTTTTATTTTTGTTCTCTTTTGCCCCTTACAGAAGTCAAATTTACTGCTAAAAAATAATATAAACAATAAAAGAATAAGTGTCAAAAATATACAGAAATCCATCTACTTACTAAGTTAATCATCATAATCTACTTTTATAATTTGTTTCGTGTATGCATCAATA
>KE351625.1 GCA_000415185.1 Enterococcus faecalis 13-SD-W-01
TATTCGAAAAGAATATACACGCTTATAAAAAAAATGTCAATCAAAAACTTCATATACTAAAAATTAGGCTGCTAACAATTAGAAATTGACTTAAGTTTTTCCAAATATTCGTCAGTGGTACATTTTAAAATAGATTGAGGGATTTTATTGAAGAATAGAAAGCGGACATAAATAATTAAAAATAGCACAATCTACTTTACAGGTCATAGTCGGAACGTATCAATCAATTTTTTATTTGTCCACCCCCACTAATTAACCTTCTTTTGTTTTTTATACTCTTGGATTTCTACAAGAAATAAGGGGAGCTAGTCACAGTAATAACAAATAGGCTCACTAAATGGGATATGGATATACGCAATAAGCTTGCTTCCTGAGTGTTTGGTTGAATCTTTTACTTATTTTCGTTCTCCTTACGTTGAAAAGTCGTAGTCGTACCGATTTTCGATTACTCTTTACACGATGTTCAGGTATTAGCTCCGATAATAACCTATCATATACGCATACTAAACGTATTTAGCAAACAAATCCACTAAAAAATTCAAGAATCGTCTTCTTGGATTACTTTTTCTTTTGTGGCACTGCTAGTTTAAAACTACTAAAATCCTCAGATATACTTTACTAAATTTATTTAGTTTTCATAACGTATTTTTTGTATGAACACATTGATCATCAAGGATTGTACTCCAGTTAACTTTTCACAAGCTCATAACTGTTATTTACTAATATAACAAAAAGCTACAACTAAATTTCAGTTGCAGCTTTAAAATAAATATTTGTTGAATCTTTCATTTATTTTTAGTTTTCGATAAATAGTTTTACATTAAAATTAAATAGATAAATTGATGTGCTGCTTAACCTTTTTCAAAACTTTTAGTTAACAAGTTCCTCGAACGTTAACTAAAAAACTCAATTTGCTTTTGTATCAATAAGTAAACATAAACTGCCCCACCACTACTTAATAAAAAGATAATAAATAGAGCTGCATCAGTAATAAATGATATTTTTTCCCACGTTTCTTGAGGTTTTTTTAGATCTAATACTGAAAAAACAATTCCAGTGATCAAACTAATTACCGCAACCACTATCAATAAATAAAACCATGTGTATACGCTCATTCACAACACATCCTTTTTTATACTATTTTTAAGGAACTATATCTATAGTCCATGTGATCTCACCTTCATATTTCGCATCTGATGAGCCACTAAGTTCAGGGAGAAATAGATCAATACTTTTAAAAAAAGTTTTATAGTTTCTGTCAGAGCCATCGCCTGTATCTAAAGAAAAAGTTGTACTAGTTTGCCCATCAGCTTGTATAACTTTATTTTCACCTGTGTCTAAAGAAAATCTATACCGTGCAAAATAAATGTACGAACCATCATTTAGACTTTTAAGGTTACTTGCTTTAGCAGATAAGCTCCAATCCGTTCTATCTTGTCTTCCATCAAAAATAGCCACTAAATTATTATCATTCAAATTTTCTATAGGAAGCCATTGGCGAACCGTAGAAACATGATTATTTATACCAAAATTTAAATTTTCTGGTACAGTCTCTAACGTTAAATTCGTATACGCAATTACAAACGGCACTTCATAATCTTTTTGTATATACTTACCTGACGCTAAACGTTCTTGAACACGAATTATCCCACTACTTTCACCAACATTAGATGTATCTGGGTAGCTGACAAATTTTACTGGCTCAACATTTTCTGCATCATCAAGGATCAGGTATTCTTTAATATTGTTGTCTAAAAATTCTTTAGAAGTGTTTATACGTATATCGTTCTTTTTTATTCTTATTTTTGCAAAAGTAAGCTCACGATAACCATCTTTAGTCAGCTCTACATATGATGTTTCCGTTATTCTAGCTAAGTTCCTTCTATCTTCATTTTTATGAATCTGCAGTAAAGTTGGGTGTGTAAGTGATTGTAGGTGGTAAATTTCCATTATATCTCCTTCAGAAACACCTATTGTTCGGTTATTCGGTATTGCATCAATTATATTGGGATTTTGGTTCCCCTTCCCAGACAATGTAAAATAGGGGTTTAGCTCGGTCAATACTTGGTAATCTTCTGTTGGGGTAAATAAAGAAACAGAATAATATATGTCGTTATCTGTTCCAGGATGAATTGGAATCGAACCATCATTAATAGCTTCTCCCCAGTTAACAGCTATCTTATCACTTTCTGGAAAATACGTGTAATTTCCGATGGATCGAAAACCGTGTCCGCTTAATGATATTGAGTTTCCCCAAAGAACTTGTATTGGTGCTTCAAAAGCAAGCTGTTCCCCTGTTTCCTTATTTGTTATAGTAAAACGGCCATTCTTTAAACCTACAGTTTCTGTCTCAACCATTGTTTCTACTTCAATAACGTACTCAGATTCTGAAAGAATTTTGCCATCATATTTAACATCTGAAACAATTTTTGTTAAATCAAGTGCATCTTCATTCTGCGATAAATAAATATTTTGAGAATGTACCTCAAATTCAAATGAAGAAGTTACCTCAAACGGTATTTCGTAGTCTTTTTGAATATATCTTCCTGTGGAAAGTTTTTCTTGTACCCTTATTGTACCTGTAGTTATCCCTAATTGTGAGCGGTCTGGATACGAAATAAAACCTACAATTTCCACATTTGGTGTTTGGTTTAAATCTATATAATCATTTATGGACAAATCAAGATCTTGATTTGTCCTTGCTGCTACAATAACTCTTTTCGCAATAGGAATACGATTGAAATAAAGTTCTCTATAACCATCGTTTGTCAATTCTACGTAAGTTGTTTCCTTTATTTTAGCAAGATTTCTTTCTTGTTCATTTTCATATAACCGTAATGTTCGTGGGGCAATCAATGATTCTCGATGATAGATTTCCATTATATCCCCTTCTAAAACATCAATTGTCTGATTGTTTGGTATCGTATGAAATATATTAGGATTTTGATTTCCTAGACCAGTAAAATTAAAATAAGGGTCTATCTCAGATATTACTTGGTTGTCTTGCGTCGGATTAAATAAAGAAACAGAATAGTATAAATTCTCACCTGTGGGAGGATGAATTTGACTTGCTCCATTCACAGATGTGCCCCATGTAACAGAAATTTTGTTATTTTCCGGAAAATACGTATACGTACCTATAGAGCCAAACGCATTTCCTCCTAGGAATATCGAATTCCCCCATAACACGTGAATTGGGACCTCAAAAGTGCGCGAGAACCCTTTCTCATTATGTCTTATTGTAAACGATCCTTTTTTTTCTCCTACAGTATTTGTGTTAACCATTTCACTTATTGTGATTTCATAATCTGATTCTGTTAATTGTTGGTCGCCATATGTGACATCAGACACAATCTTGCTTAGATCAATTGCATTTCCTGTTTGAGATAAAGTCAAATATTGAGAATGAATATCAAATTCGAAAGCATCCGTAACAGTAAATGGGACTGTGTAATCATAGTATGCGTATTGACCACTAGTTATTTCTTGCTGAACACGAATAATTCCAGTAGTTGAACCTATCTTAGAACGATCTGGATATTGAATAAACCCAGAAATTTCTACCCCAGGATTATTACCTAAATTCAGGTAATTTGCTGCTTGTGCTGCCAGCTGGGAATCGGTAACTTCGGTTGTAATGGTTCCCGGTATTACAGTTGCCCTCTCTGTACGTAGCAAAGTAAAGCCCGTATCAGTTACTCCAAAATAAGCAGTCAGATTAACAGAAGGAATTCTCGTCGTACCATCATTCCACCGCAATCTAGAGTTTGCTTCAACATGATAAATTCGAATGATATCTCCAGTTTGAATATTCGGTACCTGTTGATTAAAGTTATTTCTAATTGTAACTGATGAATTAATACCTGGTGCAACAAATGTAAAGAAGGGCTCACTATTTTGTAAAGGGGAGCGAATAATATCAATCTTTACATATAAGTCAGGAAAATAGCGATGGAATGCGACGTATACCGGCCCCGGCACAGACATCTGTAACCTTGAACCCGACCTCCCCAAGAGTATAGCTCCGTCATTTATTCCATGTAAACTAATACCAGAATAGATTGAATTCGAAAAAAGGCTGCTATCCATCGTTTCTTCTAATAAATTATTTTCATCAATTGTAAAATCATTAGAAGTTATATTCATCTCTTCATCAGTTATTTTTTCAGTTGATGTTGAAATACTATCTTTTGTCTCCTCACTTAAACCCCCAACGAAAGAATGAGTTTTCTCAACTTCTTTCTGTTCTCTTTCACTTGTTACTTTTGTATCTGTAATATCTAATTCTGTAGCCACCACAATAGGGATACCGTTTAATATGAAAGCTGAAATAAATAGGTGAAACACCATACAATAAATTACACTTTTTCTCAAAAATATCCCTCCTTTTTACTAACAGCGATGGCCCGTAAAAACCAGAAGCTCAAAATAAATATACTTAGTAAACATCCGATGAAAAAAAGTAAACTTGTCCTAGCATGAAGCTGAGGCATTTTAGTTTGCTGATTATTTGAGCTAGATATTTCAGGTATAATTTGTGGGTCACTTGGCGGTAAAAAATCATCATCTGATTGCTCTGGTACTTTTCTTTCAAATCCTAATATAATGCTTGTCTCTTGTATTTCACTAGCATACCCTAAGTTACTTTGGTTAATACCAATAAACAATACACAAAAAGTAAATAAATGGATACATTGGGAAAGTTTGTTCAATGTGTTTCTCCTCCTCTCTGATTTTATCCGTCTTTTTTCAACTTAATTATTTTGTAGACCAAGATAAAAATCGTAATAAGAGTTAGTAGGATAATCGCCACTTTCACAAAATTGCTTAATGTTAATCTATTTAACGCTTGTTTATTTATCTTGGCAGCTTCTTGAGCCCCTACTGCAAAAGATTCTGTCCACTCCCATTCACGCTCTCCTGAAGTACCGATCAAATGAATAGTATATGTTCCTGGAGTTAAATCTTCTATCCCCCAAGGGATATAGTAAGAAAAGTTAGAGTTTGGAGCAACACTTAATTGCTTATTTTCAGCCGTGAGAACTGGATTACTCTCTCCATCTTTATATACTGATGCTTTAAAATTTAAATTTCCTAACAGTTTAGGTTCAGGATTTTGTAAATGAGCATAGACTACTTTCATTCCATGATGTAAAGTCGCTCCTGCGTCTTCAAACTGCAAGTCTGCACCTTCATTGAAGGTTTTACCATCTTGGGTTACCATAACCCCCAAAGTATACCCATAACGATTACTCACACCAGCTTCTCCCTCACTATCAGCAGATTTTTCTATAAAACGAATACCTCCTAGTTTTATTCCTGAAAAGGGTGCCTCAGGTAATTTCAATAATAAAGTTACCGTTTTCTCTTCAAAATTAGAAATTGTAACCTCTTTGCTGTCTTCTTCTACCTTTAAAATTTCGCTTATAGGATCTTTCAAACTACTATCTAGTTTTGGGGCGTCATTACTGTATTCAACTGATACATTATCATTTGTGATAGCATTATTTACATGAATTTGAACTGTGGTTGGATTCTCTTGCAAGCTTTTGATTTTTACTTTTACTTCTTGTACTGTACTTGGTTCAGCTTTTAGATAGAAATAGCCCAAGTCTGGATCTATCTGATTTTCTGAAAAAACTGGACTAACAGAAAATCCAATTTTTTCTTCAGCTTCAACACTTTTTTGAAATGAGAAAACACAAATTAAAATTGTAAATAGACTCAATAAATTTCTATATTTTCTTATAGTTATCATTCGATTATCCTCCTGAGACTATTTTTCTTATATAATTCACTATGTTTATATATATAAATTACCAAATTATATAAAAAACTCAGATGCATTTATAAGTACACATCTGAGATTCTATAAATAGCGAGTGACTTTTTTAACTAGGGAGTAGGTACACTTTCAAGATTCCAAGTTATAAAACCTGTGTATTGTTGTTCAGAGGCTCCTTGATTAGCTGCTAAATTTAAGTTAACTGCCCGGATTTGTGCGCCTACTTCTTGTCCTGGTAATGAAGAAGTATCTGCTGCAGTAGTTGAAATAAATGTAGCACTATCTCCTCCTGCATTTAAATTGACTGTATTTACTGCAACATCATTTGTACTACCCCAAGAAGCACCATCATTTGTAGTAGCGTGTCCGGATATTTGAATTGTCGCAGCTGAAATTTTATCAGTAGAATCCAATATGTTTACTAAGTCACTAGCCTGTGCAGTAACCGACCAAGTATTTTTGGACGTTCTTAAATCTGTTGCAGTTACATATTGTGTTCCTGCATTGGTTGCTGAAATTGTCTGAATAGTTGAACTAACTTGATTTTCACGACCAAAATCAAAAGCTGAAGGAATTCTTGATATACCCAATTCTCCATTTTGGGGAGGCAATACAATATTATCACTTGCAAACCCCACTATTGTATCTGTTTCTCCACTTTGCCTGTCTGCTGAAATTGCAGCATGAACAGTACCACTAGCTCCTCCTACTGTTATTAAAGTTAATACAGCAGTTGAAATGACTTTTTTCTTAAACAACATTAAACACCCCATCTTCTTTTATTAGAAATTCTTTTTTGAGATTTAGCTCGAGCTATGAACCTGCTTCTCTCTTCAGACTTTAAGGGATGCACCAAGTGCATAGTCTATAAAAATCAGTTCATCTTAATAAAAACTTTAAATTTATTTAGTTATTTAAAGTTTTTGCTCTTTAACCATTATTCTTTCACTCAGTTTTCGTCATTTTTACCAATGAAAAATCATCATCACCAATTGTGTTCTAAAATAGTCAGCATCAATCACGACCATAGTTGTTATATTTTTCAGCTAAGTCTAGTACAATCTCCATTTTACCTGATCCTGGACTTCCAGCTATAAAGAACGATCCAAGCTATAGCTATATAGTGTAACTGCAAATAATTCCCAACATCGCTTAGTTTATGAATTAAAGAGATTGTAGTTTTCCTTACCCTTCAATAGAGAAAACGAGGCTATCCTCGTTATGGATACCTCGTTTTTATATGTGTATAAAATAAAAAGTGTACATATTTTTTACTCAATATTCTCTCGTCGCATACTCATCATTATAAATTTCATAAACAATGAGATTAAAACAATAGATACTGCAGCAATAATTGCTTTTTTAATTCCGAAAGCTACAAAATTCAGCAAAATAATAATCAAATTCGTTACAAAGATTCCAATCGCTTTATCTATTCGAAAGTATTTTTCAAATAAAAGCAGTGGAACTGTTACTCCACCATTTGAAGCTCCTACCCGGTAAAGAGAATAAATTCCGAAACTAAACAGGCAACTTCCAATAAGCAATGATAAAGTGTACGAGGGAATCAACTGATATTCAGGCAGAAACCGAAGTAATATTGGGAAAAGCATACTTCCTAACAACGTCTTTGCAAATACTTGTCTACCCAAAAAGATAAACGCCAATATAAGCATTACAAAATTAACAATTGTCACAGTTAAATGACGATTAACAGCAAAAATAATTTCTACTAGGAACCCTATTGATCCTACACTCGCTGAAGCAATATTATGCGATAGTAAAAAGAAGTTCAGTGATAAACTGATCCATAATAATCCAATCAAAATAGCAGAAACTTTTTTAATTTATATTCTCCACCTTTCTTTTTTAGAACTGATAAGATTACTATACAGGCTTTTTCTACTGTTTTAACCAAAGGAGCTTTAGCGAGAAAAATAAGGTTACCTACTTACTTCTATACGAGAGATTCTGTACAACAATCACAATTTATTTTGAAATACTGATTTTCAATTACAAAGCTTTTAATATCAGTTCAAGTTCATAAATACTCCAGGCCCTAGCGGAATATGAAACACATAAAATACAATAAATAGCATGATCCACAGGACAAGTAAAATTAACACATGTGGTAACATCAGTGACACGATTGTTCCTATCCCAGTCTTTTTTTCATACTTAGATGCAAATGTAACAATTACAGCAAAATAGGGCATTAGTGGAGTAATTACATTTATTGGTGAGTCGCCTACACGATAGGCAGCTAAAACTGCTTCAGGTGCTATACCTAATTGATATAGTAATGGGACAAAAATAGGAGTTAAAATTGCAAACTTTGGTACTGCCCCTGCCAAAAGAAAGTCTAAAATTACTGTTAATCCAAGAAAACTTAATAACAGCGCCAAGCTACTCATGTTCATTGACTCAATTGCATCAGCAGAACTGACCGCCCACACCGTTCCGAGATTCGTAAAATTAAAATAGGCGATAAATTGGCTAATAATCAGAAGTAAAAAAATTAGCCCACCCAAATTACTAATTACTTTTACAATAGGGTTAATAATGTCAGCACTTGACTTCACCTTTCCAATTGCTCTGCCGAAAAAAATTCCTGGAATTAAAAATAGTAACAGTATTAGAGCAATAATACTATCCATAAACGGTGTATTACCAATCAGTTCAAGTGTTTCAGGATCTCGTAACGGTCCACTTGATGGTATGGTCAAAAGTAAAATTCCAGCTAAAACAACTAAAAATGCCACAAACGCTGCTCGCAAGCCTTTTTCTTCATTCTCATGCTCATCATTCTCAATAATTTCTTGTGCTTTGTATTCGCCTAGACTGGGCTCAATAATTTTTTCATTAATGATTGTACATACAATCACAATAAGTATCGTAGAAACAACATTGAAATAAAAATTTGACATCAAATTCACTGTATACGCTGGATTAATAATATGAACGGCATCGTTCAATATTTCTGTTAACATTCCGTCAATTGGCGTAATAATGACATTTACCCCAA
>KE351626.1 GCA_000415185.1 Enterococcus faecalis 13-SD-W-01
CCCAGCAGCTACACCGGCAAACGCTGCAGACAACCCCGCTAATGGATGACGTCCTACTTTGTAAAACATTGCCGCTCCTAAAGGAATTAAAACCAAATACCCTGCGTCAGAAGCTATACTCGATAAAACTCCAAGAAAAACTAATACTGCAGTGAGTAAATTCTCGGGTACAACCTTAACAAGCTTACGAATCATCGCTCCAACCAAGCCAACATCTTCCGCAAACCCAACCCCTACCATTGCAACAATCGTCACACCTAAAGCTTGGAAATTCATTAAATTGGTAACGGGCGTTGTAAATATAAATCGTAATCCCTCAGCACTCAATAAACTTCTAACAAAAACAGTTGTTGGATAAAATTCACCTGTTTCTGCATTCAAAGCATCATATGTCACACTTTGGCCCATCATTGAAGATATTTGAGATAGAACAATCACTATGATAATCAAGATAAGAAAAATTATTGCAGGATGAGGAACTCTATTTCCTATTCGCTCTATGTTATTTAATAACTTACCTATTCTATGCCTCTTTGGTTTTTCCATTATAAAGTCCCTCCATTCTAAATGTAAATCCAGTTATTCATATACCACTACGAATTCTATTTCACGTTTGACTCATCGTGTCTCCAAAAGATTGTTCTGAGATACGATGGTCATTTATAGATCAAATCCTGTCATAACAAATTGATAAGTTTACTACAATTTTGTTTTAGGTTTGAAAATTGTTTGTGTCACTACCACTACTTAATTCTCTAGTCAGGTATGAAAATTTCAATTAACTCCACTCATAAATAACTAAATATCTCCCCTTCTAATACCCACGTGAACTACTCGCCACTTAGCTAAACCTAA
>KE351627.1 GCA_000415185.1 Enterococcus faecalis 13-SD-W-01
ACGACCCGCCTCTGTCCTCGCAATTCGTAAAGCTTGCTTGTAACTGGCTTCTGTTTCTTCATTCACACGCCTTGCTATCTCGGCATAGCTCTTTCCTTCAAATAGCCCGGTGATGATGCTTTGAGTAACGTTCTCGGCTAATTTATCACGGTATTGATAAAGACGCTTAGAAAGCCGTTTACCAGCTACAGGAGCATTGACCAAGTTCATTATATAATCATGATTAATCAACGGGAGCTGCAGGACAATATTCTGCGATTGTTCAATAGAATACCAAACCCCGTAATAGCCCTGCTGTGCTTGATCCGCTGAATAGCCCTTGATCACATTCTCGATTGCCGAATGATTTTGCGAAAGGATATTATTAATCTCATTTGCTACATGAAAGAGCCGTTCAACTTCTAGACGTGTAGAAAAAGAAAGGTCAGCAGCATTATCTGTATAATGTTTTAGACGTTTCTTTATGTCGATCAAAGATTTTCTATAGGTATTAAATAGCTGGCTGTCCGTCTCCTTGTACTTCGCTGCCGACAGTTGGTTGAGTTCCTGTTTCCACTTGTTCAGTTGATCCATCTGCATTCACCGCCGCATCTGTCCCCTTGGTTAGTCCTTGGGTATACTCGGCCTCTTCAATTGCAGCCTGTACTTCTTCAAAGTCCAAATCAAATTGTTCACAGATCATTTTAAGAACTGTTTCATCGTCCAGACGAGGGGCAACCTGCATAATTGAATTAATGATAGTTTGTTTTGTTTCTGCTTCTGTTTTCTCGTTGGTTACTAAATCATTTTCATTGACCATAACCTCACGGGTAAATGTAAATGTGACGTCTTTAGGATCGTACGATTTGTTAAAACGTCGATTGATGTCTTCAACAACAAGCCTATTCATCCATTCCAGCATCGCTCGGAGCCGTGCTTCTGTTTTATTAGCCTTCATATTCAACAGGGTATATCGAGCCTTGATAACAATATTCGTAATGTTTCCATCCCCTACCTGGGTAGAGTCAAACGCCATACCAAATTTATAGATGTTCTCTTTATCGATCTCCATTTTAGTTTTACGACCTTCGACAGGGATCGTCACAGTTTTAACGTCTAGTCCGCCATTGCTACCAGTACCAACAACTTTCTTAGCTTTGACATTCTGCCGCAGCTTAGATAAGTCATCGCCTTGGAAGCCAGATACCACATAAATAGCCTCTGCAAAATCCTGCAGGTTATTGGATAAGAAACAATTCATCAAATCATAGTCATCAATTAATGCTTTGATTGGTTTCAAATCGGTGGTTTCTTTATTGTTATTTGATAAACGATAAAAAGGAATTTGGCCATAGCTGCGTTGCAATAGCCTGTCAGTTTCTTTATCAATTGCTAGGACATGAGGGCGAGGATTGAGCTTCTCGGATTGATTCAGCTGATATTCCTTCTCATCTTCTGATACAAAGAAATAGACGTCCTTATCCGTCCAGATTTCGGCATGATGGATTTTCTTTTTCTTGCCGTCTTTCTCGATGTCTGTGTGATAGTAGCGACAGATACGCTGTAATTCGTTCTGATCATTGTAGATTCCGAAGACATGAAGGCTGTCTGCAGTTTGGAAGCACAGGCGATCTTCTGCGTTTGTCCTAGCATAGACATACTCAAAGCCTTTCTGACTGGCCCCCTCTACTAATTCCTGCAGCACTACTTGAAAATCAGAATCATAGTATTCTTTCAGGTACTCTTTTAAAGATTCGTCTTCTGTTTCATATTCGACTGGGTTAGCCAGCAAATATTGTACTTTCTGATCAACGATTTCAGGAAAGAATCCATGCGGGATGCGAATGTTCGAAGCAAACTTGTCCTCCTTGTAATTGCCCTCATCGTCGATGTAGAAGATACGATTTTTCAAGATGTCATTTTCGTGTTGATAATATCGGACACCTTTTTTGGCATGCTTTTTCATCGTTGAATTGCGATCACTCTGTATTGCACTTTTCAAAGCTGCAGCAATTGTTTGTGGATTATCACTTAATAAAGCCTGCAATGAAGTGCCTCCTTTCTAAAATAGCCATTTGTTCGTGTTCTTGATCTCACGCATCAGACTTGCTGCACTATCTGGTGCGTCATCATGGTCTGCGTTCTCGGTGTAATCAAGTATTTCGGCAATGTATTCTGGATCAGTATCATCTAGCCAAACAATCTGACTCCAATACTTGCGCAAATAGGTAGATATTTTAATAAATTTATTTGTTTGTTCGTGGTATTTATGAACAAATTGACCGCGTTTTTCCAAATGCTTAGCTAAATATCCTTTATCGCCATTTGTTTCGGCATGGAATGAACCAGCTTTGTAATGTTGATGCAAATTGATTATTTCGGACAGGCAATCATCCACATGTTTCTGCCATTTATTACCATAACCAACGATTGTGCCATCTTTCTGTTCCTTGAAGATAGTAAACGCCGTACTGTCCGCACCGCCATAAGCCGCATCGATATGAGCCACACCGTTATAAATAAGATTGACTTGATCAGTATAGTTAGGCGAATCAAACAAGGAATCTTCATCTGCAATATGTTTCAGTTCATAGTTAGCTGCAAACAAAGAAGGAATCATCGATTGCTGCAATGCCTTCCTTTGTTCATTTGTAATTAGTCCTGTTTGATAACAGTCAAAGCGTTGGACGTTTGGCATCGTCCCGATAGCATCCTCTTTATGCCAGGGCGTCCCTGTATTGATAAATCGGCCACCACGATTCTTCACATTCTGCAGTTCCTGGTATTGCAGCTTTGTTCGTTCTCGTTCCGCCTTGCTGATTCTATCTTTAATATTGACGATGTCATCGGTGATAACGATGTCCGCGTGTTTACCAGTAAGAGACGCAAATATCCCCATGCCCAACAGCTGGGATGTTCCTCTAGCCGACGTCTTAAGATTGGTGTCAACCTCCGTCGTCGTTTCCTTCAACAGCTTAATATCCACACCATAAAGTACTTGGACCAATACTCGAAAATATTTACTGATGAGGATCTTACCAACCTGCTGGATGATTTCCACGACGTCGGTGTCAGTCTTCCGCAAGAAGATGATGTTCTTGTTAGGAAACAGGACCATCAGGAAGGCGATAGCTACAGCAAGCGTCGTCGTCTTATACGATCCACGATGGGCTAGTAGTGTCTGATCCTCTTCGGCAAATAAAAAAGACTTGAGCCACTCGTTGTGAATGTCAACTAAGTCTACAAAGCCTACCAGGTTCCCAAACTTCACGGGATTGGCGCGGATCATATTCAAATATTTCTTTTTTTCAGGCGTCATGACGAATCACTACCGCCGAAAAAGTCCTCGATTTCTTTGGCTGTTTTTGAAATATCTAATGAGCCGGAATGTTCGACTTTGTCTGTGTATATTCCAGCAATTGTTAAAATCAGTTTTCTATCCTGGTGCCCTTTAGCAGTCAAAGCGTATTTATAGGTAGCATTGAGAACTTCCGAAGCTTTTCCTTTGATCAGATCCATCGTCGTATCATTGACCAATCCGACAAATGCCTCTTTACCCATAGCATCATAATACTTCTTTCGACTGACCCCAGCAGCTTTACAAATCGTTGTTACTGACTTCCCTAAATAATCGGGATTTATCAATACCTCCAATAGCTTTTTTTCTGCAGCGGTAGGCTTGTATTTGTTTCTTTCTGTCACTCAACGCTCACCTTCTTTCTATGTAAAGAAAAAGCCTAGCAGGTGCTAGACTTTAATACATTCATTTGATTCTTTGATATAAGTATCTACGTAGATTTCGCCTTTATCGCCATTCAGTGTAATTTCAAACAACGGCGCTCCTTTTAACTTTGTAGATAAAATGGCTTTACTATTTTGTAAAGTTTTACAGCTCCAAACAACAAACACGTCATCTTTTTTAGTCATCAAATATTCTTCAGGATTCAGACCTTTATTTTCATGTTCAACAACTAATTCTTTACATTTTCCGATAAATTCTTCGTGATTCATTTTAAAAAACCTCTCTTCTTTTAAAATAAAAAGATCACCTCGCGTTGAGATGATCCATTATGTAAAAATCAGACGACAGCTGTTGAAAAAAGATTCGAAGAAATGATTTTTTTATTTTTTTGTACTGCCGTCTGACTCCTGTAGAAAACTTTTCCCTTTTTTTATCAAATAAATATTTTTTTGACACTAATAGAATATCATGGATATTTCAAGGTGTCGGTACTGTAATGGTACTGTACGTACTATACTTTTTTACTGAATCTGATCATTCTCATGAGTTCAGCATGTTTGTTCTTAATATATTGATAGGAGTATCCCATTTCACTAGCTATTGCATCCAAAGTGAGTCCTTCAATATATTTCAGTTTAAGGATTTGCTGGTCCAATCCGTGAAATTTATCTACCATTTGGACGATTTCCTCACGTTCTTTTTCTAACTTTTCAATGCGCTGGTTCAAATCCCATATCACACCTTTCAATCTTGCTTGCCTTTCTAATGAAGTTAAAAATGTCTGATGCTTGGCTAAATCTCCATCTGAATCTGCGTAATTTGACCAGCGAGCCAATTCTTTTTCATTAAGTTGTAAACATAATTTTAGATTGTACAGTTCTTGATCAATCGCTACTATAGAATTTACCCACTCAAAAATGACGGATCACCTGCCCATTAATTTCTTATAATTCTTATCCTGGTAACCAATGATTGTCCCTAAAATCTCAACTACCAATGGATGATTATTGTATTTGTTGCCAAGCTCACCAGTGGTTTTTACTAGCCAGTCCCAATACTGATCAGAAGTGATGGGATATTGTTGCAGAACTTGGTTTGCTCGCCTCATCCATTCGGTTAAATCTGAAAAGAAGGCTTGCCAGTTCATTCGATTTCCTCGATTCTCACATATATACCAGGAGTAGCTGCCCAAAATTTTTCAGTAATCAAACTGACCACATAGCTATCATCTTTCCAGAAATCTAATCTTGTCATACAATCTTGCAGCAGCTTATTGCTATTATCTAGGTCAGGTTTCGTATATTTGTATTCACCATCTAGATGTTGGCCAGTTATTGGAAAACACCATTTGACGACCATACGGACCGGACCATTGAATTTCTTTTCTGGTTTATATTTTGAAAGATGGGCCATTAATTTCTCACGTGCTTTTTTCAAATCATCAGGTTCGTAGAACACTGGCTTATTTTTCACCACATGGACTTTTTTCTGCTGGTGGGTTGTTTCGGGTGGAATCATGTGCATAAAGAATTCAATCATCTTTTTTCACTCCTAAACTAATGAAGTACCAAACGTATTTCAAAGTATCATTGATTTCTTTTAAACGTTCACTAAGAACAAAAACTGTATATGCTATCAAAAAATAAGATGCTCGAGTAAAATCACCTAAGTAAATATATACTGTTGCTGCCGATAATGTAGCAACTAATAATAGTATCCCAATCAGATTAATAATTTTATCTTTCATTACTCACCATTCCTGTTATTTTATTTTTCTCATTTATTTTTCATTTTCTTTTTCACCAGCTATATTTTGGTCACGTTCATATCTCCGTAACACTCTCTACCTACAGGGTAGAGTGTTACGGGATGACGAGACGTTGGTATCACTGGTTTTTTCCTTTGTAACAGGCTAGTAACAGGCTATTAGCATGTCACGAATAGAATGTTCTGTAACAGGCTAGTAACAGGCTATTAGCTTGTTACATCATCGTTGGTATTTTTTTCTACCATTCCATCAATCACTTTAAAAGAATCGTGTTTTTTTACTTTTCTGTGTACTGAGCGTTTATCTATATCCAGATACTCGGCTAATTCATTAATATCCACAGAATTCCCATCCATAGAAAGAGCGCTAAAAGCAGTTTCTAATTCCTGTTTACTTTTTTCACTACGTGATTCATTGGATTTTTTCGTTCCTTTTTTCCATGATTGGGCTTTCGGATCTTCTTCCAACTGAATATCTTTAAGCGTCTCATCTAATTCATGGACTGGATAGCGGAACCAGACGTTAATTGGATCAAACTTCGGAAACTCTCGAAGTGTCCCCTCAATCCGCCAAGCTGTCGCTTGCCTTGCAGCACGTACTACTTTTTGACGTTCGATTTCGGTTTGTTTGAGAACTCCTTGCGATTGAATGGCTGCCATTAGATGGTGGCTCATTTGTTTTTTACTAAATACATCATCCTGGTTAATTTCATAGGAAGGATTATATTGTTTGATAGTTGACTGATACAATTTACAGACAGCTTTATCTTCCAAATACGAATGGCGTTCTTCGGTTAGAGGTAACTCAATCAAATCAAGAATAGCATCAGGGTCTCTGGCAAACACCCCAGATCCGCTCGAGCGATCCATTGAATTTTTCCCGCCTTGTGACCCTTTCGAATGATGATGACAGTAGATAACTGCACAATCCAATTCTGTAGCAATCTTGTCAAATTGATTCGTAAACTTGGCCATTTCGTGGGCGCTGTTTTCGTCACCAGTCAAAACTTTGTAAATAGGATCAATAATGACGGCCATGTAATTAGATTTCTGTGCACGTCTGATCAACTTCGGCGCCAGCTTATCCATAGGGCTCGTTTTTCCACGCAAGTTCCATATATCAATGTTTCCTACATTAGCATGACCTTGGCCAACACGATTATAGATATCTATGAAACGCATTTTTGCAGAACGTTCATCTAATTCAAGATTGACATATAACACTCTACCCTGTGCACAATCGAACCCGAACCATTGACGGCCTTCTGCGATTGCAATTGCTAATTGAATCAAGGAAAATGATTTCCCGGCTTTTGATGGTCCAGCGATTAGCATTTTGTGCCCTTGCCGTAACATCCCTTTGATTAATTCCGGAGCCAATTCGATTTCTTCATCAAACAACTGATCGAGACTTTCAGGATCTGGCAAATCATCATTGACGCTCTCAATCCATTCTTGCCATTCTTCCCAATTTCCTTTACCGATATTCGTATCGATAATAAATTGCTTTTTGCCGCCACGTTCCACACCAGGCATCCTACTTAATCGAGAAGGATTTCTATTTTGGCTATCAATGCTTAACCCGTTCTTTTTGCAGACATCGTAAAGATAATCTACACGTTTGCGGTATTCGTTGTAATCTGCAGCATCTACTTTTACAATGGCGTGGATAGATTTTCCGCCACTGTATACCATAGCAGCAATAGGCAATTCTAATTCACGCATGATGGCATTTTGTTTTTCCAGACTCATGTTATCTGATTCGACTAACGCATAACGGAATTCAGTGACATTGTTGTTTTTCACACCTTGGCCATCTAGCGGATTAAAACGAATCCATGCGCCTGCTTCCGGATTGTAGTCACCTAGAACGGACCCAATATCGCCATTGCTTTCGTTTAGCAGCTTGATCAATTCGCCAGCTGTTCGGTCAAAGGCTCCTTTATTCGATGGTTTCCATTTTTCATCTTTATCTTGCCAAGATTCGACATTATAAGCGACAGTTTCTGATGGCTCGAATAACGTTTCTAAATACTGGATAATTTGCCGTGCTGGTTCCCATCTGGTGGGTTCATGGATTTCTTTTCCTTCTAGCCAGTTACGATCGACGATGACCAAATCATCACGCTGCAGTGTTCCATCCCAATCTAGCTCATGCCCGCCATCTTCCTGTTTGAATGGTGAGCGCCACCCTTGTTCTTTGGCAATCTGTGTAATGGTTGCACCAGTAATCGGTTGTCCGTTGCCTTCGAAGCTGTCCCACTTTTTAAAGCATTCCCCCGAATGATACCGTTCAGAATCTTGCTGACTCCAAAGGTCCCAATCAAGTGCTGTATATCCCTCATGCTTAAGTGCCATACCTACGTTGACCCATTCTTGATATGAAAGCGTGGTCGGGTCAACGTATTCTAATAACTCTGTTAAATCCAATTTATTTTCCATTTGCTTCCTTCTTTTCTAACATAATAAAGACGCACATTTAACGGATTCATTGAAGTTTATTATCCGCTTTTAGCTAATATATGGATCATAGTCAAAAAATTATGTTCGTCTTTTTGGTCTTTTGCGAGGTACTTTAATTTCTTCCATTGGTTTGTTAACCTCTTCTTTTAGATAAAAATTCACTTTGATACAATCTTCGAGATCTAATTTCGTGTCTGCTAATAACCGGACACCGTTAAAGTTTTTAGTTTCAAAAAATATGTCTTTTGCTTTTAGCTCGCCGTTCTTTAGCCCTTTTGCTATTTCTACAAATGGTACTGGTGTATAAATATATTTCATCCTGCGCCCTCCTATCCTTTACGTCCTTCTTCTTTTCCTATATAGAATCCTAACATTAGGGTCATAATCCAAAAGATAACTCCGACAATAATTTTTAGTATCATTTTTCTTCCTCCTGTTCTAGTCCCCAATCCGCCCATGCTGATAGGACTTGCAATTGTTGTTCGGGTGATAATCCTTGATGGGCTTTTAAAACTTTCTCTGGCGCTTGCCCCAAAAATAGACACGTGACGTATGCAAAATAATCTTGGGCAAATCGATTAGGTATTTCATTCAACGGATATTTCAACCAATCGAGTACGATTTGCTGGTTGTCGTCGAGTTGTGTTGTTTCTAAATGACAATCATCACATTGTAATTCACGTCCATCATCTAACTGTATTAGGTATTGCCAAGAATCAAAATTGTCTTTGACAATAGATTTAATGATGCCAGATACTCCTCTAAACCCTCTATCTAATAAAATAGTATTTGTAGATGTTACTCTATCACCTACATTAAATTTCTTGATATACTTTATTGTTTCGCTCATCCTTCTACCACCTCTTCCACCGGCACGGCAAACGGCCAGTATCTTTCATCATGTGCTTTTATTTCTGATTCCGTAAATTTCATATCATCAAAATCATCGTTGTCTGCAATTGTTATATTTCCTCTGCCATCTTTCATTAGATACGCCTCTAAATCCCAATGATTAAAATATGCAACTGGCAACTTCACATAATACAATGGCTCTTTCTCGACCTCGTAGCCGTAACGAAGCGCATCGCATAACAGATAAAGCGTGTCAGCATCATCGCACAGCCAATCATAAAATTCAGGCGACCATCGCCAATGTTTGCTGATGAAACCATCTGAGTCCGTCGCATACTCAACTTCTGAAAATAAATCAATTACATCTGTTGAGTATTGAGCTTGTTCTAACCACGATTCTGCACAAGTCGGCACAACTGGCTGCTGTAGTTCATACGATGGGAAACGTTTAATCACCTCTAAAGCGTCGCTGTTGCTTCCTACACCTGGTAACGTTAGAAGTTTTGTTATTAAGGCTTCTTTGTCTATTAATTCGCTCATTGTTTTTCCTCCAAAAGTTCAGGATGTTGGTATACATTACCTAAAATCTCAATATAGTGACAGTTGATCAACCATCGAATTTCATCAGCTGTATATTCAAATGGATTTTTAAGCACGATTTTGTGAGAGTGAAATTCTCCTACTTCATCCGACCAACCAACTTGCGCAATATCGCCTTCCCATCCTTCACAGTTTTCGCCGTTGGGAGTTTTGCAATTTTTCAGACCTGTAGATTGCATGAGTTCAATAAATTCAGATGATATAAATTCCATCGGTTTAACTACGATGGTGTATGGGCCAAAAAACTCAACATTATCCATAAAATGAATAGATTTAACATTTAGCATTTTTTTATTATATTTGTCCCACGCTCTAAACTTCGGTATCATTTGCTTTCCTCCTAATTGTTCATCCAAAACATAAATCGCACTAGATCTTCTTGCGATCCATTCACATACAGATTAAATTGAGCTGCTACAGCTATCAAAATACCTACAACAAGTAATATGGTCCCTATCAATGAACCAGAACCCTTATCTTCCTCACTAACACGTATGAGAAAGGCTCCTAAAACAGCTACTATTACACCAATTACGCACCAGAATATCGTCATACTTACCATCTACTGTCTCTCCTTACTAAAAAACTCATCCAAATCAAGCCACTTATCTTCTATTATGTGACCAATCTTAGTTACGCTGCCTCCTAGGCCGTGTGATTCTACGCGGACATATTTTCCTTTTAAGTCTTCCCATTTTTTGACTCCTACCACGTTGAGAACTTCTGCGATACATGCCAGGCTCTTGTCTACTGGCACTCGTTTTTCTAGTTTTTCGGAGTATTCATCTAACGCGCGGTGGCCGTAACCTACATAACAGCCGCCACCATCTAATCCAAGCGAAAAAGTTAAAATTCCGTGATCTTCATATCCTAGAAATGTATTCGTGATTAGTGCATTTTGTATTGTCATTTGCTGTCCTCCTTGTACATTGATGGCGTGATTCCCTTCGGAATTCTCCACCCATTTGCTGCAATGCGGGAAATCATCTTGCTGGCATTTTCAAATTGCCAGGTCCCTACATTTTTGAATCCGTAAATTTCAAGGCGTCGAATTTGTTTTGGTGTGGCCAGTCCTTCTTCTTTTCGTTTGTTTAAACGATCAAGCAACAAATTTGCTTTCCCTGCGTTATCAATTTGATCAGGTAAAATACCCAGCTTCTCCAACGCTTGGACCTGCTTGTCAGAAGGAGGTGCCATTTCCCAGCCGAACGAAGGAACGTAATTACTTAAGTCTTCTGCCTGGATAGACATTTCAAATTGCAACGGATCCACAAGCTTTTGTTTTCGCCTTCTCATTTCCGCTAGCTGCTTCGCAAGAGCTTCCTCCCGTTCTGCTAAGACATCTGTTTCCGCTTGAGTTTCTGCAGCTTCTAGATCTATTGCTTGCCCAGCTTCTTCGATGTTTTCGGTCATCTTTTTAGCTATCTCATCACTTGTAGCAATCAAATGAGCAGGATGACACAATTCATGGCGTTCTGTATGCCATAGAAAGTCCAATAGCAGCAATTCTGTCTTTCCTTCATAAAGACGTGTGCCTCGTCCCACCATTTGAGAATAAAGGGAACGGACTTTTGTTGGTCGAAGGACGATAATACAGTCGACACTAGGACAATCCCAGCCTTCTGTTAAAAGCATTGAATTACATAGGACGTTGTATTTATCGTTTTCGAAGTCCTCCAAAATTTCTGCACGATCTTGTGACGATCCGTTGACTTCTGCAGCTTTAAAACCACGCTCATTTAAAATATCTTTGAATTTCTGAGAAGTTTTTACTAAAGGTAAAAAGACAACTGTTTTCCTGTTTGAACAGTGCTTTATCATTTCATCTGCAATATTTTCCAAGTATGGATCTAGTGCAGTACCCAAATCACGAGAGGAGAAATCTCCTGCTTGCTGTTTGACTGCAGACAAATCTAGTTTGAGCGGAATAGTAAGAGCTTTGATTGGTGACAGGTAACCTTCTTTGATAGCTTTTGGCAAGGTATACTCGTAGGCTAGTGATTCAAAATATGAACCTAAATTTCGCATATCTCCACGATCGGGTGTAGCTGTTACGCCTAAAATATTGGCTGAATCAAAATTATTTAACACCCGCTGGTAACCATCACTGATACAATGATGGGCTTCATCTACCACAATCGTATCGAAGAAATCAGGAGGAAATTTACTTAATCGTTTTTCTTGTTGCATAGTTTGAACAGAACCTACAACAACACGGAAAAAGCTTCCTATACTTGTCTTTTCTGCTTTTTCAGTGGCTGTTTTTAGCCCTGTGGATTTTTCTAGTTTGTCGGATGCTTGTGCTAGCAATTCACCGCGATGGGCAAGGATGAGCACACGCTCACCCTTCTTTACCCGATCTTCGATGACTTTACTAAATACAATTGTTTTCCCGCATCCTGTTGGAAGTACAAGCAAGGTTTTCTTTCGGCCATTCTGCCATTCTTTTTGGATGGCTTCCCTTGCTTCCTGTTGATATGGGCGTAATTGCATGTTTTTATCTCCTTAAGCTAAAATCGTTATTCGTTTTGTTTCAAGCTCTTCTGACAGCTGCTCTTTCAGATATTCACGGATATTCACGATAGCCTGGTTTCTCCAAGCCCCGCCGTCTGCTTCAAAAATTGCCCCACGTGGACCATCTTTCATCCGGAAAATGAACTGGCTTTCTGGTTGCTCGATTTCTAGGAAAGTACGAAATGGCGCCAATACAACTGGGTTAGGGACTTTTACATCGACTTTTGAAGCAACTCCTTGATTAATTGTGACAGCCTGGCTGATACCATCGTCACCGATGTTTTTTACATTTTCTTCTGCTACATTTCCAACAACTTGTAACAAGATTTCTCGATGATCATTGGGAACAAACTTCGATTGAAGAGCGATGTTAAATTCTTCCATTCCAATGAAGTAATCAAAATCAAAGTGAGGGACGATTGCTCTTGCTTCTGCTAATACTTCACGGCTTCCATCTACATTCAGTACGCCTTTCAAAAATACTTGTGATTCGTTTTTGACATGAATAATCAGCGGTTGATCTGCTCGGTCAAGGTTAGATTTTACGTAATTGACAAATCCAGATAAGGTGTTGATCACTAACGCTTCTTCGGCATTGAATGCTTTAGGATGAATTTCTTTTGCATTACCATCATTGTTGAAAGCTATCAAACGATCATCACCAAAATATACCAATCGTTCTTCTGGTTTAATTCCTTGTTCCATCAAATATTGAATTGCTTCTTTTGTCATTGTCATTTATTTATCCTCTTTTCTTTTGTAAGTCGATGATTTGTTGTTGTTTTGCTTCTTCTTTTTCGATAACGTCCACTGGTTCCCCTGTATCAGTTTTTACTTTCCCATCCTCAGGATCAATATAGGTCTGTCCTGGAACGGATGATTTTAATTCTTTCGCTTCTACTTTTCCTGTAGTAATATCCCGGCCAGTCAGTACTGTAGTCGATACACCTTCTACTGGTGCTAATTTGGTAGTGAAGTCGCTTGATACAGTGACGACTTGACGGTTGTCATCTGGTTTAAATTCCAGTTTGATAGTTACTGCACGTTTGGCTGTTGCCGATGTATTTGGATCATGGATATTAGCAAATAGTTTCTGCAGTTCGCCATCCAATTTCTCTTGGATGGCGCCTTCTGCTAGTCTAGATAATTGAAGATCGATTTCTTTTGACATATTTTTTCCTCCTAAAATGCACCAGGTGTAAAGCCACCTTGTTGTGGTTGGTTGTTGAATCCTTGTTGAGGCTGACTGTTAAAAGTTTGTTGTGGTGCTGCTTGATAACTTTGTGCTGGTTGCTGTAACTGTTTAACGATTTCTGGCATTTCTTTGGTTGTATAGTAACTTGGATCACTAGGGTAAAAACGATCGACGTCATTATACGTGTTGCCGTTGTACGTACGATTTTTGATTTTCACTGCCCCTTTGGAACCAGTCACCATATTCCAATTCATGCGCAAAGGCTCCCCTTTTTTCTTTTGACCGATGGAAGAAAAGAATGCAGAAAGCAGTCCTTCGGTAGATGAATGAAGGTATAAATTATTGAATACAATTGCAGTCCCTTTATCACTTGAAACTTTCAAAGTTAGCTTGGCCATATTACATGCCGGTAATTTTGAATTTTGCCCCGGTGTATAGCGAGCACGTTCGAATTTTTCTACTTCAAAGATATAATCTCCTGGTTCTAAAACGACTGGTTCTGAACTATCGTTTTGAATCGTGTCATCCCATCCTAATTCGCGATCTTGTTGAAATTGTTGTGTCATTTTTATTTCCTCCTAAAATTGTTGTTGTTGTCTTAATTCTTGAATCATGCCTAGTACTTGTGGCCACGCTGCTACTAATACGCCATCAATATATCCCAGATCATAATTACTGATTGGTGTGCCTTCCGGATAATATCCCTTGGATGATGTGGCCATCATGATTTCTTGTGGTAGAACATTGTTGGCTTGCATTAAGTCCAGTAAGTTTTGCGGAATTCCTGTGTAATCAATCTCATCCCGTCCAAAAGATGGCTGTTCTTCTTGCGCTGGTTCTGCTGCAGGCGCAGGATTTTCAGGCACAGGCGCTGTATTTGTTTCGGCAACTGGTTGTTGCACTTTTGCGGCTTGCTGTGCAGCGAAAATATGCGCAATTCCAGCAAAAGACATGTCTAGCTCTTCTGGTAATCCAAAGCGATTTTTTGCATCCCAAGCTGGATGATGATTCGTATAGATGACACGTTTGCCGCCTTGTCCTTTGAATTTTTTACCTTTATCATCAGTAGCGACTGATAATGTTTTATAGTTGCAAAATAAAACCATATCAGCCCATTCTTTTGTTAGCGGAGCAGTTTTAGCTGTAGTCTTATTACCTAGCTTTAGTTCCCAACGGTCATATGCTCCCATTTCGTCAGGTTGTTCAAACTTATTTATTTTGGCGTGAGCAGTTAAAACGACATTGATCCCTAATTCAGATAAATCCGATAACTTGTTTAAAAATTTACCGAATTCCTCTTCTAATTGGATAAATCCTTCACCATAACCGAATTTTGTGATACTGTCTTTATTTGCACGTGTTGTAATAAATTCCGTACACAGTCGTTCTGCCCAATCAATCGTATCGATAATCAAAGTTTTACAGGGCATCGACTGTTTGACAAACTCAATTTGATTCAGTAACATTGTCCAGCTGGTGGATTTATCCAATCTAGCCACATCCATATTGCTAGTACTGCCCTCTGTATCAATAAATAGAGGATCAGGAAATTGAGCAGCTAAAGAAGATTTGCCGATTCCTTCTGGTCCATAAATGACTACTTTTTGAGCTTTTGCAATAACTCCTCTGGTGATATTCATTAAAACGTTCCTTCCTTCCAAGTTGTTTGCTGAGGTTTTGGTCCGCCCTCAGGTTGCAATTTATTTTCAACGACGTAGCCATCTTCAATAATGATGCTGCATTCGTCGCCTGTACTTACTCGGGTCGCAATGGCTTGTAAGCCTTCTTGTTCGAGCCACTGCCCGAATTCTTCTAAAGTTTTCATATCCATCTGTTCCAATTTATCCAGGAGAATAAAGCCACAATTCGGCTTCAACTTTCGAACGATTGCAGTCGAAACTTTTAACTGATCAGACCCAGACATGTTGTCCCATTTTTGACCGTTATACGTTAATTCGCCTTCACTGACAGATAGACCAGGCAATGGAAGAACTGCATTATTCAAAAGAGCGCCTTTTTTGTCTCGCACAGTTTCAATTTGATCAGTCAAAATATCGTATTGATCTTTATAATCTTTTGCATCTTCTTCGGCCTTGTCTTTATCTAAATTGGCACGAACTCTGCGATTGATTTCATCAACTTCTGCAATATTTTGTTGTAATTCTTCGGTCGATTCATCTTGTAAACTTTCAGCTGTTTTTTGAGCTATTTCGAAATCTGTAGACAACTGGTTATAGACAGTTTTTTCTTGGTCAAGTTGTCTTTGTAACTCTTCAATGCGTTCTGATAATGTGGCAATCTTTTGCATTGACTGCTCACGTTGATATTGAATCTGGTTAACCTGTTCTCGTTTCCGCTGGTTCTCACCGTTTCGAGCTAATATTTCTTGTTGCTTGGCTACCAGGTCAGAAACAGCAATCAGTTCTTTCGGTGCATCTGGAAAGTATGGTTGTTCTGCTGCAAATTTTTTCTTCTGATCAGCAATCTGACCGATGGTGTGCCGTCTGTTATAAAATTCTTGTTCTTCACGTTCTAATTCATACAGCGCATCACCAACCCCGATAATTTGTAACAGGATATTCGCTTTTTCTTTGCTAGTGGATTCCATAAATTTAGGCAAGTCAATGGCCAACTCTTCAACAAAATTGTTAAGGAGCTGCTGTCCGCCTTTTTCTCCACTAGGATCGATTACCTTCAAGCTAGCGTTTTTTCCTTTACGTTCCACAACTAATCCATTATTCATGACGATATGAAGCTGCGGAGGGATGACAGAACCATCACGAGTAGCTTGGCTAGGTTTGTATTTGTTCCCGCCCAATGCCCAAGCGATGGCATCAAGTACACTGGTCTTTCCTTGGTTATTATTACCACCTACAATTGTTAGCCCGTTTGGTGCTGGTTCAATTTTTACCGCTTTGACACGCTTAACATTTTCGATTTCCAATTTGTTGATTTTCACAGACATGTGGTATAATCCTCCTTGTTCGTAG
>KE351628.1 GCA_000415185.1 Enterococcus faecalis 13-SD-W-01
AGCAACTTTTATATCTTAGCAAACATCGGAGACGATGTCAACACTTTTTTCAAAAAGTTTTATCCGCTTATTTCGCGAAGTGCTTTTAGCAACTCATTTATAATAACTTATCAGTTGTTATTTGTCAAGAAGTTTTTTTAAGTTTTTTATTGATGTATCAACGAAAAACTCACTTCTCATTTAAACGACTTTGTTATTCTATCACGATGCGAACATCTCGTCAATAACTTTTTTGAATTTTTTTATTCGAAAAATGTTACATTCTGTTCTCGTGAACAAATAATAATATACCAACTTCGTTTTCCAAAGTCAACATGAAAATCGTTGATTTAACAACATTTTTCTATAGTCGATCAATAAAAAAGAATCTGTCTTTTTTGTTCGTATTTACGTGTTTTTTTACTTGAAAATTATTATTTCTACACACAAATATTCACATTTTTTAGTGTATAATTGGTTTATATTCTTTCATAAAGGGCTTTGTCGTCTAAATTTTTCTTAACAAAGCACTGCTTTTATCTATTTATCCGTTTTTTTGATAGAATATTATTGAAAGAAACATATAATTTTTCTGGAGGAACATTACTTATGAAAATATTGATTGCTGATGACGATAAAGAAATCGTTGAATTACTTAGTATCTATGTACACAATGAAGGATACGAAGCTGTAAAAGCTTATGATGGAAAGGATGCTCTTTCAAAGATTCGTACAATTCCTGACATCGAACTTCTGATCCTTGATATCATGATGCCGGAAATGGACGGTATGCAAGTAGTAAAAGAATTGCGGAAAGAATCACAGATCCCAATCATCATGCTGACAGCGAAAACAACTGATATGGATAAAATCAAAGGACTTGTCGCTGGTGCAGATGATTATGTAACAAAACCATTCAACCCATTAGAAGTCATGGCTCGTGTAAAATCATTGCTTCGCCGAACAAAAATGCAAATCACAGCGGAACAGCCCGATATATTAGAAGTAAACTCTTTGATCATCAATAAAGATTCGCATGAAGTAAAAACAATTGATGGAAAAGAAATCCAATTGACTGCCTTGGAATTTGGTATCTTATACTTGCTAGCCAGCCATCCGAACAGAGTATTCAGTGCAGATGAGATTTTTGAACGTGTGTGGAAACAAGAAAGTATCGTTTCTGCAAAAACCGTTATGGTACATGTCAGCCACTTGCGCGATAAAATCGAAGAAGCAACTGGTGGGGAAAAAGTCATTCAAACAGTTTGGGGAGTAGGTTATAAAATTGACGCCCGTTAACAAATCTATTGAAAAACGTCGTCGGATCATCTTGACCTCAAAGGAAATCAGCGAACTGCTAGCAGAAGGAATCATAACTGTTATTCTTTTACTTCTATTAAATGTCGCTGTTTTGGTTGTACTCAATTATGTAGTCAG
The DNA here is from genome assembly GCA_000415185.1 of Enterococcus faecalis 13-SD-W-01. Taxonomy (GTDB): domain Bacteria; phylum Bacillota; class Bacilli; order Lactobacillales; family Enterococcaceae; genus Enterococcus_B; species Enterococcus_B faecalis_A. Next base: position 1,417 of record KE351628.1, read on the forward strand.
CACTTCACCTTCTTTAACTAATGCTATTTGGGATTCTAAAAACATTTTTGCAGAACGGTTGAATACTGATTTGTTTTGGAATGGGCGAAACTTTCTTATTCCTATCTTCCTATTCCTTGATCTAGCTGTCCTCTACTGGCGTTTGATTCGCCGATACCGACAAATGCAGCTTCGACATATCATTAGCGAGCTGCACTATATCGCAAACGGCAACTATGATCACCGAATCCCGTTTGAACTTAGCGGCGATCTTAGTCGAGTCGTTACTAGTATCAATGGGTTGGTAGACAGCACGGTAGCCGCCATTGAAGATGAGCGGAAGATCGAACAGTCGAAAGATGAACTGATTACCAATGTCAGTCACGATATCCGCACTCCTCTGACTTCCATTATTGGGTATCTTGGATTGATTGAAGATGGTCAATACCATTCGATGGATGATTTATTGAAATATACACATACCGCTTATGTTAAAGCAAAGCAAATGAAACTTTTGGTCGATGACTTATTTGAATATACTAAGGTCAGACAGCCAGCTGTTCCTGTAAACTTCTCTGCTTTTGACATGATTCAACTGATTGAACAATTAGCTGCTGATTTCGAACTGGAAGCTTCAAAAAAACATATCCAGATTTTAGTCAAAACAAAAGAAAGTTCGCTCATTATGGATGGCGATACGGAAAAACTTGTCCGAGTCTTCAATAATCTGCTGACAAATGCACTGAAATACGGAAAAGGTGCCGATAAAATCGTGATCAATGTAGAAAAAATCGGTACAGAAGCTGTCGTCACTGTGAAAAACAACGGAACAATGATTCCCAAAGAAGCAATCGATAATCTCTTCGACCGCTTCTATCGTGTAGAAGAATCAAGATCCCAAGAAACTGGCGGAACAGGCCTTGGATTAGCCATTGCACAAAGTATCGTGGCTCTTCATGGCGGCTATATCTATGCGAAGTCGACCAAGGACTGGACATCCTTCATTATGCATTTACCATTGAAACGCAACAAAAAAGCACCGGTCCAGACAAATAGTATTGACGAAATCTAGAAATTTAGATATTCTATGTTTATCTAAATGAGACCAACACACTGAACCTTAGTACAATTTGTTTCCTCTTAGAGAGCTGATGGCCGCTGAAAATCAGCAGGAAATGATTTGGAATTCCAGTTCTTGTAATGTGTGTCTTTCGAAATAAGAAAGACCGGCTGACAACCGTTATTTCGTTGACAAGGGCAGCTTAACGCTGAACTTGGGTGGTACCGCGATTTAATGACTATTTCGTCCCAAGATTTTTTTGGGAGAAATAGTCTTTTTTATTTTAAGGAGGAGGAAATGATATGTTAGATGTAAAAATGATCCGTCAAGATTTTGAAACTGTTGAAAAGAAATTGCTGACTCGCGGCGTAAAAAAAGAGAAATTGACTGAGTTTTTGACGCTGGATGAAAACCGCAGAAAACTTTTAGTCCAAAGTGAAGATTTAAAAAAATACCGTAATGATGTTTCTGGAGAAATCGCCTTGCTGAAACGCAACAAAGAAGATGCCAGCGAGAAAATCGAAGAAATGAAAGAAGTCGGCGGCAAAATCAAAGCGCTTGATACTGAAATCAGTGAAATCGATGAAAAAATCCAAGAAATCGCTACAACTTTGCCAAACTTGCCAGATGATTCTGTGCCTGTAGGCCAAGATGAAGACGACAATGTTGAAGTTCGCAAATGGAGTACCCCTCGCCAATTCGCTTTTGAGCCAAAACCTCATTGGGAAGTAGCTGAAAATCTTGGTATCCTTGATTTTGAACGCGGCGCAAAAGTTTCTGGCAGCCGTTTTGTTTATTACAAAGGTTTGGGTGCTCGCTTAGAAAGAGCTGTATACAACTTCATGTTGGATCAGCATGTCTATGAACATGGATATACAGAAATGATCACTCCTTATTTGGTGAACAGCCGCGCAATGTTTGGTACTGGTCAGTTTCCTAAGTTCAAAGAAGATGTCTTCCAATTAGAAGATACAGATTTGACTCTTATCCCAACTGCGGAAGTACCATTGACAAACTATTACAATGACGAGATTTTAGATGGAAAAGATCTTCCTATCTACTTCACAGCCCTTAGCCCTGCATTTCGTTCAGAAGCTGGAAGTGCCGGCAGAGATACTCGTGGATTGATCCGTCTTCACCAATTCAATAAAGTAGAAATGGTCAAGTTTTCTGATGCTGATCATTCTTATGAAGAACTAGAAAAAATGACAAACGATGCGGAAGAAATCTTGAAGAAACTGAACCTGCCATATCGTGTGATGGCTTTATCAACAGGTGATATGGGCTTCTCTGCTGCAAAAACATACGATTTGGAAGTTTGGATCCCAGCACAAGACGCTTACCGCGAAATCAGCTCTTGCTCAAACTGTGAAGATTTCCAAGCACGCCGCGCAATGATCCGTTACCGTGATGCAGAAGGCAAAATCAACTATGCGCACACATTGAATGGTTCTGGTTTGGCAGTCGGCCGAACAGTTGCTGCGATTTTGGAAAATTACCAAAACGAAGATGGTTCTGTTACTGTACCAGAAGCTCTTGTTCCTTACATGGGCAATTTAAAAGTAATCAAATAATCACTATAGAAAAAGCGGACGAGCTATTGGATAGCTTGTCCGCTTTTTTATGGTTTTTAAGATTCAACAGAATAGTTTGGTGCTTCTTTTGTGATTTGTACATCATGAGGGTGAGATTCTTTTAATCCGCTGCCGCTCATTTGGATAAATTGTGCATCATCTCTTAGGCTCTTCAAGTTAGCTGCACCAACATAACCCATTCCGGATTTCAAACCGCCGATCATTTGGAAGATGATATCAGAAACGCTGCCTTTGTAAGCAACACGTCCTTCAATACCTTCTGGAACCAATTTGTTTGCTTCATTGACGCCGCCTTGGAAGTAACGATCACTTGAACCTTTTTCCATTGCGCCCAATGAACCCATTCCGCGATATGTTTTAAAGCGGCGTCCTTGGAAGATCTCGAATTCACCTGGAGACTCGTCTGTACCAGCTAGCATACTTCCAAGCATTACTGCATGGCCGCCAGCTGCAAGTGCTTTGACGATATCGCCAGAATACTTGATCCCGCCGTCTGCAATGATTGCTTTTCCATATTGTCTAGCAACAGATGCTGCATCATAGATTGCTGTTAATTGAGGTACACCTACCCCAGCAACAACACGTGTTGTACAGATCGATCCTGGTCCGATCCCTACTTTTACAACGTCTACGCCTGCATCATACAATGCTTTAGTTGCTTCTGCAGTTGCTACGTTTCCGGCAATCAATGTTGCTTCTTTGAATGTATCGCGGATTTCGCGGATTTTACGGATAACACCTGCACTGTGACCATGAGCTGTATCAATAACGATCGCATCCACGCCAGCTGCAATCAATTCTTCTGCACGTTCAAAGGTATCGCTTGTAACACCAACAGCTGCGGCAACAAGCAAACGTCCATGCTGATCTTTTGCTGCGTTCGGGAATTCAATCACTTTTTCAATATCTTTGATAGTGATCAAACCGCTCAAACGGCCGTCTTGGTCAACGATTGGTAATTTTTCGATTTTGTGTTTTTGCAGGATTTTTTCTGCATCTTTTAGAGAAGTTCCTTCTGGGGCTGTCACTAAGTTTTCTTTTGTCATCACATCAACGATCGGCATATGGTAGTCTGTCACAAAACGCATATCTCGGTTCGTGATGATTCCCACTAGCTTGCGGTTTTCCAATGTTTCGACGATTGGTACACCACTGATGCGGTATTTGCTCATCAATTCTTCTGCATCGGCAACTAAATGTTGTGGTGTTAAGAAGAATGGATCAATAATAACGCCGCTTTCTGAACGTTTTACTTTTCGTACTTCTTCTGCTTGTTGTGCGATTGTCATGTTTTTGTGAACGACGCCTAATCCGCCTTGACGAGCCATTGCGATCGCCATTTTGCTGTCAGTAACAGTATCCATACTTGCACTGATGATCGGAATGTTCAACTTAATGTTTTTTGCCAATTGTACGCTCATATCCACTTCGTTTGGTAACACGTGACTTTCTGCCGGTATCAATAAGACATCGTCGAAAGTATAGCCTTTTTTCGTGAACTTTGTTTCCCAGTTGGACATTTTTAGTACCACTCCTCTAATTTAATTTTATCTATGAAAATAACAGATTCTTCAATTCAAGTCAATAGCTGGCTGACGATTCGCCAGTTTTGTTTAAAAAAAGCCTGGAACATTTCTTTCATTCAAAAGATGTTCCAGACTTCTTAACTGCTTTTTTATCTTCTTGGGACAGATAGACTGCCTATAACGCCGTATTTTTTCTTCAAGTAATAACGAAGTGCTAAAGCAGCAGCTCCGATGATAATAACGAAGATCGGCTGTAATAACGGATTGATAGCTGGCGGAAGCAAGGTTGTTGCTGAAAAAGCAAGCACCCATACCAGCGTGGAGCCCACTAAGATCAGAAGTGTTTTCATCATGCCAGGTTTTTTGCTTTTATCTGCACTAGGATGTTCATATTGGTAGATATATTTGTACATCATGTAAAATACCCAGCCGCCGACGATTGATCCTAACAGCAATGTCGTGATTCCGTATGCTGGTGTTGTTTCACGTGAAAACATACCGACGATTGCGATCATCAGGCTCAATAAACCTAACAGCAACAATGTATTGTCTAACCACATCAACACAGGAGATGTTGAAGATTGTGCAGGTTTCACGGGTTTAGCAATGATTGCTTCTGTTCGTTCAGAAACTGTTCCGAATAATTGACGGGCTGTTTTCCCGCCTTTTTGTTCTTTGACTAGTGTAGGCAGAATATCATGTAATGCCTTCACTTTTTCTTCTTCTGTCAGATTCGCAGCAGTAAGTGATTTTTTCAGGTCAAAGATGTACTGCTGGTTTCTCTTTGTTAACTCTGTTTCCAACTTATCGTTTTCTTTAACGATTTCGCGTAGTTGCTCTGGCTCCATTATCAACTTTTCCTCCTTCGCCGTTGTTCCCTACAACGGTTTTCACAAAAGCTATTTTAACATATACAAGTTAAATATCCATTACTTTCTTATACATTAAAGCGGAACAGCATAACGTCTCCATCTTGTACTACGTAATCTTTTCCTTCAAGTCGAACGCGTCCTGCTTCTTTTGCGGCATGCATGCTTCCATATTTATCTAAATCTTCGAATGAGACTGTTTCTGCTCGGATAAATCCACGTTCAAAGTCAGTATGGATGATTCCTGCTGCTTGCGGTGCTTTGATCCCTTTGCGGAATGTCCATGCACGTACTTCTTGTTCGCCTGCTGTAAAGTAAGTTGCTAGACCAAGCAGATCATAAGCTGCTCGAATCAATTGATCTAAACCAGATTCTTCGATACCTAAAGCTTCTAAGAATTCTGCTTTGTCTTCGTCTTCCAATTCAGCGATTTCTTCTTCTGCGCGAGCGCTGACCACGATTACTTCCGCATTTTCTTCCGCAGCAAAATTGCGTACTTCTTGAACATAGCGGTTGCTTTCAGCATCTGCGACTTCATCTTCTGCCACATTTGCTACGTATAGGATTGGTTTCGTTGTCAATAAGAACAAGCTTCGAACGATTTTTTGTTCTTCGTCTGTAAATTCAATAGATCTTGCAGAACGTCCATCTTCTAGAACTGGTTTGATTTTGTCTAAAACAGCCAATTCCGCAACTGCATCTTTGTCTTTTGTTTTAGCAATTTTAGCGACTCTTGTATAACGTTTAGTAACAGACTCTAAATCTGCTAAAACAAGTTCAAGATTGATTGTATCGATATCTGCTAATGGATCTACTCTTCCTTCTACGTGAGTGATGTTGTCGTCATCGAAACAACGAACCACGTGACAGATCGCATCTACTTGGCGAATGTGACTTAAAAATTGGTTTCCTAAACCTTCACCTTTGCTGGCGCCTTTTACGATACCGGCAATATCTGTAAATTCAAATGTTGTTGGGACAGTTTTCTTTGGATTGACAAGTTCTGTCAAACGTTGTAAACGCCAGTCTGGTACTTCTACCATTCCTACGTTTGGATCGATTGTCGCAAAAGGATAGTTTGCTGCTTCTGCACCAGCTTTTGTGATTGCATTGAATAAAGTAGATTTTCCTACGTTAGGTAAACCTACGATTCCTGCTGTTAATGCCATAAATTGTTCACTCTTTCTCTGCTTTTTTTTCAAGAACTTTTTTTAATCTTTTTTCAAAGTCGCGTCGTGTCATCATAACGATGTGTCCGCAGTTCGTACATTTTATTTTGATATCGGCACCCATTCGGATGATTTCCCAACGGTTTGCCTGACAAGCATGAGGTTTTTTCATTTCGATGATATCGCCTAGATCATACATAAAATCCCTCCTTTACTCTTCATCAAATTGTATATTAAGGATATCCAAAATCCTTGTCAAATCTGATTGCGAAAGATATTCGATTTCGATTTTTCCTTTGCCGTCTTTTTCTTGGATAGCCACACTTGTTCCAAATTTATCCATCAGACGATCTTCGCTTTCTCTGATGTAATACGGTTTTTCTTTAACTAAACGCGGTATTTTTTTCTTGTTTTTACCATCATTTTTATTCAATTCTGAAACGATTTGTTCCAACTGACGGACGGTCAAGTTTTCGGATACCGCACGATTTGCTAATTTCAAAATCATGTCTTTGTTTTTCAGGCCTAAAAGTGTTCGTGCTTGACCCATTGATAAACGCTGATCTTGGACCATTTCTTTTACAAGATCTGGTAATGACAGCAGACGAAGGTAGTTCGCAATATATGGGCGGCTTTTGCCTAAACGTTTTGCGACTTCTGCTTGTGTCAATTTCAAATTCTTCATCAGCATTTCATATGCTTCGGCTTCTTCTAAAGGATTCAAATCTTCCCGCTGCAAATTCTCCAAAACCGCGACTTGCATCATTGCTTCTTCATCAAACTCACGAATGATTGCCGGAATCGTTTCTTTTTCTGCTAATTTTGATGCTCTGAAACGACGCTCTCCTGCGATGATCTCGTATCCTTTGACAGAAGATTTTCGAACGATGATTGGCTGAAAAACACCTGATTGTTCAATCGAATTGGCCAATTCCTGCAAAGAGATTTCTTCAAAAGTTTTTCGCGGCTGATATGGATTCGGGCGCAGTTCATTTAACGGGAGTTGCAAAACAGCTTCATTTTGGACATCAACAGTTTCCAAATTCTCTAAATCTTGGAACAATGCATTGATTCCTCGTCCTAAACCTTTATTTTTACCCACGATCTACCACTTCCTTTGCTAATGCTTGATAGACTTCTGCACCTCTTGAACGTGGATCATAATCGATAATCGGCTTCCCATGACTTGGTGCTTCAGAAAGACGGATATTTCTTGGAATGATCGTATCATATACTTTTTCACGGAAATAACGACGAACTTCTTCCACGACTTCCGTTCCAAGGTTGGTTCTTGCATCGTACATCGTCAATAAAACACCTTCGATCTCTAGTTCTGGATTGAAGTGCTTTTGGACTAAACGAACAGTGTTCAGCAATTGGCTCAAACCTTCCAATGCATAATATTCGCACTGGACAGGAATCAAGATCGAATCACTGGCTGTAAAAGAATTGATAGTTAGATGGCCTAAAGAAGGCGGGCAATCGATCAAAATATAATCATACATATCTTTCACTTCAGATAATGCACCTTTCAATCGTGATTCTCGTGCCATCATCGAAGTCAACTCGATCTCTGCACCAGCCAGCTGTAATGTTGCTGGAACGATGCTTAGATTTTCATGCTCTGTGATCAGCGTTGCTTCAGTTACTGGTGTCTCATTTACCAGGACATCATAAATATCTTTTTCGACGTCAGGTTTTCTGATACCTACTCCGCTGGTAGCATTTCCTTGCGCGTCGATGTCGACAAGAAGGACTTTTTTGCCTAATGATGCAAGACAAGCCCCTAGATTAACGGTGGTTGTTGTTTTCCCAACACCGCCTTTTTGGTTTGCGACAGAAATAATTTGTGCCATGGTTTTCCTCCCTCACATTGGCTGCTTGTTGGGCATGCCTGGTTTTCTTGGATATTTTTTAGGTGTTGGTTTCTTTTTCTGGATGGCAATGATATGACGCTGATCCTCGATTTTCGGCAAAGTCAGTGCACTTTCCTTGATCAATTTTCCGCCAAGAATCGCAATCGCATGTTTTGCTTCGGAAATTTCTTCTTCACTTTTGGCTGCTTTCATCGCGTAGAAAAAACCGTCCATTTTTACTAAAGGCAAACATAGTTCAGACAAAACATTCAACCGAGCGACTGCACGTGCAGTGACAAAATCAAACGTTGCTCGGAACGATGGATTTTGACCAAATGTTTCTGCCCGATCGTGATAAAGATTTGCCTCTATCTTTAATTTTTTCGTTAATTCGCTCAAAAAAGTGATTCGTTTGTTCAAAGAATCTACAATCGTGATTTGAAGGTCGGGAAACGCGATTTTCAAAGGAATGCTTGGAAAACCAGCTCCTGAACCCACGTCGCAAAGTGTGCGTGCTTCGGTAAAATCCGCTTCAAATGCTAATGTCAAAGAATCGTAAAAGTGTTTCAAATACACTTCATTTCGCTCAGTGATAGCTGTCAGGTTCATTTTTTCGTTCCACTCAACCAGCATTTTATAATAGTTATCAAATTGTTCCATTTGATAATTTGAAAGATGGATTTGTTTTTCCGCTAATAATTCTCGAAATTCTTCTGGAGTCATGACTATTCCTTTCATTTGTGAAACAGACAATGTTTCACAGATTCTCTCCCTACTTTAACGCAAAATAGAAGGAGTTGCAATGGTTCGTGTGGAAACTTAAAAAGAAATAAGGGGTTGTAAAAAAGCTGTTCCATTTTCCTGCTTTTACAAAGACAAAACCGTCCAAAATAGAATCTATTTTAGACGGTGCGTGATTGTCAGGTTATTCTTCTGACTCTAATTTTTTTCGTACGACAGTTAAATAATGCTGTAATCCAATAGTCATTATCCAAGCAGCGCCTAATCCAATAAAACTGCCGATGATGATTCCCAAAAAGCGGTATTCAATCAAAGAAATCAAATAGGCGCCTCGAATAAGTGTCGAAAGCATCAGCGCCATCGGGTTAAGAAAAATATTGGCAACAGCGTAATTTCTAGCAACCAAGAATTGGGCAATACCATAAAGAAAAGTAATGAGAAAAATCGTCTGCAGCTGTGTGAACGGCACGAATGATAATACTGCGGATACACATAAGCCGCCCATCGAGCCAATCAAGTATTGCACTTGACGATGTTTCATTGCGTCTAAATTCTCTGCTAGAAGGATCGATGCACATGAAAGCGTCAGCCAGTAAGGATTATGCAAATTCAACCCGTGACTGACATATACAGAAAGAAATAAAGCCGCACTGTAGAAAACAGAGTCGATGATCACTAAAGGTTCTTCATGAAATCTTTCTTTTAATGTCGTTGGTTCGATTACTTGCTCCGGGCGCTTATCCAGTAGTTTCGTGATTACTGCAGCAATCAGTGAAAAAACGACCCCCATGAAAAAGAAAAGAGAAACAATCGGTAATTGATGGAGCGGCAGCTGCATACTCGTGCCCATAGCAGAAAGCATCGCAAAGAACAAGCCGCCTGGTTTTGAGATATGGAACAATCTCAAAACGAATCTGCTGGAAAAAGCGACTGCTGCCACAGCGAAAGGTTCAAGCCACAATACATAGGTTGATAAAATCCCTAGTACAAAGGCAAATAAAAGACCGCATCCAATGAAAAACATGCGTTTCAATAAATATTTCATGGGTATATTTTGATAATAAAAAAATGTAAAAATTCCTAGTGAAGAAAAGCTCGAAATCAAAAAATCATGATTTATGTACCCTAGCCATAACACAATAAAAATAAGAAGCATTAGATTCATGATTCGATAAGGGTTATCCTGTATTTTATTAAAGCGGAAATAAGTTTTGAGCAATCTAGCACTCCTTTCTCATAAAGTTTGTCAGTAAAATATCCAATAAGCGCTATATTTTTTCTGTTTTCCGGCAGCACTATCTAGTATAACCATTGTTTCTTTATTTTCCATAAAAAAGCCCGCATAGAAAAAAACAACTCGAAAAATCCGCATAAAAAACGGAACCTTTCGAGTCGTTTCAAAAACGTTGGTATGTTGGTATTATGCCTGCACTTTCGCAATCTTCCCTTGTTCGATGTAGACCATCAAAATGCTTAGGTCAGCTGGATTTACACCGCTGATCCGGCTTGCTTGGGCAATTGTTTCTGGCTGGATTTTGTGCAATTTTTGTTTTGCTTCGGTTGCCAAACCATTGATAGCATTGTAATCGATGTTTTCAGGGATTCGTTTTGCTTCCATGCGCTTCAGTTTTTCAACTTTTTCTAGGGCTTTTTTGATGTAGCCTTCATACTTGAGTTGGATTTCTACTTGCTCGATTTCTTTTGCTGTCAGTTCTTGGTTTTCAGGAATAAAGCGCAAAAGATCTTGATAAGAAATTTCTGGTCGACGCAAGAAATCACTCGCTAATACACCATCTTTTAGCGGTGCAGCACCGATTTCTTTCAAGAATGCTTGAACATCTTCGTTTGGTTTGATACGAATAGACATCAACCGTTTGATTTCTGTTTCTACAGCTTCTTTTTTCGCTAAATATGCTTGGTATTGGCCTTCTTCTACTAAGCCGATTTGATGACCAAATTCTGTCAAACGCAAGTCTGCATTGTCGTGACGAAGAAGCAGACGATATTCTGCTCTTGAAGTCAAAAGACGGTAAGGTTCATTGGTTCCTTTTGTTACAAGGTCATCGATCATAACACCGATATAACCATCACTTCTTTTCATGACAAATGGTTCTTTTCCTTGGATCTTCAACGCTGCATTGATTCCAGCAATCAGTCCTTGTCCTGCAGCTTCTTCATATCCGCTGGTTCCGTTTGTTTGGCCAGCTGTATAAAGGTTCTCTATGACTTTTGTTTCTAAAGTTGGGCGTAGTTGATGCGGAACGACCACATCATATTCAATAGCGTAGCCCGTACGCATCATTTCTGCTTTTTCTAAACCAGCGATTGAATGAAGCATGTCTGTTTGAACGTCCTCTGGTAAAGAAGTCGATAATCCTTGAACATATACTTCTTCTGTATTCAATCCTTCTGGTTCTAAAAATAATTGGTGACGAGGTTTGTCTGCAAATCGGACAATTTTATCTTCGATCGAAGGGCAGTAACGCGCACCGACTCCTTCGACGATTCCAGTAAACATTGGCGCACGATGCAGATTTTCACGAATGATTTCATGCGTGCCTTCACTTGTATAAGTCAACCAGCAAGATTCTTGGTCTAAATTATAGGCGCTGTCTGGTGTACTGAAACTAAAATGATTTGGTTCTTTATCGCCGGGCTGCTCTTCTGTCACCGAATAATCGATCGTACTTGATTTCACGCGCGGCGGTGTTCCTGTTTTGAAACGTGCGATCTCAAAACCTAAGCTTTTCAAATGATCTGCTAGGCCGATCGATGGTTGAGAGTTATTAGGTCCTGATGAATATTTCAATTCACCAATGATGATTTCCCCTCGAAGTGCTGTTCCGGCAGTGATAACTACTGCTTTTGCTTGGTATTTAGCACCTGTTGAAGTAACAACACCTTGGCAAATCCCATCTTCAACGACAAGTTCTTCAACGATTCCTTGGCGCAACGTCAAATTTGGTTCTTTTTCGATCGTACGTTTCATTTCATTGGCATACGCATGTTTATCTGCTTGTGCTCTCAAAGCTCGTACGGCAGGACCTTTTCCTGTGTTCAGCATACGCATTTGGATGTATGTCTTGTCGATATTTTTACCCATTTCTCCGCCGAGTGCATCGATTTCTCTTACAACGACCCCTTTTGCCGGACCGCCGACAGAAGGATTACATGGCATAAAAGCAACCATGTCTAGATTTATCGTCAATAACAATGTTTTTGCGCCCATTCGCGCTGCGGCTAATGCGGCTTCTGATCCTGCATGACCAGCGCCTACAACAATCACGTCATACGCTTCTGCTTGATAGTGATTCAATGTTTGTTCCTCCTTGGTTATTTTCTTTTCATTTTTACGTTAAAATCAGGTATTTCCTGGTTATTTTCCTAGACAAAATTGACTGAATAATTGAGTGATCAATTCATCTTGTACGCTGTCGCCAACCACTTCGCCTAAATAATCCCAACAGCGAGTCATATCGATTTGAACGAGATCGACAGGCATTCCTGCTTCAATTCCGTTGATGACTTCGTCTAATGCGATTGATGCATTTTCAAGTAAGGCGATATGTCGGGTATTTGAAACATACGTCGCATCTCTTTCTCCAGTTTGGCCGCCGAAAAACAGGTCGGCAATTGCTGCTTCTAGTTGGTCGATTCCGTCATTTTCCATGACGGAGATCGCAAATAGGGGCTCATTTTTTACATATTGATCAAGCATTTGACGATCTAGTTTGCTTGGCAAATCTGTTTTATTCAATAAAATGATACGTTTTAGTCCATTGGTTGCTTCCAGCAAAGCAATGTCTTCTTGACTTAATTCTTCGCTTTGGTTTAAAAGAAGTAAAATCAAATCAGATTCTGCAAGAGCTTTGCGGCTGCGTTCCACACCGATTTGCTCCACAAGATCTTCTGTTTCTCGGATGCCTGCTGTGTCGATCAGTTTCAAAGGAACGCCTCTTACGTTGACATATTCTTCGATCACATCGCGAGTAGTCCCAGCGATATCTGTTACGATTGCTTTGTCTTCCCGAAGAAGATGGTTCAATAAACTTGATTTTCCGACATTTGGCCGACCAATAATTGCGGTACTTAATCCTTCACGCAATATTTTCCCTTGTTTAGATGTCGCTAATAAACCGCGAATCTGTTGTTGGACCATTTGTGCTTTTTCTAGTAAAAGTCTTGTGGTCAATTCCTCTACATCGTCATATTCAGGGTAATCGATATTTACTTCTACTTGTGCTAATGTTTCTAAGATTTCTTGACGCAATGAACGAATTAATGAAGACAGATTTCCGTCTAACTGATTCAACGCCAAATTCATCGCTTTATCTGTTTTTGCTCGGATCAGATCCATCACAGCTTCCGCTTGTGAAAGGTCGACACGACCGTTTAAAAATGCGCGTTTCGTAAATTCTCCTGGTTCTGCCAAGCGTGCGCCTTCGCGTAAAAGAAGCTGCAATATTTGATTGACTACGACGATTCCGCCGTGACAGTTGATTTCTACTACGTCTTCGCGTGTAAAAGTTTTAGGTGCTCGCATAACGGACACCATTACTTCATCAATCACTTGCTGACTTTTAGGATCAACAAGATGTCCATAATGGATCGTGTGTGTCGGTACGTCTGCTAAACTCTTTTTCCCTGCTTGATAAACCGTATCGGCTATCTGTACTGCTTTATCCCCACTCAAGCGAACAATACTGATTGCTCCTTCACCTGGTGGCGTCGAAATTGCCGCAATCGTGTCAAATTCTAATGTGATCTCAGCCATTTTTACACTCCTTTTCTGATTATAGGCACAAAAAAAGTGCCCACTCCACCCCTTAAAATTAATGGGTGGACTCCGCACTTTGACTGCTCGTTCCTGATTAAATTCTTGTCATAGACTATCATATTTGATTCAATGAGGCAAGTATTTCTGTATTTCTTTCTTGTATTCTTGTAAAACATTCAACACCTAACTGAACGATCCTTTGATTGGCTTTCTGCAACAATTCTTTTGTGAACTTCCTCTATTTTTCTTGTAGCGAGTTTATGGATAAGCGGATCGTTATTCTTTAATGCTTTCTCGCTTTCTTCTCGAATATAATCGATTTGATCTTTTGTCAATTTATATATACTGCTCAACTTACTTGGCACTACTTTCTCTTCAATTGATGTAGTAGGAATTAAATGGATAAATTCTTTATTTAGATTACGCAGATACAAACACAATTCAAGTTTTTCTTTTAGTTTATAATATTTACTATCGTTTTGAGCTCTCGTTTTCTTTAATAACTGATAAACAACATGCCCATCTTTCAGAAAGACAATACTCTTTGTACTGCTATTCAACTTTCTTAAATGATTAATAGCGATTTGAACGATGACACTGTTATATTTTTCAGTTGTCAAATCTTTATATTTCGTTTTTACTGCGTTTTCGCCATCTACCACCAGATCTTTTACGGGATATACTTTGCCTAATACATACTTTAGAGCACTATTGAGGTTATTAATTGAACAATTACCCTGACCAGCTTGGCTCCTTCCTATATGGGCGCACAGCCTCTCCTCTTGAGCTAAGGACCTAAAAACAGCGTATAAAGAATAAGAATGTTTCATCAACGCATTTTCTACGACTTGATTTTCTTTTTTAGGATAACCCAAACCTAGGTGCAGAATATTCGCGATTACCAACCTATTCTTTTCTGTATCTTCGATTGTATGACGATAAGTTGTTCTGCTCTGCGTTTCATAGTTGGTGATTCTGCTCTTATTCCTTCCTGGTCTCTCTTCTGCCTTATCAAAAATAGAAACAATAAGCTGATTTTCTTTTTTCATCAAAATCAATGTAACGCCATGCAATTCACTTGAATCAGGTATATTTTTTAGGAGTACAGGTATAACCAGGAAACTGTCACGATTATTATTTTCTAATTCAGTGATGTAATTTGGAAATAAATTGGGCCTAATTGAAGCGTAAATGCTCTTTTGCAAAGAATCTTTGATCAGTTCTTGTTTTCTATCCGAAAAAGCTTCTGGGCAAACATCGAGCAACTGCTGGTACAAAGCCATAAATTCGATTTCTGTCTGGAATTCATAAACAAATTCCGTGTGACAATCATCTTAATCCATCTGCTTCTTGGATATATTTGTCCGCTTCTTCTTTTGTTAGGAATTTCATATGGGCTCCTCCTTTCTTCTCAGTTATTTTTAGGTAACAGCTTTTTCACAGAAAAATATTTTTTTTGCCTGGAAATTGATCTCTTACTGTCTTTCGTTCATTTAGTTCCTTGCTTCTTTTTTTGATTTCGCTGATTTCAGACGGTGATAGGTGCTTTAAATCCTTTATGTATTTTTTTTTATTTGCTGAAAGCTGGTCTTTTTTAATGTATGAATAATTGAGCAGAGAAACTTCGGGTCTTCTAGGAATAGTCATTTTATCTATGACATATCTATAATATTGACGTAAATTTTCAGCTTGTTTTATTTTCCTCACAATCTTTTCTTCCAAAGATAATGATGCACGCGTTTCTTTCAATTGTTTGTATTGAATGTATTCATTTTCCAAACTTTCTTTTACACGTTGAGAAAAACCAGCTTTTACTAAATGATTGCTGATCAGTTGCGCTATCGTACTATTCAACTGTTTTTTCGTTACTTCGTTATATTTCATTTTGATAGCTTTTGTCCCATCTGGTAATATGACACCTGTTTCATGAGGTGTTCCAAATAGATATTGTAACGCTGCACTACTGTTTTTTATCTCACAATTTCCCTGTGTATGTTGTGCTCTTGCAATGTGTTTGGTGTAATAGCTCTTTTCAGCAAAACTGTCTAACTTCTTAAACGGCGCATAATACATTACAGGATCATCTGTCACAAAAAGATTTATCTCTTCGGCTGTAAAGTGAATTCTGCCTATTCGGAGTACATTTGCTAACTTTATGATATTTTCCCTCGTGTCTTGGATCTCATAAGTATAGTTGATACAAAGTTCTGCAGAATCCTCATTTTCCCAACCATTACGAGGAAATTCTTTTAATTGTGCTTCTTTCTCATGCATATCTGGCCCTATTCCTGCTTTATCAATCGTTTCAACGAAAAATTTCGCCTCTTTTTTTCTTATGATAACAGTACAACCATGTGAACCAACTTTATTATCTTTATAAGGAAAATTAAATCCTATTGGAACAATCAGAAAACTGTCAGGATTATCTGGAATCAATTCAGAAAGAAAATCCCCGGCTAATTCTGTACATGCTGAACTGCAGATGCTTTTCTGCAACGACTCTTGAATCTGTTCTGTATTTCTTCCTGCAAATAATTCTGGATGGATCTCTGCTGCTTTTGAGTAAATAGTTAAATATTCTAATATTGCATCTACAGAAAAACCAAATCTGGAGAGGATATCATTTGATTTTAAATTTAAATGTTGTAAATAAATATCATATAATTCAACAGCATATTTTGGATCTTTTATGTAATCTTCCCTCATTTTATTCACCATGGCGATCCGTTCTTCTCTATCTTTTTCATTCAAAAATGTCATGTTCTTAACCTTTCCGCTTACGCTGTTTAATTTGAATAAAGTCTAGCATTATTCTATGAGGATTTTTTGTCGTAAAAGACCTATTTGTTCGAAAAAAAGAAATAAAAGATCAGCAATTCTTTCTTTACTTCTTTTTGCGTAAAAAGGTACACTTAAATCAGGTATCAAAATCTTTTAGGAGGAATGCTATGACAGGACATGGAAAACACGCAGAAAGAGACGGAACAAATAACCGCATAAATGAAATCGTTTTATCGACTGGGAACGTCAATCGAAAGTATATTGTTCGAGATATTATTTTTGCTGCTGATCGTTTAGAGGTAGATTTATTTGATCCCAGCTTGGACACAAATGCTCTATTTTCTACCGTCAGCTACAAACTGAAAGAAAAAGCATTTGAATATGGCGCACATGCCGTCATCAACTGTCATTTCGAACATGAGCAAATCAAAAAAGGCGACACTTATATCTTGGAAGTTTTCGCCTATGGCACAGTTATCCAGTTTATCCAAACAAATATTGGATAAAGAGTGTGCGCTATGCTAACTATTTTGAAAAAATGAACAAACAAAAAAGGCCGGAGCTGGCAAGCTCCGACCTCTTTTTTTACCAAAGTAAGTGACTACTTCATCGTATACTCTGATAAGAATGATTTCTAGTAAAATATACTTTGTTTAAAAAACTTTGTCAACGAGATTTCTCTAAAAAGTAGCAGGATCAGTAAAATTTTTTGACCGATTCCACTACGAGATAGCGATAAGGCTCGTCTCCTTCAGAATGTGTTTTTACATATTCGTTTTTGCTTAACGCCGCGTGGATCTGTTTCCGCTCAAAAGCAGGCATCGGTTCCAAGAACACTGGCTGCCCTGTGCGTTTTACTTTTTCCGCTGTTCGTTCAGCTAAACGCTGGATGATTTCTTTGCGCTTCTCGCGGTAGTTGCCGACGTTTACGACAACTGAAAGTTTATTTTTTGCCACACGATGGATAAACACTTGTGCGAGATATTGAAGTGCATTCAATGTTTTTCCATGTTTGCCGATCAAAATCCCTTGTTTTTGTGTCTCAAGCTGGAAAATGATCAGTGAGCCTTCTCTTTCGATTTTTACGAGCGCTGGTGCATCCAAATGTTTGGTGATTTCGGTCAGATAGGCTGCTAATTCCGTTAAAGCTGCTTCATCATCTAGGTCGCTTAATTCTTTTTCTTTCACTTCTTCTGTTTCATCAGCAATCTCAGGGGTTTCAGTTTCTAAAATATCTTCTACTGTCTCCTCTACTGTTTCCGAAATGACTTCACTCAATGTGGGTTCAATAGAAACACGGGCATTTTTTCTTCCCATTCCCAGAAAACCTTTTTTTCCTTCTTCAAGGATCTCAATCGTAACATCTTCTTTGGTCAGTTCTAAAGCATCAAGTCCGTAACGAATGGCTTCGTCGACTGTGGCAGCTTCATAAATCGGCATTAGCACTACCTCCTTTATTTTTTGCGTTTTTTCTTCGTATTCATCGCTTTTTGCAATGCGCGTTCTTTTTCTCTGATTTTACGTGCTTCTTCTTCACGCTCTCTGCGGATCTTGAACGGATTATTCAGCATCAACGTTTGCATTACTTGGAAAGCATTTGAGATTACCCAGTATAGTGAAAGACCGCTGGCTAGGTTGATACCCATTACCAAGATCATCAAAGGCATCGCAAAATTCATGATTTTTGTTGATGGATTTGATTCCAATTGGCTCATACTTGATAAGTACGTACTTGCAAAAGTAAAGATAGCCGCCAAAACAGGTAAAATAAATGTCGGATCTGCCTCACCTAAGTTCAACCATAGGAAATGACCTTGTTTTAGTTCAGGCACGCGGGAAATTGCTTGCCACAACGCCATCAAGATCGGCATCTGAACAAGAAGCGGTAAACAGCCGGCATATGGATTTACGCCATTTTCTGCATAGAGACGCTGCTGCTCTTCTCTTAATTTCGCTTGTGTATCTGGATCTTTTGACGCATATTCCTGCTGCAGAGCTTTCAGTTTCGGTTGAAGCTCTTGTGTTTTCCGCATACTTTTCGTTTGGATATGCATCAAAGGAAGTAAAATCATTCGGATGACCAAGGTAAACAGGATGATCCCGATCCCAGCATTTCCAAATGATAAGAATTTGATTGCTTGAGCAAAATAATAAACGATGTATCGGTCCCACACACCTGTACTTTGCGCACTCACTTCTCCTGTGCCGCAACCTGATAGTACGAGGATCAAACCGATGACTCCCATCATCAAAAGTAAACGTTTGTATTTCTTCACGCTCTCTTTTCCTCTCTATTGATTATTTTTGCAAGTTTTAAGACATGGATTAGATTTGAGCGAATCTCTGCATAAGTTAACTCTTTTGTACTTGGCCGTGCAATAACGATAAAATCCAATTCAGGATCGATTTCTTCTTTTATAGAATAAATCGCTGCACGTATTTTCCGTTTGACGTCATTTCGGCAGACTGCATTTCCGACTTTTTTGCCCACTGACAGACCAACTCTGAAATGCGGCTGGTTTTCTTTCGCGAGTTTATAAACGACGAATTTGCGGTTCGCAAAAGAAGCACCGGTTTGAAAAACGGTTTGGAACTCTTTTTCTTTTTTCACTCGATACGCTTTTTTCATTTATTTTCTTTCCTTTTCTATCTCTCACTTACGAAAACCATCATACCATATTTGGTTGACTCAATTCATCCTTTCCATAAAAAAGGACATAAAAAAAAACCACTGTAACCCCAGTGGCTTAAGCAGAAAGAACTTTTCTTCCTTTACGACGACGGCTTGCTAAAACACGACGACCGTTTTTAGTACTCATACGTTTACGGAATCCGTGAACTTTTTGACGTTTACGTTTATTTGGTTGGTATGTTCTTTTCATCCTTATTCCACCTCCGAAAATCTTATCTATATCCTATTAAGTACAGACATACTTTGACATTATAACGAGAAGTCGCTTGTTTTGTCAATACAAAATAGAAAGAGAATGTTGCCAAAGTTATCCACACGAAGAAAAATCACCCGTGCATACATTGTGGATTGAGTTATGCACAGGCTTTTTTCCACAAAAGTTTTACTAAGGGTTTTACACAAATAAAGAGGGTGTAAAAAACGAAATCCACAGAACACTTTCTTCTTGTGGATTAGTCCCTTTAACAATTGGTACAAAAGAGAAAGTTATTAACAGTTACTTGTTAAAAAATAGTTTTTACCCGGAGTTTTCCACCTGTGAATTAAGCTTGTGGAAAACATTTTTCCCTGCTTGTTGATTTTCCATTTTTATTTTTCCCGTTTATGTGGATAATCTCATTAAAATTATTTTTTTATCTTAATTCTGTGGAAAACTTAGAAGAAAGATGATAAATTAGTACTAGCTATTTACTTTTTTAAAAAGGAGGAGGCCTCATGGTATCCCTCGATGCTCTCTGGACCGAACTAAAAACTGGTTATCAAAAGGATTTATCTCCTGCCAGTTACAATACCTGGATCGAAACAGCTGTCCCTCGCTCGCTGAAAAACAATCAGCTGGTATTAGAGGTACCCAGTAAGATCCATAAAGAATATTGGGAAAAAAATCTCTCAACAAAAATCGTTGAACTAGGCTTCATGCTGACCGGCGATGAGATTATTCCTCGTTTCGTTACAGGCGATGAAGCTGACCAAGAAATCATTGAAGAAGCAGCGCCAAAAGCACCAACTGCTGATCCAAAGAAAAAAGCGATGCTGAATCCTAAATATACATTTGATACTTTCGTTATCGGGAAAGGCAACCAAATGGCCCATGCTGCAGCTTTAGTTGTTGCGGAAGATCCTGGTTCTATCTATAATCCGCTGTTCTTTTATGGTGGTGTCGGACTTGGTAAAACCCATTTGATGCACGCGATCGGCCATCAAATGCTGCTTAGCCAGCCAAATGCGAAAGTAAAATATGTCAGCAGCGAAACATTTGCGAATGACTTTATCAATTCTATCCAAAACAAAACAGCAGAAGAATTCCGACAAGAATATCGAAATATTGATCTGCTGCTAGTAGATGACATTCAGTTTTTTGCTGAAAAAGAAGCAACCCAAGAAGAATTTTTCCATACATTCAATGCACTTTATAACGAAGGAAAGCAAATCGTTCTGACAAGTGATCGTCTGCCAAATGAGATTCCTAAACTCCAAGAACGTTTGGTTTCGCGCTTTGCGTGGGGTCTTTCAGTTGATATCACACCGCCAGACCTTGAAACACGTACAGCGATTTTGCGAAAAAAAGCGGCAGCTGAACGTTTGGAGATCCCAGATGACACACTAAGTTATATCGCGGGACAAATCGATTCGAATATCCGTGAACTTGAAGGTGCGTTGGTGCGTGTTCAAGCATTCGCTACAATGAATAGTGCAGATATCACAACAAGTTTGGCAGCTGATGCACTAAAAACATTGAAATCAGGAAAAGGGCACAATCAATTGTCGATTTTGCAGATCCAAGAAGAAGTGGCGAAATATTATCACATCCAATTGAAAGATCTAAAAGGGAAAAAACGGGTCAAATCCATCGTTGTTCCTCGACAAATCGCAATGTACCTTGCTCGAGAGCTGACAGACAGTTCATTACCGAAGATCGGTGCTGAATTTGGCGGCAAAGATCATACAACAGTCATCCATGCGCATGAAAAGATCCAGCAATTGATGGATTCAAGTGCAAGTATGCAAAATGAAGTTTCAGAGATCAAAAATTTTCTTTTAAATTAGCTTGTGGATAGTACCGGATTTTTCCCAAAAGTTTTCCACACGATATCCACAAGGCTTTTTCTTTGAGAATCTTTGATTTTTTTAGTTTTCCACAGAATTAACAGCACCTATTACTTTTATTATTTATATATACTAATAATAAATATAACTACCAAAGGAGATTCATTATGAAAGTTACGTTAAATCGAGCAAGTTTTATGCAAGAGTTGCAAACTGTTCAGCGCGCTATTTCAAGTAAAACGACTATTCCTATTTTGACTGGGGTAAAAATCACTTTATCTTCAGAAGGATTGACCTTGACTGGGAGCAATGCGGATATTTCTATTGAAACTTTCTTGTCTTCTGATAATGAAAAAGCCCAAATGCAGATCGAATCAACTGGTTCAATCGTTTTACAGGCGCGTTTTTTCAGCGAAATCATCCGTAAATTGCCAGAAGATACTTTTACACTAGAAGTTTTAGAAAACAAACAAGTAGCAATCACATCAGGTAAAGCAAACTTTACTGTAAATGGATTAGATGCCGATAATTATCCGCATTTGCCTGTAGTAGAGAGCCAAAACCAAATCAAATTACCTGTCCATGTTTTGACAAAATTGATCAATGAAACTGTTTTTGCCGTTTCTCAACACGAAAGCAGACCGATTTTAACAGGGGTCCACTTTATCTTGTCTAATCAATCCTTGTTGGCTGTAGCTACTGATTCACATCGTCTAAGCCAGCGTGTGATCCCAATTGAACAAGCAGCAGATCAATTTGATATTGTTATTCCAGGAAAAAGTTTGACAGAATTATCTCGTTCTTTGACAAATGAAGAAGAAATCGTTGAAATCAGCATCATGGAAAACCAAGTGCTGTTCAAAACAGAGACAATGTTCTTCTATTCTCGATTATTGGAAGGGAATTACCCTGACACAAACCGTTTGATTCCTTCAAGCTTCAATACAGAAATCGAATTTTCTGTTCCAAGTTTCTTAGCAGCGATCGAACGTGCTTCTTTGCTATCCCATGAAGGCAGAAATAACATTGTACGTTTGTCTATTTCTTCTGATTCCGTTATTTTGTATGGAAATTCTCCTGAAATCGGGAAAGTAGAAGAAAGCTTGTCTTATGAATCAAGCAGCGGCGACCCATTAGAAATCTCATTCAACCCTGATTACATGAAAGCTGCATTACGCGCATTTGGCGATATGAGCATCAAAATCAAATTTATCTCATCTATTCGTCCATTTACGCTGGAACCAACGGAAGACGGCGTTCAATTTATTCAGCTGATTACACCAGTCCGCACGAATTAATCTGGGATTTTTCACACTTTTTGAAAAATGAACTGAAAAAAAATAGAAAAAAGAATCTTGAAACAGAAAGCCATAAAATCACTTTTAAGGCTTTCTGTTTCTTTTTATTCAAAATACCTTTTTTCGCTTAAATCGTCTTATATCCAAAAATATACGTATGAATTTGTTTTCTTGGGCAAAAAAAGGTATAATATACATATGTTGAAAATTGAAAATGAGGGATGAGCTTTGAAACAACAAATCGTTTTGGAAACGGATTACATGACACTCGGTCAAATGCTGAAAGAAGCGACGATCATCAGCAGCGGAGGCCAGGCAAAATGGTTTTTAGCTGAAAATACCGTTTATGTTGATGGAGAACCAGAAAATCGTCGCGGTAGAAAACTTTATCCCGGAATGATTGTTGAAGTTCCAGATGTCGGAACTTTTTTTATGGTAAAAAAAGGAAATCAATCAAATGAGGCTGAATAAACTCCAGCTGAAAGATTATCGGAACTATCATGAGCTGAACATGGAATTTTCTAAAAATCTGGTCATTTTTTTAGGAGAAAATGCGCAAGGAAAGACGAACATTTTAGAAAGTATCTATGTTTTGGCTATGACAAGAAGCCACCGGACAGCCAGCGAACAGGAGCTGATCAGCTGGGGAAAGGATCAAGCACTGATCCAAGGCGAGATCACGCGAGGTACTTCAAAGATTCCCTTAGAGATCCTGCTTTCTAAAAAAGGACGCAGAACAAAAATCAACCATATCGAACAAAAAAAATTAAGCAGCTACGTAGGCCAGCTAAATGTCATTTTATTTGCGCCAGAAGACCTTTCGATCGTAAAAGGAAGTCCGCAGCTGCGCCGAAAATTTTTAGACATGGAATTAGGACAAGTCAATCCAATCTATCTTTATGACTTGGTCCAATATCAAGGGATCTTAAAGCAGAGAAATCAATATTTGAAACAGCTGAACGAAAAGAAACAGTCCGATCAGCTGTATTTAGACGTTTTATCTGAACAATTAGCGGAATTCGGAAGCAAAGTACTCGCTGCTAGGTATCGTTTTGTTCAACGTCTGGAATATTGGGCGAATGCATTGCATGGTCAAATCACACATCAAAAAGAAAGTCTGCAAATCGACTATTTGTCTTCAATCGGTTCTTTAGCTGATCAAACACAAGAACAATTACAAGAAACGTTTCTAGAATTATTGAAAAAAAACAAGCAAAAAGATTTGTTCAGAGGGACGACCACTATTGGACCCCACAGAGACGATCTTCAGTTTTTAATCAATGAAAAAAACGTCCAGACTTACGGGTCACAAGGACAGCAGAGAACGACTGCATTAAGTGTGAAATTAGCAGAGATCGATTTGATTAAAGAGGAAACAAATGAATACCCGATTTTGCTGCTTGATGACGTGATGAGTGAGCTAGATGACAGCCGCCAGCTTCATCTGTTGGAAACCATCGAAGGAAAAGTACAAACATTCTTAACAACAACGACACTTGAACATGTAAAAAATAAAATGACGGTGGAACCGGAAGTGTTTTATGTTCAGCAAGGGAAAATAAAAGGAGAAGAAACTGAATGACAGAAGAAGAAAAAAGTTTAGTGGAACGCGCGAAAGAGTACGATGCCAGTCAGATCCAAGTACTGGAAGGTCTCGAAGCTGTTCGTAAGCGTCCAGGGATGTATATAGGTTCAACAAGTTCAGAAGGGCTGCATCATTTGGTTTGGGAAATCGTCGATAATTCGATTGATGAAGCTTTAGCTGGTTTCGCAAATTCGATCCATGTAGTGATTGAAGAAGACAACAGTATCACAGTCATCGATGACGGACGCGGAATCCCAGTTGGTATCCAAGCGAAAACAGGTCGTCCAGCCGTAGAAACAGTTTTCACTATTTTGCATGCTGGAGGAAAATTTGGCGGAGGCGGATATAAAGTTTCCGGCGGTTTGCACGGGGTAGGTTCATCTGTTGTAAACGCGTTGTCAACTTCTCTTGACGTAAAAGTATATAAAGACGGAAAAGTTTATTATCAAGAATACCGCAGAGGCGCTGTCGTGGATGATTTGAAAGTTATCGATTCAACCGATCGCCATGGTACGACCGTCCATTTTGTCCCAGATCCAGAAATCTTTACTGAAACAGTGGTCTATGATTTCAATAAATTAGCGACACGTATTCGTGAGCTTGCATTTTTGAACCGCGGACTGCAAATCTCTATTGAAGACCGCAGAGAAGAAGAACCTGTACTGAAAACTTATCATTATGACGGCGGAATCAAAAGCTATGTTGAATATTTGAACGCAAACAAAACAGTGATTTTCCCTGAACCAGTTTATTTAGAAGGCGAACAACAAGATATTACTGTTGAAGTCGCAATGCAATATACAGATGGCTACCATTCAAACATCATGAGTTTTGCCAATAATATCCATACGTATGAAGGCGGAACACATGAATCAGGGTTCAAAACAGCGTTGACTCGTGTCATCAATGATTATGCGCGCAAACAAAAGCTGATGAAAGAAAATGATGACAATCTAACAGGCGAAGATGTACGTGAAGGACTAACAGCTGTTATTTCTATCAAGCATCCCGATCCTCAGTTTGAAGGGCAAACAAAAACAAAATTAGGAAATTCAGAAGTGCGGACAGTAACAGATCGTCTGTTCAGTGAACATTTCATGAAATTTTTACTAGAAAATCCTAGCGTCGGCCGTCAAATCATTGAAAAAGGACTGCTGGCTTCAAAAGCACGTCTAGCCGCAAAACGCGCGCGCGAAGTGACACGTCGAAAAGGCGCTTTGGAAATCAGCAACTTGCCAGGGAAATTGGCAGACTGCTCAAGCAATGATCCAGAAAAATGCGAATTGTTCATCGTCGAAGGAGATTCAGCCGGCGGATCAGCAAAACAAGGTCGAGACAGACAATTCCAAGCTATTTTGCCAATTCGAGGAAAAATCTTGAATGTTGAAAAAGCAAGTATGGACAAAATCCTTGCCAACGAAGAGATCCGTTCTTTGTTTACAGCGATGGGCACAGGTTTCGGCGAAGATTTCGATGTATCAAAAGCGCGTTACCACAAATTAGTTATCATGACCGATGCCGATGTCGATGGTGCACATATCCGTACGTTGTTATTGACATTGTTCTATCGCTATATGCGTCCAATCGTTGAAGCTGGTTATGTTTATATCGCACAACCACCTTTATACGGAGTGAAACAAGGAAAGAAAATCACTTATGTACAGCCTGGTAAAAACGCAGAAGAAGAATTGAAAGAAGTTGTTGCTTCTTTACCTGCTTCACCAAAAGCAACTGTTCAGCGTTATAAAGGGCTTGGAGAAATGGACGACCATCAATTATGGGAAACAACTATGGACCCAGAAAAACGTATGATGGCAAGAGTCAGTGTGGATGACGCAATCGAAGCAGATCAGATTTTTGAGATGCTGATGGGTGACCGTGTAGAGCCAAGACGCGCATTCATTGAAGAAAATGCCCACTATGTTAAGAATTTAGATATTTAATCGAAAAGGAGGAAAAATCGTGAGTGAAGAAATCAGAGAAAATATCCATGATGTCAATTTAAGCAGTGAAATGAAAAACTCCTTTATCGATTACGCGATGAGTGTTATCGTCGCTCGTGCTTTGCCAGATGTACGGGATGGATTAAAACCTGTCCACCGCCGTATTTTGTACGGAATGAATGAACTAGGAGTCACACCAGATAAACCACATAAAAAATCAGCCAGAATCGTCGGGGATGTTATGGGTAAATACCATCCCCATGGCGACAGCGCGATTTATGAATCAATGGTCCGGATGGCACAGCCGTTCAGCTACCGCTACATGCTGGTAGACGGACACGGAAACTTTGGATCGGTCGATGGAGACGGCGCTGCGGCGATGCGTTATACGGAAGCACGTATGAGCAAAATCGCCACAGAGATGCTGCGCGACATCAACAAAAACACGGTAGATTTCCAAAGCAACTACGATGATACAGAAAGAGAGCCACAAGTACTGCCAGCACGTTTCCCTAATCTTCTTGTCAATGGAACAACAGGGATTGCGGTAGGTATGGCTACAAATATCCCACCGCATAATTTATCGGAAGTTGTGGCTGCGATTGATCTTTTGATGGACAATCCTGACGTAACGACCCATGAATTGATGGAAGTCTTGCCTGGACCAGATTTCCCTACTGGCGGTTTAGTTATGGGTAAATCAGGGATCCGAAGAGCTTATGAGACAGGTAAAGGTTCGATTACTGTCCGTGCCCGTGTTGAAATCACAGAGATGCCTAACGGAAAAGAACGGATCTTAGTAACGGAATTGCCTTACATGGTCAATAAAGCGAAATTGATCGAACGTATTTCAGAACTTCATCGTGACAAACGAATTGAAGGAATCACTGATTTACGCGATGAATCATCCAGAGAAGGTATGCGGATCGTGATCGATGTTCGACGCGACGCAAGCGCATCTGTTATTTTAAATAACTTATACAAACTTACTTCTTTGCAAAACTCATTTGGTTTCAACATGCTGGCTATCGAAAAAGGCGTGCCGAAAGTCTTGAGTTTAAAACAAATTTTAGAAAATTATGTGGAACATCAACGCGAAGTTATCACTCGCCGGACGATTTTCGAAAAAGACAAAGCAGAAGCACGCGCACATATCCTAGAAGGTCTGCGTATCGCTTTGGATCATATTGATGAGATTATTGCAATCATTCGCGGTTCGAAATCCGATGATGAAGCAAAAAGTACAATGATCGAACGTTTCGAGTTATCAGATCGTCAAGCGCAAGCCATTTTAGATATGCGTTTGCGTCGTTTGACTGGTTTGGAACGAGAAAAAATCGAAAATGAATACCAAGAATTATTAAAACTGATTGCTGATTTAGCAGATATTTTGGCACGTCCAGAGCGTGTATCCGAAATCATCCGCACAGAATTAGCTGAGTTGAATCAACGTTTTGGCGACAAACGCCGCACGGAACTTCTTGTCGGTGAAGTCTTAAGTCTAGAAGACGAAGATTTGATCGAAGAAGAAGAAATCGTGATTACATTGACTAATAACGGCTACATCAAACGTGTAGCAAACAATGAATTCCGTGCACAAAGACGTGGTGGCCGCGGTGTCCAAGGAATGGGTGTCCATGACGACGACTTCGTGAAAAATCTGGTTTCTTGTTCGACTCATGATACATTGCTGTTCTTTACGAATAACGGCAAAGTTTATCGTGCAAAAGGATATGAGATCCCAGAATACGGCCGCACAGCTAAAGGAATCCCTGTAATCAACTTGCTAGGAATCGATTCAAGCGAAAACATCCAAGCAATCATCTCTGTATCTGGACAAGCAGAAGAAGGACATTATTTATTCTTCACTACTCGCTTAGGAACAGTGAAACGTACCTCAGTCACAGCCTTCTCAAATATCCGAAGCAACGGTTTGATTGCTATTGGTTTGAAAGACGAAGATGAATTAGTCAATGTATTGATGACAGATGGCCAATCAAACATCATTATCGGTACTCACGATGGCTACTCTGCAACGTTCAAAGAAGAAGCCGTTCGCGATATGGGACGTACAGCATCTGGCGTTCGCGGGATTCGCTTGAGAGAGAATGATTACGTCGTTGGAGCAGCCTTGATGAAAGAAGACCGTGAAGTTCTTGTCATCACAGAAAAAGGTTACGGAAAACGAACAAAAGTTTCTGAGTATCCTGTAAAAGGTCGTGGCGGTAAAGGGATCAAAACTGCGAATATCACTGAGAAAAATGGACCATTGGCAGGTTTGACAACTGTAACTGGCGACGAAGATATCATGTTGATCACAGACAAAGGCGTCATCATCCGTTTCAATGCGGCAACTGTTTCTCAAACAGGCCGTTCTACATTAGGTGTTCGCTTGATGAAAATGGAAAATGAGACAAAAGTTGTGACAATGGCAACCGTTGAACCAGAAGCAGCAGAAGAAGCACCAGAAAGCGCCGAAACAGAAAATCCAGAAACAACCGAAGATAAGTAAAACTTAAAATTATTTATTTCTGAGTTTTATTGCTTTTTCAATTGAAGTCATGTATAATCAAGGATCGTGGGTAGTCTATACTCACGATCCTTGCTCTTAGAAAACTAAGAGCCTGAAGTCCATAGGGAGGTGAAAAATCAATGGAAAATACGAAATATGAAATCATGTACATTATTCGTCCAAACATTGATGAAGAAGCGAAAACTGCTTTAATCGAACGTTTCGATACAATCTTGAAAGATAATGGAGCTGAAGTTCTAGAATCTAAAGATTGGGAAAAACGCCGTCTAGCGTATGAAATGAACGGTTACCGTGAAGGTATCTATCACATCGTTAAAGTATCTTCTCCATCAAGCGCAGGCGCAATCAACGAGTTTGACCGTCTTGCTAAAATCAATGATGACATTATCCGTCACATGATTATTAAAGAAGAAGCTTAATGTTTGTTTCACGTGAAACAAAAACGATGAGAGGAGATGACTATTTTGATTAATAACGTTGTATTAGTTGGACGTTTGACCAAAGATCCAGACTTGCGTTATACATCTAGTGGAACTGCTGTTGCAACATTCACTTTAGCTGTGAATCGTAATTTTACGAATCAGAATGGAGACCGCGAGGCAGACTTTATCAACTGTGTAATTTGGCGTAAATCTGCTGAAACGTTGGCAAACTATGCTCGTAAAGGGACACTTTTGGGTGTTACCGGACGTATTCAAACTCGTTCTTATGATAATCAACAGGGTCAAAGAGTATATGTGACAGAAATTGTTGCTGAAAACTTCCAATTATTGGAATCACGTACAGCATCTGAGAACCGTCAACAAACTGGCGGCTATCAACAAAATTCTGGACAATCATCTGCTAACTTTGGCGGTGGTAGCAACTTTAATCAATCATCTCAATCATCCAACGGTATGCCTGATTTTGATCGCGATAATTCTGATCCATTTGGTTCAGGAGGATCAACGATCGACATTTCAGATGATGATCTACCATTCTAAACGAATTTGATAGGAGGGAAATAGAATGGCACAACAAAGAAGAGGCGGACGTAAACGTCGTAAAGTAGACTATATCGCTGCTAATCATATTGAATACATCGATTATAAAGATATCGAATTGCTAAAAAGATTTATCTCAGAACGTGGTAAAATTTTACCTCGTCGTGTAACAGGTACAGGCGCTAAAAACCAACGTAAACTTACAGTTGCAATCAAGCGCGCACGTATCATGGGATTACTTCCTTTCGTTAGCGAAGACTAATCTTTGAGAATAGAACTGCAGACAGCTTTCCTTGAGTGAAGGCGGTCTGCAGTTTTTTCGTCTGATGTATTTTCAAAAAATAGATATATAATTGTTATTGAAAATTTTCTGCAAACATATTTCATGGCGCCTCTTCGTTATTTAGAAATGAATTTTAGTTGTATGCCCAAAGTTATGGTAAAATTAAACTAATCATGTACGGGAGGAAGAATATGGAAGAAGAAAAACAAAAACTGAGACCCAGCCCTCTACTGATCGTCTTTTTCATCATGCTGGAGACATTGATTGTTTTACTGTTCCCATTTCGTTATTTCAGCGCCTTATTTATCTTGGTCACGAACTTATTACTCTTGCGCTTTTGGCTGAAGATCCAAAACGGACAAGTCTTAGAAGAACGTGAAAAGATCCAGCACGCGTCTGCAATCGCAGAAACGAATCTAGCGTATGTTTCAGAAATCATGCCAGTGGGAGTTATCTCTTTCCACAAAACTTCGCAGAAAATCGACTGGATCAATCCTTTTGCAATGGATATACAGGCAGCGGCTTCATTATTTGAAGAAGAAATGCTGGACGTGTTTTTTGATGCAAAAGAGAAAAATAAAAACCAAGTTTATTTAGCAGATAAGACATTCCAATTCGATTTGGATACCATAAAAGGAGTTATTTATTTTGTCGATGTCACGCAAAACCAGCTCTTAAAGATTCATCAGCGGAATATGCAGCCAGTTGTTGGGATTTTGTCGATCGATAATTATTCGGATGCAATCGATAAACTGGACGATAAAGAAGTCTCTTATTTGAACTCTTTTATTACGACTATGGTTTCTGATTGGATGGCCGAATATCATATTTTCTACAAACGGATCAATGCAGAACGCTTTTTCTTTTTTGCACAAATGGCTGATTTGGAGAGAATGAAAGAAAAGAAAT
Organism: Enterococcus faecalis 13-SD-W-01; assembly: GCA_000415185.1. Classification (GTDB taxonomy): domain Bacteria; phylum Bacillota; class Bacilli; order Lactobacillales; family Enterococcaceae; genus Enterococcus_B; species Enterococcus_B faecalis_A. The sequence continues at coordinate 32,042 of KE351628.1, forward strand.
TCGACCTTTTAGACAGAATGAAAAACGAAGCGGAAAGACAAAATCTCCCGATTACGCTGAGCATGGGTGTAGCGTATGGGCAGAAAACGTTGGAAGAAATCGGTGACGAAGCACAAAACAACCTGGACATCGCTTTAGTCCGCGGCGGCGATCAAGTCGTGGTCAAAGAAGTGAGTGAAGGAGCCAAACCAATCTACTACGGCGGAAAGTCTGCCAGTGCAGTACGAAGAACCAGAGTCCGTTCAAGAGCGATGAGTACAGCTGTGAAGCGCATCTTTGGTGAAACAGGGGATGTTTATATCATGGGGCATCGTTTCCCGGATATGGATGCACTTGGATCCGCAGTCGGTGTAGCAGCTTTGGCACGTTTTAATGACAAGAAAGCTTATATTGTTATCAATCAAAAAGAGAGCATTCCTGACGTTGAACGATGTTTGGAAGAAATCCATAAACAACCGGAACTAGAAGAGCTGATCATTTCTCCTGAGCAGGCAATGGAACAGAAAAAGGCCAATGATTTGCTGGTAATGGTGGATTATCATAAACCATCACTTTCGATTTCTCAAAACCTTTATGAACAATTTGATAAAATCGTATTGATCGATCATCATCGCAGAGGGGAAGAATTCCCAAGCAAACCGTTGCTAACATATATTGAGTCCTCTGCTTCGTCAGCGTCGGAACTAGTGACTGAATTGATTCAATACCAAAGCAGCCGCAGCAAGAAAATCACTCGTTTTGAAGCGACTCTCCTGCTTTCAGGGATGGTTGTAGATACGAATAGTTTCACTGTCCGGACTTCAGCGCGTACATTTGACGTAGCAAGCTATTTACGAACTTGCGGTGCTGATGCTTCCCTAGTACAATATCTATTGAGCTCAGATTTGGGGACGTATCTGGAAATCAGTGATTTGATTGCTCACAGTGAATATGTTACTAAAGATATCATTGTTGCTGCAGGTTCAGAAGAAAAAGAATATAATAGCGTGATTGCAGCAAAAACAGCAGACACATTGCTCGCAATGATCGGGATCAATGCTGCATTCGTAATCACCAAACGAACAGATGGATTGATTGGGATCAGCGCAAGAAGCAGCGGTACGATCAATGTCCAGATCATCATGGAATCATTAGAAGGCGGCGGGCACTTTACAAATGCCGCTACTCAACTGTCAGATACGACGGTCGAAGAGACCCAGAAACGATTGATTAGCGTCATTAACGACAACCTCAATCAAATGTATGAAAAGGAGTAATTTTTATGAAAGTTATTTTTTTGCAAGACGTAAAAGGTAAAGGAAAAAAAGGTGAAGTGAAAGAAGTGCCAACTGGTTACGCACAAAACTTTTTGATCAAAAACAACCTTGCGCAAGAAGCAACTAAAGGAAGCATCAGCCAATTAGCAGGTCAGAAAAAAGCCCAAGAAAAACAAGAAGCAGAAATTCTAGAACAAGCAAAAAAATTAAAAGAGTTTCTTGAGCAAGAAGACACAGTGGTTGAATTGAAAGCAAAAGCTGGGGAAGACAGCCGTCTATTTGGTTCAATTCCTTCAAAACAAATTGCAGAAGGCTTGAACAAACAATACAAGATCAAATTAGACAAACGTAAAATCGAATTGAACAATCCAATCCGTTCATTGGGTTACACAAGCGTTCCTGTCAAATTGCATCATGAAGTAACAGCAAAAATCAAAGTACATGTCGTTCAAGAATAAGAAAGACAAATCAGTCATTAAAAAAATAGTTTAAGCAGGCTGTTCATTGGACGATTTTGTACATGAATAGCCGCACAGCGCATAAGCTGGAGTTTATCAAGATCAGTCACTGAATGGTTTGATAAACTTCAGCTTCTTTCGAGTCCAAGTCTGCTTTTATTCTCTGCTGATTTGTTGTAAAATGAAACGAATGAAAACAAGGAGCGATATGTATGAACGAAGTCTGGCAGGATCGTGTTCCACCCCAAAATATCGAAGCAGAACAAGCGGTTTTAGGTTCGGTATTTTTGGACGCTGAAACAATCATCGATGCCATGGAATATATAGAACCAAAAGATTTTTACCGTCGCAGTCATCAAATCATCTTTGAAACGATGATCGAATTGAACGACCGAAATGAAGCAATCGATGTCGTCACAGTCAAAGATCGCCTAGAACAAGGCAACCTGTTAGAAGATGCTGGCGGATTAAGTTATTTGTCTGACTTGGCACTTTCTGTACCGACTGCTGCGAATATCGTTTATTATTCAAAGATCGTCGAAGAAAAGTCTTTGCTGCGCACATTGATCCAAACAGCAACTGGTATCGTTACAAAAGGGTTTGAACAAGGTGAAGAAGTTCAAACAATCTTAGATGATGCTGAACGCAGTATTTTAGAAGTTTCAGAAAAAAGAAATCGAAGCGGCTTTTTATCTATTTCTGAAGTATTGAACAATACGATCGAGACAATTGATAAACTTGCCCAAAATAACGAAGAAATCACTGGTTTGCCAACCGGTTATCAAGCATTGGACAAAATGACTGCAGGATTGCAGTCAGAAGAGCTGATTATCCTTGCTGCACGTCCAGCCGTTGGGAAAACGGCTTTTGCGCTGAATATTGCTCAAAATGTCGGCACAAAAACAGATCGTTCTGTTGCTATTTTCAGTTTAGAAATGGGGGCAGAATCTTTGGTTAACCGGATGCTTTGTGCAGAAGGGTCCATTGAAGCGAGTCATTTGCGAACTGGTCAATTGTCGGAAGAAGAATGGTCCAATCTAATCGTTGCGATGGGAAGTTTGTCCAAAGCAAACATCTACATTGATGACACACCAGGAATCAAGATTTCTGAAATTCGGGCAAAATGCCGAAAATTAGCGCAGGAAAAAGGCAATCTTGGTCTGATTTTGATCGATTATCTTCAATTGATTGAAGGAAATGGTAAAGAAAACCGTCAACAAGAAGTTTCGGATATTTCGCGTCAGCTGAAAAAGCTGGCGAAAGAACTAAAAGTCCCTGTTATCGCGCTGTCACAGCTTTCTCGTGGTGTGGAACAACGCCAAGACAAACGACCTGTCCTTAGTGATATTCGTGAATCAGGATCTATTGAGCAGGACGCCGATATTGTTGCATTCTTGTACCGAGACGATTACTATGAAAGAGAAAACGGGGAAGACGGCGATGCGCCAGAACCGCAAAACGACAACGTAATCGAAGTTATTATTGAAAAAAACCGGAGTGGTGCCCGGGGAACAGTCGAACTGCTTTTCATCAAAGAATACAACAAATTCTCTTCACTTTCACCAAGAGAAGAATTTTAATTATTCTGGTTTAATGTTCGTGTTTTGCTCTTTTTAATAAAGTCAATATTTTTAACATTCGAATTTTGGTTGAATAAAGGGGCATAACTTGGTACAATAGTTCAGGATAAAATATTATAAAACGAGGTGTTCGAATGTCATCTGTAGTAGTAGTTGGTACACAGTGGGGCGATGAAGGAAAGGGTAAAATCACTGATTTCTTAAGTGAGAACGCGGAAGTCATTGCACGTTATCAAGGTGGCGATAATGCTGGACATACAATCAAATTCAATGGCGTAACATATAAATTGCATTTGATTCCTTCTGGTATTTTTTATAAAGACAAAATCAGCGTAATCGGTAACGGTGTCGTTGTTAACCCTAAATCTTTGGTTACAGAATTAGCTTACCTGCATGAAAGAGACGTCACAACAGACAATCTTCGTATCTCAGATCGTGCACATGTCATCTTGCCTTACCATATCAAATTGGACCAATTGCAAGAAGATTCAAAAGGCGAAAATAAAATCGGTACAACGATCAAAGGGATCGGACCAGCATACATGGACAAAGCTGCACGTGTTGGTATCCGTATCGCTGACTTGCTTGACAAAGAAATCTTTGAAGAGCGCCTAAGAATCAATTTGGAAGAAAAGAACCGCCAATTCGTTAAAATGTTCGATTCTGAACCAATGGACTTTGATGAAATCTTCGAAGAATATTACGAATACGGTCAACAAATCAAAAAATATGTCACAGATACATCTGTGATCTTGAATGATGCGCTGGATGCCGGCAGACGTGTTCTATTTGAAGGCGCACAAGGTGTTATGCTGGATATCGACCAAGGAACATATCCATTTGTTACTTCTTCTAACCCAGTTGCTGGCGGCGTGACAATCGGCAGCGGCGTCGGCCCATCAAAAATCAACAAAGTCGTAGGCGTCTGCAAAGCGTATACTTCACGTGTTGGTGATGGTCCATTCCCAACTGAGTTAACAGACGAAGTTGGTGACCAAATCCGTGAAGTTGGTCGTGAATATGGTACAACAACAGGACGTCCTCGCCGTGTCGGCTGGTTTGACACTGTAGTAATGCGCCATTCAAAACGCGTATCAGGAATCACAAATCTATCTTTAAACTCAATTGACGTATTGAGCGGTCTTGAAACAGTAAAAATCTGTACAGCTTACGAACTAGATGGCGAATTGATCTATCATTACCCAGCAAGTTTGAAAGAATTGAAACGATGCAAACCTGTTTATGAAGAACTGCCAGGCTGGTCAGAAGATATTACACAATGTAAAACACTTGCTGAACTGCCAGAAAACGCTAGAAACTATGTACGTCGTATCTCAGAGCTTGTAGGCGTGCGTATCTCAACGTTCTCAGTCGGTCCTGACCGAAACCAAACAAATATCTTAGAAAGCGTTTGGGCGCAAATCTAAGGCATTTAAATGCATGAATGAAAACCAATAGGAAGAAATACGTAAAACAAGAAAATCAGTTTCGTTAAAGAAAGGAATTGATAGGTTCTCTGTTTTATGTATTTCTTCTTTATTTAAGTGTCTATAATTCAGTATCTCCATAAAACAAAGAATAACAATAGTAATGACTTATATTTAACCGAATAATTGATATATTTGTTATAATGAAGTACAAAAGTGAGAGTTAGGAGTTGAAAAATATGTATCAAATCGTAACAGATTCAGGATGCGATTTGCCTTATGAGATGCTGAAAGCCGCCAATGTCGAATTTCTATCTATGAAAATCAACTTGAACGGAAAAGAATACATCGATGATCTTGGAGAAGCATTTGACTATGCAAAATTTATGGAACAATTGAAAAATGGCGCTATGCCGACAACTTCTCAAATCAATGTTGGCCAGTATCTAGAATTTTTCCGACCATTTGTTGAAAAAAAAATCCCAGTGTTATACGTAGCATTTTCCAGCGCGCTAAGCGGTTCATATTCAAGTGCTCGTCAAGCTGTAGAAATACTAAAAGAAGAATACGCTGATCCAGAAGTCTATATTTTTGATACAAAAGCTGCCAGTGTCGGCCAGGGAGTACTGGTTTTAGAAGCTGCTCGTATGCAAAAAGAAGGAAAAGAACTAACAGAAGTTTTGACTTGGCTGCAAGACAATTATTTGAAAGTCCATTCTTGGGTAACTGTCGATGATTTGAAGCATTTGGAACGAGGCGGCAGAATCTCCAAAACAACTGCTGCAATTGGTAGTCTGCTAAGTGTTAAACCAATCATCACAGTGGACCCGGAAGGAAGACTGCAAAATGTCGACAAAGTACGCGGACGCAATAAATCGATTCAGAAAATCGTTGATGAAACAATCAATACAATCGTTTCTCCAGCAAATCAAACGCTGTATATTGCCTATGCCGGTGATTTAGAGAGTGCAGAAAAAGCCAAAGCCTTGCTGGAAGAAAAAATCCAGACAAAAGGAATCAAACTGCTGCCGCTCGGTCCAACGATCGCCAGTCACACTGGGTACGGCTGTATTGCGATTTTCTCTATGGGGATCAGCCGCTAGAAAACAACTTTTCGAAAAACAAAAAAAAACACCGCAAAATTTCAATGTTTTGCGGTGTTTCTTTTGTTTTAGATTGCTTATATATGAGTATTTAGGACTGCTGTTATTTAATTATTAATTAAATAACACATTGATGCGTTCTTGTACATCTTTATTTTCCAAAAACTCATCATAAGTCGTTTCTGCACGGTCAACCAAACCTTTGTCTGAGACAGCAATAATACGATTTGCCAATGTTTGGATGAATTGATGGTCATGAGAAGCGAATAGCAAAGCGCCTGTAAAGGCCATCAAACCGTCATTCAACGCTGTGATAGATTCTAGATCTAAGTGGTTTGTTGGGTCATCAAGAACTAAAACATTGGCTTTTGAAAGCATCATTTTTGATAACATACAACGAACTTTTTCGCCCCCAGAAAGGACATTTACTGGTTTCAAGACTTCTTCACCAGAGAAGAGCATTCTTCCTAAGAAACTGCGTAAGAACGTATTGTCATCTTCTTCTTTACCAGCATATTGTCGCAACCAGTCCAAAATTGGAAGATCATTCGCAAATTCTTTGGATGTATCTTTTGGCAAGTAAGCTTGGCTAGTTGTGACACCCCAGCGTACAGTTCCTGTGTCTGGTGTGATTTCGCCCATGATGACTTTGAACAAAGTAGTGGTTGTAATATCGTTATTTGCAACAAAAGCAACCTTGTCATCTTTATTCAAGGTGAATGAAATATCATCCAAGATTTTTTTGCCGTCGATCGTTACACTGACATTTTCTACTTGCAACAAGTCATTACCGATCTCACGTTCAGGATTGAATCCAACGAATGGGTAACGGCGAGAAGATGGCTGGATATCGTCAAGAGTGATTTTTTCCAGCATTTTTTTACGAGAAGTCGCTTGTTTTGATTTAGACGCATTTGCGCTGAATCGAGCGATAAAGTCTTGTAATTCTTTGATTTGTTCTTCTTTTTTAGCGTTAGATTGTGCTTGGAGTTTTGTTGCTAATTGGCTTGATTCTAACCAGAAATCATAGTTTCCGACATAAAGTTTGATTTTACCAAAGTCAAGGTCAGCCATGTGTGTACATACTTTGTTCAAGAAATGACGGTCATGGGAAACCACGATAACAGTGTTCTCAAAGTTGATCAAAAATTCTTCCAACCAATTGATTGATTGGATATCCAATCCGTTTGTTGGTTCATCTAAAAGAAGAACATCTGGTTTGCCAAACAAAGCTTGCGCAAGAAGCACTTTGACTTTTTGACCAGCTGTCAGTTCACCCATCAATTGATCATGGAATTCTTCTGGGATATTTAGACCTTGCAATAACACGGCAGCTTCTGGTTCAGCTTCCCAACCATTTAGTTCAGCAAATTCGCCTTCTAATTCAGCCGCACGGATACCGTCTTCGTCAGTAAAGTCTTCTTTCATATAAATACTGTCTTTTTCTTTCATCACTTCGTACAGGCGTTTATGGCCCATAATAACTGTTTCTAAAACAGTATATTCCTCATAATCAAAATGATTTTGTTTCAAAACAGCCATTCGTTCGTCTGGTCCTAATGTCACAGTACCTGTTGAAGGCTGCATGTCCCCGGATAAAACTTTAAGGAACGTTGATTTACCTGCGCCATTTGCACCAATCAAGCCATAACAATTTCCAGGGGTGAATTTAATATTAACATCGTCGAATAGTTTGCGGTCTGAAAAATGCAAACTTACATCATTTACAGTAATCAATTCTTTTCCTCACTTTTTAGTAATAAATTTAGACTACAAGTCTTATAGAATTATAAAGGGGATAACGGAAAGTTTCAAGGAAACAGGAGAAACACTTTTGAAAGTTTCACGTGGAACGCCGAAAAGGAAGTAACAAAAACGCAGAATCGACTGAAAAGAAAAAAACTCTTGCCTAAAAAAACATCAGAAATGCCGTTAATCCAACATTTCAGGCAAAAAAGCCGTTGTTTTTAAGACAAGAGTCATTTATATTATTGATTTAATTCTTTATAAATTTCATTTAAGACTGGAAGATTGGAAACTTCATATCTCTCTTTAAAAGCTTGGATTTCTGCTTCTGAGAATTTTTCTGGATCCAATACCAATTCTTCAACAGGGATAGGACGTTCATTTTTGATTTTTACGTCAATCACGACTGGTCGTTTGCTTTTCTTCGCTGCGTCGAAGGCATAAGCGAGTTGTGAATAGTCAGTTACTGTAAAACCATCTGCACCTAATGCTTCTCCGACTTTCCCAAAATCAGCTTCTTCAATAAAGACACCAAATTTTTTCTGTTCTGTATCTTCTTGCTCTGCTTCGATGAATCCGAAAGAATCATTAGAAAATACAACATTGATGATTGGCAATTCATATTTTACTTGAGTAATGATATCTTGCATCACCATAGCAAATCCGCCATCACCGCTTAATGTGAATACTTGTCGTTCTGGATAGCTCAATTGGGCAGCGATACCTCCTGGGATACCATTTCCCATAGTTGCAAACCAGCCAGAAGTCGTATGTTTTTGGTTGCCGTTCAAATCAAGAAGACGAATTGAATGGATGGTCGTATTACCGACATCTGTCACAAAAATCGCATCGTCTTCTGCGATTCGATTGATTTCTTTGTAAACTGCTTCTGGACGTAATGGTTTGTCTTCCCGAGTCTCAAAGGTTTTCAACCAGTTTTTCCAATTACGGTTATTTTCTTGGTTTGCTTTCAGCCAATTATCTGCTGGACGAATAGGTGCCAGTTCCATCAAACGTTGCAAAGCTTGGATCGCATCGCCTAAAATCGCTACATCCGTATGGTGGCGTCGTCCAAATTTTGAAGCATCAATGTCGATTTGGATAAATTTTGCATCTGGGTTGAAGAAAGTTCGGCCAAATGGGAAATCACTGCCGACAAATACAATCAAATCGGCGGAAGCAAGGACTTCATTTCCTGGTTTAGTTGCCACTCTTCCGGCAAAGCCCATAAAGTTTTCATAACTGTCAGGAACAATACCTTTTGCTAAAACAGAAGCAACGATCGGTATAGAGAAATGTTCTGAAAAAGCAGTGATCGTATCGGCGCCGCCTCGTGTTCCTTGACCAATATATAACACTGGTTTTACGGCATTTTTGATGTACGGTAAGGCTTCACGCAAGGGTTCATCTTTTGGTGTTGGATAGTTGACTTGGTGAGTATGTGCACTAGTGAGGTCTGTTTCTTCGATTTCAGCAAAACCATAATCGACAGGAATCGTGACTACTGCGACACCTTTGTTTTCATAGGCCGCTTTGATTGCTTCGTCTACTACGTGAGGCAAGCTTTCAGGAGTCATTACCGTTCGATTGTATACGCTGACATCTGCATACATGGGATTTTCATTCATTTCTTGGAAAGCCGTGTAGTTCATTGAAGTAGAAGCTACTTGACCTAATAAAGCAAGTACAGGAACATGATCCATCTGAGCATCATAGAGGCCGTTGATCAAATGAGTAGCGCCAGGACCGGCAGAGCCAAAAACAGCCCCTATTTTTCCAGTCAATTTCGCATCTGCAGCGGCAGCAAGTGCCCCAACTTCTTCATGACGTACTTGAATATATTTGATTGAATCTTTTTCGTGATACAACGCGTCCATTGTTGAATTAAAAGAGCCTCCGGGAATTCCGTAAATATGATCGATTCCCCAACTTTCAAGAACTTTGACCATTGCAACACCTGCATTGATTTTAACCATAAAAAATCCCTCCGTTTCATTGTATCTAAAATTATAGCGCCAATTTTCATTTTCCCCAATCAAAGCGCATCGGATATAGTAGTAGCTTGCTTTTGAGGGATGTGCTAGAGTAGTACTTGAATGAGAGAGGAGGGGGAAAATGACAGATTGGCTATTGCAGCTCGATCCGTGGCAGCAAGCATTGACAGGTACTGCTTTTACATATTTCATGACAGCGTTAGGAGCAGCATTAGTATTCTTTTTCAAAGAAATCAAAAAAGAAGTCTTGAATTTGATGCTGGGTTTCGCTTCAGGCGTGATGATTGCTGCGAGTTTCTGGTCTTTATTAGACCCGGCAATCGCAAAAGCAGAAGAAAATGGCGATATTGCTTGGCTAGTCGTAAGTATTGGATTTGGTCTAGGCGGCGTTTTCTTATATATAGCAGATAAAACATTGCCTCATATGCACTTTGGTCCGAAACATGAAAAAGAAGGACTGCCTTCGCATTTGAAACGGACGATCTTGTTGGTTTTTTCTATTACGCTGCATAACATACCAGAAGGATTGGCAGTCGGGGTCGCATTTGGTGCAGCAGCTACCGCAGATAACCCTACTGCTGCAATCCTAGCCGCTATTTCTGTGGCTTTAGGTATTGGGATCCAGAATTTCCCAGAAGGTGCGGCTGTGTCGATTCCATTGCGTCAAGAAGGCTTATCAAGGAAAAAAGCATTTGTGTATGGACAAGCATCAGGTATCGTGGAACCAATCGCCGGTGTAATCGGGGCAATCCTAGTAACGAAAGTGTCTATTTTGTTGCCTTACGCATTGGCATTTGCAGCTGGAGCAATGATTTACGTTGTTGTGGAAGAATTGATTCCTGAAGCACAACAAACCTTGTCCAGCAAGCGGCATTTCGCTGTTTTTGGGGTAATGAGCGGATTTATTATCATGATGATCTTGGATGTTGCCTTAGGATAAAAAAAGAGACTGGTCAGGCGACCAGTCTCTTTTTTGTTTTTCTATATATCTGTCTGAAGAATTTACGAAATCAAAATAAGGATACAAAATTGGGGAGATAGTGTATTTTTTGATTATCGTAGAAAACAGCGAATCTATTAGTAATAACGTCGGTTGTTATTTGAACGTCCAGTAATCAAGCGAACAAGCCAGACAACGATAGCGATTGGGATAAGCACTTTTATAGCAAACCATAAAATACCACTCAATACGCTGACAAATAGGCTAAGGAAAAAGCCTCCGACAATCAGTACAAGCACTAGTAATAATATATTGGATAACATACTTCTTTGTCTCATGAGTTAAACCCTCCTTGGTTTTTTGAACATACTAAGTATATCAATTTTTGCACAGTTTTACGTCCAACCTTAGACTGATTTTGTTTTCAGACCTTAGCGAATTTATTCATTGCTTTTTTAGTATCTCACATATAATATAGGGCGGAGGAGGAATTAAAAATGACAAAAAATAGGCTTGAAGCTTTTACTGACGCAGTTATTGCTATCATTATGACAATTTTGGTCTTGGAACTTCATGAACCAAATGGAGATACATGGTTTGCACTTGGAGAATTAGGTCATAAGTTTTTTATTTATATCATCAGCTTCTTTAGTTTAGCGATTTACTGGAATAATCATCATCATATGTTCCAAGTCGTTCGAAAAATAAATGGGCGTGTTTTGTGGGCAAATGGATTTCTTATATTTTCACTGTCGCTGTTCCCTTTTGTGACTTCTTGGATCAGTGAGTACATCAACAGCTGGGCACCAGAAGCAACATATGGATTAGTTGTACTGTTGGCAAATGCCGCGTATCTTGTTTTGGCAAAAGAATTAGCAGCAGCAAATCCAAAAGAACAATTAGCCAAAAATCTATTCAATAACTATAAAAAATCATATATTTCAATCAGTCTCAATATTATTGGACTGCTCTTGGGCTGGCTGATTGCTCCGATTGCTGTATTACTCGTCAATGTTGTCATCTTGTTGTCGTGGTTGATTCCTGACAAAGCAATCGAAACACATTACAAAGAACAATAAATAGCCGATAAAAAGCTGGATCACTTCAAATATGAAGCGATCCAGCTTTTTTGTGGATAAAGCAAAAAAATAGAATCGAAATCCTTCCTGTGGAAAACCCTGAACCCCCCCAAAAAAAAGTCCACTCTGAAAAATATCCACTGTGGAAAAGTCTGTCTTTTTCCCATAAATAAAACAGACAAAAACCTTCCACCCTCGATTGAAACGCTCAATCCCTTGATAATAAAGGATTTTTGTTTTAAAAACTAGTTCCTAGATTTCTTTACAAATCATTGATTCTTCTGCTCTCTAGTCTTAGTAACACTTTTAGTGGGAGTTTGTTAGAATAAAAGCAGAAACTAATTGTCTAAACAGTAAATCAATAGCAGAATACCATTTTTAGCCAAAAGTTAATGACAATAGTGGATTTTTAGAAATATTAATAAAAATGTATAAATATAAACGAAGACAAAAGGAGTGGATTTACAAATAACAAAAAAGAACATAACTCTCTGCATAACGGTGTTATTTTATATATTTTAAATAACGCCTAATTCCTACTAAAATCACAATCTGATAGAAAAAAGACAAACTGATATACCAGTAGCAGAAAATACGAAGAATTAGCAAATGGCTACAACTGCAAGGTTTACAAGAAGCAAAAAGATGGACAAATCTTTGCTTTTGTTAGCAAAATGGAAGTGATATATCAAAGAAAGCAGCTTGAAGGTGGAGTAGTATGATAAAGAAAATAGTTTATGGATTTATACATGGAACAAAGACATCGGGGCGTGTGACAGCTTGCACGTACGCCATTTATCGCGTGATTGCAGTAGGAATGCTGATAAATGAGCTTTATTTAGGGCGCTGGGGCACAGTCGGTTTGATAATATTGACGTTAGCTCTGTTTGAAGTGCCAGCCTTGATAGAGAAAAAGCTGCAAATCGAAATTCCGAACTTATTGGAATGGATTGCCATTTCTTTTGTGTTCAGCTCTACGATTTTAGGCGAACTAAGTGATTTTTACGGTCATTTGCCGTTTTGGGATGTACTACTTCATTTGACAAATGGTTTTTTATCGGCAGGAATCGGCTTCTCATTGGCATTTTTATTGAACAGAAATGTGGTCTCGATTCAACTGACACCGATATTTATTGCGATCCTTGCTTTTTCCTTTTCTATGACGATTGGTGTGATGTGGGAATTTTTAGAATTTACAGCAGATCAGTGGTTCAGCACAGATATGCAGAAAGACGCTATCATTCAACAAATAAACAGTGTGTTATTGTCAGGTGAACAGTCTAATACAGTCAAACATATAGAAGACATTCAAAAAACAGTCATCTATTACCATGACAACGCAGGTGATTTGAAACAATTTGTAGTTCAAGGCGGTTATTTGGATGTAGGTGTTCTTGACACGATGAAAGATCTTTTCGTTAATTGTATTGGCGCTGTTATTTTTAGTATTTTTGGGTATTTCTACGCAAAAGATCAATCTGGAAAATACGAATTTTTAGAGAATTTCATTCCTAAAAACGAATAAAAAGACAAAAGCAGCCTCTATTTCAGAGACTGCTTTTTTATAGGTGCTAATTCTTTTCTTTAACAGCGATCCAAATCTCACTGTAGGCATTCTCAGGCCCTTCAGACCATTTTGTAAAAGAGATCTCGGGTGCTTCCGCCAATTCATAAGAAGAGGCTGGCAGCCATTCTGAGAAGATTCTTGCCCAAGTATCTTGCAACGTTTGCGGGAACGGTCCTTGATTTGGGAAGACTGCCCAAGTATGTTGTTCAATATCCAACTGAACAAGATCATCATAAGGATTTTCTTTGGTCGTAGCAAAGCCGATCATGTGTTTTAAAGTTCCGTTTTCTTGCATTCTTTCACCCTCGAAATCATAAGAAACATTTAAGACTTCATAAGGATATAAATCGGCTAAATCGTGCATTTGTTCCCGTTGTTTTTCAGTGATTGATTGTGCAAGTTCCATGATATGCTGGTTTTTTCCTTCAAATTGGAGTGGGACACGTTTGGAGACCCCAACCACCTTGAATTTTTCTTTTTTCTCAATTTTGAATTCCATTGAATTTCCTCCTCGAACATCGATATAAAAGGATAGTTTAGGAAAAGTTTTCTGTCTCTTTTCTTTGACTGCTTCTGAAGGCAGGTAACCTGTCCAGTCGCGAAACGCTCTGGAGAACCCATCAAGTGTCTGGTAGCCGTATTTGAAGGCGACATCTGTCACGGTTGCTCCATTGACTAATTCTTGATTCGCACAAGCTAATCGACGTTTTTTAATATATTCCGGCAAGGTCATACCTGACAGAAATGAAAAAGTGCGTTTTAGATGATATTCAGAGATACCAAGTTTTTTCGCAGCATCTTCTAGTAAAATCTGTTCAGAAAGATGGTCTTCGATATAATCCATCAGCTGGTTAAAATAGTGCAGCATCCTTTTCCCCGTCCTTTCTTTTATATCCTAACAAACCTTTTTTTCTCCTACTCGATATTTTCAAGACAAGTTTTGTCGATTCAGAAATCATTGAACAACTAAAGTATAGACTGTACATTAACAAAAGAGAATCGGAAAGAACAGCTGTATTTAAGGAAAAGATTCTTTGAATATTTTTGGAGACCATTTTTTTCCAAAAGAAAATAAAAATTGACACGAATACTTAAAAAAAAAATGTTATAAAGAGTGAAGAGTCCTGTTCTCTGTTTTTATGAGATAAAATAATCTTTTTTACTAATGACAATTGGAAGAGCAAGTTTAAGGAGAAAAAAATGATAAGTAAGAAAAGTAAAAATAATGCACCTGTTCCGCTAGTAACAGTAACCGACAAAAATGGAGCGGTATCAGAAAAATTTAGAGCAATCCGTTCGAATATCACTTTCAGTTCTGTAGATAAAGAATTGAAATCTCTTGTAATTACTTCTTCTGGACCAAGTGAAGGCAAGTCTTTTACAGCAGCCAATCTAGCAGTTGTTTTTGCTGACACTGGAAAAAAGGTCTTGCTTGTAGATGCGGATTTGCGTAAACCGACTGTTGGCATAACGTTCAAATTACCTAATGCAGAAGGCTTGAGCACACTTTTAGCAAATCGCCAAGACCAGCCGGAAAATTACATATATCAAAGCGGGATCGAAAATGTCTCTATTTTATTGAGTGGGCCGAAACCACCAAATCCTTCTGAAATGATCAACTCGCGTAGGATGGAAGAACTAATTACAGAATTGGAGCAATCCTATGACTTAGTGATTTTTGATATGCCGCCAGTTGCT
>KE351629.1 GCA_000415185.1 Enterococcus faecalis 13-SD-W-01
CGACACCTTCTCCAATTACCACATCCCCAACTTTTACTTGAATAGCAGCACCAGGTACTCCTCGGCCGCTGACAACAGTATCTTGATCTGTCACTGGTTCGATTGTTGGAATTTGATTAATCAATTCCCATCCTGGATCAAGTTGATATGTTGGTAGGCTAAAAGCAGCATTATTTTCCCCAATAATGTCCCAATCAATCACTTCATCTCTCCCAATAACTGCCCCATTAAAATCGTAAGTTGTATTATTCTCAGCATCAGGAATTCGAATACCAGTGTCAGTAACAGCTTGACCTAGATTAATCGTAAGATCTACATCTACATGTGCATAAAGAAGGTAAGAAGCTCTGGGATTTCTAAAACGTATCGTGTGTCCATCATTTTCGACCGTAATATCATTTTGTACATAAGTATAGTCAACTGGAATAGCTAAACCGCTAACATGGAATTCACCGTTAATATATTTTTTAAAATTTTCACTATTAACTAATGGCGCCAATTCATCTGGAACGCTAAAAACAAAATCTGTTTCATCTCCAGCTGCCACACCTAGAACGAATTCCCCATCATAAGAAAAGTTAATTTCTCCTGTTGTCACTGTATTGTTACCTTGAAGTTGCAAACCGTTGATTGCTCCAGTTGCATCCATTTCTCCACTAGTGTAAACATTAAAAGCCCGCGGTGATATTTCTGATGTATTAGCTGATAAAGTTGTTTCATCTGCATTTACTTGATACGCAGTTAAACCTATGCCACATAATAACCCTAAACTAGTTAATAACATAACACGTTTTTTCATAATAATAACTCCTTCTCCAAGCTAATTTTATGTAACCGATTACAAAACAATATTAATACTACTAAGTTATTTTTGTCAAATAATGTGTGTAATTTAGTTTTATTTTAAAGAAAAAAATTCTAACTTACTTTTTTAAAAAGTTATATAACATAAAATAAACAAACGATCAACCATAAAAAGTATCGTTCTATTTCCAAACTTATACAAAAAGAGATTTTCTTCTACAATGAAGAACAATATTTTCCACGATTTCATACTTATGACAAAATTTTGTTTAAAAATTATTCAATTTAAATGTTTAAATACGACCATGACAACAATGTAATTGCCAAACAGGAAGTTAAACATTTAATATTTAGATAACAAGATCGGTCGCAAACGGATTCATCCATCTAAGTTTTAAAAGATATTCTACCTAAAGCAAATATTGCATTCAACGAATAAATAAAAGCAGATCCTCTTAGTGGGTAATCTGTTAATACTGTAGGCAAAAACTGATTTTAGTGCTTTATATTTTCTATCCGTTAAAATAAGAGCATGAATGAGGCGGATATCCTAGATGCTCTCAAAGTAAGATATGAGACACGTACAAATAGCTTTTCTCTTGAAAATTTAGTTCCGTAGGACCTTTATTGCGAGAAGTGGATCAATGTATGAACTTCATCGTATTCGTGTTTTAGAAAAAGATAAATACGGTGAAATCCGATGGAGCCATAGCTTGGAGCCTTTTTTTCTAATTTAAATTACACTGTTTCAATATTTATTTGTTTTAAATTTATGAGACAAATAATTAAGGAAATCGAAATGAATATCACTTATTGCTGGTTTTTGGAATTGAGTTTAGAAAATTCTGTTCCTCATTTTTCATACTTAGTAAAAACTATACGAGACATTTCAAAGGATCGTTCTCTTTAAAAAAATATTTTATGAGTTTCTAGAATTTTTTAATTATAAGAATCATTTTAAAAAGAATTACACCCTCATATTCTTTTTAAATAGTGAACTACTCGCCACTTAGCTAAACCTAA
>KE351630.1 GCA_000415185.1 Enterococcus faecalis 13-SD-W-01
ATACAGTGTGACTTTTGTTTCTGACTCAGGCAAAGAAAAAACAGTCAAAGTAACGGTAAAAGCAGAAGCACCAACGAAACCAACAGTAGACACAATTAAAGCAGGGGCAGGAAAAGTTACAGGAACAGGTAAACCTGGAAATAACATCGTAATTACTGTGGGAGGAAAAGAAGTAGGCCGTGGTACAGTTAAGGATAATGGAACTTTTGAGATTTTGACGGGAACTTATCGCGCAAAAGTAGGTGACGTGTATAATGTCTATGCTCTAAATGAAGATGACGTTAAATCAGAAGCCGTAAGTAAATCTGTCGTTGCTACTTCTGGACAAGTTACACCAAATGACTATACTATCGGCGAGTTATCTATCATAGGAACATATACAGGAGATGTAACTACAGTTGCAGTGTATGTTGACGGGGTAGAATTAGGAAAAACCACTGGTGAAAACGTTAAAGATGGTAAATTTAGTTTTTACGTTGGAAGTAATATCAAAGCTAATCAAAAAGTTACAGTGGTAGGCTATGACAAATATGGCAAACGTTTAGACGAAAAAACAGTGAATGTCTCTGATAGTTTAGCTGCACCAACAGTTAATGATCTACATGAGGGAGATACAATAGTGACAGGTACTGGTGACGTAGGAAGTACAATCTATGTAAAAGATTCTTCAAAAAATATTATTGGACAAGCTGTAGTCAAAGCTGACGGCACGTATGAAATTACTATTCCAGCTCAATCGAAAGATAAACAATTGGTTGTTATGGCAAAAAGAGGAGATATTAGAAGTGCAGAAGTAAACGTAACTGTCTTAGCAGCTCTGCCTGAAAAACCGGTTGTGAATGCGGTAAAAGAAGGTGCTGGAAAAATCACAGGGACTGCTCAATTAGGAGAAACAATCACAATTACTTTAAACGGAAAAGAAGTAGGCCAGGGTGAAGTTAACGCAGATGGTACATTTAGTATCCTATTATCAAGTAAAGCTAAAGCTGGTAATGTCTATGAAATTACAGCAACTAATAAAGATGGCGGCAGTTCATTAGCTACAAAAGTAACTGCAACAATTACGGTAGGAACGGTTACACCAAATCCATTTACACTTGGAAACACAACGTTTACTGGGACATTTACCGGAGATGTTTCTTCCATTGACTTAGTAATTGATGGCACAAGTCAAGGAGTAGTTAGTGGGAATTCTGTGAAAAATGGAGTGTTTTCTTACTATGTAGGTAGTCTTTCGATTCAAAAGGGACAAACAGTCGAAGTAATTGCTTATGATACCTATGGGAAAAAACTTGATCAAAAAACAGTAACTATCAATTAAATAATAGTTAGTGAAGAAAGAGATTGAGACTTAAGTTTGTCTCAATCTCTTTTGTTTTTGTACAGACTTTTTAAAGTAAGCATATAGTTGAATAAATTACTTGTGAAGAATTAATACTGCTAAAGGATATATAGTAATTCAATTAAATAACTTAGGATGAAATACTCAGTCTTTTCTTTATAAAAAACCTTAGGTTGAACATATTAGCTAATGTTTTGACAGTATAATTTCTATCTAGAATACACTTAAGGGGATGTTAACAATAGACAAAAAGAAAATTAACTTTATTGGGTTAGGCTATGTAGGATTGCCCGCCGCATTGATGCTTCAAAATTCTGGGTACCAAATTATTGGCACAGATATTAATCAAGAGTTAGTAATGGCTTTACAAAATAAAGAAAAAAAATTTGATGAGCCTGGACTTCAAGAAGAATATGAATTAGCCATCACAAATGGTATACAGTTTACGACGGATTATCAAAAATCAGACATTTATTTAGTGGCAGTCCCAACACCATTTGAATCAGAAACAAAAAAAATTGATCCAACTTTCTTGATCAATGCATTAACGATGATTAAAAAATACCATTCTGAAGATGCATTAATAATTATTGAATCGACGATTTCTCCTGGGACAATTGATCGCTATGTTCGGCCAATTTTTAAAGATAAGAAAGTTCAACTTTGTCATGCTCCTGAAAGAATCCTTCCCGGAAATATTTTAAAGGAGTTAAAACTAAATTCTCGTACAATTGGGGTAGACGACGAAGAAACCGCAGAGAAAGTAAAAGAAATTTATCAAAGTTTTTGTGAAGGAGAAATTCTCTTAACGGATATAAAAACAGCAGAACTTTCAAAAGTTGTTGAAAATACATTTAGAGATATCAACATTGCTTTTGCCAACGAACTGAAATTGATTTGTGATCGTGAAGGATTAAATGTACATGCAGTTATTGGGATTGCTAATAAACATCCACGCGTTAAAATTTTAAATCCGGGAACAGGAGTGGGTGGACATTGTATACCAGTGGATCCTTGGTTTTTAGTAGGAGATTATCCAGAACAAGCAAAATTGATTCGAACCGCTAGGGAAGTCAATGATGCTGTTCCAAAGAGAATTTTAACGAATATAAGAGAAATGATGGAAACACAATTTACAGGGAAACGTCTAGGAATCTATGGTCTTACCTATAAAGACAATGTCGATGATGTGAGAGAAAGTCCTACTTTACAACTTTACCAATCAATGACAGCCTCTGAAAAAGAGCAAGTTATCTTCTATGATCCATTGATCAAAAAATCAATAGTAATGAACCAATCTATAAATTTCAAGGACTTTTTACATGAAATTGATGTGTTGCTTGTAATGAATCAACATGAACACTTACAGAGAAATCTATCTTTTATAAAAGAAACTGCAATAACGGTTCTTGATCCTACCGGAGATTTGGATCTAGATGATCGCATTGTATTGCAGTGAAGGAGAATTAAATGCAAAGTTCTAATCAATTGATTAAAACATTTCGATTATTAAAACAAAATTTATGGATTATTTTATTTTCTACAATTATTTTTGCTATTGGGGGATATCTATTCAATGTGAACTTTGTTACACCGACCTATAAGGGAACAACTCAACTTGTTGCAAAAACTAATATGTTATCGGAATCAGACGATACACTAAATGCTGCCAATTATAAATTACTGATGATCAACACTTATAAAAGTTTGGCAACAAGTTATTCGATTTTAGCTGATGTACAAAAGAAAATAAAAGAAACTCAAAATATTGACTTAAGTGTTGATCAAATTAGTCAAATGGTAACTGTTTCTCAAGAAGATAATTCTCAAATTTTTAGTATTTCTGTTGTTTCTGAAGCTCCCAGAATCTCACAAATTATTTCTGGAAATATAGCAGAGTCCCTATCTTCAAAAGTTGGTAAGTTATTAGGAGAAGAAAACTCTATTTCGATTATTTCTCCCGCTCGTGCTTCATCTATACCTATTTCACCCAATATAAAATTGAACACAGTGATGTTTGCTATGATTGGATGGTTACTCTCAGTAACAGCTATATTTATTTGGGCATTAACCAATCAATTCGTAGAAAAAGAAGATAATTTTGAAGAAGAACTAGGGTTGATAAATTTAGGAACTGTGGTAGAAATGAAAGCAAATCAGAGTAGAAAAAATAAATTATATGTGATAGACGAAGGGAGATAAAGCATTATGGCTAGAAGAAAGTTAGGGTTAGATATTGTTACTTTATCTGATCCAGAATCTATCGCTTCTGAACAGTATCGAAGTATTCGATCTAATATACAGATACAAATAGAAAAAGAAGGACTTAAATCCTTAATGGTTACATCTGCCAGTCCTGGTGATGGAAAAACAACGACGAGTATAAATTTAGCAGTTGTTTTTGCTTTAGCTGGATATAAAACCTTGTTGGTTGATGGCGACTTGAGAAAAAAGTCTGTTACTGAAGCACTGAATGTGCCATATGCTTCAGGACTATGTGGGATATTAAATGAAAATTATTCATTGGAAGTAAATAAGTATCAGACAAATGTCAAAAATCTTGACGTTTTACCAAGTGGTATTTCTTCAGAAAATCCAGCAGAAATTTTATCTAGTGCATCTTTAAAAGAGCTGTTTAGAGAAATTAATAGAGTTTATGATTTTGTTATTATTGATGTTCCTCCCATTACTGAGGTGGCAGATGCTCAAATAATATCTACGTTAGTCGACAGTTGCGCATTAGTTATTCGTGAAAGTAAATCTAATAAGCAATTGATTGTAACTGCCAAAAAATTATTAGATACTTCAGGAGCAAATTTGCTTGGTGTTATCTATAACAGAAATAAGACAAAAAAAAATGAATACTATGGTTATGGAGGAGGTGATAATTATAGAAGAAAAAAGAAAGAAAAAAATCCTTTTCGTTTCTGGAAGTAGCAAACCAATTCCTGCAGCTCAAGGGGGAGCAATAGAGTATCTCACGCAGAAATTAATTGAATACAGTAAGCAAACTAAGACAATGATAGAATTTTATGTTCTTTCTAATAGTTTAGATTTAGCAGATAATCCAGAAGCTGGTGTTTTTTACTATAGAGAAGAGGATAATCTTTTTTATAAAAGTAGAGTTTTCCTTTACAGATGCACAAATCGTCTGATGAAAAATAAACAAAAGTACACACAAATAAAGGCTAATTTATTAATAAAGCTAAATGAACTGACTAAAATATATCATTTTGACGAAATCATTATGTTAAATTATGGGATCTATTGTCCAGAAATAAAAAAATTTTACTCAGGTAAATTGTCACTCTATTTGCACAACGATTATCTAAATAAGCATACGTATCGAAAAAACAGTATAAAAAAATCAATAGATCGAGTTATTTCCGTGAGTTCCTTTATTAATCAAAAAGTTCAGGAGATTGTTGATGAAACAGATAACTTTTCCTCAGTTATTATTGAAAATGGTATTGATATGGATAAATTTCTTCCTGTAACGAGTAGAAAGAAAATCTTATTAAGATCACAGTTAGGAATTGGTGAAAATCTATCAGTCATATTGTTTTCTGGAAGGGTAGATCGTTCTAAAGGAATCACCTACTTAATAGATGCGATTCAAAAAATAGATAACAAAAAGATAATGTTATTGGTAGTGGGTATGTCGAGTAACAAACAGCTACTGAAAAAAATATCTCAAGCTGGTATAAATGTTAAAGTGATTGGTCAAGTATCACAGGAACAAATGCCGATTTATTACCAGCTTGCAGATATTTGTGTGATTCCCTCTATTGTTCAAGAATCTTTTTGTTTGGTAAATATTGAAGCTCAAGCTTGTGGGACACCAGTGATTAGCACTGATTCAGGAGCTTTAAAAGAGTATTTTTATGGGAATAAACATCTCCAAGTATCAACTGATTTTAAAAATTTGACAAATAATTTAATAAAATCAATCCATTTTTTTTTACAGAACAAGGAATTGATTAATCAAATAGATTATCGTAAGCATGCTAAAAATTTTTCTTTAGAAAAAATGTATAGAAATTTGATTCAAGAGGTGATGAAGTGAGAATTTTACAATTTGGTTTTTTTGATAGTTTGAACATTGGTGATCGTTTGATTGCTGAAGAAATACACAAACAATATTTGGAAAACCATGAAATCAAAGCATTATCATATTTAGGACAACCTGTAGAAGAACTGGAAAATATTTGTGTTCTTTCAAGGAAGATAACTAAGAAAAATAAAATAAAGAAAAAAATACGTATATTGATTCCATATCATCCGAATAAGAAAATAAAAAAACAGGTGAAGCAATGGATTTATGAAACAGATTGTCTTGTATTCTCAGGGGGAAATTTGCTTTTTGATTTAAATAAGTATAGTAAGTCTTATTTAAAGTTAAAATGGATTCTTGAACTTGCAAAGCAGCAAAACAAACCAGTGATTGCTTTATCTGTTGGAATAGGTCCATTTAGAACGATGAATCAAGAAAAAAAAACAATAGAATTGCTAAATAAGTTAGATTATATTAGCGTTCGAGACAAAAAGTCAGCTGCTTATTTTAAAAAACAGATACCAATTGTTCAGGATCCAGTATTTACTTCTGAATTTTTTACAACATTAGCCAAACGATTATTTAGACAAGATGAAAATAGAATCGCAGTTTCAATAATTGATTATCGTCTTGCGGGGGCTTCTGAGGAACAATATATAATCTACATTAACCAAATGTCGGAGATTCTTTTACAACTTTCAAAAAAGTATGAAATAACTATTTTTTCCACAGAAACTAGAGATTATTCAGCAGTAACAGAAATTTATCATCGATTGAAAGGCACAGTAAAAAAAGTAGATGTTTGCTCAAAAGAGGCACTATATGCACTTTATGAAAATAGTTCTTTGATTATTGGTACCCGGATGCACTCAATGATTTTTGCTGTAGCAGCTAAAATTCCTGTCATAGGGATTGCATGGCAGGATAAAGTTGAAGAAATGTTCAAAATCTTAGATGATCAAGCCAGTTGTTTTGCTATCGATAAATTAGAACAGCAAAAATTTGATCTCTATAAAAAAGTGAAACAGAAGATGACACAGATAGAAAATGAACGCTATTTATTAGAGGAAACAAAAAAAGAGTTTGAAAATAATGTGTCTGAAGAAAAGAAGAGAGTTAATAAACTCTTGGTCGAAAAATGAACCGCTATAAAAAACTATTAACCAGTTCTGCTATATTGATGATCGGCAATTTGGGAACTAAATTTGGGTCACTTTTTTTACTTCCTATATATACAAAATATCTTTCGACTTCTGAATATGGTGTTTCAGATTTATCGATTACTTTTATCAATTTACTCTTACCGATTATCACTATGAGTATCTTCGAAATGTTTATGAAAGATGTTATACAGCAACCAGCAAAAAAAATTTTTTATTTGAAAAATGCTGGATTCGTACTCATTTTTACTAATGGAAGTGCATGGATCATCGGGCAAATTCTTTATATACTTGGCTACATTAACCTCAACTATTCAATCTTTTTATTAATGCTATGTTTAATGACATTGCAAACTTTTAATAGTCTACTTTCCAATTATCTTCGAGCAATAAATAAAAATATGCTCTATGCAGTTATGAATATACTACAAACTCTTTTTCTAATTTGTTTTTCTATTATCATGTTACAGAATTTAGAGCTTGGGCTAATAGGATATTTCTACGCAAATGTAGGTGCTTATGTGAGTATATTTTTATTTTCGATACCCATAATTTTTTTCTATAAAGAAAAGGTCAATCAGAAATTTAATTATGATTATAGTTATATCAAACATTTAATCCAAAAGAGTTCTCCATTGATTCCTAATGCATTGATGTGGTGGGGGATCAATTCTGCAGATAAAGTTTTTATTTTATTGATTTTAGGTACAAGTGCAAGTGGAATATTTGCAGCAGCTAACAAGTTACCAATGTTTGTCACAATGTTAAGCACAGTATTTTTTCAAGCTTGGCAAGTTTCAGCAATCGAAGAAGTTCAATCAGATAAAAAAGAAGAATTTTATACAATAGTTTTTCAAGCATTTTTATTTTTAATGAATATTGGTGTTTTGTGCTTGTATATTTTTATGCAGCCAATCGGAAAACTACTGTTTTCTAGTAACTTTATTAACGCAATTGATTATATTCCTTTTTTGATCCTAGCTACTTATTTTTCAAACTTAGCTAGTTTCCTAGGTGCAACTTGTATAGCAGAAGGTGAAACGAGATTTGTCTTTTTTTCTTCTATTTTATGTGCCTTAGTTAATATAGTTCTTAGTCCGATTTTTATTAAAAGTCTTGGGCTCCATGGAGCAGGGCTCTCTGCGGCTATTAGTTTTTTATTTTTAGCTTATTTACGTTTTAACAGGGTAAGAAAAACTTTTGGGATAAACTTATCGCCAAAAGCCTATTTTGGTCATCTACTAATTGCTATGGCAGCAACTATATTTTTGACGATAACGCAATCGAAAGGAGTAATCATATTTCTGTTATTACTTTATGTCGCTTTTCAATGGACCTATCTTACTAAAATGAAGAAAACATGGTGATTTAAACGTTTTATGATATAAAATAATTTTTTTATAAAAGTTATTTTATATCTTTTGTTTTTAAAAAATTAATTTGGAACTAATTAAAACAATTTTAATTATACTCTTCAAAATATAATTGCTATCTACAAAATACGAGTTTTTTTTATCATCTAAATAATACATATTATGAGCATTATAATATGTATTATTTTCTATACTATTCTTAAGCATAAATTTTTTAGGAATTAGGTGGAAAAAATGAATATTATGAACATTTTTGAATCGATGTTCAATCGTGTAGTTGCTTTCATAGCTTTGCTTATTTTGTTTCCTGTACTTGTTTTATTTAGTATCCTCTTGAAATTAGAAAATCCAGAATTATCTCCTTTCTTTACTCAAAAGAGGATTGGAAAAGATCAAAAAGAATTTTTCATTTATAAATTGAGAAGTATGAAAAAATTAAATAAGCAAGAATTAATTTTACTTGAGCAAATGAATGAGGCGGAAGGCCCAATGTTTAAAATCAAAAACGATCCAAGAATTACGCCTGTAGGACGTATTATTAGAAAAACAAGTATTGATGAATTACCTCAATTAATTAATGTATTAAAAGGAGAAATGGCTCTGGTTGGACCGCGACCACCGTTACCCAATGAAGTAGCTAGATATACCGAATATGAGCTACAACGGTTGAAGGTGTTGCCAGGATGTACCGGTTTGTGGCAAATAAGTGGTAGGAGCGACGTAACGTTTAAAGAGATGGTAGAGTTGGATTTAAAATATATTGAAAATAAAAATTTTTTTTTCGATTTAAAGATATTAGCATTAACGTTTCCAGCGGTATTGAAAATGGAAGGAGCTTATTAATATGCCCAGAGTTAAATTGTTAAACACGGAAGTAGATACGTATACATTTGAAGAGACGATAGACAAAATGATTCAGATAATTGAGGAAAAAAAGATCACTCAACATGTAGTAATAAATGCAAATAAGATTAATCTTCTATACCAAGATCCAGAATTAAGAAGGATTGTTAATTCATGTGAACTGATCAATGCAGATGGCCAGTCAGTTGTCTGGGCGGATAAACTGTTTAATAAATCAATTCCTGAAAGAGTGACAGGAATTGATTTATTTGAAAATTTAGTTGAAGTAGCCGCGAAGAAAAACTTTCGTGTATATTATCTAGGGAGTAAACCGGAAATAGTAAAAGAAGTTGTTAGAAAACATCAAGAACAATATCCGAGTTTGCAGATAGCGGGGTATATGGATGGCTATTTTGATAGGGGAAAATCATCTGATATTGCCCGGGAAATTGCATCGACTAATGCAGATATTTTATTTTTAGCTATTCCAACACCAGAAAAAGAATATTGGTTAGATCAAAATAAAGAACTATTAGGTATTCCACTTTTAATCGGTGTAGGAGGAAGTTTTGATGTTGTTGCAGGAAAAGTAGAAAGAGCACCTAGGTGGATGCAAAAAATAGGAATGGAATGGTTCTATCGGTTTTTGCAGGAACCTAAGAGAATGTTCCGCCGCTATTTTTTTGGAAACTTAATTTTTATTAGACATGTTATTAGTGAAAAGAGGAAGCTGCTTGTTAGAAAATAAAAAAAAAGAACATCCACAAATATTATTTTACTTTATAGGGATTTTTCCTGTGATCGATTTCGTTAACGGATTATTTTTAAGCGAAGGGTTTAATCTTCCCATTGGCATTCTATATAGAATAGTATTATTTATTGTATTGTTCCTATTATTCATTAATGATTATGAATTAGTTACGAGTAATTTTGGTATTCTTCTAATTTTAATTATTGCTAGCTACTCCTTGATATTAGCAGCTCAAACAATCTATTTTGATAATTCGTTGAGTATACTGTTTAATGATACAAGTGCGGTAGTCAAATATTTATTATGGTTTTTGATTGCATTATTATTTTCCAGGATCGCTGATAGAAAAATGAATCATCTGTATATAGGCATTGATATATTATTTGTTATTGGGTTACTCGTTCCTTACTTTTTAGGTTTAGGGAATTATACTTATACTAATTCCAGTGCAGGCTATAAAAGTTATTTTTATGCGACGAATGATTTAACTTACATTATGGTAATTCTGTGTACATTTTTATTGTCAATTATTATTAAATGCTTTTCGAAAAAAGAATGGGTCTATGTATCACTCTTATTTAGTTTATATTTGCTAAATTGCTATTGTTTATTATTAATAGGAACCAAAATAGGAATTGTTTATGGAATCGCTAATTTGATTGTCACAATTTTTTACTTATTACTTTTTAAAACGGATGTTCCATATCAAATTAAGTTTCTAATTTTGCAATTGACTTTTATAGGGAGTATTTTTGTCATTTTTTGGGGAAATACTCTTTTTATGAAGAGTATTCAAGGAACCGTTGATCGTATCACTTATTTTTATGAGTTGTACGATGGTAACTGGATAAAGATACTTAGTAGTTCTAGAAGTATTTATTTTACAGATGCTCTAACTAACTTTATTATGTATCCTAAAAATCAATGGGTCTTTTTGCTTGGATTTGGAGTGAAAAATCGATGGAGTTTTTTTGGTAGAGCAGGGGGATATATAGAAGTTGATTTTTTGGATACCTTTTTTTCATATGGTGCCGTAGGCTTCATCTTTTTTTGCTTACCGTTAATATATCTTATATATCGTATTTTTAAGTATCATTTGTTTACCAGAGAGGCTTTTTTACTATTTTTTACTTTAGGATATGCGGCAACTGCAGGTCATGTTTTTTATTCAGCTGCATCTGCAACTATATTAGGTTTGGTTGTTTCTAGATTATTACCAATAAGAAAAGAGGAAGATTTTGAATATTTTAATGATAGGGCCCAATATGAAGGCTAAAGGCGGAATGGCAACGGTCATCAAAAATATGTATCATTTTAAGGGTGTAGATAATTTTAAGGTATTAGATAATTGGCAAGAGAATCACCGCTTTTTACCTTTTATTAAAAATTGTTTATTTCTTAGAAAAAAAATTAGGGATGAGAACATTGATATTGTTCATTTTCATGTCGCTCAAAAGGGAAGTTTTTATAGGAAAAGTATATTATTGTTTTTATTACCCAAAAAAATAAAAACTATTTTTCATATGCATGCTTCGCAATTTGATTTATTTTATCAAGCATCATCAAAAGTAAAGAAAAATTATATACGAAAAAGTTTAAATAGGGCAGATTTAATTGTAGCTGTATCGGAAAATTGGAAAAATTTTTATAAAAAAATAACTGATACACAGATTGATTTTATTAATAACGCGGTAGAGGTATCTGCTGATAACAAATACCAGCCAGAGTCGCAATGCATATTGACTTTGGGAAGAATTGGAGAAAGAAAAGGAACTTTTGATCTGATTGAAGTAGCAAAAAGGATTGGAAAAAAATATCCAAGTATTACTTTTGAAGTATATGGAGACGGGGAAATTGATAAATTCAAAGACCTAACAGCTCATATGCCTAATATAAAAATTAACGGATGGATTAATCAAGAGAAGAAAGAACAGATATTACAAAATACACTACTACATTTCCTGCCTTCTTACAATGAAGGTTTACCAATGGCCATCCTAGAAACAATGAGCTGTGGAATCCCGAATATTGCTACGACAGTAGGAGGAATTCCTCAGCTCATTACAGATAACGAGGATGGTTTTTTAGTAAAACCTGGAGAGATAGAAATAATGTGCGAAAAGATTCTTTACTACTTAGAAGTCAACCAAATAGATAAAACTAAAATATCTAAAAAGGCTACTGAAAAAATAAAAAATAATTATAGTTTAGAAAACTATATGTCACAATGGCATAGCCGTTATATTAGATTAATGAAGGAAGATTTAAATTGATAATTCATCTTTTACTTCTTCATCGGAGTATTTTTCAATTAAGTATCTCAGTTTTTTAGAGATTGTTTGAATATTATCTATTGTAAACTTATTTTTATATTCTAGATAAATAAACGAGCTGGCTGGAAATTTTTGTTTTAATAATGGGATTGAACTGGTTGAAATAACCAAGTCAATATCTTCAGGATTAATATCTATTCCTAAACTTTCAACTAAGTAAATACGGATATTGAAATAATTGGAAAGTATAGATCTTGTCTGCTTTTTTATTGAATGCTGAATTATAAGTGGTTGATCTAAGTCTAAATAAATATTAATTTTTTTTTCTAAATACCAAAGTGGATGAAATAGCTCATAAAGTAAGATATACATTTTTTTTAAAAATGTAGAATTTAAGAATATATCGTCATTTGTTAACTCATACATCGAAAAAAGACAGTGGTCAATTTTTTTTATCAGTTGAGGATGTAGAAGCTCAAAGATATAATCTTCTTCAGTTAGATTTTTCTGGGAAACTGGTAATACAGATATTTTATAATGAATTGACAGAGCAATGGCTTCAAATTGCTTCTTAATATCTTCAGTATAAGTTTCCCAATTTAAATCCATACAATCGATGAAAAATTTTTTGAAGAGTTGGTAGTAAAAAAAGGCATCTGTTTGATAGTTTTGATGCAATAAGATCAAATTCGAGTTCTTTATAAATCGTGTATAAAATCCTTCTAGTGTTTGTAAATATATTAACCAAAACTGGATTTCACAATCTGAAATTAAAAAATGCTTTTTTATCATTTCGTTGATATGGGAATCAAAAAATATGTTTTGATTAATCAATAGATATTTTGAATCGAATTCTTCTAAAGAAATAGTATTATTTTGAAAATACCTAGTAATATTTACAGCTAAAAAAAAGCTAAGTCGATGTTTTTCTTGATAACTAAGTTGACCATAACGAATACTTATTTCAAACAGTAGATCTTGTATTTTTTTTTCTGAAACATTTTCAAAAGGCCAATATAAATCTTTATATAAATCACTAAAAAATTGATAAAACATATAACGAATATCTTGTTCTTTGCCTGAAATATAGTAAGTATTTTTTTTTGAAGTAATAACAATATTAAATTGCTTTAATTTATTTTTTAATTTATTAAGGGCTCTTCGAGTAGTAGATACACTAACATAATTTTCCAAAGACCACATGGTAATGCTTAATCCGTTTTCAAAAAAGAGTGTATGTATTATTTTTGACGTTAATGAGTCTTTAATTATCCATAAAATGAACTTTTTTATAATATGGGGATTATCAGCGCTTAGAATAGTCCCCCTCCCCTTTGAAAAAATAATAGAAATCCCTGGATGATTAAATAATTCTAAGTCTTTTTTTATTTCAGAGAGATATTTTAAAACTGTCTTTTTTTCAGTTTTTGTTTGCTCAGATAACTCTGAGGTGGTAAGCCAATCCCTATTATTATAAAGCGTATCTATTAAATGAATTTTTAGTTTGACACTACCTTCATAAATGAATTGTGGGTCCATCATTTCTCCCTCTTTTCTATTTTATTTTTAATGTTCTAGAATTAAATAGTATCAACTATGAAGAAAAGTATAAGTTCAATATTTGGATAATATTAATACAAAAAAAGACACACAAACTAGCGTTAATACGCTTGTTTGTGTGTCTTTTTTAATCTATAAATAATTCGATATGCTAGATAAATTTGGAACTCATAAAAAATTTGTCTAAAATTAACTAGAGGATTGTAAAGAAATGAGTAATATTTTTATTCGTCACCAAAAATAATGAAACATAACTCTACAGATCTAGTCGAATGAGACGATTATAATTAATAGTTACTTGAGCTTATATATTAAGATACATTAGTATAAAGCAAACTGTTTTTCTGTATGAATTCCTGGATACTCCAGATAATTATATTACTTGTGTGATTCTAAAAAGTTATTGATATGGGAAACTATGTGTGTGTACTGAAACAATTGGGTGTTCAAAAATTGGGAAGACCACCTATAACACTATTTTTAGCTAATAAAAGATATGTATACTGAAAAAATCAAATAACGTTTTCAGTATACATATCTTTTTGGTAAATTCAATAATCTCTTTTCTGGGTTTTTTAGACGAAAGTGTAAATTGCATTATCGACCTGCAGTTCATACTAAAATGTATTCAAAATTATGAGAATAGTTGATTAAGTTAGCCTTTGAAATAGTTCTAAATGTGAATATCATATCGAGAGTAAATATCTATATTTTAAAACAAGTTATAAGGATAGCATAATACTACTCTCATTTTTTATTTAAATCCCAAGTAATATGCTTTTGATCGTTTAAAAGATAGACTAGCTGATCGACAGATTCTTTCTTAGACAGCACGAAATAAAGATCTCCCTCCACTTCCTCATTAGTATTTAATTCTTTACCAAAGATATTGTAGTCTTTACTTACAGAAAATTTTTTTCCGTCTTTTGTTTGCAGCCGGAAATCTATAGATCCTATTCCTTTAGAAACAGAAGAAATATTTTTTCCTTTTATATTAATTGTATATAGGATTTTATTTTCTTTTTCATTAATGACTTCTTTTTTCTCTGGTTCCTTTATTGTAATTTCAAGTCCTTCAATCACAGTGGGCTCTCCTAAACTATTAATACTCTGTGTTTCCACGTTTAGGGTACTACTAGAAGAAACCGTCTTTTTATCATCTGCATGTTCATTAGCAAAATTACAACCAGCTAAAATTGAAATGGTACATGATAATAACGTCCCTAAGAGTAATATATTTTTTTTCAAGTGTATTTTCCTCCATATCTATGTTATATACAGTATTTTAGCAAATGATGCATATTGGAAAATCCAATTTATGTAATTTAAAAGCCTGTATTTAGATTCTCTACTATTCTTTTCTTTGTATTAAAAAAAGCTAGTTAGAAAATTATTTTATTTGATAGACATCAAGATGTTCAAATTTAGAGTTCTTATATTACAAATGTTAGTCAAATAATTATGAAAAAAATAGATAAAATTTTATTTGTTGACTACGAATAAAAGAGGAGATAAAAGAATGTCAAGAATTAAAGTAATGTCTATATTTGGCACAAGGCCAGAAGCAATCAAGATGGCTCCGTTAATAAATAAAATGATGGAAGATAATCGTTTTTTATCAAGGGTTGTAGTGACAGCACAACATCGTGAGATGCTTGATCAAGTACTGCACTATTTTAGTATCACCCCAGATTATGATTTAAATTTAATGAAGGATAATCAGACGTTGACAAATCTGACAGCAGAGATACTTGTCAATTTAACACCTATTTTGTTAACTGAAACACCCGACATTGTATTGGTACACGGAGATACAACGACTACCTATGCAAGTGCTCTAGCAGCTTTTTATCAACAAATAAAAGTAGGACACGTGGAGGCTGGATTACGTACTTGGGATAAGCTATCACCATTTCCGGAAGAAATTAATAGACAATTAACAGATACATTGAGTGATCTTTACTTTGCTCCTACAGTAAAGAGTAAAGCAAACTTAGAAAAAGAAAATCATTCGTTAAATAAAATTTACGTTACCGGAAATACAGCAATAGATGCAATGAAGTATACTATTAGAAAGAATTATAGTCACCAATATTTACCAGAATTAAAAGAGAATGGGAAAATGATCATGGTTACAATGCATAGACGAGAAAATATTGGCAAACCAATTGAAAATGTGTGTCGAGCGATTTATCGAATTGCAATTTCCTATGCGGATATCGAAATTATTTTTCCAATGCATCGTAATCCCAAAGTACGTAAGAGTGTAATAGAAATACTTGGAGGTTTGCCTAATGTTCATTTAATCGAACCTTTAGATGTTGTTGATTTTCATAATTTTTTATCCCGTAGTTACATGATTTTAACTGATTCTGGAGGAGTCCAAGAGGAGGCGCCTTCATTAGGTATCCCCGTTTTAGTATTACGTGATACGACAGAAAGACCAGAAGGGGTAGCAGCTAATACATTGAAATTGATTGGGACAGAAGAAAAAAAAGTTTATTCTGAAGTAAAAAAATTACTAGAAAATAAAAAAGCTTATGAAATAATGTCGAAAGCATCCAATCCTTATGGTGATGGAAAGGCAAGTGAACGAATATTAAATGCAATTGCTGATACGATGAATCATTAACAAAGTAAAATATGTATTTATCTTTTAAAAAATCCATAAAAAGTAAACACTATATATTAGCGATGACTATTTTATTATGAGGAGAACAAATGAAAAAAAGAAAAAAACGGATAAGCAGAGGAAAAAAATTTTTTTTGTGGTTATTAGGAATTTTGCTGGTTCTTGTGGCAGGTGTAGGTATTTATGCAGGAAAAGTCTATTTTGATGTCCGGACTGCTGCTGATAAGACATACGAAACGGTCGAACGCATCAGTGAGACGAAACGTAAAGGCAAAGTGGATTATGAGAAGGGACAGCCTTTTTCAGTTTTGATGCTGGGAGTAGATACTGGTGATCTTGGTCGGACAGAACAGGGACGGTCTGATTCCATCATGGTAGCGACTGTCAACCCGCAAACAAAAACCACGACGTTAGTCAGCATTGCTCGGGATATGTATACGGAAATCATCGGGAAAAACAAATCAGATAAAATCAATCATGCGTATGCTTACGGCGATGTTCCAATGGCTATTGCAACAGTTGAGAATCTATTGGATATCCCCATTGATCACTACGTAGAAATCAATATGAAAGGGATGAAAGACTTAGTTGATGCAGTAGGAGGTGTAGAGGTGAACAATGCCTTTAGTTTCAATTACGAAGGAGCTAATTTCCCTATTGGAAAACTTCATTTGAATGGGGAGGAGGCGCTGAAATATTCACGAATGCGTTATGACGATCCGGATGGCGACTATGGTCGTCAGGACCGTCAACGCAGAGTTATCTCAGGTATCATCGATAAAACGAAATCAGTCAATACTTTAACGAATTATTCGAATCTATTTGATATCTTAGGGAACAATACCAAAACAGATATTTCTTGGAAAACATTGCAAGTACTCGTGACAAGCTATCGGCCTGCGTTGACTAAAATTACTTCTGATCAGCTTGCCGGCGCTGGGTTCACAGGGGATGGTGTAACTGGAGAGAAAGGAATTTCTTACCAGAAAGTAGACGCAAAAGAATTACAACGAGTTCAACAAGAATTGAAAAAGCAGTTAGGTGAAACTACTTATTAAATATTAAAGAATAGAACTTAAAAAAGCCTAAAAATCTGAAACGCCTTCAAAAAGTTAGAATTTTGGGGGCATCTCAATTTTTTAGGTTTTTTATTTTATATTTTAAAAACTATATATATTCCAAGTGATTTTTTCAGTACAATAGAAGAGCATCCTAAACAGATATAAGTATAAGACGGAGTTGATTTATCAATCCTATATTGACAGGATGAGGGAACGATAGACTACCTTAGACCTTAGTATTTGACAAATACAAATTAATTATTGGAATGCACTCTGTTTAGAAAGAGTAATTGATCAAATAAGTGTAAAAAAGAGAAGATTGCTCATAAGAATACATAAACAAATTGTTCACTAAAAAAATGGACTTTAAGCTCAAAATAAAACTAAAATATTTGTGTTTTAAATGCTAAAGCTAAATTCTTTATGAAGATCTCAATGCATCTATTCCCAATAAAATGATTTTTTAATGTATATAGCATATTTAAAGTATAACTTATTCTTTATTTTTTTATAAAAAGTATAACTTATACTTTTTAATTTGTGTTCTGACACTCCACACGACTAAAGTCGAGGGGTTCTTAGGTAATACGTCCTAACGGACGCAAATTTACTAAGCTATCCCCGAAAGTCCTTCGGTTTTAATATTTATACTTGCATTGATGTCTCGGTCGTGGTGTGTGCCACAATTGCTACAAGTCCAATCACGAATATTTAGCTCTTTCTTGCCGTCTTTATGACCACACAAAGAACAAATTTGTGAACTTGAGTAGAATCGATCAACCTTAACTAAGGTTCTTCCTTTCCACTCACACTTGTAAGCAAGTTGTCTGACGAACTCGCTCCAAGAGACATCTGCAATTGATTTAGCTAGTTTGCGATTTTTAACCATTCCTTTTACATTCAAGTCTTCGATACAAATGATTTGGTTTTCATCAGTTATACGTGAAGACAATTGGTGTAAAAAGTTGCTTCGTTGGTTAAAAATCTTTTCATGTATACGTGATACTTTCAATTTTTGTTTTTGGTAGTTTTTGCACTCATCTAATTTGCGATTGTGCTTTTTTGCTACTTCTAATCTTCTTGAAAGCTTGCGTTGTTCAATTACCAAACGTCTTTCCAGGGAGCGATAAAATTTCTCGTTATCTATCTTTTCTCCTGCGGACGTTATACAGAAATGTGTGATACCTAAGTCCAAACCGATTGATGCTTCAACTGGTTCTTTTTGGAAGTTCTCGGTATCCACTAAAAAGGTGGCAAAATATTTGCCTGATTTCGCTTGGCTGACAGTTACGTTCATTAATTTTCCATTGAACCGCAAATTTTCAGCCATTTTTACCCAACCAACTTTAGATACGTAAAAGTAGTTATTATTTACTTTCATACCCATAGCTGTTCGATAGGATTTTTTTGAATACTTTTTACTCTTGAATTTTGGGAAACCAAAGTTAGATTTGAAAGTATTCTTATATGCCTTATTTAAATCCATGGTCACTTGGCTAAGGGGTTGAGCTTCAACTTCTTTTAACCAAGAATATTCATCCATCTTTTTTAATGTCGCATACGTTGTCTTATCTTCTTGATAGTCAGCATTTTCTTTTTTCATTTTGTAATTCGTTATGCGTTGGTCTAGTAGAAAATTCCAATAGAAGCGGACACAGCCGAATGTCTTTTGAATTTGTTGTCTTTGGTTGGGATAGATACGAAGCTTATGAGCCTTCTTCATTTCTGCACACCTCCTTAACGTCATCAATATCTTGTTCTTTGGTTCTCAACATACCGTTTAATCGTGGCACTAGATACATTTCCTGCCGTTGAAACAAAGTAAGAACGTGTCCAAACACTCGGCATTTTGCTTAAGTGCTCAAACTCTTGTCGTAACGCTCGAGATGTCTTTCCTTTAATCACTTTCATTATGTCAGAAGGCGAATATGTCGGTTGAACATTCACGAACAAATGACAATGGTCTTTATCTGTTTCTATAGCAAGGATGTTCCACTCGTTTTCTTGGCAAATTTCTGCGACGAGTGATTTGAATCTAGCGTCCACATCGGAATTAACAAATATTTTTCGACGATACCTTGGACAAAAAACAAAGTGGTAATTGATTAACGATACAGTTGTCTTTGAATGTCTGTAATCGTTATCCATGACCTTATTATACATTAAGGAGTGTACTAAACCAATTCTTATATACACTAAATATTAAACCGTTTTGACTTTACATGTGGAGTTTGTTCAACGGCAGACGCTACGCCACCGCCAGTTCTCTGATGAACTTCTTACGCTTTCATGCAAGCACAGACTATATCTTATCCGTTGGATTTACCCAGTACGGCGAAACCACTTCCACACGCTTGTGTGTACTTCCCTCAAGAGGAATAGTCGTTGAACCTTCCTATTTCTAGGCTTGGCTGCTGATTTCCGATTGTATAGCACTTAGGATTTAACCTTATGCCATCTGATTGATTTTTTCTGCTTTCGCCACCGTCACGCTTGGGTTTGGCTATCCCTACGTTGTGGTTCCACCAGCTTTACGGATTTCCAGCAATTCAGTTTCTTTGTTGGAATATATGAGATTTTATATATTCTCTAAATGCAAGTTTCCCTACATTCTTACAGTACGATGCGAGCTATCATCCACACGGTTAAAACCGTGGGTTTTCTCGCCCGCAAAAGCTATAATGCAGTTATAAACGAAAAGAAAACATTAGTGATAGATATAGATCCTCAAGCAAATGCTTCTCAAATCTTGGCTAAGACAGTTGATTTGGAATATATTGATAAAACTATCGTAGATGGAATTAATAATGGGGACCTTTCAACGTGTATTACACCTATAATGGTAAACTTAAATTTAATTGCTTGTGATACAAGTTTTCGTTCATTTTCTAATTTTGTTATTAATAACTATCAAGACGAAAAAGATCAAATAATGGTTCTTGAGAATCTATTGCGTCCTCTTAAAGAAAAATATGATGCTATCTTTATAGATGTACCACCTACTATTAGTGCTTATTCTGATAATGCAATGGCGGCTTCAGATTACAGTATTATCGCTTTTCAGACTCAGGAAGAATCATTAGATGGAATCAGTAAGTATATTGGTTATCAAAAATTTATGATTAATAGCTATGATATAGATTTAGAAGTAATATCTATAATTACATGTATGTTAGAACCTGATGATGACCTGGATAAAGATGTTTTAAGTGATGCAATAAGCCTGGGGGGAAAAGAAAAAAGTATCTATAAGTGGAGAACATGAATTCGGGCAATCTGCCTTTAATAGTCAGAAAAAGCTAATCCTACCCAAAGAGAAAAAAAGAGGACGACCAGTTGAAATCACCGATGAGAGATATAAAGTTACAAAACCAAAAAAGATTTCACCTGCTCTAGAATCAAAATTAAATGTTTTGCAAGACTACGTTGTAGAACTGCAATCAGTTAACGAACGAATTACCTTTGAAAAATTAATAGATACTTTGGCAGAAGCTTATATTACACAAAAACTTAGCATGGCCAAAGAAGAGCATAACTGAAGGTGAATTTGCGTATTTATTGGACCACTTAGAGGAATACAAGCGGTCCTTGAAGGTGGCGGAACTTCCAACACCGAATCACGCACCAAATAGCCGATATGTGAATAATAAAAAAGTCCAGGAGCATTATACGATCATTCCGACAAAAGCCGTGATGACCGATGCAACTTTTGAAAAGTTAAGCCCGTTACAACAAGCTATTTACCAACAAGTTTTAAAAACGACAGTGGCCATGTTTGCAGAAAAATACACGTATGAAGAAACAACGATCTTGACGCAAGTCCAGCAGCTTCAGCTGAAGGCGATTGGAAAAGTGCCAATAGATCTAGGCTGGAAGAAATTATTTGGCAAAGAGAGCGACAGTAAAGGGAAGGAAGAAGAGCCGCTCCTTCCTACAGTAATAAAAGGCGAATCGGTTCTAGTGGATCTACAAGCGTTAGAAAAAGAAACTAGACCCCCACAGCCTTATACCGAAGGCACGTTGATCACCGCCATGAAGACCGCTGGGAAAACGGTCGATAGCGAAGAAGCGCAAACGATCTTGAAGGAAGTCGAAGGGATCGGCACAGAAGCGACACGAGCAAATATTATTGAGACC
>KE351631.1 GCA_000415185.1 Enterococcus faecalis 13-SD-W-01
CATAGGGTTAGGACAAGCAATAAACGTATTTGCAGCTGACTATGATGGAGCAACTAAAGCAACAACTGAAGGCTCGGTAACAATCGAAGCACCAGATCCAACTCAACCCGAGGTCGTTGATCCAGAAGATCCAGAAAAACCAATTGAGCCACCAACACCACCGAACCCTAATCCTGGTGATTTAAAAATTAACTTTGTAGCGGACTTTGATTTTGGAGATATAGAACATACGAACTTAGCAATTAACCAAAATGCCAATATGATTAATGTTCGAGTAAATGGACAGACTGAAAAAAGAGTACCTTTTATTTCGATTGAGGATAATCGAGGTACAAATAGACAAGGATGGGAATTAAGAGCTTCTCAACCCAAGCAATTTGTTAATACGGATGGAAAAGAATTAGATGGAGCAGAAATATCAATTCAGAATATGCGTTACGCAAATACAGTGAATGCTCCACAAATTCCTAATTCAACAGTTGTACTAAATAGCAGCGAACAAGTTATTACAGCAGCGGATGCTAGTGAAGGATCAGGTACTTGGTCATTGGCATTGGGAAGCCCAACTGGCGACGGTACACCAGATGGCGTTCAATTACACATTCCTGCCAACACGATAAAATCGGATAAGACATACACTACTTCTATTGTGTGGGAATTAGTTGCAGATCCTGGTGCGACACCAACTCCATAAAAGCCAAAGTTAAAAAGAATAAAGGAGTAGCAAATGAAGAAGTTGATTACATTGCTAGGAATAGCATGCATATTGGGTCAAACCGTGTCTTCTTCTGTGTACTCTGTATATGCAGAAAGTTTCTTAGAGGAGACCGATAGCCAATCTGCTCAAGAGCAAGAAACAGTGAACACTGAAGAGGCTACTGCTTTGTCAGAAGATACGGTTGAATCTGAGGAACTTTCTGAAAAAGAAGAAACAGAACCTTCTACTTCAACTCAAGGAAGTGAAGGAAATGAGAGTGATTCTAGAAGTGAAAATGATAAAAAAAATGATAGTACTGAGAAGACAAGCGAAAATAATGTAGAGAATATTCTTGAAAATGAAAGTGTATTACAAAGTTTCTCTGCTCCACCTACAGGTGGACCAGGTCCTGGTCATGTATTAGGAGCACTAAGATTATGGGATAGTAATGGCAGAAGTTTCGAACCTACTGCTCAAGCTTGGCAGTCACCTTGGCTTACTCCTAGTTCAAGCTCTCTAGTATATAGAATTGGAGAGTCGTGGGATCCCTTTAACCCGTTTAAAACAGCCCTTCTCATTGCGGGAGCTTCTGGTGTGGTTCTTAACGATAGAAGGCGACATATTGGTTCTTTAGTAGGTCTAGACAAAGCCGTGGATCCACTGGGATGGAGATGGGCAGAGCATAGACACCCTTTACATTATCGTATTACTGAATTTGCAGACGATGATATTGTTAATACTTCTACAGGTAATTCACGTGCAAGATTTACTGTTCGAATTACAGATGAAAATGCGCCTCATGGCTGGATTGATCTATACGGATATGTTCAAGTCCGATGGCCAGATGGAAATAATAATGCTATCTACATGGGGGCAACACAAGGATCAGGAGGCGTGTTTTTATATAATCCGCAAACACGGAGCATAGAATTCAAACGTCATGCAAGAAATACAGGAACTATGTCATCAAATGCTGCGGAAACGTTCTATACATTCTCAGTAAGACGCCCAGGTTCAACTCAATCCTCAATAGAAAATATTAATCCTATTTTTTCGTTTACTGCTAATGGAAGAGATACAGTTGATGGATTACGTTCAAGATACAACTCAGCGGCAAAGCCTACGTTTGCATACGGTGATGTAGTTGAAGTATTCCATACTCGACCAACCAGTGTAGGAATGCTATCCAGCGGAATTGTTATAAATCAAGGTAGCGTTGCAGCTTCTGATAATAATAGGGGATACCTTGAATTGACAAGTTCGGGATATAGACAATTAACTTTTAATCGAGCGAGACCGCGTCAAGTAACGATAAGTACAAACACAACAAATGCTCAATTAGATGCTAGCATAGCTAATTCTTTGGATATGAGTGGTGCTACTGGTTCGCAAATTGAAAGATTTGTTACTTATCCAGATCGTTCCAGAATTGGGATAAGTAATGGTGTTATTCGTGTTCGTCAACAATTATCGACTGGAGGATTTGTCTACAGAGATTATCAAGTTCCATTTGATATTCAAGGGGGTGTGTTCCAAGCAGATATCCACCATCAGAATTTATTGGTAGGACAAACATTTGATATCAACAGATCTATAACAAATGTACGTTACAATGGTACTGTTTTGAATAGTAGTCAGTATACTCTTGGCTTTCAATTAGGGACAGTACTAGATGTAGC
>KE351632.1 GCA_000415185.1 Enterococcus faecalis 13-SD-W-01
AAATCGATAGCCATTTCTAATCCTGGTCGACTGTTTTTTCCCTCACTCAAATAATCAGTAAAAATTTTCTCACAACCAAATTTATTTAAACTCTCCTTTTGTAAACCCAAATTTTGCCCTCCAGTAGAAAACCGGGCATATCCTATTTTCAAAAAAATCACTCCTAATTAAAAGATATTGTACCATAATTTTATATATATAGTTTTAACTAAACATAGTTTTTTAAAGGGCTACGTTTATAAAATAAATCATTTTCTGAAGAACTATCATTTTTACAAATATTTTCTTGCAGTAATAAAATGAAAATCGTCCGTCCAGTAATTCTAAATTCCGGGAATTTTAATTTAATTATAGATAAATCACTTGATTTAAAAGAAGGGAGTTTATGTAGAGAAAAGTACAACTATTTTATGATACAAGGTAAAAATAGCAGCTCAAATTGTTTCTTTTATTTAATAATTAGTATGGGGAATGACAATTTAATTCTAATAAGATTCGTTGGATATTCCAAAGATATATAAATTTCGATTATATATTACGTTTTTATTAGATTCAATTTGCTCTATTAAAATACAAAATGTTTCAAACTTTAGGAAGGTATAAAACGATTCAATGTTACTTTATCTAAAAACTTCCCTTTACGAGTCGTACTTTAGATAACGTTTTTTTATTTAATACGTTAACGAGATTACTTTAACGTGTAGTTTGTTTCTTAGTCACTCTGTAAAATAGTAGTTTTTTAATTACTTAATTGGCTTAAAGTTTTTGTTGCTTTTTCAGTATGTTCATTTTATCGAAGTAGTTTCCACCATATTTTTTCATAATTTATATAATCATATCGACACCTACTGGCATTTCTTGATTTAATAAAGAATGAAAGCGTATTGTAGTCAAACAAAAAATTATATTCCATCATCAATAAAAAAGTGCATTTTCTAATTAAAGTTAGTCTGGAAAAATCTCATCTTTTGTTTCTTATTGCTATAAAGAGTATCTCTTTTATTTTTTATTATTTTGTTCTTTTTAAGAAATATAAATATTGAACATATTCAATTGAAAAAAAGAAAAGAAATTTTGAGAATATAGTGGCAAAAAGAAGAGTACTACTCCTTAGAGTATAAACGGTAGTTTTACATAAATCCATTCTTATTGAATATGAATAAAAAATTTTTACAAAATCTAATATATCCTCCACAATTTTGCTTCCAATTTTAAAAAAAATCATAAAAACAGGTTTTAGATGCATAAACCCTTACATATATTTTTTTAGAAATCTCTTGACTTGTTACTAAAAAAATTAACTTAGGACAATAAAAAACATATCCTGGTCCATAAATTGATTATTTTGCATGACTGACTAATTCTAACCAGATTGTTCTGCTTCTGCTCGTCGGTCACTATTTTGAGTATAGTTTGATTGTACTTCCTCTTTGTTAACTGAACGATCTTTGTCAATGGTTATCTTAAAGTGTCGTTTGAGGATACAGACGTTTTCTTGTATCATTATTTTATAAAATATCTAACCATTACGATAA
The DNA here is from genome assembly GCA_000415185.1 of Enterococcus faecalis 13-SD-W-01. GTDB lineage: Bacteria > Bacillota > Bacilli > Lactobacillales > Enterococcaceae > Enterococcus_B > Enterococcus_B faecalis_A. The sequence goes on from KE351632.1 coordinate 1,536, forward strand.
TTTATAGAGCTAAATCCACTCAATGAGTATTTGATTCGTTTCTGACTGTACCAAGAGATATAGTTGTTTAACTCAACTATGAAGTGATCAATAGAAACCAATTTATAACCATGACCATAAAAAAATTCAATTTTAAGTCGGCCAAAGAATCCTTTACAGGTTGAATTGTCTGAAGAATATCCTTCTTTGACATCGAACGGATTAATTCAGCTTGTTTCATTCGTTCAATCCACATCGGTCGATAACATGACCCACAATCAGAATGAATAATAAGAGATGCCCCAGGTCTCAAAGTAGCCGCAGCGTTGTCTAGCATAGAATTAACCATTTCAATATTCGGCTTTATACTTATAGTCCAACTAATAACTGCACCGTCAAATCAATCAGTCATAGGTGACAGATACACTTTCTCTGAAGGAACATGAAACTCTGTAACAACTCTTATATTTTAGTCCAAGTTTTTGCCCACATGCCCTGACGCCCCTTGACATAGTTGTTAGATGGAGGTTAAAAATGTTAAATCTCTTAATAAATCAAATTGTCCTAAGTGTTTATTGATATCTTTTGCTATGGCGTCTGCTACGGAGTTCCCTACAACCCCTGTATGCGATTTTACATTTAAAAAATGAATACCCAGCTTATTCTCATCGATCAGTTGAACGATTTCATTTTGCAAAGCGAGTTGGACTCCTTTTATTTTTAGCACATTTCTAGCTACTTGTTCTAGCTGATCAAAATCATAAACCACAATAAATTCTTTGAAATCATACAATCCAACAACTAGTTTCAAAGCATAAAGCAAAGCCTCTAGCTCCCCAACGATATTGTTTCGGTTCTTTTTATTCGATTTTGCAAAAGTTGCAATTGAGCCCCACTCTTCACAAATTACCACTGAAGAGCTATATTGGTTTTTATTAGGCAAGTAGGAACCATCAGTGTAAACAACAGGTAGTTTTTGACTTTCATATGCAATAATAGTTTCTTTATAGAGATGATCTTTATGTTTATCAATAAACTTTCGTCGTTCATCTAACCATTTTTT
>KE351633.1 GCA_000415185.1 Enterococcus faecalis 13-SD-W-01
AAATCGACCACAGATTCTGGAAACTCTTCCTCTGCACCGTCCACGTCTTCGATGTAATCTTCTAAAATCCACTCGCTAACCACCAGTGCATAGTCTTTCGCACACAGAAAAACAAGTTCCGTTTCTGAAGTCAGAAAGCGAGAGAACAGTAAATAACAATCCCAAACAGTCGGTTCCTTTGTATCAATGTCTAAACGTGCTAATCCATCGCTTAAAGATTCGTTCATTTCGCAGATATGACCGATTTCTTCTTTATTATAGATTTCGAAGGCTAAAAATGAACCTGACCATTCATTTCTATCCAGATATACACGCATTCCGTATTGTTGTGTTTCTAGTCGGAGAAACACCTCCCCTCTTTTCAGCTCGGTTTTATTCGTAAGACGTTTGAAAGTATCTTTAAGGACGTGAATCGTTAATTGGCTTGCCTTTTTCTCACTCCTTAATTGCTCCTCTTCATTTTTAATGAAATACTCTAACCAATTTAGACAACTAAAATCGTTCCGCACTCTTTCAGTCATAATGGCTAAATGTTCCTTATTTGTTAGAAATCTTTCAATATCTTCAGTACTTAAACGATACACATCATTACTCATTCTCTTTCTCCTCCATTCCTAATGTGTAAGTTGCCCCATTTTCTTTGATATTTTCAAACATTTCTAGCCAATCACTAGACACCGTTTTAGCTTTTTTCATTTCTGCAAACTTCGCATACGTGAGCTCCAATGCTTGGTATTCCGCAGGTGTAATCGCATTAGGTTTTGTGCCAGAATCCAAACAAATCAGTGCTTGAAACAGCCATTTGGCATTTTGTTTTTTCAATTGTTCCAATGTCCGATAGTACGTATCAATCAAATTGATTTCTACACTCGATTCAATCATCTCCTCAACGGAGACAGCGAGCTGTTCCTTGTAATGCTTTTTAGGGACACGTGTCTCGTTGTAAAGAAACGTCATATCTTCCATTTTTTGCGCCATTTTATCAAT
>KE351634.1 GCA_000415185.1 Enterococcus faecalis 13-SD-W-01
GGGGCAAAAGCCATTAATTTTGGAGACTATGTTTTGAAACTAGCGGAAGGAAACTTTGTGGTATTAGATGAAGCAGCGTTCAATGAGTTATTTGTGACAAAATGGCTCTCGGTGTAACAAATAATTATGAGAATAAGGAATTTCTAATGTTTATACTGAAGAAAATAGATAGAAACAAATAATTGAACAAATCACGAAAAAATTTGTCTTTTGGTGTCACAAATTCTATTTTTTATCCGACATATCTGACATATCTGACTATATGTAGAATAGGAATCGATATTTACTGGTTTTTAAGTTATTCTATAGCAATAACTTTAAAGTTGATTATAAGGGGGCTGTTGCCCAAAAATAATTGTCTATCAAACAAAGAAGCAGACTCTCCTAATGAGCAATTTCTTAGAAAAGTAATTTACTTAGGAAACTAGCGAGTTTATAATAAGAAAATAAAACTAGAGTTTGCTTGAAATAAGAAGCAGGCTGATCTCGTTATGTCATTCATTATTTGACTGATGTTTTATTAGGTATTAAAGGAGGTTTTATTATTTATGCAGTTTTCCAATTTAATTATAATTTTATTTGCGTATCTGTTCTTCTATTTACTAGGAAAAATACCTGGGAAAATGGGTTCTTTTGTGCGAGTAATGATTCATTTTGTTCTTATTGTCTTAGCGTTATTTCTATTGTTCTATACAGGAAATCAAGTTTTACAATTCGGAATTAAAAATTTTGAAGAATTTTTGACGTATCTAATAATAGTTGTAATTATGTTGGTAGGGATTTTTTATAGTAGTAAAAAAATTTATCTCACTATCATTAATTTATAAATAAATATTTAAATAAGATTAATATATTCACTGTTGTTTTATATTATTATGTCTATATAAGTAAGCGCTTACTAAAAATGGAAAGGTGGATTTATCCATGAGAAGATTGTCAGTTTTATTTACTGCAACAATAATGTTATTATCAACAACTATACCGACTGCAGTTTATGCGTCAGAAGTAAATAATGTGGAGTCTAAATCTCAAGTTGTTTCTAAGATAAATAATAATGATGAATTAGATTTTGTTACAGATAAACAATCTAGTGAATTTCAAGGCCTTTTACAAGATTCTCTTACAAGTTATAAAGCAAAATCTCAAGCAGAACAACAAGAAGCGATTAAACAAGTTGCAGATCAACTTCAATGGCTTTTTACTAATGGTGTTGTAAGAAATTCCTTCGGAGATATAACGGCTATTGATTACAATAAAATCGAAGAACATTATGGAGATGTAGCAATTAATTCTGCAGGCTATCAAATTTTAAAAGAAGTGGTTGCTCAATTTGATGAATCAACAACAATCCCTTCTAATATGCCTATGCCAAGAAGTTTTGCAAGTTGCATGGAAGATAATATTAAGGATCTTGTAGGAGGAACAGTATTTGCAGCAATTTCTAAAGGAGCTTGGGCTAAACTTATCGAAGAAGCAGCATGGGAAGAGGTCGCTGAACTTATTGTGGAAGTTGCGGGATCAGAATTTACCGTTCCAGTATTGCTAACCTCCTTGGTTTATTTTGCAGGTAAATGTATTTAAACTTACAATATCAACGTGAATTCACTACTTTTTTAGTAGCGCAAGCTAGTTAGGAAAAGACGTCAAGAAGAGTCTATAAGAACAAAATACAAATCAGAAAAAGCAGATCCTTCCCTAGGAAAATCTGCTTTTTTTGTTTATCCTTATTTATCAAACGCGTCATTTCCTTCAGGCAAAAGTTCTTGCCAAAATTCAAAGTACCGGTCTGTTAATTCAATTTTGCTAATCGTATCCCAATGAACATAATGTTCACCGACCGAAAATCCTTTCACTACTTCTCCGTCCAGGCACTGAATGATCACTTCCTGCTTAGCAATCATGGAAGTGATGATCACGGTCTCAAAGTGTTGTTTGACGGTATTCATTTTGCTCACTGCTTTCCTTTTATCTTAACTATTTATTATCGTTGATAGTAGGATAAAGAACGCTCTACTATGTTTAACCCCTTTTCCAATAAATCTAAAGTATTCGATGACAAAGATAGGCGAATAAAGGGATCTTTCTGCTTTTGAGTAGTAAATCGATTGGAATGATAAAGCTGTACGCCTTTTGTTAAGTAATCTTGCTCTATTTCAACCTGAGAAATATCAGAGCGAATTGGTAAATTACGATAATACGGATAGATATCCGTATCCAATTGACAATCAAAAATTGTATCAAAAAGTACATTTGCCTGTTTGGTAAGTTCAAACTTTTCTTCAAGAATTTTTTGTGAAATATCACTATTTAATACTTCTGTAACAATTTCTGCTTCTAAAGGAGAGGTCATGACATTAATATTAAAAAGTGCTTTTTCAATTTTCCCTCGGACCGTTTCTGGAAAAACGAGATAAGCGATTCTTAATCCGGAGCAAATAAACTTTGTCATCCCGGCAAGATAAATCACTTTTTGAGGAATTCGTGCCTGAAAAGGAGAAATAATTTCACTTTTTTGATAAGTCGTCAAAAAAGAATACATGTCATCTTCAATTACCCATAATGACTCCTGCTGAATAATGGCCGCCAGTGTTTCTCTTCTTTGCTCACTAATTTGAAAACCAACTGGATTATTGCAAGAAGGCATCAAGAAGATTCCATGGATTTTTTTCTTGTGACATTCTTTTATTAATGCTTTGGGACACATACCTTCATGATCATAGGGGATTGGGACAATTTCTAAATGAAAAAGGTGCCCTAATTCAATAAAATTTGAGTAGGTATAACGATCGACAGCGATTCGATCTCCGGGAGAAAATAATGTAGCTAAGGCAATGGCTAAGCCATTTTGCTCACCAGAAACAATGGCAATCGAATTTTTGTGTGCTAAGACTCCTTGGGTTTTTAACCAGTTACTGGCAGTTTCTAATTGATAATCAGTACCTTGGAGTTCACGATAATCCATGTTTCCAATGATAGAGGGATCATTGACTATCTTTTGAATCGTAGGAAGAATTAATGAATTACATTCTTCAAAGGAACTGACTAACCCCAGATCAATGACGTGATTTGCTACATTGCCAGGAAAAACGGAGATAGAATCCAAGACATTCGCAGCAACATAAGTGCCACTCCCAACTTGACTATAAAGAATACCTTTCCCGATGCCATATTTGTAGGCTTGACCAATGGTTGTAAAGTTAAGATCTAAGAAATCGGCTAATTCTCGTTGTGAGGGCAAGCGCGTATTTTCGACGAGTTTTCCTGATAGAATGTCTTCTTCCAAGAGTTTAATCAAGGAACGATAGATAGGTCTTTTAAGTTTTGACTTATCGGGTCTCCAGCTGAGAATGTAATCTTCATAAGAATTAATCGGCATAAGCTGGCCTCCTTAATTTTTTAGAGTATATATAAATAAGAAAAGAGCTAACCTAATTATAAGTTAGCTCTTTTTGTCGATATGAAAACAAAATTCTATGAAGAAAACATTATTTTCATAGCAAAAAAAAGGTGAAAATTTTAAAGTTTAGGTTGTTTTGCCAACATGGAGATTATTTTAATAAGTTGCTCCCAAAATTACAAGCTTATTTTCTTTTATAATTGTATGCCATACAATTAAGGTGATAACCTTGTTTATAAAATTGTAAGGCATTTTTATAGGAACGTTTATTGCAGCTTATGTTATCAAACAAAACGGTTAAAATTCTTATTGATTACTTTCACAATAATCGTAATATCAAGTAAATTAGGCTCTATTTTAGAGTTACCGAGTGTTGTAATGCACACCTAGGTACATTTTGCTACTTATGGTAAAAGAAATCATTGCTAGTAGACAAGTGAGGTATCCTCTAAGAGTTCGAATACAGCTCTTGGAAAGTATTTCTAGTAAATTCACGCCTTAATATATGGTAATTTGAATATATATAATAACTAAACAGGGGACAAAAAAATATTAATACATGAAAAGCTGACGAGCCAAGAGACAATGAGTGAAATTGAAAAGACTATTTTTAAGGTATTACTGTAATTGGAATAATATAGAAAAATAAATTTCCTATCGTTGCATTGATGATATTGGAAAAGATGCAACAGACGAAATATTAAGAGCAAATAAAGTTTTTCATACTGTACTAGCTAAAAAAGTGTCTCATGTTTTGGCACTTATAGCTGAAAACTTTTGCCATTTAAAAAGAAAAGTGACAATATTACGGTCATGTCTATTTAGGGTAGACATATAACAATTTTTATTTAATTGACAATAGTTAATTTTGCGTTACTTAGTGTTGTGTAGTGATATAAATAAAAAGGAGTGATATGTATGCTAATTACAAAATCTAGATTACAAGGAAGTTCTGTAGTGATCACGTTACCATCTGATAACGGTAGAAAACCTTCAGAGAATCAAGAATATATTGTTGTCTATTCTGAAGATGGAACAATTACATTAGTTCCTAAAATCGAAGATCCATTTAGTGGAGGAGGAGAGGCGGAGTATTATGAAAAAGATGAATGGGAAGATTTAACTCCTGAAGGGAGAGAAATCTTATAATGTCAGAAGAAAGAAATTATATTCCTAAAAAAGGGGATATCGTTTGGATTGATTTTGATCCTTCTACAGGAAAAAAAATTCAAAAGAGAAGACTAGGACTAGTTGTCTCTCGTTATGAATTTAATCGTAAAAAAATGTTTGCAGTCGTTTGTCCAATTACTTCTACTATAAAGAATTTGCCAACTCGATATTCTCTTCCTGAAGATTTAGATACCAACGGCCAAGTACTTATTTCTCAATTGATATCATTGGATTTCAAAGAAAGAAAACTAAAAAAAATTGAGAATTTACCTTTAAAGGATATGATTAAAATTGATCAAATCATTGAATATATATTTTAATAAGATCAAAAAGACCACAATCTATGTTGAAAGAAGATTAGATTGTGGTCTTTTTTATTTGAGATAGTTGTAATTTTTAAAGTCATTAAAAAAATCTTTTTATTTTAGTATCATGATAGGGACAGTTTTTGTCTTTAATGAACCGCTTCTAACATTATGTCCGTTTGGTCTACGTAAATATTTCCTGCA
>KE351635.1 GCA_000415185.1 Enterococcus faecalis 13-SD-W-01
ATGGTTTTGAAGTAAACGGAGAAAACTATACACTCCATGAAAATATCCAGATACAAATAGTTGAGAGTACAGAAATTGTAGCACCGATGACAGGTGTTATAGAGTGGCATCTTGAAAATAACCAGGTAATAATCCAATCAGAAAATGAAGCTCGATTGATTTTAACAGGTATCAACTCGCAAAGGCATGCGTCCGGAACTAAAGTGACACAAGGTGAACAGATAGGAAGAGCATCTGGAAGTAATATGACGATTTCTTACGAAAAGTATGATAAGGAAAAGAAAATGTGGCGTCGAGTCAATCCGGCGTTTTATTTTCCGGACGTATCTTATTTACAGGTTACGGTTATTACGGAAAAGTTTGATCCAGAAGGGGACAGGTTGAAAAATGCTCGATATATCCATACACAATTAAAGAAACTTGGTTATACAGACAAAGGGATTGCAGCGATTTTAGGAAATTTTGATATTGAAAGTTTGATTAATCCCAAACGTGCTGAAGGAGATTACTTGCCTCCGCCAGTTGGTGCTTCAACAAATTCTTGGAATGATAATGCCTGGCTATCGATGGGAGGCTTGGAAATTTATGGAATGTACCCGAATATTCTTCGGCGTGGGTTAGGACTCGGCCAGTGGACGGATACTGCAGATGGTAGTACTAGACATACGATGTTACGGAACTTTGCGAATCAAAAAGACAAAAAATGGTATTCTTTGCCATTACAGCTTGATTTTATGTTGAATGGAGACGTACCAGCGTACAGGACCATTTTTCAAAGTATAGCTAGTGGGCAGGCAGGAGAAACAGTCGCAGATCTTACACGTCAATTTTTGATCCAATGGGAAGGGAATTCTGGAAATAAATTACAGGAACGTATGCAGTCTGCAGAAAATTGGTATCAATACTTCCTTCGCTCTGAAGGAACAGGTGATTATATTCTACCAATTGATCCACCAAAGATAAGCTCATGGTTTGGCAACCGCTATTTAAATGGAGAGATAAATTTCCATCGCGGGATCGATTTTGCTCATCCGCAAGGAACGCCTATCAAAGCTATTGCTGATGGTGTAGTTATCACGTCAGAATATCATTCCTCTTGGGGGAATTACGTGCGTATAAGACATGCAGATGGACATTGTAGTTTATATGCTCATAACAGTCAAAATAATGTTCAAGTGGGAGATACAGTAAAACAAGGAGATACCATTGGTTTGGTTGGCAATACAGGTAATAGTTTTGGGGCACACCTACATTTCGAATATTCTACTTCAACAGATTTATCTATTAATAGTTTAATGGATCCCGCTGTTGTTTTAGGGATAACTAAATAGTCATAAGAAAGGGGAAAGATGGTTGAGGCGCAATTAGTGCCTCAACTGTTGTAGATCTATGTATAACGAAAAAAAAA
>KE351636.1 GCA_000415185.1 Enterococcus faecalis 13-SD-W-01
AAATTCAGGATATTTTCCTATACTTCTTTTCACATAGTCTAAAGTGCTACGATAACCTCCCTCGTAATCTAGATGATATACTGATATTTTTATTTGGCTAGAGTAACTTTTATAATATTTATAAACTAATTCTAATAAGACTCCCGAATCTTTTCCACCAGAAAAAGCAATCACAATATGATCAAATTTTGAAAATATATATTCTAAGCGCTTTAATGTATATTCATAGACATTTTCCTTTAAGAATTTTTTCATCTGTTTACTCTACTCCGTTCTATTTTATAAATAATAAAAATTTCTTACATTCTATTCACTATGTAAATTTCTGTATCTACTTCTAGTTTAGCCAAATTTTTTATTAATGCTATAGTAACAATTAAATTTTGAAAGGACAATAACATATAGCATACCCTTTAATTTCTTTTTTTGAGTTATCGCTAACAGGTTAAAATTTAGTGCAATATTATACTATTTTTACAGGGTATTTTTATGTAAAAGTAACTTTTGAAAATAGCAAAGATAAATAGATGAAATGAGAATACAAAAATATTGAAGCAACTCTAATTAAACGCTACTATTTCGAAAAGGGTGAGAATGAGTAATAAAATTAGATAGAGATTTTATAAAGTACTACCGTTTTTGGGTGGTACTTTATTTTTGTTAACAAAAGTTGAAAGATAGAAAATTAAGAAAAAAATAGAAACAACGCTCATTATGTTCATTTTTAACCCTAGAAAAAAACTATAAGTGAACCTTGTTTGAAAGAATATTCATCTATAGTTATGCTAACTAGAAATTAGTCTAGTTTAAAAATTTATGGAGGAGGGACTTTTTTAGTTTTTGAGTAAAAAAATCGTGGGGGAGAAAACATTTTGAGTAAAAGAAAATTAGCAAAAAAGAGAAAAAAACAGTTATCGGGAATAGTTATGGCAGCAGGAGTAATGGCAAATACTTTAGTAAGTGCAGG
>KE351637.1 GCA_000415185.1 Enterococcus faecalis 13-SD-W-01
ACACGAAGAGACCGTTACCTAACTACGACGCAGGGTAACGGTCTTTTTTACTTACTGCGACTACACTATTTGAAAAAAACAACATTGTTCGACGAGTAATATCGTTTGTTTTAATAATTTAATTTTACGGCCCATCAGTCTTTTTTCTCTATTTGTTTCTTTATTCTAAAAAGCGTACTGCGGCTGAACCCAGTTATAGCTTCAACTTCTTTGTATGATTTACCTGAAGTAATGAGTTCATAAGCATGTCTCTTCTTAGGTGTGATTGTAGCTTTCGGACGTCCTTCTCTAAAGTTCGGATTATTCTTTCTTGCAAACATTTTTCCTTCTTGTGTACGCTCTACGATCATGTCACGTTCCATTTCAGCAACACTCAACAAGGTACGAACGATCATTCTCCCCATCGACGTGTTTTCAATCGTTCCTAAATTCAAAACCTTAATTGTAACATTATCATTGAGCAACGGCTCAATAATTTCTAGTGCTTCTCGTGTATTACGGGCGAATCGATCAAGTTTTGTAACAACGATTTCGTCTCCAGACTTGAGACCAGCTAAAAGCTGATTAAATTTTGGGCGATCCCGTTTCGTGCCCGTAAATCTTTCTGAATAAATATTTTTCTTCTCTACACCGTTCTCAAGCAACTGTTGGATTTGTTCTTTCGTACTTTGAGAAGCAGTTGAAACACGTGCATAGCCATATTTTGTCATTTGATCCACCTGCTCTTACAAATCATCTATCGTATACTCCGAGTAACCTTCATAGAAATAGCTAACATCGATTCCTTTCATATATAACTCGCGATCGTTAATTTCATCAGTTAGAGCGTTAGAAATTAGATAACGGATTTCTAAGTCATTTATTGGACTTCGCTCCATTGCAGAAAGATAGTCTTCTTTGTTGATCAAGTTCCAATCGACAACTTTTTGCAATTCTGCTTTTAAAATGAGATCCAGCCAAATTCTAGTGCTTCGTCCATTTCCTTCACGAAACGGGTGAGCAATATTCATTTCCACGTATTTCTTGATAATCTCTTCAAAAGAAGTTTGCGGCATCTGATCAATATGCTTTAACGAATGTTCCAGGTACATGACCGGTGCGAATCGAAAATTTCCTTTTGCAATATTGACCGTCCGAATTTTTCCTGCAAAATCGTAAATTTCTGAAAAGAGAAAATCATGAATTTCAGATAAGCCTTTAAACGTGCCGACTTCGATTTCATTTATTTTCCCCGAATCGTATAATTCCTTCGCTTTTTGCTTACTGAGTTTTTCTTCAGCCTTGGCCAACTCAACTTGATTGGTCAAACCCAATTTATTCTCTAAAATCATGTAAAATCCCCTTCACTTTATGACATAAGTTTACGAAACACCCTCAAGCCTATTATAACGCGAATTTAATCATGTGTCAAAAACTATTAAGTTTCTGACCCCATTAAAGATTTGTCCTAATACTCATAAAAACTGTTTTACAAATGAACAACGATTTGTTTAAAAGTGTATGGATACAAAAAGAAAGTGATATAGTACAATTATAGTATCTAAAAAAAGCGTACAGAAATTCATTTTCTGTACGCTCGGGAAATTAAAGATTAATATGCGCTTTAAAAAAATATCCGTAAATACATCTTTCCCTCGAAAGATATTTTTATCTCATTCATTTTTTAAGTTTCAACATTTTGACTAATGAATTCATAAATACTTGGTTTAAAGCGAACGGCCATATTTTCACCACTAACAGCACCAAAATGAATTCCGATCACTTCATTTTGATTATTGAACACTGGTGAGCCTGAATTCCCTCCAAAAGTACTAGCATTGTAATAAATTCGATTCGTCGTTTTAGTCGTAGATACGCCTTTGCTCTCCCACATGGTAGCCCATGGTTTATCTCCTGGATAACCAATAACTCTGACAGGTGTTCCAACTGTAGTAATTGGATCATTTACATATTTAGCTGGTGTTACAACGTCACCGATACTCTGCCCCTTTGTATTAGGTTTTAAATAAACGATAGCTAAATCTTGTCCATCTGGACTATATTTTATTTCTTGTCCATAGAACGTTCCCTTATACTCAGTATTAGAAACTCGAGCTGCATTCACTTTTATATTAGCTGGATCTCCATTGTTTGCGGCATTTGCAACATGTCTGTTAGTCAAGATAGCATTTTTACCTACCACCACACCAGATCCTTGAGTATTGTTATTCACATAAATAAAACATACTGACTGATAAGGTTCTACTGAAGCATCTATTATTTGGGTTCTATCATTATTAGGCAGTATCGCTTTTATACGCAAATCGGTTTCTTCTGCTCTTACAATAGGACTTAAACTGATAAAGTTTATAAAAAACAGGATCAACAAAAAGCTCCACATTCTAGTCTTTCTATTCTGCATAACTATTCTCTCCTTTGAAAATATTTTATAATTACTGTTTTTTTCGATCAAATATACTAAGCAACTGTTTTTAGTTCTTATCCTCCTTAGATAAATTTAGGTTTCAACCTTTAACTAATAATATCCACCTAACTGTTTATTCATTCGCTAACGAACGTTACGAATATTTAGAATATACCATATTGTGAAAAAAAACACAATAAATAGACAGAATATTCTGTATATTAAGACTGTCACTTTTTTATCTAAATAGCACAAATTTTCCTAATTATTTGTCATATTCATAGTCAATAAGAGCCACTAAGGCCACTAATTTTGGGGGGATAGATTGAGAAATTTAAAAATCTACCATGAAAAATTGGTTACTTTTGTCATTTAGCACTGAAAATTTTTGCCATATATCTAGAAAAGTAACAATCAAGAATCGACTATCAGGGCAATAGAGTATACCCTGTTGGTCTATTTTCCGATTGGAATAAATAAACCGTTCTTGGCAGCCAGATATGTTGAGCAAATTAAATTTCAAAAAAAAAA
>KE351638.1 GCA_000415185.1 Enterococcus faecalis 13-SD-W-01
TCGTAGTTAGGTAACGGTCTCTTCGTGTAGCCTTGCTAAAAGTCATCCCCTCTCGCACTTAAGGAGTAGCATCTTACTACAAACTTGCAAATTCTAAAGATATTAGTTATGTTTTTTATTTAACCGTCAAATTCTAACAATTCCTTAATTCGAATAAGAGAATCCACGCTTTTTATTATCTTAGTGTTATGACCAACAAAAGATGCCAACCTTACCAACCATGATCACACAAAATTTACCTGCCTTAATTCCATTTGATTCTGATTTAGTCATTTTTTTCATCTTATTCATCTCCAAATAATTTAATGTATTCCGTTTTATTAATTCTCTTCATTTTAAATTACTGATTTTCATTGTTGAAGTTACTTAGCTCCAGCAAAAAATTCCAACTTTACCAACCATGATCACACAAAATTTACCTGCTTTAATTTCATTCGCTTCTGATTTAGTTAATTTTTCCATTTTCGTCACCTCCCTTTAAAATTAAATAATATATTCTAAATTACAGAACTTCTTTCTTGAAATTTCAGTAATGTAGATCAAAAATTAATTACCAGCTTCAATTTAACTCTTGTTCGCTATCTCCAAGTTTTTTAATCTCTACTTCATCAGGATAATCCTTAGGAATTTTTATTCTTTTTTTTTGAAATGGCTTTAAGAACAAAATGATATTTTTTTGTCCAATAGCACTAACTTCTATTAATATTGTCAAATATGAGTTATTTTTTATGTTTAAAAAACGTATAGGAACAGATTTAGTTTGAATATTATATTCAATCATTTAACTTCACTCCTAAAATTTATATTTTTCATCCAGAAATTTTTTTGTATCTTCTAAACTCAATACACCTTCAGCTCTTAGCATACTTTTATCCTTAATCATCAATAAAGTTGGAGTAACGTGAATATTTTCAGAACTTAGAAAACTATTATTTTCTGAATCTTGTGTATCAATATAGTAAACCGACTTTTTTGAATTCTTTAAAGCTTTTTCTAGAATTGGACGAAATTCTCGACAAGATGAACATGTTCTATTGCCAATCATGACAAATGATGTAGTTTCTTCACTCTTATCCAATAAGTTTGATACTTCGGCTGCTTTTATTTTTTTAAGTTCCGTAGTGTCATTTGGTTTAATAAACAATACACAAATTAACAATAAGAGAACGAGTAAGCTTATTACTGTAATTCTTCTCTTCAACATTGAACACCTCACAGTTTAACGATTTCATCAGCAATATTAACGATCTCTTCGTCATGACTTACAATAATTACTATCTTATTTTTTTCATGAGCTAATTTTTGAAGTTGAGTAATCAATAGTTCTCTACCTTTGGTATCTAAGTTTCCACTTGGTTCATCAAAAATGTAGATTGATTTATCTTGACGTAAAGCTCTCATTAGTAGAATTTTCTGCTTTTGTCCTTGAGAAAGATTGCTTCCCCTCACTTGAAGAGAATAGTTTCCATTTAAACCAAGATTTAAAATATCTTGGTAATTATGATCTTCTAGCTCTTCATTAAAGACTTTATATTCAATATTCCTATTGATTGAATTAGCATAAAGATCAAATTCTGGTGAATACATACTGATATATTCTTGAATGTTTGTATTTTTAAAGGTCTCATATTTTTCATTGCCATTTAGAATAAAAACACCTTCTGAATTTTCTAATAAGCCAGTAATTAGTTTAAGTAATGTTGATTTTCCCACACCGTTTTTACCTAAAATCGAATATATTTTTCCCCTTTCAAAACTTTGAGAATATTTATTAAATATTTCATTGTGAGTATAGGAAAAAGCAACCTTTTTCAAAGATAAAGTTCTAATCTCTGCTACACTTATTACAGTTTTACTTTGTATGTTCATTTCAGAGTAATCATCTGTACTTTGAATAAATTCAATTGCAACTTTACTTTTTTGATAACTCACCCATGTTTGGATTAGTGGACTTAAACTATTAATAATCATCGTGATAATTAATATACTATTTCCAGAATTTAACCAATTCTGCCCCATACTTATTGATAAACTAACAATTAAAAATGTACAAAAAGCTACAAGTATAGTGAATAACTGAAAAATATTATTAATTTTCACATCTAATGTTGTCGCTTTTAATCTCGTAACAAAATAATCTTCCATTTTATTAAGTAAGTAGCTTTTACCAGATTCTTTTTTTGAAAATAAATGTAGGTCCATTGATGTTTGAATATTGTTCTCAACTGCAGAAGCAAATTTTGATGAATTTTTTATCATGTCTTGTTCAATATTTTGAATACTTAATAGATTACGTTTCATGTATAGAGCAAACAGTGCCCCGATAATTAGTACAGTCATAGCTATTATTGGCTGAATGTAAAATAAAATTTCCACTAAAAAAATCACATAAACTAAATGGATCTTAAAATAATACTTTTGCAATAATCCCGAGACAGACATTAATAGATTCCAAAAATAATTCATTACATTTTCAGCATTTTTATTGGACTGATTTTCATTCATTTTCTTGGTGTAGTAATTCATTAAGACATTTTTTTGGATTGAGTTTTCTATAGTAATTTTTTGTTTATTTTCAAATATTGTTACGAAATAAAATGTTAAAAACATTATTCCTACTATGAAAGATGTCAGAAAGACAGTTTTAATACTTTGAGTTGTAAAGCTTTGTATAAAGAATGTTATCGCTAGGGGAATCACATACTTTAACATTAGTAAAATAACCATACTAATTTTTTTCCTATTACTTATTTCAGCTAATATTTTTTCATATAATATATCACCAAGTAGTTTTGTATCTTCATATTCTTCATTGATACTTTCTGGTGCTCCAACTTCATCAATACAGAGTGCATAACCCAAAAATACTGACTTTAATTTCTCCTCATCATACTTTGTAATTTCCATTTCTGCGGGGTTAGAAATAGTAAATTGATTATTGTTGTAATCATGTACAACTACATAATGGGCAAAACCATCATTTTCAATAACCAATACGAAGGGAAATTTGTTAACTTTTTTTAACTCTTCAAAGTTATTAACTTCATACGATGAAGTGATTACTCCATATTTTTTCAAAATATTATCCATATCTCCCAAAGAAATTCCTTGAGTATTAGAAAAGTCGTAATGTTTATATAATTCTTTAATATTTGAAATGTTTATATTTAACTGTTCAAGAATAGTTCGTACTACTGCAATACCACAATCACTAACAGCTTTTTGTATAAAATGTGCATACATAAACTATCCTCCTTTTTTGATTGAAATATCTCCATTTGAAGTTGAAACTGAGATTACACTATTTGATACTTCTGTAGACTCAGGAATACTTTTTAATTTGCCATCTTGATCAATTTTAGTTTTATAAATACCATTAAAATTTCTAGGAACTTCAACATTTATATCTGCTAAAGAGCTATCTACACCAATCTTTTTAAAAGTAGTTTCTCTGCCTAACAATATCGTTACTTTTAATGGATTTTTTTCATCATTTATAGCCATTAAAGTTAGTCCGTGCTTTTGAAAATCTAAGTTTAACTCTCCATTTTCATTTGAAATAGACTGAATTTTTTTCTTCATATCTTTTGTGATTTTTCCATCGACTTTAACTGTTGTTTTATCATTTGAAGTTTCTTGAATAGAGATATCAATATTTTGAAAACTTGAACCAACAAAAATTGTATTAACTTTTTTTTCTGTAATCACCCATGTCTTATTTACACGTTCTGTAGCTTGACTACCTGTAACTGACGAAAAAAATATACCACCTAAAGCAATTAATATTCCTAGAATAATTAAAATTTTTTTCTTCACTTAATGTTCTCCTTTCACTGACTAAATTAACAAATGATTACTTAAATTCTTTTATACTAAAAATCATATAGGAAAGTATTGCACCAAAAATTCCATAAATTATTCCACTCAGCATCATCACCCGAAATGTATCTGGTGAAATAATTGAAAAGTCAACGATATTACTTAAGTTAGTAAAAAATAATGTATCCAAGAAATATTCTAAATTAGGAAGAAAAGTAGAAATAATTGATGAGATAAAATTATCTCCGATCATTGCTAATGAAATAAATACCGCAACAGCTGCATAAGAAGTTGGGATTCCAATAAAAATCAATGTTCCAAAAGAAGTAACCGCAAAATATATTGGTAGCTGCGCAGCCAGTATCTTTAAAATTTCTAGTAGAGGAAAGCCCCCAATCTTAAACCATGTAGTAAATGAGCATGCTAATATAATTACTAAGGAAAAAATTAATGTTAATGCAAAAGTTAAGAAATATTTAATCACAAAAATTTTAAAACGATTTTTTTTTACAACTAAAAGATTGTTTATTGTTCTATGTGAGAACTCATCTCCCCAAATAATCATATAAATATTCGTTAAAAATATTGGAAGAAGAACACTGGACATTCGAACAGTATTTTTAACTGTATCCAATGAAAATTTATCTTTTGTTAGTAAAGTAAACCCTATTCCTATCATCAGTAAGAAAAAAATTGAAATTAACCCTAATTTTCCTCTTAAAATACGATACACATCGGCTTTTACAATATTCAAATTAATCCTCTCCTAACAAATTCAAAAAATAATCTTCAAGTTTTTCTTCCTTGTACGCTAACTCTTGTAAATAAATGCCATTATCAAATAAGATTCTGCCAACTTTTTTCATATCAGTTTTTGCTGCATTGTAAATTAAAAGTTGTTTATTTTCTGTATTTAAATAATATCCAGCTTGTGTTAACAAATCTAATGCCTTATCATTGTCGGATGTTAATAAGCTTATTTCGCTTTTACATTCATGCTCAAGATCCTGTTTAGTTATCTCTTTAATAAGTTTTCCTTGGTGTATAAAGGCGTATCTTGTCGCAAGCATAGAAAGTTCAGACAATAAGTGACTTGAGATCAAAATTGTTGTACCATGCACCTCATTTAATTCTTTAATGATATTCCTAATTTCGACAATTCCCTCTGGATCTAGACCATTTACAGGCTCATCAAGTATTAGAAAATCAGGATTGTTCAAAATAGCTAGACCTAGCCCTAAACGTTGTCGCATTCCTAATGAAAAGTCTTTAAAAACTTTTTTTCCTGCTTGGGATAACCCAACAAATTTTAAGACCTCATTTACACGTTCTCGTGGGAATATGATTGATTGTTGTATTGCGTAATACATGAGATTTTCTTCAGCAGTTAAATAAGGATAGCAAGCAGGTGACTCAATCACTGCCCCAATCTTCAAATTATTTTCTCTATATCGAATTTCCCCACTAGTTGGTTTAATTAACCCTGCGAGAAGTCGAATTAAAGTTGTTTTACCTGCACCATTTTTTCCGACAAATCCGTAAATATCTCCTTTAGAAATATTTAGAGAAATATTTTCAAGAGCATTTGTTTTTCTATATGTTTTAGTTAAACTATTTACTTGAACTATAGTTTTCATTTCTATCAACTACCTCTAAGTTTTTTCTTAACCAAGTTTCAAATTCCGATAATACTGTTCCCTTTTCAGGAGTCCATTCTACTTTAGTTAAATATTTTCCTTTTACATATTTAACAATTGTAGGTGTATAATTTATTCCATATCTTTTTTTAAATTTTTCCCATTCAGGCTCATCTTTTTGAATTTTTGCAACATTTAAGTAAAATACTTTCCCATCAATATGTAGTCTTTTGATCATCTCGATAAATTTAGGATCAAATTTATTGCAATCTCCACAAGTTGGCCTGCCAACATAGACCACTATATTTTTTTTATTTTCAATCACCTTCTGAAAATCATTAAGCGTGACAGACGATAAATAATCATAAATCTCTGGATATTTTTTTTTCTGTTCAACTAATTTAACTTCTACTTGTTCTAAATTATTATTTAGAATACTAATATGCACTATCTCAATTAATAAGATTATTGTTCCAAGTAATATTAAAAATATCTTTGTTTTCATTTACCGCACCTCTGTTATCATCTATCCTTTTGGATTGACCAGTTTAATACTTCAAAAAGAATGAATAAATCCATTTTCTCGTCCTCCTCTGTAATTGATAAACTAATTATCATTTAATTCATTAAAATCAAACAGGACATAAATGTCCTTGACAGTTATATAATGGTTAAGTTATATTTAATGATTACAAAAAAAGACACTTGAATCGTAAATGCTTCAAGTGTCTTTCAAATATATTTTTTCTCAAAATACGAAATATCATTATTTAATTCTTCAGCTAAAAATTCACTCAAGTAAATATCGTTCACAAATTTTGCTTGTTTAATAGCTTGTTCATAAAGGGTTATGGCTTTTTGTTTATTTTTTTCATGAAATAAATAATATTTTCCTTCTATTACCATCCAAATGGGAATTGATGAATAATCAAAATTTTTCTCCATGATTTTTCTTCCAGCTTCAACATATTTAATAAATCTATGATAATTCTCATATTTGTTATCTACTCCGCAAGCACTCGTAAAGGCAGAATCTAATACTATCAATTCTAAATCAACCGCATAAGGAATAAAGTTTATCAACTTATCTACAAAAAAATTAAACTCTTTTTCTTGATAACCAATTTCATAAACATAATCAAAATATAGATCTATAACCATTATATCGTTTAAAGATAAGTATTCTTTATCTCTTACTTCCTCAAGATATTCTTCTAAAATCGGTTTGCAATAATTTATATTTTTTGTCATATGAACATCTAATCTTATTTGCTTTAATTCAATTGTAAGCTGTTCTTCTTTAGATAATAAATAAAAATAGTTTTCATAAATTTCATCAAAATATTCTTCTTTCTTACTAGCACGCTCTTTGTTTTCATGTGTTGCTGGACTTTTAAATAATAAATCTTTTAGTTCTAGATACCGTCTTGGCAATTCTTGTTTTTCTTCGAATAAAGATGTTATTGAAATACCTAACCGCTCGGAAATGAATCCAAGCTTTTCAAGTGAAGGATTTACTTCTCCACGTTCGATTCGTCCAAGTTGTCGAATCGTTAATCTCGTCTCATCATCACAAATCTCTTCTAGAGATATTCCTTTTTCATTTCTAAACTTTCTTATTTTTCCCCCAAGTTCAAAAGAATTCATAGTCTCCCTCCCATGTCTAATATAATAATCTTCTCTCTACAATTGAAATAAGTTCAATTTTATTAGGAAATAACTGCGAAATATTCTTTTCGTATGTTTCTTTAGCATACTTATTATAGAATTAATACCAAATTAGGAGAAACATATATACTAATTACTAATATAATATAAATATACAATAAAGTATTTTTAGGATTTTGTGTTTTCGCGAAAAAAAGAATAGATAATGCTCACAAT
Organism: Enterococcus faecalis 13-SD-W-01; assembly: GCA_000415185.1. Lineage (GTDB taxonomy): Bacteria > Bacillota > Bacilli > Lactobacillales > Enterococcaceae > Enterococcus_B > Enterococcus_B faecalis_A. The sequence continues at coordinate 7,341 of KE351638.1, forward strand.
ACATAAAACTATATTACTTGCAACAATGAAAAGCTTGAATTTATAGCAGATGAAGTAGTACCTTAGAAGAAATAGACACTCATAATTAAGGGAGGTAATTAAAATGGATAAAAAATTTGAGATCAGACAAAATGAACAATATGAAGCGCAAGATGCAGAACTTAATCACCTCAATGCTATGGTGGAAGGAAAAATGGAAAGAAAAAAGCTGGCAGTGCCGATAAGCGGCTTTACCTATTTTCATTATGAAAGCGAGGAAAGTTTCAAATCCCTGGAAGATTTCTGTACTCCATACAAAGTACAAAAAACTAAAAAATTTCAACGAAATGGTACGGTAAAT
>KE351639.1 GCA_000415185.1 Enterococcus faecalis 13-SD-W-01
TTGGCTGTCGTAGTAACGGGCTCTTAGATAATTATACCCTGTAATGTCTTGCGCTTCACCTGTATAACCAAATGAGTTGCCTGTTTCGTCTACTTCTTCTGGGGTACCGAAGACAGAATAACCATTGGTACTCTCAAGTTTTCCATCCTGCGTCATCCCTGTTACACTGCCTCTGGCATCGGTCAAGTATTGGTACTCGTCCTTCGTCTTCTCATTTGTATAGCTGAGGCGTTCGTTGCCATAAGTGTAAGTTTCGCGCTCGTTCATTTCATCATCATAAGTTTGAAGTACCTGGGTATTTTCCTGATTGACGTCATTGACATAGTTGCGAACTTCATAGTAATTATACGTATCTTCACGAGTGGTATAAGGAATCAGTACCTCGTTCACTTCTGAAGAATAGGTGACCTTTCCTTCGCCTGGTCGATTGCCTAAGCTTGGCGGGTTCACAACGATCCCTTCTTCATTGGCTTGGTCTTTAGCGATTTTCTGATGATAGGCACGAGAAACGGTATCAAATACATCCATCCATAGATTTCCCATTGTTTCTGGTAAACTGGAAAGAGCTTGAACTATATTCTCTGTAAATCCATACCAGAAGAGAGAGTTCTCTTCCCCATTTGGGCTGGTCTGTGGGGATTTCTTCTTTCCGGATTTCTTTCCAAAATTAGAAGAACCTTTGCCTTTTTTCTCTTGCCGTTTAAACAGCTGATAAGCAGTCGTATCTTCTGCTCGACTCGCAGTAAATACCCGATTATCATCGCCATCATAGAGAGCTGCCAGGAGTAATCCGTTATTGTCCTTTACCGCAAGCAGACGATTTTCTGTGTCATAGATATAATCAAGCACTTCATCTGTTCCACTTTGCTTCACGCGATTGCCATTTTTATCGTACGCGTAATCGATAGTCTGGTCCGCACTTCTCATACGTAATAAGCGATTATTGTCGTCATAGGTAAATTCTGTGGTCTGTTCTTTTCCATCAATTGTTTCTGTGCTGGTCAATTTATTCCCAGCTTGGTCATAAGAATAGGCATAACTTACCAGCTCATTTTTCTTATTCTTATCAGTGACCGTCATCTGTGTGACTTGCCCTAAGCTATCGTATGCATATTTTTGTACGACAGTTTTGCCCTCTTGGGTAATCACTTCTTCGGATACATAATTATCGGCATCATAATCGTACTGATACGACGCAATTGTTTTACCTTTTTTATTTTTATGGGTAATGGTTTCAACTCGTTGATCTAACCGATAGGTTAGAAGTGTCGTTGTGCCATCCTTCCGAGTGACCTTGGTCATATTTCCGGCGTCATCATAGGCATACGTGGTTGCCTTGCCCTCTTGATCGACCACTTTTGTTAATCGGTCCAATTCATCATAGCTATAATGAACCTTGGACCCATCTGGATAGGTCAGCTGTTTGATGTTCCCATAATCATCGTACTCATACTTGATCAAGCTTCCGTCACCTTGACGAACACCCGTAATCTCATCTTCCTCATTGTATTCATACTGTGTCTGACCCGTTAAATCATCCATCGAAATTCGTCGGCCATCCGCATCATAGGTATACATGACTGTGCCATCTGATTTCTCTAAATAATTTACCTGAAGAAGCTGATCCAATTTATTGTAGTCATAGGTGATCGTCTTTCCATTGGCTTGCTTGACACTGTTTAACCGATTGTCTGAATCATATGTGTATTGGGTGGTGTCTCCCAGACTATTGACCTTTTCAACAACATTGGAAAGGTCATCATATTTATACTTTGTGACTTTGCCATTGCCGTTTGTTATCTCAGTAACATTTCCTACTGAATCATATGCATAGCTGGTTTTAGAGGCTTTATCGCCAGTACCAGTCGTTGCTTCGATCATTTGATCTGCTTTGTCGTAACTGTAGCTATTTACCCGTTGTCCACCAGAAGACACTTGCGTTAGATTATCATTTCCATCATAAGAAAATTCATTAATCGCGCCTTCACTTGAAGTAATTTTCGTTAAACGATTATCTTTATCATAATTGTAGGCAGTTATTTGTCCTGCCGTATTCGTTTCAGTGACCAATCGGTCTTCTTCATCGTAGCTATTCGTACTCTTTTGGCCTAGAGCATTGATTGTTTCCGTCAGATTTCCGTTAGGGTCGTATTTATAGGTTTCTTTTCGTTTCCCATTGATTGTTCGAGTCGTTAGCTGACCAACGGAATCATACTCATAGGAGGTCTTACGACCAGTCGGCTGAGTCACTGTTTCAATCTGATCCAAGACGTTGTAACTATAGTTCGTTTTAATTCCACTTGGGCTGACTGTCTGAGCTAGATTTCCCACCTCATCGTATTCAAATTTAGTGGTCAAATCAGCTGGATCAGTCGTTGTGAGTAAACGACCGGCTTTATCGTACGTATAATTTGTCGTCCGTTTCGATTGGTCTTCTTGTTTAATCAAATTCCCCGAAATATCATAGGTATAGGTTTGTGATAAACCTTTAGGGGCGATTTGCTGAATTAAGCGACCAAGCTTGTCATACGCATAACTGTATTTCGCACCATTTGGTAAGGTACGGCTGGTTGCCTGACCATATAGATCATTCTCATAGGTCGTTTTATGCCCATTAGCATCCGTTTCTGTTAACAAAGCACCAGCTTGATCATATGTGTATTCACTGACACCACCGGTTGGCTTGGTCACACTTGCTACACGATTCATTTTGTCATACGTATAACTTGTCGTATTGCCTTCCCCCGTTGTCTCTGTCAACGTATTTCCAAGATCATCATAGGTGTATTTTTGGACCGCCCCTGTTGGACTAACTTTCTCTGTCAAACGATTCAAAGGATCATACTTAAGTGCAGTAGTATTTTCTTTCGCATCCTTATAAAGAACTAAATTTTGATTAGCATCATAGCCATAGCTGGTCTTTTCACCATTGGCATCGGTGATACTGGAAACATTTCCTAGAACATCATAGGTGTACGTAGTCTCTCCACCAGCAGGATTTGTTTCTGTTACGATTTGGTTAACATCATCATACGTATAGGCGGTCACACGTCCTTTCACATCGGTTGATTCTTTTAGATTCCCGTTTTTATCATAGGTGTAGGTCGTTTGTTTTCCTTCAACATCCGTTGAAGTCACCATATTGCCCATCACATCATAGGTAAAGGATTCTGTTGTTTTATCTGCATAGACTACTTTGGTCACATTTTTTTGGTTATCGTATTCATAAGTCGTGACTTCCCCTAAGCTGTTGGTTTCTGTTAGACGTTCGCCATGAGCATTATATGTGTAGGATTCATCTAATCCTTGGGTATCCTTCACATGACTTACACGATTACTGGCATCATACTCATATTCAGTGACTAAGCCATTCGAATGGATTTCCTTC
>KE351640.1 GCA_000415185.1 Enterococcus faecalis 13-SD-W-01
CCGATCCACTAAAACAGGTAACAGAAAATACCTATGATCGCTCTGGAAATATTATTAAAACGGAATATCCAGATGGTACGCAGGTGACAAACGAGTACGATGATTTTGGTCAAGTAATCAAATATACAGATGAGGCAGGGATTATCACCACTTATGACTATGATCTAAATGGGAATAAAATAAATGAAACGGTAGATGGACGAACTACAAGTTTTACCTATGATTCGATGGGAAATGTGACAAAAGTAACGTATCCGAATCAAGAGAGCTGTTCGTATACGTATGATGCAATGGGAAATGTTCTTACCTTTACAGATGCTCGCGGAAAGAAAACCATCTATGGTTATACAAAGGGTGGTGCGTTAGCTAGTATTACTGATCCACTTGGAAACCAGTCAAAAATTACTTATGATGGAAACGGAAACCAAGCAAGCTTAACAGATGCGGCGGGTTATATTACAAGCACCACATATAATGCACATAATCTTCCAGCAACAGTCACTGACGGATTAGGGAATAAAACAACCTATACTTATAGTCAGATTGAACAAGTAACCAGTTCGACCGATGCAATGGGAAATAAAAAGACCTATTCATACAATGAACTTGGATACCCGACCGCTATCACAGATGAAAACGGCAATGTTTATAAGCTTTCTTATACACCAACAGCACAAACAAAGAAAATCGAAAATCCAGATGGCTCAACAATCACCAATGAATATGACGCTCTTGATCGTCTAGTGAAGGAAATCCATTCGAATGGCTTAG
>KE351641.1 GCA_000415185.1 Enterococcus faecalis 13-SD-W-01
GATCGGTGCGGGGATTTCGATTGTGCTTGCAAATATTGCTTCAACTATTTATTACGTCTGGTTCTTAGAAAATAAGAGCGACTCCTTAAAAGGTTTTTTGAAACACTTTAAAATTTCAGTGAAGGATCAACTAGAAATCTACAAAATCGGTGTTTCAGAACTGTTCAAGTCCGCTTTTATGATCGTTACAACTTTGTTATTGAATAATTTTTCTGCTGAATATGGGGACAATGTTGTTGCAAGTTTTGGGATCGCCGTTCGAATAACTCAATTACCGGAATTTTTAACAATGGGTCTATTTTTAGGCGCAATGCCGTTATTTGCCTACAGTTTCTCCGCACATAACACAAAACGTTTAAAAGAAGCGTTGAAAGAAGTTTCTTTATGGATTGGAGGAATTTCAATTATCTTTGCTCTTGTTGCTTATCTGTTCCGAGTACCAGTGTTGAGCTTATTTACCAGTGATCCTCGTGTAATCCAAGTCGGTCTTACTATTTTAGCTGCACAATTGGTTTCTTCTGTCTTTAATGGTTTTTCCGGTTTGTTCACTGGAATCTTCCAAGCATCTGGTTTAGGTGCTCAAACAGGGGTGATGTCCACGATCCAAGGAACATTCTTTATCCCTGTTGTTCTGTTACTGCATCATTTCTATGGTTTGAACGGTTTGATCTGGTCAATGACTATTACAGAGGGGATTGCATTTGTCGCTGGTACTATCATGATAATTCCTTACTTGAATAAACTAAATAAAAATGAATTACCAGCAATGCAAAAGCAATAAAAA
>KE351642.1 GCA_000415185.1 Enterococcus faecalis 13-SD-W-01
TCGCAGTTAGGTAACGGTCTCTTCGTGTAGTCTTGCTAAAAATCATCACATTTCGCACTTAAAGTATAGCATCCTTACTACAAACTTGCAAATCCTAAAGTTACTCACTTTATTTATTGTTGAGTTTCTAGCAACTCCTTACTTCGAAAGTTGACTTCTTCCTGATCCCCTGAATAATATAAGTATCAGAATCCTGTACTTTATGGGACGTGTCTTTTCCTTTGACTAGCCCTAATTCTTCCGCTACTACAATCACCACTTCTGGAAGCTGCAAAGCTAGCTCATAAATGTTTACCAACACTTGTCACTGAAAGATACTGAACAGACTTTCAAGAACCCCTTCGATATAGTCTTGCTTCGGCTGTCAGTTTCGGTTTCTTTATCGCTTGATAGGCCAGCATCAATTCCTGTACTTTTGCTAAAGCTGGCATGGATTCTTCCGTGATTACGTCATTGGATTTTCTGGATCTGCTGTTTTGCTTTCTAGTTCATTTCATCTTCCTCATTTTTCTAAAGTGCTATCAC
>KE351643.1 GCA_000415185.1 Enterococcus faecalis 13-SD-W-01
TTTAACATAATTAGGCAGAAGTCGCCCATCCTCTATAGGTGGGTGATGAATGCCGCTCGGTATGTTGATAACTCGAAAACTGCCAACTAAGGCGTATTGCCTTTTTATTTTGCCCCATGTTACAATCAGTCTATACAAGAAATGAGTTGATATAACATGGAATTAGATACAAATAATCATTCAGTATTTCTTCTTTATTACCATCTTGTTTTAGTAACGAAGTATCGTAGACAAGTCATAGATGATGAAATATCAGCTTATGCTAAAGCTACTTTTGAAAGAATTTCAGAATCATATCACATTACATTAGTTGAGTGGAATCATGATAAAGACCACGTTCATATTATGTTCAAAGCTCAACCTAAAACCGAATTAACAAAATTCATCAATGCCTATAAAAGTGCCAGCTCACGTCTAATAAAACGAGACTTTCCAAGGATCAAGAAGTTCCTTTGGAAAGAAATGTTCTGGTCAAAAAGTTTTTGTCTCTTGACAACTGGTGGAGCACCAATTGATGTGTTTAAGAAGTATATTCAAAATCAAGGAAACAATCATAAATAGAAAGCAGGTGAACTTTATGGAGCGGCTAAAAGCATATAAATTTAGAATCTATCCAACTGAAGAACAAGAAACCTTCTTTGCTAAGTCTTTTGGCTGTGTTCGTAAAGTCTACAATCTAATGCTTGATGACCGAATGAAAGCTTATGAAGTAACTAAGAATGATCCCTCTGAAAAAATGAGGTTCCCAACGCCTGCAAAATACAAGCAAGATTTTCCGTTCTTGAAAGAAGTGGATAGTCTTGCTCTAGCGAATGCACAACTCAACTTAGATAAGGCATACAAGAACTTCTTTCACGATAAATCCGTCGGATTTCCTCGTTTCAAAAGCAAGAAAAATCCAGTTCAAAGTTACACAACCAACAATCAAAATGGAACAATCGCTTTGATTGAAAATAAATTCGTCAAAATTCCCAAGTTGAAGTCGTTAGTTAAAATTATGCTCCATAGACAACCCAAAGGTCTGATCAAATCCGCTACAATATCACGTCATTCTAGCGGTAAATATTATATTTCTTTGTTATGCAAACAAGAAGTTAGTGAATTGCCTAAATCTAATTCTGCAATTGGCATTGACCTAGGTATTACAGACTTTGCAATTCTTTCTGATGGTCAAAAATTTGATAATCATAAATTCACGTCCAAAATGGAAAAGAAACTCAAACGCGAACAACGTAAGTTGTCAAGACGTGCCTTATTAGCTAAACAAAAAGGTATCAATCTGTTTGAAGCTAGAAATTATCAAAAACAAAAACGTAAAGTAGCGCGATTGCATGAAAAAGTAATGAATCAACGTACTGATTTTCTGAATAAGTTGAGTACAGAAATTATCAAAAATCACGATATTATCTGTATTGAAGACTTAAACACAAAAGGTATGTTGCGTAATCATAAACTAGCAAAAAGTATTTCGGATGTTTCTTGGTCTAGTTTTGTGACTAAATTACAATACAAAGCTGACTGGTACGGTCGGAAAATCATCAAAGTGAATAAGTGGTTTCCATCCAGTCAAATCTGTTCGAAATGTGGACATAAAGACGGCAAGAAAGCTCTCGAAATTCGAGAATGGACTTGCGCTATTTGTCATACTCATCATGACCGCGATATCAATGCTAGTATCAATATTCTGATCGAAGGTCTAAAGCTATATTCTATGGGATTGGCTTAGTTCAAATACACAAGAACCGTAGGAACTACGGGAATAGCTTGGTAAATAAGAGACACCGCTGCGAACAAAGAAATACGCTTGCAAGTATGCTCTTTTCCCAAGAAGCTCCCACTTCAAGCGTAAAAAACCGTTAGGTTTAGCTAAGTGGCGAGTAGTTCAC
>KE351644.1 GCA_000415185.1 Enterococcus faecalis 13-SD-W-01
CAGTGTAGTGAATGCACCAACAACGACGGACACCAAAGCTGGATTTTCTCTAAATGCTGTCGCTAACTTCGTCATTGAATTCGTAATAGATTGAATAATTGCAAGGAACGGTTGCAACATAGGTGCACCAAAAGCTGCAGATAAATCTGTTACAGCTTGTTTCAGGTTTCCCATCACGTTTTCCATGCCTGATCCTTCACGTGCTGCTTGTCCCAAAGCACCAGATAATTTGTTACCGTCTTCAACCATCTGCAGCAAAGTCAATTGTTTTTGTGATTCAGACAAATCTTTAAATGATTTACCATACAATTTATTAGCTGCAGCGTTCCTGGTCGTTTCAGTAGAGGAAATCCCTAACGCGGCATCATTTTCATAGTTACCTTTCAAATAAGACTGTAGGCTTTCAGTAACTTCATCGATTGATTTGTCATAGAAAGCAGCACTGTCAGCAGCGGCCATCGTTGCTCGTTCGGTTAAGGAGAGGGCATCTGCCGTATCCATTCCTGTAGTTTTAGCAAAGGCAGCCATCGATGTGAACGCTGGTTTCAATCTATTCGGTAGAATGTTGGTTTTTTTCGATATTTGATCAATCGATTTTTGTGCACTGGTTTCAAATTTCCCAAATACTTGAGAAAATTGAGCATTCATTGCTTGCATATCTCCGGCGGCTTTAATTGAGAAACCGGTAATCGCAATTCCAACCGTGCTAAGAGTCAACAAAGCTTTTTTAGAAAAATCTATCGCTTCTTGTGTCATGGGACGGAAAATCTTAATGTTTCCCATCTTTTTCGCTAGACCACCAAAAAATCCAGACAATCTATTTGTGGTGTTTCTCCCTTTTGTTTCTGTTTCGTCAAGAGAGTCGTTCGCTGGTTTGTTGTTGATTCCAATAGTTCCAAAAAGCTTAAATACTTCTCCCATCAGTCCACCTCGCTTTCTGGTAGAGGTTTATTTGGCTTGATAAATTGGTAAGCAAAATCAAGTGCTTCTTTTTGCTTTTCTTTGCTGACTGATTTCACTTTTTGATTTCGGCCTGACGTAATGCCTTGCTGTTTTTTGAAATCATTGAATGATTGACTCATTTGTGTATGCAGCCACTGGTTATAGAGTTTCTCTTCTCTCTCTTCTTCAAAAAGCCACGAAATAAAATCCGCCAAATTGACCAAGCGATAAGTGCTTAGTAACTTGAGCGGATCTCCGTATCTTTTGAAAATAATGTCTTTGATTTTATGTTCGCCATCCTTGGTGTCTATAATAAGGACGCGATAGATTTGAAAAAATCGACTAGTTCTGGTTTCTTGAAGAAGTTAACGATTAATGCTGTATATTCTGTTAATCCAAGTGTTGAAATTGTAGAAATATCCGTGCCAGTCAATTCGGCCAATAATTCGTTAATGTCGACTTTTACTGTTTTCAAATTCAACATAGTTTTTTGCAGCATTTTAGCGCCCATTTCTATACCACGCTTTTGAGCTTCTTTTTCCTCTTTTGCTTTTGCTGCAGCAATTTTCTTCAGTTCTGCTTTTGTTGGTTCTTTTGTTTTGTGATCAAGCGGCACAACTTTTTCTGCATTTTCAACGTTCTTTTCGAACATTTCCACAAATTCATCTTTAATATCTAATTTCCCCACGATGGATAATAAAGAAAATAAGTCGTCACCTTTTAATTCGCGCATTGATAAAGTCATTTAAATTCCTCCATATAAAAAGAGCCAATCTAATAAGATCAGCTCTAATATTTATTTTATTAATGATAGTAAGTCTGCTTTTTTTGCGTTTGATGAGTAACTAATGTCTTGTGTATCAAGATAAGTTTTTATTTCTGCAATTGTGTTTTCGGAAGTTGGTATCATTTGTTCTTGTTTGATTGGCACATCTGCCTTATCCAATTCTTTGTTGTTTGCATCTGCAAGATAGACTTTTACAGTATCTGTGGCTAACAAGCCTTTTCTGTAATACTTAAAATGTCCTGGGTCAGCTTGGTCAATCGGCACGGAGTAGATTCTCACTCCATTGACATATAAACCTACTTTTTTCGCCAATGTTCCTTGACACATTCCTGTCACCCACGTACTCGTTCCTGGTATATACTCATCGACGGACAAAATTTTTGTTTCGATAATGGCGGTGTACTCTTCTTCTGCGATTGCAGATTCAGCATCCTCATGCAAAGCGCTAAGGCCATATAAATGAGAAACACCGTCTTCAATATCGCTAAATGTTTTCGTGATTTTACCATCGACAATGTATGCTGCACCGGAATCGACATGGTCTTTGTATGCTTTTGCTGAAGTCGCCCCTACCGGACAATCTGCCGACACAGTAACCTGTTTCCTCTCTGCGTCATACTCAAACGTCAGGTTTTGGGGCGGCTTAGGGAGACTTTGTCAAAATAACAGGGTCCGACCATGCGGAACCTACAAAGTCGCCATCATGCAGATAGCGTGCTTTCTCAATGTCATTTGCCCCTTGGCCAACTTCGTTATAAGTTTGGATATAGAAACGGATTTCATCTCCAGCTTCTAGTTGCGGCATATCTTCAGCTGCTAATGTCCAAGAGTTTGTTTCTGTATACCCCATCTTGTTGGCATCGTGCGGATCTGTTTGATTCGCATCGGTATAGTGTGGAATATACGATTTTGCCCCTGGCACTGGGTCCCAAGAAAGAGAAGCGGACCCATCTGTATTAAGAACCCCGGTTACATTCCGGGGCGCATCAGGGTGTAGGGACTTCTTCGGATGCTGGATAGAAGATTCTCCAAGGGAATTCATCTTGTTGCAATTGTTCGTAAGAAGCATTTGCTGTGATCTCTTGCTCAATAACCGTTTCCTTGTTATCTTCCGTTTTAATCGCCAAGCCACTTTTTACTAACCCGTTATCAATAACCACGATAACAGGCTGTTTGGTCCCGTTATGAATACCTGCTACAGCTACACTAGGAATGTAATCCCCAGCTGCTAAATATCGCTTAGGCTTGATTACTTTGTAGCCTGCTGGCGCTTCGTCTTCATTAGCATCCTCTAGAGTACCGTTAATTGATCGACGCAGATTTTCTGCAGTCAATTCAATTAAGTTTGCTTTAATCGATGCAGTAGCAGATTCAAGAACATTTAATCCTACGACATCCATAACATACGCACCATCGACTTCGGGTTTACGGTACGAAAGTTCGGCATTAAATTCTACACCGCCACTTGTCGCTCCCATGGGTGTACCTGTGAATTCTCCGGCGTCTTTATCATATTTAAAATCAGTAAAAACGGTAGCAGAGTCAATAATAAAATTTTCTGATGTTTTTTCTGTATAACCAGTTTTAGGCAATGCCATATTCTTTCTTCCTCCAATCGACCGCTATGTAAAAGCGGACATTTCTTCTTTTTAGTTGTTCGTCTCCTGTTGGCACCTTGTTAGATCCAAGAAAGCTGAAAATCAAGTTCAACCCTTCCGTTAATGATCGTTTAAAAATCAAATGATCTTTTAACTTGTCTTCTAAATTGATAAGAGACAAATACGAATCTGAACGATCAAATATATCTATATCGATATAAAATCCGTCCTGGTTACGTCTGATAGGTTCAGAATCGAACCCAAAAGTGCCATATGGGTAAATAATTTCTTTTCGCTTGTTCGTCTCGAAAAACATTTCAGGATGAATGCTTTGCAAGATTCCTGTTAATTCTTTCAAGAACTCTTCCATCTATTTCCCTCCGAACTGTGCACCGTATTCTTGGCCTAGGATTTTTTTGATTGTCTCTTTGTTTTGGCGGAATGCAGGGCGAAGGAACGGCTGCGGATCTTGTCCCCATGTAAAGTACCATTCTCCACTTGGATCTTTGTAAGCCCAGCCGCCTTTGCGACCCGTGCCATTTTCGGCAAATTCACCTGTACCAAATTCAACATAAATGGCATATTGTTCTGGCGATCCCACAGCGCCGATAATCTCATCACTTGCTGTTTTGATTGCATAATCAATGCGATCTCTTAATTGTCCTGTAGCGACAGGAGCGCCAGCTTTAGCAGCTGCCCTGATAATTCGCAAGACTTTCTCCATTCCTACCCTTCCGGCTTCTTCCAGTTGCTTCTTCACTTTGCCTTTATAACTGATAAACTCGAAATTATTTTCCATTTAGTGTGCCTTCGAATTTCAGATAAAGTTCAGTGTGATGTTGAATATTTACCGGATTATCGGAATAAGTAATGGCATAAATTCGGTTGTTTGAATCTATGACACGCATTTGATCTGTGATACCGCCGACGAAATAGGTGGTAACTAGAATGTGCGTAGAATCCTCCGTAAAGGCGTTCTGTTGGTTCGTGTTGTCTGCACCAGTCAACAAGTCTAGATAGCCAGAAACACGCTGAAACAAGACCCAATCATCAATTAAGCCGCCGATACCGTCCGGTCTTTGTTCTTTGATTTCTTGGATTTGAAAATCTTGTGGCTCATACATCAACCCCACCTCATTTTTTTGTACTTATTCAGAAAGCTGAATTTTGAAGCAGGGAAACCTTCAATATTATCAGTCGCATTGATGTCGTAATAAGTTACTGACATTCTTGCAATGGATTCGGACCTGATACCGACTTTTGATCCCATTATTTTCTTGTACCTAATCAATTCTTCAACACCCATCCGTATATCAGCTGGATACTGAACTTTAGTGATAAAGGAACCAGAAAAAGAGCCATCAAAAAACGGCTCTTCTACATTGGTTTCTATGATTTTATCGTCGATTGCTGCAATCGTAGTTAAACAATCATTGAATTTTGAGCTGCTAATCTGGATAGTGTCTCCAACGCGCAGGCCCAATGGTGCTTCTTCCAAAATAATAGATTTGCCAGAAAAAGAAATCTTTCTAAATCGCGCATGGATATTTTGAAAGTTGTTATTTGTCAGTTGTCGCACTGTCTGCTCATAAGCATCTAAATCCGATTGTGTAATCGCAGGATCAATCTTTTGAGCATCAACTAAACTGATGATCATAGAATCACCCTCCTAAGATGCAGCAGTTCCAGTCACTGCGATAGTCGCTTTAAATTCACCAGATGTGAAGGTGAAAGTCGCTGTTCCTTCGGCGACAATAGTACCATCAAATCCGCCGTTTTCATTTTTTACGATCGTCGCAATGGCATCATCGCTGGATACCACTGTAGCAGCTGCAATAACCGCATCGGCATCACTGGCGTCTACAGGATCTGCAGCAATTGTAAAGTTTTTAGTTGCGCCCACTGCACCAGTCCAAGTTTTTTGGCTTGGTGTAATGCCTGTTGCGGTAGGCGCTACGCTTTTGGGATGTAAGAAACATAGATAGAAGCTTTTAAATCTTTGACTTTGCTTTCTAGATCCTTCACGTTCCCGTCCTTATCCAACTCCAACTTTCCTAACTTAAACAAGGCATAATCAATATCTTTGGCGCCCGATGCTTGCAAAGCTGCAGAAACTTGGTTATTGATTTTAAGATCCGTATTTTCTTTTTCCAATTGTTCGGCTTTATTTTTATACGTCTCTAAGTCTTTTTGAATATCAGGATTGTCTTTCGTTTTTTCTTCTAAAGTTTTGATCGTCGATTTTGCTTCTTTCAAGCTAGTAGAAACATTGTTGTATTCTTCTTTTGGTACTGCATTTTTAGGAAACTCCTGATCGATTTCCTTATTTGCTGCTTCCAAGTCGACTGTTCCATCTTCTTTAGTGTGTTTTGCTAAAATTTGTTTGATCCATTCCATTTTTTCTCATCCTCCATAGCATTTATATAGCGGTCGCTGCCGCTTAGAGTGTCCAGATATACCGCTGGCACGGTACGGATCAGTTTTACGTCGTGATCCAGGACAAAATAAAAAGCACTAACGCAAATTAGTGCCTTCAATATCGCTAGAAGCAAAGCCTGCTAGGTTATCTATCTTGAAGATTGCTCCTCTTTTTGTTTGGGAACTCACTCCGAAATACTCAAACATCAAATATCCGTTTGCCATATCTATATTTTCTACCTGTTCAAAAAAAGCAGTATTGCCGTTTTTAAACCAAATCGCTAATGTTTCATTTTTCATTAGTTCTTTCCTCCTTAAATATTCTTCATAATCGGCGTCTAAATAATCATATGGATCGTTCATGTGGTCCACCTCGTTTTTGGGTACAAAAATAGCACTCAATCATTTAACGACTAAGTGCTAATACAATCTTTCATTATAATCTGGCGGAACATCTACGGCTTTATTACTCTGTATTCGTCCGTTGATTAGCTTTGATAACTTTTTTGCTCCACTGATAGAAAAATCATAATTTTTATCTTTAGTAACGTAGATATATTCGTACAACGGAAAGCTTTGTTTGAAATGTTTTTCATATTTATCAACGGCTTCATTGATGATGGGATACGCTCCCTCTTCGCTGGTAAACATTTATTTCACCGCCTTCAAAATATCTTCAAGCATTTGTTCCCATTTTTTCGATGCAGTCGGGAATAATTCATACATCATTTTTCTTGAATCTTCATTGACTACAGTTTCAGCCATATGCGCAAAGAATTCCGCCTCTTGCATTCCATAAGACTTCCAGTAATTCAGTCCGTGCCCAGAACCTAACGGATGATCGATAAATGCACCTGTTGATTCCATCATATCCGATAACGATGAATACATTTTTGGATTCTCTTCTGCTAGTTTTTTGTACTTACGGACAATTGCTCCTTGATCGAAAATATCTAATTTCTTCAAGTTTTTTATTAGCTGATAATTATCGCCTTTGATCGATTGCAAATCGCTATTGAATAATTTCAATAGGTCTTTCTTTATATCATTTTTAAGTTTATATTTAGGCATTTCAGAAACTCGGTCATATTCGCTATCAAATGCTTCGATACCGATATTATCAATAGCGTGACCCAATTCATGAAATACAGCTTGCAATGGATTCTTATACGCGTTGCCACTAAATGCCTGCTGGGATAGCTGTACGTTTTTCCCGATTACATAATCTTTGGAATCTGATAGTTCACTAAACTCTAACTGATCACCAAACTGGTTGAATAGAGTTTTAATCGTGCTATCTTCAAGAGAATGCAAACTTTCTAGAAAATCAGTGTAATTTTTCTTACCAACAGCTGTCTCCATATTCGTTTTATCAAAAATACTAGGTTTTAATGATTCACCAGATGTGCCCTTACCTGATTTCGAAGATAGCCACTCATCATAATTTTTGTATTTAGACGCTTCCTTCGTTTCATTATCTTTTCGAAGCTCCGGCGCAACACCATCGATAATTTCAATCGTCGTACAACGACAGTTTACATCTTCTCTGGCCACACCAAAAAGGCGTGGACCTTCTGCAGTATATCCACGAATAGAAAATTTTTCATCTACTTCAACAGTTTGGCCGTCCAGTTCGCGATGATCATGCCGCGTTTTCTTATCCAAAGTAGCCAACCAACGTTTTTGGATGTCGATGCCTTTTTTCTTCGCTTCGACATACCCTTTTTGTGTGGTCGTGGATTGAGG
>KE351645.1 GCA_000415185.1 Enterococcus faecalis 13-SD-W-01
ATCTTGAAGGTTTGTTCAGTATTTTCCACCGCCAAGTACTGACAAACGGCTATAAATTGGCTTTACAGCTTCCTGAAGTAGTAGTCGCAGCAACGGAAGAATTGGGTCTGGTTAAAGGAAAAGATACGTCTCATAAAGTACAGGATTCAGAAGCGTATTATTCAGGCTACCAGGAAGGTGTCAACTTTCGAAGGAAGGAGTTGTTGGAAACTCAATAATAATAAAGTGAGTATCTTCTGGATGTATACTTCTGCAGTGAAGATGCTATTATTAGCGCCAATAACATAGATAAATAGTTCTTGAATATGTCATACAAATGTATTACAATGTGCTTAGAAGGAGTTGATAAGTATGCCAGTAATAAGCATTCGAGTATCTAATGAAGAAAAAGATTTTCTTGAAAAAGTTGCGAACTTTAACGGAGATAATGTTTCTGAATTTATGCGTAGTAATTCTTTACAAACAGCTGAGTCACTAGTAGATTTTGAAACTTATAAAAAACTGATGGAAGAGCATGAGAAAAATGATCAAAGTATTTCTCACGAAGATATGTTAAAAGAGTTAGGATTATAAGATGGCTTATCAAGTACGATATGAACATGAAGCGCAAAAAGCATTAAAAAAAATGGATAAATTTCAAGCGAAAGTTATCTTGAACTGGATTGAGAAAAATCTTGTTGGCACAGAAGATCCGAGAAGTCATGGTAAAGGACTAACTGCTAACAAATCAGGATATTGGCGATACAGAGTGGGTGCATATCGAATAATTGCAGATATTAGTGAGCAAGAAGTGACAATTCTTATATTATCAATAGGGCACAGAAGCGAAGTATATAAGTCATAGATATGTTGATATAATTTTGTTGGAGGGTCAAAAACTTAAGAGTTTTTGACCTTTTTTTTAGTAGCTTACTAAAGTTGAGCAGATAATAAAAGATAATATGGACAAATGTTATTCGTTAACTATGCTATCCTTTTTGGTTCTATATATTGTTTATCTAGTAATGTTGTATTCTTTTACAAGTGCAATATCTTTTTTTAGATTTTCAGGGATATGCTTATAAACAAGACGACGTTGGGGTCTTTTGCATTAGCACTGTATAATTTAGGATGTCCTTTATAGGCACCGTTAGCGTTCTCAATCTTAATTCCTTGGGCCTGGCATCCATCGTTTCGATACGGTCCCGTTCGGTGATCATGACCAAATTTTGAATGATTAACTCCTTAATGAATTTATCTAGGAGTGGCTTACCGATTTTGCTTGGGATTTTTTTATTTTTACTATCTTTTTCATATTTAGACGAGGGAAAGTAAGGCCAATAGTAAATAAAATTAACAATTGACGAATTATCTCATCCGATCAATGATGAATAGGCTAAAGATATTAAGAGTAGTTGAGATTAACAAGCTGATTAAATAGAAATTAAATAGTGAAATTGGATCCTCTAATGGATGGTGCACAATTCTCGTAACGAAATAAATTGTTGGTAAGAAAGAAATGAAGAGTATAGAATCTTTTCGCTTCCATTTATTGAAAAATACTATGTAAAGAATAATACTGAAAAAAGGAACTAGAAATAGAAATTCGCTTAACTGCAGCATATTTATCCCTCCTTAAATAAAAGGTTAACATCTTATTTTTTCTTAGGAATGAAATTATATAAATAAAATGAAAAAAATTTAGTGAAAATTGGGTACAAAAAAGTTTAAACTTATCATCAAAATTAGCATAAAAAAATAAAATATTGATTTTTTGCTAACATGCTAAAATAAACTAATTTAAAGCAATTTTTAATTTAGAAGCAAATACTACTATCTCAGAGGAAACTGTTTTATAAAAAGAAAACAGTAATAACTATATAAAAAAACGTTTTTTATTTATAAATTCAGGATGTTGCCCATTTATATGTTTGTACGTCGCCTTCTTCAATATATTATTTACTTTTTTTATATTCGTAAAATACAATAGTTTATTAGTTTTAAAACTAATAATTTATTTTTTTTAAAGAATCAATCTAAAATTATAAATAACAATTGTTTCTATTTTAAATAACAAATGTGTTTGATAACATGGGATTTAAGGGGGAGTGATATATTTTGTTGAAAAAATTTTTATTAAGTTCAGTTGTATTTTTTTCAGTAGGATTAGTAGGTTGTGCAAATAACGCGGCAGCGGAAGAACCTACAGGAAGTACTGTCGAGTCTGTCGATACCGTGAAAAATGTACCAGCAATCACTGAAGCAGATGTAGCAGCGGCGCAAGCGGATTGGGCAGAAAGTATTGTTGCTATCGGAAAAGCCAGCTTAGAAAGTAAAGAAGCTGCTCGAGAAGAGGCAGAGAATGTATTGGATACGTTATATAACTATGGCAACGGAACTGTACTGTTCAAACCGACAAAAGCTTCAGAGGTTCCATTCAGATCCACGAAAGATGAGGCATTGTCTTATTTTGTCGGTGGAGATATCGAAGAAGATACTGGTTTTGCCTTAGAGCCATGGACAAATGTTCGTTTTGAAAACCATGGTACGATTTTAAATGGCGATAATGCCGTGGCTTCTGGTGTATACTACTTTACTTCTGGCGAAACTGAAGAAGAAGTACGCGTAGAATATACCTTTGGGTATATCCAAGATGAAGATGGAAATCTTAGAATCAACGTCCATCATTCCAGCCTTCCATTTTAATTAAAAAACACTCATTTGTGTTGCAAAAAAGAACGAGACAGCAAATCTACTCTGGGGTCTCGTTCTTTATTTGTGTTGAAATTGATAACAAACTTCTGACACTTTCTAAAAGTTGGAAAGTGTTTTTTTGTTTAATGATGTAATATTAGGAATCACTTTCTGGTAAATCATAGTAGAATTTTATAGAGTCATTAGTAAGTAGTTTTAGCGTCATTAATTAAAAAATTTAGGGAAAGATGGCATTAAGAATTTGTGACGGCAGCGATTAGTGCAATAATTAATAGGGGTAAATTGCTATTTTTAGGTAAAATAAGTTTATGCATAAGTATATTGATTGTTAAATTAAGATTATTTGCACTAAGGTAAGTGCAAACATTTCATATTGTTATCTTTTAAGAAAGCGCTTATATTTGATGTGGAAGGAGCAAGAAAGATGCAGCAGATTACCAAAAGAGAAAGCCAGCTATTGATTTACTTGTTAGAAATGACTGAGCCGGTAACAATCAAACAGTTAGCTGAACAAGAGAATGTCAGTGTGCGAACGATCAAATATGATCTGGAGGATATCCGTGACTGGTTGATTGAGCGAGATCAAGAACTGCACAGCAAACGGAGCCAGGGAATTTGGCTCAGTATGAATGATTCTGATCGAATCAAATTAAAAAGCGAATTGATGGATGTCAATCGTCTGGAGCTATTTGCCGATCAAAGCTTACGGATCAATCGCCTATTGATCATACTTCTTGTTACCAAGGAAGCGATTACTTCTCTAGAGCTAGCCAATGCGCTAGAAGTAAGTAAAGTTACGATCATGAATGATTTAAATGAGTTGGAACATCATTTTCTCAAAGAAGGTTTAGTTCTGAATCGTCAGACACGCAAGGGATTTTGGATAACTGGCAAGGAACGCTTAGTTCGATTAACGATCGAGGAGGTTTTGCAAAAAGAGTTTACGGACTATAACATCTATAAATTAATGGAGTTGTTGCTGAATGGAAGAGAAGCGGAATGTTTCGAAATGTATTCTACGGATGCGACACCATTGCAGGAGGTATTTAATCAAGTAATCATTCGGATACGGAATTTACTAAAATCTGAAAATCCGGAAAAACTAAATTATTATGACTATATTTATAGTGATACCTTCGATACGATCCATCAGCAAGATGTCATGAAATTGGTTGAGAATATGATTGATAATGTAAGCACGAAAAACAATTTTCCTTTTTATCAAGATCCCCAATTATTAACGAATCTCTACGCCCATTTGTCTATGCGTCTCTCAAGAAGGAAAAATTTTATTAATGAATATAATCCGTTTAAAGAGGATATAAAGCAGAAATATCCCGAATTGTTTGCTGCTATCAATCAAGCAGCACTACAAGAAATAAGTGAAAATCTATTGATCAATGATTCTTTTGTTGCCTACATTGCGTTGCACTTTCTGGTTTCCTACGAAAGGGAAGAAGACTTACGAAGTGTTCGAGCAGTTTACGTTTGTTCAACGGGGGTGGGGGTGACGAATTTAATTAAGCAAAAGATCAACGAAGAAATAAATAATATTACCATTGTCGCATTTGCTTCGGTCTTAAATACACAAGAGGTGATTGCCAAGAAGAATCCAGACCTGGTTATCAGTATTTTTCCGATCAATGGCATTGATCGGCCTTTCATCAAAGTTCATCCACTGTCTACAGAGTAGAACCTGCAAAAAATCCAGCAAATGATCAAAAAAATTCTCGCTTCAGCAAGTCAGGATAGTGGGCACAAATTAGCACTCCATGAAGCACCTATCAATAAGGAGCCTTTGGCAGACTTTAGCAAGGAATTGATTTTGAAGGCGTACGCGATTTATGAGTGGTTGCTGGTCACATTAGGGTCTGAATTGATCCAAGAATACCGAGCAGCCTTTTTGCTTCATATTTTCTTAATGGTTCATCGCATCATATTTGATCAGCAATATTTAGCAGAAGACAGTCAAATCGACCAAATCATTTTAAACCGAGAAGTGTTGGTGGGGAAAATTGAAGCAATTTTTGCTGAAAATAATTTAGGAATCAACAAATCAGAAATCAGTGCATTATTTTCATGTATACAAGAATGTATTAATATTAAAAATTAGTCAAATTAATTTCTCGCTGCTTAGTTGAAAAGATAAATTTTGAGTAAGTTGCTATCATTATCTGTGGCAATTCCTGTTTTACAGGTAGTGAAATTAAGTAACAATGTTTGTGATGACGAAACAGGAAAAATATCGATCCGAGAAGTAATTCTAAACTTATTATGATTAATAGTCTGTCAGTTTAACAATGCTAAATGTACTCTTGTGATCTTCTAAATAACTTATAGTAATATATCTAATATTACTATAAGTTATTTAGACACAATGAAAAAACAATTAGTAGGCTTTTAGACAATCAAAAAAGAATTGTATTTAATTGTGACAATTATAAAATAAGTCATTACTTTTAGATAAAATATTTTATAAAAGTATGAGGTAATAATCCTATAGGTTTTTTCAAACATTTGAGTTGCAAAATGGAATTGAATAGCTGGAATTTATTGTGTTATTCTACGACGTTAACAGGCTTCGAATCTAGAACATTTAAAGAAGCATCAAGTATTTGTACTTCAACATTTTGATTTGGAGAAGTAATTAATTCTTGAGCGTAATATTTAAAACTTGTATCATCAGTTACTGGAACATTAGCTTGTACCTTTCCGTCAATAACTAATTGTACTCTTTTTACATCTGAACCACTAAACGTACCTGTAACCCAAGCTGAAGTACCAATTTTGAAATTATCTACATTTGTTATCTTGTTATTATTAACCGGAGTGTCATTTTTTTCTACTACAATGCTATTAGGCTGACTGCTAGTATTAGCATTACTTTCGGTTACAGATAAAGTTTCTCCACCTTTGGCTGCACGAATCAAGTTAACCGTATAAGAATGATCTGCAGTTACTTGACTAGTACCTAAAGAATTTCCTAACGAATCTTTAATAGTGATAGTATTTCCTGGAGTTGTTCCCGTACCACTAATACTTGTGGCTCCTTCTTTTACTGGTTTGTCAATTCCAGGCATAGGTATAATTTCTTGTTGTTTTTCTTTAACAGTAACTACAACTGGATCACTAGTTACTCCATTTTTTGAAGCTGTTACTGTCAAAGTTGTTCCCTTTTCTTGTGGGGGAATACCTACAGAAAACATTCCATTGTTATTGGTAATGCCAAAATATGTTTTTCCTTGAGGATCAGTAACAGTAATTTTATTTCCAGGATCTGAATAGCCAGTCACAGTTGTATCTCCAACATATAAATCTGATACTGTAGGTTGTGTTATAGAAGTATTTGTAAAATCTAACTGTGAAGTAGGAATTTTTGCACTTGCAGATCTATCCCCATTCAAATCTACTTCATTCCAAATTATGTTATTTCCTTTCAATAATGCAGTGTTAAAATCATAACTTTCACCATTTTCTGCATTAGGGATATGGATTCCTGTTGCTTTAATTGCGGAAGCTAAATGCATGTTGATTTGTATTTTTATATTCTCTTGTCCAAAAGAAATACCAACTCCTCTATGAATAGTGACGTTTAGTCCTGATCCATCTGAATTTAATGAGAAGTCTTCAGAAGTTAGGGGAACTTCTTCTCCACCAATCAAACTATCCAAAGCAAATGATCCATCTAAATATCTGGTTATACTTGGATCTGAAAATAAATTCCTAAATTCAATTGGTATTACAATTGCATAAGTTAAATCGTCTGATATATTTATATCTGTTGCCCACGAAGTTGAAGTATAATTTAATGTTAATAATCCTGTATAGTTTCCATTATTATCTACATTTATTCCTTCAGTATAGGCATTTCCACTCAATCCTAAATTACCTGTTGCTGCAAAATCGATACCTACCCTTGGATCAGGTGTTTTTTGTGTTGTAGGAGGTGTAGTACTATCAGCTGTATCTGCTTGAACATCTACATTAGTAAGTACTGAAGTAGAGATACCAATTAATGCTGTAGAATAAAATAAAACTTTGAATAATTTTTCACATTTCATAATAACAAATCCCTTCTTTTTTAAATAGTAGTTTTAAATAAAGATGACTCTTTGTAGTAAATATGTAAGCTCTGTTTTTTTATATAGTTTAGATTTTTGTTAAGTAGTTCAAAAAAGTCTTTCTAGTAATTATTTTTAAAGGTCATTAATTACTTTCGGAATATGCCTACATTTCACTTAGTGGAAAAACATATTTAATATTACCTCCTTCTAATGTTATTGTATTCGCTTTCTTTAAATTAAACAACAGAGAGATTGTATGGCATACAATCTCTCTATTGTTTAAAAAATAATTTAACATAATTAGGCAGAAGTCGCCCATC
>KE351646.1:0-73981 GCA_000415185.1 Enterococcus faecalis 13-SD-W-01
ACGGTGTTCACAAAGCTGTCCTTCGGTATTAAGCTTTTCAAATTAAAAATATGGAAAGCTATTTCTAATTTGAAAAGAGTCTTAATACTCAGGCCATCCCGCTTTGCTCGCAACCTCTTAGCAAAAATTAATTTTTTCCCAAATGTCCTTTGCTTTAGCTTTCAATTATAGCCTTTGACCGCTATAATAAACAACAGTATGGCTTTTTAAGAAAAGGGATGAAACATGGAAAAGAAAAAGAGAATCTCTGTCGATAATCGGATTGATTACGGCGTAATTTTACCGGTCTTTATTTTATGCTTGATCGGTTTGCTTTCACTTTATGTAGCACTTAGTCATGATCCAAACAATCCTTCGATTTGGCGCGGCGTTGGCATGCAAGTCGTATGGTATATCGTAGGCTCTATCGCAATCATTGTGATCATGCATTTGAATTCTAAATGGCTTTGGAAATTGACTCCATATCTTTATGGGCTTGGCTTAGCGGTTATGGTACTCTTGCTGAAATTCTATGACCGAGCGCTGGCTGCTTCAACGGGATCAAAAAACTGGTTTAGTTTTGGTTCATTCACGTTCCAGCCGGCGGAATTGATGAAAATTGCGTATATATTGATGTTAGCATTAGTTGTAACAAAACATAACACTCAGTTAAAAGAACGGACGATGAAAAATGATTTTTGGTTGATTGCCAAACTTCTGATCGTGACAGCGCCAGTATTGGCATTGATCATGGCTCAAGATGACTTTGGGACGATGCTTGTATTCTTGGCGATTTTCGGCGGCGTCTTTTTGATGTCGGGAATCTCATGGAAAATCATTGTGCCGGTTATAGCATTCGCAACTTTTGTGGGTGCCGGAACTATTTTCTTAGTTATGACAGAAGGCGGAAGAGACATGCTTTACAATATCGGGTTCAAATCTTACCAATTTGCTCGTATTGATTCGTGGCTTGATCCTTTCCATGATACTTCCGGAATGAGTTATCAACCGGCGCAAGGGCTGATTGCTATAGGTTCTGGCGGATTACTCGGCAAAGGATTCAATGTCAGCCATGTGTATGTGCCTGTTCGTGAATCAGATATGATTTTCACGGTTATCGGCGAAAACTTTGGCTTCATAGGCGGAGCTTTTGTTATTTTCTTATATTTTGTTTTGATTTACCGAATGATCCGTGTCTGCTTTGATACGAACAATGAATTTTATGCATATGTCGCCAGCGGTATCATCATGATGTTGCTGTTCCACGTATTTGAGAACATCGGGGCGAACATTGGCTTACTTCCTTTAACAGGTATTCCACTACCATTTATCAGTCAAGGCGGTTCTTCGATTTTAGGAAACATGATTGGCATCGGATTGATTATGTCGATGCGTTATCAAATGGAACCAGCTGAAAAAACATCAAGGAGGTAACAAAGTGTACACACTTTACTCATACCCGAAATGTTCCACCTGCCGAAAAGCAAAAGCATGGCTGGAAAATCAAAAAGTCGAATTCCAAATAGTCGACATGATCACAAACGTACCTGAAGCAGCGCAAATCGAAGCGTGGTTTACAGAAAGTGATCTGCCGATACGTCGTTTGTTCAATACAAGCGGAATGAAATATCGCGAGTTAGGGTTAAAAGATCAAATCGACAGCTTTTCAATCAAAGAAGCAAGTCAAGTTCTTTCAACAGACGGCATGCTGATCAAACGGCCGCTGCTGGCAAAAGAAAATCAGATTTTAGCTGTTGGTTTCAACGAAAAATCGTATGAAGGAGTGCTGAATGAATCATGGCAGGAAAACATTTAAAGAAAAAAGACAATCTTTGGATCTTATTTAATGGGAAAGAATACTGTGTTGGTTTAACAAAAGAAGCGCAAGAAGATTTAGGACAAATCACCTATATCAACTTGCCTAAAATCGGCAAAACGTTCAAAGCTGGTGATGCTTTGCTAGAAGTCGAAGCAGAAAAAGCAGTTAGCGAATTTGCCAGCCCAATCAGCGGAACGGTTTCTTCTGTTAATGAAAAAATCGACGAAGATATCAACATCTTGAACGACGAAGATGAAATGAATGCTTGGATCCTAAGTTTCAAAGACGTAGATCCAGCAGAGTTCGATAAATTATAATTAGTAAACGGAAAAAAGTTGACACCTTAAATGCCAGTTGCTATAATCGACTTTAATAACAGAAAAGCTTTGAAAAGAAGAGTACATGTCATGGAAGTTCAAAGAGAGCCCTGTATGCTGAGAATGGGCAGCGAAAGTGAGATGGAAGATGGTCTTAGAGCAGAGTAAGCGAGCGGAAGCGAACTTGCTACGGGTGCGCCCGTTAAAGCGCGACAGTATGCGAGTATCTCAAGTACTGGATAAGGTTATTATTGTGAGATAATAACAAATCAAGGTGGTAACACGGAAGTTTCAGCTTTCGTCCTTTTGCTTTATTTGGCAAGAAGGGCGGAAGCTTTTTTGTGTCTCCAAAAAAATCGAAAAAAGAAAGATGTGAAAAGTATGTCATTGATCCAACTGACACATGTTGAAAAAAGCTTTGGCACCAAAAACGGTCTTGTCCAAGCCGTCAATGATGTGTCGCTGACAATCCAAAAAGGAGATATCTATGGGATCGTTGGTTACTCAGGTGCCGGAAAAAGTACATTGGTCCGCTTATTGAACGGATTGGAATTACCGACGAGCGGAGAAGTCATCGTCAAAGACCAAGATATCACGAAAATGAAAAACAAAGATTTGCGCAATTTCCGTAAAAAAATCGGTATGATCTTCCAGCATTTCAATCTATTGTGGTCTCGGACTGTTTTAGAAAATATCCAGCTGCCTTTAGAATTAGCCGGTGTGCCAAAAGCACAAAGAAAAGAACGCGCACAAGAATTACTGCGTTTGGTTGGTTTGGAAGGAAGAGAAAATGCGTATCCTTCTCAATTATCTGGCGGTCAGAAACAACGGGTGGGTATCGCGCGAGCATTAGCAAACGAACCAGAGATCCTTTTGTGTGACGAAGCGACAAGCGCCCTTGACCCTCAGACAACAGAAGAAGTGCTAGACTTATTATTAGCAATCAACAAAAAATTAAATCTGACAATTGTTTTGATCACACATGAAATGAACGTAATTCGCAAAATCTGTAATAAAGTTGCCGTGATGGAATTAGGAAAAGTCGTAGAAGAAGGCGACGCATTAACTGTTTTCCGTAATCCTAAAAAAGAAGTAACCAAACGATTCGTACAACAAGACATTGAGCCAGAAGCCGATTCTGCTGAATTGTTAGCCGAATTTATCAAAGAAAATCCAACTGGCCGCTTAGTCACTTTGACATTCAACGAGCAAAATGCGAATGAACCGGTGATTTCACAAGCGATTCGCCAATACGACACAGATATCAATGTCGTGTATGGAAAAATCAAACAGGTAAAAGAAGGATCATTTGGTTCTTTGACCATCTTGATGACAGGAAATGAAAAAGCACTTGATCAAACAGAACAATTCTTCAAAGATCAAGGTGTTGGAGTGGAGGTGATCCATCGTGGATAAAAGCTTTAGCGAAACGTATTTGGATTTTAGCCAAATCAACCCAGACACGATGAGACAAGCCATTATAGATACATTGTATATGACATTGATATCGATGGTTTTAGTAACAGTTATCGGACTTATTTTAGGATTGATCCTTTATTCGATTGGACGTAAGAAAAAGCCTTATGCACGAGTGGTTTACGGCATTGTTTCAATCATCAGTAATATTTTCCGATCAACACCATTTATGATTTTGATGGTTCTGATCATTCCTTTTACCAAAGCAATCGTAGGTACTATGCTTGGCGCTCAAGCAGCGATCCCAGCATTGGTTTTATCCGCTGCACCGTTTTATGCACGACTTGTTGAAATCGCCTTTCGTGAAGTCAACCCAGGTGTATTAGAAGCAGCTGATGCAATGGGCGCAAGTTATTGGGAGATCATTTGGAAGGTATTGATTCCAGAAAGCGTCCCAGCATTGATTTCTGGTTTAACTGTCACAACGATTTCGATGATCGGATTTACTGCGATGGCAGGTGCGATCGGCGCTGGCGGTCTAGGCGGATTAGCCTGGCAGGAAGGCTACCAGCGTGGAAATCTGACAGTGACATTTGTCGCAACGATCATTATTCTGATCATTGTATTTATAGTTCAAGGAATCGGTGATTTCTTGGCGAAGAAAACAGATAAAAGATAATTAGGGGGAAACGGATATGAAAAAGAAGATTTTTGGATTTGCAGCAATACTTTTGGCTACAGTTGGTTTAGCAGCATGCGGAAATGGCGACAGCAGTTCTTCTTCCAGCAGTTCTTCAGATGATACGACATTAAAAGTCGGCGCATCACCAACACCGCACGCAGAAATTCTTGAACATGTAAAACCTCTTTTAAAAGAAGAAGGTATTGATCTTGAAATCGTGAAATTCGATGATTATGTTTTACCAAACCAAGCATTATCAGAAGGCGATATCGATGCGAACTACTTCCAGCATATCCCTTACCTAAATAAAGAAATCAAAGAAAAAGGCTATGATTTTGTCAATGCCGGAGCGGTTCACATCGAACCAATGGGTTTGTATTCAAAATCAATCAAAGACATCTCTGAATTGAAAGATGGCGCAACGATCATTACATCAAACTCAGAATCTGACTGGGGCCGTATCATCACGATCCTTCAAGATGCTGATCTAGTAAAAGTAAAAGATGGCGTGGATTTGGAAACAGCAACCTTTGACGATATTGCTGAAAATCCTAAAAACTTGAAATTCAACCACACGATCGATCCATCTCTGCTTGCTTCAACTTATCAAAATGACGAAGGCGATCTAGTTGCAATCAATGCGAACTTTGCCTACGGTGCTGGCTTGAATCCATTGGAAGATGCTGTTCTTTTAGAAGAAGACAACTCACCATATGTCAATATTATTGCAACACGTAAAGGCGACGAAGACAGTGACAAGATCAAGAAATTGATCGAAGTATTGCATGAAAAAGAAGTGCAAGATTGGATCACTGAAAAATGGGGCGGCTCTGTGAAGCCAGTGCCGGCAGACTCTAAATAAAGAGGTTGTGAACAAAGCGTTATGACCTGAGCAGTAAGACTCTTTTATCAGAGAAAATGGCTTTCCACATTTTTTCTGATAAAAGCTTAGTGCCGAAGGTCAGCTTTGTGAACACCGTTTAAATAGAGGTTGTGAAAAAGCTGGTCAGCCTCAAGCATTAAAGAAGAATCCGTTAAAACAGCTTTTCATGTTTTAGCGGATTTTGAGTTAATGCCGCAGAGGCTAGCTTTTGAGCACCGTTTAAGAAGAGGTTGTTAGCAGCATGTTCTGCTTCAATCCATAAAAAAACAGCAAAACAGTTTTTCTGTTTTGCTGTTTTCTTTTGTTCACTAAAGGTATAAAGCTGCTTCAGACAATCATAGAATCCAAAAACAACGCAAAAAAATAATCGTCCAAAACTTTAGCGAGCTTGACGATTATCTTTTAAGAAAAAATTGAGTTTGCTGCCGTCCTTGAAACGGCCTGTACTAGAGAGACTGTTACCAGTAGTTCCTCTTTACATATTTAGTATAGCATTTTTACTTATTTACCGTTAAAGTATATAAAGAAAATTGAAAAATAGAAAGTACCAACTACAAATTTCAATAGGATACAAGCTGATTTTTTGCAAGACTAGATAATTCTTCTAGTCTTTTTTCTTTTTATATAAATTATAAACTAAAAATAGCGATTATTTGAGAATAAGTGAAGTTTATTTGGGTTTTGATCGTTTAGAACATTGCACTTCATTCTCAATTAGTCTAAAATGAGTGAGAACAAATTAGAATCAGGAGGAAGTTCGACATGTCTGTCTTAGAAATAAAAAATCTTCATGTGTCTATTGAGGAAAAAGAAATCCTTAAAGGCGTTGATTTAACAATGAAAACTGGAGAAATCCATGCCATCATGGGGCCAAACGGAACAGGTAAATCTACACTTTCCGCAGCAATCATGGGTAATCCTAATTATGAAATAACAGAAGGCGAAGTTCTGTTTGACGGTAAAAATATCTTAGATCTAGAAGTAGACGAACGTGCACGCTTAGGTCTATTTTTAGCGATGCAATATCCAAGTGAAATCCCAGGTATCACAAATGCAGAATTCATGCGTGCAGCAATCAATGCAAAAAGAGACGAAGATAACAAAATCTCAGTTATGCAATTCTTGAAAAAATTAGACCAAAAAATGGCGCTTTTAAACATGCCTGAAGAAATGGCTGAACGTTATCTAAACGAAGGCTTTTCTGGTGGGGAAAAGAAACGAAATGAAATCCTTCAATTATTGATGCTTGAACCAACTTTTGCTATTTTAGACGAAATCGATTCAGGTCTTGATATCGATGCGCTGAAAGTTGTTGCAAAAGGGGTCAATGAAATGCGCGGCGAAAACTTTGGCGCATTGATCATCACTCATTATCAACGTCTATTGAACTACATTACACCAGATGTCGTGCATATCATGATGGAAGGCCGCGTCGTAATGACAGGCAGCGCTGATTTAGCAAAACGTTTAGAAGCAGAAGGTTATGCAGGAATCAGTAAAGAATTAGGTATCGAATACAACGAAGAAGAAGCGTAAGGAGGAGCAAGCAATGAAAGAAAAAAAATGGCTCGATTATCTTGACGCTGTTAACGATTTTTCCTTAAGCAAAGGTGAACCCGCTTGGATGACAGAAATACGTCAGCAAGCTTTAGCGAAAGCAGAAGAACTGCCGCTTCCCCAAATCGAACGAGTGAAATTCCATCGTTGGCCTTTGACAGAGATTGCTGAACCTTTAGACTCAGTAGAAGAATATCCTGAAGTCGCAGCATTTGATGCAATGAAAGACAATCCAGTTATCGTGCAGCATGGAACAACGACTGTTTTTGAACAGCTTCCAGCAGAACTTGCGGAACAAGGAGTGATCTTTACCGATTTATTTACTGCTTTGCAAGAACATCCTGAACTTGTCAAAGAATATTATATGACTAAAGCTGTCGGTATGGATGAAGACCAATTGACTGCGTTGCATGCAGCTTTTATGAACAGCGGGATCTTTTTATACGTACCTAAAAATGTCGTAATCAAAGAACCAGTAGAATCTATTTTGATCCATAATGGCGATTTGCAGCAGCATTTCTTCAAACATGTATTGATCGTTGCTGACGAGCATAGCGAACTTTCCTATCTTGAAAGATTCCAGACAAAAGGCGACCAAGCCCAAAAAGTCTCTGGGAATATCGTGATCGAAGTAATTGCCAAAGCAGGCGCAAAAATCAAATATTCTGCAGTTGATCAACTAGGCACAGAAATCTCTTCTTATATGAACCGCCGCGGACACATCATGAGAGATGCGTCCATCGACTGGGCAATCGGAGTCATGAATGACGGTAATATTGTGGCAGACTTTGATTCTGATCTAGTTGGTAATGGTTCACATGCAGAAGTAAAAATCGTTGCAATCAGTGCAGGTAAACAAGTTCAAGGAATCGATACACGTGTGACAAATAAAGCACCGCATTCTATTGGACACATTTTACAACACGGTGTTATTCGTGAACGCGGAACACTGACATTCAATGGTATCGGACATATCTTGAACGGTGCAAAAGGCGCAGATGCACAACAAGAAAGCCGTGTTTTGATGTTGTCAGACAAAGCACGCGGTGACGCAAACCCTATTTTGCTGATCGATGAAAATGAAGTAACCGCAGGACATGCAGCAAGTGTCGGGCGTGTCGATCCGGAAGAAATGTACTATTTAATGAGCCGAGGCTTGCAAAAAGAAGCCGCAGAACGTTTGGTGATTCGCGGATTCTTGGGTTCTGTCCTAACTGCAATCCCAATCAAAGAAGTGCGTGAAGAATTAGTGGAAGTTATCGAAGGGAAGTTAAATGCATGATCCATGCAGAAAAACTAAAACAAGATTTTCCTGTATTATTCCAAGAAGTAAATGATGAACCGTTTATTTATTTGGATAACGCTGCAACGACGCAAAAGCCAAAACAAGTCTTGCAAACAATCAAAGACTATTATGAACAAGATAACGCAAATGTCCACAGAGGCGTGCATACTCTTTCAGAACGAGCAACCCGCGCTTATGAAGGTGCTCGAGAAAAAGTCCGCCGTTTCATCAATGCTGGTGAAACCGCGGAAGTCTTGTTTACACGAGGCACGACGACTAGTTTGAACTGGATAGCTGAAAGTTTCGGTGCATTTGTCCAAGAAGGTGACGAAATCGTTCTTTCTTATATGGAGCATCATTCAAACATTATTCCTTGGCAGCAAGTAGCCAAGAAAACTGGTGCCGTGCTTAAATATATTGATTTAACATCAGAAGGTCTGCTTGATCTGGCAGATGCCAAAGAAAAAATCACTGAAAAGACAAAAATCGTGTCAATTGCCCATGTCTCTAATGTTTTGGGTGTAATCAATCCGGTCCAAGAACTGGCAAAATTAGCCCATGAAAAAGAAGCAGTAATGGTCGTGGATGCGGCACAATCTATTCCGCATATGCCTGTGGATGTCCAAGAAATCGATTGCGATTTTCTTGCATTCAGCGGACACAAAATGTGTGGACCTACTGGGATTGGTGTGTTATACGGCAAACGTCAATGGTTAGAGCAAATGGAGCCTGTAGAATTTGGTGGCGAAATGATCGATTTTGTTGGCCTTCACGAAAGTACATGGAAAGAACTTCCTTGGAAATTTGAAGCAGGGACACCAAATATCGCAGGTGCAATTGCTTTAGGCAGCGCGATTGATTATTTAGAAGCGATTGGTCTAGAAGAGATCCATGACTATGAAACAGAATTAGCGGCTTATGCGTTAGCTAAACTGCAAGCAATTGAAGGTCTGACGATTTACGGACCAAGTGATCCTGCCAAACGAACAGGGGTTATCGCATTCAATTTGGAAGGCATCCATCCCCATGACACAGCAACTGCGCTTGATATGGAAGGAATTGCTGTTCGTGCTGGCCATCATTGCGCGCAGCCATTATTAAAATATTTGGATGTAGCAGCAACCGCACGTGCAAGTTTTTATTTTTACAATACAAAAGAAGATGCTGATCGTTTAGCAGAAGCTATTTTAGCAACAAAGGAGTTTTTCCAGCATGGGACTATCTAAATTAGATAATTTATACCGCCAAGTCATCCTTGATCATTCTTCGTATCCGCACCATCATGGCACATTGTCAGAATCGACCAAAACGATCGAAATGAACAATCCAACATGCGGCGATGTGATCGAATTGCAGATCGAAGTCGTTGACGGTGTCATCAAAAATATCGCGTTTGACGGCAGCGGCTGTTCGATCAGTACTGCCAGTGCATCAATGATGACAGATGCAGTGATCGGAAAAACGATCGAAGAAGCAGAAGCGCTGAAGACAGATTTCTTGGAACTTGTGCAAGGAAAAGAAATCAATGACCCAGAACGTTTAGGTGATGCAGAGATGTTGAGCGGCGTAGCAAAATTCCCAGCCCGCATCAAATGTGCCACTCTTTCCTGGAAAGCTTTAGAAAAAGCAGTGGAAGAAAACGGCACAGCGACAGCCCACCATTATCATAAAGAAGAGGAGTGAGAATATGGGCGTACCAGAATTAGAAGAATACAAATTTGGTTTCCACGATGATGTAGAACCCATTTACAGTACAGGCGAAGGATTGACCGAAGAAGTCGTCCGAGAAATCTCACGAGTAAAAGAAGAACCAGAATGGATGCTGGAATTCCGTTTGAAAGCATTAGAAACATTCCACAAAATGCCCATGCAGTCATGGGGACCTGATCTTTCAGATATCGATTTCAACGCCATCAAATATTACCAAAAACCAAGCGACAAACCCGCGCGCGACTGGGAAGATGTACCAGAAAAAATCAAAGAGACATTTGAAAAAATCGGTATCCCAGAAGCAGAACGCGCCTATTTAGCTGGTGCTTCTGCCCAATACGAGTCAGAAGTTGTTTACCATAACATGAAAGAGGAATTTGAAAAACTAGGAATCGTCTTTACGGATACCGATTCTGCGTTAAAAGAATATCCTGAATTATTTAAAGAATATTTCTCAAAATTAGTTCCTCCAACCGATAACAAACTAGCTGCATTGAATTCAGCTGTTTGGTCTGGCGGTACATTCATTTATGTGCCAAAGGGAGTCAGAGTCGACGTGCCAATGCAAACCTATTTCCGGATCAATGCCGAAAACACAGGACAATTTGAACGTACATTGATCATCGTTGATGAAGGTGCCAGCGTCCATTACGTAGAAGGTTGTACAGCACCAACTTACTCAAGCAACAGTCTGCATGCCGCAATCGTTGAGATCTTTACCCGAAAAGATGCGTACTGCCGTTATACAACCATCCAAAACTGGTCAGACAATGTCTACAACTTGGTAACCAAACGTGCAAAAGCCTACGAAGGTGCGACTGTTGAATGGATCGACGGAAACCTAGGTGCGAAAACAACCATGAAATATCCAAGTGTCTATCTAGATGGAAAAGGCGCACGAGGAACCATGCTTTCAATCGCTTTTGCCGGTGGAAAACAAATCCAAGACACAGGTGCCAAAATGATTCACAATGCACCAAACACATCCAGCTCGATCGTTTCAAAATCGATTGCAAAAGATGGCGGTGAAGTAAACTATCGCGGCCAAGTAACCTTCGGAAAAGACAGTGCTGGCTCAATTTCTCATATCGAATGCGATACAATCATCATGGATGAATTCTCCAAATCAGATACCATCCCATTCAATGAGATCCGCAACAGCCAAGTCTCTTTGGAACACGAAGCAAAAGTTTCCAAGATCTCCGAAGAACAACTGTACTACCTAATGAGCCGCGGCCTATCCGAAGCCGAAGCGACCGAAATGATCGTCATGGGCTTTGTGGAACCATTTACCAAAGAACTCCCAATGGAATATGCCGTTGAGCTGAACAGACTCATATCTTATGAGATGGAAGGGTCTGTGGGGTAAGACTTATAATAGAAACTCCAAATGTTGATTTAACAGCATTTGGAGTTTTTTATTTGCATAAAAACCATATCTAACTACGTTGTTAGATGCGATTTGAAAAAAGGAACTATTTAAAGTATTTTAAGCTGATTTAGTTACTTCATATGCTTTATTTATCTTGATAAGATATATGTACAGAATAAAAAAGGGGGGAATCAGATGCTTCTTAATAAGCAACTAGAGATTGAGAGGAAGAATAGAGGGATTTCTAAAAAAAAATTAGTACAAATTATAGAGCAAGGAACTGGACTTACTTTTCAGGTAGATACCATTCGACGTTGGGAATCAGGAATTTCAACTATAGATCCAAGAGCGCTGGCATTTTTAAGTGTGCTATATGATATCACAATGGAAGATTTAGTTTCTGAAGATGTAGAGCCCGTTATTGATAATAAAGAAAAATACTACAAGTTTGGGAAAGATATAAGTGAATATTGCTTGGTAGAAAACATTATAGAATTTACTATCAGATATGAAGTTGTTGATAGCAGAGATTGGATAGTGACACCTAAATATGATTTGATTATGCGTTGTTATGAAGATTATTTAAAACGAGAGCAAGCTAATTATTTTACTTGCAAAGCTGCATATGAGATTTGCAGAGATTGGATGGTTGATATAAAGAAATTGGACTATGTTGATGATAGATTATATAACAAAATATATGATGATAGTGCAGGATATTTGGGGATTAGAGAAAAAAGAGACCCCGTAAACTATTTAGATTTATTAGAGGAATTAGAAGCAGTTGTAGATGATATTTCTAGTTATTTAGAATTATTTGAGACGGGAGGTTTTGATAAATGGGAGTATATTTAAAAATAAAAGAAGAAAGAAAAAAGAGACAACTGACGCAAGAACAATTGGCTGAAAAAGTTGGGGTTTCAATAAAGACAATAGCAAATTGGGAAAATGATATTACTATGCCTACCTTAGAAAACTGTAAGAAATTAAGATCAGTCTTTGAGATTACGCTAGATTATCTCTTGGAAGATAGTTTTGAATTAAAAGATATGTACGATGAGTATGTCAAATTAGGAGAAAAAGTTCTTGAATTAGCCGATGAAGAATATCCCTTAGATTTTATTCAAAACTATTATATTTGTGCTAGAGAGCCTAGCTTGATAATACCGAAAAAAGTAGCAGATAATTTTATCAAGAATATAGGAGAGAAAATAAACAATGCTGATTTCTTTGACAGTGAAAAAATAAAAGTGATACATCAGGAAATGAAGGATTTTTTATACTTTTGGTATAAATACGATGGCCATTGTCTTGCCACATGGTGTATTATTCCGCGGTGGTTCTGAAGGGAAAATACGTAAAAACATTATTGATAATAATTTGTTAGATGCTGTGATTGGCTTACCTGCTAATCTCTTTTATGGAACAAGTATCCCAACCTGTGTATTGGTGTTTAAAGGAAGAGAAGCACGCAAGACAAAAGACATTCTATTTATTGATGCCTCAAGTGAATTTGTTAAAGGAAAAAATCAAAATAAACTGTCAGATGACAATATCAACAAAATTATTGAAACATATAAAAAACGAGAAGACGTTGAAAAATATGCACATGTAGCTACACTTGATGAAATCAAGGAAAATGAATATAACTTAAATATTCCAAGATACGTAGATACATTTGAAGAAGAAGAAGTTGTTCCATTGCCGCAACTTGCCCAAGAGTTAGCGGAAGTGCAACAAGAAATTGCGGATTCAACAGATAAATTATTTGGAATGTTGAATGAATTACAAGGGACAACAGATGAAGCACAAGAAGAATTGCAAAAATTTATGAACATGTTGAAAAAATAAAAAGATAGTTTAATACACATCTTGACCGAAAAGAATTTTTCTTTTCGGTTTTTTCTATTTGGATAACTTCACTTTCGAATTACAATTTAATACATAAACATATAACTTGCCCCCTAAACAAATTAGGCGTACGATTAAAATGTAAACGTTATCTTATTGGAGAGTAGGGAATGGCATGGAAAAAATTTATCAAGCAAGTACAGCAGAAGGTGCAATTGATTTTATTAATATGCGTGACCTAGAGATCGCTGCAGAGGAAGTGATTCCTAAAGGCGGCTATGGCTATATCAGCAGTGGTGCGGGAGATATCTTCACTTATCAGGAAAATGAACGCGCCTTCAATCATAAATTGATTATTCCTCACGTTTTGAAAGACGTTGAGTTACCCGATACATCTTTGGAATTTCACGGTGAGAAGTTGCAAGCACCGATTATCATGGCACCAGTAGCAGCGCATGGTTTGGCGAATGTGGCAGCGGAAAGAGCTTCAGCAAAAGGTGTTTCTCGCTTTGGCACGATTTATACAGCAAGTTCTTATGCATCATGTACGTTGGAAGAAATCCGTGAAGCGGGTGGCGAAGAAGCGCCGCAATGGTTCCAATTTTACATGAGTAAAGATGATGGAATCAACAAAGATATTTTGGCTATGGCGAAGCGAAATGGCGCAAAAGCAATTGTTTTAACAGCGGATGCCACAGTTGGCGGAAATCGGGAAACAGACCGACGAAACGGCTTCACTTTTCCACTGGCAATGCCGATCGTTCAAGCTTATCAATCGGGTATTGGGCAAACAATGGATGCGGTATATGGTTCTTCTAAACAAAAATTAAGTCCAAAAGATGTAGAATTTATCGTTAAAGAATCTGAATTGCCAGTATATGTCAAAGGTGTGCAGTCAGAAGAAGACGTGGAACGTGCGCTAGGAGCGGGAGCTCAAGGAATTTGGGTATCGAATCATGGTGGGCGTCAGTTAGATGGCGGTCCGGCTTCTTTCGATTCCTTGCAAGTGGTGGCTGAAGCGGTGGCAGGTCGTGCGCCAATTGTTTTTGACAGCGGTGTTCGTCGTGGACAGCATGTTTTCAAAGCAATTGCTTCGGGTGCTGATTTGGTGGCTATCGGTCGTCCAGTGATCTATGGATTAGCTTTAGGCGGTGCGACAGGTGTTCAACAAGTCTTTGATTTCTTCAAAAAAGAATTGGAGATGGTCATGCAGTTAGCGGGCACGCAAACCGTTGAAGACATCAAGAAAGCGAGTCTGAGAAATAACCATTATATGTAAATGAAGAATTAAATGAAACAGCTCTCTAACTATTTATAGAGGGCTGTTTTTTCAAGCCGGATTATACGCGTAGCAACAAGGTTCCAAAAAAATATTAAGTTATCTAAAGGATCACTTTTTTTGAACAATTGTTTGCTACAATAGAATAAAAGAAGAGATGCAGGAGACTTATATGAAAGAACATAATACGACAATTCCAGACGGAGGCGTTGATGATGGCGGCAATCTGCTAGTATCAAGCGTGAGATTCATCATTATTCTGTCTGTGTTATATTTTCTTGTCACATTTTTGATGGATCGGTTCGCTAATTATGAAGGAAAAAGATTTTCATCCACTAAATTTGAAGATACAGAAAAAGACCACAGCTACATAGATGTTGCGTATAGAGTGTGGGAACGAAAAAAATTCGCTTATTTAAAAGAACATTATAGAGAAGGCAATCATTTAACTTTTGATGGAAAAAAATATGAAGTTTTAGAACTGCGAACACACGCGCCAGCTTATAGAAAATCGTATTTTTTGTTTGGCGGAGAAAAAAGAAGCTGGATGAAAAAAAGTGTCACCGCATATATCAAAATGATTAACGAATAGCTATTATCAAAGAACTTTAACCTCCTAAGACTTGTTTTATCAAGTTTTTAGGAGGTTATTTATTTTTCAAAAATTACGATTATTCTTTTTCGAAATCTTTTCAAGCTGCTGCTGGATAGCCAGCAAGTCGGACAAAGAGACTTGGCTGTTGATGAGCAGGACTTTTTTATTTGTTTCGAGTTCAGTGATTGGTGTAGTACTTAGGCAAAGATCGTAGTTATCTTCTTGAAAAGTATTGCTGACTTTGATATTGAAAAAGCCTTGGAAAGTCGTTTGGATACGTTCCATGATTCCTAACTCAATCGGAAGAGGCAGGTCGGTCTCGAGTTTTATGCGTATCTGCTGATTGAAATGCGTTGGATTGATGACAAGAGACCAAGCAACGGCAGTGTAAAGGCTTAATCCTTCTAGTTTCTTGTTATTTTGAGAGTAAATTTCTTGATTAGATAATAAATGTTGCGCTTGTAAAAATAAGTTAGGAAACTTTAACATCAAATATTGTTTGATATTATAACCTGTGATTGTAAAGTCAATTTTTCCAAATAACTCAACCGACAATATACCGGAAAGAATTGTTTTGGTAATCAATTTTTCTTTTCTTCGTACATCTTGATTCGATAAATCAGAAGTCTTCATAATAGTTGTAATAATTGTTTGTATTTTAGAAATTGGTGCATTTTTTACCTGCTGTTCAGCAAAAAATAAGTCAAGTTGTTCATCTGTCAAAGACAAGCTGGAATTACTTAAAAAGAGCAGAAAAATAAATTCAATATCTACTGCTGGCAAGAGAAAGTGCGTTCTTAACTCTTTTTCTAAAATAATAAAAGCGGGTCTCTGTGTATAAATCAGTTGGGATAACACTGTTTGGTCAGTTTCGGAAAATTGAGCGTCCCAATTTAGATTTTGCTCTTCTAATTTAAATCCTTTTCTAAAACGGAGAATCGTTACGGCCAAAACATAGCAAGAAAGTTTCAAATCGATCGTATTGACTTGGATACCGCTTTGATTGTAGATGTCTTTAGCGATTTGTTCACATTTTCTTTGTGCGATGTTAGGAAAAGGCCAGTAAAGTCCTGAAAATGTGCGCCATAAAAAAGCAATCATGAAAAAGCGTATTTTTCGTTCATCGCCGACAAGAAAAACGGCGCCTTTTGTTTTCTTTAAGGAAAAATCAAAGCCGTTCAAAAGTTCTTCAAGTTCATAAATCTTTTTTCGAACAGTCGATTCAGATAAGAAATTTTCATAGGCGAATTTCGCAATAGTAATGCCGTCTTCAATAAGCAAGGATCTCAACAAATCAAAATAAGGACTAGATTGTAAAATTTGCTTCAATAAAATTTTATAATCTTTTTTTGTCCCGTTGAAGCGATAGCCTGCGCCGTGTTTTGATAAAAGGATTTTTTCATTGTCAATAATATTTAAATAAGGTTTCTTCGTTAAAAGGTCATAGTATTTATTGACCGATCTTCTGTCCATGCGAAGCAGGCGGCTGATTTCATCGATTTCAATAAATTGTTTTCTTCTATATAACAACCGCAGCAAATCTAATTCCTTCTTTATTTCTGTACCGAAAAAAGAATCAAACACTTCCATTCTCCAAACTCCAATCTGTTTGTAAATTCGATGTTTATTCCAACTATTATACATGTGATATGGAATTTTTTGCATTTAAAATATACATTTTTTTGAAACATTTGCTTGAAACCTTCAATTATACTAGGGGCTGTTCAAGTTTTTTGATAAAAAAACCTGAAGAATTCAAGTAAAGGAGATAAATAAATGAAAAAATGTTGGAAGAAACAGCTTAAATGGGTGTTGGCACTGATTATGTTTGGCTTATTCACAGGTATGTTAACTACCAGAACTTTAGCAGATACCTATGACTTTAGTTATCAACAAGATACAGCTGGAAATTATTTGAAAAATGGTTTAAGTGAAGGAAATACCTACAATTACAACTTTGGAAATGCAGATGATGCTTCGTTTGATGAGGAAGGATATGTTGACTATCAAGAAGAAGCCTATGTCAAAAAAAGTGTAAAAGAAGCAGATAAACAAGGCTTATTTGATGTTACTTTGGACGTAAAAGGAAACCAGATTACTACACCAGTAGATTTAGTCATGGTTATTGATTATTCGTCCTCAATGACAGGAGAAAAATTGGAGAGTGCATTGCTAGGATTGCAGCAGTTTGGAAATGAATTATCTGGTGCATTAGCCAATGGAAATGTGCGAATCGGTATTGTCGCATATAATCGTTATGTGTATACAACGAATGGTTTCTCAACGGATTTGGATTATTTGGAGGATTTTTTACGAAACACAGCGGAATCACATTCCGGAACATTTATGCAAAAAGGACTGTTGGAAGGACAGCGTATGTTGATGGAAGAAAGCCGTCCGGAAGCTGAAAAATTGTTTATCCACATTGGTGACGATAGTGCAAACCGCAGTTATTTACCCGCAGAAAATGCGCAAGAATATGCTAACAACGGAGAAATCACTGATTATAACGGTTATCATACAAACGCATATGTTGAAGAATTTCAAACCAATTCTGAACAATATTATACAACGAGCAGTAATCCTACAGATACAAATGCTATTCCTGTGAACAGTTCATTAGTAACAGATGCTACATTAGGAACGATCATGTCTATAAAAAAATCAGGAGTTGTTTGTTATTCAGTAGCAGTAAACCCTTCTGCAAGAGGCGAGTATATTGGGCGAAATATGGCGTCTGATTCCCAGAAATATCTGACAATCGATGAAAATTTAACAGGACTAGGTTCGGCATTGAAAGAAATTGCCAATCAAATCGATAAAACCATTCCAAATGGCACAATCACCGATCCGATGGGAACAGATATTTTATTACAAGGAGCAGGAAACTTTACACCCGAAAATTATCAATTACAAGGTTGGAAGAGAGACAGCGAAGGAAACTGGCAGCCAGCAGCTGATCTTTTGGAAGGTGTGACAGTTGGAGAACAGAATCAGACGTTAACGATTTCTGGTCTTTCTTTAGGTAAAGATGAACGTATCACTTTGACCTATCAAGTGCGATTGAATACGGAATCTGAAAATTTCAAAGGGGAAACATGGTATTTGTGCAACGGGCGCACAACATTAGATCCAACCGGCGAGAATGAATTATTGGACTTCCCGATTCCTTCTATCAAGGCGCCAACGGTACAATTGAAGTTAACAAAAATATGGGAAAATGTTCCGTCAGCGTTAATTCCTGATTCCATTGAATATACGGTAGCAAGAGCTGATGTGGCTGATCCGGCAAATTGGACTACTTCCGATGT
The DNA here is from genome assembly GCA_000415185.1 of Enterococcus faecalis 13-SD-W-01. GTDB lineage: Bacteria > Bacillota > Bacilli > Lactobacillales > Enterococcaceae > Enterococcus_B > Enterococcus_B faecalis_A. The sequence goes on from KE351646.1 coordinate 18,057, forward strand.
ACAGCAATTAACGAAAAAAGAAAATTTCGAAACGGCCATTGAAACAGTGAATGTCGCTGGGGAAAAAGTTGTCTTGCCAAAATATAATAACAGAGGCGAAGATTTTGTTTATACGATCAATGAAGTCAATGTCCCAGAAGATTTTGAAAGTACACTAACAAGTGACGGAAACCATTTTACACTAACCAATCGACAAAAAGAAACGGAACCTACAGACACGACAGAAACGGACACAACAGGTACCGAAACAACGGAAACGACAACCGCAACCACAGATACAGGAACAAGTACAACAGAAACGACAACTGCAACCACAGACACAGGAACAAGTACGACAGAAACAACAACCACAACCACGGATACAGGAACAAGTACGACAGAAACGACAACCTCAACCACGGATACAGGATCGATTCCTGTAGAAACGACAGATACAACAACCACAACAACGGAAATACCAGAGATAATGACCACTGAGCCGTCAGATACTGGAACATCATCCGCTGAAACGACAGAAACAAGTACGATTGAAACAACCAGAAATATAACAGAAAACGTAGTCCAAAATACTTCAAATTCAGATACAAAAAACGAAGATAAAACGTTGCCGAAGACCAATGAGAATCATAAAAATGAAATTCTTCTTTCTATAAGCGGCTTAATTATCCTCGTTCTAGCAGGTGGTATTTTTATCAAAAAGAACCACTGATCTAATGTAAATAACTAATAAGAAAAACGATAAAATGGCTGTTGCATTTTATCGTTTTTTTGTCTTATTAATTACTTGTCAATGTTACAGAATCGCCTTCAATCAACTGGTAACCGAGGTTGATTTTTTCAATCAAGCGAGGATTACTGATTTTTTCAAAGAGCAGATTGACTGCATGTTCGCCGATGGCTGTTTGGTTTTGTTCAATATGGGTAAAAACAAAGGCATTCAAATCAAAGATATTGATTGTTGGATGGTCGAAACACACGATGGAATAATCGTTCGGAACAGATTTTCCTTGTTGCTCAATGGCACTTTTTGTCAACAAAGCAATATTGTATTCAGTAGTGAATAATGCTGTAATGTCTGGGTTCTCTTCAAGGAACGTTTTGATAAGTTCAATATCTTCAGTAATCTTTCTTTCCGAACCTGGAACAACAGAATCAATCGTTGATAAAATCTGTTTCTGGCTGACTGCTTGATTGGCATCAATATGCGCAGACAAGAAGCCGTCTACGCGTTCGTCGATAGTCGACACACTACTATCAGAAGTAATCAGCCCGATTTTCTGATGATTTTTAGCGAAAAGATAGTTCGTCAATTCTTTTGCTGCAGAAAAACTATCTGTTTGCACACTGCAAATTGGTAAATTATCCATCAAACGATCAATCACTACGATTGGAAAATCTTGTGAAATCAGCTCTAAGATTTTCGGAGACGTATATTCAGAAGAGGTAGGCAAAAGGATTAGGCCTTGGATTCCTTTGTCAATCAATTCCTGGATCAATTCATTCTCTTTTTGCACATTGCCATAACTGATTTTGACAATCACGTTTATCTTTTTTGCGTTATTATCCAAGATAGTCCGTAAGATTTGCGCCCCAAAAAAATCAGTAAAGTTTGTAATGACTAATCCAATGGTCATGCTGTCGATTACTGCTTCTGTTTTACGGTTATTGACGACCACAGATCCTTTTCTAGGTTTTCTGATGATGTAACCTTCTTCTTTTAATAAGTCTAGTGATTTTTTGACAGTGATCGTACTGACGTTATAGATAGCAGAAAGTTCTTTTTCAGTGGGCAATGTATCATTTATTTCATAAGTACTAGACTCGATTTTTTGCTTTAAATCCATATAAATCATTTTATATAACGGTTCGCTCATTGTTTTACCTCCAATAGGTTATATTTATATATTAAATATAATATATATAAATATCAAGTAATATCTTTTGAAATACCTCTTTGAAAGCGTTGACAAGCAGTTAATCATTATATATAATTCTTTTTGTAAGATATTTAATATATTTTAATTTATTTAATATATAAAAGGGGGAGGAACGTGTTGGAATACACCAAAAGAGGAAAGAAGAAACGAGGAATCAATGAACAGCAAAATATTGCTTATTTGTTTATTTTGTTACCAGTCATCTTATTGATCGTTTTTGCAATAATCCCCATTTTGATGGCTTTGTATTACAGCTTTACGAACTATAACATTATTGAAACACCTCATTGGATAGGACTTGAGAATTTCGAAAGGATTTTCAGAGATGAATTTTTCCTAATTTCTTTGAAGAACACAGTTGTTTATACGTTGCTGTATGTTCCGCTAGGTTTGATTGTTGCTTTAGGTACAGCGATTCTATTAAACAAAAAATTCAAAAGTGTTGGTTTATTTCGGACCTTCTTTTATCTGCCGGTATTGTGTTCATCCGTAGCTACGGCGACGATTTGGTATTGGCTGCTGAATCCGCAATATGGTCTGATCAATCAACTGTTGCGAGTTATAGGGATCAATGGACCAGCGTGGTTGTATAGTTCAAATTGGGCAATGACAGCGATTGTTATCATGAGTGTCTGGATGAGTTTTGGCGGGAATATGATGATTTTCCTCGCTGGTTTACAGGGAATAAATCCTGCATTGTATGAAGCTGCAGATATCGAAGGGGCTAACAGTTGGCAGAAATTTATCAGTATTACTTGGCCGCAGCTTTCGAAAACGACTTTTCTCGTGACGACACAATTGATTATTAGTGCGTTCCAAGTATTCGATCAAGCGTATATGCTGACGCAGGGCGGTCCTGGGAATTCAACAATCACACTCGTTTACTATATTTATAATAAAGGGTTTGGCGGTCTGGAAATGGGCTATGCTTCCGCACTTTCTTTCCTATTATTCTTATTGATCTTTGTTTTTTCTTTGGTGAATATGAAGTTTACGAATAAAGAAACCAATTAGGAGGAGAAAAAATGGTCAAGAAAAAGTATATGAAAACAACGATTTGGTATTTGTTAGTCATACTGATCAGCTTAACGACTGTTCTGCCATTTTTATGGACGATAGCCACATCATTTAAATCTGACAGTGAGATTTTAAGCGGTTCCATGAGTTTTATCCCTCAGCATTTTACTTGGGATCATTATAAAGAAGTCTTTGCAACAATGCCATTTTTGAATTATCTAAAAAACTCATTGATTTTAGCCTTAGGAGGTGTAGCAACAAATCTGTTTTTTGGGTCTTTAGCCGGCTATTCATTTGGACAGCTTCGATTTAAAGGAAAAAAAGTGATTTTCTTGATTTTTCTTGCCTCAATGATGATTCCTAGTATTGTCACGATGATTCCGACTTTTATCGTGTTGAGAGGTTTTCCGTTAGCAGGGGGCAATGATTTTACAGGCTCTGGCGGACTCGGTTTAATCAATACGTATTGGGCGATTTTGCTTCCAGGAGCCGCTGGTGCTTTTTCGATTTTTTTCATGAAGCAATTTTTTGAGCAACTGCCAAGAGAATTGGGAGAAAGCGCACGAATCGATGGTGCAGGCGAATTCAAGATTTTTTGGACGGTGTACTTTCCGTTAGCCAAACCAGCTTTGACAACTTTAGGAATCATGACATTCCAAGCAGGATGGAACGCCTTTATGTGGCCATTGATCGTTTTGAATGCCGAAGAAATGAAAACTGTACAAGTCGGATTAGCTTCTTTCCAATATAACTTTAGTACCAACTATGGACCGTTGATGGCAGGAACGATTTTAGCAACATTACCGGTCTTAGTATTATTTATATTTGCGCAAAGAAATTATGTTCAAGGCATCGCAGAATCAGGAATAAAATAAAAAGGAGAGCAGAACATGAAAAAATTTATAACAGGGTTGCTGACGATTGGTTTGATTGGGATCTTAGGTGCTTGCGGGAGTAGTGAAAAGAGCAGTGCAGCAGACGACGGCAGAGAAAAAATCACATTCTGGGGTTCATGGAGCGGCGCACAAGTGGATCAGTTAAATGAGCTGATTGATAAATACAACGAGAGCCAAGATTCTTATACGGTCACTTACAGAGTCCAAAATAATGTAGAAGAAAAGCTTTTGACAGGAATGGCTGGAGGCGAAATCCCTGATGTCGTATTGTGGGATCGAGTAAATACGTCAATGTATGCTGAAAAAAATGCATTGTTGGATTTAGATGACTTGATAAAAAAAGACAATGTTGATCTGTCAACTTTTTATGAAGAAACAGTCAAAGAGATGCAATATGACGGCAAACAATTCGGTATGCCGCTGCTTGTGGATAACAGATCGATTTTTTACAATAAAAAATTACTAGATGAAGCAGGTGTACAACCGCCAACCACTTGGGCAGAGCTTTTAGATGTAGCGAAAAAAACAACCAAATGGGATGGGAATCAATTAGTCCAAGCTGGATTTTCTTTGGATGATGTGGGCTTATTCAATATGTGGCTGCAGCAAGCTGGAGGAACAATGCTGACAGAAGATAATACCAAGACTGCTTTTAATTCAAAAGCGGGTGCAGAAGTTTTAGATTTTTGGAATCAGCTGCTTGATGCAAAAGTTTATCAGCAAGGTTTCAGCGATGGCTCTGATGCGTTCGCAGCTGGCAAAGTAGCTTTGGCTTATAACGGTCCATGGGCGCTAGCAGACTATGACAAAGTTGAAGGTTTAGATTATGGTGTGGTTCCGCCTGTTTCAGGACCGAATGGAGACAAAGGCGCATTGACTGGCGGTTTCGGACTGGTTATTCCTAAAACTGCTAAAAACAAAGATGCTGCTTGGGACTTTATCAAATGGTGGACCACCAATCCAGAAGTTGGCATCGAATTTGCCAAAATCTCTAATTGGCTTCCAGCAAATAAAGAAGCAGCCCAAGATAGTTATTTCATGGATAACGAAAAATATAAAGCCTTTGTCGAAACTATGGACTTTGCAAATATTCGTCCAACCGTTCCTGGATACTCCGATTTAAAAAAATTAGCAGTCAATCCGCAATTAGAGAATTTCATTTCTGGCAGAACATCTGCAGAAGAAGCATTGAGCAATGCGCAAGCACAGGGAGATAAAATTTTGAAAGAAGGTTCAAGTGAATGACAAATTTTAAGACAGCAGCAGATATTGCACAAAAAAGTATTGATCATTTTTATGCTTCACCAGATAAAAAACAATTTATGAACAACGTCTATCCATTGAAGAACGAAAAAGAAAATGAAGTATTCAACTATTGGTGGCTGGCTCATTTAGTAGATGTAAGAATCGATGCTTATTTGCGTACGAATGATGAAGAATATTTGAAAATGGCAGAAGAAACTTACCGTTATAATAAAAACAGAAATCACGACACGCTTCTGCATGAATACTACGATGATATGTTGTGGAACGCTTTGGCCGCTTTACGATTGTTCGAGTTGACAAAAAAACAAGAATATTTTGAAGATGCAAAAGAAGTTTGTTTGGATATTTTTGATACCGCTTGGAATGATTATATGGACGGGGGCTTTGCTTGGAAACGAACACAGCTAGATTATAAAAATACCCCTGTCAATGCACCAATCATTATTTTAGCATTACGGCTTTATCAAATTGAAAAAGATTCTATTTATCTAGAAACAAGCAAGCGGACTCTTGCGTGGATGAAAGAAAAACTTGTCCATCCTGACTCTCAATTTGTCGAAGATGGTATCAATCGAAATGGTGATGGAAAGCTAGACGAACAATGGCGTTTTACGTATAACCAAGGTGTATATATTGGCGCATTGCTTGAATTTTATCAAGTAACGAAAGAACAGACATACTTAGAAGAAGCGCTGCAGTGTGCGAAAACGTCTATTGAAACAATGACGGAACAAGGTGTATTCAACGATGAAGGAGACGGCGGCGATATCGGTTTGTTCAAAGGGATCGAATATCGTTATCTGGGACTGCTTTATCAAGAAACACACGCTGGGTTTATCAAAGATTTTGTAGAAGCGAGCTGTACTATATTGATTGAAAATGCCTTAAAAGATGAACATTTGTTAGCTTATCGAGACTGGTTAGTGACAGAGATGCCAAATAGTGTCTATTTGTCAGATCATTTATCCGGTGTGATGGCATTAGAAAGTGCAGTATCTTTATAATCATCAAATGACAGTTGCTAAAGGAGAAAAATGATGACATATAGCAAAATACCGCATTCTGTTAAAACATTTATGCAGGAAATCACGGAAAAATGCGGAGAAGAACATAAAAAATGGGCAGATAATTTCAATGCTGCTTTTGCGAATACTTTATTGACGACAGTGAAACGACATGAAGATGGGACGACATTTTTACTGACAGGAGATATCCCGGCGATGTGGTTGAGAGATTCTACCGCACAAGTAAGACCTTATCTTTATTTAGCTAAACAAGATGAAGATTTAGCTGATATGATTGCTGGGCTCGTAAAAAAACAATTTTATTATATCAATATCGATCCTTATGCCAATGCGTTCAATGAAACAGAAAACCACGCAGGACATCAAGACGATCATACAGAAATGAACGGCTGGATCTGGGAACGAAAATATGAGATCGATTCTTTATGCTATCCAATCCAACTTGCGTATCTTTTATATAAAAATACTGGCAGAACAGAACAGTTCAATGCAGAATTTGAAGCAGGCGTGAAAAAAATCTTAGAAGTTTTTACCATCGAGCAAAATCACGAACATTCAACGTATCGATTTGTGCGTGAAACGGACAGAAAAGAAGACACATTAATAAATGATGGAATGGGAGCGAAAGTAGCAGAAACTGGTATGACTTGGTCGGGATTCAGACCAAGTGATGATGCATGCAAATATGGTTATCTTATTCCTTCCAATATGTTTGCGGTCGTTGTATTAGGTTATCTGGAGACGATATTCACGTCTATTCTAAAAAATGATGAATTGAAGCAGAAAGCAGTACAACTGAAAGAAGAAATACAAAAAGGAATCCAAAACCATGCATTTACTAAAAACAGTCAAGGGGAAACGGTTTATGCCTATGAAGTAGATGGTCTGGGAAGTGCATCGATCATGGATGACAGCAACATACCTAATTTGATTTCAGCTCCTTATTTAGGTTATATAGAAAGCAACGATGAACAATATCTACAGACAAGAAAGACTCTTTTAAGTAAAGAAAATCCGTATTACTATAGTGGGAAATATGCAAGCGGTATCGGTTCTTCGCATACACCAGAAAATTTTGTTTGGCCAATCGCCATGGCGGTGGAAGGATTGACTTCTAATGATAAAAAGGAAAAAGAACGAATCTTAAATCAGCTGACAGCCATTGACGCTGGAACGAATTTGATGCATGAAGGTGTCAATGTAGACGATCCAAATGAATACACACGTGAATGGTTTTCCTGGGCGAACATGATGTTTTGTGAGCTGGTCATGGATTATTTTGATATCCAAATAGAAAAATAAGCAAAGCTCGATGCGGCTAAAATCTTTCTCCTTTTTCAAAAATAAATACTGCAAATTGCCATAAATTTATTGGTTGAAACACCGTTATACACGTTTCTTAATGAAAAATTAAAAAATATCAGAGAAATTGCTTCGTTTAAAACCAAAAAATCGTTAAAAACATTGATAGTGTTTTTAACGATTTTTTTATCAATTTAGCTAAAAATTTCATTGATGAAGATGTTGATGTTAATTTATCAGATTATTTAATAAAAAACACTCAAACACTTGCAAAAAATTTTCAGCACGAATAGTAGTAAAAAGTTTTACAAAGCTCTTTTCTACGATTTTACGTGTGTTTTTTTTAACTTGAGTGGGCTTGGAAAAAATGTTTTTTGAAAATAATTTTCATAGATATTGACAAAAAAAGATTTTAAGGTAATATAGTTTTTGTAAACGGATACAGAAAGGGGATTCGATTTTGAAGATAGTAGGTTTAGAAAAGCAATATGATGTGGTCATAATCGGCGGAGGGATGTCTGGCGTATTTGCGGCAATTGCTGCAGCAAGAAATGGCGTGAAAACATTGATTATTGATCAAAATGGATATTTTGGCGGCTCGTTGACAGCAAATGGTGTTGGTCCGATGATGACTTTTTTTGCAGGTGAAAAGCAAGTGATCCAAGGTTTAGGCGAAGAAATGGTCCAGCGTCTCAAAGAAAAAGGTTATTCGCCTGGTCATGTGTTGGATTCTACAAATTATATTTCTTACGTTACGCCATTTTCTGCAGAAGGATTAAAGATCGTTCTCGACGAAATGGTGACAGAAGCTGGAGCAGACGTTTTGTTCCATACGTATTTGATTGATTTTATTGAAGCTGAAGGCGAAATCAAAGAAATCATTGTCGCTAATAAAGATGGCGTAACTTCTATCAAAAGCCATGTTTTTATTGATGCTACAGGCGATGGCGATTTAGCTTTTCTTGCGGGGGTTCCTTATCAATTAGGCCGAGAAGAAGATGAAGCGATGCAGCCGATGACGATGAATTTGAAAGTTTATAATGTCGATACAGAAAAATTGAGAAAAGCTGTACTTGATGATCCAGAAAAGTTCCCTCGGCTCAATCGCGACTTATCTGTGATGAAAAATACTGAGATCCTTTCTTTTGTTGGTTTTGAAAAAGAATTTGAACAAGCAAAAAAAGAAGGAAGAATAAGTATTCCAAGAGAGGATATTTTATTTTTTGAAACAAATACCTCCGGAGAATTTATCATGAATACTTCTAGGATCATCAATGAGAGCGGAGTATCTGCTGAAAGCTTGACCCGTGCAGAGATGCTTGGCAGAAAACAGTGTGAAGAATTGTATGCGTTTTTAGTTTCTTCGATTCCTGGATTTGAAGATGCGAAAATCGCTTATACAGGTCCAAGTGTTGGTGTCAGAGGCACAAGACAAATCAAGGGCATCTATACGTTGACGAATCAAGATGTACTTGAAAATAAATCTTTCCCTTCTGTTATTGCTCATTCTGGTTATCCAATCGATATCCATAATCCAAAAGGCGAAGGAACGATTTCTGTCCATGTTGACCAAAAGGAAGAATTAGCTCATGACTCTTTTGATAAATCAGTATTTGACAAATATTATCAAATTCCTTACGAGATCATGCTGACAAAGGAATGGGGAAACCTAATCGTTACTGGACGTTGCGTTTCCGCTTCGTTTGAGGCGCAAGCAGCTATCCGTACTACGCCAACGATGACAGCACTAGGTCAAGCAGCAGGGACGGCGGCCGCTCTTTCTGCAAAACAGGAAAAAGATGTAAAAGAAATCGACATCTGCCAATTACAGTCCTTATTAAAGGAACAAGGCAGTTATCTCGAAATTTAGGAGGAAGAAGATGGAAATGATACAGTTGATTGGCATCTTGCTTGTATTTTTTGTTTTGGTTGGTTTGATGATGACGAGAAAGGTTCCTACGATTTTAGCTTTGCCTATTATGGCGATTGCGATTTCTTTGATTGCCGGCATTACGATCATTTCAAAAGATCCAGATCAGTTTACATTAGTGAAAGATGTCTTAGAAGCAGGTTCAATGCGGATGTCTACGGCGGTTTCTGGTTTGATTTTTGGTTCGCTTTTCGGGAAAGTTTTGTCAAAAGTCGGCATTACGGAAACGATTATTAAAAAAGCAGCAGAGATGGCAGGCGATAAGGCTTTGCCGATTGCTTTATCGTTCTTAGTTGTTTGTTCAGTGATATTTGCAGCTAGTAATGGTTTAGGAATGGTGATTTTAGTTGGAACAATCATTATCCCAATCATGATATCAGCAGGATTATCACCGATGATCAGTGGTATCATCTTACTTTTAGCTAATGGGATCGGAGTCACATTCTCAGTTTCGACATTGGCTGTTTATATCGATGTATTAGGTTTGCGATTGGAAGAAGTTACTGCTTATTCATGGCTTGTTGGATTGCCGCTCATTATCGTTTCTGTCATCATGGTTATTTATTTTGTTCAATTCAGCGGTAAAAAGCGTAAAGCGTGGGCAATGCCTGTGAAAAAGAAAAAAGGCGGACAAGTGAGAACGATTGCGTTGATTTCGCCAGTTATACCCGTTATTTTAGTATTTGCGTTCCAAGTTCCTTTAGTTGCTTCAATCATCGTCGGAATTTTGGCAGTACTGATTTTGAGCACACCAAAAAATCCAATCCATGTAGTCAGCAGTTCTTTTGTTGAAGGAATCCAAGAAGTTGCCGGCGCAGCAGGATTGATGATTGGGATCGGGATGCTTTTAAATGCAGTGATGTCCGCTGAGGTTTCAGCTATCTTACAACCTGCAATCGCGATGATGATCCCGCATAATCAATTGATGTTTGTACTGGTTTTTGGTTTATTATCTCCGCTAGCGATTTATCGCGGTCCGCTAAATGTTTGGGGATTAGGCAGCGGTATTATTTCTTTACTTGTAGCAGGCGGGATGAATCCTATTGCTGCTATGGTCGCTCTGCGGTTAGACAGTAATGTCCAATCTGTTTGTGATCCGACAAATTCTCATAATGTTTGGGTTTCTGATTTTACAAAAAACGATGTGAATGAAGTATTGAAGAAAACGATTGTCTGGATCACAGTTTCTACATTTATTGGATTGATCGTAGCTTCATTTTTCTTGTATTGAACAAAAGAAGGTAGGTAGTTGTTATGGGGAAAAAAATACGGATCGGCATTGATGTTGGAGGCACATTTACAGATGCCGTGGCAATCGATAATGAAACATACGAGGTTATTGCAAAATTAAAGATTCCGACTACGCATGAAGAAGGTGTCGCACAAGGAATCGTTAAAATCATCAATAAACTTCTGCAAGAAAATAATCTAGCTGCTGAAGATGTCGTGTTTATTGCACATGGAACGACACAAGCGACAAATGCTTTGCTGGAAGGCGATGTTGCAAAAGTCGGTATTATTGGGATGGGGACGGGCTTTGATATGCGAACTGCAAAAAAAGAAACAGCCATCGAGCATATCGAATTAGCACCAAACAAATATCTGCGTTCTGAGCATCGATTTATCGATTCAGCGAAATTGACAACAGAAGAAATTGAAAAAAATATCCAAGAATTGAAGCAAGAAGATTGCCAAGTAATCGTCGCTAGCGAAGCTTATTCGGTAGATGATCCAGAAAATGAAAAACATGTCATTGAGACAGCTCAAAAACAGCATCTTTTTTCTACAGGCGGACATGAGATCTCTCAATTATACGGCTTAAAAATGAGAACACGAACAGCTGTAGTCAATGCTTCGCTGATTCCTAAAATGATGCAGACAGCCAACATGACAGAAACGGCAGTACTAGACACACAAATCAAAACCAATTTGATGATCATGCGTTGTGACGGCGGCGTAATGAATATCAATGAAGTGCGGCAGCGTCCTATTTTAACGATGCTTTCAGGACTGGCAGCAGGTGTCGCAGGAGCCTTGATGTATGAGAAAGTCAGCGATGGCATCTTTTTCGAAGTCGGCGGCACAAGTGTCGATATCTCTGTAATCAAAAATGGGAAAGTCATGATCAAATATGCGCAGGTCGGCGGACATAAAACTTATCTTCGATCGCTTGATGTTCGAACATTGGCAGTTGCAGGCGGCAGTATGATCCGTGTGAAAGATGGGAAAATCATGGATATCGGTCCTCGAAGCGCTCATATTGCCGGGTTGGAGTATGAATGTTTTACGCAGCCTGAAAATTTGGAAAAACCCAAAATCGAATTTGTTTCACCAAAAGAAGGCGATCCAAATGAATATGTCATCATCAAAGGCAGTACGGGACAATCTTATTCCTATACTTTAGCTGGTGCAGCAAATCTGCTAGGGTATGTGCCAGAAGAAGATTACGCCCGTTCAAATGCAGAATCAACCAAGATGGCCTGGCAGACTTTAGGTGAATATCTCGGAATAACAGCAGAAGAAGCTGCAAGAACGGTCATGCGTTTAGCTGTCGAAAAATTGGAGCCAGTTATTGACGAGCTTATTCAGGAATATGAGATGGATCGGAATTTTATTACACTTGTTGGCGGCGGTGGTTCAGGAGCGATCGTCGTGCCTGCGTTGGCAGAGCAATTTGATTATAAATGGAAACTAGCAAAAAATGCACCTTATATCTCAACGATTGGCGTTGCTTTGGCAATGGTCAGAGAACAAATCGAACGTTCAATCACTAATCCTACAGAAAGTGATATCAAAAAAATTCGAAGTGATGTCATTGAAAAAATTATCCAATCGGGGGCAAATGAAGAAACAGTCGAAGTCAACATTGAAATAGACACACAGAGAAATATCGTTCGTGCAATTGCTACGGGTGCTACAGAGTTGCGTCAAAAAAATCTGGGCGCAAAAGAAGCAACGAAAGAAGAATTAGCTAAAATAAGTTCAGAGGCACTGGGTATCGAAGCAAAACAAGTGAAGCATATTGCAAATGTAGGACGTTGGCATTTGCTAGATGCAGAAATCACTAAAAGAAAATTCTTTTTCAAACAAAAACGAAACAATATCTGTATTGTTGACCGAGAAGGAATCGTTCGTTTTAAACATAGCAACGCCTATCATTATAAATTTTCCAAAGCACAAACTGCATCTGATTTCTTAGATTTTGTGGATCAATACACGATTTATTCAGATGCAAATGCAACCATACCAAAAGTTTTCTTATTTTATAAAGAAAAGATGCTTGATTTGACAGGAATGCAGACAATCGAACAATTGACTTCAATCATGGATGTCGAAACAGAAACGTTATCCGAAGATGAAGAAATCATTGCTGTCGCTTACAAATAAGGAGACGAAATATGGAGTTTACGGATCAATTCCTAGCTTATCTGGAATTAAAACAAGATATGTTTTTTCATAAAATACCAAAAGAAAAAATCTTATCTTATATTGAAGAATCTTTGAAAATCGGGGAAAGCACAGCAGCAAAGCAAACAGAGACAAAAATAGATGAACTTTACAGGCAAAAGAAAATCATAATCAAAAGAGAACCGCATGATGGCCGCTTCTTTAAGGTCCAGTTGCGTGCGCAATTTGAAGAAAACAAAAAAGGAAGTCCAGTTGTTTATCTTTATCAAGAGTCGGTAAAAGAATTGTCTGAAGCTAATCATTTTGGATTAGCGAAGATGAACGAAGTAATCTTAGCCCATGAGTTTTTTCACTTTTTAGAGAATGAAAGCAATCGCTATGTGTCAGAAATCTTGCCCTCCGTTGTACGGTTGACTCTTTTTAGCCATACGCGAAAAGCCGCAATCCAACGAACAAGTGAAATTGCAGCGAATGCTTTTGCGAAAAAATTGTTGAAGTTGGAATATTTACCAAACTATTTTGATTATTATTTTTTGTTGCAGAAAAAGGAACTTTCTTATAAAGATTTGGAAGAAGAATATGAAGAATTCCAAGAAATCTGCTATTTGGATAAAGTGCAAAGAAAGACGATTGCAGTGTTCTAAATAATAAAAACAGACCGCAAAAAAATTTGCGGTCTGTTTTTTGTTGGAAAATCACGGGATCTACCACTCATAAACGGCGGAATCAGCAGATTGAAAGGAATTGATGATCATATCACTGCTTAGTTTTCTTTGACGTAAGCCGCGGTTGTCTCTTAAAATCGTAGCGAAAATGATATCCAAAACTAACGAGTTCATCAAAGAGTTTGATAAAACCAACGAATTATTCGCCATCACATGATCAGGAATAATAAATTTGATATCGATCATATCGTTGATTTTTGGATTATCATTGCTGGATAATAAAATAATCTTGATATCTTTTTTCTTTATTTTTGATAGTAAAGGAATAATATCTTTACTGATTACGGATGGAACCACCGCAATCAATGTGGCATCGCTATTCATTGTTTCAATAGCCAATTCGATTTCCAAGTGTTCTTTTAAGGTGACAGCTTCTAATCCAATCTGACGAAGCTTAAAAGCGAATTCGTTGCTGATAAATGACGTCGTGTAAATAGAAAGAATGAACACTTTTCTAGACAAAGTAATCAGAGAAGCTGCATCCTCAATATCTTTTGCATCAATCATCGCGCACGTATTTTTAAGCATTTTTTGATAATCCATGGTAATGTATTCCACTAAGTTCGATTCATCCGCTTCGGATTGGATCGTTTCAAACTGTGAATTGCTTTGTGCTAAAGCAATCTTGAATTTATTAAATCCCTTATAACCGATTTTTTTGCAAAACCGATTGATACTCGCTTCAGAAGTATTGATGGCTTTTGCAAGATTCGTGATGGTATTTGAAATGACAAAATCAGGATTCTCTTGGACGAACTTGCTGATTTCATATTCGCTCGTAGTAAATGATGATTCAAGTGATTTTATTTTTAATATTACAGCTGATTGCATCAGATCTCCTCATTTCTTTAACTACTATTATAACAAGAAAAGAAAGCGATTTGAAGAAAATACTATCAGTTTGAATCAGTAAAGAGTGTAGTCTTTTGCAAAAAAAGATTATTTCAGATGTATAAGTTGTCCTGTCGCTGTTTAATCAATGAAAAAAATTTTCATGGTACAAATAAATGCCCAATCCCTAAAATATTTTTCACTTGCCAAACAGTTCATTTTTGTATATGATGATTAGTTCCGCTATTCTATTAAAAGGGGTTATGTGTATGGTCAACACAGAATTAAAAAAAGAGCAAGAATACTTGTCAGATGTCTATCAGAAATTGCAAGAAGCTGAAAAAGAATTAACACAGCTAGTACAGGAATCTGGAGCAGAAGGCAGAAAAAATATTGCCGAAGAAGCACGGGATATTCGGCTGAACTTTGATAATATATCTGATAATCTAGATACATTTGCGATGATTGAACAAAAAAATCGTGAAATCGATCAAATGAATTTGAAAATCCAATCGGCAGATAACGCATTGAAGAAAGTAAAACGGTTGTTAGAAGCGCCTTACTTTGGGAAAATCATGGTCGATTTTCTTGATGACGAACCAGAAGAAGCTTTTTATATTGGTGTAAACGGCTTTACAGACAAAGCAGACGAAACGCTTGTTTATGACTGGCGCTCACCAATTGCAGAACTTTTCTATAACAATGTAATTGGCGCTTCTTCTTATAAAGTACGCCAAAACCAAATTGATGTATCGATTGCTAATCGGAGACAGTTTGTTATTGATAAAGACAAGCTGCTGAAGTTTTTTGATACCGCAATCGCAATCCAGGACGATATTCTGATTGAAGCGTTGTCCCAAGATTCAACCAGTCAGATGCGCGATATCACAGCAACGATCCAAAGCGAGCAAAATCAAATCATTCGTGACATGATGCATCCCATCTTATTGGTAAATGGCGTAGCAGGAAGTGGGAAAACGTCAACAATCATGCAGCGGATCGCCTATCTTTTGTATTCTTTGAGAGAAGAGATCACTGCTGAAAATATCTTGATTCTTTCACCAAATGATAAATTTATTTCTTATATTTCAGATGTTTTGCCTTCTTTGGGCGAACAAAATCCAACGAATATGACCATGCTGCAATTTGCCGGTCAATATTTCAGAGAAGTTTTGGAAGAAGAAACAGCTTATTTTGAGCGAATTGGGGCAAAAGAAGTAGATGAGCAGACAGAAGTCATCCGCAGTAAAGCTTTTATTGAATTTATCCAGAAAAAAGGGATTTCGTCATTTGACCCAGAAAAAACATTCCGGACCATCAAACAAAAAGGAAAAACGATTATTTCAAAAGAACAGATTGCAGTATTCTATCAAGAAACACCAGAAAACTTGCCGTTAGTTGATCGTATCCAAGCGGTGAAAGCTCGACTAACTAGCTTTTGGGAAGAAAAAGTCATCCAAATGGCAGCAGAACGAGAAACGCAAAATCAAATCCTCTCTTTGTCTGAAGAATCTCAACAAGCGTATTTTGGTCAGCTGATCCGAGATGATTCTGAAGAAAGCATCTTGCGTTATGGTAAACGTTACTTAGCCAAAAAATACCGTAAAGTCACAGCAGCAATCCGAAACAATCAATGGATCGACAACAGAACCTTACTTGATACGCTATATTTTGACTTTACTAATAAGAAGTATCAATTCAGCAATCAGCCGAAAACTCTAGATGAAGCAGTGATTTTATTGGTGATCCAGCATAGATTCATTGAAAAACTTCAAGTTCGCTCGATGCGATTTGTTCTGATCGATGAAGTACAAGATTACACACCAGCACAAATCTATCTTTTGTCTAATCTTTTTCCAAAAAGCAGCTTGACGATGGTCGGTGATGAAAATCAAGCAATCTTTAATGCGAATATGACTTTTTCGGAGATTTCTTCTATGATGGAGGAACGGAAAAAGGAAGTTTTTCGCTATGATTTGCTGAATAGTTACCGTTCTAGTGGTGCAATAACGAAAGTTTTCCGCAAGCTAGCCGTAACGAAAGAAGAGCTGGAAATCGTTCCAATCCGTCCTGATGGGGCTGAGCCAGAGTTTTATCAAACGAATACACCAAAGGACTTTTTGAACGTACTGACAAGCATCAGCCAAAAATTAAAGGGTGAGAAATTGACGATTATTACAAAAACAGAAGCCGAAACAGCAGCTTTGGAAGAACAGCTAGCTGAACAAGCAGAGATGAACATCGAGATTATTCCAAGCGGGTTATCAAAAGGACTAGAATTTGATCACATCCTTGTATACAATGCTTCTCCGGAAAATTATAGCGATGAGCGTGATCAAAAGATTCTTTATACAGTGGTTTCTAGAGGAATGAAATCTTTATATGTAACTTATGAACAAGAAAAAACACCACTATTTAAAGATTAATAAACCAGCATAATCTTCGTGTCTGAAGAACGTTGTAAAAATAAAAAAAAGCCACAAACAGAAATTCCCTAAAACAGAAAAGGCTGTTTTAGGGAATTCTTTTTTTAATGTTATTCTTTATAGTGGAAATATTTGGCTGTCTTCCATCGATTCTTTTGTTCCTGTTTTTCAAAAGAATCAACGCAAGTTCGAGAAAGCACCAAATTTTGTTAAAATTTCATCGAATCCAGGTACAGTTTCCTTGCGATTCCAATCACGTTGCAATTCGCAGGCTAATTGTGCAATAGATGTTAGGTTTGCACCCGCTTGTTCGACTCTTCGAAGTGCTGTTTCATGGGCAATAGGTGAAGTTCCGCCGACTGCATCAACGATAGAATATACTTCATATCCCTCACGAAGAGCGTCTAACGTTGGGAAAGTCAGACAAGCTTCTGTCCAAAGTGCTAAAATCAAGATTTTTTTGCGGCCAGTTGCTTTGATTGCCTCATTGAATTCCTTATCTTCCCAAGCATTGATCGATGTTCGATCATAGGAAGGCGTCTCTTCGCCAATTGCTTTTCTCAGTACTGGAATCGTATCTTGGTTACGGCTGGTTGCAACATTTACTGTCGATAAAACAATCGGGATGTTATAAAGTTTTGCCATCTCAATCACGATTTCTGCGTTGCGGATAAGCTCAGATCGATTCATGGAATTGATCGAATTGATTTGTGTCGGCTGATAATCGATGAACGCCAATACAGTATTTTCTGGAGTGAGAAGGGCGTCATTTTCTCTTTTGTCATAACTTGTCATTGTCTACACCTCTTTGAAATAAAATCATTCACTTATTTCATATAAAGCCTTTTCAAAAAAAGCAAATGTTATATAATGGTTCTGTTATTGAACACCAAAAGTATATAATGAGATGTAAAAAAAGAAAATGAAAGTGGCTTATATGGCAACTTTTTCATTTTAAGTTAAGCATACTATCTATTTAGAGGAAAAAAATAGACAAAACAGTCTTTTCAATTTAAAATCAGGATAACAAAATGGCCTGCAGTTGTTGCTAAAAACTGAAGAAACGTTGGAGGAACGAACCAATTGAAAAAAAATAAATGGAAAAAATGGTTAGGTAATTTATTACTTTTGCTGCTTTTATTGGTAGGATTAGCCTTGATTTTCAATGAACAGATCAAAGATTATTTTGTGAAAAGTACCGGAGAGAGCTACTCGCTTAAAAATGTCGACAGAGAAACAATTGAAAAAAACCAAGAAAAAAATGCTCCTTTTGACTTTGATGCAGTAGAATCGATGAGTTCAGAGGCAGTAATCAGAGCACAAATGAGCAAAGCGGATCTGCCAGTGATCGGCGGGGTGGCGGTACCTTCTGTCAATATCAATTTGCCGATTTTTAAAGGCCTTTCGAACGAGGCATTATTGTACGGTGCAGGAACATTGTCACCAGATCAAAAGATGGGGGAAGGCAATTATGCTTTAGCTAGTCACCGAGCAAATAATCCAGACCTGTTATTTACACCTTTAGAAAGATTGAATTTAGGAGACAAGATCTACGTTACTGATTTAGTTAATGTATATACATACAAGGCAACATTCAAAGAGAAAGTCGATCCAACTGCGACCGAATTGCTGAATGTTGAAGAGGAC
Organism: Enterococcus faecalis 13-SD-W-01; assembly: GCA_000415185.1. Taxonomy (GTDB): domain Bacteria; phylum Bacillota; class Bacilli; order Lactobacillales; family Enterococcaceae; genus Enterococcus_B; species Enterococcus_B faecalis_A. The sequence continues at coordinate 36,467 of KE351646.1, forward strand.
AAAGAACTTGTCACATTGATAACATGTGGTGACATGGATGCGATCACGCGTCTTGTGGTTCAAGGCGAGTTGGTTGAAGTAACTCCAATCGATGATGCAACAGATGAAATGAGAAATGCTTTTAATGTAACAGCTAGAACTTTTTAGAGCAAGAATTGCTTTGATCGAAGTGTCAGCTGGCAGGATCTGTCTGATTCTGTCCAGCTGTTTTTCGTTTTTGGAAAAGCTTATAAATAAAGTAAAATACTGCTTTTCCAGCTTGTTTTTGCTATGATGGATGTAAAGGTGGTGGGGGGCAGCTCGTTATGGATATAGTTATTTTTATTATTGGTGTTTATACGAATGTGCTGATGTGCAATCATTTGTTGTTCCGCGGGAAAATACGCAATCGCTTTAGTTATATTTATTTAGTATTATTTATCCTTAATCTAGTGTTTACGCAGTACCTCGTTTTGTTCGTGGTGCTGATTTATGTATTGCAGTGTTATTTTGTCTATCTTTTAGTCAATAATTTTTACCTTAGTATCATGTTGAACAATCTTTTGCTGAACATCAGCGGCATCTCTTTTTTCATAGCCTTTGATCTTCCGCGATATGTAGGAACGTTCCATGTTGGGGTAAGTGTTGTCTTTGAAATTTTGCTTGCTGCTTGTCTCTTTTATTATACGAGATTCTTGGACAAGAAATACCACATTTTTGATTACTTCAGCGGCTATACGAAAAAATTGAAGGGAATAACTGTTTTTTCCACCCTCGTCATGGGGGGCTTGTATGCGATCCATGCCACGTTCAATTTTCATTCGCTAGATTATCTTCTGACGTCGGTCATCGTGCTGCTGTATAATCTTTTTTATACAGTGTTATTTGTGGTATTTGTTTTCCATCAAAAAAAATACCAGCTTTTAGAATCTTATTTGAAAGACAAACAAGAAACGCGAGCATATTATGCGAAACTTGATGAATTTCGTCATGATTATTTGAATTATATCGAAGCTTTAGAGTACAGTTTGAGCAACAGAGAAGCAGAAGAATCGGTCTCTTTGTTGGAACATCTCAAAAAGTATTCGTTAGAAACCATTGATGATGTAAGACATGATCCGATAAAAAAAATCAATGATTCTGCTCTGCGCGGCTTATTGTACGGCTTTATGGAAAAAGCGGACCAGCAAAAGCTTCCTTATGAAATAAAAGTGTTGAATCCTGTAACAGTTGTCAATATCGACTATATCGATTTGATTCGCTTGATTTCGATCGCGTTGAACAACGCTTTAGAGCATTATTCCTCAGATGAAGATGAGCCTATCCAAATTCTCATTGATCAGACACCTGAACAGTTTTATTTTAAAATAAGCAATCCTGCTCACATGACAGGAGTCAGCTTGGGAGAAATATTAAAAAGAGGTTACTCCTCAAAAAAAGATGGCGGTTTGGGGTTGTATAACTTTTCGAAAATCACTGAAGAATATACGAATGCCGCTTATCAAGTACGATATGTCAAACCATTCTCTATGTTTGAATTAGAATTGACAGTGGATGAGATTTAATAAAAAACGTGCGCTGACCAGTAAAGAAAACTGGTCAGCGCACATTTTTTATTTCAGATGATCGATGTAGTTCAATAATTTTTTGATACTTGTTGAACTGAGCGGCAATGTTTCATCATTTTTAAAAATGACTTCCATCGTGTGCTTGTCCACTTCCTTGATATTGAAGGGATTAATAGAAAAACTTTTCAAGTCATTGAAATATTGATGTTTTTCAAATTTACGTTTGATGTTTTTCATTTTATCGTGGATGATGAAATTTTCGTGTATCCCGTAAAATTCCAAGCACGCACGTGAACCGGTGATCGTCTCGATATAGTTGACTTCGTCAGGATCGACCAGAAATGTTTTCCCTGTACCTTTCAACTCGATGATATCGGATGTTTGTTTTTGATTGTTGAGCTTTGAAAGCAAGATTTGTTCAATCGTTGTAAATACTTCTTCTAAATGGATCTTGCTTAAGTAGCGGTCAGGACGAATTTGACGATTGATGATCTCAATTCCTCGCGTACTGTCATTTGACAAGAAGATAATAAAGCAATTTGGACTTAATAAACGGATTTTTTTAGCAAAATCAATCCCGGTATGGAGCGTCTTTAAATCTATGTCAATGATAAAAAAGTCAGAAGAAGTAAAAGAATAAGAGTCCAACTCTTTATAAATGCTTTCCAATTTATCTGCTGGAAATATGTGCATATCGACATTATTCAGAAGTTCATGTTTATTATATTCTTTTTTAAAAAGTTCTTGATGGAACAGGTTATCTTCTATGTAATAGATCTTCATCAATGAGCGCTCCTAAGTTCATATTTTTTCTGTAAGTAGTATAACAGATTATCAACTATGTTTTAATTAATTTGTTCAATATTTCATGAATATTCGATAATAATTGATACTTTGATATAGAGTTGTGTACTTGTTTGAAGTAAAATAAAATGTGTTATTCTATAGAGATAAAAAAACCGCAAACAAATTTGCAGTTTTTAAGAGCAGGATGCTTGTATAGAGAAGCTTAGTGGACAGAGTAAGCATAGTGCTGATTTCGGTATTCTTTTGGTGTGAGACCTGTTATTTTTTTGAATACTTGAATGAAATGACTTTGACTTGCAAAAGAGAGAATCTGGCCGATTTCTTTGTAACTTTTGTCTGTGAATAATAAAAGGTGTTTGCTTTCATTGATCTTTCTTTCTTGGATATAGGAATGGATCGTTTGTCCTGTTTCCCTTTTGAATAACGCAGAAAGATGTGTTTTGTGTTTATCAAGATTACTTGCTAATTCTTCAATTGTTATCCGTTCATAAATATGTCCATCAATATAATTGATCAGTTGTTTCACAGGCATGGATTTTCCTGATAACGGCTGTTGGTGAATCAGGTTCATGAATCGATAAGTTGCTTCTTTTATATAAGCGTGCCATTCGCTGGAAGAATGGATACCGAAGAGTCCTTGAATCAATGCATCAGATAAACTGAATGCTTGGTTGATTGGGACGCCCTCATCAATGCTGATTCGAGTCAATACGGCAACAAAAGCAGAAAATTTTAATTTTAGTCCTTCCAGTTGATTTTCGGACAAGTCTACTTTATAGGTTTCTTGCATTTTTTTGAAGAGCCATTCGATTTTTTCCGGCTGGTTTCGCTTGATGTATTCGGTATAACGCAGTTCGAATTGATAAGAATCAAAAGTTGCTTCCTGCATACGGCGGTCGTAAAGATTTTCTTCTAAACGCTGATCGGTGGTTCGATTTTTTTTCTTTTCTTTTTTATAAATCCAAGAAATCTGTTCTTTTTCAAGTAATTGATGGGTAAAGATACTATAAATCAATTGGGCAAATTCTTCAAATGCTTCAGGAGATTCTTTCGTGTAGTGGATGCCGTAAAGATATTCATGATCATCAAAAAGAAGCTTTTCTTTTGGCGAACCGATGACGCCACAAGGTCCAAACATCATTGAATAATTTTTCCCTTCAGATTGGAAAGGGATTACGCCATACATAAAAGAAAAATCATTGAACAGCAAGGCTTTTTGCTGTTTGGCAGGTTGCAGATAAGTAGCAGCTATTTGATGAGTATCCCAAGTGATAGCAGGATGTATTGCAGTATCTTTTTCATCAAATAACACTAAAGGAATCAAGTATTTTTTGTATAACAAATCCATCATACGTTCCATTGTTGCTGTATCCATAGTAAATGCCTTCTTCCTGAATTAAACTTATCTTCATTTTATTCTAAAAAGAAAAAGAATGAAATAGACTTTTTTTAACGTTTTTTTACATTTGTGATATAGAGTCTTCTTTTTTTGTATAAAAGGAAAAAGAATCTAACTATAATAAAAAATGTAAAAACGGTTACAAAAAGGAGAAAACTAAATATGAAAGAAAGCGAATTGAAGCAGCTTGCTGATTCATTGACACTGAAAGAAAAGATCGCACAAACCGTTCAGCTGAACGGTGATCTGTTTACGGAAAGTGGTGTCATGAATACAGGACCAACAAAAGAATTAGGTTTTCCAGAAGACTTTGATCTTTATCAAATAGGCTCGATCTACAATGTGAACGACCCAAATAAATTAAAAGAAATCCAACAGAAAGTCATGAAAGAAAGTAAACATAAGATTCCGCTGCTTTTCATGTCAGATGTTATTTACGGCTTTCGGACGATTTTTCCGATTCCATTAGCACAAGCTGGCTCCTATGATTTTTCTTTAATCAAAAAATCAGCAGAAGCTGCAGCAAAGGAAAGTTATCTAAGCGGTTTGCATGTTCTTTTCTCGCCAATGTTGGATTTATCAAGAGATCCGCGCTGGGGACGAGTGATGGAATCGCCAGGAGAAGATGTATATACTGCAAAAGAATTTGCAAAAAGTGTCGTGACTGGTTATCAAGGAGAGATTGCTGAAACGATTGCGAAAAACCATGTCGGCGCATGTATCAAACACTTTGCTGGTTACAGCGCGCCGGAAGCAGGTAGAGAATACAGTGCTGTTGATATGTCCAATCAGAAATTATTCAATGAATATTTGCAGCCGTATCAAGCAGCGATCGAAGCGAACTGTTTACTTGTAATGACCGCTTTCAACTTATTGAATGGGGTTCCTGCTACAGGAAATCAATGGCTGAATCGTGATATCTTGCGTGAACGTTTTGGTTTTGAAGGGCTGTTGATCTCTGATTATGCAGCCATTGAAGAATTGCAAGCTCATGGTTATACAAAAAATCAGGCGGGCTCTGCTGAAAAAGCAATGAAAGCTGGAGTCGATATGGACATGATGACTTCTGTTTATGCAAATTCTTTAGAAAAACTAGCAGAAGATCCACAAATCGAAAAACTGATCAATGAAGCGGTTTGGCGTATCTTGGTCCTAAAAAATAAATTGGGCCTTTTTGAAAATCCATACCGCGGATTGGAAGAAGAAAATACCGGTGAGATTTTGACAGAAGAAACGAAAGCGCTAGCAGTAGAATTAGTCGAAAAAAGCTGTGTGCTTTTGAAAAATGAGCAAACACTTCCTTTAACTTCTGACCAAAAAATCGCCGTTATCGGACCCTATGGCGAAAGCAGATTGACACTTGGTTTTTGGGCTTCCGTCAGTGGGAAACCGCAAGATACTATAACATTGAAAGAAGGGATGGAACAAAATTTTGCCAAAGAAAACTTGACCTTCGCTAAAGGATTCAATCTCTTTGATTCCTATGACTCATTCGGGCCATTGAAAGAAGGCATCAAGTTGCTGAATGGCGCAATCGAAGACGAATCGATGCTTTATCAGCAAGCAGTAGAAGATGCAAAATCGGCAGATGTAGTCGTTTTGACTTTTGGCGAACAATTCCTAGAAAGTGGAGAAGGGGCCTCAAAAGCAAAACTGACCTTGCCAGAAAAACAGAAACGCCTCATTAAAGGTTTATCAGAGTTAGGAAAACCAATCGTTGGTGTTTTATACACAGGCCGTCCGCTAGTATTGACGGATGTTGAACCTTATTTTTCAAGTTTACTTGTGACTTGGTTCCCAGGTACGATGGGCGGCGTTGGAATCGCAAATCTATTATCCGGAAAAGCACAGCCAAGCGCCCGTTTATCCATGACTTTCCCGCGAAGCGAAGGGCAGATACCTATCTATTATGCACACACTTCGACGGGGCGTCCATTAGAAAACAGCACTCATACGACACGATTTGTTTCAAAATATATGGATGAATCAAATGACCCGCTTTTTGCATTCGGCGCAGGGAAAAGTTATGGCACTGTGTCTGGAAAATGGACAACCAATGAGTATGATCAAGAAAAAGTCAACTTAAGCTATGCGTTGACAAATGAGTCGAAACAACCGTTAGAAACAGTCGTCCACATTTATGTCAAAGCACACACAGCTTCCATCGTGCAGCCTGTAAAAAGATTAGCAGCCAGCCAAAGAGTAAGCTTGGAACCAAATGAAACCGTTTCGAAAGAAGTGGTTTTGGAAAAAGAAGAGTTGTCCTTTTTTGACAATTTAGGAAAAAAACATATTGAAAATGGTGAATTTACTTTCTATTTAAGTACATTGGATTCAGAAGATGAAATGACAATAACTATTTAAAAAGGAGAATAAAAATGGGGAAATTAGAGCTATTTTTAAGCAGCAAATTGTTGCCGATGTCAGAGAAATTACAAAAAAATAAGGTTCTTGCAGCATTGATGGAAGGGTTTATCCGAACAAGCCCAATCACGTTGGGTATTGCATTTATCACAATTATTGGGAATTTTCCTATCCCTGGTTGGATCGATTTTCTGAAAAGTGTCGGGATCTTCCCACATGTTGAAGCCATCACAAATGGTGCAACTGGTGTATTTTCACTTTATGTCGTTTATAGTTTAGCTTTTTCTTACGCAAAACAATTAGGGACAAATGAACGAAATGCTTCAATCATTTCTTTAGCAAGTTTTATCATGTTGATGCCGCAAACGATCATGACAACTGTGACACAAAACGGCCAAGCAACAGAGCAAGCAATCGGCGCGTTGAAATTAGATTATCTTGGCGGACAAGGCTTGTTCATCGGGATGCTGGTTGCATTGATCATCACTCGTTTCTATGCTTTCTTAACGAAGAAAAATCTGATGGTCAAACTTCCTGACAGTGTACCGCCAATGGTTACACAATCATTATCACCAGTTTTCGTCGTTACGATCATTTTTGTTGCTGTCTTTATTTTACGTGTGTTATTTGGTTACACAGCTTCTGGAACAATTTTCCAATTCTTTATCGATGTGATCAACGCACCGCTTAACTCATTAGTTGCAAGTCCAATCTCAATCATCATCATTATGGAATTGTTATCTGTCTTATGGTTCTTCGGTATCCATAACGCTGTATTACAAGGACCATTAGGCGCTATCAGCATGACAATGATCGTTGGTAATATTGCAGCATTCCAAGAAGGTCAACCATTGCCTTACTTGATTCCTTCAGTTGTCTACATGGGGATGTACGCTTCTGGTTTCATGGGCTTTGTAAGTTTCTTCATGATTCGTTCAAAATCAACAAAATTGCGTCAATTAGGAAAACTATCTCTTGTTCCTTCATTATTCAATGTCACTGAACCACTGATGTTTGGTATGCCGATCATCTTAAATCCGATTTTCTTTATCCCGCAAGTCTTCACCCAATTGATTGCAGGGTTTGTCACTTGGGGATTAGTAACAACTGTTTTACCGATCTCATTGAATCCAACCATGTCACTGCTTCCTTGGACAACACCAGTTTTTGCTAAAATGCCTTTATCTGGCGGTTTGAACTACACGATTTTAATGGTTATCTGTATCGCGATTGGGGTCGCAATGTGGTATCCATTTATCAAAATCGCAGACAAACGTGAATATGAATTAGAAAAAGCGGCTGAAAAAGAAGAAGAAACAATGACAATCAATCAAATCAATGAAAAAGAAGTTCAAGCATAAGATAGGAGAAAGGTTATGTGGACATTAAGCATCGATATCGGCGGGACGTTTATCAAATCCGCCTTAGTGAAAGAAACAGCCATTGAAGGAAAAAGACAAACGCCTACACCGAAAGCAGATGCTTCCGAGTGGATCAATTTCTTGGTCACTCTTATCAAAAGTTATAACGAAAAAGACTTTCAGCGTGTTGGAATCGCTGTGCCTGGTGCCGTGAAAGACAATGGATTGATCCTTTTTGGCGGCGCTGTTGCCGGTTTAGATCAAGTAAATGTGAAGGAAGAAATCGAGAAACGTCTGCCTGTGAAGGTTTTTGTAGAAAATGATGCAAAAGCGGCAACATTAGGCGAAGTTTGTTATGGCAATCTGAAAGAACAAGAAAATGGCGCAGCTGTCATCTTAGGAACAGGCGTCGGCGTGGGCCTGCTGCTGGACGGAAAAGTCAGAAAAGGACCACATTGCCAAGCGGGCGAAGTCAGTTTTCTTATCCAAGATCAAGCGGTCAGCGGCCTGGAATCATTTGTCGGCATCAACTTATCAGCCGTTCGTTTAGTCAAAGAATTAGCCACAGTGTTTGAATGCGAGCCAGATGGACTGGAAGTCTTTCGTTTATTAGAACAACAAGAAAACGAACAAGCGCTGCAAGTATTCAGTAATTACTGCAGACGCGCAGCCTTGCTTTGTTTCAACCTGCAATGTCTGATCGATCTTGAGAAATTGGTAATTGGAGGCGGCATCAGCCAACAGCCGCTCTTGATCAAAGAAATCAAGAAACATTATGATCAAATTTTCCATTTCTCGCCGATGATCGACCAAACGATCCCGCATATCCCAATCGAAGCGGCTTGCTTCCAATCCGATGCAAATTTGATTGGTGCCGCGAAAGGAGCACAATTAGATGAAACTATCAGATAAATTTTTATGGGGCGCTTCCACAAGTGCTTATCAAGTAGAAGGTGCATGGAATGAGGATGGAAAAGGGCCTTCTGTTCAAGATATGAAAAAAATACCAGAAGGAACAAGTGACTTTAAAATAGCATCCGACCATTACCATCGTTTTGAAGAAGATGTTCGCTTATTTAAAGAATTAGGCTTGAAAGCGTATCGTTTTTCGATTTCATGGAGCAGAGTCATGCCTGATGGAAAGAAAAATCCAGAAGGTCTAGCTTTTTATCAAAAATTGATCAAGCAATTGATTGAAAATGATATTGAACCAATTGTTACTGTTTTCCATTTTGATCTGCCGTATTCATTATATGAAAAAGGCGGCTGGGAAAATCGAGAAACGATCCAAGCATTCGCTGATTACTGCCAACTGCTTTTTGATACTTTTGGACAAGATGTAAAATATTGGCAGACGATCAACGAGCAAAATGTCATGGCTTTAGCTGGATCGATCATTGGTACAAGTGACAAATCGATGAAAGAGAAATTTCAAGAAAACCATCACATGCTGGTTGCCCAAGCGTTAGTCACAAAAAATTATCATGACGGCGGCTATCCTGGGAAAATCGGACCGGCGCCAAATATCGCCAGCGTTTATCCTGCGACAGATAAACCTGAAGATCAAATGGCTGCTCTTTATATGAGTGCCTTGCGCAATTGGCTTTTCTTGGATGTTGCTGTTTACGGAAAATACAATCATAACGCTTGGCATTTACTAGAGAAAATCGGTGCTTGTCCAGAAATCACCACAGAAGATGCTGAAATCTTAAAAGAAGGTACGTGTGATTACATTGCTTTTAACTATTACAATACGATGACCGTCTCAAAATACTATCCAAAAGAAAATAAAATCGATCAGCAAAGCGGATTTGGCATACCAGGATTTTTCCAAACACAAGAAAACAAGAATCTGCCAATGACAGAATTTGGCTGGCCAATTGATCCAGAAGGGTTTAGATTTACACTAAATGAAATCTATTCTCGTTATCGTCTACCGCTTTTGATTACTGAAAATGGGATTGGTGCAAAAAATACACTGACAGAAGATGGTAAGATCCATGATGATTACCGTATTGATTATTTAGAGCAGCATATTCGTCAAATGGAGCTGGCTGCACAAGATGGTGTTGAGATCATCGGCTATTGTCCATGGAGTGCGATTGATTTGATCAGTACACATGAAGGATTCCAAAAACGATATGGTTTTATCTATGTCAATCGGACAGATGATGAGTTGAAAGACTTAGCACGTTATAAAAAAGATAGTTTTTATTGGTATCAAAAAGTGATCAACGAAAATGGATTGGGTGAAGCAAAATGATGGAAATGATCCTAGCAAATGAAGAATACAAAGCTTCGACACAGCTTTTTCAAGAGAAGCCTGCTTCTATCCAAAAATTGCGGATTGATAAAAACAGTTTTGGCAGCTTCCAGATCCTTCTTCGAGACGGACATACAAACCATTATGTATTGAATCAGGAATTTTCGATTCCTGATTCGATCGATATCCCGATTTATCGTGTAGAAGTACGCACAGCGCTTGATGCGACAGTTTCTTTTGTCGAATATTACTGCGGGAAAGAGGATATTTTTTACGCAGATAAACTGCTTGAAGAAAAAGCACGTACGTATCCAGGCGATCGTTTTGCACCTATTTATGTGGAACTGCCTGTGACAGAAGAGACCGAAAGCGGCGAATATGAAGCAGAAGTTCGAGTGTATCGGGCTGGTTTTACCCAAGAAGAGGAACTGATTTTGCAACAAAAAATCACAGTGGAAGTTTCTGAGTATGTTTTTCCTAAAGATTATGCAGATTCTTTTTACTTGGATATTTGGCAGCAGCCGTCAAATTTAGCCCGCAGTTTCAAAGTCGAACTTTGGTCAGATGCTCATTTTGAATTGATACGAAAAATGGCTGAAAGTCTAGCAGAAATCGGACAAAAAGCGATCACTGTCATTGCTGGAGAAATCCCTTGGAAAGGCTGGTTCAATTACATCATCAAAGATTATCCAGCCAATCTTTATGAATATTCAATGGTGCAAGTGGCGAAAAACAAAGAAGGTAAGATTAGTTGTGATTTCACACATCTTGACCGTTATATCCGTTGTTTTATGGACGCCGGAATTGATCAAGAAATCAGTGTTTTCGGTCTTTTGGGTGTCTGGAAACCGCCATTTTTCCCTCAAATCAAAAATTTGGATTACCCAGAAAAATTAGTGATCCGCTACTTTGATGAAACGAAGGGAACTTTCGCCTTTATTGAGAAAAAAGAAGAACTTCAAGAATATATGCGGCAAGTTTTTGCGTATTTTAAAGAAAACGGCTGGTTTGAAAAAGTCCGCATTTTATCAGACGAACCAAAAGCCCATGAATTAGAGATGTTCAAAGCATCATTGGCAGAGTTGAAAGCAGTTGAACCGAATATCAAATTGAAGGTAGCTTTTGACAAAGAGGCTGTGTTGGAAGCATTGCTGCCAGAAGTTTCTCATCCTGTGACTTCTTATTATTGCACATGCTTGAATCATGAGCGTTTGACAGAAAAATCAGAACGTTCTTATTATGTCTGCAACTACCCAGATCGTCCAAACACATTTTTACACAGCGACTTGTCAGAAACACGTATTTTAGGTACGTTTGCTCATCACTTCAAAATGGACGGTCTGCTTCGTTGGGCGTACAATTGCTGGCCGGAGAACGCGCGGGAAGATATCCGCTACAATACAACGAATCTGCCGATTGGTGATCTTTGTCTGATTTATCCGTCAGTCTCTGGTAACCTGTTGTTATCTTTACGTTATAAACAATTGAAACGAGTTGCAGAAGATTTTTATCTTTGGAAAACAGCAGAAGCTGCGGATGCAGAAGGAACAGCAACGCTTTTAGCTGACTTTCTGAAAGAAACCGATACTCAGAAATGGATGAGTAATTCTCATGACAGCAATCCGGAATTCCAAATCCCGGATTTTGCCGCATTTGAAAAAATGCGTACACAGCTTTTGTCCATCCTTTCAAAAAAAGAAGTTTTGTTTTCTTAAACTTGCCGCAAGTTTTGCAAAGAAGCCTGGATGATGTTATTCTTTGATTAGAATAATCAGAAAAGGTGAAGCTATGAGAAGAACACGGGTACTGTATTTAGAGGTTGCAGATAAATTAAAAGAAGATATCTTTTCCGGAAAATATCCAGTAGGTTCAATGCTTCCTACAGAAAATGAACTAGAGCAGCTTTTTGAAGTCAGCAAGATCACGATCAGAAAAGCAATAGAGCTTTTGGCTGCAGATGAATATGTAGAGAAAAAGAGCGGAAGAGGCACGACTGTTTTAAGCAATCGTCCCTATAACCGGTTAGCAAAAGCAGCCAGTTTTACCCAGATTTTAGAAGATTCACAACTGAAAGTCCGCAAAGAAACGATTGATTTGCGAAGAATCGATCTTCAACCTGAACAGCCGTTATTTACTTATTACGGCAAAGAAGTCTTGCTTTTTGAACGACTGTATTTTCTTGATGAACAACCCTATATCTATTTCAGACATTACCTGCCTGTTCAAATGGAAAAATTCAGCAAAGAAGAATTTGCACAAGAATCTTTGTATCGTCTGATGACTCAAGCAGGATACGCGATCCAGTCTTTTGAAGACGATTTTGCAGCTGTTCATCTGACAGCAGCAGAACAAAAAATCTTACAGACAGACGAAACGATAGGAATCAAGCGTATCAGGAAGTCGATCACAGAAACAAATCAAATCATTGAATATTCAGAAGCTTTATACAATACAAATCTTCATCCTTACAGAATCGATTACGAAGCATGAGTTTCGTCAACAAAAAAGTAAGGATGAACCCTGCCGTCTGCAAAAAAACAGCATAGATGCTGTTGGAGAAATTGCAGGCAGCAGGGATATTTTTTTATCAAAAAAGAACCAAAAAATGATAAATAAGTGAGATAAATTGTAAACGTTTCCTGATGCCGTTTACAATTAGGATAGAGTATGTTATTATTCAAGTGTAAACATTATAATGTTATGAATTATTATTAGGGGGCAGTAAAGATGGATAAATTTGTAGGGGTTATTGAACAAAAAATCATGCCGATAGCAAATCGGATCGGTACACAAAGACATATGACCGCCATTCGAAAAGGGATCATTGCGACGATGCCTTTGACGATCGTCGGTTCATTCTTCACGATTTTGCTGAATATACCGATTGAATCAGTAGCAGCAGTTATTGAACCATATCGAGAAATTTTAGATATTCCGTTTCGCTATACTGTAGGGATCTTAGCTTTATACGCAACATTTGGGATTGCTTCTTCATTGGCAAAAAGCTACAAAGTCGATTCGCTGACTGCTGGGATCTTAGCACTGATGTCTTTCTTGATCGTAGCTGCACCACCGATGCGTGTCGCAGAGGATGTAGCAAATGTCATCACAGCTGGTCGTTATATCAATATTGCGAATCTTGGTTCTGGTTCATTATTTGGAGCAATCGTTACAGCAATTATTTCAGTAGAGATTTATCGCTTCTTCCTTGAAAAAGAAATAACTATCAAAATGCCTGACGGTGTACCGCCGGAAGTAACAAATTCTTTTGTCGCATTGATTCCAGGGGCAGTAATCTTGATTTTCTTCTGGATCATCCGTCATATGCTTGGATTTGATTTGAACGGTTTCTTAAGTCAGCTGCTGATGCCTTTGAAAGGTGTGCTTGCAGGAAACAGCTTGTTCGGCGGACTGCTGACAGTATTCTTGATCTGCTTCTTCTGGGTATTAGGTATTCATGGTCCAGCAATCATGGGACCAGTGATTCGTCCATTCTGGGATATTTCAATCGCTGAAAATATCGATGCGTTCAACGCTGGTACGAGTGCGCATCAAATGCCGAATATCTTTACCGAACAATTTCTGCAATGGTTTATCTGGATCGGCGGAGCAGGTACAACTTTAGCATTAGTGACATTGTTCATGTTTTCTAAATCAAAATACCTGAAAAGTCTAGGCCGATTATCCATTTTACCGGGTCTGTTCAACATCAATGAACCTGTAATCTTTGGTGCACCAATCGTAATGAATCCTGTTCTTGGTATTCCGTTCATCGTTGCACCGCTGATCACGACAACATTGTCTTATATTTTGACAGTCAGCGGATTGATCCCAATGATGGTGGCTCGATTGCCATTTGCGATGCCTGCGCCAATCGCTGCTTGGATGAGTACCAACTGGAGCGTTGCAGCTGGCGGATTGGTTATTTTCAACTTTTTGATCACACTAGGTATCTACTATCCATTCTTCAAAGTATTTGAAAAACAACAGCTTGAAAGAGAAGCTGCAGAATTAGAAGCTGAAAAAGCGGAAGAAAAAACAATGGGCGGTATTGTACAGGAACAAGAATAGCAGGTGAAAAAATGGAACTTATTGGATGTCTGGTCCTCTTTTTTCTTGGTCATATCTATCTTGAAAAAGAAGGACTTCCGCAAGTACTCGATACAATGAAATTACGATTTGTTTTGATCGCTGCAGTGATTTTCATCGCTGCTTCGATCGTATTGACAAAAGCTTTATTGCCAAATAATTGGCTGGTAATGGGTGCAACGGTTTTTTCAAGCACAGTCATTGCCTATAAATACCGCAAAAAATTCGAAAAAATGGAACGAGGAGGAGAAGTATGAAACGTTTATTAGGGATTTCCCTTTACCCAAACCACAGTGATCTCCAAACTGACAAAGAATATCTGGAACTAGCACATAAACACGGTTTCAGCCGGATTTTTATGAGTATGTTAGAAGTGACAGACGGAAAAGAAGCGGTGAAAAAGAAATTTACAGAGCTGATTACTTATGCTAAATCACTTGGATTTGAAACAATCCTAGATGTCGTGCCGACACTTTTTGATGAATTGGAGATTTCTTATGATGATTTGAGCTTTTTCCATGAATTAGGCGCGGACGGTATTCGTTTGGATGTTGGTTTTGACGGGAACAAGGAAGCTTTTCTGACGTATAATCCTTATCAGTTAGCGATTGAATTGAATATGAGCAATGACGTGGCTTATTTGGATAATATTTTGACCTATCAAGCAAACGAACCGTTTTTATATGGTTGTCATAACTTTTACCCGCAAGAAGGAACAGCACTCCCTTATGACTTTTTCGAGTCGTGCAGCAGACGCTTCAAAGAAAAAGGGATTCGCACAGCTGCTTTTATCACTTCCCAAAAAGGATCGATTGGACCATGGGATATTAATGACGGGCTGCCTACTTTGGAAATGCATCGGCACTTGCCTGTTGCGACCGCAGCAAAACACCTTTTCGCAACCAATCTGATCGATGACGTCATTATCGGCAATGCTTACGCAGACGAAAAAGAATTAGAAGCTCTAGGTAAATTAGATCGTTATCAATTGGAATTAGCGATTGAATATGTACCTGAAATCAGCGAGACTGAACGGCAAATCGTAGAAAATGAACAACATTTCCGCCGCGGAGATATCACGCATCAAGTGGTACGTTCCACAGAAGTTCGCAAGAAATATAAAAATCACGAAAATCCTCCTCACGATAATATCTATGAATTTCAAGCAGGAGATGTCGTGATCGGAAATGATCAATTCGGCAAGTACAAAAATGAATTGCAAATCGTATTAGAACCCCATAGTGATACACGAAAAAACAAAGTAGGACAAATCAGCGAAGAAGAGAAAATCCTATTACCATTTCTTAAACCTTGGACCAAATTCAAATTTACAGAAAAATAGGAGGATATCATGTTAGATGTATTGATCAAAAATGCCAGAACAATTGACGGGAAAATATTCGATATTGGTCTCTCAAATGGAAAAATCAAAAAAATCGCTGCTGAAATCAATGAAGAGGCAGAACAAATCCATATGCTGGCAGATTCTCAGTATTTATCTGCTGGATGGATCGATGATCATGTCCATTGTTTTGAGAAAATGGAACTTTATTATGATTATCCAGACAAGATCGGTGTCGAAAAAGGCGTTGCCACTGTTATTGATGCAGGAACGACAGGAGCAGAAAATATCGCTTCTTTTCATGACCAGGTAAAAACAACAAAAACCAATGTCTATGCTCTGCTCAACATCTCTAAATGGGGGATTGTCGCCCAAGATGAGTTAGCAGACTTAGATAAAATAAAAGCAGAACTTGTCCGCAGCCGCATCAATGAATTTCCTGAATTCATTGTCGGGATCAAAGCCAGAATGAGCAAAACTGTTATTGGTGAAAATGGGATCACACCGTTAGAATTAGCGAAAGAGATCCAACAGGAAAATGGTCATTTTCCATTGATGGTCCATATTGGTTCTGCGCCGCCCAAACTAGCAGATATCTTATCTTTGATGGAAAAGGGAGATATTTTGACTCATTGTTTTAACGGCAAACCAAACGGGATTTTAGAACAGGAAACTGATACAATCAAAGAAGAAGCAAAAGAAGCTTATAAAAAAGGAATCATTTTTGACATTGGGCACGGAACCGACAGCTTTAATTTTCACGTAGCAGAAATCGCACAAAAAGCTGGGATCAAGGCAGATTCGATCAGTACAGATATCTATATTCGCAATCGTGAAAATGGTCCAGTCTATGATATGGCCACAACGATGGAAAAACTGCATGCAATCGGTTATACCTGGGAAGAAATCTTGCAAAAAGTGACCGAAGTACCAGCTAAAAACTTCCATTTGACTGCTAAAGGCTTGATCAAAGAAGGCTTTGATGCCGATTTTACTATTTTTGAATTTGCAGAAGAGGAAAAGGAACTGATCGATTCAAACGGCAATAAACGGACGATCAATCAGCAAATCAAACCTGTAACGACGATAATTGGGGGAAAGATCTATGACATTGCATGAGAAACTTGGATTAAAAGAAGTAATCAATGCGTCAGGAAGAATGACGATTTTAGGCGTTTCAAAAGTCTCAGAACAAGTGATGGAAGCACAGCGTTTCGGCGGTACGCACTTTTTCGAGATGGAAGAATTGTTTCGGCAAACAGGCGCTTATTTAGCGGAACTTCTCCATGCAGAAGATGCTCAGATCGTTTCTTCTGCTTCAGCTGGGATTGCCCAAACAATTGCCGGAGTCATTGGTCAAGGAAGTCTTTACCATGTGTATCATCCTTACACTGAAAAAATCGCCAAAAGAGAAATCGTATTGCCAAAAGGTCATAATGTTGATTATGGTACACCAGTGGAAGTAATGGTCCAACAAGGCGGCGGAAAAGTGATAGAAGCCGGCTATGCCAACATGTGTACGCCGGAACATCTGGAAATGATGATCACGGAACAGACAGCGGCAATCTTGTATATCAAAAGCCACCACACCGTTCAAAAAAGCATGCTGACTGTTGCCGAAGCTGCACAGGTCGCAAAAAAATATGATCTTCCATTGATCGTGGATGCAGCCGCCGAAGAAGATTTGTTCAAGTATTTGGAAGCAGGAGCAGACCTTGTTATCTATTCTGGTGCTAAAGCAATCGAAGGGCCAAGTGCAGGCTTAGTGATCGGCAAAAAAGACTTTGTAGAGTGGACGCGTCTGCAAGGCAAAGGAATCGGACGTGCGATGAAGATCGGCAAAGACAACGTTTTAGGTTTTACCCAAGCTGTCACAGATTATTTGCAAAATGGCAGCGAAAGCGGCGAATCGATGAAACAAAGACTTCAGCCCTTCATTGAAGCACTTAATAAATTGCCGCTAGAAGCAAAAATCGTGCAAGATGGTGCAGGAAGAGACATCTACCGCGCAAGCATCAAAGTAGAAGGAAACAAATCTGCAAAAGACGTAATCAAAGAACTGAAAGAAAAAGATCCTGCCATCTACACAAGAGAATATCAAGCAAACAACGGCATCATCGAATTTGATATTCGTTCTGTCGATGAGCAGGAAATGCAAAAAATCATTCAAAGACTAAAAGAAATCTTGAAATAGGAGAATCAGCGATGACATTAATCCCAAATTATTTAGCAGACCGTATTTGTTTAAATGTTTTAGCAAATTCAGTAGAAAATGCAAAAGCTTGTTATGAAGCAGCAGAAGGACATGTGATTCTAGGTGTTCTTTCAAAAAATTACAATACAGATGAAGAAGCAATCGAAGACATGAAACGTTATCAAGAGGCAACAGACAATGCACTGTCTGTTGGTTTAGGTGCTGGTGATCCGAATCAAAGTCAAATGGTTTCTCGTTTATCTAAAGTACTTCAACCACAACATGTAAATCAAGTATTTACTGGTGTAGGGGCGTCAAGAGCTCTGTTAGGACAATCAGAAACAGTCGTGAATGGTTTGGTTTCTCCAACAGGCAAACCTGGTTATGTGAACATCGCTACCGGTCCGTTGAGTTCAGCTGCTCCAGAAGCGGTCGTTCCCATCGAAACAGCGATTGCATTACTGAAAGATATGGGCGGCAGTTCGATAAAGTATTTCCCAATGAAAGGTTTGGCTCATCGTGAAGAATATGAAGCGGTAGCAAAAGCTTGTGCCGCACATGATTTTTATTTGGAACCAACTGGCGGGATCGACTTAGACAATTTTGAAGAAATCGTCAAAATCGCATTAGACGCTGGCGTGAAAAAAGTGATTCCGCATGTTTACAGTTCGATCATCGACAAAGAAACTGGGGATACGCGTGTAGAAGATGTGAAGACATTGACAGATATCATGAAAAAACTAGTAAAGTAAGGTGGAAAAAATGAAAATCGGCGCGTTTGGCGAAGTCATGCTGCGATTGACACCGCCTGAACATTTGATGTTAGAACAGACGCACACATTGCGGATGGCTTACACAGGTACAGGAGTCAATTTGGTAGGAAATCTTGCTCATTTTGGTGTTGACAGCTACTTGCTGACGACCCTTCCGAACAACCGTTTAGGCGAAGCAGCTTTAAGTAATTTGAAAAGTCTTGGGATCTGTACCGAATACATTACGAAAAATCATCAGCATATTGGTACTTATTTTGCTGAAATGGGTTATGGTGCTCGTGCGACCCACGTGACTTACCAAAACAGACATAACAGTTCGTTTGGATTATCCCAAAAAACAGAATACGCTGTTCCAGAATTTATCGATGCTGTAGATCTTGTCCATATTTGCGGTATCAGCTTGAGTTTGACAGAAGCAACAGCAGAAACAGCGATTTATCTTGCGAAAAAAGCACATGAACAAGGAAAAACGGTCTGTTTCGATTTTAATTTCCGACCAAGCTTGAACCAAGAAGAAGGTAAAAAAGAGTTGATGAAGCAGCGGTATGAAGAAATCCTCACTTACAGTTCAATCGTGTTTGGCTCTGTGCGGGATTTGACCGAATTGCTGAATCTAGCACCTGTGGAAGAAATCAATACCGAAGAACAAGAAACAGCATTGATCCGCCGTTTTTTAGAAAAATATGAAATCAGCTGGTTTGCAGGAACAAAAAGAAAAAGCGAGGCAGGCAAAAAGAGTCTGAGCGGTTATCTGATCACAGAAACTGAAAGTATCAGAACACCTGAATATACGTTGGAAATCCTTGATCGAATCGGTGCAGGTGATGCCTATGCCGCTGGAATTTTGCTAGGTTATGCAGAAAAGTGGCCTTTAGAAAAGACAAGCTTGTTTGCAGTCGGAAATGCAATCTTGGCACATACAATCCAAGGTGATGTTCCTTTAACCACTAGAGAGCAAGTGCGTCAAGTATTGGAAGAACCAGAACGAGACTTGATCCGATAAAAAAATACAAAAACTGCAAAAAACGCAAAGTACTTCCCCTTACTTTGCGTTTTTATTTAGCCGTCGAGCGCCAAAGAACCCAACAGCCTTGCTGTACGTTCTTTCAGCGCTTCTTTGATTTCAGGTGGTATAGAACGGATCGTGCAATCTGTTCCTAAAAATAAGATCCAATCCGCGATTGCAGCAACCTCCGCCGCATCTTCAAGGGCGATTTTTGCTTTGAGAATACCTTGTGTTTGATACGGACCTAAGTAAGCAATCGTGAACTTAAAAGGATGATATTTTTTGTACTGAGCAATCGCTTGACGGTTTAGTTCTAAAATCAAGTTGGCACTTTCTTTTTCAGAGGAGGCTTTCTGCTTCTGTTTTTTTACAAAAGACAAAGATATCTGCGAAGCAATCTGGACATCGGTCAATGCATCCACGGAAAGAATTTTTTTTTGCGCATTCTTTAAATCAAGCGCTTCGATATACCAGCTTCCTTTTTCTAAAAAAAGATGCAGCAGCAAAATCGGCAAAGGTTCGATTTTGTCCCGAAAGCAGAGCGTAAGTACTTGATCCGTCAATAAAGAGCTGATCAACTTTTCTAAAATCGGGTGTGGAAGGTCTGATAAATCAAGCAAGTCAGGATTATTGGGATGCGTCCCTTCAAAAAGCAGTATTTTATTCAGCAAAACAAGGTCGTTTTGTTGTGGACCAGAAAGAAGTCCTAGTAATTTTTCTGTCAAAGACTGCCGGCTTTTCAAATAAGGAAGCTGCTGGTTTCGCGTAGCCATAAAAGCAATAAACAGCGCCTTGACTTCATTGTCCGAAAAACGAATCGAAGGGAGTAAAGAGTTCTGCATGACGAAATAACCGCCGTCTCTGCCAACTTGAGCAGTTAGAGGGAGGCCAAGCGATTCGATTTCTTTGATGTCTCTGATAGCCGTCGAGCGGGAGATTTGAAATTCTTGCATTAGTTCAGCTATGGTAAAGGAAGCACGGTTGTTGATATAGCGCATCATGAGATTGATTCGTTCCGTTTTTTTCATAATTCTCCTAAACAGTTTCATTTTTTGACACTATTAAGGACTATTATAACTGCAGAAAGCAAATCTTAAAAGTTTTGCCAATGGAAAATCCAAAGAAAGAAGGAAAAAAATATGTCAAACTATGAATTAGTCGAAAAAGAAAGCTTTACAGTATTTGGGATCGGAGTGGAGTTAAAAAGCGATGCGTACGATTTTGCAGGAATCAATCAAGAAAAAACAGATTTCTATAACAAAGTAAAACAAAACGGCGAATTAGAAGAATTAAGAAAAATAGCTGAAACGGCTTCCCTTTTAACAGTCAATGAAGCGGTAAACAACAAAATGATGTACTATGTAGGTGTTTTTTCTGACCAAGAACTTTCAAAAGAAAATGGGCGTCAAATCCAATTTCCGCAAGGGATGTATGTCGTTGTAAAAGGTGAAGGCCAAACTGCGGAAGAATTAAACCAAACATTGACAGGAGCAGGTTTTGGTCAAGTGCTGCCAGCTTTGGAAGGGTATGCGTATATTGGCGGACCAAATGCCATCGTAGAAGAAGAAAAAGCAGGTTCATTTACAGGAGAACTGTGGATTCCAGTGGTAAAACAGTAATCCATTTAGGAAAAAGTCAAGAGAATTAGAAGAAATGGCCGGAGAAAAGAGGGCTTAATGTTCTTTTACAGATTTTTGGTGCAAAAACAGAACAGATTTTCGTATTTTTCTGCTTTTTCTTGACGTCAGGGGCAAGATTTCAGTATGATAGTTGTCAGACAGAGGTAGTAAAAAGGCTTCTCTTCAAGCAGTAGCAGCTGCTTGAAGAGAAGGAAACAGATGCTGACCGATCAACTTGCCATAGTCGATAAGCAGTGCCGTTTGGAACTATTTTAACGAAAGAAAAGCGAAAAATCCAGTCGTTGGATAAATACCGCAGCTGCGTTTACTTTTAGATTTCAGCGAAACCGATAAGAAAAAGCAGACTTCGTTATTGGCGGACGCAAATCTGAGTGTATTTTTTCTGTTATGTTTCATTGAAATGTAAAGACAGCTCTTTTCCACAGCAACATTTTACTTGCTTCTATCTTTTGAGCGAGCGTGTTCGTTTCTGCAAAAACAGCTTTTACAGCTGTTTTTGTTTTTTTATTTAAAAATAACAATATCACTTTTATTTCTGTTAGCTCCACATACATAAGTAAGGATTTAAAAAAACACTATATATTGTGTTTTGATTTCTTCATACCATTAATAAAACACAAAATCTAGTCTTTTTTTTAAGAAAATTAGGAGTAGAATGAGAATAGATTTTTAGTCATTGGGATCCAATAATTGAATGGGCTTGATAAGCAGATCCCAAAATAAAAAAGATATCGAATAGGTATTCGTCGACAAAGCGTCAATGTTTCACTATAGGTGGTATTTATAATAAAGGAAGGATTGTATGTCAGTGATTTTAATTTCAGGAACAATAGGTGCGGGAAAAAGTAGTTTGACAGATATGCTTGCTAACGAGATCAACTCTCGTCCGTTTTATGAGAATGTGGAGGATAATGAGGTATTGCCTTTATTTTATTCGAATCCTGAACAATATGCGTTTTTACTGCAGATTTTCTTTTTGAACAAACGATTCTTAGCAATGAAAAATGCGTTGATCAACGATGACAACGTATTGGATCGTTCAATCTATGAAGACAGTCTTTTGTTTCATCTAAACGCAGATCTTGGACGAGTAAGCGAGATGGAAGTGAAGCAATACGATCATTTACTTGACACGATGCTTCATGAATTAGATGATGTAGCGCCGAAAAAAAGACCGGATTTGATGGTCCATATCAAAGTTTCTCTTCCTACGATGTTGGAACGTATCAAAAAAAGAGGGCGTGATTATGAACAGTTGGAAAGCGATCAAACGCTTTATGACTATTATGCTTCATTAAATGAGCGATATAATCGCTGGTACGATGAATTTGATGTTTGTCCAAAAATCCAAATCGACGGCGACCGTTATGATTTTGTAGAAAATCCAGAACATGCCGGAGAAGTGATCGAACAAATCAAAGCGAAATTGGCAGAAATGGACGCAGCAGACCAAACACATCTAAGCTACTATACAGAGAATCAGCCAGCAAAAGGTCAAATTTTAGGAACGTTGACAGAAAAGACATCAGAAGTCTCTGAATAGTCCTTTTTTGTAATATCTGCTTTTATGAAAAGTTGTAAAAAAATTTAATAAATAACAAAACCCCAAAAACGCAGCTGCGTTTTTGGGGTTTGCTGTTTATGATAATTGTTGTGAAAAATGCATCATTGCTTGTGTAACAGTCTCAAGATTTTCTGGTTTGATCAAAGGCAGAAGCTTCTCATTTAATTCCGCGAATTCTGCGCTGGTCATTTTTTTCTGCTGCTGCTCTGCAAAACTGTTCATCAATAATTGTTTTGCTTCTTCTTTTTGATCATCTTTTGCATTTGCTAAAAAGAATGCTAAAAATTTTTCTTGCCCTTCATTCATAAAAATACCCTCATTCATATACTTGTTTTTTCTGTTTGAATACTTCTCGAAAACGAATCAGAGACTATAGATATTACCGCTCTCGTCCTTGATTCGAAAGTTTCCGACTTTCGTAAAAATGATTTCGACAGTTTTCCCGTTTTCTTTTCCGGTGACAATGTACTGATCTTCTTTTGTGGTGATCGTCACATCTTCTAGCAAAGTTGTCGCTTGTTCACTGGAAGAAGAATCAGTGCTGTTTTTGTTATAAGAACGTGTCCATTCCATTTTGTTGTCTTTGAACGAGATTTGACCACTCACCAGATCCATATCTTCGCGAACTTTTAACGTATAGACGCTGTTAGTGATATCTGTTTCTTCTGCTGCGAGTGTAGAAGATTCCGTTGTCTCATCAGTTGACTGACCAGAACCAAAGATCGTACAGCCTGCAAATATAAAAACGCTCAGAGCTAAAGCAGATATCATTGCTAATTTCTTCAAAATCCTGCCTCCGTTTAATAGGATACAAGGATTATACCACTCTAAAAGCAAACACGAAACTCATCCGTGAAAAATGAAACCGTTTTGATAAATAAAAAACGAGAATGTAACAATCGTAAGCGCTTGCTCATCTGTTTTTTCTTAGTTTTGAGATCAAAAATCTAATAACGTTCTGTTTAGTGAGAGCGTTCTTTTGTTTCACAACTATTTTTTAAGGTAAAAAAGTTATTTTTGAGAAAATGAGCCTATGTCCTGTATTATTAAAGGCGCTCTTTACGTTATTTTATTTAACAGAAAAATTATTTCTGCTTTTTTGCGCTTTTTTGCTTCGTCAAAACCAAATTAAGTATATAATAGAACAGGCGAATTTAATTTGGGAGTGAAAGAAGGTATGAGGAAAAAAAGACCCTTTCTGCTTTTCTGGCTGGCAGGCTTTTTTGTTTTTCTGCTGCTTTCAGCGGCTATCACTGGAAAAACTAACGCAGATATCAAACAGACAACTCCAGAAACGACGATCGCAAGCAAAAAGTCGTTAGATCAATTCAAAGGTGAATTTTCGACGTATTGGTGGGAAGATTATACGTTTAAAGAAAATTATGACAAAGGTGAATTAGAGATATACCTGCCTAAAGGAAAAGAAAAGAATCAATTTACGAATATCAATGATGTGTTAAGTGCGATTTCTTTGCGGCAATATCAGTTCAAAGACAAATCGTTACTTGTGCTTTTGCATGCAAGCGATGGTGAAAAATTAGCACGCATGAAAAACGGCAAAGTAATCAAAAGCTATTCAGACAAAGTTGATGAAGAAACAGTAGCAAATCGGCTGAAAGAATGGAAAAAAGCAAATACGCAGCAGCCGATCCAAACAACCAATACTGCAGAAGAAAGTACCACAGAGACAACGACGCAGGAGTCTGCGCAATAAAGCCAAACTCGATCACAGAAACAAACTGCTGACACCGAGGTAACCGCCTAGTTTGAAAAGGGGATATCTCTGCAGCAGTTTTTTTGTTTTTTAACAAAAAGTAAAATTTTCTGCCTCTAATGATTTTTTTCACGATTTTTCATTTTTAAGGTGTAAAGTAAGTCCAAACTCAGAAAGAAGGGATGTTTGTGGCGCAGCTAAAAAAATTGTGTCAGAATCGTTTGAATATCGTTCTGCTAGTAAGCTTCTTTTTTTGGTTAAAAACAATGTTTGCTTACTATACAGATTTTTCGCTAGGAGTAGAAGGCGGGATCCAACATTTTATTTTATGGTTCAATCCTTTAGCGACGACTTTGCTGTTATTCGGCTTAGTGCTCTATGTCAAAAAAGAAAGGACAGCACTGATCTGGCTTTTGATTTTAGACATCATAAATACAGTGATCTTATACCTGAATATTATTTTTTATCGAGAATTTACCGACTTCATCACCATCAAATCAGTACTCGGTTTTTCTAAAGTGTCGCAAGGATTATCTGGAAGTTCGTTTGCTTTGATGGATTTCCACGACATTATTTATTGGCTAGATATTCTGGTCTATATTGGTGTGCTGATCTGGATGTGGCGAAAGAAAGTCAGTTTGACCAATAAACCATTTAAGAAACCAATGGCCTTTGCGATCACTTGTCTTTCATTCTTGATTTTTTCAGCCAATCTAGCAATGAGCGAAGCCAATCGTCCGCAACTGCTGCAACGTACATTTGACCGTTCTTATATCGTCAAATATCTTGGGATCGATGCGTATACTGTTTATGACGGGATCAAAACAGGCATGACCAGCAGCGTACGCGCACATGCCAGCAGCAACGGGATCGATGATGTGCTGAAATATACAAAAGAACATTACGCAGAACCTGATCCTGATATGTATGGTCTTGCCAAAGGAAAAAATATCATTGTCCTTCATTTGGAAAGCTTCCAGCAATTTTTGATTAATATGAAAGTAGATGGACAAGAAGTTACACCATTCTTGAATAGTATTTTTTCAAATCAGTCAACAATCAGTTTCGACAACTTTTTCCATGAAGTAGGGCAAGGGAAAACAAGTGATGCCGAAAACATGTTAGAAACAGGCACATTTGGTTTGCCGCAAGGGTCATTATTTACTGAACTTGGCTCAGATAATGTGTTCCAAGGCGCACCAGCGATCCTTAATCAAACAAACGGTTATACCAGTGCCGTTTTCCATGGGAATGTCGCAAGTTTCTGGAATCGCGACCATGTATACAAAAATCTAGGGTATGAAAATTTCTTTGATCGTTCATACTTCGAAGATTCAGATGAAACATTAGGATACGGGATTTTGGACAAAGATTTATTCAAAGAATCAGCAAGTTATCTTGAACATCTTCAACAACCTTTCTATGCTAAATTTTTATCTGTAACAAATCACACACCGTATTATACGGATGATAAGAACTTTGATTTTCCTTCTTTGGATACGGGGAATAGTACGGTGGACAATTACGTTCGTACGGCACATTATCTTGACCAATCTTTAGAGCAATTCTTTACGTATTTAAAGAATTCTGGTATTTACGAAAACTCTATGTTTGTTATTTATGGTGATCATTTTGGTATTTCTAACACAGATAATAAAGATTTGGCTGAAGCACTAGGAAAAGATCCTGAAACATGGGATTCTTTTGATAATGCGCAAATGCAGCGTGTTCCATTGATGATCCATATTCCTGGTTATACTGGCGGAAGAGTGGACCATACGTATGGCGGAGAAATCGATGTACTGCCTACCTTGCTTCATTTAGCGGGTGTGGACGACAAAGAATATGTTCATTTTGGGACAGATTTACTCTCAAAAGAGCATGATCAAGTCGTCGCTTTTAGAAATGGCAACTTTGTCACACCGAACTACACGGAATTAGGCGGAAAAACCTACGACAACAAGACAGGTGAAATCATTGATCCAGAGAAACTCGGTATCAAAGACGAAATCGACAAAGATCAGGAAAAAGTGAAAACAGCACTCAGCCTATCGGATAAATTGAATCAGGAAAATCTGCTTCGTTTCTATGTTCCAAATGGCTTTGAAACCATTGATCCAAAGAAATATGATTATCAAAATGAAGCAGAAAAAAATCAAGCAATCGAAAAAGAAAAAGGCAGCAAATCAACGAGTGTCTATTCTCAAAACGGGAATCAATCGACAGTCGGTTTGTATCCAAAATAAGCACAGGATTTTCGATCAAACTCACTTCTTAAAAAAAGAAGTGAGTTTTTTCGTTTTTAGAAAATAGTTTGATTATTTCTGCGTATCTAATTATGAATCAGAAATCTATATCTAAATTTATCAAGGAGGATTCACCAATTATGCATGACGGAGAATTGATCAAACAACTTCGAACCAGCCGGAAAGTCACGCAAACGCAGCTGTCTCAAGGAATCTGTTCGAAAACATCACTAGTCGGAATGGAGAATAATTCAGTCAAGAAAATCTCATTTTTGACACTGAAAGCTTTTTTAGACCGCTTGAATATCTCTCTAGCAGAATATGAGTGGCTTAGGAATACGATCGAAGCACCGAAAAAAACGAAACACAGCCGACGTGTTCTGAATAAAGTCCAAGAAGAGAATTTCGATCCCTACAAAGAAGTGGCGAACAATCGAAAGAAATTCAAGAAATCAGCAGATATCTATTACCTTGTTTTGAATATCCAAATGTTCTTGAAAACAGAGAAGCAGCGTTTTTCAGAATTTCAAATGGATTTCATGCGCTATGAATGCAAAAAGATCGAAGAATATTTCGCACACATCCAAGAAATGGGGCAGTTTGAATTAGATATTTTGGCAGAGTATCCATTTTTATTCAGCGATGCCTTCATTGAAAGCAACTATACGAGGATCAAAAAAAGAATGCGGCAATTTGCAAGTTTCCACAACCATGAGAAGATTTTGTATCGTTTTTTGACCAATCTTACCTTGACCTACATTGAGAGCAATCGGCTGAAAAAGGCACGTTCAATCAATGATGATCTGCAAAAAAGCTTATCGCAGCAGGAAAAAGATGCAGTGATTTATGAATGGCTGATGTCGGAATATTACAAAAAAATGATCATGACACGATTAGGAGAAGTTATTTCAACGGAAGAAGCAAGTCTGTTTTTTGGCGCGATTGAATATCTGATGGGTGCAGAAAAACGAAAGCTGTTAGAAGAGAACTTGATTAAAGCAGAATAAAGAGCTGTAGCGTTTATTGATAAGGAAAAACGAAAAACTGCTTCGAAGACATAGATCCAAAGCTTGGCAGAATGGGAGATTCAGCCTTTTTGAACGTATCTCTTGAAGCAGTTTGTTTGGTTGATTGTACTTTATGATTTTTTTAGATGATCTCAGCCGAAAAAGCGTTGGATCTCTTTTTCAGCAGCATCTCGAGAATCGGATGCGTGGATGATATTTTCAGTTCCAGGTTTTGCATAGTCGCCGCGAATCGTTCCGGGGGCGGCATCCGCTGCTTTTGTGGCACCGACCATTTTTCTGACCAGGTCGATCACTTCTTCGCCTTCGAGGACGATATATACGACAGGACCAGAAGTCATGTAGCTGATCAATTCCGGGAAAAAGCTTCGATTGACTAAATGATGATAATGTTCCATCGCTAATTCGCGGGACATTGTTTCTTGTCTCATTTCGATGATCGAAAATCCTTTTTCTTCAAAACGCTGGATGATTTTCCCAGCCAGTCGTCGGCGAAGGCCGTCTGGTTTGATGATGACGAGTGTTCTTTCCATATCGTTCACTCCTTTTTCCTTATTGATTTTATTATAGACACAAAAAATCATTCCGACAAATTTTAGCCGCTGCTGCAATTGCGAAGAATTTATCTTTTTAGTCAAAATAACAATTTTTTTTAAATGTATTTGACTTTTTGGGAAATGGTTGTTATATTAACTAAGGAAATTTGAATAGATTTGTTAGGTGAGGCTCCTATACAAACACAGGCTGCTGCCCAAAAATGTCGAGAGACGCCAATGGGTAGAACAGGAATTGTCGAATACAAGGCTTTTCATAAGGCAGCTAAAAGCAAATGCTTTTTACGTTGTATAGTGCCAAAACTCAACGACTAGATCAAGAGAGCTTTTTTGTGCGCTTTTTTAACCTTTCGCTGAGTTTTTGGCGAAAGGTTTTTTGTTTGCCTGCAAATGATTCAGTTCCTGACTGACCCAAAAAAAGAGTAAAGGAGATGAAAACAAATGGACGACAGTCATCCCGATCAGAAGGACTTATTGAAAAAACAAACAAGCGGCTATTGTTTATTTGTTTTCAGCTTGTTTACTGAATTTCCTTAAGTCCTTAGTTTGAAACAGAAAGAAGGACAGAAAAATGGAAAAAAAGAAAAATACACAAACAATCTACACAGCTTTTGCTAAGCAAACAGAAAAAGAACTATTTCAACATTTCAATACATCAGGAAATGGTATTGAAACAGTACAAGCAGAAGAACAACGGGAAAAATTTGGCGATAATTCAATTGCGTATGGCAAAAAAACACCATTATTTTTGGAAATCATCAAAGCATATATCACACCTTTTACATTGGTGCTGATTACTTTAGGAATTATTTCATTCATCACTGAATATGTCTTGGCAGCGCCTGGTGAAAAAGATCTTTTTGGCGTATTGATCATTTTCGCAATGGTTATTATCAGCGGAACGATGAGCTTGATCCAATCTGTTCGCTCCAATCAAGCAGCTGAAAAATTGAAGACATTGGTGAAAGTAACAGCAGCAGTCAAAAGAGACGGACGATATGAAGAAATACCAATGGAAGAAATCGTCTGCGGTGATATCGTACGTTTGTCAGCGGGAGACATGATCCCAGCTGATATGCGTCTGTTATCATCAAAAGATTTGTTTATTTCTCAAGCCGCTTTGACGGGAGAAAGCTATCCGGTAGAAAAGAAAGCTGGACCTTGCGAAGCTGCCGACCAAAGTGAAACAAGTTACGAAAATCTAGTATTCATGGGCAGCAATGTTATCAGCGGAAGCGCAGAAGGAATCATTGTTTCAGTCGGAAAAAACACATTGTTTGGACATGTTGCACAAACATTGACGGAAAAACCAATCAAATCTAGTTTTGAATTAGGAATCCATAAAACTTCTCTATTATTGATCCGCTTTATGGCATTGATGGCTCCGACTGTTATTGTATTGAACGGTTTTACGAAAGGTGACTGGCTTCAAGCCGTACTGTTTGGATTATCAGTTGCTGTTGGTTTGACACCAGAAATGCTGCCAATGATCGTTACGACGAATTTAGTCAAAGGCGCAAACGTTATGGCTAAAAAAGGAACAATCATCAAAAATCTAAACGCCATCCAAAATTTTGGCGCCATCGATGTGTTGTGTACAGATAAAACAGGAACACTGACCCAAGATAAAATTATTTTGGAATATCACATGAATTGTGCAGGGGCAGAAGACGACCGTGTTTTACGTCATGCTTACTTGAACAGCTATTATCAAACAGGTCTGAAAAATCTTTTGGACGTAGCGATTATTGAAGAGTCAGAAGAAACGCTCGACACTGAAAATATCAACTATCGCAAAGTTGATGAGATCCCTTTTGACTTTGAACGCCGCCGCATGAGTGTCGTTGTCGAAGATGCTGCTGGAAAAACACAAATGATCACCAAAGGAGCAATCGAAGAAATGCTTAGCATCTCTAGCTTCCTTGATGTAGACGGAGTCGCTGTTCCTTTAACAAAAGAACTTGAACAGCAAGTATTGGAAAAAGTCAAAGATTTGAATGAAGATGGGTTGCGCGTCATTGGTGTCGCACAAAAAACAAACCCAAGCGTAGTCGGAGAATTCTCTGTCAAAGATGAATCTGACATGGTGTTGATTGGTTATCTTGCGTTCCTTGACCCACCAAAAGAAACAACAAAACAAGCGCTGCAAGCTTTGAGAGATCATGGTGTAGCTGTCAAAGTATTGACGGGAGACAATGAACTAGTGACTCGCTCTGTTTGCCGCCAAGTAGGGCTAGAGATCAAAGAGTTGATCACAGGTGAAAGAATCGCCCAAATGGATGATGAAGAATTAGCCAAAACGGCAGAAGAAAATGACGTTTTTGTTAAATTGAACCCACAGCAAAAAGCTCGCTTGACAGTAGCTTTGCGGGGAAATGGACATACAGTAGGATTTCTAGGTGATGGCATCAACGACGCACCAGCAATGAAAGTGGCAGATATCGGAATTTCTGTAGATACTGCAGTGGATATTGCAAAAGAATCTGCGGACGTCATTTTACTAGAAAAAGACTTGATGGTATTGGAACGAGGTATCTTATCTGGTCGTGAGATTTTCGGAAATATCATGAAGTATATCAAAGCTACTGCAAGTTCAAACTTCGGAAATATGTTTTCAGTATTGATTGCTAGTGCATTCTTGCCATTTTTACCAATGCTGCCGGTACAACTTTTATTCTTGAATCTGATTTATGATGTTTCATGTGTTTCATTGCCATGGGATCATATGGATAAAGAATATTTGGCAAAACCAAAAAAATGGGAAGCTTCAACGATTGGTAAATTCATGGTCTACTTTGGACCAACAAGTTCAGTTTTTGATATTACGACTTATTTATTGATGTATTTTGTTATCTGTCCAGCAATTGCCGGAGGAAGTTTCCATACATTGGCTCCAGCACAACAAGCATTGTTTATTGCTGTTTTCCATGCTGGCTGGTTTGTTGAATCATTGTGGACACAAACATTAGTGCTTCATACATTGAGAACACCAAAAATCCCATTTGTGCAAAGTACAGCATCTTTTGCAATGACGATCATCACTGGTTTGGGAATCTTGGTCGGTTCGCTCTTGCCATTTACAACTTTTGGCGCGCATCTAGGATTGACACACTTGCCAGGAAGCTATTGGCTATGGTTGATCGTAACGATTTTAGGGTATTTGATGCTCGTAACAGTTATCAAAAAAATCTATATTCGAAAATTTGGCGAACTTCTGTAAAAAGAACTTTTTGGGAACATCCTGTTATTTCTTTGCCAAGCATGATAGAATAGACCCATTGTTTTTAGATTCGAAAGGAAAGATATCATGTTAAAAGGTGCAATTTTTGATTTAGATGGTTTGCTTGTAGACACAGAAAAAACTTACCGCGATGGCTGGCTGTACGGCTTCGAACATTTTGGGATCACAGTACCGAAAGAAGTTGTCGATGGCTGGGGCGGAAAAAACTGGAAGCAGACATTTGATATACTTGTTGAAATGGCAGGATCGCCAGAAAGAGTTCAAGAAGTCCGCAGTGTGCGTGAAAAATATTTTTACGAAAAATTGACAAACGGCTCAATCGAATTGAAGCCTTATGCAAAAGAAACATTGCAGTTTTTAAAAGAAAAAGAGTTGCGATTAGGTTTAGCAACCACGACTGTCACCGAACGTGCAACAGCGATTCTATCACAGTTTTCATTGACAGATTATTTTGATACATTGACATTTGGAGATGAAGTATCGGAAAATAAACCTTCGCCTGTTCCTTATTTGACAGCGTTGGAAAAAACATCTCTTAAATCAGAGGAAGCTTTTGCTGTAGAAGATTCATTAGTGGGGGCGACCAGTGCAACGCGAGCAGGATTAGGCGTTTTCTTGATTCCGGATACGAGCTTTGTTCGAAATTATACGCCGGAAGAGAAAGCCTCATTGAAATTGATTGCAGAAGGTCAAGATCTTCGTATCGTCATGAATGAGAAATTATGGACTTAACAGAAAATTTGGTTCACTCCCTATCAAGTAGATGGTAGAAATATAAAAATCTGGAAAAAGTGCGTTCCCTGGAAAAGGGAGCGCGCTTTTTCTCTTTAATTGACCTGCCTTTTTAAAATAGACAAGATTGAGCAATTTTTAACTAAAATCTCTTTGAGTAGCATAGAATGAATAGTGAGAAATAAATGCCTTAACTGAAAGAAAATTTTTTGGATAATCTATTCCTTTCTATTTTAAATAACTTTTTGAAAAAAGTGGGATTATGTAAATCTTTGGTAAAATAGTTCTGCTTGAATGGAGGAGAAAAAATGGTCATTTTAACAGATCAGTTTTATCAAGGAGAAAAGAAAAAATTTCCTTTTTTCGAGGGATGGTATTTTAAACAGCAAATTGGACAAGAAATCTATTCCTTTATTCCTGGATATTCAATCGATGAAAAGGGAGAAAAGCAACCCTTTATTCAAGTTATCACGCATGAGTTCTCAGAAATTTTCATGTTTGAAAGTGATGAATTAACTATAAACAAAGACTGCTTATCCATTCAGATCGGTGAAAATCAGTTTAGTGACAAAGGAATCAAACTTGCCTTAAGAAGTAATAAACTAACATTAACTGGCACCCTAACTTATGGGGCTTTTACACCGCTAAAAAGAACCCGCTATGCACCAAGTATTATGGGCCCATTTTCTTATTTTTCATTTATGGAGTGCTATCATGGTATCTTAAGTATGGGACATGCAGTATCTGGAGAGTTATGTTGGAATGGACGAATAATCGATTTTGCCAATGGTTCTGGCTATTTAGAAAAAGATTGGGGAAGTTCTTTTCCTAAAGCCTATTTGTGGATACAATGTAATCAATTTCAAGCTGCGGATGCACGGTTTTTCTTTTCAGCTGCAGACATCCCGTTTCTTGGTTTAGAATTTTTAGGGCTGATCATCGTTCTTCAAATTGCTGGGGAAGAATATCGTTTAGCCACTTATCACGGCGCAAAAATTATAGATATCTTCCATGAAGAAGAATACCTAGTGATTACGATAAGGCAAAAAGAATTACAACTGCAAATCAAAGTTTTGCAAAGTGAAGGACACCCTCTAATGGCCCCACAGCAAGGGCTGATGGAACGAGTGATCCGAGAAAAAGCAAGTACCGAGATTTTGCTTACATTGAAAAAAAATCAAGTCGTTATCTTCGAAGAAAAAGGAACTGCAGCTGGTTTTGAAGAGGTAGGAAATATTCGCGGATATACCTATTGATGACTGGATGAGCCGGTTGAGAATCGTAAGTGCTGAGAAAAAGAGCTTGTCAAATGGATAAAATAGATTAGTTTAATCCAGTTAGAACATTTTTTTCTGATTTCAGGATATAAGCCCATACTACGCATGAATCTGCGAACTTTTGTTTTATAATTTTATTCATCCAAAAAAGCCGTTGTTCCAAACTGCTTTTATTGATAGGCATAAAAAATACACTCCTTGCTGAAGTTGAACTAGATTTTTTCTTTTCTAGTGTTTACTTCACAAGGAGTGTATTACTTCCTGTTCAGATATTCTTCTATTGTTCTAAATCGCTAAGTACTGTTCGCGGAACGATGTTGGCATCGATTACATTATAGAATGCATTGTCCGTATCATCCACATCCCAGACTGCTAAAATCACATGATAACCAACGCGATTGCTTGGAATCGTTACTTGATGTGTTGGTCTTTTGTCTGATTGTTCTCCTTTACCGGAAATAGTGCCAATCAATTCGAACGAATCACGACTCAGCGGTTTATTTGGATTCCAGCCATTTTTAGTAATATAATAAGTCCATTTTGATGTTGGATGCTGCGCTGTATAATTCCAAGTAAAATTGTTTGTTCCTGTAGAAATCGTTTGTTTTTTCCAAAAAGTGGCAGTTTGTGTATCCATGATAAAGTCGCCAACAGCGCCATCCGCAGAAGCGATTTTTCCATCGGCTGGTCCTTTTTCTGGATAGCCTTTTTCTGCTTCTAAAGATTGAGGATCATCAATAACTTTTCCGTATTTGTTAAACGCACCTTGCCAACCAAGTGTATTTTTCTCTAAAGATGCCTGGTAACCGCGGCTGATTGGTTGCCGGATGTACCCGTGTGCAGAAACATCTGTAGAAGTAGTGATGGCCATAACCCCCGCTGCGGCCATTGCTAGTCCGGCATTGATCAATAAACTTTTTTTCATTTTTTATTACCCTCCCAAAAATTTGTTGAAAAGAATTCTTTTCAAAACGTAGTATAGGGAATAAATTTGACAGAAAATCACTTTGGTCGTTATTGCAACGAAGAATTTTTGTATGGTTGATAATGCTGCTCTTTTAGCCGAGTGAGATAATTGACTGCTTCAGTTAGTCCAAGCCACTCGAAAAAAGCAATTCCTGTATTGATTTCACCGATAGAGGAAGGGTTTCCATCTACAAGTTTATCAAAAGCTGAAAATACTTTATAGTATGCAAGATCGATGGTTTTGTTATAGGTCAAAGCTGTTTTTTTCAATTCGCCTAAGAAAAGTTTTCTTAATGGCAGTGAAGCTCGATTGAAAGCGAGGTAGACGCCGTTTAAAAGGAAATTGGAGATCAAGTCAGAATAATAGGTGGTATTGATATACATCTCCATTTTTGTCACACTTTGATTGAAAGAGTAAAAGATATATTCATCGTCAAAAAGGAAGAGACAGTTAGAAAAGATCGATAATTCAAAATGTCCCCAAGTATCAATACGATCTAGATGATTTTTAATAACAGCAATTTCTTGCTTCATAAAAGGAGTAAGTGAGGGATTGCGTAAATAACCGCGGATTAATTTTTTTTGTGCGTAAAGGATGCGGTAGTAGATGTCGCCTGTTTTTTCATATTCATCAAGCAACGCTTTTTCTTGTTCTTCAGAGAGTTCTTTTTCTTGAGAAGCTAAGAGATTCGCTAGTTTTTGTTTGCTGGTCAATTCGTTATTATTTAATAAAAACTGGTATTCAGTAAGTGTTATATTCATTCGTTCGAGGTATTTTGTTAACAATTCAAATCCGATTTTGGTACCCCGTGACTCAAAGGCAGCTAAAGTTCCTCTTTGGGAAATGTCCAAGGTTAACTGTTCTTGCGTTAATCCGCGTTCCTTTCTTATTTTTCTGATAAGAGATGCATGATTAGGCATATATTTATTTCCTCCATACGTATTGATATTTTTTAAGAAACAAATACTGATTTCTATTAGAAAGATACCACATAAGTTATTATTTGTGGAAAGAAATGTTATTTGATGAGGTTTCTTTAATCTTAAAATAATTATAAAGTAATCATATTTTTAATATGTAAATAAAAGACGAATAATAGGCTTGTATTGTTTTTTTATGTTGCATTTCCACACAAAAGAAAGCGGATTCTTTTTTCGAGGAGTATAGTAACCCTGTAACAAATAACAAAGAGGAGTGAGTAAAATGAACATGAAAAAAACGTGGTTATTTTCGGCGTGTCTGTTAGGCGGAGTGCTAGGGGGAAACCAAGTATTAGCAGCGCAGCAAGATGCAGCAGATTTGATGCCGAGTATTTTGGACAGACAGGTTTCTGTAGGGTATTATCACAATTGGCCAGCTGGTGCCGGGGCAGGATATCAAGGCGGAAAGCCGGCAGATATTGATTTAGAGAAAATCAATCCTTTCTACAATGTTATCCCGGTAGCTTTTATGACAGGTGAAGGCATTCCTACTTTCAAGCCTTATAATATGTCAGATCAGGCATTCCGAGAAAAAGTTGCCGCTTTGAATGCAGAAAATCGTGTAGTATTGATTTCCCTTGGAGGGGCAGATTCTCATATCGAATTACATAAAGGAGATGAACAGGCTTTTGCGGATGAAGTGATCCGACAAGTTGAAACGTACGGCTTTGACGGATTAGACATCGACTTGGAACAGACAGCTGTAGATGCTGGAGATAACCAAACAGTGATTCCAGAAGCTTTGAAAATCGTTCGTGAACACTATCAGAAACAAGGCAAGCATTTCATTATCTCAATGGCACCAGAATTTCCATATTTGAGAGAAAACGGTAAATATGTTCCGTATATTGAAGGGCTAAAAGAAGAATATGACTTTATTGCGCCGCAGCTTTATAACCAAGCAGGAGATGGTTTGTCAATCGGAACTGAGTGGATTGCGCAAAACAATGATGCCAGAAAATATGACTTCTTATTAGGGATGTCGCAAGCTTTTGATACAGGCAGCAGCGGATTTATCCAAATCCCAGCAAATCGTTTAGCGTTAGGTCTACCTGCAAATGAGGATGCTGCAGCAAACGGTTATGTGAAAGATCCAAGTGTGGTTTATCGAGTGTTTGAAGAAATGGAAAGAAATCAGGCACCGTTGAAAGGAATCATGACATGGAGTGTCAATTGGGATGAAGGATTTAATTCAGCAGGAGCAGCATACAACGAATCATTTGCTAAAGCATACGGCAATCTGTTAGGAAATCCAATCGTTGATACAGAGAAACCAACCGCACCTGCCAATCTAAGAGCCGCAAGTGTGACTGCAAATTCTGTGACTTTGAATTGGAATGCTTCAACGGATAATGTACGTGTCGATCATTACAATATTTATGAAAATGGACATTTAGCAGGAACAAGCAGAACGACGTCATTTGTCCATTCTGGATTAACACCAAATACTGACTATTCCTATACGGTAGAAGCTGTGGATGCTGCCGGAAATAAATCGGATCTATCTAATGTCGTTCGCGTGACAACAAATGAAGAGGCACAAATAACAGCGCCGACAGCTCCAAGAAATCTTGCTGTACAAAATGTGACACAAAATACCATCACTATCGAATGGTCTGGGAATGCTGCAGAAGAAGAAGTTACCCGTTATGAGATTTTCCGAAATGATCAATTGATTGGACAGTCGGATACACCCCGTTTTACGGATACAAACCTTCAGCCAAGCACTTCTTATTCATACAAAGTAAGAGCAGTAAATGCTGTCGGCACGTCAGAATTCAGCCAAACAGTTACTGCAGAAACATCAGGACAAATCGAAGGAACAGAATGGCGTGAAGGTGTTCATTACAGAGTCGGGGATATCGTTGTCTATCAAGGAATCCAATATCGATGCTTGCAAGAACATACATCGATCAGTGTTTGGGCACCAAGTGTCGCACAAGCATTGTGGGCTAGAATTGGTTAAATAAAATCTAGAAAAAGTAATTTGGGGAAAGCAAGAAAAAATTTATTATGTTTAGGCAACTTAATAAAAAATGTTGCAATACAACACGTAATGAAAACGATATCAATTATTATGTTATAGTAATGTCAGTTAAGGCGAGAGGAGGAAATAACATGTGGGACATTACACCGCCAATGTAATTTTATAATCTCTACATAATCTATTATTTTAAATTCCATCACACACCCTGAAAACAAGACTTTCTGTTTTTAACAGCTAATATAAAAAAGCTTAAAAACCCAAAGCCAGAACAGTTATATTACGGAAACTGTTGCAATACGATACAAAATAAACAAATACAAAGCTATGTTGATACACTCATATCAACTAGAGCGAGAGGAGGAAAGAGTATGTGGGATGTTTCACCACCAATGTAAGTTTATAATCTCTACATAAATCTATTATTTTAAATTCCATCACACACC
>KE351646.1:73991-120349 GCA_000415185.1 Enterococcus faecalis 13-SD-W-01
TCTATTATTTTAAATTCCATCACACACCCTAAAAAACTAGACTCTCTGATTAATCCATCAAATAAAAAAATGCTTAAAAAACCGGAAACCGGATCAGTTATATTACGGAAACTGTTCCGGTTTTTTTGTACAAAAAATTGTTATGAGATTGCAACATTTCTATAAAAAACGTCGCTTTTTCAATCATTAAGTACAAAAAACAGCAATATTGTTTTTTCTCTGTTGTAATACTGTACATTTTGAGAAAAAAGGCTGACAACCAATTATACTAAGGATAGCTGATAGAGAGAGGAGGAAAACCACATGTGGAACGTTACACCACCAAAATAATTGCAGTATTCGTTTATAATACATAACCAAAAAATCATTACATACCCTATACAATAAAAATAGTCTAAAGCAAAACACCCAAGCCAGTTAGAAAAACTGACTCGGGTGTTATTTTTGCACTATCATTAAGCATCCATATAAACACGTCGTAATTTCTCAATATCTATTTTCGTCATTTCGTATAAAGCTTGCATCGTTTGATATGATTTTTCTTCATTTTTTCCATCAAGCAGCTCGTCTAAATCTTTTGTGACTAACTGCCAAGATACGCCAAAGCGATCATTGACCCACCCGCATGGATAAGCTTTTCCGTCTTCTGTCAGCGCATAAAAGAGCCGATCAATCTCAGGTTGTCCATCACAGTAAACATAAAAAGAATTACCCATAGTAAAGCCGAAATCATGTGGAATCTCGTTATCCATAATATAAAATTCTTGATCATACAATTTGAATTTTGCCCACAAAACAGTACCGTCTTCTTTTTGAGATTTATCAAGCACAGTACCATGAGAAAAAATGTCTAGCCAATCTTTAATAGCTTCATCGGCTTTGCCGTACAGTTCATTGGCAAAAAGAAAACAAGGAGTGATCTTTTGCTCTGGTACATCACTGACTTTCAATTGCCAAGAAATGCCAAATTCATCATTGACCCAGCCGAAAAGTCCAGTTTCTGGATGATTTTCTAAAGGCATTAGAATTTGACCTTTTTCACTGAAGGCACTCCATAAATGATGCAGTTGTGCTTCGGTTGGACATTCCACCACGTAAGAAACAGCTGGAGTAGTCGAGAATTCCGGACCGCCGTTTAAAAGAATAAATTCTGCGTTATCTAATTCAAGAGTGATTGTCAAAATATCGCCTTTTTTTCCATGGAGATCATCTAAAAAATAATTGATTCTGGTTTCCTTTGATTTTTCAAAAATACGCGAATAAAAGTCTGCCATCTCACGCACGGAACCGTTGACCCAAACACAAAAAGCAAATTTATTTTCCATTGAATCTCACCTCAAATATGCAGAGCATCTCTGCTTTTTTTGAATCCGCTTTAAGTGTATCACTTCTGCTAGAGAAAGAGGAGCGGAGTGCATTGCTAAAAAAATGTTTAATATTTTTTTATTGACAATTAAAGGGCGGGAAGGTAAACTTTGTGAAAATAAACGTTTCTTTCAGTAGCAAATTAGATGTTTTGTCCAGAAAGTCGGTGGTTGCTGCGAACCGATCAAGTCTAATTAGTGAATTACGGGAAAACGTCAATAACTGAATAATGTTAAAGTGAAAAACGAGTCTGTTTTTAATTGAGGTGGTACCGCGGAATTTTTTCGTCCTCTTTTAAAAACGGCTTTTTTATTTTTTTAAGGAGGCAGGCAGATGAACTGTGGCGGCGTAATACGATATTATTCCCTTTTTGATACGTAGAATACAAACAAAAAGGAGAATTTTTATGAATAGAATAGAAAAACCAAGTTTCTTAGAAGCAAGCTGTATGTTGATAGTAATTGTTGCAGGGATCGCCATTAGTGTGGTGGGTCTGCATTTATCGCCGAATGTTGCGATATTAGCTGCAATCGGAGTTGTGATGTTGTACGGTGTCATCAAAAGATTTCCATCAGAGATCCTGCATGAAGGGATCATCAATGGAATCAAACCAGGAATTATCCCCATCTTTATTTTTATTCTAGTTGGTGCGCTGATTGCTGTATGGA
Organism: Enterococcus faecalis 13-SD-W-01; assembly: GCA_000415185.1. GTDB lineage: Bacteria > Bacillota > Bacilli > Lactobacillales > Enterococcaceae > Enterococcus_B > Enterococcus_B faecalis_A. The sequence continues at coordinate 76,025 of KE351646.1, forward strand.
TACAAGCAGGAATCATCCCCACACTTATGGTTTTTGGCTTTAAACTGATTAGTGTCCAATGGTTTGTGCCTTCGGTGTTTGTTGTATGTGCAATCGTTGGGAGTGCTGTTGGAAGTGCCTTTACTGTCATGTCGACGATCGGGATCGCGTTTTTTGGGATCGGTACGACATTAGGATTGAATCCTGCATTAGTCGTTGGATCAATCGTTTCTGGGGCTGTTTTTGGAGATAAGATGTCTCCATTATCTGAATCAACGAATTTAGCTGCGGCAATCGTCGAAGTGGATTTATTCAAACACATCAAGCACTTGATGTGGTCAACGATTCCTGCGTTTGTCTTATCTTTCTTTTTATTCATGTTTTTAGGCCATACAGAAGGGACAACCAGTCTTTCTGCTATCAATGAAGTAGTAGCAGTCTTAGAAAGTAATTTTACGATTTCTTTGTGGTCCTTGCTTCCGCTAGTATTGATGCTGTTATGTGCTTGGAGAAAAATACCAGCGATTTTGACGATTTTGCTAAACATTGCGGTGGCTATCGTGATGATCTTGATCCAACATCCGCAAACTTCTTTGACGAAACTTGCAACAGTTATTGAATCAGGATTTTCTGCACACACAGGGACTCAGCAAATCGATTCCTTGCTGAGTCGCGGCGGGATCGAAAGTATGATGCCGACTGTTTCCTTGATTATTTTAACATTATCTCTTGGCGGTCTGCTGATTGAATTTGGTTTGATTTCTACAGTGATGGAAGTTGTATCGAAAAAAATGACCAATACGCCTAAGTTGATTTTGACAACGTTATTGACAGGTATCGGGGTCAATCTGTTTATTGGAGAACAATTTTTATCTGTGATTTTACCAGGAAATGCATTCAAGGAAACTTACGAAAAAGCTGGTTTTGATCGCACCGTCTTGAGCCGCACCTTGGAAGATGGCGGAACGGTAATCAATTACTTAGTACCTTGGGGAATCGCAGGCAGTTTTGTCGCAAGTACATTCGGTATTCCAACATTGAGCTACTTGCCATTTGTTTTCTTTAGTCTCTTGTCTCCAGTTTTCTCGATGGTGAGTGCCTTCACTGGCTTAGGTATCACAAAAGTGGATTTAACTGAGCAGTCAAAAGTATAGAGGAAAAATACGAAAAACCATCGAAGCATCCATACATGCTTCGATGGTTTTTTTGTCATGTTTTAGTTTGCGAGAGAAACAGCTTCTCTGTCTTTATCTTTTCTATAACTGAAGAAAATAATCAAGTATAGAATGGCTGTCAAAACAGTAACACCAATCGAGTTCGTGAACAAGATTCCTGCAAAAATCAAGCTAAGAACGAGTAGAGCAACTGAATTGATAAAGATACCAAAAGTTGTACGTTGTTTCAACGCTAAAGTAAAAGCAGCCGCGCTGATCATCAGCCAGATAACTAATACAGTATAAGAAAGCGAACCGGCAAGATAACCGAATAGATCATCACCAACAAAGTAAGAAAGGACAACGCCTAAGTACAAGACACCTGTACAAAAGATAACAGAACGTTGCGGTACATGATGTTTGTTTAAAACAGCAAGTTTCTTAGCCACACCTTCTTTGTCTTTCAAACGGAAGAACAATGTACGAGAGGCTGCGTATACGCCAGAATTAATAGAAGAGAAAAGTGCTAGAACAATCACGAAATTTACGATATCCGCTGCAAAAGGAATATGCATTTTCTCAAAAATCATCACAAACGGGCTGACAGTTGTGTTTGCCAAAGTGTTCCAAGGATAGATGATCAATAAAAGCAATAATGGAATGATGTAAAAAGAAATGATTCTTCCCATAACACCTCTGATTGCTTTAGGAATCGCTTTTTTAGGATTCTCTGCTTCACTGACAGTAATTGCGATCAGCTCAGAGCCGCCGTAAGAATAGATAACAACTAACAAGGAATTGATGATTCCTTTCATTCCATGTGGCGAAAAACCGCCATGATCAGTCAAACGGCTAAATGTAGGCATCATCCCTTGATGCATGATTTGCTGGAACACAAGATAAACGCCGAAAATGATCAAACAAATGATGACGCTGATTTTAGCAAATGCCAACCAATACTCTGTTTCAGCAAAAAGTTTGACTGAATAAAGATTGATCAGCGTAGTCAACACAGCTAAGATCAGTACAAAAGTCCAAGTTGGCACGTGAGGGAACCAAAGCTGCAAGAAAGATGCGGCTGCTACTGCCTCGGCGATAATATTGATCATCCATAAAGACCAATAGACCCAATCGATAAAATCAGCAGAATGATGGCCAAGATAAGGGCGGATAAGCCCAGATAAGCCTTGTTGGTTTTCACCATTTAAGACAAGTTTTCCTAATCCATTCATTACAATAAAGAGTACACATCCACCAATTAAAAAAGCTAAGAGAACAGCAGGGCCGGCAATACCAATTGCTTCTCCGCTTCCCTTGAATAGTCCTGCACCGATTGCGCCGCCTAGAGCCAGCATAGTGATGTGCCGCGAGCTCATTTGTTTTTTTAGTTTGGTGTTTTCCATAAGCATCCTCTTTTCTGAAATAAACATAACAATTTTATTATTGACTAATAATACCAAATATTCTGACAATTTCAACACTTCTATAAAAATTTAGGAGACTCTCATTGAAAAATCATCATTTTGAAATTTCCTGAAAAGCTTCTCTTTAGGATAAAAGGTGGAGAAATGCTGTGTTACCAGGGAAATAGCGAAGAAAATGAAGAAGAGGGAATGATAGAGAAAAAGTGCCAATCGTTATTTAAAAAAGTAGTAAGAATATATTTTGGTAAAAGAAAAAAACCAAAACAAAAAAACTAGATCTATTTCTGCAGAAATAAATCTAGTCTCTGAAAATTTTTTTAAAATTCAATTGTTTCGTTCAATAATTCTTCTTTGTATTCATATTCCTTAAAGATATTAGGATCGTAATCAGCAAATCGTTTTGCCCAATTCTGTGCATCAAAAAATTCAAGATATTTTTGTTCCACTGGACGATAAGGTCGATGCAAGAAATCAGGTAGTTCCGCAAGTGGTCGTTCATTTAATAAAAAGAAGTTTTCTGGGTCATAAAAATGATAATGAGAAATCACTTTGTTTGCTGTAAGCAGCTTTTTCTGGAAATAAACCGATTCGAATGTTCGTAATGTGACCCCATGCTGTCCTTCACGAAGCAATTCAAGTATCCCGGCAGAATGAGAAGTCCGCTCCAAGTATTCTGGATAGGGCAGATAACCAGCTTGTTCATTTCCTTTGAGCGGGAGAATAAAATAATCTGTCCGTAAACCCAGTGCGTCAAATTCTTTTTTCAATGCTTCGGCTTTTTCTTTACGCCCATGGTTAGTCGCACCAAAGAATAAATCATATTCAGGGATATTGTGCGGAATCTTCATTTCGCTGGAATAAAAAGAACTGTTGTGTTTCAATTTCAGAGCGTTTGCCTCAAGCGCATCAAAATGGTAGATTTCATCGATTGCCGGCTCATTTTGGGCTTTTTCAAGCAGCTGGAAATGTTCCTTTTTGAAATGGTTCCAAAAGAATAAAATGATTTTTCCCGAAACATGGGGACGAATCCGCGCAGCCATTTCTGTGTCAAATCCATAATCTAAAAAGATGATCAATTCATAATGATCCAATGATGGATGTTCTTTAAAAAAAGATTCATTCAATAGCTCTTTCCCCGAAATAACGTCAAAGGAAGCAATAGAAGAAAAGAAATATAATTCTTTATCTTTAGGAATCAATAAAACTGAATTTGCAGACATAAATCTCCCTCGCTTTCACTAGTTTTTAGAGTACCTTTATCATAGCTTTTTTCGTAAGGGAAAAGCGAATAGAATGCTTACATAATAGAAAGAAAATCACGAAGAGAAGAAATGCAGCTGTAGCTAAAAAAGAAAAAAGACTGGACATTTATGCGTCCAGTCTTTGCAAAGCTCTGTTTTTTCGAATAGATGTTATTTAAAAAGCTTTATTTTGCGTCTAATAAACCTTCTTTTGCGTGGACCAATTGTGTCAAGAAAGCACAATAAGGCGTTGGGATACTGTATTTTTCTCCTTTACGCCAAACAGCTCCGTTGATGTAGTCGATTTCTGTTAAACGATGATTTTTGATTAAATCTTGATACATAGAAGGATAGTGAAGGCCGATATCATTTGGATCGTACGTTGCTTCGATGTGGCGAACCACTTCTTCTTGATCAAGGATGATTCCTTCTTTTTCGGCTACAACAGCGAATTCAGCTACTAATGTTGTCACTAATGAGTGAGAAACATTTTGTGCGCCTAGTTCTGCAATGTTGCAGTCTAAAATTGTGCAAAGGCCATTCAATGTACCATTCACGCAGGCTTTTCTCCAAATAGAATAGCGGACATTTGAACTATATACTGGATTCAAGTTTGCTTCTTTAAACGTGTCGACAACTTGTAAGGCAAAGTCTTTGCCAGCAGGTTCAAGATTTTCTAATTCGATTTCGCCGCTTCCTAATAGTTTTGCTCTTCCAGGACCTTCAAGACCAGCAGTCCACATCGTGATACCAAATAAAATATTTTCTTTTGGTACATATTTTTCTAAAACATCTTCATGTCCAAGTCCGTTCAATAAACATAAAACATGTGTGTCTTTTGTGATGATTGATTGGATTGCTTGGAACATACCATCTAGTTGGTTCGCTTTCGTCAAAGCGACGATCAAATCAGCTTGCAAGCCGCTTTCAACAACTTCTTCTGGAGAAAAAATAGGGATTTTCGCTACAACTTCTTCCCCGTTGAAATCTGCGATTAGTCCGTTTTCGCGAATCGCTTGGATATGATCCGGCCAGCGATCAATCAAGATCACGTCATTTCCGCTTTGATGAAGCATTAGTCCAATCCGGCTTCCCATGGCACCGGCGCCAGCAATAGCAATTTTCATAAACATTCTCTCCTTACGATTTGTTCTTTCTAGTCTAGTATATAGAAAAAATCAAAAAATTGGACTATTTTGTTTGTGAAAATGGGAAAACTTTTATCGTGAAAAAGAAATATAAGCTAATGAATGTTATTTAAAGGCTGTCATTTTAAAAAATTACTTTTTGTTGACAGCTGATGAAAAGTTGTGGTATCTTTTTGTCAAATAAACGAAGTGAGGGATCCGTGCATTGAAAAAATAAGTCAATTTGTTGAAGCTGCATTCAGACTGTACCTTTTTTACCAAGGGAGCAGTGTGCAGATTTTCAGGATTGGCTTAGGTGATCAATGTACGGGTCTTTTTGTGTCTCGTCTTGTCGGCTAGTTCTGAAAATAGGACTAGTCTTTTTTTAATGAGGTGAGACATATGTCTAAAATAGAAATCAAACAACTAACTTTCGGCTATGATAATCAAGGAACGATGCTGTTCGAACAAGCCGATTTGAACTTTGACACAAAATGGAAATTAGGATTGATTGGACGGAATGGTCGTGGGAAAACAACGCTGCTCTCCATTCTGCAAGGAAAACTTCCTTATCAAGGGCAGATCAGTCATCAACAGGAGTTTGTCTACTTTCCGCAAAAAACACAGGAAACAGACCGTTTAACTTACTATGTATTGAATGATATCAGTACATTTGAACAATGGGAGATCGAAAGAGAACTCAATTTGATGGAAGCTGATCCGGATATTTTATGGCGGCCTTTCGATTCCCTTTCTGGCGGCGAAAAAACAAAAGTATTACTGGCGCTCCTTTTTGTTGATGATCTGCATTTCCCGCTGATCGATGAGCCAACCAATCATTTGGATATCCGAGGCAGAGAACAAGTAGCGGAATACTTGAAAAAGAAAAATCAAGGATTCATCGTAGTCAGCCATGACCGCAGTTTTATCGACGAGGTCGTTGATCATGTTTTAGCAATCGAAAAAAGCAAATTAGAATTATATCAAGGAAACTTTACTGTTTATGAAGAACAGAAAAAGATGAAAGATGCATTTGAACTTGCGCAAAATGAAAAGCTGAAGAAAGAAATCGGACGTTTGAAAAAAACAGCGGCTGAAAAAGCGGAGTGGTCGCGTTCTCGCGAAGGTGATAAAGCTAAGAAGAATACCGGGTTCATTGACACAGAGATGCGCCGCATGGACAAAGGAGCAATTGGTGCTGATGCTGCGCGAGCAATGAAACGATCAAAAGCAATCGTCCAACGTATGGATAGTCAGATTGGTGAAAAAGAAAAGCTGTTGAAAGATATCGAATATATCGATCCTTTGACACTCAACTACCAGCCATCTCACCATAAGCGGCTTCTTGAAGTTGAAAAATTGCAGCTGAGTTATGATGAACCACTGTTTGAGCCCGTTGATTTCAGTGTTGAAGCTGGCAAAAGAATCGCTTTAGCAGGTCCAAATGGTTCCGGCAAATCATCGATCATCCAGTATCTGTTAAATAGTTTTGGTGGCGAGGCGAAAGGAACTGTTTCACGTCCGCAAAAACTAAAAATCAGTTATGTACGGCAAAATTATGTGGATAACCAAGGGACATTGAGCGATTTTGCTGAAAAAAACAATTTGGATTATGAAGCGTTTTTGAATAATCTGCGTAAATTAGGAATGGAAAGAGAAGTTTTCCACAATAAAATCGAACAGATGAGTATGGGCCAGCGGAAAAAAGTCGAATTGGCAAAATCACTTGCGCAGCCAGCCGAATTGTATATTTGGGATGAACCGCTGAATTATCTTGATGTGTTCAACCAACAGCAATTGGAAGAATTGATTTTAGAAATCCAGCCGGCAATGCTTCTTGTCGAACATGACCAAACGTTTTTGAAAAAAGTCTCGGATCAAGTCATCCAATTACATCCGGTCAAGGAAACTGGCAGCAATTGAACAATTAGTGTACAATGACGGCGAGAACGATTGAAGGAGCTGGAATAATGATTTATGTAACAAGACATGGTGAAACGACTTGGAATGCAAAGGGGTTAGTCAGCGGCAGAGCCGACGTCCCGTTAACTGAAAAAGGAAAAGAACAAGCCAAACTTCTTGCTGAAAAAGTAGCAAAACTTGAAGTCCCTGTAACGAAAATCATCCATTCACCCCTACAAAGAGCAAAAGAAACAGCGCAAGCAGTAGCGGAATTGAATGAATTAGAATTGACCGTGGATGAACGTCTATATGAAATGGACTTTGGGGAATATGATGGCATGCCTAGTAAAGAAGATGCTTTCCAAAAAGCTCGTTTAGAATTTTCTGTACGTTTTCCTGGCGGTGAGTCAGTAATGGACATGTATGCGCGTGTCGTTCCATTAATAGAAGAATGTTTAGCAGATACAGAAAATGTTTATCTGCTGGTTTGTCATAATTCGCTGATTCGAGTAATCAATGCCTATTTCAACCCAATGCCAAATCAAACATTCTTTGACTTTTATGTAGACAACACAGAATTGCTTTCTTTTGAACCAAAAGAAAGCATGATGAGCATCAAATAAGCCGTTTTTTCTGTAAAAGGGAATAGAGCCGATATATATGAGGTTATTTTTATATAAGTAAAGATGGTTTTATAAGGCAGAAATCACAGAGCCGTAACGTAGGTTCTGTGATTTTTTTACACATGACAAGAAATGAAATTAAGTTATTTTTTATAAAAGCTTGAAATTTCATTTCGAAAGCGCTATACTCAACTTGTGAAATGAATACGGATACACGGATGGAGGGAACAAGATGTTTGGTTTCTCGATTTTTATGAATGATGATCTGACAACTGAAAAAAGAGCATACATTCAAAAAATGGCAGCAAATGGCTTTACAGGTATCTTCACTTCGATGCACATACCAGAAGATGATGCTGCCTCGTATAAACAACGCCTTGAAGAACTGGGCAAAGAAGCTCAGCGCCACCATTTAGATTTGATGGTAGATATTTCCGGCGACGCGTTGACACGTGCAGGTTTTTCTTTTGAAAATCTTGATCCGTTAAAAGAAATAGGTGTCACTGGTTTGCGGATGGACTATCATTTGTCCAATGAACAAATCGCGAATTGGTCACACCAAATAAAAATCAGTTTAAATGCCAGTACGATCACACAGCAAGATATCGAAGAGCTGCAAAAGTACAAAGCGGATTTTTCACAACTTGAGGCGTGGCATAATTATTATCCAAGACCAGAAACAGGCTTAGATAAAACATGGTTTTCTGAAAAGAATGATTGGTTGAAATTGCAAGGAATGAAAGTCCAAGCATTTGTGCCTGGAGATGAGACTTTAAGAGGTCCGATTTTCGCAGGATTACCAACATTGGAGGAACATCGAGGGATCAATCCTTTAGCTGCTGCGTTAGATTTAATGCAGTGCAGCACTGATCTGGTTTATATCGGTGATGGTGGTTTGACCGAATATGTTCAAGAACAGTTTCGTGCCTACCAAGAGGAGCAGCTGATTTTACTGACAGTCAAACCAGTCGCAAAAGAAAACTATACTTATATACTTGGCAAGCATGTTAACCGCCAAGATGAAGCACGAGATGTGATCCGGAGTGCAGAAGCGCGGTTCAAAGAAATACCGCATATTCCGCAGAATCAAACGATTGAACGAACAAAGGGATCTGTAACTGTCGATAATGAAAACTACCTGCGTTATATGGGTGAGATCCAAATCGTCAAGAATCCGCTGCCAGCAGATGAGCGAGTGAATGTTGCAGCAAAGATCATCGACAGCGACATAGCATTGATTGATCATATCCACGCAGGAACAAACTACCAACTAATGAGTAAAGAGGGAAAATAAAATGACTAAAATCAACTTAGAAAATTTAACAACAGAACGCAGAAACGAAGAAACATTTGGATTAGATGAAATGAGCGTGGCTCAAGCAGCGCTTTTGATGAACCGTGAAGACCAAAAAGTAGCAGAAGCTGTTTCGAAAGAATTACCAAGCATTGAACCAGTGATCGAACATACAATTCGTGCTTTCGAAAAAGGCGGACGTTTGATTTATATGGGTGCCGGTACAAGCGGAAGACTAGGTGTGCTGGATGCGGCAGAATGCGTGCCAACATTTGGTGTAGAAGCTGAGATGGTTGTTGGTTTGATCGCAGGCGGAGAAGATGCGATGACAGTGGCGGTCGAAGGTGCCGAAGATTCTTATGAACTAGGTGAAGAAGATCTGGTAAAATTGGATCTAAATGAAAACGACATGGTGATCGGAATTGCTGCAAGCGGCAGAACACCTTACGTGATCGGCGGACTTGATTATGCACGTTCAGTAGGTGCCACAACTGGAACGATTTCTTGCAACAAAAATGCAGAAATCAGCAAACATGCTGATTTTCCGATCGAAGTGGATGCAGGTCCGGAATTTTTGACAGGCTCAACGCGTTTGAAATCAGGAACAGCGCAAAAGCTTATCTTGAATATGATCTCAACAATCAGCATGATCGGTATCGGAAAAGTGTTCAACAACTTGATGGTCGATGTGAAACCAACCAATGAAAAATTAGTTGAACGTTCAAAACGTATTATCATGCAAGCAACAGAGGTCGATTATGATACGGCAGAATCTTATTTCTATGAAGCAGAACAAAATGTAAAACTTGCAATCGTAATGATTTTGACAAATAGCGACAAGCAAACAGCTGAAGAAAAATTGGCAGATGCAAATGGGTTTGTAAAAGGTACCTTATAAGGGGGAAAAAACCATGGCAAAAAATGAATTGACTTTAGAAGAGTTATCAAAAAGAATCTATGAAGGTGTTGGCGGTATGGACAATGTTCAAAGCATTGTCCACTGCATGACACGTGTACGAATGAAAATCAACGACGAAGACAAAGTAGATTTGGCAGAATTAAAAGCCATTCCTGGTGTTTTAGGTGTCGTGGAAGACGAACAGCTGCAAGTAATCATCGGCCCAGGAAAAGTAAACAAAGTAGCACAAAAGATGGTCGACATGGCAGGCGTCAAACTTGGCGAACCGATTGCTTCTGGTGGTAAAACAACCAACACGTCAGGCAAAAGCTTAGTAAACGAACGTGCAGAAGAAATGAAAGCAGCACAAAAATCTAAACAAAAACCTTCAAAAATAAAAGCGGTTTTAAAAGATATCTCAAATATCTTTGTCCCAATGATCCCGGCATTTGTCGGAACAGGTATCGTAGCGGGTATCGCAGCTGTCTTAACGAATATGGTGACAGCTGGTACGCTTGATGCTGGCACATGGCAGCAATATATCGATATGATGAACATTTTGAAAAACGGTATGTTCAGCTATCTTGTTATCTATACAGGGATCAATGCCGCACAAGTCTTTGGCGCAACGCCGACACTTGGTGGTGTAATCGGTGCGGTTGTTCTTTTGACAGGGATGAATCCAGAAGCACCATTGATGAACCTCTTTACTGGTGAACCGCTGGCAGCAGGTCAAGGCGGTATCCTGGGCGTTATTTTCGCAGTATGGCTATTATCTATTATTGAAAAACAATTACACAAAATCGTTCCAGATGCTGTAGATATTATTGTCACACCTACGTTATCATTGATAGCTGTTGGATTGATCGAGATTTTCTTGATTATGCCGGCTGCAGGTTTTATCTCAGACGGAATGGTTGGCGGAATCAATTGGGTACTAAATGTCGGCGGTGCTTTCTCTGGCTTCGTCCTAGGAACATTATTCTTGCCAATGGTTATGTTTGGACTTCATCAGATTTTGACACCGATCCACGTACAAATGATTGATGAAACAGGAAGCACGCTTTTATTGCCAATCTTGGCAATGGCTGGTGCAGGACAAGTTGGGGCGGCTCTAGCGTTATGGATTCGCTGCCGTAAAGACAAAGAATTAACAGAAATGATCAAAGGTGCTCTTCCAGTAGGGATCTTAGGAATCGGTGAACCATTGATTTACGGTGTAACGTTGCCATTAGGCCGTCCGTTCATCACAGCATGTATCGGCGGAGGTATCGGTGGTGCAGGAATCGGAATGATCGGGAATGTTGGGGCAATCGCTATTGGACCATCAGGAGCAGCGTTGATCCCATTGATCTCAGACGGAAAATGGTGGGGCTACGTTCTTGGACTTTTAGCTGCCTATGCAGGCGGATTTGTGGCAACATTCTTCTTCGGTATTCCAAAAGATCGTTTAGAAGCAGAAGAAATTGCGGAAGAAATCACAGAAACACCACAAACAGCAACAGCTCCAAGTGACCACGCAATCGTTCAATTGACAGCAGTAGCAGATGGAAAAGTATTATCTATCGACAAAGCAAGTGATCCAGTTTTCGCTGAAAAAATGATGGGCGAAGGATACTTCGTTGAACCAGAAAACGGACAAATCTATTCACCAGTCAACGGGACAATCAGTTCAGTGTTCCCAACAAAACATGCAATCGGTATCACAACCAAAAGTGGTTTAGAAATATTGTTGCACATGGGAATCAACACAGTAGATCTGGGCGGAAAACCTTTCGATTTGAAAGTCGCAGAAGGACAAGAAGTCACATCTGATACATTACTTGCCCAAGTAGATTTAGCTGCCATCAAAGAAGCAGGAAAAGAAACATCTATGCTTGTTCTTTTGACAAATATGGATCATGTAAAACATTTTGTATTAGAAAAAACAGGAAATGCAAAAGCAAAAGAAGAAGTAATGGGTGTAGAAACAAACTAAACAAAAAAGCGTCCGCTCAATCATTGAGCGGACGCTTTTTATATAGAAAAAAATCAATTCATGATGTCATATAATGGTTTGCGGAATTCTGGTCCATACATAACAGAACCAATCGGGATATCGACGACTTCACTGATTTTTGCTGTCCAAGTTGGGCCAAAGCCGCCGCATAGTTCAATGAACTGAACACCTTCTTCTTTCAGCTGTTTGGCCATTTCAAGAATCGAACCGTCCATTTTTGCACTTGGATCAAATCCAACAGTGATCATTTCGCATGTTCCTGCAATATTTCGGTTGATAACAGTGTTCTTTTCAGGAGAGAAATCTGGTGAGAAGTAAAAGAACGCCCATTTGTGTAAATTTTCTAATGCCATGTTCTGTACTCCTTTACTTGTTTTTCCAATGGTCAGCTAAAATGCCGTAGACGCGCTCAATATCAGAAATCGTTCCTCGCAACTCATAATCGGTAAGAAACGGGAAGCCGAATTGCTCTGCATATTGGATCGCAGTCAGACAATATTGATTATTGAAATTTTTATTGCCGCTGCCGACGACACCTAGACATAATTTGTAGTTCTCTTGATATTCCAAATATTCCCGCATCGTTTCGGTCAAGATTTCTGTATCTCCATTATCTACACCATTTCCGCCGCTTAAATAAGTAGGAACGAAGGTGAAAAAAGGTTCCGTTTCTTTTTTGAAATCACTATTATCGTGGATTTCATGCAATGTCACTTCTGGCAAAGACTCTTCTGCTTGGTGTTGTTCACGGCTGTATTCTGCCAAACGTTTCGCAAAAGAGCGGGTATTTCCCGAGATTGAAATATAAAAAATGTTCATTGTTGATTCCTCCCTCATTTCTTCTCCAGTATAGCATGATTTTTTGAAAGCAAACGTAAAAATAAATATGAATATTCATTCAATTTACCTGGAAATTATTAGAAAAATAATGTATAAAGTAATAGTTTTGTGAGAGTTTTCGTTTTATGGGTAAAATTTAATAAGGTTTGTTATACTTTTATAAAAGCGGTTTTTAGTTGGAGGAAATCATTTATGGATGAACACGAGAATCAGAAAAAAGGCATAGGGCTGATCCCCCTTGCCGCGTTAGTCATTGGTTCAGCAATCGGTGGCGGCGTTTTTGGGATCATGACCGACATCTCGGGATCTGCGGGAGGTCCGGCACTTTTCAGCTGGGTCTTAGTCGGAGCGGCGATGATGATGCTTTCGTTATCGATCAATAATATCAATAAAAAGCGGCCAGAACTTGAAGGCGGGATTTTTAGTTACGCAGAAGCCGGATTTGGTCGATTTGCTGGATTTATCAGCGGCTGGGGATACTGGCTGACTTGCTGGTTAGGGAATGTGGCATTTGCAACACTGTTGATGAGTGCGCTTGGGTACTTTTTCCCGATCTTTTCTGGCGGACAAAACTTGGCATCGATCATTGGAAGTACCGTTTTCCTATGGGGCTATGCATGGCTGGTCAATCGAGGGGTAGAAAATGCCAGTATTGTTAATGCAATAGTCACATTTTGTAAATTAGTTCCGTTGTTTTTATTTATTGTCGTAGCAATCAGCACTTTTTCGATTCAGCAATTTATCAATAATTTTTCGAGCGACATTATTTTAGATATCCACGGACAAGCAATCCCATTTTCACAACAAGTTCTTAGCTGTATCATGGTGATGTTATGGGTATTCGTAGGGATCGAGGGTGCTTCAGTTGTGGGATCTCGGGCAAAGAAAAAATCAGACGTTGGTAAAGCAACGATTTTAGGGATTTTTGGTCTCTTGCTTGTCTATATCCTTGTGTCAATGCTTCCTTACGGCACAATGCCGATGAGCGAATTACAATCAATCCAAACACAACCAGCAATGGGGTATGTTTTTGAGAAAATGGTCGGCAAATGGGGCGCAATCGTCATCAACAGCGGATTAATCATTTCATTGATTGGTGTTTGGCTGTCATGGACGATCTTACCAGTCGAAACCATGCGAAACATGGCATCAGATGGCTTGCTTCCTAAAAAATGGGGCGCAGTCAATAAAAAAGGTGCACCAACATTTGCTATCATATTGACAACGATTTGTACAAATATTTTTCTTCTTTCATTATTATTTACAGAACAAGCATATAATTTTGCGTATACATTAGGAACAGCTGCTATTTTCTTTACTTGGCTATTCTTAGGATTGTACCAAATGAAACTTTCTTATCAAAGGAAGGAATGGGTCCAATTCGCCGTTGGATTATTCGCCAGTGCCTTTCAAATCTGGGCCATGCTCGTGGTTGCTTTTAATGAAGTGATGTTGGTATTAGTGTTATTTTTACCTGGTATCTTCTTTTATATGCGGGCACAGAAAGAACAACAAGTCAAAATAGGAAAAAATACGCATCAATTGACAGATCGTGTCTTGCTGACGTGTGTGTCTTTCATTGGTCTATTGGCATTGATCCTGTTTGCAACAGGTTATTTACAAGTTTAAAATAAACAATATGTTAAAAATCGCCGAAAAAAAACAGAAGCAGCGCGTGCAGGAAAGCATGCGCTGTTTTTTGTTTAAAAAAGAAAAAACTGTAAAATTTGTCAAAATCGTTTATTTTTATCTGAAAATTTACTGATTTTTTTAAACAATTTTGAAAATATTCTGTTAATTGGTACCGCTTTTGTTTTATAATAGGAAGTAACATGTTATTGAAAGGGGTATACAATGGAGAATTATCTTAGTCTTTTAGGTGTATTGATCGTCATTGTCGGTTTTGCTTTGAAACTTGATGCAATCTTGATCGTCATGATTGCTTTGGTGGTCACAGCGTTAACGGGCGGTCTTGGAATTGAAGGAATGCTGGAATTATTAGGCAGCAGTTTTGTGAATAATCGAGGAATGGCAATTTTTATTATTATTATGTTGGCTACAGGAACGTTAGAGCGAAATGGGCTGAAAGAATCAGCGGCTTCGCTGATCCAACGATTCAAAAAAGTTTCAGCTGGTATGATCATCGATATTTATGGTGTGTTCCGTATGATTTTTGCGGCGTTCAACGTTAGCTTCGGCGGTGTTGCCGGTTTTGTACGTCCAATTATTTTACCAATGGCTCTAGGAACAGTAGAAGCAAAGGGTTTGGAAATTGATCCGCGTCATGAAGAAGAATTAAAAGGGATGGCTTCTGCTATGGAAAATATCTGCTGGTTCTTTGGGCAAGTATTGTTTGTGGGCGGAGCAGGTGCGCTGCTGGTACAATCCACTTTAGCTGATCTTGGCTACGAAGTTTCTTTAGGACAACTTGCTTTGGTTGTTGTGCCTGTTGCATTGACCGCTTTAGTTGTTTCAAGCATTTATTTCTATTGGAAAGAAAAGAAAATCGCGAAGAAATATTACCAGGAAGGGGAGCGAGGCTAAATGAACTTTTTTACGGACTCATCAATCGCTTTAGGCGATAAGTTGTTAGAAATCCTTTACATCGTGATGGGCTTGGTTTTGATTTACACTGGAGTTAGAAACTTAAGTGATAAGACCAATCAGCATCGTTATGGTACAGCGTTCTTTTGGACAGTCCTTGGTGTGGTGATCGCTGCGGGAAGATGGCTGCCTCCATTAGTGAGCGGGCTTTTGATTTTTGCTATGACACTTCCGGCAATTGCGAAAAAAGTCAGCAAAGGTGATAGCCGTTTGCCGTCAAAAGAATATATGGAAAAAATGTCTGATAAACTAGGCATGAAGATTTTTATCCCAGCATTAAGTATTGGGGTATTCGCCATTTTATTTGCTCTATTTACGAATTTAGGGGCATTAGTCGGTGTTGGTGTGGGGGTATTTGTAGCCATGGGAATCTTGATGTTCTTCTCTCGCAACAACCGTCCAACGACTTTCTTGGATGATGCAGCCGATATGTTAGGAACAGTTGGGCCATTAAGTATGCTGCCAATGCTTTTGGCTTCACTAGGTGCGGTGTTTACAAGTGCCGGTGTTGGAACAGTAATCTCAACAGAAGTCGGTAAAATCGTCCCAGAAGGCAATGTCAATATCGGGATCATCATTTATGCAGTCGGTATGGTGGTCTTTACTGTCATCATGGGGAATGCTTTTGCCGCAATCACTGTTATGACCGTTGGAATCGGTGCACCATTTGTTTTCAGCCAAGGCGCAAATCCAGCGTTAGTCGGTATGGTTGCTTTGACATGCGGCTTCTGCGGAACATTGTTGACACCAATGGCCGCAAACTTTAATATCGTACCAGTGGCGATGTTGGAAATGAAAGATAAATACGGTGTTATCAAAAATCAATGGTTTATTGCCGTATTTATGTTAGTCTTCCAAATCGTTTATATGATTCTATTTAAATAAAAAATGAAAAAAGAGGTTGCGACAGAAAATTTGTCACAACCTCTTTTTTTATGTTTCTTGCCAAGAATCGATCGAGAATGATCGCGGACTTTTTTCGATGATATAAGGATCATGGGACACAACGATGATTGTTTTTCCCGCATGATGCTGTTGGAACAGCAGATCCAAGATATGGTTACGGTTCTCATTATCTAAAGAGCCAGTTGGTTCATCTGCTAGAATCAATTCTTTGTCTTCCAGCAGGAGTTTTGCAAAAGCCAGGCGCTGCTTTTCTCCGCCAGAAAGACGATAGACTTTTGTTTTCAATGGATAATCTAAGGATACCTGAGCAAGCGCTTCTTGCTGCAGTTTGATTTTTTCTCTTCGGCTGATCTTTCGATAAAGGAAGGGGATGTTCAAATTGTCTATGATCGTTTCATCTTCAATCAATCCATGATTTTGGAAAAGATAGGAGATTTTATTTCTACGTAGTAAAAGAGCTGCTTTACTGTTGATTTTCGGTGCATTTTTTCCAAAGAGTACGACTGTTCCTTCATCGAATGAATCAATCAGTCCCAAGAGATTCAAAAGGGTGGATTTTCCGGCACCGCTTTTTCCGTGGATCGTCCAGAATTCTCCTTGGTTGATCGTCAAGGAGACAGCATCAAGGACAAGTTTTTGTTTGTAGGTTTTCGTTACATGATCTAATTGGATAAGAGGCATCGGAATATCATTCTCCTTTTAATATAGTCGCTTTTTCTTTCCAAACGGTGTAGAGTGAGGAAAATCATTCCTATTTCTAAGATAGAAAAAAGAATCAGACTCTGGATCCAGGCAAAAGGCATATCGGTGAAAATCGTATATAAAACCAAAGCACCATATTGTATGAAAAACGGTAAGAAAATCATACGATAGGTTTTGATCATGGAAATACCATTCAATCGCCAAATCGTATATTTCTGTTTTTTGATCTTCATGGAGAGCAGTACCAAATAAGCAATCATCGTGAGCAGAAGATAAACAGCGAAGAGGATTTCCATACTATGTCGTTTGATTTCGCCGATTTGTCTTTGTAAATCTACTTTTTTGATTTCTGAAAGCGGAGTGAGTACTGGATAGTTGTCCAATAAATAATTTTCTTCCAGAACTTTTTTGATGGGTTCGAATGTTTCTTCGACCGATTGAGTGATAGGAACTTTCACCGGATCAA
Organism: Enterococcus faecalis 13-SD-W-01; assembly: GCA_000415185.1. Classification (GTDB taxonomy): domain Bacteria; phylum Bacillota; class Bacilli; order Lactobacillales; family Enterococcaceae; genus Enterococcus_B; species Enterococcus_B faecalis_A. The sequence continues at coordinate 93,184 of KE351646.1, forward strand.
AGTATCCCGCACCTGTAATGACTTGCCGAAGGTTCCCCTTAGTATTGTTTCTTGTTTGGACTTCGATGACGCTCGGATAATGAATAATCTCTTCGTCTGGATAGAATGTGGGGATCTTTTGTTTTGACTTTATAAAGTAAAAATCAGCTTGTGATTCATCCAAAAAGTAACTACGCAAATACTCTTCTTTGATTTCTTGGAACTGGTCCTCCAATCTTTCTGGTACCAGGAAAACGCGCTGCGTTTCCTCAGGAGAAATCGTTATCTTTTGTCCAGTTACACTGATGATCGGGTATTTTTGCAAATAATTGACATTCACACTAATACTGCGGTTGATCTCTTCTTCTTCCATAAAGTAGCTGATTGTGCCAATCAATAGCATCCCGTTTTCTTCTAGGTATTGGTACAAGCGGTCTTGCTGGGGACTTAATACATTGTTTTCGACACTGATGACTTCATGGCCGTTTTTTCCTGTATAGGTATTATAAAATACTGCATACTCAGAAAATTCTTCCGGATAGGTAGAAGGAAGAAGTGATAGATTGACCAGTTCGACAACAATAAGAACACTTGCTAAGCACCAGACAAATGCGATTGTCTTGAAGAGATACAGTGAAAAAATAAAGGTTCTGGCATATGATTTCCTATTGAGTTTCTCAGTAAAAGAAGTGGCGCATAAGAAATAAACGACACAAAGTGAGCTAACCATAGATACGGCAAAAAAAGCAGCTTGGTAGCCCATGCTCGAAAGAAAAATCGATGGATCGAAGATTAATTGAGCAAAACAACACAATGCGAATAGGAAGAGCAGTTGTTTTAGCAGTACTTTATATAAAATTCTCCCACAAGAGAGTCCGTTCAATCGTAGGATCGACAACTTTCTCGCATTGTCAAATAACCATAAAGCGGTAAATAACAGGAAGAAGACCAGACTGGTAATAATCAGATTTCTCACAGGACGAAAATCAAGGGACATGATGGTCTCTGGAAGATCAGTATACTGAAAATCTTGCCTCGTGAATGAGGACTGGTAGAGTTCATTATACTTAGTCATCAATCTTTCGATAAACACTGATACTTGCTCTGTATTTTGGCTCTCCACAAATTTCGTTGCTTCTTTAAAGGAGGGCAGCTCTGTTGTTGGATAGTTGTTGAACGTAGCATAATTGATCGTATAGTGTTGGGTTGAGAGATGCTTTGCTGAAGGTTGATTCAGCAGCGTTCTCAAATCGGGCGAGTTAGAATAAAAATCAGTAACGACTAAATCAACACTTGGATCCACTTTTCCATTGGTAACTTTATATGTTCCATTTGTTTCACGAAAAAGTACATTCAATTGCTCTTCTTCAGCCGTTTCGAGCAAAATGGACAGATTCCTTGAAAAATTTTGCCGATCGTCTTGGATTGTTCGAGGCAGATCGAACGGTTGGTAGTATTCAGGAAGCGAATAGCTGTCGGCGATGATCCTTTCTTGTGTCATTCCTCGGACATAAAAGAAAATCATGAAAGAAATTATAGGGAAAAGGATAAATAAATTCAACCGAATAAGTTTATTGTTCATGAAGTGTGATCCTTTACTGTTAAAATAGAGAACAAATTTTAATGATGTCTGATGAAAACATCAGTGAGGTTGCTTAGAAGCGGCTCATCACCAGCCGTAGTATGCTAAGCCAGTGTATCTGCTATTACCTATTGCGCTAGCATAGGCATAGCGATTTGCCGGAGCGTAAACAGTACTTGATGAATTCCCTACAACTGCTCGTGCATAGTGACGGAAATCATAATGATTGAAATTTGACCAAGCACGTTTTTGTCCTATTGGCACAGCAGGCCAAGTGTGCGTTCCGTATGTCCAATGCCCGCGGGGGAGATGGACAGATCCTCTGCTTTCTAAAGGGGTATCTGTTACGAGAGAGGGATCTGTGGCACCAATCACTTTTCCGTTATCATCCAAAATGACTCCGCCTGTTCGAGGCATTTGATCGGTGATCTGTATTTCATTTTTTGAGTTTGTTACTGTGCCGGCATGTACTTCTGTTTGTACCATGGTAGTAATGATACTTCCTAAAACAAGCCCGATTTTACAAAACAATGTTATTTTTTTCATTTTTAACTTCCTTCCTTTGATAAGTGGTATAGGTAATATTTTCATCAGACAGTCTTTATTTTATAGTAAAATAAATCGCTTTCAATTGGTTGGTCGACTGTTTTTTTATAAGAAAATATTAAATTTACTTTGTTATGTTATTTAAACCGTTGTTTCCTTTATTTACGCTGTTCAAGGAAAATGGTAAGATTAAAGATAATCATAGGTTAAAAAATCGGACGGAGGAACAATAGATGAAAGTATTAGTAACTGGTTTTGATCCATTTGGCGGAGATAAAGTAAATCCTGCATATGAAGCAGTGAAGAAAATGCCAGACGAAATCGCTGGCGCAGAAATCATCAAATTAGAGATCCCTACAGTATTCGGCAAAAGCGGTGCAGTATTAAAAGAAGCTATCCAGCAGCACCAGCCTGAAGGAGTTATCTGTGTCGGTCAAGCAGGCGGCCGTGCAGCTGTTTCTATGGAAAGAGTGGCCATCAACTTAGCCGAAGCAAGAATCCCAGATAACGAAGGAAACCAACCATTTGATACAGCGTTAGAAGAAGATGGAGATACAGCTTACTTTACTTCTCTTCCAATCAAAGCAATGGTGAAAAATATCAACGATCATGGCTTGCCTGCTTATATTTCTTATACAGCTGGTACTTTTGTCTGCAACGATATCATGTATCGTCTGCTGTATATGATCGATAAGGAATTTCCAACAATCAGAGGCGGATTTATCCATGTTCCTTTCTCACCCGATCAAGTAATCGACCGCCCAGTCGGCACACCAGCTATGTCCTTAGAAGATATTGCTGCTTCTTTGACTTATGCAGTAGAGGCCGCTGTTGAAAATGAAGAAGATATCAAAGGAAATGCTGGTACGACACACTAAAATCAGCACTATTTTCTGAAAAGAAACAGTAAATTTCTGGTTGCATTCGACCATAAAACACGTATACTATCTTTTTGTAAAGACTTCTAAACTAACGGAGCCTGGTTGACTTTATGTCCCAGGCTCTATTCTATTGGTCAGATTTATTTAATCCCAAATGACCATATTGTTCGAAAGGATGGCAGACATGGAAGAATGGGAAACTGTACTTCAGGAATGGTTTCCAGCCATTATCAGGAAGAAAAACTACCCAATCAAAATATCAAAACAATATACCAGCAGCCAGCGCTGGGAAATCTATGAACGATTAACGAAAACGCAGCGGGAACTAGTGGACAAGCATCGCCGTTACCTGATCAAGTCGCGTTTTATCGAAGAAAACTATTTAGCAGCGACTGATTGGGTATTTGCTGATTTTCAGATCAATCCCTTTTACCGCAGTGATCGGAGACAAAAGAAACTCTTTTGTGAATGCGGCAGAGAATTAAAAGTACAATATATCGTAAAGTCGCCTAAAACAGGAAAAGTTCTCAAATTGGGCATCAATCATTTTGCTGAACATCTCCACGTGACACCAGCAATCGCTTCTTCGATCAACCAAGGAATGACCAAAGTCGACTTAGCGATGGATGAGCTTTTATGGCTCAAACAGCAAAATATCGATTTTCCTCATGAGCTGTGGCAAGAATATCAATTTGCGCTTTACCAAAACCAACGCTTGAAGCAACCATATTTGCCGGACGCAGCTTTAGCAAGCAGAATCGCTGATTTTCAAAAAGCCAACATGCCTATCTATATTGAAGATTACCAAAAGCTTGAACGAGAAATAACAACGATGCAGGCTCAATTTGAAGCATCTCCGAAAAAACGCTATGGAAAAAAAGAACTTTTTGAGGATTTCTCTGAAGAACTAACCAGAGACGTTGAAGAATTTTTAACGAATTATCAATTATTTTTGCGAAAAGATTGGTCAGGTTTGCTGACCGAAAAAAAAACAGCAGAACTTCCTGCTTCCTTTTTTGAGGAGTTCATCCAGATTTTGCGGAAAACAAAAAGAGTTGAAAACGAAGAAAATCACCAGCGAATCCAAGTTTTTTCGGAGCAGCAGCGGTTCATCAACCCTAAAATCTATTTTATCGTCTGGGAAAAATATTGCCGTTACAGTTTTACAGAAGGCTTTTTCTACTCGATTCCGCGTGTGTTCCGAAATGGTTTCTTGAAAGTACTGCGAAAAGAAAAGCAAGAACCGCTGCCCCTTCCAGAAGAAAGCTGGCAACAAATCAAAAAGGCGCTTCGCCAAGACGACGCAGTAAATATCCAAAAAAAATGGCAAGCAAAAGGGTATCGTTTTACTGACACACAGAAAAAAGCATTATCTTATTATCAAACATTTGCGGATATGCTGAAAAATGAAGAAAAAGAAGTACAGAAATTGGTCAAAGAACTGTTTATTTGAAAAATTACGACCAAAACAAACATTGCATATGAAAGAGGAAAGACTGTTTAACTGAAAAGTTGCAGTCTTTTTGGTGTTCTTTTTAAGAAACCCAATTTTTTTATTTCAGGAAAAAAGAGTTCTAAAAATAGACCAGTAGACTTATATACTTGTGAAGAATAAAGAAAAAATGATTAAGGAGCTGAAAACATGAAGTGGTTAGAAGAAGAAACGAAAATGTTTGAAAAAACAATGCGTGTATTTGAAGAAATGGAATCTTTTATGTATATGATGAGCGAGGAAAATAACAATAATCCTGACTACCAAGTTGTACTAAATCATGCCTTTTTTTCAGAAGAGAATTATCAAGAGGGAAAAAGTCATCAAGAAGCGGCAATAAAAATGATTGAATTAATTGATTCATGGAATGCGTCGAAAACAATTTATGACTCTGAACTTGAATTTATGACCGGCAAGAAAATCACTTTAGAAGAATTTTTTGCGCTGGGAACCCAAGAAGAGATGGAAAGCACAGCGTATGATGAAGGCATGACCTTAACCCCGGCCCATTTTGACCCAGTCACGAAGAAAATGTTTATTCAAGCAAATGATCATCTTTTTTCTGATAAAGAGAACTTGATCGTTTATCAATGGGAAAGAAATAATACAAATACGCCTCTTCTTGACGCCAATTGGTCAGGCGCAGTGTTGTGGACGGTATACGATCCTGAAATGAAACAAATTACAGTGATTGCCGCTACTTTAGACCGGAACAACGAAAAGCAAGTTCAAGAGGATGATAAAGATCAAGAAGCTGGAACGATGCAATGGTTGAAAAAGTATTTAAGGACAACAAAGTTGTCAACGTAGATCAAAAAAATTATGATTCTGCTAAAACAGAAATCGATAAAATTAAAAATGAAAAAATCAAAAATGAACTTTCTGAAAGATTAAAACAAGTACAAAATGAAATAGACAAGCAAGAAAAAGAGCGGATCGAAAAAGAAAAACCAGAACAAACACCTGCTAAAGAAGAAACAACTGTACAAAGTGAAATCCCTGTTCAAAGTGACTCCATGGACTCACAACCGGTTGTTTCTGAAAATGCAGCCGAATCATCTGTACCAGTGCAAACAGAAACGCCAAATAATAATTGGATTCCCGATACAGGAAATAATTCAGGAACAGTGTCTACCCCAGCTACTATTCCACCTACAAATAATGGTTCTGGTTCTACTGGAGGAGGAGCTAATTCTTCCAATAGTTCTAGTGGAAACGGACAAACAGGAGGCAATCAAGGAAATACAACACCTACCCAACCTACAGTGCCTAGTGAACCAGAACACCCAGCGGGACCACCTGCAGGTTGGATAGTGCCTCCTTATCCAATAGGATCTTCTGAATTTGTGGATTGGCTCTTTGATAATGGTTATTCTGGTTATGATCATTCAGGGGGATATATACGCCCATATTAATAATAAGAGTTAAGCAACTTCCCAAAAATTGGAGGTTGCTTTTTTATTTATCTAAAAGGAGATGAAAAAATGATACAAGCTAGAGAACCTCCTATTTTTTAGCTTTAAGAAAAAATAATTTAGGAGGAATAAAATAGTGTTCAAATTTAAGAAAGGTATCAAAAAGCTTTTGACTGGTGCGACTATTATTGGGCAATTGGCGTTGTCGTCATTTTCTCCTATTCTCGCACATGCCAGTATTATATTTCCTGAAAAAGTGACAATTGAATATGACATGAACCAGCTTTATACTATGAGCGGGACTTTTGAAGATGGTACCCCATTTCATACACGTTCTGCTCCTTTGTTCGCAACTTATGAAGGAAAAAAACAACCCGTTTTTTGTATTGAGCCTGGTGTGCCAATCGATAATTCTATAACTCCAGGTTATACATCAAATCCCTTGCCTGATTTTGCTAATAAAGCCCAAGCAAAATTTATCTCTGTATTATGGAAATATGTTGGAACGGATGCAGATACTCAACTAGTTGCACAGGCGATGATGTGGCAAGAAACGCATGGACTTAATATTACTACTATTGAACGACCAAATGGTACGATTTTATCAAATTATCAGTCGATTAGAGATCAAATTAGCCGAGTTGTTAATGATTACCAGAAAAAACCTAGCTTCGATGGTCAAACAATAAAAGTGACTCTAGGAGAAACGATTACGTTAACTGACACAAATAATTCTGAACTATCTCGTTTTGATGGTGCGTCAAGTAATAGCGCTAATGTTCAATGGTCAATTAGTGACAATAAGTTAACGATCACTCCTACAGTTAGCTCTAATACAAGTGGACGATTAAGAGTGCTTAAAACAATGGATACAGGAACACCAGTTGCCTATAGATTGCAAGGTCAACAAACAGTTATGGCTGGGGCGATTGACGACCCTAATGGTTTTCAACTGAATATAGAAGTGGTAAAAACTGGTGAAGTAAAAATCAAAAAAATAGATAAAACGACAGGTGTCGCTGTTCCTAATACAGAGTTTAAGTTAGAATATGACGGAAAAACACAAAATGTTAAAACAGATGGAAATGGCGAAGCAGTTGTAAAAGATATTTTGCATGATACCAAAGTAAAAGTCACAGAAACCTTCGTACCTGCTCCGTACGTGTTAGACAAAAATAATACAAAAGAAATTGTCATTCAAGCCGGTAAGACAGCGAGTGTTGAATTTAAAAATGAAGTTGCCACAGGAAAAACATCGATCACGAAACAAGATGCTACAACAGAATCAAATGAACCTTTACATCCTTCTTATCCGATGATTGGCGCAAAATACGGTTTATTTAAAGAAGACGACACATTGTTAAAAGAGTTTACGCTTGATGAAACATTAACTGCTACGATGGATAAACTGGAATTAGGAACGTACTATTGGTTAGAAACCGAAGCTCCTCCCGGATATACTTTGGATAAAACAAAACATTTCGTTGAATTAACTTATCAAGATCAATATACGCCAGTTGTTGTAAAAGATGCTGAAAGTACAGATGATGTTATTCGAATGGGATTAGATGGACAGAAATTGATTCAAAATGAAACAAACGAAATCTTCAAAAATGATGTGGAGTTTACGCTGGAAAATCAACGAACAGGAGAAACTCACGTTGTTACGACTGCTACAGTTGATGGAAAGAGAGGCTATTTTAAGTTTTCAGATATTGCTATCGATGATTATGTGTTGACTGAAACTAAAGGTGTTGAGGGTTATAAGAATATTGATCCACTTGAAATTACACACACCTATGATGCAGAGAATAAACATTTTACGTTTACTGTAAAAGATCAAAAATCAGGAAATATTTTAAATCAAGAAATATTTACACAATTAGAATTATCACAAGGACAAAATGTTGATTTAGGTACCTATACTCTAAAAGATAAGGCAGAAATTCTTGAAGAACCTTATGTAGCTATCTCTAGTCAAGCTCATATAGGTGATGGCTATACGCAAGAATTTGTTTGGGGTGAAGAGATTCCTTTTTATGATGATGTTCGAATGGTTCATAAAAACATCTCAATGGAGACCGAACGAGCATTTGAAGCGATATTGGTTGCTATAGCGCCGGATCAAACGGAAGAAGACGTTTGGAGTTCTGGAAAAATCGATTATAAAGTGACCGATTCAATTATGACTGAACGTGTTCTTTCAGATTATGATTATCGAACAGATGAAAAAGGCACCAAGTATTATTTCAAAACAATTGGATACAACAAAATTTCAGAAGAATATGTGCAAGATACGGAACATAATATCTATGGAATAGAAGTGACCCAAACTCTTACCCCAATTATAAAAGAAGCTTCTGTAGAAATCTCAAGTCAAGCCCATACAGGCGATGGCAAGACACAAGAATTTGTCTGGGGTGAAGAGGTTTCGTTTCATGATGATGTTCAAATTATTCATGAAAATATTCCGGTGGATACCGAACGGGCATTTGAAGCAGTACTGGTTGCTGTAGCGCCGGATCAAACAGAAAAAGACGTTTGGAGTTCTGGAAAAATCGATTATAAAGTGACTGATTCAATTATGACTGAACGTGTTCTTTCGGGTCATGATTATCGAGAAGATGAAAAAGGAACGACCTACTATTTTAAAACGTTCGGATTCACTAAAGACAAAGAAAAGAATTATGTCCAAGATGCGGATCATAATTTGGACGGAAAAGAAAAAACACAAATGCTTATACCGATTATTGAAGAAGAACCTGAGGTACCTGTGGAACCCGAAGAACCAGAGAAGCCAGCTGAAAGCACACCAGTAAAACCGCAAGAGAAAGTTCTTCCTCAAACAGGTTCAATAAGAACAAAAGGGTTAATAACTCTTGGTTCATTAATAATTGGTTGTGCTGGTGCCATACTGTATATACGTCATAAAAAATCAAAAATGATAAGAAAACAATCAGGAGACAATTAGTCTTCTATTTTTTGCAGAAAAACAGTCATTAAGCGCTTGTTTTTCTGCAATGGAAAGGAAAACTTATGGAAATGACTGTAATAGTTGTAGCAGAGGAAATTTTTTTTGCTGGTGGCGGCAGTGATTTAATTATGGAACGACCGATACACAGAGACAAGCAGTTTAAACTAGGTGGTCTGCTTCTTTACCGAGCAATTAATAGTGAACATGATGTTGTGGCAGAAGAACGTTATCGTATTGATGAAATTCTACTAGTTGATGGGATAAAAAATACAATTACTCTACGGTTGCTTCCGTTGGATAGGTAAATGCCTCGAATAGTTCCGCTGATTTTTTACCAAGGCAAAGAACGTCTTCATGAATGGTCGTTACTTTTTTCGATTTACCAATAAATTCCGGATAGAAAGTTGGAGACTCCAGAAACCAATGATCATTAAAACCGTTGGAATAGCCACTTTTAAAGTCAATGTAAACATATTTATGTATATGAATGAAGACTTGATTAGAATCATAAGAAAAATAGGGTGTAACAGTGAATGTTCCATCTATCCAAGAATATTTATTTTTTAATGATTCGCAAATTTTTAGAAACTCTTGTTTTTGTTCATCCGTAATCATAAAGAAAATACTCCTTTGGGACTTTTCTTTAAGTATATCAAATAAAACTGAAAGTAGGAATTTAACAATGAAAATTATTATGAATGGAACATGTGTCAAAGAAAATTTAGGTGAAGTGATGTTATTAGGAGTGACTACTCGTCATCCATATAACGAAACAACACGTGAATATAATGAGTCCGTTATTGAATCAGTGACGGTGAATCTAGCTTGTACGAATTTAGATAACAGTATTACTGTTCAACTGGAAGAAAAAGAAATGCCTAATGTGAAAAATTGGGGAAAAGTTCGAGTGGTTGGATTAGTTTACTCCCCTTCTGCAACTGCGAACTCTTTTGAGGATCGAAATACTGGAAAAAGTCGTTCATACGGAAGTATCAATGATCGCTTTACTGCTGTTCGTATTGAACCACTAACGCCAGCTGATAGACAAGCAGATGAAAATGGTCAAGTAATTGTCTCTCAAGAATCAAAAGAAAATAAGGATAACAAAAAATAATTAACTTTAAAATGATTAATCGTATCAATAGTAAGTTGACGCCTACTCTTTCCAATTGAAAGAATAGGTGTCATATTTTTTATTAAAACTGCGAGGTGATTTTATGTTTAGTTTTCACTTTATTGTTGTGAAAAAAGGAGGTTATTATGGAATACCGTCACTTTCGTGTGTGTTGCACAATAAGCTAATACATGCAGAAAATGTGCTGATATTAGGAAAGTAAACGAAGGAGGTACTTTTTTTGAATTTCATTGACTGGCGCTATAAAGGGTTAAGAGTACGTACTTGGCATAAATATCTGATTTGGCGTGTTCTGTCTACCTGCTTTTTGGTTACCTTCTTTGCTTTATTTGTGATGATTTCATGGAAACAGGGATATTTTAAATTATTAACTGCGATCCCTTTTCACTTAGTCTTTCGAGCACTTTTATTTAGTGTTGGTTATAGCTTAATTGCTGTAGGAGTATTCTTTCTATTACTGTTCCCTTTGTTTAAACGTTTCTTACTTCTTCAACGTTTATGCAATATGATTTATTCCTCACGTTTTTATCTGCTTAACGATTTTGAAACGCTGAACATGATGAAAATTAATCAAAGACGAATGAAAAAGAATTTTATCTATTTCCCTAAATTCTATGCAAAATTAAGAGGAAAACAAGTACAAATTACTGTTCGTTTGGATGGTAGCCAATTTCACCAAACTGGAAAATTAAAGGAATTGTCTGGTGTTTTTGAAGATTTTTTAGCGATTGATTTAGTTGGATTAGGTCAAAAGAATGGCTATTTTACGTATACTTTTGAAGCTGAAAATATGAAAAATCGTCTTACCATTACTGATGTAGTGCCAAAAGATTATACGATTCCTTTGATGAAAGGTATTTCTTGGGCAATTGGAAAAGTACCACATGCCCTTATTTCAGGTGGTACCGGTGGCGGAAAATCGTATTTTTTATTTGTTTTGTTACGTGCTTTTATTTTGATGGGCGCAGACATTCGGATCGGTGATCCCAAAAATAGTGACTTAGCGGACATGGCAAAGCATTTGCCTCATGTGTATACAGAAGCAAACGATATTACCAAAATGGTTGATAATGCAGTGGTAGAAATGAATAGTCGATATGCTGAATTAAAAAAACGACCTGACTACAAAGCAGGACGAGACTTCACTTATTATAAACTGAAACCACTGATTATTGTCCTCGATGAATATGTCGCTTGGTTAACGAGTATCCAAGCGAAAAAAGACCGTGATGCAGTACTTAACTCATTAAGACAAATCATCTTAAAGGGTCGTCAGGTTGGTGTGATTGGTGTATTTGCAACGCAACGACCAGATGCACAGTTTTTAGTCGGTGATATTCGTGACCAATTAGGCTTACGTATCACATTAGGTGAAATGAGTGATGATGGCTATAAGATGGCGTTTGGAAAAACCGGACAAACGTTGATTAATAAAGACATTGTTGGGCGTGGGTATATTCAGATGACTGGTAGCTTCATGATAAAGGAGTTTTTTAGCCCTTTTGTGCCACAATCTTTTGACTTTATCGAAGAGCTCGGCAAGTTGTTGGTCGACGAACCGAACGCATTTGGAGCGAAGCGTACAAATGCTAGTTCGCGTTCATCAGACCAACAAAATGAGCCGTTAGGCGAATATGAAGTACGAGAAATAATTTATGAGGAGAAGAATAGTTATGAGCGAAGCGAATAACACCCCCACTACTAATAGGGGGGTTACGTGTACAAATGAAGACTTCCTCTTACGCTTTTTAATTGACTGGTGTCAAGTAACGATTAAGGACATGGACGTTCAAACGATCTGTAATGAGCTATTGAATATTCCCTTTGAGCTGATGCGTGAGGATGAGCGTAAAGGAATAAAGGGATACCATGCTTCTTACTGTTATGACGATATTCGTCTTTTAGAAAGTAGTGGGAAAAATGCGGACAATGGCATTCAATTATTAATGTCTGGTTCTGGTTGTCGCAATTATGAAGTATTTTTAGAAGCAAACAACGAAACGTGGTTCGATTTCTTAGAGAGAGCGTTATTTTTTGGCGCGAATATCCCGCGTTTTGATTTAGCCATTGATGACAGAAAAACATACTTCAAAATTCCGACACTTAAGCGAATGGCAAAAAAAGGCTATACCGTGGGTTCTTTAAAAATCGGTTCTGGCAATGACTCCTTCGCTTTGAAAGATGGAGAAAATAAAGGCGAAACGCTGAACGTTGGCACGAGGTCAAGTAAGTTATTCATGGTATTTTATGAAAAAAACTATGAACAAGAACATAAGTTTAACCTTGAGGAAGAACTTCCTAAGTGGAATCGTTATGAAATACGATTCCGGCAAGAAAAAGCTGTGGCTGTTGTAAAAGAACTAGTTAAAACCCAACGGGTTGATAAAGTGGCTCTTTCGGTTTTGAATCAAGAAATACGGTTTGTCGTGCCTCCAGAAAATGGCACGGATTCAAATAAACGTCGCTGGGACGTTTGGCAACCTTGGGCGTGGTTTATGAAAGATGTAAGCAAAATAAAATTATCTGTTGATCCACAAGAAAAATCTTTTGAGCAGTTGTTTTCTTGGCTTTATAAGTCTGTCGCGCCTTCTCTCTGGGTTTTAAGAGAATTAGATAGGCTTCATAATACCCAACAATTGAAATGGCTAATTGACCATGCGAATGTGACGGAAAAACATGGAAAAATGGTGGAAAATTATGAAAAACAAGTGGAACGGTTAAAACTCAAGCCTCATAGAATTGAAAGTATGGAAAAAAACATACTCGAATATTATGAATAGTAGGCGATATTATGAGAGCAGACTTCACTTTATTACCTATCTTAATTGTGTCACTGTTTGGTTTTCTTATTTGTTTATCCTGTAAAGATTTTGCTGGCTGTATGTTTACTTTACTGTTTATTATTTTGTCGCTACTTTCTTTTATTTTGTGAAATGGAGGTTTTAAAGTGAATCATTGTAAATCATGTAATTGTGAAGTTCAGAGATGTCTTCATTTTCCCGAAGGGAAAAAGTGTTGTCCTGATTGTAACTGTAGTCTAATTGATAAAGGTATTGAAGAATATAATAATAGTATAAGTGATTTGTATAGTGCTAGTCCTGATGATGAAAAATGGGGACCTGATTTCTTTAAATAACACCTCACAGAAGGCTTTCTGTGAGGTGTTTCGCTTATTTTAGTAATTCCCCTACCGCTTGTTTGTCTTCCTCGCTGTACGCTGGATATTGTGAAGAAATGAAGAATTCTCCGTTTTTGTCGAGTTCTAAAGCTACTTTTCTTAATCCTTTGACAAAATAGTAAATGGGTTTCTTTTTCCATTGTGTAACTGCTCCATTGTCAATTAGTGTCTGTGCTTTAGTGCTTACTGTTTTGTTCTGGTCTTTTTCTTGCATTTCTTCTAATGAAGCAATCTTTCTTTTTAGTTTTGTTATTTCTGCGCCGAATGTTTTCAATTTTCTGGCTGGTTTTGTTTTATTGAATGCTTTTGCTTCCTCGTTTTGTTTTTCTAGTTCGCTCAATTTGTTTTTAAAATAGTCTAAATTGTTCATGCTTGTTCTTGCTCCAACTGTTGCATAACTAGACTTACCAACAACATGTACATCTTTTAGTAGCTCGTTTTCTGTTTTGAAATCTTCAACCTTTTCTAACATGTCAATTCTGTTTTCTTGTTTTTCCTGTTCTTCTACTAGTCTGGTTGCTTTAGCGTAGTGGCGTTTAACATTTTTGTAAATGTCAGAACGTCCTATTATGTTCGGTTGTCCGAACGGTATCATAGCGTGCTCTTTTCTGATTGCTTGTGTTAACTCTGTTTGTTCGTTTTTGATGCGCTCCATTTTTGCTCTTGCTTGTTCTAGTCTTGTTGTCATGTTTACCAGTCCTTTTCTTTTGTTTTTTTGGTTTTTGCCACAGCCATTTTTTTGAGGCGTTTTTCAGAGGCGGAAAAGGTTTTTAAAGAATTTCAATTTTTCCGTTCTTAGTCTTTGCCTCGTGTATATTTGGTTATGGTTCATTTTCTCTCGGCTGTTATCTTCGGCGTGCTTATGAACTACACCTGTAGAAACGGGAAAAAAAGGGAATGCTGTAGTAAAAAAAATTTGTACTGAAAGTTGCCCACAAATATTTTTTTACGCCCCTTTTTTTCCCGTTGCGGAAGGTGTATAAGCACCAACGCCGAGGATAACAGCTGGTCGAGAGAAAATGAGCCATAGACTACACGTTGCAAGAATAGACAAAATCGCTTTGAAATTCTTTTGTTTTTAACGATTTTTATTAAAGTTTGGAGATTGTTCTTTTTAAAGGGCAAGGTCTATATGTTTAAGGATGTGATTTGGTGTTTATTACGCTAGTTGATCGATTGAAACAGTTAGGTTTTGTAGTAATGTCTCGTGGTGTTTATCAACTTTATATGCTTGATATTCCTCCCTAAAACCTCTTTAGTGATTGAAGGATTTTTAGATAAAAAACGTGGTATCTATCTTTATGATTTTTATTCGATGAAGTTCGATAAACGTAGTGGAGAAACCTATGGCTATAAAGTTTACTGTAACTGTGTTCCTGTGACTGTGATGTTTAAAAAAGTATTTAGTCATATGGCATTTATGAGGCAAATATGTGCTAGAAAGGAAAAATAGAATGAGTGAATTATTAATATTCTTGATGGGAATCTTTTTAGGTGGAGCACTTCTCCCTAAAATAGATGCCTTTTTTGCTTTGGAAACTCGTAGACAGATCAAAGCAATCTGTAAAAAGTTTAAGTGTGAAAAAAATGAATTTACCTATTATGTTGAAGATAATGATGGTTACTACATTGTAAGTTTGAATGATCGAGAATTTAGAATTAAATTCTCCATGAATAAGCCTTATCAAATTGTTTATTGTCAAGAAGTAGAATGTGTTCGTTCAGATATTACTTATTAAGAAAGGATGTTGTAAAATGAATTTTTTTCAAAATGTATTTAATAGTGTGGTAAACGAGGCAAAATATTTCGTTATGATTTGTATGCTATTGGCTGCTGGCTATTTTGCTTTAGAACGAAAAGCAAGTAAAGCGATACCTGTTATCTTAGCGGTAGCTGTTGCGGTCTGGTTTGTTGGAGATACTGCTGGGGTATTTGATTGGTTGCTACGAAACATGCAATCTTGGGGTAAATAAGCATGCAGACAATTAAAAACTGGTCGAAAATTTGGAATATTGAACGAGTATTTTACAAAATTAGTAATGAAATTTCTCTTCCACGACCGATAACACAAACATTTTTAACGTGGTTTATTATAGGGTTTATTTTGTCTCTAAAAATGAAAGGAATTTTTCCTTTTATCTTTTCTAGTCCAGCAGTGAATCATTTGGGTATTCCCTTTGGAGTTGCCTTTTTATTAAATAAACGAACATTTCAAGGAAAGAAACCGTACAATTATTTGCTGTCAATCGTGCTGTTTTGGATTCGCCCTAAACGGACTCGACGAGGTACTTGGGTTGGAAAAACAAAAAAATATACTCTTGAACAAATGGTATTGATTCGAGAAAGGAGTGAATCGACGTATGAAGGTTCCTAGTTTAGTACCAAAATTTCCTTTGAAATATTTAGAGGAAAATCTTGTATTCAATCATGACGGCACGGTCTATGCTTACTATGAATTTACGCCATATAGTTATGGTTTTGTCGGTCAAGATAAAGCCTTTCAAATCAAAAATAATTTGGCACGAATGATTAAGCAAGTAAAAAAAGGACGTTTCCGTTTGTATAAATGTTCGGCAGAAGAACCGATAAGTCTTGCAATTGAGCGATCCAAAAGAGAAGTAAAATCTAAAGGTGAGTTGAAAGAACTCGCCTTTCAACATTTAGATGGCGTCAAGGACATTTTAACCAATATGAATGGCGAATACGATGTAACCACTCGCTATTTCATTGGCTTTGAACTTTCTCTTGATGAGGAAAAATTCGGGAAAAGTCGCTTCTTAGATGATGTGGTATCAGGGATCGAAGATTTCTTTCACCGCTCCAATGCTTTACTGTTTGATGAATTTGAGAAAATTCCAAACAAAGAGATTGAACGGTATCAACGGCTGGAACGTCTATTGTACAACCGTATTACCCGACATTTTCATTTAAGAAAAACGGAGCCCTCAGATATTGAATATATCGTTGCACATTTGAATGGAAAGAGAAATCACTCTATACAGGAAACTGAAACGTTTATGAAGTCGTTCAAAGATGAAAAAGACACCTATGTGTTCAAATATGACACGCTCAAAATGGCGTCTCCTACCATTATTGAACATGACCAGTATTTAGAAATTGTTCATAAAGATCGTACAGAATTTGTTTCTTATCTGGCTTTATCACATGTTACAGGTGATTTGGTATTTCCGTTTGGTTCTGAATTTCTATATTACGAACAATCAACGTTTGATTTCCCAACGGATGTGAGTATTGATGTTGAGGTGCTGGAGAATAAGTCCGCCCTCACAAAAATTCGCAATAAGAAAATGGATTTAAAGGATATTGATGAAAGCGGGCTTGAGAGTGGTCACGATGTAGCCAACAATGTGTTGGAAGCCCGTCAAATGGCGAGTGAGCTAGAAGCCGAATTGGAAAATACAAAAGATGCAATGTATAAAGTTTCTCTAGTTGTTCGTGTGTCTGCGGATAATCACGAGGAATTGCTGAAACGAGAAAGTGATGTTCAAAGTTTTTATGATGATTACAAAATGCGCTTAGAAGTGCCAAGTGGTGACCAGCTCTTTCTTCATTATGAGTGTTTCCCGTCGTCCAAAAGAACCATTGAAGATTACGTGCAATATGTCGAAGCTGAATTTTTAGCTAGTATCGGTTTTGGAGCAACACAAAAACTCGGGGACGAGTACGGAATCCCGCTAGGTTTCAATGTAGACACTGGAAAACCTGTCTATATTCGTCCGTGGTTGGCGGCTCAAGGTGTCAAAGGAAGTAACACCAACGCCCTTGCAAAAGCTCTGATTGGTTCCCTTGGTGGCGGAAAGTCTTTAACAGAAAACTTGTTGACATTTTGGAGTGTACTCTTTGGTGCGCTGGGTTTCCTGATTGACCCAAAAGGCGAACGTACAAACTGGAAAGAGGATTTGCCTTATTTCAGTAAACATTTAAAGACGGTCAATATTACCAACAGTGAAGAAAATATTGGACTACTTGATCCCTTCTCTATTATGTCCGATTCCAAAGATCAAGAAGCGTTGGCATTGGATATTTTAACGTATATCACAGGGGTTAGTGTTCGTGATGAAGAACGTTTCCCTTGTTTACAAGTAGCCGTTGAAGCTGTAACTCAATATGATAAAAAAGGCTTGTTGTTTGTCATTGATGAATTACGAAGACAAAATACACCTGTTGCGATGAAATTAGCGAATCATATTGAAAGCTTTAAAAAATTGTCAATTGCAGGGCTGTTATTTGGCAATGGCGACAATCAAACAGGCTTAGACATGACTGCACCACTAAATATTGCGTTGGTACAAGATTTAACCCTACCCGATAAAGATACCTTGCCCGAAGATTACAACACGAATGAAATTTTGAGTGTGTCTATTATGATGATCCTTGCGACTTACTCGCTTGATTTTATCAAACTGAATCGCTCGATTTTTAAAGCATTAGGATTAGATGAAAGTTGGGCTTGGTTGAACGTTGCACAAGGTAAAATATTAGGAAATAAACTGGTGCGTGCGGGTCGTTCTATGAATGCAGGTATTGATTTCTCGACACAAAACACAGACGATTTAGGCGACGAGAAAATGAAAAATAACATTGGGATGAAATTTATTTTCCGTTCCAATGATCGTGATGAAATCGAAAAAGCTCTTGCCTTTTGTAATCTGGAAAGCACCGAAGAAAACATTGCTCGTGTTATGGGGCTACAAAATGGCGAATGTCTATTCGTGGATATTCACGGAAACGTGGGCGTGGTTTATGTGTATTACTGGTTTGAAGATTTATTCAACGCCTTTGATACTCGCCCTCCGATGGAAGAAAATGAGGTGTAATCATGAGAAAAAAATATTACTGGGGCAGTATTTTTTTACTGCTCTTTTTCTTGTGTTTTGCTTTAGCTCCTTCTGTTGTTCATGCGACAGGTTGGGTAAATGAAACCATCGGTCAAGATGGCGCTGTTTTTAATTTTCAAAAGTATCCATTAGAAAACTACTCTCTTGATTTTTATGTGGATACTTCTTGGAACTGGCTTCCGTGGAAATGGGGCGAAGGAATTGGCGATGCGGTCATTTATGGGCTATACGCATTTACTAACGTTCTTTGGTTGTTAAATGTGTATATCAGCTACTTTGTTGGGTTCATCGTTCAAGAAGCTTTTGACTTGGATTTTATCACTAGTCTTATTTCTAGTGTGGCGACAAACATGCAACGAATTGCTGGTATTGATAGAAATGGCTTACGTTCTACGGGTCTTTTCCCGATGTATGGGAAATGGGTAATTCTCATTGCTGGTTGTTATATTGCTTATATAGCTGGTGTAAAACAACAGACGACACGGGCAATTAAACATGGTGTCGTTTTTTTTGTGATTTTCATTCTATCAGGTGTTTTTTTGATGAATGCAAAGACCTATTTAACACAAGTAAATGACGCTCAAAAGGACATTAACAATGAAATGTTGGTGATTGCCAAAGACATTATACCCAACTCAACGGTTGGAAATGAGATTGTGGTTGCCCCTGATGTTCCTAGCGAATCTGAACAAAAAACAAAAAGTGCAACAAATGCGATTCGCGAGAATCTGTTTGAATTGCAAGTAATGACACCATGGCTTCTATTACAATATGGAAATAATGACATAAATTCTATTGGGAAAGATAGAGCAGAAAAAGTTTTAAGTTTACCAGTATTGACAGAAAAAAGAAACACTGAAATAAAAAAGGAAATAGAAAAACACAACAATGTGAATATGTCCATTAATGGAGCTTTTTTACGTTTTGGTATGACCTTGTTAGTAATTGTATCGAATGCGATAGTTAGCTATAGCGTAGCTGTGCTTACCATAACGATGATTACGTCACAAATTCTATTTTTACTGTTTTGTGCTTTTTTACCTGTCGCCATGCTTTTCTCGCTCTTCCCTAATTCCAATCGGCTTTTATTTGGAGCTATGCAAAAAGTAGCCCAAGCATTGATGACGAAAATGGGCATTACGCTTATTCTTGCGGTGGTCTTTTCCCTTAGCCATTCATTCTTTTCCTTATCAACAGAAAAAGGCTATATTTGGGTGATTTTCTTACAAGTTGCCACATGGTTAACAACGGTAAATAAAGTCAATGAATTGTTGGATTTCATGAAACTTGGCGGTACCGATACTCGCCAAGGTAGCCGATTTGGACGAATGGCGAAGAATTTAGTATTTGCAAGTGCTGCTAGAAATATGTTAAAGAACACTGCCTTTCAACCGAAACAACTAACTAAGACACAACCAACGAAAAATAATTTATCTGAAATAAATCGTTCAGTCAAGCAACCAATCGCTAAGCGGATCGGAACAAAAATTTCTAATGTACAAGATATGCCTCAGCAAGTGATTGAGAAAGCAAACACCATAAAAGATTCTGTTAAAAACGCACCTACTAATGCCAAATACAAAGCGTTACAAATGAGAAGTAATTATGATGATGGACGTATTGGAACTGAAATGAAAAATAATGAACAGCGCTCGAATCGAGTAGCAAAACGTCAATTGGCTCAACAACAACGATTGAATGCACTTCAACAAGTAGATCAGCATAAAAAGGACAATGTGAGAAATCAATTATCTTCTACTGCACCAAGAGATTTAGTGAAAAAACATATTCCTACAGAAAAAAGTGGTGTGACATCCCCTGTACGTTCTAATGACGGAAAAGAAAGACGTCAATTGCCTGTGTCAAAAACAAGTTTTAATGCAAAACAGGTAAAACAAAATAGCGAATTAAAAGAGCCAAAACATATCAATAAAACTGAATCGAAACCAACTGCAATGAAACAGACAGATAAAAAACCTTTGGTTCGGTTTAATGAAAAGAATCCCGCTCCATCAACCTATGTGGATCATTCGTTGAAAACAACTCCCAAAGAACCCACTCGTTCACAAAAAATAGAGCAACAGAAACTATCAAAAAAAATACCGCCGACTAATAAACACTCGAAAAAAGCCACAGATGTTGTCAATCATCAAGCAATAAAATCAAAATCTGCCTCTAAACGAGGAGGTAAACAGAAATGAAAAAATACCTCTACTCCTTTTTGATTGGCCTTTTCTGTTTAGGAATGGGCATTACACTTATAGGCGGTGTTAGAAATCAGAACAACACTGTTTCTGAACCAGATGATCCTGTAACGATAGGCTTGCCTCAAGAAGTATTGCAATATGAAAAGATTGTAAAGAAAGAAGCCGCCGTCAATGAAATCCCCGATAAAGTAGATGTGTTATTAGCGATCATGGCAGTTGAAAGTGGCGGTCGCGGAAACGATGTGATGCAATCTAGTGAAAGTTTAGGGTTGCCACCTAATAGCTTACAGCCACTTGAGAGTATTAAACAAGGAGTGAAGTATTATGCTTCACTCCTTCGCTCTACTCGTGACAAGGGATGCAATGATGATGTTGCTATTGCTTCCTATAATTTTGGTGGTGGCTATATCGACTTTGTGGTAAAAAATGGAAAAAAACACACCTTAGAAATTGCAGAAAAATTCTCAAAAGATGTTGTTGCGCCTAGTTTAGGGAATACGACAGGAGAAAAATATTATTATCCGAATCCGATTGCTAATGATCACGGGAACTATCTGTATTGGAATGGTGGAAATTTCTTCTATGTCGCTTTAGTGAAACAATATCTTTCTTCTTCAACTGTGTCTATTGCAATTTTAGAAAATGTTCTAGGACAACGCATATTTAATGGGCAGTGTTATGGAATGACGGCTTATTATGTACAAAAACTAGGTGGACCGCAAATGATGGGCTCGGGGTTCGAATATGCTGAGTTAATCGGAAGTGATTATGATTGGGAAAGCTATGGTTGGGAAGTTATCTTTAGTCCTAAAATTTCGGATGTAAAAGCTGGCGATGTGATCAATTGGCGTGCCGGATCGCCACTAGCTCCAGGTATTTGGGGTCACACTGGCGTTGTTTCAAGCGTGAATAAAAACGGTCAAATTGACACCTATGAACAAAATTCGGAGAAAGGACAAATTGTTGCAAAATATACTCGTACGTTTGTAGCTAATGATGTTGTAAGCATTGTAAGAAAGAAATAAACACGAATGAAAATTCCAACTGAAGACGAATTTTGTTCGTGTTTTCTGTAAGAAAAAGATAAGGAGAAAAAATATGTATTTATTTCGTAAAAAAAATCAAGAAAAAATAGAAAAAAAGAAGAAAACAGGTCGTTCTCGTGTTCCTCGTATTATTTTGTTTAGTGGTTGGTCGTTGTTAGTTTTTAGTGTTGGATTTGGCGTTTACAATAATTTGACAGCTATATCCACACATACTGTTCATGAAAAAGAAGTCATAAAAGAACAGTTGATTGATACTACAGGTCTTCAAAGTTATGCTAAAGCTTTTGCACAACTATATTTCACTGTATCGCCAACAAGCAAAGAGCAACAAGAACAAAGAGAAAAATTAATGGATTATCTAGCAGAAAATCTTACCTATCCTACTTCTATTTATAAAGACGTAAAAGACAAAGTTTTTGTAAAAGATGTAGAGGTTTGGGAAATAAATGCTGTCCCAGAAGAAAAGAATGTATACAGTATCTTGTTAAAAGTAATGTTGGAAGCTGACAAAAACACTTATGAGCGGGCGTACTCGATCAATGTTTATGCCAAAGATAATCAATTTTCTGTGGTGAAATTGCCAATTTTAGCCACCTTGCCAAGTAAAGCAAGTGTGGAAGTAACACAACAAATGATCACAAACAATGTGGAAGCAACCACTCGCGAATCAGTTGAGGGCTTTTTAGAAACGTTCTTTGCAGTGTATCCAAAAGCAGATGAAAAAGAATTAATCTATTATGGAAAAGAATTACAACCAATTAAAGACAATCTAACTTTCTTAGAAATTACCAACACACAGATGTCAGAAAACAAACAAACGGTGGACATTATGTGTACGGTTGTTTACAAGGATAATGAAACAAATTTAACTTTTGAAATGCCCTATCAATTGACACTTGAAAAAATTGTAGATGGTAAATTTTCTGTTAAGGAGTTACGCTAATGAAAAAGATTGCACTACTCATTGTCTCTGTTGCTTTGGTATTAGTTCTTAGCGGCTGTACACAAAATAAGGCGCAGACACAAATCGAAAAACAAGAAAAACAAATTGAACAGTTACGACATGAAAAAAGAGAATTGACCTTGCTTCTCGAAAATGAAAAACAGAAAACAAATGTTTTGCCTGTTGTGGAAGAATCAAATACGAATGAAGAACTCACGCCTAAGGAAGAGTTGGAAAGTCTGTTTACTTCTTTTATCCATGCGCAGTTTGAGCAAAATAGCGAAGCGTTAAAGCCACTTACAACCGCTAAGTTGTATACCATTCTTGTAGATAAAGCAGGTGAATATGAGACGTCTATCGCATTCCAAAGCACTGTAAAATCTATTATATTATATCAGGCAGAATCGTTGAATGATACAGAAGCAACGCTTGTAGGTAAAATTGAAATCGAAACAAAAGTTGGTGATTTTGAACCGAATCGTTACGAGCAATTAGTGGAATGTACGGCGCTAAAAAATACCGATGATAAATTTCAAGTGGATTCTCAACAGTTAACCAATCTATCCAAATAAAATAACAGATGTATTGAACTAATACATTATTTGTGTGCTTTTAAAGCTCTTTGCTTTTTGATAAAATAGAGAAAAGCGAAGGAGAAAAAAATATGATAAAAAAACTATCTATTTGTTTGGCAATGATAACATTGATGCTAATGATTTCTGGTTGTTCCTCTTCCGATGAAAAAGATTACTCAAAAGTAATTGATTCTGCTTTAAAGGCTAATCAAGAACTTGTTAAAGATTATGACTGGAATTTTGATGAAAACAATATTTTTGAAAGAAAAAAAAGTAATATTATGATTTGGGAAGATGAAAATAATTACTATGTTTATTTAAGAAAAGACTTGGATGGCACTGTGTATGGTGATGGTTATCAAATTGGAAAAAGCAATGACAAGTGGGATTCATCACCTGATGATCGAGCGAAGATAAAAAAATTTCTTGATGATAAGACCGAGCCTATTTATGAAGAAAATAACATTGAATTAGTATCGGACAATATGAGTATACGTTAAAAAAAGAATAGAAAAAAGAAACTCCTTTGTGTATAGTTTTAAGTGACTAGCTTTAAACAAAATACAGAAAGGAGTTTTCTTCTTGAACTACTCGCATTTTACCATAGATGAACGTGCGTGTATAGCCTTCTACTTAAAAGAAAAAGTCTCCATACCGAAAATTGCAGAATTGATTGGGAGACACTATTCTTCTGTTTATCGTGAAATAAAAAGAAATTCAGATGATAATGGAAAATATGATCCGTCATTTGCGGAAGTAAAAGCAAATATGCGACAAACCAATAGAAAGAATCATGTGAAATTTACTGTCAAAACAAAAAGAACTATAGAAAAATGCTTATTAAAACGATGGTCGCCTGAACAGATTGTAGGCTATTATCGCATAGAAAAAACAGAAAAATTTGTATGTCATAAAACGATTTATCGTTGGATACGTCAAGGAAAATTATTAAATGGCGACATCTCAGTTTTACGAAGAAAAGGTAAAAAGTATAAACGTCGAACAGACGTTAATCGAATGGCTGGAGGAAAAAGTATCCATGATCGCCCTAAAGAAGTCAAGGAACGTTCTAGAATTGGCGATTGGGAACTTGATACAGTTGTCGGGTGCAAAGGTACCACCGCTTGTCTCGTGACAATTGTTGATAGAAAAAGTCGATTTTTAAAAGCGACATTTTTACCAGATAGAAAAGCTTTTAGAGTTTCTAAAGCAATTAATCAGTTATTGAAGAATGAAGTGGTTCACACGTTGACAGCGGATAACGGAAAAGAATTTTCTGATTATACCACTGTTGAAAAAACGTTAAATACCGATGTTTATTTTGCAGATCCTTATGCTTCATGGCAACGTGGCACGAATGAAAATACGAATGGTCTATTACGTGAATTTATTCCTAAAGGATTAGATGTGGGTGCTTTTACGGAAAAAGAATTGCAAGAATTTGTATATTTGATTAATACTCGTCCTAGAAAGACGTTAAATTATCAAACCGCTAAACAAGTCTTTTTGTGTTGAGATAAGTAACTGAATAGTTGAATGAGAGGTAAAAATACATACGTTATCCTTACCTCCTATTTCGTGTGCTTTAAATTGGAAAAAAATGATTATAGGCTACGTAAATTTCTTAGTGAACCTATGTAAGAAAAAAGATAATTATTTTTTTGCATTTCTATTGACAATCCGCCATAAGCTCCTTTTTATAACGCTTTCATTTTTTGTGCAAGAAAACCCAAATCTTCTTTTTCACCTCCTTTGTGCAACAAAAAGAGAATAGCATGGGAAATGTTCCAAGGATGACCGACTTTTGGAAACTTTCGAAAAAGCAGTTCTGGACTTTTAGCAGAAAAAATGTTTCAGCAATAAAACAAAAAACAGCCGCCCTTTCAAAGGTCAGCTGTTTCTATTTGGCTTGGTCAAAATTGAGGCACTCTTTTTTTACGAATGCTGGAAATATTGGGTTTCTGCTTCTTGCATTTTTTCTCGGGTTTTTTTATTGTACCAAGGAGAAACAGTAAAGGCTAAAACATCATTGATCAAGTAAACAGAACTGTTGATAAACATAGCCAAACTTGCTGCTCCGTGAGTAAAGGAAACGTACCATAGGACCATCTGTGCAAGACCAGAAGCTACCCACCAGTAATATTGGTTGTTGTAACGCAAGAAACTGATCACACCAGCTGTAAGACTGATAGAAAAAGCAATAGCATCGATCCAAGGGCGAGGATCATCTGTGTAGCGGCCAATCAAGAATCCTGATACCAAATAAACGATTACTGTACTGAAAATAGCAATCACCCAGCTTTTGCCAGTGAATTGACGGATCTTAGAAGCCATGTTATGGTTCCATTCTTTACTTAAAAGAACAGGGATGTCAAGAGTGACCATATAAGCGATTTGTTCGCCGATACTCAAATAATTTTTAGCAGAATAGCCGACGATGATAAAACAAATTGCTGAAAGGATACCAAGGACACCATTGACAGATTTTGCAGCATTGATGGAAAGAATGCACAAAACGCCAAGATTGGTACCAATAAAAGTAATAATTGTAAGCCAAGTGATGGGCTGATCCACCAAAGTCATGACTTGGCAGCCTAAACTAAAGAAAAACAAATAATAATTTTGTTGCGGCCACCCTCTTAATTGGTGCATCAAGAAATGGATATATGATTTCATGAAAGATGAATACTCCTTTAGGCACTAAATGTAGTGTGTGCGAATTTTTATAACACAACTTATTGTATTACTTTAGAAAATAAATTCTAGACTTACTTTTTAAGAAAATGTGTGTTATGATTTCTATGAATATTTTCTGTAAAGTTTCAAAATCCTCCGAGCGGATCTTAGCTGTTTAGCTGAGATCCGCTTTTTTTCTTAAAAAGAAAAGACTGCTCCTGTAAGATGGATTTGGCGATTACGCAGAAAATATCTGTCTGTTTTTGTCTTTTAGGTTAAAATAGAAGAAAGAGAAAGAAGGGGATAAAATGAAGTTGAACACGATTCATCATGTCGCGATTATTGTTTCTGATTATCAAAAATCGCGTGCCTTTTATGTAGACTTGTTAGGATTTGAAGTAATCCGAGAGAATTATCGGGAAGAAAGAAAGGACTATAAGCTGGATTTGAGATTAGGGGAAAGCGAATTAGAGATTTTTGGCATAGCTGATGCGCCGGAAAGACCGAATTATCCCGAAGCTCGCGGGTTACGACATTTAGCGTTCAAAGTGGACAATATCGAAGAAGTCATCCAAGAATTAAATGAAAAAGGTATCGAAACGGAGCCAATCCGGTATGATGATTACACTGGTGAAAAAATGACGTTTTTCTTTGATCCAGATGGCTTGCCTCTAGAACTGCATGAATAGAGCCGATTTTTTTATTATCCAATAGCTTGTCAGTTTTCATTTTGACAGGAGAAGAGTAAACTAATAAGTAAAGGGAGATGAAGAAGATGGAAAAAATGAAATGTCCAAATTGCGGAAAAACCTTTAATTATGAAGAAGTAGAGAATGTGGTCGAACACTCACGCCAAGAAATGGAAATCGAATGTCCCTACTGCAAAGAAGTAGCGGGTAGAAAAATTTCTAATGGTTATTTTATTACGCGAAAAATCGAAGACTATCTGCATTGATCAGTTAAAAGATAGCATCGTTCAATTGCAACCAAGTAAAACTACACAAAAAAAGAAAAGCAAGCTAAACGGTTTATAGAAAATAAACCGTTTTCTATGCTGTTTGCTTATGTTAAACTGACACTAAGGAGGCGGCTATATGATTCGATTTGCAAAAAAAGAAGACGGACCAGCTATCGCGCCGTTGATATTAGTTATTTTAAAAGATATGGAATTACCTTTTTTAAAGGAACATGGAGAAGAGAAAACACTGCAGATCTTAGAAGAAGCAATCAAAGATCCTGCTTATCGCTATAGTTATTCACGCGGTATCGTCGAGGAAATCGATGGGGAGATCGCTGGAGCTGCATTTGGTTATGCTGCAGAAGAAGAGCCATTTATTGATGAGCCGTTGATTGAGATTCTAGATCGTTATGGTATCGATAGCTCCACGCAGTTATTTGTGGATAAAGAAACTTTTCCTGACGAATGGTACTTGGATTCAATCTCAGTATCAGAAAAATTCCGAGGACAAGGAATCGGTACACATTTGCTGGAAGCATTACCGAAGCTTGCTCTTCGTGAAAAGAAATCGACCATCGGATTGAGTGTCGATGAAGGCAATCCGCAAGCGAAAAAATTGTATTTGCGAAATGGTTTTGAAGTAGTTGGCCAGCGAATGATCAGCGGCCATCTGTATGACCATATGCAAAAGAGGTTGTGAGCAAAGCGCTTTGACTTGA
>KE351646.1:120401-120664 GCA_000415185.1 Enterococcus faecalis 13-SD-W-01
CCGCAGAAGCAATCGTTTGAACACCGTTTATGTAGTGGTCGTGAAAGCACCGTTTAGCTACGAGCAATAATAGAAAAAACGTGAAACAGCTTCTCATGTTTTGCGTTTTTTTTGAGTTAATACCGAAAGTCAGCTTTGCGAACACCGTTTAAAAAGAGGTTGTGAAAACGATGTTCTGCTTCAAGAAATAAGAACAAAAAAACAGAAATGGCTTCTCACATTTTTGTTTTTTGGGACTTATTTCCGCAGAAGCAATCGTTTGA
>KE351646.1:120674-125563 GCA_000415185.1 Enterococcus faecalis 13-SD-W-01
GAAACAGCTTCTCATGTTTTGCGTTTTTTTGAGTTAATACCGAAAGAGTTGGTTCTTGAACACAGGTTGCAAAAAAGCATTCAATGCCAAAACAAAAATTCCGCAAAACGTGTTTCTGTTTTGCGGAATTTTTGTTTTTATCTAATGAAATGGTTGCCGCGGATTGCTATTCAGCAGTAAAACCTACCGCACGTTTTCCTGTTTCCTTGTTTCTGTTCTTCGTTTTATGATAAAGCCAATAATCTAAAACGGCAGCGATACAGATACAGATAGGTGCATCTTCATCATCGGAAACATCAAGAACATAATAGTCGCCAAAAAAAAGAGTTGCTTTATCCATCGTCATGATTGGCTGATTGAAATGCTGGATCTTATAGCGGTGGTTATAGATATCCCCTTGGACGCTCCAGTGAAGATGACGAACATAATAAAAATCACCAGGCCAATTGAAAATCTTCTGCATCGTGCCAACTTTTTCAAAACCTTTGTATAACTCAAAACGAGTGCCGAACGTCAAGCTGACCTGTTTGATAGAGGCAACCAAATCACCATTCATCGCGTAAAGAGAAAGTGCATCTCCCTTTGTTCCCCAACGACCCACCATCAAAAACAGCGATTTTCCTGCTTGGTTTTTGACCACTGTCCGAGTCACTTGGCTCAGCTGTTTTTCCTGAATGAAAAATTCCGACATAACGGTTCCCCTCTTTTCTAGGTAAAACTTACAGTTCTTCAGCGATTGCGCGCAAAATCGCTTTTCCAACGCCAGATTCTAAATTAGTATCTGTGATATATTTAGCATATTCTTTAACATCGATTTCTGCATTCCCCATAGCAAAACTTACACCGGCTAATTGGAGCATGCTGACATCATTGAAATTATCACCGATCGTCATTACTTCATCTAATGTGATGCCCCGATCGTTTGCAACATGTGCAACTGCAATTCCTTTTTGCGCATTTCGATGGTTGATTTCGATATTGTTTTGTCCAGAAGAAGTGACAGCTAAATCACCTAATTCATCGATTTGTTTTCCAACAGGTCCTAAGATTTTTGGCCCTTCAGTATGGAAGCAGATGATTTTCAATACTTCGATTGGTTCTTCATAAATAAGGTCGCGAATGCTTTCAACATAATTGATATGAAGCAATTCTAGATTTGCCGAGGCCATCGCAATCGCCATTTTATAAGTCAAATGGGGAAGGTGGCTTGCGACCATTGAAGCAAAACTTTCGATCCGCTTGCTTTGGCTTTCTGAATAAAGCCCTTTATTTGTTGCTACTTCATAATAGATTTGGTGCTCATCTAAAATATCAAGAATCATTTCTGCTTGCTGACTAGGAATCGCTACAGTAAATAAAGAATTACCTTTTTTATCATAAACTTGTGCACCGTTCAATGTGATCATTGCGCAGTCGATCTCCGCTTCATCTAATGCAGAACGTGCTTCCTGATAATTCCTTCCAGTAGCCACCATGAATTCAACGCCGCGGCTCATGGCAAAACGAATAGCTTCAGCATTTTCTTCTGAAATACCCATATGTGCGTCTAAAAGTGTTCCATCCATATCTGATGCAATTAATTTAATCATGATTCTAATCGTTCCTTTCTGGTTCTGATTATAGTTTAACATATTCCAAAGAAGGTTGTATGAGAAGATACAGACTTGTAGCAAAAGCTTTTGTGCGTTATTCTGGTGGGTAGGAGGTGGAGAATTTGAAAACAATTATCCAAAACAGTTGGCAAGAGGTATTGTCTTCTGAATTCCAGAAAGACTATTATAAAAAATTAAGAAACTTTTTGAAGGAAGAGTATGCGACGCAAAAAATACATCCAGATATGTATCATGTTTTTGAAGCGCTGCAGCTCACACCTTATGAAGATGTAGAAGTTGTTATTTTAGGGCAAGACCCGTATCACGGTCCAAACCAAGCACATGGATTATCTTTTTCTGTCCAGCCAGGCGTGAAGGTGCCGCCTTCTTTAGTGAACATTTACAAAGAACTTGAAAGTGATCTTGGCATCCATCCGGTCAAGCATGGTTATTTGGTTTCTTGGGCAAAACAAGGTGTACTGCTCTTGAATACCGTTTTGACAGTAAGGGAAGGACAGGCTTATTCACATCGAGGGCAAGGTTGGGAACAGCTGACAGATGCAATCATTCGAAAATTGAATGAACGAGAAAAACCAATCGTCTTTATTTTATGGGGGAAACCAGCACAAGAAAAAAGCAAGATGATCGATAAAAGCAAACACATTATCATTACTTCACCACACCCAAGCCCATTGTCGGCACGCCGCGGCTTTTTTGGGTCGAAACCTTTTTCAAGAACCAATGACGCATTGATTGCACTAGGAGAAAAACCAATCGATTGGCAATTGCCTGAAACAGTGTAATAAAACAGCGCTTTCCTGTTGTAGTGCAGTTTGTTTTATTTGTGAAAAACGTTATTTGTATAAGATTTAGAACTAATACAGATAAAATAAACTGTTCTTTTTTTCGATAATGGTGTATCATAATTAATATAAAAATATCGGAGGGTTAGCTCGTGGAATTATTTGATAGTTTAAGATTCAAAATCGTACGCCGCGGCATCAAAGTCGTGTTTCCAGAAGCAACAGATGCACGTATTTTAGGAGCAGCAGCACGTTTGAAATCAGAAGAATTGGTAGAACCGATCCTGATTGGTAGTGAAGAAGACATCAAAGCAGCTGCAAATGCAAGAGGAATCAAGACGTCTAGCTTTACAATCATTGATCCAGATAACTATGACCGCTGGGATGAAATGGTCGAAGCTTTTGTCGAACGCAGAAATGGAAAGGCATCCAAAGAACAAGCAGAATCAATCTTGAAAGATGTCAATTACTTTGGAACAATGCTGACATACATGGGTGTTGCTGATGGTATGGTATCAGGAGCTATTCATTCAACAGGCGATACTGTTCGCCCAGCATTACAAATCATCAAAACAAAACCAGGTGTCAGCCGTACAAGTGGTGCAATGATCATGGTTCGTGGAAGAGATCAAGAAAAATACATCTTCTCTGACTGTGCCATCAACGTAAATCCAACAGCACAAGAATTAGCTGAAATCGCAGTCGACTCTGCAAAAACAGCTGAATTATTCGATATCGAGCCAAAAGTTGCCTTAATGAGCTTCTCAACAAAAGGATCTGCGAAAGCACCAGAAGTTGAAAAAGTAGTGGAAGCAACACGCTTGGCAAAAGCAATGGCGCCGCAATACCAAATCGACGGCGAATTGCAATTCGATGCTTCATACGTGCCAGCTGTCGCACAATTGAAAGCACCAAATTCTGATGTAGCAGGACAAGCAACAGTCTTTGTTTTCCCAGAATTACAATCAGGAAACATCGGTTACAAGATTGCGCAACGATTCGGAAACTTCGAAGCAATCGGACCAATCTTGCAAGGACTAAATAAACCAGTATCCGATTTGTCACGTGGAGCAAACGAAGAAGATGTGTATAAATTATCGATTATTACAGCAGCGCAAACATTGATCGATTAAGAGGTTGTGAAAGAACCGCTTAGCTCTGAGAATTAAAGAAGTAATCCGTAAAACAGCTTTTTATGTTTTGCGGATTTTTTATATGTTGTAAAGTTTCCTGTTCGTCCTGGATACAATACTTGAAGCAGCAGAGGCTGTTCTCTTTTTTTCTTTTCAAAAAGAATGATCCGCGATATACTGACAAAAAAGAATGTGAAGAAGGCGAAAAGATGATCGAATTGAAAGATGTGACGGAAACAGAAAAATTAGCAGAAGTAATCGGCGAAGTTGCAGAACCTGGCGATAACCTAGTATTGACAGGAGATTTAGGAGCAGGCAAGACTACTTTAACAAAGGGCATCGCAAAAGGATTAGGGATCGACCAAATGATCAAAAGTCCAACTTATACGATTATCCGTGAATATTCAGAAAGCCGCATTCCGTTGTACCATATGGATATTTATCGTGTAGCAGAAAGCGGAGCCGATCTTGGTCTGGATGAATATTTCGAAGGAGATGGACTATCTGTTATCGAGTGGGGGAATCTATTGGGGGAAGCACTACCGGAAGATTGCTTGGAACTGATTTTAGAAAAAAGTGATACAGATTTGGATAAACGCTATGTGAATTTCCGCGCATATGGTCCTGAAAGTCAAAAATTTGAATCACGTATTCTAGAAAAATGGGGCAAGTAAGATGACAGAATTGACAATAACTTTCCGTGAAGCTGTTCCGTCAGATGCCAAACAGCTGCTGGAGGTCACGAAAAAAATCGGCAGCGAGACAGAATTTTTGGTCATGGATGAAAATGGGATGAGTCTTACACCAGAATTGTTGGCTCATCAGTTAGATGCTTTATATGAAAGTGAAAATAACGTATTGCTCCTTGCTTTGGCAGGTGAACAAATCATTGGGACAGCTTCAATCAAAGCAGATAGCCATTATCGGGTGTCGCATATCGGCGAAATCGGCATCAGTATCTTGAAAGAGTATTGGGGAATGGGCATCGGTACGTTATTGATGGAAGAATTGATTGAATGGGCAAAAGAAAGCCAGACAATCTATCGACTAGAATTAACTGTCCAAGCAAGAAATGAGCGTGCGGTGCACATTTATGAAAAGATGGGCTTTGAGGTTGAAGCGCGTATGCCGCGGGGAGCTCGAAGCGATGCGGGTGAATTTCTGGATGTTTATTTGATGCGTTATTTGATCAATTAAGAAAGAAGTTAACAAATAGATTTAAAATCCAAAAAAGCGCAAAGCAGAAAGCTGCTTTGCGCTTTTTTAGTTAAAATGAGAAGAAGAGCATTAAGCTGAGCATCAAGTCAAATTTTTGCAAAAGTATGAGAAGCGACTTTCGGCAATAAGCTTTGATGAGAAAA
>KE351646.1:125775-138008 GCA_000415185.1 Enterococcus faecalis 13-SD-W-01
AGAACCAACTCCTTCGGCAATAATTCAAAAATCCGCAAAACATAAAAAGCTGTTTCACGGATTTTTTCGTTATTGCTCGGAGCTGAACGGTTCTTTCACGACCTCTCATAAACGGTGTTCGCAACATTGCTTCTTCGGAATTAAGTTCAAAAAAGTGAAAAACATGAGAAGCTGTTTTTACTTTTTTGTCCTTAATTCTTGAAGCAGAACATGTTGCTCACAACCTCTACTTTAAAGTGACTAACTTCTTCAACGGTTCCGTTCCAAAATGCTTTTCTTGGTACAGCAAGATCTCCGCACAGGCACGGCTATCTTCCAACGCATCATGGTGATTTTTCAAATTGATCGATAAATTATCGCAAACCGTATTCAAACGATGATTTGGAAATTCAGGGAAAAGTCGCCGGCTGCTTCTCACGGTACAAAGTGAAAGATAGTTTGGTTGTTCCAAATGATAATAATCGAGACATCCAGCGAGTACTTTTGTATCAAAAGGCGCGTTGTGAGCAACGATCAGCCGATTTTTTTGGAAATATTTTTGGATCTCTTTCCAGACTTCTGGAAATTTTGGTGCATTTTTGACATCTTCGGGATGGATCCCATGAATCTGGATATTTCGCCAGAAAAAAGGAGTTTCCGGTTGGATCAGCGTATAGAACTCGCCCACGATCTTACTATTTTGTACCATTACTAAGGCAAGGGAACAGGCACTATGCGCTTGATGATTCGCGGTCTCGAAGTCCATCGCTACAAAATTCATAACAAAAAAGTCCTCCTTTTAAAAACAAACATAAACATTTTAGAAATAATTCAAAGTGACTTAACAATCGATCTCTAATTCGACTGGACAATGGTCGCTTCCAAAAATATCTGTATGGATTTTAGCACTGATCAGCTGATTTGTTAAACGATTTGACGTCAAAAAGTAATCGATACGCCAACCAGCGTTATTTTTACGTGCATTGAAGCGATAACTCCACCAAGAATAAACGCCTTCTTTATCTGGATAAAAATGACGGAAGGTATCCGTAAAGCCGCTTTCCAGCAAAGTAGTGAATTTTTCGCGTTCTTCTGGCGTAAACCCAGCACTTTTCTGGTTTGTTTTCCAGTTTTTCAAATCAATATTTTGATGAGCCACGTTCAAATCGCCGCAAATAATCACAGGTTTTTGTTCATCCAGCTTAAGCAAAAATTCTCTAAATGCATCTTCCCAAAGCATCCGGTAACTTAAACGTTGCAGTTCACTTTGGGTATTTGGTGTATAACAAGTAACAACGTAAAATCCAGGATATTCCAGCGTGATCAAACGTCCCTCTTGATCGAATTCCTCGATACCCATTCCATAAATAACGTTTTGAGCGGGTTCTTTCGCAAAGATTGCTGTGCCAGAATAGCCTTTTTTCTCAGCATAATTCCAATATTGATGGTAACCTGGAAAATCCAGCTCGATTTGGCCTTCTTGCAGTTTTGTTTCTTGCAGACAGAAAA
Organism: Enterococcus faecalis 13-SD-W-01; assembly: GCA_000415185.1. Lineage (GTDB taxonomy): Bacteria > Bacillota > Bacilli > Lactobacillales > Enterococcaceae > Enterococcus_B > Enterococcus_B faecalis_A. The sequence continues at coordinate 127,264 of KE351646.1, forward strand.
AATCTGCTTCAAATTCATTAAATACATCTAAAAAGTTCTTTTTCACAATGGCTCGCAAGCCGTTTACGTTCCAAGAAATGAGTTTCAAAAAAATCACACTCCATCGTTTTCATTCGGTTTCTTTCTCTTCATTCTAACGAAAAATAGTGTAAGATGGAAGTAGGCAAAATAAGTGGAGGGAAAATAGATGAAAATTGGTGTTATTGGAATCGGGAATATTGCAGAAAAGGCTTATTTACCAACCTATGCGGCACATCAAGGAACACTTGATTTTTATTTTGCAACACGAAATGAAGAGACATTACAGAGAATCAGTGCGCGTTATGGATTTACCCATTTGTATCATACGATCGATGAGCTGCTGGAGCAAAAAATCGAAGCGTGTATGATCCATGCCGCGACATCTGCTCATTATACGTTAGCTAAGAAATGCTTGGAACAAGGCATTCATGTCTTCATTGACAAGCCTTTAAGTGTCAATCTTCAAGAAATCGAAGAGCTCCAAACATTGGCGGAAGAAAACAATGTCTTATTGATGGTTGGTTTCAATCGCCGTTTTGCACCAATGGTCGAATCGCTGAAATCTTTACCTGACAAACGGGTATTTACATTAGAAAAAAACCGTATAGCTGCTAAAGAGACCACAGAGTTTGTTATTTATGACCTGTTTTTACATTTGGTTGATACAGCTGTGTATTTATTGGATGATCCAATCGTTCATATCAAAAGCCGCATTCGCGAAAAAGACGGTTATCTAGAGTGGGCCTTTTTACATTTAGAAACAAAAGATCATGCCGCAATCGTCACAATGGATCTGAACAGCGGAGCGAATACTGAAAATTATCAAGTAACAGCCAAACAAGGGACGTACCGACTGGAAAATCTTGTTCATTTGGAACAAAAAAATCCAGAAGGAACACGCGTCATTGAATTTGGTGATTGGGAAACGACACTAGTAAAACGAGGCTTTGAGCCAATGGTCGAAGCATTTTTTGAACAAATCCAAGGAAAACAAGATTTGGAAGTTTTACGCCAGAAAAATATTTATCTCAGCCATAAAATCTGTGAGCAGATGCTCCGAGAATATGAACGTCATCAGTTTTGATTTTCTTTTTTAGGTAAAAAAACCGTTTCTTCTGCCCCTCTAGCCAGTTGGAGGCGAGCATGATAGAATAATGGAGACGTTTGATAAAGAAAGGAAAATCCTCAGTGAATAAAAAAGAAATCGTACAAAGCTTACCAGAAATCACTTTGCTGATAGATGAACCGTTGATGAATTACACATTTACGAAAACAGGCGGTCCTGCAGACGTATTAGCATTTCCTAAAAATCGGGAAGAAGTAAAAAAATTAGTCGATTATGCACGAGACAAAGAAATCTCTTGGCTTGTTTTGGGCAACGCCAGTAATTTGATCGTTCGTGACGGCGGTATCCGCGGTCTAGTCATCATGTTGACAGAAATGAATGAGATTCGCGTAGACGGAACAATCGTCTCAGCAGAAGCCGGAGCAAAATTGATCGATACAACTTACGCAGCATTAGAAGAATCATTGACAGGCTTTGAGTTTGCCTGCGGGATCCCCGGAAGTGTCGGCGGAGCAGTCTATATGAATGCAGGTGCTTACGGCGGAGAAATCAAGGATGTCTTTGCTGAAGCAGATATTTTATTTGCTGATGGAACGATCCGGACGATGACACAAGAAGAAATGGCGTTTGAGTATCGCCATAGTCAAATTCAAGACAAAGATGCAATCGTTTTGGCTGCCAGGTTCCAATTGGTGCAAGGGGAATATGATCTGATCAAAGCAAGAATGGATGAACTGACAGAATTGCGCGAATCAAAACAACCTTTAGAATATCCTTCATGCGGCAGTGTCTTCAAACGCCCGCAAGGCCACTACACGGGTCAACTGATCCAACAAGCAGGACTTCAAGGAATGCGCTGGGGCGGTGCACAAATCTCAGAGAAACACGCAGGATTTATCGTGAATATCGATCACGCAACAGCGACAGATTATGTGGATCTGATTGCGCATATCCAAGAAGAAATCAAGAAAAAATTCGATGTGGTATTAGAAACAGAAGTCCGTATCATCGGAGAAGAAAAAGAATAACGTTTAAAACGAACCTCGCCAGAAAAAAACAGCTGGCGGGGATTTTTGTTGCTTATAAAACGTTTTTCCAATGAAAAAAGAGTCTAAAGACGAACGATCTCGTGCTTTTACGCTATCTTTTTCGTCCATCTTATCCTACAATAGATTTTATAGAAAATTTTGCAGCAAAATCTTACTTTTAAAAAAACAACGAGATGAGGGAAATGGATTGGGAAAAATCAAAATAAACAACATGCGATTCTACACATTCAATGGCGTACTAGAAGAAGAACAAGTTTTGGGACAAAACATTGAAATCGATGTTCAACTGGAAACACCTTTTGATGCATCAAGCGCAGAAGATGACTTAGAAAAAACAATCAATTACGCAGAAGTTTACACATTGATCAAAAATTATGTTGAAAACCATTCATTCAAATTGATGGAAACACTTGCTCAAAGACTTTTGGAAGAGATTTGCGAAAAATACCAAGAAAAACTGACACATGTTCTGCTTCGCGTTAGAAAATACCATGTGCCGATTTCAGGGATTTTTGACAATATAGAGATCGAAGTAGAAAGAAGTTTAGAAAAATGAAAGCATATTTAGGATTGGGAAGCAATCTTGGGGATAGAAAAGAACACCTTGTCCAAGCAATGTTTTTATTAGATCAGCAAGAAGGCATCCATGTACTGAAAAAATCTAAACTATATGAAACAAAACCTTATGGAGAGGTGTCGCAGGGAAATTATTTGAATGCAGTGATCGAAATCGAAACAAGCTTGGAGCCATTAGACTTACTGAAAAAGGTCAATGCCATCGAAAAGCAGCTGAAAAGAGAACGCACGATTCGCTGGGGTCCCAGAACCCTTGACATCGATATTTTGTTGATGGATGAAATCAGCATGGATACACCTGTTTTGACTATTCCGCACAAAGAATTAACGAAGCGTTCATTCGTACTTGTTCCATTAAGAGACGTTTACCCAACGGATGAATTATTTGGGCAATCATTTGAAAAATGGATAAAAGAAACGCAAAATTTTGAAGACATTATCGATTGTGAAGAAAGTTGGTAGAAAAAATGGAACGTTATCAAAAAGAAAAAATCGAAAACGCCGTTCGGGATATTTTGAAAGCAGTGGGTGAAGATATCCATCGAGAAGGATTGATTGAGACACCTGCGCGCGTAGCCAATATGTACGAAGAAATTTTTTCTTCAGTAACAAAAAACAAATTCGAAGAGAACAAAGTATTTTCTAGTTTAAACGAAGAAGACATGGTTATCGTGAAAGATATTGGTTTTTATTCTATGTGCGAACATCATCTATTACCATTTTTTGGGAAAGTCCATATTGCTTATATCCCAGCAGGCAAAAAAGTGAGCGGTCTAAGCAAACTTGCGCGAATGGTCGACTTTTGTGCAAAACGGCCCAATGTCCAAGAAAATATGACGATCCAGATTGCCGAATTGCTGAAAGAAGAAGTGCGCCCAGCAGGCATTGCAGTTTCTATCGAAGCAGAGCATCTTTGTATGGCAATGAGAGGAATCAAAGCATCCGGAAGTACGACAAAAACGTTCCATTATGAAGGAAATTTCAAAAATGATCCCCTCCTGAGACAAGAATTCCTAGAGGCGCTGCGATGAGAGAAATTATCGCAGCCAGCAACAACCAAGGAAAGATCCAAGAACTGCAAAAAGCCGCTTCTTCTGTTGAAATCGTTTCTTATCTTAGCTACGGAGAAAAAACAGAAGCGGCAGAAACTGGAGAATCTTATCTTGAAAATGCCTTAATCAAAGCTGAAACAGTTGGCAAGTTTCTGCAGCGTCCAGTAATGGGCGATGACGGCGGATTGGAACTTGCCGCTTTTCCCAATCATTTAGGACTTTATACGGCAAGAGAACTTTCATCTTACAAAACAGATACTGAAAAGAATGAATATATCTTGAAGCTGCTTAAAGGGAAAAAAGACCGTACTTGTGTCTTGCGGGCCGCCCTTGCATATTATAGACCAGGAAAAGAACCTATCCAGATCATCGAAAAGCTTGTGGGAGAGATTGCTTTAGAACAAACAGGCACAAATGGTTATGGTTTTGATTCGATTATTTGGATTCCCGAAAAAAATAGGACTTTAGGAGAAATGACTTTAGAAGAACGGAATCATTTTAGTCCAAGAATTCGGGCATTTCGTAAATTATTGAGGAGGCTTGAACATGTTTGATACGATGTTGGAAAAGAAGCAGGTCATGGGGATCTTGAATGTAACACCTGATTCATTTTCTGATGGCGGACGTTATGTTGATCCTGCCCAAGCCGTTGAACATGCGCGCTTGCTGATCCAAGAAGAAGCCGATATTTTAGATATTGGCGGGCAGTCTACACGTCCGGGTTATGTAGAGGTTTCGGCAGAAGAAGAGATTGCGCGAGTGATTTCGGTGATCAAAGAAATCCGCCGTTTTTCGGCTATTCCGATTTCTGTCGATACGTATTTTCCTAAAGTAGCCGCAGCAGCGCTTGAAGCTGGGGCATCCATCATCAATGATGTCAGAGGCTTAGATACACCTGGTATGAAAGAGCTCATCCATCACTATCAACCACCAGTAATCATCATGCATTCGAGAAAAAGAAAAAGAGAATGGACAGCAGCGCAAGACATCCAACGATTTTATGAGGAAAAACTTGAAGAATGTGAAAAACTAGGATTGGCTCGAGAAAAAATCTGTTTCGATCCAGGTGTTGGCTTCGGTAAAACCACTGAAGAAAATATCGAAATGATCCGAAACCCCAAAGCCTTCATCATGCCAGGAATAGCTAGTTTATATGGCGTTTCTCGTAAAAGAGTGATTGGCCATTTAACTGGTGAAAATGAACCGGCTAACCGAGATTATGGAACGATCTCAGCCTCTCTTTGTGTTTTGGAAAAAGGAGTAGACATTGTCCGTGTGCACAATGTAAAAGGCATGAAAGATGCGTTGAAGGTATGGGAGACTTGCCATTGAGTACCTTAAAAATAACAATTGAACCACTCAATCAAGGCTATCGTTAATACATCGTTGACGAAAATCTGAAAGTTCTCTATAATCAAAAATGAATTAAATATGTTTCTTCGGGGCAGGGTGTAATTCCCGACCGACGGTGACAAGGCAACTTGAAGTCCGTGACCCGCAATATTTGCGGTTGATCTAGTGTGAATCTAGAACCGACAGTTAAAGTCTGGATGGGAGAAGAAAAACTTATCGAAAAATGATAGGGAAAGTGTATGCTTTTTTTGTCATGGCTTCTTTGAGTTTGTCTATTTTTTGCCTCGTGGATAGAATCCACGGGGCTTTTTTGTTTGGAAAGGAGGAATTTTTTTGCATGAACTATTTATGAGAGCAGCGATCCAAGAAGCGCAAAAAGGGAAAGGACGTACATTCACCAATCCTTTAGTAGGCGCAGTGATCGTTCATCAAGAAGAAATCATCGCAACTGGTGCTCACCTGAGATATGGCGAAGCACACGCAGAGAAAAATGCGATTGCATCATGTAAAACTCCCGAAAAACTATTTAATTCAACCATTTATGTCACACTGGAACCTTGCAGCCATTTTGGCAAACAGCCGCCTTGTGTCAATGCAATCATTGAAAGTGGAATCAAAAGAGTGGTCATAGGTCAGCTTGATCCGAATCCCATTGTTTCTGGAAAAGGCAAAGCGTTTCTAGAACAGCATGGCATTGAAGTCATCACAGGGATGTTGGAGGAAGAAGTGCGACAGCTGAATCCTTTTTACAACTTTTATTTTGAGAATAAGCGCCCCTTCATCACATTGAAGCAAGCTGTTTCTTTGGATGGGAAAGTTGCGTTAAAGCAGCAGCGCACCCCTTTGACAGGACAAGAAACGAATAAAAAAGTCCGAGAAGAACGAGGGAATTATCAAGCGATTTTGGTAGGAAGTGAAACGGTTTTGATTGATGATCCGTTACTGCTTCCGGCGGGAAATTTGGAATTTCCGCCGTATCGTGTGGTATTGGATCGAAGAGGCCGCCTTTTTGAGCACAAAGATTTGAAGATCTTTCAAGATGAAACAGGACCGGTATTGATTTTTACCGAAAAAAACGTTAAAGAAAATTTATCTGCAAATAGTGAAGTTATTTTTCAATCGACTGTCACAATCAAATCTGTGATTGAAGAACTAGCAAAACGAGGCGTCCAATCTATTTACGTGGAAGGCGGAGCGTCTATCCACGATGCCTTTTTAGCAAGCGAATGCTGGGATCAGCTGATTACTTATATTGCGCCGAAACTATTGGGCGGAAATAATACGCCTAGTTTTTCCAGTTTGCGCATCACCGAAAAAACAATTCTGCTAACAGAAATCCAAGTTGAAGCAGTAGGAAACGATATACGAATTGCTGGGAGGAAAGCTTGACATGTTTACTGGTCTTATCCAAGAAAAAGGGAAAATCACTAGAATGCATCGTTCTGGACAGACGATCAAACTGACTTGCCAAGCCTCGAATCAGCTGTTAAACGGTTATCGAATTGGTGATAGTATGGCAATCAATGGCGTTTGTTTGACAGCTGTGGCAATCGACAATCAGCAGTTTACAGTGGACATCATGCCGGAGACTTTTCAGCGAACGACATTTTCACGTTTAAAGATCAATGATGAAGTGAATCTGGAACGCGCACTTATGTATAACGGACGTTTAGAAGGACATTTAGTTGCTGGCCATGTCGATGTGACTTCTCGACTTTTACAAAAGAGAACGAAAGAAAACGCATTGATTTTGACTTTTGAACTGCCCACTCTTTTACATGGAGAAATTATTCCGCAAGGTTCTGTTGCAATCAATGGTGTCAGTTTGACAGTGACCGATGTTTCCAGCCGCAATTTTTCCATCAGCCTGATCCCACATTCAAAAGACCAGACGAATTTAGGAAAATTGAACCAAGGAGATTATGTAAATATCGAGACAGACATGATTGGAAAATATTTGAAATATCAAACAAAACAAATCGGCAAGTAAGCCGAAAGGAGCTTTTTTATGGAAAGAGAAAAAATCCAAGCAGCTATTGCTCGGTTAAGAAAAGGCGAATTGATCATTGTTGCAGATGATGAAGATCGAGAAGCGGAAGGTGATCTAGTAGGGATTGCCAATCTAGTGACCGCGGAATCTGTCAACTTTATGACAAAACAGGCAAGAGGGCTGATTTGTGCACCTATCTCTCAGCGGATCGCCAAGCGTTTAAAGTTAGCTGAAATGGTCGAAAAAAATACAGATAGTTTCGGCACGGCATTCACAATCAGCGTGGACCACAAAGACACGACAACAGGCATTTCTGCGCATGAACGGGCTCGCACGATCCAAGCTTTAGCAGAAGAAACGGAACCAGCAGCTTTTCATCGACCCGGACATATTTTCCCATTGATTGGTAAAGATGGTGGTGTGCTAATACGAAGAGGGCATACAGAAGCGGCGTTGGATTTAGCAAAATTGACCAACGAATCAGAAGCTGCCTATATTTGTGAAATCTTAAATGAAGACGGAACAATGGCACGACGTCCAGAATTAGAAAAATTAGCTGAAAAATGGTCCATGCCGATGATTACAGTGGAGGATTTGGCTGCTTATTTAAGTGAAGAACTCTTGACCGTTAAATTGCCTACACGTTATGGCGATTTTGATTTGACATTATTTGAAGAAGAAGGAAAAGAACATCTGCTGCTTTCAAAAGGAGACATTCGTGGAACCGATGAGCCTGTCCTTGTTCGTCTCCATTCAGAATGTTTGACGGGTGATGTTTTTGGTTCCCACCGCTGTGATTGCGGCGAACAATTGCACGAAGCGATGCGGATGATCCAAGCAGAAGGAAAAGGTGCGATTTTATATCTGCGGCAAGAAGGACGAGGAATTGGTCTGAAAAACAAACTGCGTGCCTATCAGCTGCAGGAAAATGGGCGTGATACTTTCGAAGCAAATGTCGAACTTGGATTTGGACCAGATGAAAGAGATTACCATTTTGCAGCAAGTATGCTGGATTCTTTTGGTATCAAAACAGTCAAACTTATAACAAACAATCCAGATAAAATCGAAAAATTGAACTCTTTCGGAATAAATGTGGCAGAACGTATCGCTGTCGAAATCGAACCAGTACCAGAAAATCAAAAATATTTGAAAACAAAAAAAGAAAAATTCAATCATTTGTTATCGATTGGATAAAAAAGGAGAAAATAATGACAACATTTGAAGGCAAGTTTCATGGAGAAGACATCAAAGTAGGCATCGTGATTGCACGATTTAACGAATTCATCACTTCAAAATTATTGAGCGGAGCCGTTGACAACTTACTGCGTCACGGTGTAAAAGAAGAAAATATCGATATCTATTGGGTGCCGGGTGCATTTGAGATCCCATTTATTACAAAAAAATTAGTAAAGAAACAAGCATATGATGGAATCTTGACATTAGGTGCAGTTATCAGAGGTGCGACGACACATTATGAATTAGTGACAAACGAAGTAGCAAAAGGAGTCGCTCACATTGGATTAGATTCAGATATACCTGTGTTATTTGGTGTTTTGACTACTGAAACGATTGAACAAGCCATTGAGCGAGCTGGAACAAAAGCGGGGAACAAAGGAAGCGAAGTTGCGCAAGGAATGCTTGAAATGATTTCGTTGAATAAACAGATTTAAAATCATTTCTATTTATTAGAAGGTTAAGAAGGAGCTGCATAGCTCTTTCTTAACCTTTTTTTCTGCTTCGTGGTACTATAAACGTGAAAGGGTGATGAACATGAATATTTTTGTAATCGGAGCAAACGGACAAATCGGCCGTCATCTCATCGAAAAACTAGCAAATACAGAACATACTGTTGCAGCTGGCGTACGAGATGTTGCTTCACAATCTTTAGTGAAGGCAGAAAATGTCCAATATAAGTCATTTGACTTGAGTTGGTCTGTTGAACAAATGGCAGATGCATTTGAAGGAATCGATGTACTGTTATTTACGGCGGGTTCACAAGGCAAGAATCTTTTACAAGTAGATTTAGATGGCGCCATCAAAACGATGATTGCTGCAGAAAAAGCGTCTGTCACTCGATACATCATGATCAGTGCTGTCTGGGCTGAAGAACGAGAAAAATGGCCAGAATCAATGACAGATTATTATATTACGAAGCATTATGCGGATGAATGGCTGAAAAACCAAACCAATCTGGATTATGTGATCATCCAGCCTGTAGCTTTAACAAATGAGGCAGAAGAAATGATCCAGCTTACAGAGCCCGGAAAAACAGCTGGAAAAACAATCAGCAGAAGTTCAGTAGCAGAAGTCTTAGCTGAAATAATCGATTTTCCAAAAATCTCACGTACAACACTTGTCTTATCTAACGGAGAAAGCCAAGTGAAAGAAGCTTTATCACACATCGAGGAGGCTGCAAAATGAGAGCTGTAACGGTTGAACGTCCAGGATCAGCGGATATGTTGAGGGTCGTAGATCGCCCTATGCCAGAACCCCTTCCTGGTCAATTATTAGTAAAAGTACACGCTGCATCGGTCAATCGCACAGATATTCTGTGGCGGGAAAATGCGTCTCTCAAACCACCTTATCCAGTATTAGGTGTCGAAGTGTCAGGAGAAGTAGTCAAAAATAACAGTAATGACACACGTTTTTCAGAAGGAACTCGCGTTTTCGGTTTAGTTAATCTAGGCGGGTATGCAGAATATGCACTTCTACCTGCTAATCGGGCAATGATTGTACCTGATAACTTGGATTATACTGAAGCAGCAGGGATTTCTGAAGTATTTTTGACGGCTTATCAGACACTTTATTGGTTAGGGAAACTGAAAAAGAACGATACAGTATTGATCCATGCTGGGGCAAGCGGAGTAGGAACGGCTGCGATCCAGTTAGCAAAACAGCTTTCAGAAGCACAAGTTATCGTTACAGCAGGATCTGAAAAAAAATTGGAATTTTGCCGACAACTTGGTGCAGACGAAACAATCAATTATAAGTCGCAAGAATTTGACAAAGAAATCGCAAAAATAACAAGTAATCGTGGTGTAGATGTTATTTTGGATTTTATTGGTGCTTCGTATTGGGAAAAGAATTTGGCTTCGATCGCAGTAGACGGACGCTGGGTATTAATTGGAACTTTAGGCGGTTCAGTAGTGAAAAATGCAGATATTGGTGCGTTGATGAATAAACGTGTGCAGCTTACAGGCACATTGCTGACTCCTAGAAGTGATGAATACAAAGCGGAATTGACTCAAGAATTTTATCAGAAAGCTGCTTCTGCTTTTGAAGAAGGGAAAATCCGTCCGATCATCGACCGGACGTTTCCGTTAGAAAATGTGCATCAAGCACAACAATATATGGAAGCAGACAAAAATATCGGGAAAATTATTTTGACGATTGAATAACTATCAAAGAAAAAAGGAAGCTCAGCCAAATACTGAGCTTCCTTTTTTCTTTTGTACTTGAGTCTGAACAGCTTTTTCACGACCTCTGCTTAAACGGTGTTCAAGAACCAACTCTTTCGGCATTAATTCAAAATTTCGCAAAATATGAGAAGCTATTTTACGAAATTCTTCTTTAATACTCGAAGCTTAACGGTTCTTTCACGACCTCTGTATAAACGGTGTTCAAAAGCTAGCCTCTGC
>KE351646.1:138018-217346 GCA_000415185.1 Enterococcus faecalis 13-SD-W-01
AACGGTGTTCAAAAGCTAGCCTCTGCGGCAATAAGCTTTTTCCATAAAAAATGTAAGAAGCCATTTTCTCTGGAAAAAGAATCTTATTGCTTGAGTCTAAACAGCTTTTTCACGACCTCTGTAATTTCACCAAAACACCTGTTACTGCTGCTGTCGCTATTCCGGCTACGAGAGCTTCTGGCACACCGCTAGTAAAAATCACAGTCAATATTGCTCCATAAACAGCATTTCCCGTTTGTCCAATGACTTGGGCATAATCTTGCTGGAAGAGCAGATAGATCATATTCATGACTAAAATCGTATTCATTAATGATCCAGCGATTCCAGCAATGAAAAGAGGCACTGGATCTTTTTGGGTCTTCAGCCATTTCTTCGTCCATTTGTAGACAAAGAAAGGAACAATGCCGATCAAGATTCTTGGTATAAATGCAATCAGCAATGCTTTCCAGCTGCCGTGGTCTGTGCCGATCACTGGAATGAAGGGAGAAAACACAAAAGAAAGCGGCGTCGGGATAACTGTACTGCGAATCATACTAATAAATCCGAAGATCCCGCCAAGGAAACCGCCAAGACGAGGCCCCAAAACGATTGAAGCAATAATAACAGGGATATGCATCGTTGTTGCATTAATCGGACCTAAAGGCACAAATCCAAGAGGTGTTACTGCTAATAAAATCATGATTGCCAAAAACATGGCAGTCAAAGTAAATTTTTTTGTATTTTTCATTGTTTCTTTTCCTTTATCTAAACATTTCTTTGGCTTAAAGCCATACGTGCTTGTTCAATGATTATTTGTACATCTGCCAAGGCGCCTTTTCCAAAGTCGCCGCAAGCAAGTAATGATTCTCGTGGTTCGATTTCCTGATAGCCGTTTTCTTTCAAAAATGCTAAATTCCGCTGATGGATCGGGTTTTGATACATGTTTGTATTCATTGCAGGAGCAATCAGTTTTGGGACTTCTGGTTTCACTGCTAAAGCGACAGTCGAAAGAAGGTCGTCGGCAATGCCGTTTGCCAACTTGCCGATAATATTTGCTGTGGCTGGCGCAATCAAGAAGAGATCTGCTCGTTTGGCTAATTCGATATGATTGATAACACTGGGATCTTTTTCTTGCATCACATCCAGATGGACCGCTTTTTTAGACAAAGACTGCAAAGTCAGCGGAGTGATGAAGTGCGTACTGCTTTCGGTCATAATTACTTCGACATTGTAGCCAAGTTTCACTAGTTGGTTGGTGATATCGGCACTTTTATAGGCAGAGATACTGCCGGAAACACCTAAAAGGATCGTTTTCAACGTCCATTTTCCTTTCTATCTTTTACTTTCTGAAAAATCAGTTCAGCGATTTTCGTTTTTGTTTCTGCTTCTTCGATGTTTCCGTTTTTATCAAGCAAATAACCACGATGTAAAGAATCCTTTATTTGAGAAAGGTCATTTGCCAAAACAAAATCAAGCTTATTTTTTTCTAGACTTTTTTGTGCGACAGCAAGTAATTCTTTTTTTGAAACATCAACTAAGAGCTTAAACCCAAACAGCAAAGTATTTGGCTGCCATTGCCGCAAATAGCTGATGATCTTGGGATTCTGCTTCATGATCAGCATCAAATGCTGCGTATTAGATGAGATTTTTGTTTCTGCTTCTTTGTCAGAAGGTTCCGCAAGCCAATTGTTAAAAGATTCTTGTTCAACTGGACGACCTTGCCATTTTTCAAGAAAATCTGCTTCAGAAACATTCATCACAGGGGTAAAATCACTGACAGCCATACTATGGATTACTGCATCATAGGAATGTTTTGTCAATAGTTCTTGTAATTGATTGAACAGTTCTTGTGTCGTTTCAATAAAATGGAGCGTTAAGCCTTCGTGTGCTTCAGGAAGCAACGCGGAGCGAGTCGTCACATAATCGATCTGACAATCTTGGCTAGAAAAAGCCTCGGCAATTGCTTTTCCTAATCTGCCAGTTGAATGATTGGTGATCGAACGCACTTGGTCGATTCTTTCACTTGTTCCGCCAGCTGTTATTAATATTTTCAACTTTCTTCACCTACATTTACCAAAAATCTGCCTTGATGATTACCTGCCAAGACTTCTGCTGTTTTTTCCGGGAGTTGTTCTAAGCTGATTTCTTCGGTTAAAAGTGTATCAGCAAAAGATAGTTCTGCCATTTGCTGCCAGATAGCTTCGCGAACATCTTTTTTTGTATTGACAGAATCGATCCCTAATAAATTGATCCCGCGCAAAATAAATGGCAATACAGTTGTTTCCAATTCGCTGCCGCCAGCATTTCCGCATAAAGCGGCACTGCCGCCGTAATGGATCAAAGGAAGTAAACGAGTTAACTGCTGTCCGCCGACGGTATCAATAAGTCCATCGATCTGCTGTTTTCCTAAAGGTTTGGTGCGCTCTGGCAAGAATTCTTCTGGTTGAAAGACTTCTTTTGCACCTAATTTTTGCAGCCAAGTATCTGCTTCAGGTTTTCTTGAAAGGGCATAGATTTCTGTAAAACCTAAATGACGAAGCAAAGCGATAGCAATACTGCCCACACCGCCGCTTGCACCAGTGACAAAGATTCGATGTTCTTTTTCTAATCCATGCTGCTGCAAAGCTTCAACGGCTAAAGCCGCAGTAAATCCGGCTGTCCCCAACTGCATCGCCTGCTTCAAGTTTAATCCTTTGGGCAATTTTACAAGCCATTCTGCAGGAACGCGTTGATACTGACTGTACCCGCCAGGATGGCTTACGCCTAAGCCATAGCCTGTAAGCAGCACTTGATCACCAGGTGTAAATGCTGGATTTTGGCTTTCTTCTACTGTACCTGACAAATCGATGCCTGGAGTCATGGGAAATTGGCGAAGGATCATCTTAGGCTGGTGGCAAGCAAGAGCATCTTTATAATTGACGGAAGAATAAAAGACCTTGACTAAAACATCTCCTTCTGGAAGGTCCGCAATGGTTTGATCCATAATAGTTATTTCTGGGCTTTCATTGTTTAACACGCGCAAAGCTTTGAATGATTTCACGTAAGAAACTCCTTTCAAAATTTTCCTTTATCATACCACAAATCAAATTTTTTTTACGAGTTTCTTTCCTAGAATGCGTTCACTAAAACATCCGTCAGAAAAAATCATTCTGAAAAGAAAAAAGTTGAAGAAACAGGGTTGTCTTTTTTTGAGAAATTCGTATACTAGTACAAGTGAGTAAACACCAAGTTTACTAATAGAAAACTTTGTATGCGGGGGTGTGTTATGGAGATAGGCGAGAAGTTAAGAAATCTGCGTATCCAAAAGAATTTGACACAAGAAGAATTAGGGGAACGGACAGACCTGACAAAAGGCTATATCTCGCAATTAGAACGAGATTTAAGTTCACCATCCATGGAGACATTTTTTTCAATCTTAGAAGTTCTAGGAGTCTCACCTGCGGAATTTTTCCGCCAAGATCCTTCAAAACCGCAAATCGTTTATTCTAAAGAAGACCATACGATCTATTTGGATGAAGAAAACGGCTATGAACTGGAATGGCTGATTCCAGATTCGAATGAAAAAGAAATGGAACCTGTTTTCCTCACATTTGAGGGAGAAGGAGAATATAAGACCTTTGAACCATCTTTATCAGAAACATTTATTTTTGTTTTAACAGGAGCTGTTGAGTTAAAGTTAGGCGAAACGGTGTATTTAGCGAAAAAAGGACAGTCGATCTATTATCAGGCAACGGAAAAACATCAATTGAGAAATCATTTGAATAAAAAAACCAAAGTACTGATCGTAGCGACAAAATCATATTTGTAAGAAACAGGAGGAATGCAATCGTGGGAAAACCAATTATTTCGTTTGACCAAGTTGTGAAACGATATGATGACGAAACGGTGCTGAAAGGCGTCAGTTTTGAGATTGAACAAGGAAGATTTTATACGCTGCTTGGTCCTTCCGGCTGCGGAAAAACAACGATTTTACGAATCATTGCTGGATTCAGCGATGCAACAGAAGGCGATATTTATTTTGAAGGTCAGCGAATCAATGAGGTTCCCGCAAACAAGCGGCAAGTAAATACGGTATTCCAAGATTATGCATTATTCCCTCATATGAATGTCTTCGATAACGTAGCTTTCGGTTTGAAAATCAAAAAATTGCCAAAAGATGAAATCACAAAAAAAGTCAAAGAAGCTTTACGTCTTGTTCAGCTTCCCGGCTATGAAAATCGAGAAATCAGTGAGATGTCTGGGGGTCAGCGCCAACGAGTTGCCATTGCACGAGCAATTGTGAATGAACCGAAAGTCCTGCTTTTAGATGAGCCGCTTTCAGCATTGGATTTGAAATTGAGAACAGATATGCAATATGAATTACGCGAACTTCAACAGCGTTTAGGTATCACTTTTATCTTCGTAACTCACGACCAAGAAGAAGCATTGGCAATGAGTGACGAGATTTTTGTCATGAATAAAGGACGCATCATCCAAAGCGGTACGCCTGTGGATATTTATGATGAGCCAATCAACCATTTTGTCGCTGATTTTGTAGGAGAAAGCAACATTGTCAACGGGACGATGATCGAGGACAACCTTGTTGAGTTTGTCGGCAAACGTTTTGAATGTGTGGATGGCGGTATGCGTCTGAATGAACCAGTCGAAGTCGTGCTTCGTCCAGAAGACTTGACAATGACAGCTCCAGAAAACGGCAAACTAGTAGTAACTGTGGATACACAATTGTTCCGTGGTGTGCATTATGAAATCATCTGTTATGACGAACAGGGAAATGAATGGATGGTCCACTCTACGAAAAAAGCAAAAGAAGGAAGCAAAGTAGGTCTTTCTTTTGAGCCAGAAGATATCCATGTTATGCGTTTTAATGAAACAGAAGAAGAATTTGACGCACGACTTGAAAGTTACGAAGAGTAGGAGGGGAATCGTTGAAAACAATCAGAAGAATCTATTCTATTCCTTATATCTTGTGGCTGGGATTATTTGTTATTGCACCGGTTGTATTGATTATCTATCAATCATTTCTTAATATGGATGGCCAGTTTAGTTTAACAAATTATACCCGCTATTTTACTTCGGGCACTTATTTGGCAATGACACTGAATTCTGTTTGGTACGCATTTTTGATTACATTGTTCACGTTGCTTATCAGTTATCCGACTGCTTATTTTTTAACAAAGCTGAAGCATAAACAGTTGTGGCTGATGCTGATTATTTTGCCGACATGGGTCAATCTTTTATTGAAAGCTTATGCGTTTATCGGGATTTTCAGTATCCATGGCAGTGTCAATAATTTTTTTGATTTCTTAGGCCTTGCTCCGAGACAGATTTTATTTACCGATTTTAGTTTTCTATTTGTAGCGACGTATATCGAGATTCCTTTTATGATCATGCCGATTTTCAATGCATTAGAAGAAATGGACCCGTCATTGATTAGTGCAAGTCGAGACTTAGGAGCAAACAATTATGATACTTTCCGCCGAGTGATTTTTCCTTTATCTTTGAATGGTGTAAAAAGCGGTGTGCAAGCTGTCTTTATCCCTTCACTATCCTTATTCATGCTGACACGTTTGATTGGCGGAAATCGTGTAATCACGCTGGGTACAGCTATCGAACAGCATTTCTTAGTCACACAAAACTGGGGAATGGGTTCCACGATCGGTGTGATTTTGATCTTAGCAATGTTTGCGGTCATGCTGCTGACTGGGGAGAAAAGAAAAGGAGGCCGTTCTAAATGAAAAAGTTTAAATGGTCTTATATTTACCTAGCAATCGTTTTTCTTTTACTTTATACACCGATTTTCTACTTGATTTTTTATTCCTTTAATGAAGGCGGCACAATGAATTCTTTCACAGGTTTCACTTGGGAGAATTATCAAGCGGTTTTTGAAGATACACGATTGATCATTATCGTTTTGAATACCTTTATGCTGGCTTTCTTATCTGCTTTGTTAGCGACAATCATCGGAACATTTGGAGCGATGGGCATCTATTATACAAAGAAGCGGCGTTCAAGAAATGCGTTACTTAGTGCTAATAATATTTTGTTGGTTTCTCCAGATGTTATTATTGGTGCAAGTTTTCTGATTTTCTTTACACTTATCGGCTTTAGTTTGGGGTTCCAAAGTGTACTGCTTTCGCATATCGCGTTTAGTATCCCAATCGTGGTTTTGATGGTACTGCCGAAGCTGCAGGAAATGAATGATTCGATGGTCGATGCGGCACGAGATCTTGGTGCCAGCAATTTCCAAGTAATCAAAAATATCATTTTACCGTTCTTGTCACCCGGGATCATTGCCGGTTATTTCATGGCATTTACGTATTCTTTAGATGACTTTGCAGTAACGTTTTTCGTGACAGGAAATGGTTTCACAACGCTTTCTGTGGAGATCTATTCACGTGCACGGCAAGGGATCAGTTTGGAAATCAATGCATTAAGCGCACTTGTCTTCCTATTTTCTATGGTGCTAGTGATCGGCTATTACTTCATTAGTAAAGAAAACCGCACAAAAAAAGTCCGCAAAAATCGGCGGGTTCGTGAGGAGGCAGCAAGACTACGATGAAAAAATTACAGTCTCTATTCATAGGTATCCTTTTGATCATCTTGGTGCTGTTCTTCGGTGTACGCCAGCTTGAGAAATCAAGTGGTATGAGGGGTGCAGAGATCGTCACGATTTACAATTGGGGCGATTATATCGATCCAAGTCTGATCAAAAAATTTGAAAAAGAATATGGCTATAAAGTCAATTATGAGACATTTGATTCAAATGAAGCGATGTTCACAAAGATCCAACAAGGCGGCACGAACTATGATATTGCTGTTCCGAGTGAGTATATGATCCAAAAGATGATGAAAGAAAACTTGTTGTATCCATTAGATCATTCAAAAATCAAAGGACTAGAAAATATTGATCCTCGTTTCTTGAATCTTGATTTTGACCCAGACAATAAATACTCAATTCCTTATTTCTGGGGCACCCTGGGTATTGTCTACAATGACAAAGTTTTCAAAGAAGGAGAAATTCAGCACTGGGACGATTTGTGGAATCCTAAGTTGAAAGACAGCTTGATGCTGATTGACGGCGCACGAGAAGTAATGGGGCTTTCTTTGAATAGTCTAGGGTATTCTTTGAACAGTAAAAATGATGCAGAAATAACTGAGGCAGCGAAAAAGCTGAATACATTGACGCCAAATGTCAAAGCAATCGTGGCAGATGAAATCAAAATGTATATGATCAATGAAGAAGCTTCCGCAGCTGTGACCTTCTCTGGTGAAGCAGCAGACATGATGTGGGAGAACGAACATCTGCATTATGTAATCCCGACAGAAGCTTCCAATCTTTGGTTTGATAACATAGTTATGCCAAAAACAGCAAAAAATAAACAAGGTGCATATGATTTCATCAACTTTATGCTGGAGCCTGAAAATGCCGCGCAGAACGCGGAATATATCGGTTATTCGACGCCAAACCAAAAAGCTAAAGCACTTTTGCCGGAAGAGATTTCTGGCGACAAGCAATTTTATCCAGATGACGAAACCATTTCGCATCTAGAAGTATATGAAGATTTAGGACCAAAATATCTAGGAATCTATAACGATCGTTTCTTGGAATTCAAGATGTATCGGAAATAGATTTAAGAGTATTCCTGACTTCTGATTTTTAAAGCGGCTGAGATGGCCGCTTTTTTTGTCTCATCAAATTCTGAAAACGACTACTTACCTGCTATAGAATATCTCTTTTTTGTATAAAGGAAAAAGGTTACTAAGTATACTTTTCTTGTAGATACAAATAACGAAGTGAGGGGACAAATTATGGCTGTTAGTTATAAAATCCAGAAAAAAGAAAATCAGTATTATTTTTTAGAGAATAATCAGCCTAAATTATTATTAGGTGGAGAAATACATAACTCATCCGCTTCAACGGCTGTTTCAATGGAGAAAAATGTTTGGCCGTTTGTAAAAGACATCGGCCTAAATACATTATTGATCCCTCTTTACTGGGAGGCTGTTGAAAAGAAGCCAGGAGAATTTTCCTTTGATTTGATTGATCACCATTTGGAAAGAGCTAAGACATATAACATAAAAGTGGTATTTCTATGGTTTGGTTTATGGAAAAATGGTTTATCTACTTATGTTCCAAGCTGGGTGAAAGTAAATAGCAAAAAATATTTTCGCGTAATCAACGAAGAAAATAAAGCAATCAATTGCATCTCGCCGTTTTGCGAAGAGGCAGTCGAAGCAGATTGCAGAGCCTTAGCAGAAGTGGGAAGATATCTTAATAATCATCCGCTAAAAGAACAACTTTGCATGATGCAGATCCAGAATGAAGTCGGCTGTCTGACAGCGAGAGATCATTCGCCCTCCGCGCAGAAAGCTTATACACAAGAACTGCCTGTAAAGATAAGAGAACTTTACCCAAATGCAATCAAATGGAACGATTTATCTGATGAAGCGTTTATGGCAAACGCATTTAGTCGTGCAATAGACAAAATGGCAGCAACTGTAAAGAAACAGATCGATATCCCGTTATTCACAAATGCGTGGCTGCAAAAAGAGGGCAAAAAAGCTGGACAATATCCAAGTGGCGGACCTACTAAACATGTATTGGAAATCTGGCAGGCAAACGCAGAGCATCTGGTTGCATTTGCACCAGACATCTACGAAGAAAACTATCAGGAAATCGTGGGAGATTATCAAAAAATCGATCAGCCGCTGCTGATTCCAGAAACCAGAAAAGATTTGAAATACATGTCGAACATCTTTTATGCGTTTGGTGAAAATGCTTTGCTATATTCGCCCTTCGGTATTGAAGATCTGGCGAAAAGCGAAGCAATGGTAGTGGATGAAGATCAAGAATTCTTGAAACAATTAGGGCTTGATCAAGCTGCCTTTGACCCTACAGGAAGCTTGCCATACTTAAAACGTTGTTATCAGCTCATGGCTGCTCTGGAACCAATTATTTGTGAAGAGAAAATAGTTTTGATTCCTTTCAAAAAAGAAAAAGACGCATTTTTTTCTTTCAAAGATCAGACGTACAATTTAACAGTGAAGTTTCTCAGTAAAGAAGGGACAGAACAATTGAATTCTGCTGGTTTCTTCTTTAAAAAGGAAAACGAATATTATTTTATAGGCAGTAATATAGCCATTTTTCATGAAGCATTGGATAAGTCAAAAACATCGGAAATCTTGAACTTAGAAGAAGGTACCTTTATTGAAGGGAAATG
This sequence comes from Enterococcus faecalis 13-SD-W-01, assembly GCA_000415185.1. Lineage (GTDB taxonomy): Bacteria > Bacillota > Bacilli > Lactobacillales > Enterococcaceae > Enterococcus_B > Enterococcus_B faecalis_A. Next base: position 147,219 of record KE351646.1, read on the forward strand.
GCTTACTGAACGTGTGTTGAACGGAGATGAGCGCTACACACCGTATATAGGAAATATGCCTAAAATCATTAAGTTTTCACTTTATACCTATTAATATCCATCTGCACGCAAATTCTATTTTTCAGAATTTGCGTGCAGATTTTTACTTAGAGAGAACAGTTAGTGAAAAGCAGTCCATTTAATTAAATATAAGCGTTATGTTACACTTTGATTAAAGGATTTCTTTATTGCAGAGGTTTTCAAAGATAAGTTCTATAGATTTGTAAATAACTATGTAAGGGGAGTTTTAAGATGGCGAAAGAAAAACGTTTTTGGAAAAAACGAAAAGAAGATAAAAATGTAGAAACAGAAGTCGACCAAAAAATACCAGAAGTAGAAAAGGAAGAAGCGTTCGATTCATTTTTTGCTGAAGTAATGCAGAAGTTTCCTAAAAAAACAGCAGATATTTTGATGAAAACATTGGATACAACGCGAGGAAAAGCGGAAGAACTGCTGGGAGAAACGAGAGGGAAATTTGGGAAAGTATTCGAAGAGTTTTTAGCAGGTGTTGATGAAAAGACACGAAGAAAAGCACACCAGACGATCCATTTTGCTTCTTTGACATCAGCGATCATCGGCTTTTCGCCAATCCCGTTTTCTGATGCTTTTTTATTGGTACCAGTTCAATTGACAATGATGTCTCGGCTCCATAAAGTTTTCGGGCGCTCTTGGTCAGAAAATCTAGGAAAAAATCTGACTAGAGAACTAGTTGTTGTTGGTCTGGGAAAAAGCGCAGTGGGCAATCTGGTTAAATTTATTCCTGTGGCAGGTACGGTTACTGGCGGGATGATCAATGCAACGGTTGCTGTAGCTATCACTGAGACGCTTGGATGGGTGACTGTCAAAATGTTGAATGACGGCGAAGATATTTTTGAAGAAGTGATGTCTTTCAAAGGTCAATTCAATACTTTGTTCAGAGCTTTACAACATTCAAAAAAAGTATCAGGTAAAAAGAAATAGAGAATGGCCTAAATCTGTGCATTTTTACACACATTTAAAGTTTCTTAACTATTTCCTAAAAAAAAGCAAGATTTAAATCACAGATTCTTCACATTTAGCTTTTATTATATATGTATACCAACCAACAACCCTATAATACTTTTTCATTTTTACTCCTCAAGTAAAAATAACTCCTGAACCGCGGCCACCCACCGCGGTTCTTTTTGTTTGCATACAAAAGAAGGAAAAAGAAAAGAAGCCGCAAGACGATGTATCGTCTTGCGGCTTTTAAAGAGGTATTTCACATTTAGGTCACTTAACTCATTTTTGTCGGAAATAGGTCAGATTTTCTTAAAATGCGGCAATCTATTTTATAAAAATCTTCTTTAATGCTTGGAGCTGAACAGCGAGCTCACGACCTCCGCAAACGGTGTTCGCAAAGCTGACTTTCGGCATTAAGCTTTTCAAATTGAAAATATAGAAAGCTATTTCCAATTTGAAAAGAGTCTTAATGCTGTGAAACACGAAGAATGAAAGGATTCGATGTTGAACAGTACCTACTTGGTACTCAGGACAAAACGCTTTTTTCACAACCTCTAGCTTTCATATTCTTCCAATTCCAAACTCAGCTCTTCCCATTCGGCTAGTTTTTCTTCTTGATCTTGACGCGCTGTTTCTAGTGCTTGATTCAACTCATTCAATTGGACATGATCGTCCAGAACGGCTGGATCTACCATTTTTTGTTCCAGTTGTCCGATCGTTTCATCTAATTTTGCCATGTCTTCTTCGACTTGTGTGATTTTACGTGAGAGGCTGCGAATGATTTTTTGCTGTTCTTTATTCAAATAGAAGTCTTTTTTATTGGCTGAAGCAGCAGTCTCTGGTTTTGTTTCGTCTTTTTCAGCAAGTAATTCGGCTAGTTCTTCTTCTTCCTGTTTCTTTTCTAAATAGTAGTCGTAATCGCCTAGGTAAACTTTACTTCCATTCTCTGAAAGTTCAATGACTTTTGTTGCGATCCGATTGATGAAATAACGGTCGTGAGAAACAAAAAGCAGTGTACCTTCATAGTCGATCAGTGCATTTTCCAGTACTTCTTTGCTATCGATATCCAGATGGTTCGTTGGTTCATCCAAAATCAAGAAGTTTTCTTTGTTCATCGCTAATTTTGCAAGAGCGACACGGGCTTTTTCGCCGCCGCTTAAAAGCGGGATCGTTTTTTCGACATCTTCACCTGAGAATAGAAAAGCACCTAATGCACTGCGGATCTCTTTTTCGGGAGTGGTCGGATGTTCATCCCAAAGTTCTGCGAGAATCGTTTTATTGGTGTGCAAATCGGCTTGTCCTTGGTCATAATAACCGATTGAGACATTGGTACCGATTGTTTCTTTTCCGCGGATAAAGGGCAGTTTATGGATCAAAGATTTCAATAAAGTAGACTTGCCAATGCCGTTCGGTCCTACAAGTGCTACGGCTTCGCGTTTTCGGATGTCAAGATTGATTGGCTCGGCTAGAACCGTGTTATCGTAGCCGATTGCCGCATCTTCAAGCTGCAAGACCACATTTCCGGAAGGTTTTTCGATATCAAATAAGAAGTTTGCCTGCTTTTCGCTTCCTTGCGGCCGATCCATCCGATCCATTTTTTCCAACGCTTTTCGGCGGCTTTGCGCACGCTTGGTCGTAGAGGCGCGTGCGAGATTTCGAGCGACGAAATCTTCTAATTTGTGGATTTCAGTTTGCTGTTTTTCGTAAGCTTTCCATTCACTGGCAAGCTGTTCAGCTTTCATATCCAGATATTTTGAATAGTTTCCTTTATAGTGGCGCATTTTTTGACGGCTAAGTTCGTAGACTTCAGTGACGACTTTATCTAAGAAATACCGGTCATGAGAAACGATCAATAATGCACCGTTGTAATTTTGAAGATAGTTTTCCAGCCATGAAAGAGTCTCGATATCCAAGTGGTTAGTGGGCTCATCCAGGATCAAGATATCTGGTCTTTGAAGCAGCATGCGTGCTAAAGCAAGGCGTGTTTTCTGACCGCCAGATAAAGTATCTATTTTTTTATCATAAAATGAAGCATCAAATTTAAACCCGTGCAAAACAGAACGAATCTCGTTTTCGTAGCCATAGCCGTTTTTTTCAGCAAAGGTATGCTGCAGACGGTCATATTCTTTTAAAACAGAATCATAGGCAGCTGTCTCTGGTGTTCCTTCGCTGATAAGAATCTCTAGTTCCCGCATTCTTCGTTCCATTTTTTGGACTTCTTCAAATGCTTTCAGCATCTCGTTCCAAATCGTCTCAGAGGAATCTAAGCCTGTATCTTGGGCAAGGTAGCCTAACGTTGTCTGTTTATTTTTTGCTAATGTTCCTTCATCAGGTGATTCCAGCCCTGCAAGGATTTTTAATAATGTCGATTTCCCAGCGCCGTTTCTGCCGACTAAAGCAATTCGGGAGCCGGTACTGATTTCTAAATGGATATTTTTAAATAAAATGTCTGCCCCAAAGTGACGGGCGACTTGGTTCGCTTGTAATAAAATCATCGAATCCTCTTTTCTACTTTGTGAATTCTTTCAACACAAAAACACTTTTTCCCTTGTAGTTTATCATAATTTCCTTTATACTGCGAGATTCAAGAAGCTGTTCAAGAATGAGGAAAGAATAAAAATTCACAATATCCAAGCAATGAAATTGATTTTTTCCTATGTTTTTTGCTATGATGAGTCAATAGAAAGATAGAAGCTGCTTGCAATCTCCAGTATGGATTGTACTTGGAATGTCTGTTTTGCAGCTTTTCGGTAAGTGCTTCGGTTTTTAGAAAATCGAATTGGATGCAGGAAATTGGTATACTTGAGATTGCAAACAGCTTCTTGAACAGGAAAATGGAGGTAAAAAATTGAAAGATCATATGATTCCTAAAGCGACTGCTAAACGTTTGCCTTTGTATTATCGCTATTTGAGAATTTTAAATAATGCCGGAAAGAAAAAAGTTTCTTCTACCGAGTTAAGTGAAGCGGTCCAAGTAGACAGCGCAACAATCCGTCGTGATTTTTCTTATTTTGGTGAATTAGGAAAACGCGGCTATGGTTATGATGTTGAAAACTTGATGAACTTTTTCGCAAAAACATTGAATGATGATCAGCTGACAAATGTTGCTTTGATCGGGGTAGGGAATTTGGGCAGTGCGCTGCTGAAATATAAATTCCACCAAAGCAATAGTATACGTGTAAGTTGTGCATTTGATGTGAATGAAGATATCGTTGGAAGGATCGTAGACGGTATTCCTGTTTATCCGATGGAAGATATGACAGAGCAAATCAAGATCCAACAAATCGAAGTAGCGATTTTAGCAATCCCTTCAAACAAGGCACAAGATGTTGTCAATGAATTAACAGAAGCTGGGGTAAAAGGAATCTTGAACTTTACTTCTGCGCGTCTGACTGCGTCAAATGATGTTTTGATCCAAAATGTCGATTTGACAAATGAATTGCAGACACTGATCTACTTCTTGCATTCAGATACGCCAATTGGTACCGAAGAATAAATACGATAAAAAAACTCTGGAAAGCATAAAAAGCATTCCAGAGTTTTTGCGTAAATATATAAAAAGCGGTTATTTGAATAAATCTTCGTAAGCAATAACAGATTCTTCTTCAGTGAGTTGATCCAACATCGTTTTGAGTTTCTCAAAATCGATAAAACGAGCTTGCCGCAGTACTTCCTTTCCTTGATTAAAGACTAGGACGGCTGGAGCAGTCAACACTTCAAAACGGCTGGCAACTTCTGGTGTTTCTGTTGCATCGAAGTGATAGGCAGGCATGTCATAAGCTTCCAGCATTTTCTCTACTTTTGGAAGAACCGCATGGCAGACTGTACAATTTTGCGTTGATATGTAAATAAGGACATTCTTTTGCTCCTGGATTGCTGTAAGAGCTTCAGGTAAGTTCGTTGTTTTTTTCATACAGATCTTCCTTTCTTTTTCTTGTCTAATGTAGTGTGGGGAAACGGAAAAGTCAATCAAATTGCTTTCCATTCTATAAAACAAAGATAAATAAAACTAAGTGCTCTTGTACTTTTTATGAAAAAAGCGTATATTTATTTGGCAATTTAAGTTGAGTAGTAAGGAGAGAATCCATGTTTTCTTTTATTCCAGATTCTGTACTGCAAATGAGTACGATTTTTTTATCTATTGTTATTGAAGCATTACCGTTTGTTTTGCTGGGGTGTATCATCTCAGGCGCACTGCAAGTTTATTTGACTCCCGAGCGTGTTCAGAAATGGCTGCCGAAAAATCGCGTTTTATCTATATTGATGGGGTCGGTGTTAGGCTTTTTCTTTCCTTCTTGCGAATGCGGGATCGTGCCGATCGTGCATCAATTTGTCAAAAAAGGAGTACCTGTCCATACGGCATTCTCCTTTATGCTGACGGCGCCTATTATTAATCCTATCGTTATTTTTTCAACATTTATCGCTTTTGGAAATTCATTCAAAATGGCTTTTTTACGGGTATTAGGCAGTTTTGTTATCGCGATGATCGTTGGGCTTTGGTTAGCTTATTTCCAAAAAGAATCTGTATTGAAAGAGAAGCTTCCAACAACTGCGGCTTCTCATAAACACACGCATCATCATTCTCACGAGCATGTGGAGAAAAGAAATGTTTTCCAGCAAATCAGACATTTATTGACACATGCGGTGGATGAATTTTTTGATACAGGTCGTTATTTGATTATCGGTGGGCTGATTGCAGCAAGTATGCAGACCTACTTGCCGACACGAGTGATGTTAACGCTAGGTTCAACAAAACTGTTAGCTATCGTTATTATGCTGGTGCTTGCATTTACGATGTCGTTATGTTCTGAAGCAGATGCTTTTATCGGCTCTTCATTGATGAGTTTGTTTGGCACAGCGCCAGTTGTGGCATTCTTGGTTTTTGGTCCGATGGTAGATATCAAGAACTTATTGATGATGAAACGATATTTCAATACTCGGTTCGTTGTATCTTTTGTTGTGATCGTTGCTGTCAGTGTGATGGGCTACGCATTTTTGATTTAAGGAGGGGAACAGCATGATTCGTTTTTTGATATTATCTGGTTATTTTGAATTGATGATGTACCTTCAAGTTTCCGGAAAATTAGATCAGTATATCAATATCCATTATCGTTATTTGGCTATATTATCGATGGGGCTGTCTCTTCTTTTAGCGCTGGTCCAGTTATACAATTGGGTCAAAAATGATGCTGAAGATCATGACCATGAAGGCCACGAACATTCATTGAACAAACCGTATCAGCGAGTGATTGCCTACGTTTTGCTGTCATTTCCTATTATAGTAGGGATATTGTTTCCGACGGTTAGTTTGGATACAACGATCGTAGAGGCAAAGGGATTCAATTTTCCAGTAAGTAAAGAATCCGTTGGCGACCCAGAAATACAGACGCAATATTTGAAACCAGATACCAGCATTTATTACAATAAATCAGATTATTTGGACCAAATGGATGACTTGAAAGAAAAATATGGGGATAAAAAGACGCTTGCTATTACAGATGACAATTATTTGGAGATCATGGAACTGATCTATAATTACCCAAGTGAATTTTTAGGTAAAAAGATCTCATATGACGGGTTTATTTATCAGGCGGATACTGAAGGAGCGAAAGACACTTTCCTTTTCCGTTTTGGGATCATCCATTGTGTAGCCGATTCTGGGGTATTCGGTTTATTGACCCATCTGCCGGAAAATATCCAGGTGAAAAATGATCAATGGTACCATATCGAAGGCGTTATCCAGACAGAATATTATGCGCCGTTCAAACGAGAAGTTCCTTCCGTAGCAGTAGAACAGGCGAAAAAAATCGATGCACCGGCAAACCAATATGTGTATCGTTCCTTTTAGATAAACAAAAGACCAGCACACAGATTTTCTGCGTGCTGGTTTATTTTTACTTGAATGTCCGTTTTTTTCTTTTTGAAAAAATACTGTCGCGCTTTTCTTTAAAACTGCGTATATTATGATTGAATACCTCTGATAAAACCAATCCTAAAGCAATCGCACCGGCAATCATGATGACTTGGACAGCGGCATTCGCTGCTTCTCCATAAGATTCTGTAGCTAGATTTCGGATTGCTTGATACGAAAGCCCGCCAGGAACTAAGGGAACCATTCCTGGAATGTTAAAAATCGTCACAGGCATTTTGAATTTTTTTGAGAAAAGATTGCTGACATAGGCGACACCCAAAGAACCAAGCAAGGTCCCGAAAACGGCACTGCCGCCCAGCTGCATCGTTGTCCAGTAGACCATCCATCCAGCTGCACCAGAAAAACCACACCAAATGAGCGCACGTCGAGGAACGTTAGTGATTACAGCAAAAGCCATGGTTGCCAAGAAACTAAAGGCAAATTGAAGCAAGATATCCATGTATGTTCCTCCTTAATAAAAGATTTGAAAGATAAAAGCGATGGCAAAACCAATCATCGAAGCAGTCATCAAGGCTTCTGTTCCGCGAGAAACGCCCGAGACGTAATGCCCAGCAAGCAGATCTCGAACAGCATTCGTGATCTGGACCCCGGGAACAAGCGGCATGACACATCCGATAATGATTAGATCCTGGTTATTTCCCAGTCCGAAATGCACACTTGCAATCGCCGTAAATCCAATTAGAAAAGAAGCAATGAATTCAGATAGAAATTTGATTCGGAAAAAACGCAAGCTGTAGACATAGAGCGCATATCCAGCGCCGCCAATCAAAAAGGTGATTGGAAAATCAGGCAAGCTGCCGCCAAATAAAACCATGATTGTTCCGCTGTTGACTGCAGCGCTCAAAATCTGGAGCCAAAGCGGAAAAAAGAATCTTTCTTTTTCTACTTTCTGCAATTCTTCGTACAATTCTGTTAAAGTGAGTTCCTTTGCCACATATCGGCGAGAAAGGTCGTTCACTTTGACGACTTTTTCTAAATTGATCGAACGATTCATGATTTGTTCCATCCGAATCGTCGAGGAGCGGTCAAAACCAACGAATAACCCCGTTTGTGTCACATAGCTGACCAAACGATAATTTCCAGAAGCAAGTGCGATTCTGCTCATCGTGTCTTCTACGCGATACATCTCCGCATTGCTTTCCATCATGATTTTTCCTGCCAGCATACAAGTATCCAGCAGCAGATCCAGTTCTCTTTCCGACATAGCATCTTCTCCAGTAGTTGTTTTTTTCATTCTACTACAAACCAAGAAGAAAAAGAGAAAGAAATAACATAAAAAGAGAAAACGTAGGATTTTTAGAAAGGGAGCGGTTTAAAAAGAATCCATTTTCTTCCAAAGAAAATGTAAGAATTTGTTTGTAGTTTTTGCTTTATTCTAGTAAAATGAAGCTGTATAGGGTAAAATGATTACCTTACGGGAAAGAGGTGTGGAATCATGGGTTTTACAGATGAAACCGTACGTTTTGATTTTGATGATAATCGTAAAAAAGAAGTAAGTGAAACATTGGCAATCGTTTATCGGGCTTTAGAAGAAAAAGGCTACAATCCAATCAATCAGATTGTTGGCTACTTGCTTTCTGGAGACCCGGCCTACATTCCTCGTTATCGTGATGCCAGAAATTTGATTCGCCGTCATGAACGTGATGAGATCATGGAAGTTATCGTGAAGGATTACCTTTCCAACCACGGAGTAAATCTATGAGGATCATGGGCTTAGATGTAGGCTCAAAGACGGTAGGTGTGGCTGTCAGCGATCCATTCGGCTGGACAGCACAAGGTATTGAAATTATTCCGATTGATGAAGAAAAAGGCAATTTCGGCTTTGAACGTCTCAAAGAATTAGCGGATCAGTATGAAGTAGAAAGATTTGTCATTGGACTTCCTAAAAATATGAATAACTCAATTGGACCGCGAGCAGAAGCTTCTATGGCTTACGGCAAACAAGTGGAGGAACTTTTCCATGTACCGGTCGAGTATCAAGATGAGCGGCTGACGACTGTTCAAGCAGAGCGAATGTTAGTGGAACAAGCCAATACGTCACGCGGCAAACGAAAAAAAGTGATTGATAAATTAGCAGCAGTCATGATTTTGCAAAATTATCTAGACGGCGCTGGCAAAAAACTATTTTAAATGAAAAGGGGAATTCCTATGTCAGAACATAAACATTCACACGATCATAACCATGATGATCACGAACACATTACTTTAGTCGACGATCAAGGCAACGAAACATTATATGAGATTTTGTTGACAGTTGACGGACAAGAAGAATTTGGACGCAACTATGTCCTTCTTTATCCAGCTGGTGTACCAGAAGACGAAGAAGTTGAACTTCAAGCTTACGCATATGTTGAGAACGAAGACGGCACAGAAGGCGAACTTCAACAAATCGAAACAGATGCAGAGTGGGACATGATCGAAGAAGTGTTCAATACATTCATGACTGAAGAAGAAGAATAAACACAAAAAGTCAAGATCCTGCAGTTAAGGATCTTGGCTTTTTTTTTGTGCAAAAATACAGGACGATTTATTTACTTTAGAAGTGAAAACTTGGCAGCTGCTTTAATTCATTTAGTATTATTCTAGTCTGAGCAAAAATGCTGATCGGACAAAAAAGTTAAAAATAACAATATGTGTATTTTATTAAATAAGACTTGTTTTTGAATCGAATAACAAAACCTTTGCAAAGAGAGGAACATTCGCTTTTGTTTTTTTGTGAAAAAATCGTTATGTTTTTTAATAAATAATATTGTTATTTTATATTTTTGTGTAAAAACAAAAATGGTTGATAAAAAAGAATTTATACACTTGAAATCGAAAAAATGTTATTTTTTTATTGTTCGTTTTAATCTTATATTGGGAAATTCTTTAATAAAAAAAGAAGTTTATGGTAAGATTATATAGGGAACTTTTAATGATTATATTTAAGAACGTCATTTATTTAATTTGTCGATTTATTTATGCTTAATGAGGATGATTTTTATGTTATGAAAAAGTACTTATTTTTTACTTATGTATAATAAATTATTAGGAGTGAATATATGGAGAAACCGCTTGTTAAAACATTTGCTGTTACTGCGGTAGGATTAGGCGCAGTTGCGATTTGTGGATTTGGCTATTACATAAATAACCAAAAACAGCACGAACAACGCATTGCATATGCAGAATCTGCCATCCTCGATCAAAAAGATACGTTGGCTTCTTTATCACAAGAAGCAGACAATTTATATACTACAAAAGAGAAAGTTTTTCTGAAACCAGAAATAACAAAAGATGAGACCGCTAGACTTTCCAGCAGATTATCTTCTGTCAAGTTATCAGCAGACGACTACGGCATCGACCAATGAGAACTTCCACAAGAAGCTCCTGCTATCCAAACAACAAAAGAAACTGTATCGAATCAATTAAAAGATGCAGAAGCAAAATTAGACGTACAAGAATCCGTGAATCAACTCTTTACTGAAAATGTCTCCAATTGGCAACAAGCGGCAGATGATGTCGTCATTAAAGAAAACACAACGAACAAGGATATTGCCAACATACGTGAAAACTTGAACTTTTTCAAGGAAAGTGCTTGGAAAACATCGATGATCCAATATTTAGAATTTGCTGACGCACAAGTGGCACAAGTCAAAGAGTTAGACCAGCTATTCGATACTCTATTAAAAGAGAATCAAGTAACTGCTTCGGCCACTTATGACCAATATCTGACAGCACTTAATCAAATCGAACAAGTCCGAAACGAAAAAATAAAAGAAAAATACACAGCGATGGCAGAAACAGTTGCTCAACAAATGGGCTACGGTACGATGAGTTATTGATAAGCAAGGACAAGAGTTTCGTTAACGGAGGGAAAAATGGCAAAGCGAACAAGAAAATCAAGAGGGAAAAAAATATTTTTGATTATTTTAGGAATCGTTATTGTACTGGTTTTAGCAATTGTTGGAGTGGGAACTAAACTGTATCTAGATCTCTCAAATTCAATCAAAGAAACCTATCAAACAGTTGAAAGAACAGAAGGGCCAAGAACAACACCCGTTGATTTAGCGAAACAAGAATCATTTTCGGTTTTATTGATGGGAATAGATACAGGAGATTTAGAACGCGTGGATCAAGGCCGTTCTGACACGATGATGGTTGCTACAGTAAGTCCAGAAGATAAACAAACAACCATTGTCAGCATTCCTCGAGACACCTATGTCGATATTGTTGGTCATGACACGACTGATAAAATCAACCATGCCTATGCATTTGGCGGAGCCGCCATGGCGATGGATACTGTTCAAAATTACTTAGACATTCCAATTGATCATTATGTATCCATCAACATGAAAGGATTAAAAGAACTGGTTGATGCAGTAGGCGGTATCGAAGTCAACAATGACATCACTTTTTCACAAGACGGCTATGATTTCACCATCGGAAAAATCAAATTAGATGGCGATCAAGCATTAGCATATTCCCGGATGCGTTATGAAGATCCAAATGGGGACTACGGAAGGCAAGAACGTCAACGGAAAATCGTCGAAGGAATAGCGAGAAAAGTTTTGAGTCTAAATGGTGTCAGCAACTATCAATCCGTCTTAAATGCCTTGGAAACAAATATGAGAACCGATATGAGCTTTACTGATATGCGAAAAATCGCTTTAGATTACCGTGATGCATTTGGCACGATCAAACAAGATCAAATGCAAGGAGAAGGATTTATGCAAGACGGCATCTCCTACCAAAGAGTAAGCGATCAAGAGCTTGAACGTGTACAAAAAGAATTAAAAGACCAATTGAATCTAGAGAATAAATAAGAAAGTGGAGAAAAAATGGAAGAGACAATCAGCTTAAAAGAAATTTTTGAAACATTACGTAAACATTTGGTAACCATCCTTATTTCAATGTTTGCCGGCTTAGCAATCGCAGGGGTGGCAACATTCTTTATCTTAACACCCAAATACAGTTCACAAGCACAGCTGATCGTGACCTTGCCGCAGTCAGATACGACAAATGCAAATGACGTCAATATGAACTTGCAAATGATCAATACGTATAAAGATATGATCGTCAGCGACTTGGTTTTAAATGAAGTCAAAGATCGCTTGGAAACAGAAGACAATGTGAAAATGACAGCAGGAGAAATCAAAGAAGCTATTTCTGTCAATCAGTCTCAAAATTCACAGATGTTCTCTATCCAAGCAACGGATACGAATGCAGTGACGGCACAGAAAGTTGCCAATACAACAGCGCAAGTCTTTCAAGAAAATGCCAAAGATGTGATGAATGTTGACAAAATCTCCATCATTTCAAGTGCTGTTGCGAATACAACACCTGTTTCTCCAAATAACAAATTGAACTTAGTAATTGGTTTGATCTTAGGCATGATGGTCGGTATTGGGATTGCATTCTTGATGGAATTACTTGACCGAACAGTGAAGGATGAAAAATTCGTAACCGAAACATTAGGCTTCCCGGTTTTAGGAACTGTTCCTGAAATGTCAGCAAAAGAATTAAATGCTGGCATTCGCAAAAAAGGACCTGCGCCTGTACATTCTGAAGCAGCAAATGAAAAAAATGGCCCTTCACGCAGAAACCGTTCAAGAGTCTAGGAGGAAGAAAAATGGCACACAAACAAAAAACACCACAAACACAAGCAGTCAGCTTGATTACATTGACAAACCCTTCGTCACCGGTAGCTGAACAGTACCGTACCATCCGAACAAATATCCAATTTGCTTCGCCAGGCGGTCAGCAAATCAAAACAATCGTTGTTACTTCCTCTGGACCAGGAGAAGGAAAATCAACAACAGCAGCGAATATGGCTGTGGTATTTGCCCAATCTGGCCAACGCGTTTTATTAGTAGATGCTGATTTGCGGAAACCCGTTTTATATAAAACGTTTAAATTGACCAATATCAGCGGCTTGAGTACGATCCTCAGCACAGCAGGGAATATCGCAGATGAAGTACAGAAAACACCAATCGAGAATCTTTCTGTTTTGCCTAGCGGACCTAAACCGCCAAATCCATCAGAGTTGCTGAATTCACCAAGAATGAATCAGCTTCTAGCAGAAGCAAAAGACCTTTATGATGTTATCATTTTTGATATGCCGCCAGTTGTTGCAGTGACTGATGCCCAAATCATGGCTTCAAAAACAGACGGTACGTTATTAGTAGTACGCGAACACACGTCACGTAAAGAGTCATTGACAAAAGCAAAAGAATTGTTGGACATGGCTCAAGCAAAAGTCCTTGGCGTTGTGTATAACGGAGCAGAACACAGCAAAGATGCAGGATATTACTACGGAGAATAAAGCACAGGAGACGAGAGAAATGATTGATTTACATTGTCATATTTTACCAGGGATCGATGATGGCGCAGAAACACTAGAAGCAAGTATCGATATGGCTGAAAAAGCGATTAGCCAGGGCATCACACATATTCTGTGTACGCCCCATCACAACAATGGGAAGTATCGAAATGAAAAGTCGGAAGTGATTTCTCTGGTCTCTTTTTTGCAATCTGAATTAGAAAAGCGGCAATTGCCGATAACGTTATTAGAAGGACAAGAAATAAGAATCACGGGCGATTTGATCGAAGACATTCGTCGAGATGAAATCTTATTTACAGACCTAGATGATACTTATTTATTGATTGAATTTCCGACACTCGAAGTACCGTTATATACAGAGCAGCTTTTTTTTGAATTACTGAAAATGGGAAAGAGACCTGTCATCGTTCACCCAGAGCGCAATGCACACTTCAGAAAAAATCCCAATCATTTATTGCCCTTCCTTGATATGGGGTGTCTTGCCCAGCTAACTGCCCCTAGTTACATGGGTGTTTTTGGCAAAGATATCCAAAAAACAGCCAAAACGATGGTCAAACATAATCTTGTCCAAATGGCTGCGTCTGATGCCCATGGTGTATCTAAACGCACTTTTTATCTCAAAGAATGCTATGAGCAGATAGCCAAAGATTTTGGACAGGAAAAAGTAGCGCAGATGAAACAAGTAGCAAAGGATTTAATCAACGGGGATGAGGTTGCTTATCCAGAGTATACAGAAGTAAAGAAGAAGTTTGGGTTATTTTAGGGGGAATATAGGGTGTTTGTATTAACAAGGAGAAGAAAGATCATTACCTTGATTTTGGTGGATAGTTTATTATTGATTGCAGCCAATATAGAAGCTGTAGAGTTCATGAAACCATTTGTCGGTATACCAAGAAATCTTGTTTTTGTTTCGGCAGGTTTATCTGTTGGTTTCTACTTATTTTATGGCAGTCTATTCAAAGTATTTACTAGGATCAACCGCTATACAAATTTAAGAGAGATGATTGCGATTTTCAGCTCTCTAACCGCAAGCGCAGGTTCAAGTATTATTGTTTTATCTTTTTTCAATGAACGTTACAGTCTACGCTTAGTAACATTCATTTATCTTCTTTCATTATTATTGATCATAGGCAGTCGTTTGGTTTGGCGGATTTATGTTGAAAGAAAAAACAGAAGATTTTTATCTGTCGAATCAGCTAAAAATACAATCATTGTTGGTGCTGGTGAAGGCGGCCGGATTTTATATAACAGTTTTATAGGATCTAAAACAGCTCAAAGTATTCGTGTAGTGGGATTTGTCGATGATGATCCTAACAAACAGAATATCTATCTTTCAGGTAAAAAAGTATTAGGGATGTTAAAAGATTTGCCTGAATTGATTCAAAAATATGATGTCGAGATGGTTACTATTGCCATTCCTTCCTTATCGCGAAAAAAATTACGCAAAATATTTGAACTAGTAGAATCTTCTCGTGTGAAAGTCAACACGATGCCTTCCATGGAAGAACTTGCTTCGAGAAAAACCAGCGTGTCTAAGTTGAAAAAAATCGATGTGGTCGATTTGTTAGGAAGAGACGAAGTAGAGCTGGATATCGAATCAATCCAAGACCAAATTACAGGAAAAGTAATTCTTGTCACAGGAGCTGGGGGTTCGATAGGTTCAGAAATCTGTCGTCAAATCATTCAGTTTTGTCCTGCAAAGTTATTGTTGTTAGGGCATGGAGAAAATTCGATTTATCTCATTGATCGCGAGTTGCGTATAAATGACAAAAAGAAACGAACAGAAATCGTACCGATTATTGCGGATATCCAAGATCGAAAGAAAATCCATGAGATCATGGCGCAGCATCAGCCAGACATCGTCTATCATGCAGCGGCTCACAAGCATGTTCCATTGATGGAATGCAATCCAAAAGAAGCAGTCAAAAACAATATTTTTGGAACAAAAAATGTGGCAGAAGCAGCGAAAGCAGCTAAGGTCAAGAATTTCGTCATGGTCTCGACAGATAAAGCCAACAATCCGCCAAATGTCATGGGCTCAACAAAACGAATCGCTGAAATGATCGTGACAGGATTGAATGAAGAAGGATGCACGAAGTTTTCAGCAGTGCGTTTCGGGAATGTTCTTGGTTCTCGAGGCAGTGTGATCCCAGTCTTTCGCGAACAAATTGCAAAAGGCGGACCAGTGACAATCACTGATTTTCGCATGACCCGCTATTTCATGACGATTCCTGAAGCAAGCCGATTAGTGATTCAATCAGGAGCGTTAGCAAAAGGTGGCGAAATCTTTGTTTTAGACATGAGTGAACCCGTGAAAATCGTGGATCTGGCCAAAAATATGATTCGTTTGAGCGGCTATAGCGAAGATGAAATCGAAATTGTTGAAACAGGGATTCGCCCAGGCGAAAAACTATACGAAGAATTATTACTGGATAAAGAAAGAAATGATGAAGCAGTTTACGAAAAAATCTTTGTAGGGAACATCAAAGGGTATTCGATGAAGACCGTAATGGAATTTGTTGATAGCTTGCCGCAAGATGACAAGCAGTTAGCCAAAGATATCGTCGCTTTTGCGAATGCTTCGAATAAGTAGGGGGAGTAAAGTGAATACAATTATTGTAGGCGCAGGTGGGTTTGGCAAAGAAATTGCTTTTTTACTGCAAAGTTTCCCTGAATACGAACTGATTGGTTTCGTTGATGATGAGCCAAACATACAAGGTGATAAAGTAGTAGGCAAACCTGTTTTAGGAAATATAGAATCTCTAATGAATATAGACAAGAAAACTGCTGTATTTATGGGGATTGCCTTGCCTGATATAAAAGAGAAAATATATCAAGCGTTAAAAGGAAATACTAATTTGACTTTTCCGAATTTAATTGCGCCTAGTGCATTGATAGGAATAAATATTCAGTTAGGTATCGGAAATATTTTAATGCCGTATACCTCTTATACAGCTGATATAGTTCTAGGAAATTTTAATATGATCAATATCAGTTCTACTATTGGACATGATGCCAAAATAGGTGATTATAATTCTATTTTTCCTAATGTAAACCTTTCTGGGAAAGTTGTTTTAGGTAACAAAAACCAAATAGGTGTCGGAACTAAAATCATACAAAATATAACTATTGGCAATGGAAATATCATAGGTGCAGGAAGCGTAGTGATTAGAGATATCAAAAGTCATACTAAAAATGTGGGTGTACCTGCCAGAATCATAGAAAGATGGGATTAAATTGGATAAAAAAAGAATATTATTAGCTTCTCCTCATATGAGTGAAGAAGGTTATGAACAAGCGTACGTAAAAGAAGCTTTTGATACAAATTGGGTGGCTCCTTTGGGTATGAATGTCAATGGTTTTGAAGAGGAATTAGCAGAATATGTTGGAGCAGGTCATGCTGCAGCACTTTCTTCAGGAACTGCTGCTATACATTTAGCATTAAAAGCAGCGGGAGTTGGTAAAGATGATGTAGTGATTTGCCAATCCTTGACTTTTTCTGCCACAGTGAATCCAGTTATTTATCAAAATGCTGTACCCGTATTCGTAGATAGTGATTATGAGACTTGGAATATGAGTCCAAGTCATTTAAGAGGAGCTTTAGAAAAATATCCTCAGGCAAAAGCTGTTTTAGTGGTGCACTTGTATGGTTTATCAGCTGATTTAGATGAAATAACGAAAATATGTGATGAGTATGGTGTGACTTTGATAGAAGATGCTGCCGAATCTTTAGGAACTACATATAAAGGAAAATTTACTGGTACATTTGGCGAATATGGGATTTTTTCTTTTAATGGAAATAAAATCATTACCACATCAGGCGGAGGAATGCTAGTTTCTGAAAACAAAGAAAAAATAGAAAAAGCAAAATTTTGGTCTACCCAATCCCGTGAGAATGCACGTCATTATCAGCATAATGAGGTTGGTTACAATTATCGTATGAGCAATATCGTTGCTGGTATTGGACGTGGTCAACTCAAAGTTTTGAAAGATAGAATTGAAAAGAAACGCTATATTTACGACTTTTATAAAAAAGAACTATCAAATCTGTCAAATATCCAATTTATGCCGGAAAATAGTTGGAATGAGCCTAATTATTGGTTAAGTGTAATAACAGTTGATGGAGTTGATTCTACTTTCCT
This sequence comes from Enterococcus faecalis 13-SD-W-01, assembly GCA_000415185.1. Taxonomy (GTDB): domain Bacteria; phylum Bacillota; class Bacilli; order Lactobacillales; family Enterococcaceae; genus Enterococcus_B; species Enterococcus_B faecalis_A. The sequence goes on from KE351646.1 coordinate 164,632, forward strand.
TATTGATGAGCTAGACAAAGATAATATAGAAGCGCGGCCCGTATGGAAACCAATGCATCTGCAACCCATTTTCAAGCAATATGATTATGTTGGTGATAATGTTGCAGAGACTTTATTCGAAACAGGTGTTTGTTTGCCTTCAGACACAAAAATGTCCGATGAAGACTTGAATCGAGTAGTAACCACAATTAAGAGAGTGATCAATCATGCGTAAAAAAACGTTTTATCAACTTATTGGAAAAAGAGCACTAGATATTTTATTATCAGGAATTGCTCTTATTATCCTATCGCCGGTTTTTTTGATTGTCGCAATACTAGTAAAAACCAGGCTGGGTTCTCCTGTTATTTTTAAACAAGAGCGTCCTGGCAAAAATGAAAAAATTTTTTCTATGTATAAATTTCGAACAATGACTGATGAAAGGGATCAAAATGGAAATTATTTGCCTGATGATATTCGCTTAACAAAGTTCGGTAAAATGCTTAGAGCAACCAGTTTAGATGAACTGCCTGAACTATGGAATATTTTAAAAGGAGATATGTCGATTGTTGGTCCTCGCCCATTACTAGTGGAATATTTACCACTCTACAGTGAGGAACAGAGAAAAAGACACAACGTGAGACCTGGATTGACCGGATTAGCTCAAGTTAACGGAAGAAATGCGATTAGCTGGGAAGAAAAATTTGAGTTGGATATCCAGTATGCAGACGAGATAAGCTTTCTTGGTGATATAGCGATTATAGTTAAAACGTGCGGAAAAGTAGTTATGAAAGAAAACATCGATGCAGTCACCAACAGTACACCAGAAAAATTTAAAGGGAGTTAATTGCATTATGTCATTGAACGTTCTATTTCTTACTCTTTTAGACTTCGAAAATTTAGAGGAAAGCAACATTTATACTGATTTGCTGTCTGAATTTGTAAAAAACAAACACAATGTTTCAATCATATCTCCAGTTGAAAGAAAAAAAAATACAAAAACTCACTTAATCGAAATCAATGATAAATGTAAAATTTTAAAATTAAAAATAGGAAATATTCAAAAAACTAATTTATTAGAAAAAGGTATTTCTACAATACAGATAGAAAAGCAATTTATAAATGGAATCAAGAACTACTTTTCAGATATAAAATTTGATTTAGTGATTTATTCTACCCCGCCAGTGACATTTGCTAAAGTGGTAGATTTTATAAAGAAAAGAGATAACTGCAAAAGCTATCTTTTGTTGAAAGATATATTTCCACAAAATGCAGTTGATCTGGACCAAATCTCGAAAAAAAGTTTAATTTATAAATATTTTAGAAAAAAAGAAGCTTCGTTATACGAAGTATCTGACTATATAGGAACAATGTCAGAAAAAAATTCTCAATATATACTCGATCATAATGAATTTGATAAGAAAAAAATTGTGGAAGTAAACCCTAATTCTATTAGAGTCGATCAACGTAAAATTGATAATCAAGTCACTAGAAAAGAAATAGGTAAAGTGTATGGTATTCCTGAAGACAAGATAGTAATGTTGTATGGCGGAAATTTAGGAAAGCCTCAGGGGATTGATTTCCTTTTAGAAATAATAGAAAACCTAGAGAAAAAACACGATTTCTTTTTATTGATAATTGGCTCGGGAACAGAATATGAACGAATAAAAAAATATCTAAGTTCTAATTATATAAAAAATACATTATTGCTAAATGGGTTGCCTAAAAACGAGTATAAAAAAGTAGAATCTATTGCAGATGCAGGTTTAGTATTTTTAGACAAAAAATTTACGATCCCAAATATTCCTTCTCGAATATTAGGGTATATGGAATCAAAAAAACCTATTTTAGCCGCGGTAGACAAATCTACGGATTTGAAAGAAATGATAGCGGAGGGACAATTTGGATATTGTTCTGAACATGGAGATTTAAGAAAATTTATAGATAATATAGAAAAGCTGAAAGACAAGAATACTAGAAATATTTTAGGGGAAAATGCATTTATTTATTTGAAAAATAATTTTGATGTAGAAAAAAGCTACACTACAATCATGAAGCATTTTAAATGATAAAAAGGAGAACAAATCATGTTCAAAGATAAAGTATTATTAATCACTGGCGGAACTGGCTCCTTTGGTAACGCAGTAATGAAACGATTTTTAGATTCTGATATTAAAGAGATCCGCATTTTTTCACGGGACGAGAAAAAACAAGACGATATGCGAAAAAAATACAATAACGATAAATTGAAATTTTACATTGGCGATGTTCGTGATATTAATAGTGTGAAAAATGCGATGTATGGCGTGGATTATGTGTTTCATGCAGCTGCACTTAAGCAAGTACCTTCTTGTGAGTTCTTCCCCATGGAGGCTGTAAAAACAAACATTTTGGGTACCGACAACGTTCTGACAGCTGCCATCGAAATGGATATCCAAAAAGTGATTTGCTTATCAACAGATAAAGCAGCTTATCCTATCAATGCGATGGGCATTTCTAAAGCGATGATGGAAAAAGTGTTTGTTGCAAAAGCGAAAACTGTGTCAGAAGAACGCACGACGATATGCGGCACTCGTTACGGAAATGTAATGGCTTCTCGCGGATCAGTCATCCCGCTTTTTATTGATCAAATCAAAGCGAACAAACCTTTAACTGTGACAGATCCTGAGATGACACGTTTCTTGATGAGTTTAGAAGAAGCTGTAGAATTAGTTATTTTTGCCTTCCAGAATGCAAAAGCAGGAGATATCATGGTACAAAAATCGCCCGCTTCGACGGTGGGGGATTTAGCCCAAGCAGTGAAAGAACTATTTCAGGCAGAAAATGAAATTCATGTGATTGGCACGCGTCATGGAGAAAAGCAATATGAAACATTATTAACGAAAGAAGAATATTTAGTAGCTCAAGATATGGGCGACTTTTATCGCGTTCCTGCAGACACGCGTGATCTGAATTATGATAAATATTTTGTGGAAGGTAGTAAGGAATTAACACAAGAAGGAGAATACAATTCAGACAATACGCAACGTTTATCTATTGAGCAAATCAAGGATAGACTTCTTGAATTAGATTACGTGAAAAAAGAATTGAAAGAGTGGCAAAACAAATGAATATCTTAGTGACTGGAGCAAACGGCTTTGTTGGGAAAAATCTGATTGCTGAATTAAAAAATGAAGGCTACACAGATATTTTCAGTTTTGACATAGATACACCAAAGGATTTATTAGATGAATATTGTAAAAAAGCAGATTTTGTTTTTCATTTAGCTGGTGTAAACCGACCAAAAAATGAGGCGGAATTCATGGAGGGGAATTTTGGTTTCACTTCAGAATTGCTTTCAAAATTAAAAGAGCATCGAAATACTTGTCCTGTGATGATTTCTTCTTCTATCCAAGCAGCACTCGAAAATTCCTATGGAAAAAGTAAAAAAGCTGGTGAAGAACTCTTGAAAGCCTATCAAGAGGAAACTGGAGCACCTGTTTATATTTATCGTTTTGCAAATTTATACGGAAAATGGTCACGTCCAAATTACAATACGGTAGTAGCAACATTCTGTTATAAAATCGCAAGAAATGAAGAAGTCACAGTCAATGATCCAAATGCAGCCGTTGAACTTTGTTATATCGATGATGTAGTAAAAGAATTACTTCATTGTTTGGATGGTAAACCTTATATGGAAAATGGCTATTGTGCAGTTCGAGAAACAGATGAAGTGACGATTGGTGAACTAAAAGAACTGATTACTTCTTTTAAAAACAGCCGAACAGATTTGAGTGTACCAAATCTTGCTAGAAGAGTAGAAAAAAATCTATACAGCACATATTTGAGTTTCCTGCCAGAAGATGATTTTTCTTATTTTCTAAAAATGAATGTGGATGATCGTGGATCGTTTACTGAATTTTTACGAACAAAAGATCGCGGACAAGTATCCATCAATATCTCAAAACCAGGAATCACAAAAGGAAATCACTGGCATCACACAAAAAATGAGAAGTTTTTAGTGGTAAGCGGGCAAGGTGTTATCCGTTTTAGAAAAATCGATTCAAGTGAAGTAATTGAGTATTTTGTTTCTGGAGAAAAATTGGAAGTAGTAGATATTCCAGTGGGGTATACGCACAATATTGAAAATCTAGGAACAACAGACATGGTAACTGTGATGTGGGTCAATGAACCATTTGATCCAGAACATCCGGATACTTATTATGTGGAGGTCTAATCAATGAAAAAATTAAAAGTGATGACAGTGGTAGGTACGCGGCCAGAAATCATTCGTTTATCTGCCGTAATCAACCGTTTAGAAAGTTCAGAAGCTATTGACCATGTATTGGTACATACAGGACAAAACTATGACTACGAACTAAATGAAGTATTTTTTGAAGATTTCAAGTTGAAGAAACCAGACTACTTTTTAAATGCCGCAACAGGTACAGCAATAGAGACTGTTGGGAATATTTTGATCAAGATCGATCCTATTTTGGAAGAAGTAAAGCCGGATGCATTTTTAGTATTAGGCGATACCAACAGTTGTTTATGTGCGATTGCAGCGAAACGCCGCCATATTCCTATTTTTCATATGGAAGCTGGCAATCGTTGTTTTGATCAGCGTGTCCCAGAAGAAACGAATCGTAAAATCGTTGACCATACAGCCGATATCAATTTGACATACAGTGACATTGCGAGAGAATATCTTTTACGCGAAGGATTACCTGCAGATCGTGTCATCAAAACAGGCAGCCCAATGTTTGAAGTATTGAACTCAAGAAAAGAAGACATCCAACAGTCAGATATCCTTGATCGATTAGAGTTAAAAGAAGGTCATTATTTTGTGGTCTCCGCTCATCGTGAAGAAAATATCAGTTCAGAAAACAATTTCTTAAATCTAGTAGATAGTTTAAATGCAATTGCTGAAACCTATCAACTACCGATTATTGTTAGCACACATCCGCGTACGATGAAAATGATTGAATCAAAAGGAATCAAGTTCCACGAGTTGATCCAAACGATGAAACCTATGGGATTTAATGATTACAATAAACTGCAGATCCGTGCTAAAGCGGTACTAAGTGATAGCGGGACAATCAGTGAAGAATCCTCAATCTTGGATTTCAAGGCACTAAATATCAGACAAGCGCATGAACGCCCGGAAGCAATGGAAGAAGCCAGTGTGATGATGGTTGGACTAGAAAAAGAGCGGATCATGCAAGGACTAGAAATATTGGAAACACAAGAAAAAGATATTTTGCGTCACGTAGCAGACTACTCTATGCCAAATGTTTCGGAAAAAGTTTTGCGTATTATCCTATCCTATACCGACTATGTGAATCGGGTGGTGTGGGATAAGTGAAGAAAAAAATAGTAATACTTGCTGAGGGGTATTTTCCTGCACAAAAATATGGAGGGCCGCCAGTCAGTATCCTAAACTTCTGTGAGCTGTTAAAAGATAAATATTCTTTCTATATTGTCACGCGTGACAATGATCTTAATGAAAATGAACGGTTGGTTGGCATCAATGAGGGATGGAATACAAGGCCAGAAGCGAAAGTTCTCTATGTAAATAGAAAAAAAAGTTTTTCTAAAATTATGGATAGTGTAATCAAGGAAATAAAACCAGATTTAATATATATAAATAGTTTTTTTGATTATAAATTAATAGGCTCGGTTTTTTATACAAACTTTACTATACCGTTACTAATTGCGCCTAGAGGACAGTTGCTAGACGGAGCTAGAAGTAATAAAAGTATGAAAAAAAGTGTTTATATAAATGCTTTTAAATTAGGTAATATATTCCATAAAAATATTCATTTTCAATCAACAAGTAATGAAGAAGACTCGGTTTTAAAAAGTTTGTTTCCCTCAAATAATACAGTGTTATTTACCAATATCCCTAGTCCAAGCAAAGTGAATAACAAGAAGAATAAACACGAAAAAAATTTAAATTTGGTCTTTTTATCTCGAATTGTTCCAAAAAAAAATTTAGATTATGCAATTGAAATTTTAAATACACTTGAAGAAAATGTATCTTTAGATATTTTTGGTCCTATAGAAGATAAAAATTATTGGGACGTTTGTCAAAAAAAAATATCTGCTTTGCCTGCTAATATAGAGGTGAATTATAAAGGAAATGTAAATCATGAAGATGTTGATGGTGTATTTAAGAAGTATGATGCTTTCTTATTTCCTACGAAAAGTGAAAATTACGGACACGTTATTTCAGAATCTTTGTCAAATGGCTGCCCAGTTATCATTAGTGACAAAACACCGTGGAATGATATAGAAAATGGAAAAGAAGGATATGTTTGTTCTTTAGAAAATATAGAGGAATTTAGAAAAGCAGTCAAAGCCTTATATAATATGTCTAATGAAGAATATCAAGTAATGCAAAATAACATAAGAGCGTTTATGAAATCCAGAATTGATTTCTCGATTCTAAGAGATGAAATTTCTTTGAAACTCGAAAAGATAATGAATAACGGCCAGAAATAGTTTTCTACATCTATAGGTACAGCTAAAAAATAATTCTTTATTACATTTTCATTACTAATAAAAATGTAACTACAAAATTTGATAAGTATAAAACAGCTGTAATTTGTGTTTATCTAATCTATTATTTGTTTGAAAGTGGTATGCAAAGTATCGTCAATATTTCAAGTTTCTTTTTTTGGTTTATAGTATGTACTGGACAAGTGAATAATAAATAACGTTATGGAGAGTATACTTAATTATGAATATTTCAGTATTTGGCCTCGGCTACGTTGGCTTAGCGAACGCTTTGTTACTTGGTCAGCATGAAAATGTCAAAGCATATGATATTGTCGAAGAAAAAATCGACATGCTGCAAAATAAGAAGTCACCTCTAGAAGATAAAGAAATCCATGAATTTCTTGAACGAGATGATTTGAATGTAGCATTCACTAAAGATTTTGAAGAGGCAGTTTTATTTGGAGATTACTTGATTGTCGCGACACCAACGGATTACGATGAAAAGAAAAATTACTTTAATACTGCCACAGTGGAAGATGTTATTGAAAAAGCATTAGCTATCCGACCTGATGCGACATTCATTATAAAATCTACAGTACCAGTGGGATATACAGCAGACGTAAAAGAAAAATTTAAAACAGAAAATATCATTTTCTCTCCGGAATTTCTGCGTGAAGGAAGAGCTTTATATGATAACCTTTATCCATCTCGAATCGTAGTAGGAGAATGTACTGATCGCGGGCAAGAAATTGCAGATATGTTTAAGCGAAATGCTTTGGATCAAGACGTATCAGTTTTATTGACTCATGCTACTGAAGCAGAAGCAATCAAATTGTTTTCAAACACCTATCTTGCGTTACGGGTGGCCTACTTCAATGAGTTGGATACTTACGCTGAATCTCGAGGCTTAAATACAAAACAAATTATCGAAGGAGTAGGTTTAGATCCACGAATCGGTTCGCATTATAACAATCCTTCTTTTGGCTACGGGGGATATTGTTTACCTAAAGATACGAAACAGCTAAGAGCGAATTATGAGGAAGTTCCAAGTAATATAATTGGTGCGATTGTGGAAGCAAATACAACAAGAAAAGATTTCATTGCAGAACAAATCTTAGCTAAAAATCCAGAAATAGTAGGTATCTATCGTTTAACGATGAAAGCAAACTCCGATAACTTTCGATATTCATCTATTCAAGGGATTATGAAGCGAATCAAAGCAAAAGGAATTGAAGTTGTGGTTTATGAACCAACACTGGATGCTGAAGAATTCTTTCATTCACGAGTAATCAAAGATTTTGAAGAATTCAAAAACATGGCAGATGTAATCGTTTCGAATCGTATGGAAAGTCATCTGGTGGATGTTCAAGAAAAAGTCTATACGAGAGATATTTTTAGACGGGATTAAAAATAAAAGAGTGGTTTAAAGTAGTTATATATAGTGATTGAAAGGTTAAGGTAATAAAATGTCAAAAATTGAAATGTTTGTTTTCAATAATTTAAGTACTGATGCAAGAGTCAAAAGAAGTATAGACGCTTTAGCAAACGAAAATCAAATTAAGATTTACTCTTATGGAAGTGAAGAAAAATTTCATATTTATAAAAAAGTAATTAACATCTCAACTGGCAGTGATGATAAAAAAATGAATTATTTTAAATACTTATTCTTTGTTGTAAAACAACTAATCGCAAGTAAAGCTGATGTATTTTATGGACATGATTATTATAGTCTGCCTATTCTATTTATTCTGTGCTACTTGAAAAGGAAGAAAAAAATAATTTATGATGCTCATGAACTATTGATTAATGATCCTAAGATTAAATATACAAAACGTGAAATGTTCTTTATTTTCTTTGAAAAAAAAATAATAAATAAGGTTAATGTAATAGCAGCGTCAGAAGATAGAGCAGAAATTATGAAGCAATATTATCACTTGAAAAAAATGCCAATAGTAATAGAAAACATTTCTATATTAAAAAATTCCACACAAAAATTGGATTCCGCTACTTTAAGTGTAATAAAAAAATTTAAAGAAAATTCAAATTTCTTATATGGATATACTGGCGTGTTGAGTAAGGAACGAAATATTTTAAAATTTGTCAAGGATATAATAGAAAAAAGCGAAGATTCAATTCTTGTTGTAGGAAAAGGAGACCAGAAGAAAGAAATCGAAAACTTATATGGAGATAATGAAAAAGTTCTTTTGCTCGATACAGTACCTTACGAACAACTTTACGAAATAGTAGGATATATTGATGCTGGTATAATTCAATATCCTTCAACTAATTGGAACAATAAGTATTTTGCTTCAAATAAAATTTTTGAATATGCTAGCAGGAAAAAACCATTTATATTTTATGATAATCCAACGTTAGAAAAAATGTCACAAAAATATGCTTTTTGCTTAAAGATAGATAATAATATTAGCGAACTATCAGATATTATTAAAGATAGACACCAACAAATTCAACAGAGCATTAATGATTTTTTAGATGAACATAATATGGCAGAAGTACATGAAAGAATTAGGAAAGTAATCGAGGAATGATACTATGGTAGGGAATATTGAAAATAATTGGTTATTTTTTTCAAGCTTGATAACAATTATCATAACTGTAATCTCTTTTATAATTCAGAAAAGTAATTTTGATAGATTTTTTATACTTTTTTTTAACATTAGTCTATTTATATATTCAGGTTATGGTATTGCAGGAAGTTATATTAAAAAGGATTTTTACTTATATTTTTTTGTTTTTTTAGTTTGTATAAACTTTTCATATATTTTAACAACTAATTTGACAATAAAAAAAAATAGTATCAATGTAAATACTTTTAATTTTGACAAATTTATTAGAAATGAAAAAATTTTAAAAATTATTATTCTGACTTTTTTTCTGACTTTAATTTTACCACTTATGTTTCCAAATCTCAGATTAATCGACTTAATTAAGCCCCCAACGCCAAGTACACAACAATTATTTTTAAATAGATTGATTTCTAACACTAATTCAATTTTATACATTGGAAAAACAATACAATTACTATTATTGCCTTTCTTTTTTATTTATATAAAAAAATGCATTGATTTAAATAAAAACTATCAGTGGATAATACTATATTTTCTGTATACTTACTTAAAATTTTTAGAGTTTGGCTACTTATCTAGAAATGAGATGGTAGGGTATATATGCTTGTTTATCACTATGTTAATGACGGTAAAAAGTTTTAAGAAATATCGAATATTTTTCTTCATTATCATTCTCGGAGGATTAATTTTAAGTGTACCGTTTTTTGTACATTATCAAGAAAGTAGAATTGGAGGTTTAGCAACGCAAAGTAGTTACTTTGAATATGTGAACACATTACTTGCTTCGGAAGGTTTTTATCCAATGTACTATAATCAGATAATAAATATGAAAAATTTGATTTCACCATTTTTATATTTATTATGGTTAGTCTTCTTGATAATTCCCACTAAAATATTCCCATTAAAACCTACCTTATCGATTAATGAAATCTTTACGTATCAAGTGACAGGAATGCGGCAGGGAGATCATTTATACTCAATACAGCTCCCTTCTCTTGTTGGAGAATCTCTTATGATATATGGCACTCATTTTTTCTGGATACATGCTGTTTTTCTAGGAAGTTTTTCTGCTATCCTATTCACTTTGTATAAAAAATATCCTACATTGAGATTTTGGCTTATTTATTTAGCAATTTCTTTTATAAAAATTCCCAGAGGTGGAAGTCAGGGTTTTATAGCGGAGGCTTTAAATGGCAGTGTAGGGTTGATTATTGCTTTCCTTATTTACAATTTTATTAAGTCAACAGGGTGGCGGAAAAATGTTTAAAAAATTGAAAAAAACCGATTTTTACAAAATTACATTTGGATCTATATTGGCTCAGGTAGTAATAATTCTTGTTTCACCTTTGACAACAAGAATTTATACTCCAGAACAGCTAGGTAATTATACGCTTATAATTTCAATAGTATCTCTAGTGTTACCGGTGAGTAATTTAAAAATTAATACCTTAATTATAACTGATAAAAATAAAAGAGAAATAGCTGTCTATGTTTCATTGATTATTGGCTTGTTAGTCTCAATGGTCACGTTTTTATTTAGTTTGTTCTATTTAAAAGGTACACATGAAATTATTTGGAGTTTTTTACTTTTTGCTATACTTTTTTTTAACTCTCTAAATAATGTTGGAGTCTCGTTGTCAAATAGTGATTCGAATTATAATCTTATAGGGAAATTTAACTTAATAAAATCAGTAATACAGAATTTCTTCTTAATAATTTTTGGTTTATTCAGTTTTGATGTAATTGGTATGCTTTTTTCTCAATTAATTGGAAGTTTTACTGGGACGTTTACAATGTTTAGGGCCAGTAATTTTAGATTATCTTTTTCTTCTATTCCAAACGTTAAAACAACAGTTAAATTTGTGAGAGAAAATATTGGATTGATTATTTATTCAGCACCGGCACATTTTGTGAACTCGTTATCCTATAACATCTTAAACTTTTTTATTAATAGTTTATTCGGAGCCAGTATTTTTGGGTTTTATTCTTTAGCATTCAGAATACTAGGTATGCCGCTAACAGTAATATCGCAAAATTTTTCAAAAGTTTTTTTTAAAGATGCCGCTGAAGAATGGAACAGCAAAGGGAAATTCACGGCTAGTTTACGAAAGCATACTATAATTTTAGTGACTATATCAGTTATGTTTTTATTCGGAGCTATTTTTTTAGGACCTATGTTATTTGAAATTGTTTTTGGATCCGCATGGAAAACCACTGGGACGTATGTTCAAATTTTAGCACCGATGTTCGCAATAAGATTAATAGTTTCTTCACTAACGCCAGCATTTTTAATTGCGAAGAAACAAAATATAGAACTATTATTTCAAAGTTCATTTCTTTTTTTAGCAATTATAAGTTACATATTGACTAAATTGTTGAATTTAGAAATCATTTCTTTCTTAATTTTAGTTTCTTCTATATACGTATTAATTTATTGTTTTGGTTATTATAAAATTTATAGATTTAGCAAAGGGGATAAAAAATGATTAACGTAATTGGCTTAGGCTATATTGGACTGCCGACCGCTTTGATGTTGGCAGCAAATGGAAATAAGGTTATAGGAACAGACTACAATCAGCAGTTGATAAAAAAGCTTCAAGAAGAGCAATTGACATTTGAAGAAAAAGGGTTGCAAGAACTGTTTGATAAGGCTTTATCGGAAGGAATCAATTTTGAGAATGAATATGTCTCTACCGATTTTTATATCGTCACTGTGCCTACACCGTATGATAAAACAGATAAAAAAATTGATCCATTTTATGTTATTGCAGCTACGAAAAAGATACTAGAAGTATGCAAAAAAGGGACAATTCTAGTGATCGAATCAACAATTTCTCCAGGGACGATTGATCGTTTTGTACGTCCACTTGTAAAAGAAGCTGGACTAGTTTTAGGAGAAGACATTCATTTAGTTCACGCTCCTGAAAGAATATTGCCAGGGCAAATGATTAAAGAATTACAATTTAATTCTCGGACAATTGGTGCAGATAAGTCTGAAATTGCTGAAAAAGTAAAGGAAGTTTATTCAACTTTTTGTGAAGGAGAAATCGTTTGCACAGATATTCGCACTGCAGAAATGAGTAAAGTTGTGGAAAATACTTTCCGTGCGGTTAATATTGCATACGCAAACGAATTAACAAAAATTGCTCGACAGGATGGGTTAGATGTGCATGAAATCATACGGATTGCTAATATGCACCCTCGCGTAAACATTTTGAGTCCTGGACCGGGAGTTGGCGGACACTGTATTCCGGTTGATCCGTGGTTTCTAGTCGGTGATTATCCACGTTTGACACAATTGATTTCAACAGCTTTGGAAATTAATGAATCAATGCCAGATTTGGTTCTGGAGCGACTTACAACGATAATGAAAGAGAATAATATTACAAACAGAAACAAAATTGGTATATATGGATTGACGTATAAGCAAGATGTAGATGATATTAGAGAAAGTCCAACTTTGCAGTTGTTTGAAAAAATGACAGCTAGTTTTGCAGAACCATTTAGAGTTTTCGATCCAATGATCAAAGAAAAAGTGATGGACAACCAAGTGATGGATTTTGATGAGTTTTTAGATGATTCTCAAATCATCGTATTGATGGTTGGACATACACACTTAAAAGAGAACTTAGATAAGTTGAAAAATAAATTAATTTTAGATACACACAACCTTATTGATGACACCTACAAATTATAGGAGTAAAAAATGAAAAAAATAAAAATCATGACCATCTTCGGCACCCGTCCTGAAGCAATAAAAATGGCTCCTTTGATGAAAGCAATTGAAAAGGACCCGCGTTTCGAGTCCATTGTGACAGTTACAGCACAACACCGTCAAATGTTAGATCAAGTGATGGCTATTTTTGGATTACAAGCGGATTATGATTTGAATATCATGAAAGATGGGCAAACGTTGACGGATATTACGAGTCGCGTAATAAAGGAGCTAGATAGTGTACTAGCAGAAGCTAAGCCAGATATCATCTTAGTGCACGGTGATACAACAACGACTTTTGCAGCATCTATTGCAGGATTTTATCGTCAAATAAAGATTGGACATGTAGAAGCTGGTTTACGTACTTGGGATAAATACTCTCCTTTTCCAGAAGAGATGAACCGGCAATTGACGGACACGTTAGCAGATTTTTACTTTGCTCCTACAGCTATGAGTAAATCGAATCTTCTTAAAGAAGGAAGAGATGAAGAAGCAATATTTATCACTGGAAACACAGCGATAGATGCAATGGAATACACAATCAAAGAAAGTTATTCGGATCACTTGTTAGATAGTTTGACAGGAAAAAGGATCGTTTTAGTGACCATGCATCGTCGAGAAAACTTAGGGCAGCCAATGACAAATGTTTTCAAAGCAATAAATAGACTCATTGAAAAGTTTGATGATGTTCATGTCGTCTTTCCAATGCACAAAAATCCAAAAGTAAGAAAAAATGCAGAAGAAACATTAAATCATTCTGAGCAAATACATTTGATTGAACCTTTGGATGTTGTCGATTTTCAAAATTTTTCGAATAACAGTTATATGATTTTGTCTGATTCTGGTGGTGTGCAAGAAGAGGCACCATCGCTAGGTGTTCCCGTATTAGTGCTAAGGGATACTACAGAAAGACCAGAAGGCATTGAAGTGGGGACTTTAAAACTAGTAGGTACAGATGAAGATAAAGTTTATGAGGAAGCTTCTCTTTTGTTAACCAACGAAGAAGAATATAAAAAAATGTCTCAAGCCTCTAACCCATATGGTGATGGCAAAGCAAGTGAGCGTATTTTAGATGCAATAGCTTACTCTTTTGGCGTGACAGAAACAAAACCAATGGATTTTTTGATTGAGTTAGAAAATTCGATGCATTGAATTAAAAGATTATTAATTCCAGATTTACAAAAAAATATGTGAGTTGTATCTCCGTTAAAATTGACCATTGTTGGCAATTTTAACGGTTTTTTACTCATTTCCCAACCCATTCCCAAATCCTCTGAATTTTCTAATAAAATAATGTTTATTCTCATGATATGTCCTTGTTTTCATTCCGCTTTCTATGTTATAAAGCGGCTTTTTTTGTTTTTATAAGTAAGAAAAGGTCGAAATTGCTCAAAAAAATTTTTGAAATTTTTTTTGATTTAAATGCTGTTATATCAACTTTTCAGCTTTATTTCTTTTGATTTACTTACTTTAAATTAGATATTTATAAGCGTATTATTTTTGTTTTTTCATTTATTGTAATATTGTAGATAGTGTAGATAACAACTGATATAAAAAAAGGAGTTGATGAAAAACAGAAAACTCGTTTTAGAAATGTCTGAGAACTTATCTCATAAAGGCGAAGTCGAAACGTATTTTCTGGGGTTATTGGTAAATCACACTTATCTTATATCCAGTAAAACTACGAAGTCATTCTTATAGGAGGGAAGCTGATGAATAAAACACTGAAGAAGCTGTTGATGGTTTCAACGATTATTCTCATTCCTATGTTGGTCAAAAAGAAAAAAGCTGACCAAAAAATCCATCCAGGAAAATAGACGGAGAAGTTGTCTGTAAAGTGTTATCGCTGAATCATCTTTTGTTTAGCAGAAAGAAGAAAGGAGGGGTGCTATGAATCGGGGAATAAAAACAATCGGGATCATTTTATCGTTGATACTGTTATCAGTCTTATTGTTAGTGATGCTAATCAGTACACCATTTATGGATATGCCATTCGGTCTTAAAAAAGGTCGCTTGCTACATTTTTCTTTGACCAATTATTATTTTCAGCAATATTTGTTCTGGGCCGCAGTCGTTTTTGCCGTGTTGCTGGTCATCGTGATTCTGGTACTCATTTTCTACCCAAGAATAAAACGCAATTTTATTCTGAAAGAAGATGCGGGTACACTATCACTTGATAAAAAAGCCATCGAAGGTTTTGTTCGTTCAAAACTGAATGAAAAAGACTTTGTCGGTACACCAAAAGTCGACGTTCGCGCTACAAAGAACAAGATCAAAGTCAAAGTCAAAGGGAAACTGACTAGAACCTCATCCATCTTGGGTAAAACAGGAAGCTTGATGGAAGAGATTCGCCGCGAATTGCAAGAAATAGTGGGCACAGATGAAAAAGTCCATGTTGATGTCAATTATGCACATTTTGACAGAGACAACGAAGAACGAGAGACAAACCACTCTCGAGTAGAATAGGAGGGAGCCAAATGAAAGAATTATTCGATCAATATAAACTCCCGATTATTTTCGGGGTGTTAGGTCTGATCCTAGCCGTACTATTAGTTTCTATCGGCTTCTTCAAAACATTGTTGATCGTGGTATTGACAGTTTTAGGAGCAGCGTTAGGTTTCTATTTAGATAAAACGGGGATCCTTGAAGAGTTCTTGAACAACATGAAATAAACTATTAGGAGGAACTATTATGTCAAACAACAATCAAGACAAAAACACAAACAAAGCACCTGTATCTGCACATCCAGATCCAGTCGTACCAAATGTGACAAACGCAGTGGAACATCACAAAGAAGAAACTAAACCAAACGTTCCAGGTACACCAGGACATGCTCCTCAAGGCAATGCGCCTAAACAACCTGAACATTCACATAACACTCCTGAACATGGAGATGAACATGTGAAAGGCGACGTTACTTATGATGATAAAGTAATCCAAAAAATCATTGGTAACGCAGTAGAACAAATTGACGGATTATTGACAGTCAACGGCGGCTTCTTCTCAAATGTTGCTGAAAAATTAGTCAATACTGACAATGTTACTGCTGGTATCCAAACAGAAGTTGGGAAAAAACAAGTAGCAGTAGACATGGATATCGTTGTTGAATACGGCCGCGACATTCCAGAACTTGCGGAACACATCAAAAAAGTGATCCACGATGAAGTAGAAAAAATGACTCATCTAGACGTGATCGAAGTAAATATCAATGTTACGGATATCAAATCAAAAGAAGAATATGAAAAAGACAGCGAAACGGTCCAAGATAAAGTGACAAGCGCTGCAAAAACAACTGGGAACTTCGCTTCTCAACAAACAGAAAAAGCAAAAGACGCTATGAGCCGCGGAACAGAAAAGGTTCAAGATAAAGTACAAGAAACACAAGAAAACAGAGTACAATAATACAATAACAGATAATTTAAGGAGGAATTTATTATGGGTTTAATTTGGTCATTAATCGTAGGTGCAATTATTGGGGTTATCGCAGGAGCGTTAACAGGTAAAGGAAACAGCATGGGCTGGATCGCAAATATCGCTGCAGGTCTTATCGGTTCTGCTATCGGACAATCATTGCTAGGTTCATGGGGACCATCATTAGCAGGAATGGCGATCATTCCATCGATTATCGGTGCAGTGATCTTAGTTCTTATCGTTTCATTCTTTGTAGGAAGAAGCAAATAAGACTATAAACTGTCGGTGTGATTTGTAAAAAAACATAACTGAACGCATCTAAGCGTAAATAAATCAGCTTCTCCGACGATCAATTCGAAATGGAGGCCGTATAAAAGAAGGAAATGATTTTCCTTCTTGGCCTTCTGATTGATCAAGGAGGAGTTGATTTTCGCGCAGATGCCATTTTTTTGGGCAATTTTTGCCTTTTTTCTAAAGAAAAGTCTATTTCAGTATGTGAAACATTTACTTAGCATCAAAAAAGCACTCCTTACCCTTGATTTCCAAGAAGGGAAGGAGTAAAAACAGCATTATTAGTAAGCGTTTTTAATAACATTAGTTGGAGGTAATTTATGAAAAAAACAATGAAGGCCGGTTTATTCACACTATTGGGAACTGCACTTCTCGGATTAAGTGCATGCGGGGCAAACAATGATGGCAACGACTCTGCTGCAGCAGCAAGCAACGGAAAAACAACAATCGATTTTTGGTCATTCTGGGGATCTGGCGCAAGAAAAGATGTGATTGAAGAAATTATTGATGATTTTAATGCTTCACAAGATGATGTTCAGGTCAATTATAAATTTCAGCCGTGGGGAGATATCTGGACGAAATCACTTTCTGCCATTACAGCAGGAAATCCGCCAGATGTCATCGTTCAAGATATCAATTCTGTCGCGCAGCGGGCAGAAGCAAATCAAGCAACGAATTTATCTGAGTTTGTCACAGATGATACGTCAAAAGAATTTTATCCGCAGCTTTGGGATACCGTGAACTATAAAGGTGACCCTTACGCGATTCCGTTCAACACAGATACACAAGTGATTTTTTACAATAAAAAGATGTTTGAAGAAGCAGGCATCAGTGAAGATAATTTACCTTCAACGTGGGATGAATTAGAAGAAGCAGCCCATAAATTAGACGTAAAAGAAAATGGCAATTTCAGCCGTATCGGTTTTTATCCTCTTTGGAACATGGGAGCAGATGTCTGGGCATTGAATGCAGATAATGGCGAAAGCTGGTTTAACAAAGACGAGGAAGTGAAGATCGATACACCAAATAAAGTCTCTGCGATTGAATGGATCCAGAAATGGCAAGATCATTATGGACGAGATACGATCAATCGTTTAGAAGCCGATTTTGGTTCAGGAGTTTCTGATCCATTTATCTCTGGGTTGGTTGCCATGCGTGCACAAAACATCAATTACTATTCTAATTTAATGGAGAATGCGCCAGATGATTTTGAATTTGGTGTGATGCAATTACCAGAAAAAGAAGAAGGTTCCGGCCATTGGTCTTGGGGCGGCGGATTTGTCCTAGAAGTACCGAGAGGCGCCAAAAATCCAGAAGCTTCCTATAAATTCATCAATTATTTGACATCGGCTGAAGTACAAGAAAAATTTGGTGAGAAAAGTTTTGATATCATGGCAAACAAAGAAGCCAATGAAAACTTAGTAAATAATGATAATCTGTCAGAAAAAGGACAAATGATTTACAAGATGGCAGACGAAAATTTTGCAAATACTGTGATTACACCGACACCTTTAAACGCACCTGATTTTACAACGCTTGTCAATGAACAGCTGGATCAAATCCTTTTAGGAAGAAAATCGGCAAAAGCTGGTTTGTCAGATGCGCAAAAAGCAGTAGAAGATTTAGTAAAACAAAATCAGTAAGAAAGAACCAGAAAATATCCGTTAGACAAAAAGAAGAAAATGAGCACTGCTTTAAACCAAGAGCCGAAAGTTTCAACTTTTCAAAGAGTTGAAACTTTCGAGCTTATCTCTAGAGAAGTGTTTATTTTTCGCTTTCTTATTCGTGATTGATTGAGCGAGACAGAAGGCGTGAAAAATAGCCGGCACTCTCTATTTTTCACGTTTTTTGTCCTCTCTCTAACGGGTAATTTATTCTATTTTCTACGCAAAGGAGGATTTATCGGTGAAAAAAATTTCTAAACGAAAGAAAAAAGAAGCAATGTGGGGGTATGTTTTTATTTCGCCATTCATTATCGGATTTGTTATTTTCATGCTTGGCCCGATGCTTTTTTCAGTAATTGGCAGTTTCACAGATTATAACTTGACTTCAAGAATGAATTTTATTGGTCTAGATAATTTCAGACGGATGTTCTTTTCAGATACATTGTTTTGGCGCTCGTTATATAACACAGTTTACTTTGTTATTTTCAATGTTCCGCTGACAACATTATTCAGCATTTTCTTAGCAACGATCTTGAATCAAAAAATACGCGGTATCAGTGTCTATAGGACGATTTTTTATCTGCCCGCTGTATTATCAGGTGTAGCGATCTATATTTTGTGGATGCAGCTGCTTTCGCCGTCTGCGGGATTGGTCAATACATTTTTAAGCTGGTTCAACATCACAGGTCCTGCGTGGCTGTTTGATCCAAATTGGACGAAACCTGCTTTGATTTTGATGCGTATATGGAGTTCTGGCGGTGCAATGTTGTTATATCTTGCGACGCTGCAAAACGTTCCTTCTGCGTTATATGAATCTGCAGAAATCGACGGAGCAGGCGTATGGGGGAAATTCAAAAATATCACGTTGCCGCTGATTACGCCCATTATTTTTTACGATGTGATCACGTCAACGATTGGCTCCTTCCAAATTTTCCAAGAAGCCTATGTGATGACCCAAAACGGCACAGGCGGACCAGCTAACTCATTACTTTTCTATAACCTACATATGTGGAATAAAGCATTTGTTGCTTTTGATATGGGCTATGCGATGGCTATGTCAATGATTCTTTTTCTTATTGTGTTGGTTCTTACATTTATCAATTTGAAACTAGCGCCGAGATGGGTGCATTATTCAGGAGGCGACGGCAAATGACAGAATGGATCGCAAGCAAAAGCGGAAATCGCAAATTGAAAAAATATCTGAGTTATGTCGGATTGAGCTTGATTGGGATTGTTTTGCTGATTCCGCTGCTGTGGATGATTTTCACTTCTTTAAAGCCAATGGAGGAAATCGTTCGGTTCCCGCCGACATTTTTTCCAGAAACCATCAATTGGCACAATTATATAGAAACGATCCAGGCATTCCCGTTTTGGCTTTATGCTAAAAATACGTTATTTATAACAGTTTTGGTCGTTTTAGGAAATGTGCTGTCGAATTCATTTATTGCTTATGGATTTGCCAAGTTGGATTTTCCAGGGAAAAAGCTGATGTTTGCGTTGGTTTTATCGACAATGATGATTCCGGGTTTTGTGACGATGATTCCGCAGTATGTCATTTTTTCAAAAATCGGCTGGGTGGGTACTTATCTGCCTTTAATCGTTCCTTCTTTTTTCGGCAATGCCTTCAATATTTTTCTGATGCGTCAATTTTACTTGTCTATCAACAATGAATTGATTGAAGCTGCGGAGATTGATGGAGCCAATCATTTTTATATTTGGAGTCATTTGATGATTCCTTTGACGAAACCAGCATTGATCACGATTGCGATCAATTCCTTCAATGCGGCATGGAATGATTTTCTTGGGCCATTGCTTTACATTCACGATCAAGATCGTTACACATTGCAAATCGGGCTGCAAGTTTTTCAAAACCAAGCAACGACACAGTGGAATTATTTGATGGCTGGAGCGACTCTTGTCCTGCTGCCAACGGTTCTTTTGTTCTTCTTTGCGCAAAGATACT
Source organism: Enterococcus faecalis 13-SD-W-01 (assembly GCA_000415185.1). GTDB lineage: Bacteria > Bacillota > Bacilli > Lactobacillales > Enterococcaceae > Enterococcus_B > Enterococcus_B faecalis_A. Next base: position 184,721 of record KE351646.1, read on the forward strand.
TTATTGAAGGAATGGATTTGACAGGGGGGACGAAAGGGTGAGAAAAATAAAACTTAATCAGCTATTGATCCAGTTTTTGACTCTGATTCCAAAACTTGCTGGATTGCAGATCCTATGGTTTATCGCCTCGCTGCCGCTTTTTACAGTCTTTAGCGCGACACGTACGCTGACAGAACGTTTGTCTTATATGGGAAAACAAATCGAAGAAGAACCAACTTCTTTTTTCTTTGATTTTCGGCAAAATGTACAGAAATATTGGAAAAAAGATGTCTTATTGAGTATTTATTTGCTTCTTTTGCTAATCGATCGGCAGATTTTTCTCCAAATGAATACGCACATCGGCGCAGTTTTGATGTCTGCGGCGACAGTGTTATGTTTAATGAGCGTGGTCTTATTTGTTTATCATGTTTTATGCACGTTGGAAAATGAGAAGCAAAAATTTTTGGTTTCTTTTGTGCTCTTTTGGCGCTCCCCGCTGTTTGTCTGTGCATCTTTTGCAAGTATAGCTGTATGTACATTATTTTTGCGTTTTGTTGGTCCAGTCTACTTTATGCTTTTAGGTGTGAGTCTGCCTATTTATGCACAGATTGCATTGAAACACTTTTTCCAAACGCGTAAGGTAAAAAAAGATCGGATTTCTTTTCTGCAAAAATAAGAAATCTAGCAATAATTTTTTCATTTAAGCTTTGATTAAGCTTCCCTCGTTAAGATTTATCCAACGAGGTGAGGAAAGATGAAAAAATTGATGGCAATCGTCTTTTTGGGCGCAGCAGTATTTTTTGGTATTTATAAATCAGGTATTTTTGAACAAAACACTACAGCTGAACAAACAGCAACAAGTGAACAAATAAGCGAAACGAGTACGGCGGCAGAAACAGAACCCACGACAACGACCATGGTAAAAATCGGAAAAGAAGATAGTGATCTGTATTCTGATGAAGCATTGACAACCCAGCTAGCGCTTGTCAATGGAGGAGAGCTGACAGAATATATCAGCGAAACAGATGATGTCTATAAAATAAAGACCAACGACGGAGATACAGGATACTTGCCAAAAAGTTCTGGCGAAAAAGTGACAAAAACAACACAATCAGTACCAGATTCTTTATCCGGTGCAGTGATTGTTCTTGATCCAGGACATGGGGGCGAAGACACTGGTGCACTAAGTAATGACGAGCTGACAGAAGAAAAAGAAGTAACCTTGAGCACAGCTGAAAAAGTCAAGTCAGCGCTGGAAGCAGCTGGAGCAACGGTTTATCTTACTCGTACGACCGATGAACTCGTACAATTAGGCGATATTTGTACGTTTAGTGAGGAAAAGGAAGCAGATGTGTTCATCAGTTTGCACGCAGATTCCACAGAATATGCGAATGAAGCAACAGGGATAACAACATATTACTATTATGGTGAAGAAGAAACGTTGGCGCAAACGATACAAGAAAGCTTTACCAGTCTGCCTTTAGATTCCAGAGGCATTGCTTATGGGAACTATCAAGTCTTGCGTGAAAATCTGCAGCCTTCTATTTTGATCGAGATGGGTTATATGAACAATGACAACGACTTGTCAGAATTAGTATCCGATTCTTATCAAGAACAGTTAGCTGAAAGTATCACTACAGGTTTGACCAATTACTTTGCAAACCAAGCGTAAACCGTAAAAACAGGAAACGGTTAAGAGGTTGGTTTTCTCGGTGGTCTGTTCCGAGCACCAAATAGATACTGTTCGACAGGGATTCACTTCGTTCTTCATGTTTCACAGCATTAAGACTCTTTTCAAATGGTAAACAATAAATAACCCACTTAAACAGGTATGCATGTTTAAGTGGGTTTATTGTATTTTTTTATTTAACCAGTTTTTGTGCTTTCTCTGTGTTGGCAAAGTGGAGTTTAGCATAATTTTCCAATAACGGAAGGCCGCCTTTTTTCAACAGTCTTGCTGCAACTTGGTCCGATTTTGTCCCAGCACCAGAAGGAATCTCCATTCCTGTTTCCTGTGAAGCTTTTGCTAATTCTTCTAAAAAAGAAGCGCGGCAAATGATGGAAGCCGCAGCGACAGAAAGATGGTACTGTTCGCCTTTAGTGATGAAATAGATTTTTTCAGTGACTGGTTCTTTTTCCAGCTTTGCGTATTTTTTGAAATTTGCTTCCGGCGTGAATTGATCGATCAGGATCGCCTCAGGTTTTTCGGGTGCGATTTTTTTCAATAAAAGCTGGATGGCTTGGTTATGCAAAGCGACTTTCATCCGTACAGCGTTATATTTAGGTTGAATCTCGTTATATTTCTTAGGTGTGACAATCAGCTGCTGATAAGGAATCAATGTTTTGATTTTTTCAGCTAAAAGAATGATCTGGCTGTCTTTCAATTCTTTTGAATCCCGCACTCCGATTTTTTTTAATTCATCTAGATGCGCGCGATCCGCATAGGCTGCACAAACGACAAGGGGGCCGAAATAACTGCCGTTGCCGACTTCATCGCTGCCCAAAACAGACAGCTGGCTGAAATTCGCTGGTAAAGATGACGTTGTTTTGGCTGCTTTTTTTGTTTCGGAAGCTGTGCCCCAGCGACTTGCTTCTTGTTCTGCACCTGCTCCTTGGAACATTACTTTTCCAGAAGTATAAGCAGTGATCACCGTGCCGTTTTTCTTAGCGGCAAAGGAAGTATACGGGATTTTCTTGGTTAAAAGATAATCCTGATATTCATTTTTCATTTTTTCAATAACGGCAGGTCCCGCTTTGATGACTACATTACTCATTCCATTTCTCCGTTTCTCATTCATTCATTTTTATACTAGCATATTTCGTTTCTAAACAAAGCCGAACATAGCAATTTTTTGCAGTTTAACATATAATAGTAAAGTAATTTTAAGAAAATTCTGCGTACTACTGCGCATAAAGCCGCTTCATGGTACAATAGATAGACGGATTTATTACAGGGGGGAATCGATTCACATGGCACACGAAAAAACACGCTATAAAGCAGTGATTGCCAACCAGACTTATACGATCATCGGCCGAGAAACAAAGCAGCACATGGATACAGTGACGAAATTAGTCAATGAACAGCTGCTTGAGTTAAAGAATCTTTCACCTCAGCTCGACAATGAACAAGCAGCGATTTTGATGGCTGTCAATGCACTTTCAGATCAATTGAAGAAACAAGAACGGATTCTTGGACTTGAAGAAGAAGTTTCTGGATTGAAAAAGAAAATGATTAAGTTTAAAGAATTGGAAAACCGGGTCAAACGCATGGAAGCAATTGAAAATGAAGCGCGGGAAGTCTTGAAAGAAACAGGCCGAGGCGACATGGAAATCAAAAACCATGTCGAAGCCCAACAGATTCTGAATGAGAATAGAAAGAATCAAATCAAACAAAAATCTTCGAACTAGATAGAAAGGAAAATGAGATGCTGACTCTCTTGATTTTATTTATATTGTTGATCGCCTTTTTTTCTGGGGCACGCCGAGGGTTTACGATGCAAGCCGTCTTTACAGTCGGTTATGTGATTTCTTTTATCGCAGCACAGCATTTTTATAAACCGCTAGCAAATCATTTGAGATTATACATCCCATATCCTGCGGTGACGCCAGATTCACAGATGGCCTTTTTCGACCAAGCACGTTCGTTGAGCTTGGATCAGGCTTTTTATGCAGGTGTGGCATTTCTTGCGATTTTTGCAGCTGGCTGGCTGATCACGAGATTCATCGGTGTATTTTTACACGGATTGACCTATGTCCCAGTCTTGCGGCAGGCAGATTGGATCGCAGGCGGGATCTTATCAATGGTCGTTGCTTATGCAGTGATTTTTATGCTGTTGAGTTTATTGATGATGGTACCTTTAGACAGTATCCAAAATTTATTTAAATCCAATGGTCTTCCACGATTCATCGTTGAAAATACACCCGTATTATCCAACAAGATTTATGATTTGTGGATCACCAGAATAATAGGCTAGGCTGAAAATAGAAACTAAGTCAGCCTTTTTTTACTTTTAAAAGACAGCAGGTGAAAAAATGAACGAACGGATTTTAGAAACATTAGAATTTGAAAAAGTAAAACAAATGATCCGGCAGTATCTTGTCACTGCCCAAGGAAGCGAAGAATTGGCACAATTGATGCCAGTCAGCGACCTTGACCAAATCAGCAAATGGCTGCAGGAGACAGAAGACGGGTTGAAGATCCAGCGTTTGCGCGGCGGTATCCCGATCCCTAAAATCGAAAATATCCGTCCGCACATGAAACGGATCGAGATTGGTGCAGATTTGAATGGCATCGAATTAGCACAAGTTTCCAGAGTCCTTTCCACAACAAGCGAATTGACCCGTTTCCTGAATGATTTGAGAGACAGCGAAGTGGAATTTTATCGTTTATATGAATGGGCAAAACAACTAGTCACAATCCCAGACTTGAACCGCCGCTTAAAAGAAGCAATCGACGAAGATGGTCGAGTGACAGATGAAGCATCACCTGAATTAAGAACGATCCGCAGCAATATCCGCCGCAGTGAACAAACGATCCGAGAACAATTGGACGGACTTATCCGCGGAAAGAATGCTAAATATCTAAGCGATGCAATCATCACGATGCGGAATGAAAGATATGTTATCCCTGTGAAACAAGAATACCGCGGTGTATTTGGCGGTGTCGTCCATGATCAAAGTTCTTCAGGACAAACTTTATTTATCGAACCAAAACAAGTGGTGGAAGCGAACAACCGTTTACGACAGCATCAAATCGCAGAACGTAACGAAGTGCAGCGGATACTTAGTGAATTATCAGCTGAATTAGTGCCTCATCGTACAGATATTCTTCATAATGCATATGTGATCGGGAAAATGGATCTGATCAATGCGAAAGCACGTTTTGGTAAAGAACAAAAAGCCGTCGTTCCTGAAATCAGCGAAGAAAACCACGTGTACTTGAAACAAGCCCGCCACCCATTGATTGATCCAGAAAAAGTCGTTCCTAATGATATAACGATCGGAAAAGATTACCAAGCAGTCGTGATCACTGGTCCGAATACAGGCGGTAAAACGATTACGCTGAAAACACTCGGTTTGCTGCAGCTGATGGGACAATCAGGCTTGCCGCTGCCAGTAGAGGAAGAAAGCCGGATCGGTATTTTTGAAGAAGTTTTCGCCGATATCGGAGACGAACAATCCATTGAGCAAAGCTTGTCTACTTTTTCTTCCCACATGACAAATACTGTGGATATTTTAGCAAAAGTAAACGAAAGAAGCTTAGTTCTTTTTGATGAACTAGGAGCAGGAACAGATCCGCAAGAAGGGGCAGCTTTAGCAATCTCGATCCTAGACGACTTAGGAAAAAAATCCGCATACGTTATGGCTACGACGCACTATCCGGAATTAAAAGTCTATGGCTATAATCGAGCAAATACAATCAATGCAAGTATGGAATTTGATGTAGACACATTAAGCCCAACCTATCGTTTGCTGATTGGTGTTCCAGGACGAAGCAATGCTTTTGAGATCTCCAGCAGATTAGGACTTGATCCGCAAATCATCGATGAAGCAAAACAACTGATGGATGATGAAAGCCAAGACTTGAACGAAATGATTGCTGACTTGGAGAACCGAAGAAAAATGGCAGAGACCGAGTATCTTGAAATGCGTCATTACGCTGAAGAAGCCGAACAGCTTCAAAAAGAACTAAAAGAAGCTTACAGTTATTTCTTTGAAGAGCGGGAAAAAGAAATGGCAGATGCTCGGAAAAAAGCCAATCAAGTGGTTTCTGAAGCAGAAGAAAAAGCAGAAAAAATCATTGCTGACATTCGAAAAATGCAGCAAGCAATCGGCAATGGCGGCGTGAAAGAACATCAACTGATCGATGCAAAAACGCAATTAGCTGATCTCCATCAAGAAGAAACACTGAAGAAAAACAAAGTTCTGAAAAAAGCCAAAGAACAGAAAAAACTGAAAGTCGGCGATGAAGTCCTCGTCAATACGTATGGACAAAGAGGAACGTTATTAAAGAGTAACGGGAACAAGCAATGGCAAGTCCAGATCGGTATTTTAAAAATGAATCTATCTGAAGATGAATTGACACCAATCGCACCACAGAAAGAACCTGCTCAACGCGTGATTCATACCGTACGCTCTGAAAGCAGCGGCGGCGTTCCAAATCAGTTAGACCTTCGAGGCAAACGATATGAAGAGGCATTAAGCGAAGTTGACCAATATCTTGATGCGGCGATCTTAGCTGGGTACCCGCAAGTAACCATCGTCCACGGGAAAGGTACAGGTGCTTTGCGTCAAGGAATCACGGAATATCTTAAGAATCATCGAAGCGTCAGCAGCTATGAGTTTGCACCGCAAAATCAGGGCGGTAACGGGGCTACGATCGTGAAATTCAAGTAAATTCTTACTAAAGGTAAGCAGAAAATTCGTTTCTTAAAGCAACCAGTGCTATAATGAAAACACTAAATAGGTATGGAGGTATTTTTTATGAGTCAACCAATCACAGATCAAACATTCAACCAAGAAACAGACAGCGGTTTAGTCTTAATCGACTTTTGGGCAACATGGTGTGGTCCATGTCGTATGCAAGCACCAATCTTGGATCAATTATCAGAAGAATATGGTGAAGAAGAATTAAGAATCGTTAAAATGGATGTGGATGAAAATCCAGAAACACCACAACAATTCGGCATCATGAGTATCCCAACGTTGATGTTGAAAAAAGATGGACAAATCGTAGAAAAAGTTGTCGGAGTGCATTCAAAAGAGCAATTGCGACAAATGATTGAACAATACGTATAAGAGGTTGTGAAAAAGCTGTTCAGCTCCGAGCACCAAGTAGGTACTGTTCGACATCGAATCCTTTCATTCTTCGTGTTTCACAGCAATAAGACTCTTTATTCAGCAGTTGGCTGTCCTTCGACTTAGCTTGTGTTATCATGCAAGCCAGACAACTGCTGAAACTATGAAGAAGCCGAGACAAACTGAAGCAGCCCAAAGCAACTGCAGATGCTTGGGTCAAGAACCTTCAAACATAAAATTAGGGGATAGGAAAATGCTGAGCCAGCATGTTCTTATCTCCTGTTTTTTGTGCTGTATTCGGGAAAGTTTTTTGGCAATTGAAAAAACTATAGAATCTCTTTATAAAACGGTTCAATTTACAACCATTAATATAAACGTGTTATAATGAGGTGGAAAAAATAAGAGAGGAAGTTTTCCGTGAACGAACGAATAAAAAATAAACTAGCACTGCTTCCTGACCAGCCAGGTTGTTACTTGATGAAAGACAAAAACGGCACGATCATCTACGTCGGCAAAGCCAAAGTTCTGAAAAATCGAGTACGCTCTTATTTTACAGGAAGCCATGACGCCAAAACGGAGCGCTTGGTAAGCGAGATTGAAGATTTTGAGTACATAGTGACAGAATCGAATATCGAAGCACTGCTTTTAGAGATAAACTTAATCAAGAAAAATGATCCTAAATACAACATTATGCTGAAGGATGATAAAACGTATCCTTTTTTGAAAATCACAAATGAAAAATACCCGCGATTAGTGATTACTCGAAAAGTATTGAAAGATAAAGCAAATTACTTCGGTCCTTATCCCGATGTTGGCGCGGCGAATGAAACAAAAAAAATATTGGATCGTTTGTTTCCTTTACGCAAATGTAAGAAAACCCAAACCAAGGAACCTTGTTTGTATTATCATTTAGGCCAATGCCTGTGTCCGTACTACTTCGATGTAGACCCGAAAGTTTATACAAAAATGGTAGAAGAAATCAAACATTTCTTGAATGGCGGATATGGAGAAATCGAAACACAAATCCGAGAAAAAATGCAAAAAGCGGCTGAAAACATGGAGTTTGAAAAAGCAGCGGAGTACCGTGATCAGATTCGTGCCATTGAAACGATCATGACAAGACAAAAAATGACCAATGCTGACTTGATTGACCGTGATGTATTTGGTTATGCAATTGACAAAGGGTGGATGTGTGTACAGGTGTTTTTTGTACGTCAAGGAAAATTGATTGAACGGGATGTGTCGATTTTTCCATTTTATAATGATGCGAAAGAAGATTTCTTGACCTATATTGGCCAATTTTATCAAGAAAATGAACACTTCATTCCGAAAGAAGTATTGATTCCTGATGATATCGACAAAGCCAGCGTAGAAGCATTACTGGAAACGAAAGTCATCCAGCCGAAACGCGGCGAAAAGAAAAAGTTAGTGAATCTAGCAAGCAAAAATGCATCTGTGGCGCTAAATGAACGGTTCGATTTGATTGCGAGAAAACAAGAACGAACAATCGGAGCCGTAGAACGACTAGGAAATGCAATGAATATCCCAGCGCCGATCCGTATCGAATCCTTTGATAACTCAAATATCATGGGGACAGATCCAGTTTCTGCAATGGTCGTGTTTATTGACGGAAAACCAGCCAAAAAAGAGTATCGGAAATACAAAATCAAAACGGTAAAAGGCCCCGATGACTATGCTTCAATGCGTGAAGTAATCTATCGACGTTATTCGCGTGTTATCCGAGAAGAACTTCCATTACCAGATTTGATTCTAATTGATGGAGGAAAAGGACAAGTCGATGTAGCAAAAGATGTGCTGATCAATCAATTAGGTATCGATATCCCGGTAGCCGGAATGGCGAAAAACGACAAACACCGAACCAGTGAATTGCTGTTTGGACCAAACCTTGATGTAGTGCCTCTTGAGCGTAATTCGCAGGAGTTTTTCTTGTTGCAGCGAATCCAAGATGAGGTCCACAGATTTGCGATTACGTTCCATCGTCAATTAAGAAGCAAAAACAGTTTTGCTTCAAGATTAGATGGGATAGAAGGGCTAGGACCTAAACGGAAAAAAACATTATTGAAAGAATTTAAGTCTTTGAAAAATATTACGGCAGCCACTGTCGAAGAACTCCAAGTATCCGGACTGCCGAAAAATGTAGCCGAAAATGTCTATAAAACGTTGCATGAAGGATAAATGATAAAATAATAGGATGCTTTACAAAAACAGTAAAGTGTCCTATTATTTTTGTATGTGCAAAAAGAAAGCAGAAGGCGCAGGTGCGTTCTTGTCAGTAAAAAATCTTTTTTCACAAGCAACGCTGAATACGCTTTTAAATAACGATGATATACTTTGGGGAAAAGGAGTGAACACATGTTAGAGGTAAAAGATTTAGTCAAGACATTTGGCAATTATACAGCCGTTGATCACCTATCTTTCACGATTCCTGACGGGAAGATCATGGGATTGATCGGGCAAAATGGAGCTGGGAAAACAACGACCTTTCGTTTGATATTAGATTTTTTGACACAAGATCAAGGAGAAGTTTTATGGAACGGCCGTCCACTAGACGAGAAAGATTATGACATGATTGGCTATCTGCCAGAAGAACGGGGATTGTATCCCAAAGTAACGATCCAAGATCAGTTGATCTATTTCGCCGAATTACGTGGGAAAACAAAGAAGGAAATCGAACCGAAAATCGATTTTTGGATGGAAAAGTTTCAAGTAAAAGGAAAGAAAACAGATAGAGTCAAATCTTTATCGAAAGGAAATCAGCAAAAAGTACAGCTGATTGCTACTTTGATCCATGAACCAAAATTGATTATTTTGGATGAACCATTTAGCGGACTTGACCCAGTTAATGCTGAATTATTAAAAGACGGGATCATTGAACTAAAGAAAAATGGTTCTTGTGTCATCTTTTCAAGTCATAACATGGATAACGTAGAAAAAATCTGTGATGACTTGATCATGCTTCGTAATGGAAAAACAGTTTTAAATGGAAAAGTACATGAGATCCGCGAATCATTTGGACGAACAAAAGTCTTTTTAGAATCTGGGATGACGAAATCAGAAGTAGAAGAAATCGAAGGCGTCCAACTTGTTGAAAAACGAGAAGATGGTTCTTTAGAAATCACTTTGGCTTCACCAGAAGCTGGGAAAGAAATCTTTGCCAGAGCAACAAGCAGCGGCTATATCCCAATGTTTAACCAGCAGCCGCCTACTTTGGAAGAGATATTCAAAATGAAAGCAGGTGAAACAGATGCGTAAATTCTGGATCATTGCAAAAGACGTTTATTTAAAGAATGTCAAATCGATTTCTTTCTTGATTATGATATTAGTCCCTTTTATTATGGGCGGAATCGTATATATTGCAGGAAACTTTGCTCAAAATAACCGTGACGTCAATGAAATCGCACTTGTCACTGAAAACCCGCAAGTGGCTCAATATCTAGAACAAACAGAAAACAGTGAATTCAAGTTCAAGAGTATTGATTCTGTAGAACAAGCGCAGAAAGCAATGAAAGATGAAGAAGTTGACGCTTATCTTGTGGTAGAGGAAAAGAACAATGAACTCTCTGGAACTTTATACAGCGAAAACTCTCTTGGGCAAAGCACACAACTTCTGCTCCAACAGCAGTTAACTGGTATCCAGTCGATGGGACGGGCAAGTTCTCTAGGCTTATCAGCAGAAGAAGTTGCTAGCTTAAGTCAGCCGGCAAAATTGGAGCGCCAAAAAGTCAGTTTTGATAATGCAGGAAAAATGGTGATTGGCGAAGACAATTCAGCGGTTCAATATGCCATCAGCTATGCGGCTACGATTGCATTATTCATCGTTATCTTGACTTATGCACAAATCATCGCGCAGGAAATTGCTTCAGAAAAAGGAACAAGAATCATGGAAGTCATCCTTTCAAGTACTACGGCACAGAAACATTTTTATGGAAAATTGGTCGGGGTCTTACTTGTTGCAGTGACACAAATGGCATTATACGGTGTGATTGGTGTAGTAGGTTACAATCAATTCAAAGATATGGAAATCGTGAAGACGTTCTTAAATGAGTTTTCATTAGATGCGCTAGTTGGTCCATTTTTATGGTACTCTCTATTGTTCATGCTGTTTGGTATCCTGATTTTTTCTGTATTGGCAGCATTGTGCGGTTCTTTGGTCAACAAAGCAGAAGATACAGCAAAAGCGATTTTGCCAGTGACTTATTTGTCATTAGGCGGTTATCTGCTAGGATTGGTCTTAGGAGCATCTGATCCAAATAATATCGTTATCCGAGTGACTTCATATATACCATTCTTATCTTCTTATATCATGCCCGTTCGTTTAGCGAATGAAACAGTAGAAATCAGCGGTGTGCTTGTTTCTCTTGGGTTATTAATAGTTGTAACGATCTTGCTGACACTGTTCTCAGCGAATCTATACAAATCAAACGTTCTTGTATACAGCGAAGGCGGTATCTGGAGTTCATTGAAACAATCCATCTCTATTTTAAGAAATGAACGAAAGAAAAAAGCATAACCCAGTTTTTTAATAAAATATGAATAGCAGAAGCTGCAGTTAGGTGGTCTCGAAATCGAAAGGTTTAGGGAACAGTTGCTTAACTAGCAGCTTCTTTTTTATATAAGTGTAAATAAAAATATATAGACCTATATTTTTATTTTTGTTTATTTTTGTTGAAAAATAAGAATTTTAGTGTAGTATTTAAGATATACCAATTTAGAGAAGAGGCGGATCATGGATAATTATTTATCGCTGTTAGCAGAGAAGTTTCCGACAAAAGAATCTGTAGTAACTGAGATCATTAATTTGGAAGCGATTTTAGCATTGCCGAAAGGAACCGAATTGTTTTTGAGCGACATTCATGGTGAATTTGCTGCTTTTGACCATATCTTGCGCATTGGTTCAGGAAATTTAAAAGAAAAAATAAATGAATTATTCAAAGAACGTTGTTCAGATGATGACCTTAACGAATTAACACTTTTTGTGGCTTATCCTGAACAAGGGGTAACAAATGACTGGTATCAGAAGCAAGATAAAGGAACGCTCATTCAGTATCTGATTGAACTTCTACGTTATACAACGGTAAAATATACCCGCTCAAAAGTACGAAAAGGGCTGCCGACTGAATATGCGTATATCATTGAAGAACTGCTGTACATCGATGATCGGCTGACGGGGAAAAAGGATTACGCTGAAAAAATCATTGAACAATTGAATTTGATGGAGGAAACGGAAAAATTTTTGATCAAGCTGGCGTATACTATACAAGAAGCAGTGATTGATCATCTGCATATCGTTGGGGATATTTTTGACCGAGGGACAGACGCTGCACAAGTCATGGATCGCCTGGAAGCTTTTCCTTCAGTCGATATCCAATGGGGCAACCATGATCTTTTGTGGATCGGTGCATTTTGCGGTTCAGAAGCTTGTTTGCTGACCTTATTGAGGATCGCTGCGAGATATAATTATTTGTTTGATTTGGAAAAAGAATACGGGTTGAATCTTCGGCCATTATTTTCTTTTGCGCATCGTGTTTATCAGAAAAATGACCGATTTGAACCAAAAAACAGCGAACAGCTTTCGAAAATGGAGAAGGAAGAACTAGAAAAAGTCCATCAAGCGTTGGCAATCATGCAATTCAAATCAGAGGAACAACTTTTGACACGTCGGCCCGAATTTGATATGGATTATCGGAAACTTTTGCATCAAATCGATTATGAAAACAATCAGCTTACGCTAGAAGGCGAAACGTATAGAATCCATCAACCTTGTTTTCAAACGATCACGCCAGAAACACCTGAAAAATGGCAAGAGGAAGAACGTTATGTGATCGAAAATCTGATGTACTCGCTCCAATATTCACCAAGGATGCAGAAACATATCCGCTTTTTATTGGAAAAAGGCAGTATGTATTCACTATATAATGATCATCTGCTGTTCCATGGTTGTTTGCCGGTAGATGAAAAAGGAGATTTTTTGAAGTTGACTTTTGATAAAGAGTATTCAGGCGCATCACTCCTTCGTTTTTTTGAGAAACAGATTCGACAAAGCGCACAGAATCTGGAACTGCGGGAAGATTTTTCAACAGATATGATCTGGTATGCGTGGAGCGGACCGATCTCTCCGTTATTTGGAAAATCAAAAATGGCGACGTTTGAACGTTACTTTTTAGATGAAAAAGAGACACACAAAGAACACAGCAACCGTTATTACGAATTGCGAAATGAAGAATCTTTCAGTAAAAAAGTACTTGAAGAATTTGGATTAGACAAAAACGGTTCTGTTATCATCAATGGACATACACCTGTCAAGGTTCGCAAGGGAGAATCGCCGATCAAAGCAAATGGAACGGTCTTCGTAATCGACGGCGGATTATCGAAAGCTTATCAAAAAACCACTGGAATCGCCGGCTATTCGTTATTGTGTAATTCCTATGGTTTCCAAATCGTCACGCATTACCCATTTGTACCATTAGAGAATGGCAGAGCAGATAAAGAACGGTTCCCGTATGTCAAAAGGGTCATTGATCAGCAGCTTCCGCGGAAATTGAATCGGGATACAACCAAAGGAACAAAATTAAAAAAACAAATCGAACAGCTCAAAGAATTGCTGGCTGTTTATCAAACAGCCAAGCAAAAAGAGATCGACTTTTCTGCTTATTTTTCGAACAGAGAATAGCAGGCTTCAGCGAGACTTCATGAAAAATGAAGTCTCGTTGGATACATAAAAACTCCGCAACATTGGAAGTTGCGGAGTCTTAGGTCAGCTGTCTTTTTTACCAAAAAATAGTTAAAATTCTTGCACAAAGTAGTTGAACAAGCCTTGTTCAAGCGGTTCAACATGGTGGCGAAGTTCAGGATGCCATTGCACACCGATGATTTTTTCGTCAGGCTGCTTGCTTTCGACGGCTTCGATCGTGCCATCATCCGCCCAAGCTGCAGCTTTTAAAGAAGGTGCTAAACGTTTGACCGCTTGATGATGGTAAGAGTTGACCATATATGTCTCAGGCAGCAGTTTGCTGAATCGGCTTTCTTGGTCGATTTGGACAGAATGCGTAGCGAAACGGCCATCTGTAGGCTGTTGTTCATGTTTGACGGACCATTCTGAATAAAGAGACAAATCTTGATATAGAGAACCGCCAAGTACGCTGTTTACTAGCTGCATGCCGCGACAAACGGCCATGATCGGTTTCTTCTGTTTGATGGCTTCAAGAACGAGCGCTTTTTCGAAAGAATCACGGTCAAGATTTGTCATACCTAATTTTGGATGCGGCTGCTCGTCATATAGACTTGGATCTACATCTTGTCCGCCAGCTAATAATAATTTATCGATTTGTCGAATATACGCTTCCGCTGATTCAGGAGAACCGATCGGCAATACGATAGGCAGCCCGCCAGCCTCCTGTACGGCATTGACGAATCCTTGCGGTGTATAAGTTACTTTGTTGCCGTTGAAAACAGCCGCAGCTTCCAGCAGCTGGTTGCCGGCGATTCCGATAAGTGTTTTTTTCATAGTATGTACCTCCTGATTTTCAACTCATGGTGGACTTATTGTATCAGGTTGTTATTATTTTTTGAAGGAAAGCGACTGGGAAAGTGAAAAAGGAGGCACCATTGTTTTTTCGATTTTCTATCTGTTTTTTCAGAGAATGAAAGTCTTATATGTAGGGATTTTTTGACTTGAAGGCGGCTGTGTTTTTTGTTAAACTAAAATCAAATAGAATTAAAAAATGGTTGGGCGCAAGCTTCAAGGATCATGTTCTTCAAGGGGTGAGAAGAACGATTTTTGAGAGTGCCTGCAATCATTATGCCAGAATCTTTAAGGGGCGCATACTTTCAAAATAGAAAGCATGTGTCTCTTTTTTTATGCAGAAAGGAAGTGAATCAATTGCTCGAAGCACTGGAAAAAATCCGGCAAGCAGAGGAAAAAAATGCACAAAAAGCAAAGGATCTGCAGCAGGAAATAAGTAACTATGCCAAACAAAAAAATCAGGAAATTGAAGCGATGCAAGCGGCTCGCCGCCAACAGCTGGCCAAGTTTTCTGAAGAAAAAGAACAAAAAGAACAGCAGCTTTTAGAATCAGAAAAAGAAGTGCTGTTAAAAGAAGCCGCAGAAATACGAGAAAATTTGGAAAAACGATATGAACAGCATCAGGAACAGGCGACAGATGCAATTATTGAAAGGGTGAAACAATTATATGGCCGTCACTAAGATGGAGAAAGCAACCCTTATCACTGATAAAAAAAATCAAGAATTGCTTTTGCAAACGGTCCAAGGTTTGCAAAATGTCGAGATTCGCGACTTGTTCAAAGAATCTGACAGCAATCAATGGGTCGGCGACTACTTTGCGAATATTGATGCCTTAGATGCCCAAAGCAGTCTGCAGCAGCTGGAACAGCAATTAGTGAAAATCAACGAAGCAATCCAATTCGTGGAACACTACGGCGACAGCAAAGCGAAAAAACATCGCTTGAAACGCCAAGCACTTTCGCTGCAAGAATTGGAAGCTGTTCATTCTGAGGAAACATTTGACAAAGAACTAACAGAGATATTGTCTCTAAAAAAACAATGGGAACTTCTGGAAGAAAAGAATCAGCAGCTTTTGGAAGAAGAAGAACAATTGACGATTTGGCAATCGCTGGATCTTGATCCAAATACCTACCAAAGCAAAGAAACAGTCTTGAAAATCGGCCGAATAAGCACAACGAATGTTGAAGCGTTCAAAGAAGAACTGCTGCAAACAGGAATCGTAGGCTTGGAAGAAATCTATTATTCCGAAAAACAGACAGCCCTTGCTTACGTTACATTGAGATCCGCACTTTCTGAAATAACGGCAATCGCCAGCAAGTATGGTTTTTCAGAAGAAGAGTATCCTTTTTCCGGACAACCAAAACAAGTCTTGGCGCAAGTGAAAGAAAGCTTGAATTCATTATGGGAAGAAAGGCAGAGATTGACTCGGAAAATCGGTGAAAAAAATGAAGCGATCCACCGTCTGCAATGGGGGGAAGAAGTTGCCTTAGCGAAGATCGAGCGGGAAAAAATCAAAGAACGGTTTATCCACGCACGTTATCTGATCGTTTTGCAAGGCTGGATCGATGTTGAAGAAAAAGAAGCATTTGTCCAAACAGTCCAAGAATATTTGGAAGAGGACCAAGTTTATCTGAGTTTTGATGTACCAACGAAAGGTGAAATCCAAGAAGAAGTGCCGACCAAATTACGCAATCATCCAGTGGTCGCACCTTTTGAGATATTAACTGAGATGTACAGTTTGCCTAAATACGAAGAAATTGACCCGACGCCTTGGATGACGCCGTTTTACTTGGTCTTTTTTGGAATGATGGTGGCAGATATCGGTTATGGATTGGTCATGCTGATTGCAACGATCTTAGTCCAAAAACTCACTGTATTACCACGAGGGATGCAGCGATTTATGAAATTTTTTGAGATCCTGTCTATCCCGACAATCATCTGGGGCTTGATCTACAGCTCATTCTTTGGACAGGCGTTACCAAAAGAGATTTTTGGTTTGAAACTCCCATTCCCGATTTTATCCACAACAGAAGATGTGAATACGATCTTGATTTTATCCGTTGTGTTTGGGTTGATCCAGATTTTTGTCGGCTTGTTTGTCGCAGGAAAAGAACACATCAAGAGAAAAGAATACTTGTCAGCTGTCAGCGAAGGTTTTGCTTGGCAAGGAATTCTTGGCGGAATAGGGATTGCAGCAGCTGGAGCATTATTGCTGCATAATTCTCTCGTCACTTACGGAGGAGCAGCTTTAGCGATTTTATCTGCACTATGTATCTTGGCAGTGCCGATCATACAAACTTCTTCAAAAGTAAAGGGAGCAGCTAAGGGAGCCTACAATCTTTATGGCATTACTGGGTATATCGGCGACTTAGTTAGTTATACCCGTTTGATGGCTCTCGGGATATCTGGCGGAAGTATTGCTGCAGCGTTCAATATGCTGGTTGCATTTATGCCGCCTGCTGCACGGTTTAGTGTCGGTATTTTACTGATTATTGCGCTGCATGCATTGAATATGTTTCTTTCGCTTTTGGGCGCGTATGTCCATGGCGCAAGATTGCAGTATGTCGAATTTTTCGGCAAATTTTATACCGGCGGAGGCCGGGCGTTTGATCCGTTGCGAACAGCGGAAAAACATGTCAATATCACTGAAAATAAAAAACATAAATAATTGGAGGAATTTTTTACAATGATGGATTACTTGATTAACCAAAATGGCGGAATGGTCTTCGCAGTAGCTGCGATGGCGACAGCAACGATTTTTTCTGGGATTGGTTCAGCAAAAGGTGTCGGTATGACAGGGGAAGCAGCAGCGGCATTGACGACAAGCCAGCCTGAAAAATTTGGACAGGCGCTGATTTTACAGCTTTTACCAGGAACACAAGGTCTTTACGGTTTCGTTATCGCCTTTTTGATTTTTATCAATCTAAGCGGAGATATGTCAGTTATTCAAGGGTTGAACTTTTTAGGGGCTTCCTTGCCGATCGCATTCACTGGTTTGTTTTCCGGAATCGCTCAAGGAAAAGTTGCGGCAGCTGGTATTCAGATTTTAGCGAAGAAACCAGAGCATGCAACAAAAGGGATCATCTATGCAGCAATGGTCGAAACATACGCGATTTTAGGATTTGTTATCTCATTCCTATTAGTATTGAACGCGTAAGGAGGTTGGACGATGGATGCCATTGAAAAAATCATCTTGCAAATGGATGAAACGGCACAAGCAGAAAGAACAAGCTATGAACAAACAGAACGGGCAAAGATCGACCAGGAATTTGAACAAAAACGAACACAGGTAGAAAACGACTATCAAAAACAATTAAAAAAACAAACAGAATTGCTTGATAAAAAATATCGGCAATTGAAAAACCGCCAGCAAGTAGAAATCAGACAAGAAACCTTGAACGAAAAGCAGCGATTTCTACATCATTTATTCGCTGAATCAACGAAGAAAATGGAAAGCTGGGATGAAAAAGAATTCCAATCTTTCACTGAGCAAGCGCTGGAAAAATTGGACTTGTCTGGTGAGATCCAACTGATTGCGGGCGAAAAATCTGAAGCTTATTTTACAGAAAATTGGCTTGAAAAATTGAACCAAAAACTCTCTTTTCGTTTAGTGAAAAGCAGCCAGATCATCCCAAAACAAGCCGGTTTTCTTTTGGATGACCAAGGCGTACAGTACAACTTTATTTTCAGCCATTTGATCCAAGATCTGCAAGGAACGATGGGCTATGAGATCGCACAGCAATTGTTTGAGTAAGGAGAGATCAGATGAAGACAAGCTATCATGAATTAAATCCGCTGATCAGGGGAAGAGAACTTGAACTTCTTTCGGCAGAGGATTTTGAACGAATGATCCAAGCAAATTCTGTTGCAGCAGTTGGAGAGATTTTGAAAACAACTGTCTATAGTCCCTATATCTATGAGGGTTTTGAACATGAATTTGAAGAAAATCTGCAAAAAGAGCAGGAAAAATTGTTTAGTTGGCTAAAAGAAACTTCCCCAGAACCTGAAATTGTTTGGATATACACGATGCGCTATACCTTCCACAATTTAAAAGTACTGACAAAAGCAGAATTGACAGGTCAGGATCTTGATCACTTATTTATCTATGACGGCTTCTATTCGTTGGAGGCTGTCAAAGATGCGATACATACCCAGACTTCTGCTGAGCTGCCTCAAAGTGTAATGGATAGTATTGAAGAAGTGAAAGAGTATGTGGAAGAATCAACGATCTTACAAGGTATCGATGTGATCTATGACCGTCATTTCTTAAAAGAGCAGCGACGCTTAGGAGAAAAATTAGGCTACCAAGAGTTGCTGGATGAAATCATCGCATTTATCGATCTGACCAATCTGACAACGACTGCTAGAGGTATCTTACAACATCGGACACATGGGTTTCTGACAGCGGTACTCTCCAGTTCAGGAAGTATCTCAAAAGAAACATTGCTGACATTTGTTGGGGAGGATTTGGCAGACTTTACTGAATTTTTACGTACGACAGAGTATGGTGAACTTTTAGAACCAGCAATCAAAGAAGGAAGAATCGATTTAGCTGCTGCGGAACGAATCAAAGATGACTATTTGAGCTCCATGTATCAAGCTGCTCAAACACAAGCTTTCGGGCCATTGCCGTTATTAGCTTTTTTAAACGCAAAAGAAGTCGAAAGCAAAAATCTGCGTCTGCTGGTCGTTGGGAAAAGAAGTTCATTTGGAGAAGAAAAAATCAGAGAAAGGATGAGACAAGTCTATGGCGCATAAAATCGGGGTCATCGGTGACAAAGATTCTGTCTTGCCTTTCAAATTATTCGGATTCGATGTGCGATATGCTGTATCTGATCGAGAAGTTCGTAAAGGAATTGAAGAAATGGCACAAAAAAATTACGGTGTTATCTATATCACAGAACATTGTGCTTCTCTAAGTCCTGAAACAATCGATCGCTACAAAGAAAAAATGATGCCGGCAATCGTCTTGATCCCAAACCATACAGGAACATTGGGGATAGGGGCAGAAGAAATCCAAAAAAATGTCGAAAAAGCAGTTGGACAAAATATCTTATAACACAAAGGAGATAAAAACGTTGCAAATTGGAAAAATCATAAAAGTCTCCGGTCCTTTGATCATGGCAGAAAACATGTCAGACGCCAGTATCCAAGATATGTGCCTTGTTGGGGACATCGGAGTTATTGGAGAAATCATTGAGATGCGCGGAGACGTAGCATCGATCCAAGTTTACGAAGAAACTTCAGGTATTGGACCGGGGGAGCCTGTTCGTTCAACAGGAGAAGCTTTATCTGTGGAATTAGGCCCAGGTATTCTTTCACAAATGTTCGACGGTATCCAACGACCTCTTGATACCTTTATGGAAATCACGCAAAGTAACTTTCTGGGAAGAGGTGTACAGCTTCCTGCTCTTGACCACGAAAAAAAATGGGCGTTTGAACCTAAAGCAGCAGTCGGAATGAAAGTATCTGCAGGTGATATTCTTGGAACAGTGGATGAAACAAAAGTAATCCAGCATAAAATCATGGTTCCGTTCGGTGTGGAAGGAACAGTCAAAACAATCGATTCAGGTTCGTTTACAATCGATGAAGTGATTTGTGTGATTGAAACAACAGAAGGCGACAAAGAATTGACGATGCTTCAAAAATGGCCGGTTCGACGTGGACGTCCAATCAAAGAAAAAATGAATCCGAATGCTCCAATGATCACGGGCCAACGTGTCATTGATACATTTTTCCCAGTAGCAAAAGGTGGTGCGGCAGCAGTTCCTGGTCCATTTGGTGCCGGGAAAACAGTGGTCCAGCATCAAATTGCTAAATGGGCGGACGTGGATCTAGTTGTTTATGTAGGTTGCGGAGAACGCGGAAATGAAATGACTGATGTTTTGAATGAATTTCCAGAATTGATTGATCCGAATACTAGTGAATCACTGATGGAACGGACAGTATTGATTGCAAATACGTCCAACATGCCTGTTGCGGCTCGTGAAGCTTCTATTTATACCGGGATCACGATTGCTGAGTATTTTAGAGACATGGGCTATGACGTAGCGATCATGGCGGATTCTACTTCACGTTGGGCAGAAGCATTGCGGGAAATGAGCGGCCGTTTGGAAGAAATGCCAGGGGATGAAGGCTATCCAGCATATCTTGGTTCTCGTTTGGCAGAATATTATGAACGTTCTGGAAGAGTGGTTGCGTTAGGCTCTGATAACCGTGAAGGCAGCATTACAGCCATTAGTGCCGTTTCTCCTTCTGGCGGGGATATTTCAGAACCCGTTACACAAAATACTTTGCGAGTGGTCAAAGTGTTTTGGGGATTGGATTCTAGTTTAGCGCAAATGCGTCATTTTCCTTCGATCAACTGGCTTCAAAGTTATTCGTTGTATTCTTCTGAGATTGGACGATATATGGATCAGATTTTACAAGAAGACTGGTCATCAATGGTCACAGAAGGAATGCGGATCTTGCAGGAAGAGTCTCAATTAAACGAAATCGTTCGTCTGGTGGGGATCGACTCTCTTTCGGATAATGATCGTTTGACATTGGAAGTGGCAAAATCGATTCGAGAAGATTACCTGCAGCAGAATGCTTTTGATGATGTAGATACCTTTACTTCCCGTCAAAAACAATTCAAGATGCTGCAGCTGATTTTGACCTTTAACGAAGAAGGCAGACGAGCATTGGAATTAGGTGCTTATTTGAGTGAGATTATGAATGGAACAGTAGAACTGCGGGATCGTATCGCACGAAGCAAATATGTGCCAGAAGCAGAGTTAAGCAAACTGGACGATATTTTAGCAGAAATCAAACAAACGATCCAAATGATCATTTCAGAAGGGGGCATGACGAATGATTAAAGAATATCGGACAATCGGTGAAGTCGTGGGCCCGCTGATGGCTGTCGAAAAAGTATCCGGTGTAAAATATGAAGAATTGATCGAAGTGCGCATGCAAAATGGCGAGATTCGTCGCGGACAAGTGCTGGAAGTCCAGGAAGACAAAGCAATGGTCCAAATCTTCGAAGGAACAAGCGGGATCAATCTTCGAGACTCAGCTGTGCGCTTTTTAGGACATCCGCTGGAATTAGGCGTTTCGGAAGATATGATTGGGCGTGTTTTTGACGGACTGGGACGTCCAAAAGACAATGGACCTGAACTTTTGCCGGAAAAAATGCTGGATATCAATGGGGAAGCTTTGAATCCTGTTGCCAGAGATTATCCAGATGAATTTATCCAAACAGGTATTTCGGCAATCGATCATTTAAATACATTAGTACGAGGTCAAAAACTGCCAGTATTTTCGGGTTCAGGACTTCCTCATAAAGAACTAGCTGCGCAAATTGCGCGTCAGGCTTCTGTTTTGAATAGTTCTGATGATTTCGCCGTTGTTTTTGCAGCAATCGGGATCACCTTTGAAGAGGCAGAATTTTTCATGGAAGATTTCCGTCAAACAGGGGCCATCGATCGTTCTGTTATGTTCATGAATTTGGCGAATGACCCAGCAATCGAGCGGATCGCTACACCAAGAATGGCTTTGACTGCGGCTGAATATCTGGCCTATGAAAAAGGAATGCATGTATTGGTGATTATGACAGACATGACGAACTATGCTGAAGCACTGCGGGAAATTTCTGCTGCTAGACGAGAAGTGCCAGGAAGAAGAGGGTATCCCGGTTATCTTTATACCAATTTGGCGACGTTATTTGAACGTGCTGGCCGAATTCGCGGGTCAAAAGGTTCCGTCACACAGATCCCGATTTTGACGATGCCCGAAGATGACAAAACACATCCGATTCCTGATTTGACAGGCTATATCACGGAAGGACAAATCATTTTATCCCGAGATTTGGATAAGAGCGGTATCCAGCCGCCAATCGATGTACTGCCTTCGCTTTCACGTTTGAAAGACAAGGGGACTGGACCAGGAAAAACTCGTGAGGATCATGCAGCAACCATGAATCAGCTGTTTGCTGCCTATGCTCAAGGGAAGCAAGCAAAAGAATTAGCCGTTGTTTTAGGTGAATCAGCTCTGTCTGATGTCGACAAAATCTATGCGAAATTTGCAGATCGTTTTGAAAAAGAATATGTAAATCAAGGGTTTTACACCAATCGGTCGATCACAGAAACATTAGACTTGGGCTGGGAATTATTGGCGATGCTGCCAAGAACAGAAATGAAACGAATCAAGGATGAAATGATCGATAAGTATTTGCCGGAAAGGAAGTGATTCTGATGGCACGATTGAATGTCAATCCTACGCGTATGGAATTGACGCGTTTGAAAAAACAGCTGACTACGGCAACCAGAGGGCATAAACTTTTGAAAGACAAGCAAGATGAGCTGATGCGTCAGTTCATTCTGCTGATCCGGAAAAACAACCAGCTTAGACAAGAAGTGGAAGCTGCATTGCAATCTGCGATGGCGGACTTTGTTTTAGCAGATGCCGCAATCAATGAATCGTTTATCGAAGAATTATTTGTCTTGCCGGCAGAAAATGTCGAATTATCGATTGTGGAAAAAAACATCATGAGCGTCAAAGTACCGCTGATGAATTTTCAATATGATGAAACATTAGGCGACGCACCATTAGAATATGGATACCTTAATTCAAATGCGGAATTGGATCAATCCATCGACCAATTTACACAAGTGCTCCCTAAATTACTGGAGCTGACAGAAATCGAAAAAACATGTCAGCTGATGGCGAGTGAGATCGAAAAAACACGGCGGCGCGTCAACGCGTTGGAGTATATGACGATTCCCCAACTAGAAGAAACGATTTATTATATCCAAATGAAACTTGAAGAAAACGAACGAGCAGAAGTCACTCGTTTGATCAAAGTCAAAAATATGGGCACCGCCAAATAGCGGTGTCTTTTTTCAAAGAGGCAAAAGACATGTATAAACGATATAAAAAGAGAAAACAAAACAACCGGCCGCTTTCGCCAGTCCAATTATTGGCGCTGGGCTTCTTTGTACTTATTTTATTAGGCGGAAGTTTGCTGACTCTGCCGATTTTCAGCAGAACGAGTGAACCGACACCATTTATCGATGCGTTATTTACAGCAACGTCAGCGATTTGTGTGACAGGATTGACGACTGTTTCTACTGTGGAACATTGGAATGAATTAGGCCAATTCATTATCATGCTGATGATTGAGATCGGCGGCTTAGGTTTTATGATGCTGCCGATCATGTTTTTCGCATTGCTGCGGAAAAAAGTCAATTTGAGTACCCGAATCGTTTTGAGAGAAACATTGAATTTGGAAGAGATGTCCGGCGTGATGAAGTTGATGCTCTATATTTTAAAGTTTGCTTTCGTGGTCCAATTTATCGGGGCTGCGGCATTGGCTTTTGTATTTGTTCCGGAACTTGGCTGGGGAAAAGGGCTCTGGTATAGTCTTTTTCATGCGATTTCCAGTTTTTGTAATGCTGGTTTTGATTTGCTGGGAGATAGTTTAGTCGGGTATCAGAACAATGTTTATTTATTGATGGTGGTTTCTGTGTTGATTATTGCTGGCGGTCTGGGTTTTATTGTGTGGCGGGATATCTTGAGTTATCGCCGCTTGCGAAAATTGACTTTGCATTCCAAGCTTGCTCTCACGGTGACAGGGATTTTGCTGGCGGGCGGTTTTCTTTTGTTCCTTTTGACCGAACAGAATGCTGTTTCATTGGTAAACAGTGATTCTGGGTTTGCACGTTTAGCGAATACCTTTTTTATGAGCGTTACTGCTCGTACAGCGGGTTATTTTTCGATCGATTACATGCAGATGAGCCACGCGGGTTTGATCGTCACGATGATTTTGATGTATATTGGCGGAACGTCAGGATCTACGGCGGGTGGTTTGAAAACAACGACTTTTGCTGTGCTGATGATCCAGATTCGTTCGATTTTCAAAGGAAGATCGAAAGCAGAAGTTTTTGGACGGACGATTCGACCAGCAGCCGTTTTTCGTGCATTTACGTTATTCTTTTTGACACTGACTTTATGTATAGCGGTAATCATGATTTTATCCGTGACGGAAACGATCCCAGACGGATATGGCATCGAATATATCGCTTTTGAGGTTTTTTCAGCGTTTGGTACGGTTGGTTTGACGATGGGATTGACGCCGGAGCTGACAGAATTTGGCAAACTTTTGATTATCATAGTCATGTATATCGGAAGAGTAGGAATCTTGACCGTTGCCTTTTCATTGATGACAAAAGCGAGACAGCAAGAAGCAAAATACAAATATCCGGAAGAAAGCGTGATGATTGGTTAGTGTCCGTTCCGACTATAAAAATTTTGTTCTCTCATTCAATGAGAAATTTTTAATTTATAGGCACAAACCGTGAAAACGAGTCTGTTTTTTTGTTATGATAAATAAAAAGAAAGGGGTTTTTACGAATGAAAATGGCACACACTTGCGTCCGAGTAAAAGATTTGGAGGCATCTCTAGAATTTTATCAAAAAGCATTTGGTTTTGAAGAAAGCCGCCGCAGAGATTTTCCTGAAAATAAATTCACTCTTGTCTATTTGACATTACCAGGAGATGATTACGAGTTGGAATTGACATACAACTACGATCATGAAGGTTATGATTTAGGAAATGGCTATGGCCATATCGCGATTGCGGCTGCTAACTTGGAACAATTGCATGAACAGCACAAAAATGACGGATTGAATGTAACTGATTTGAAAGGACTGCCTGGCACAGCGCCTTCTTACTATTTCGTTGTCGATCCAGACGGCTATAAAATCGAAGTGATCCGCGAAAAATAATCGTTGGAGAATGATAATAAAAAACGCTTGAAAACAATAATGTTTTCAAGCGGTTTTTTTTAATCAAAGGATACTTTCTACAATACGTATTTTTTGATTGCTTCAGCGACACCGTGTTCTTCATTTGAAGCTGTTACAACGTCAGCCGTTTCTTTGACGATTGGGACGGCATTGCCCATTGCCACACCAAGTCCTGCATATTCGATCATAGACAGATCATTTTCGTTATCGCCAATCGCCATGATTTCGTCTTGGTCGATGCCCAGATATTGCGCTAAATTTTCAACTGCAGCGCCTTTGCTTGCTTTTTTGTTCAAAATCTCAAAATAGAATTCTTCACTTTTGACAGTTGTGAATTTATCTCGGAAAGATTGAGGGATACGAGCGATTGCAGCAGCAAGTACTTCTGGTTTATCGATCATCATCATTTTGACGATATCCATATCTGGTGTCATTTCTTCAGGGGTACGGAATTTCAGCGGCATGTTCACCAAACTTGATTCGCGTACTGTATATTCGCTGATGTCGCGGTTTGCTGTGTAAATCGAGTGATCATTGATTGAATGTAGATGACTGCCGACTTTGCGAGCCATCATTTCGATCTCTAGGAAGTCTTCATGTGTCAAACCATGACGCGCGATGATTTTTCCAGATTTTGTTTGTTGGACCAAAGCACCGTTATATGTGATTACATAATCATTGTCTTGGTAAAGATCCAATTCTTTCAATTGTTCAGAGACCCCAGGAAGCGGACGTCCTGTACACAAGACGATTGCTACATCTTTTGCAACTGCAGCAGCGATTGCTTCTTTTACTTCTGGTGTCAATTCTCTTTTCTTGTTCAGCAATGTACCATCGATATCGATAGCAACTAATTTGATAGCCATTCATATCCTCCTAAAATTTCGGTCATATCTGAAAAATACAGCAGAAACTGCACCTTCAAATAGGCTCTAATCATTTTCAATCAGCGCACCATTTTTTATATGGCGGGCAAAATCTTGATAGATCTCATCAAATAAATCATAATGGTCACGCAGAGATGGGTCAACCATTTCTTTCGGGAAAAAGAAGCGAGCATCTCTTTGTTCTTGACCAGCAAGCGCAGCTACTAGCTGACTGACTTGGGATAATTCTACCAAAGTTCCATCATTTCTCAAAATCTCGATTTGTGTCCGATGACGTCCTTGTTCTGGCTGATAAAAGTCATAGGGCAAGTCATAACTTGAATTGATTGCTGTATAATAGACTGGATTATAGCCAACTTTTTCGACAAGACCACTTAATTCAGAGATAAGTTCTTTAGGAATCGTTTCATCAAAAGTAGCCGACTTCAATGGTTTACGATTCAAGAAACGTTTGGCAAGATCACTTAAAATCGGATCAGAATCTTCTGTCCATTGCGTAAAGTAAGTGCCTAATACACCATCGTCCAGTTTCAAATATTCGCCTAAAGTAAAAGATTCATTCAAAAACGGCAGCAATAATTGAGAATGAAGTTCAAATGTCTGACTGTCTTCGCGAAATAGTTCACGGGCACGATGAAGTAAGTGTTCCAAAATAACTTCCATGCCGCGGGAAACAGGATGGAAATAAACTTGGACATACATTTGGTAGCGGCTGACGATATAATCTTCCACCGCATGCATGCCATTCATAGAAAAAGCAATGCCGCCTTCATAAGGGCGAATCACACGCAAAATACGTGTCAGATCAAATGTACCGTATTCTGTCCCTGTAAAGTACGCATCTCTCAACAGATAATCCATGCGATCCGCATCGATCTGGCTGGAAATCATTTGGACAACTTGCGGATTGGGGTATGTTTTTTGGATAACACTTGCCACTTTTTCAGGAAAACCTTCTTCTACACGATTCAAGATTTGATAGACTTCTGTTTCTGGTGAAGTAATGATCTCTACAGTGATTTCTTCATGATTCGTATGGAAAATATGCTCAAACGTATGAGAATAAGGACCATGACCGACATCATGGAGCAAAGCAGCACAAAGAGTCACTAAACGTTCGTTGTCATCCCAACCGCCAGCGCCAACCTTGTCT
This sequence comes from Enterococcus faecalis 13-SD-W-01, assembly GCA_000415185.1. Taxonomy (GTDB): domain Bacteria; phylum Bacillota; class Bacilli; order Lactobacillales; family Enterococcaceae; genus Enterococcus_B; species Enterococcus_B faecalis_A. The sequence goes on from KE351646.1 coordinate 211,869, forward strand.
TGAGAATAATTCCGCGAAAAAATATCACAGATTTTTCTAGAAATCTCGTATACACCCAAGGAATGGGCAAAACGGCTGTGTTCTGCTCCGTGAAAGGTAAAAGAAGAGGTTCCTAATTGTTTGATTCTTCGCAAACGTTGGACTTCTTTTGAATTGATCAAATCCAAGATTACTTGATGCTGGACATGGATATAGTTGTGGATCGGGTCGCGAAAAACCTTTTCGATCGGCAATGTTTGGTATTTATAAGGCAAAGTCATCATTATTCCTCCTCTAAAAGACTATTTCGCTCTTTCATACGTTCGATCGTTTGCTGCCAAATAGCTGGATCAACATTTTCATGACGCCATTCATCGGAAGAAAGGGCAGTGCTTTCTCCGTAAAGTGTATTGAAACTTTGGATAAACCGGTTTTTGACTTCTTCAACGGAAAGCGAAAAGCCAAGCAGTTCGTCTAAATCAGCCATTTTTTCTGGTGCGACAGGCGGATAGCCGTCTGTACCAAATCGTTCTTTTAGTGCGGAGCGATAAAAGTCTTTCATTAAATTTCCCCGCAATGTTTGATTACCGTTTACGCTTAAGTAAATCATGACGGCAATGCCTTCTTTGACTCTTCGTTGTGCGATCCCTGCGAATTTTTTTCCCCGAATACTTAGATCGAATGTTCCTGGGCAATAAGAATCAGGAATTTCGAATGCTTCGATAGCTTGGGTCTCAGGGAAAGCATCACGCGTTAAAGCAGTCATTTTTTCATACCCTTCATCGATCGTGATTTTTTTGTCTTTGTTTTGCGGGAAAATCAATGAGATATTCAAGATCCCTTCGTCAGAAACGATCCCTAGTCCGCCTGAATTTCGGACAACAGGGTGATAACCCATTTGACGGATCATTTGGACGCCATCTTGAAAAAAAGCGGCACGGGTGTCTTTCATGCCTAAGATGACTGTTTTTTTGCATTGCCAAAAATGCAAAAACGTTTGCTGTTTTTTCCCGGCTGCTTCTGAAAGCAAATCTGTCAGAGCGAAAGGCGAGAAATATTCTTTTTCATATAGTTCTTGATCTAATATAATAGAAGAGTACATAAAAATAACTCCTTTTTTCGTTTCAAATTCCTCAGTTCAGTTCTGATTATACTCTAAATAGCAGTGATTTTGGGCAAAAGATACTTTAGATAAAGGATTTTGAAGAACAAAGCTAGTTTTTATCTAGAAAAAATCAAACGAGTTGGTTGACAAAAGATAGGAAACTGGGAACAATGAACCTATGAGATGTAAAGGAGAATGAACAATGGACTTAACAACAGGTACACCGATTTCAATAAAACTCAGCACGACAGTCAAACAAAAGGAGGGGACACAAGACTTCTACTTTGATTTAAAGGGACAGATGGTGCAAATCGGCGATACGTTATACATACGTTACCAGGAAGTACAAGAAGATGGGCAGGAAGCCCCTGTTACAATCAAGATCATTCCTGACGGTCATATCCAATTGATGCGAGCAGGAGAAGTCCGCATGCGGTTGAAGTTTGGCTATCAAGAGCGCTTGGAAACGACTTACAACACTCCTTATGGCATGATCCAAATGGAAACATTTGCGAAAAAACTGCATGTCAGCTTAAAAGATCGGCCAACTTCTGGAAGAGTCATTATTGATTATGATTTGTTCATGTCGAATGAAAAAGTCGGCGAGTATCATTTGGATTTAGATTTTACTGCTTAAAATTCAAAGAAAGAATTGATTTTTAAGCGCTGATTTTGTATGATAAAGGATAGACTGTGAAAGGACGTGTCCTGATTGGAAATTAGTGTTTTTGAAGGTGCAAACAAAAGTGAATTATCTATGATCGAAGTTGCACATGCGATCTTAGAACAACATGGGGATGTCATGGATTTTTCTGATTTAGTCAATCAAATCCAAACATACCTAGGTAAAACAGATAGTGAAATCCGTGACGCATTGGCACAATTTTATACTGACTTGAATATTGATGGCAGTTTTATTTCTTTAGGCGATAATCGCTGGGGCTTACGTTCATGGTATGCCATTGATTCAATCGATGAAGAAGTGAACCACGGAATGGACGAAGAAGACGAAGATACACCACGCCGACGTAAACGTAAAAAAGTCAATGCCTTTATCAATGATGATGAAGACGCGATCGACTATAACGATGATGATCCAGAAGATAGTGATTTAGCAGATGAAGAAGACGATGAAGATCTGTTTGATGACGATGATGATGAAGAAATCGCAGCTTACAATTCTGACTTGCAAGAAATCGGCGCAGACGATGACAACGACGATGAAGAAGACCTGCCTGGAAACATCGAAGAAGATCTAAGCATCATTGAAGACGACGATGATGATGAAGATGACGAAGAATACGACAGCGAAGAGTATCCTGACGAAGAAGAGTAAGCTTTAAGCCATTCTCTACTTTGATCAAGATGCGTTGACGTACGGATTCTTTCAAATAAGAAAGTTTAAGTCAACACTATACTGCAAGAAGCAAGGGAGTTCCTTTGCTTCTTTATTTTTTATATTTGGACGGCAATGTATTCTGCCTTTTTCTATTAATATAATTATAGAAAAAACTGCCGCACCCTTAAAAAGAGCACGGCAGCTTTTCCTATTCTATACAAGTAAAAACTCTCAAAATACCAAAGCAAAGACTAGACAAATGTGCTAAAATAGCACTAAACGCGTCCTGAGGGAATCGAACCCCCGTCTCAAGAACCGGAATCTTACGTGATATCCACTACACTAAGGACGCAAATACAAAGGTAATTGTATCGAAACAATCAAAAAAAAACAAGGGGATAAGTGGAAAAAATGAAATTTCAACAGAATTTCGCACAAAAACAACAACAAACACAAAAACTAGCCATGACCCAGCAATTACAACAATCGATCCAAGTTTTGCAATATAACAGCGAAGAGCTCCTTGCTTTTATTGAAAACCAAGCGTTGGAAAATCCTCTAGTAGAAGTAATCGAACCTGATTGGCAGCCAGATTATAAAAAAACGAGTTACACAGGTGAAGAAACAAGTTATCTAAATCAGATACCTGATACGAATCTTTCATTATTTGAATATCTGATCGAACAAATCCATCTCAATTATCGGGATACTTTTTTGAGAAAAATCGTCTTATATCTGGTTGAATATATTGATATTAATGGATTATTGACGATCGATCTTGAAAAAGCCATGGTCGAAATCGGCGCATCCTATATCCAAATGCTTGATGCGTTGACGCTGCTGCAGCAATTGGAACCTGCAGGCGTCGGGGCTAGAAATCTGCAAGAATGTTTGATGCTCCAAACGGAAAGAGACGATTCAGCTCCTGCATTAGCGTACATAGTCTTAGAAGAGTGCTTCGATCAGCTTGCTGAACGTAAATGGAAAGACATCGCCAAACGATTCAACACCGATTTGACAGAAATCCAGCAGATATTTGATTATCTCCAAACGTTAAGTCCAAGTCCAGGCCGTGTCTTTGATAACAGCAATGAACTCTATATCGTACCTGATGTTCGTGTCCTGATTCACGAAGAAGAAGTCCAAGTTGTTTCGAACCGAAAAGGACAGCCTGCTGTGCAATTTCAAACAACCTATTTTCAACAAATGCAGAAAAAAGCAGATGAAGAAACAGAAAAATATTTGAATGAACGAAAACAAGAATTCGATTGGCTGAAAAAAACGTTGGCACAAAGAGGTGATACGATCCTAAGAGTCGCCCAAGCCATCGTGTCACGTCAAAAAGAATTTTTCTTGAATCCCAGCAGACCAATCAAACCGCTGACATTGAAAGAAGTAGCAGATCAGCTTGATGTCCATGAGTCAACAGTCAGCCGTGCAGTCCAAGGAAAGTATATGGAGACGACATTCGGCGTGTTCGAGTTCAAGAAATTTTTCACCACACGTTTATCTGGGAACGCAGGGAACCAAGAACAGTCGGAAGAAGATCTTTCTGCGGATATGGCTAAGAAAAAGTTGCAAGAATTAGTCGATCAGGAAAACAAAGCGAAGCCGTTATCGGATCAAAAACTTGCGGAACTCTTAAAAGAAGAAGCAATTGCCATTTCCAGAAGAACTGTAGCAAAATATCGGGACGCTCTAGGAATCCCTAGTTCATCGAAAAGAAAGCGATATGATAATTAATCGACAATTACGGCTGGAAAAGTATTTTTATTTTTCCAGCCGTAATGGTTGAAAAATGTCAAATAAACTGGTAGACTAACAGTCGTGAGGTTGAGATTTTTCTTTTGTAATAGCAAGGAAAACAAAAGACTGACTATTTTTTTATCGTATATGGGTCGTTTTAAGTCTACATTGGACGTTGAATGTCCAACCAAGGAGATCGCTATGCTGGATGAGATGAAAATGATTGAAGCTGTGGCACCAGATATTATCGACGTTCTGCAAGAGCGTTTCAAGATTTTGAGAAATATTTATTGGATGCAGCCCATCGGTCGAAGAAGTTTAGCAGAAAGTATGGGGATGACAGAACGAGTCTTACGAACAGAAACAGATCTTTTGAAGAATCTACAACTGATCAACGCATCCAAGAGCGGTATGTCGCTGACGAAAAAAGGCGAGGAAGTTTACCAAAATCTGGAAAACTTCATGGACCAGCTTCTAGGTATGCATCAGACAGAAAAGAAACTGGCTGACTATTTTGGGAATCAACGCTGTATCGTAACATCAGGAAACAGCGAAGACCAATCCAAAGTTGCCGAAGCATTTGGTGATGCTTTAGATGAGACATTGGATCTGCTTCTTCCAGAAGGCAATAATATTATTGCTGTCATGGGAGGAACGACAATGGCTGCCGCAGCAGAACAGTTGACGAATTTGGAAACAAATAAACGGCATAACTTGTTCGTGCCTGCAAGAGGCGGTATCGGTGAAGCAGTAACAGTGCAGGCAAATTCTGTAAGTGCAAAAATGGCTGCAAAAGCAAATGGAGATCACCGGGCATTATATGTCCCGGAACAATTAAGTTTGGCGACATATAACTCATTATTGAGTGAACCGTCGATCCAAGAGGTTTTAAACTTGATTAGTCAGGCAAATTGTGTTATTCATAGTATTGGTCGTGCATTGCATATGGCAGCTCGACGAAAAATGTCTGAGAATGAATTGATCATGCTGAAGCAAGCAAATGCCGTTGCAGAATCATTTGGATATTTTTTCAATGAGAATGGCGAAGTCGTGTACAAAGTACCGCGCATCGGCATTGAACTGAAAGACTTGACACAGGTGCCGATCATCATTGCAATCGCTGGCGGGAAATCAAAAGCCAAAGCGATACGCGCATATATGAAGAACGCACCAAAACAAACGTGGCTCATCACAGATGAAGCTGCTGCAAACGAGATTTTAAAAGGGGTAACCCTTTAAAATAAATATTTTTTTGATTTTCATAAGGAGGAAATCTTAAATGACAGTTAAAGTAGGTATTAATGGTTTT
>KE351646.1:217356-270539 GCA_000415185.1 Enterococcus faecalis 13-SD-W-01
TAAAGTAGGTATTAATGGTTTTGGACGTATTGGACGTCTAGCATTCCGTCGTATCCAAGACGTAGAAGGAATCGAAGTAGTTGCAATCAACGACTTGACAGATGCTAAAATGTTAGCACACTTGTTGAAATATGATACAACTCAAGGACGTTTCAACGGTACTGTTGAAGTTCATGAAGGTTCATTCAACGTAAACGGAAAAGAAGTAAAAGTATTAGCTAACCGCAACCCAGAAGAATTACCATGGGGCGAACTAGGCGTAGATATCGTTCTAGAATGTACAGGATTCTTTACTTCAAAAGAAAAAGCAGAATTACACTTAAAAGCTGGTGCTAAACGTGTTGTTATCTCTGCTCCTGGTGGAAACGATGTACCAACAATCGTTTACAACACAAACCATGAAACATTAACTGGTAAAGAAACAGTTATCTCAGGTGCTTCATGTACTACTAACTGTTTAGCTCCTATGGCTAAAACATTGAACGACAAATTTGGTGTTGTTGAAGGATTAATGACAACTATCCACGCTTACACAGGTGACCAAATGACTCTAGACGGACCACACCCTAAAGGAGACTTCCGTCGTGCACGCGCTGCTGCTGCTAACATCGTTCCTAACTCAACAGGTGCTGCTAAAGCTATCGGCCTAGTAATCCCTGAATTGAACGGTAAATTAGACGGAGCTGCTCAACGTGTTCCTGTAGCTACAGGTTCATTAACTGAATTAGTAACAGTTCTTGACAAAGAAGTTACTGTTGATGAAGTAAATGCAGCAATGAAAGAAGCAGCAAACGAATCATTCGGTTACAACACTGACGAAATCGTTTCTTCTGACGTTGTTGGAATGACTTTCGGTTCATTGTTTGACGAAACTCAAACTAAAGTTATGACAGTAGGCGACAAACAATTAGTTAAAACTGTTGCTTGGTACGACAACGAAATGTCATACACTGCACAATTAGTACGTACTTTAGAATACTTCGCTAAATTATAAGATTCACGTACGAGTGTAAATTTCAAACATGTACACTTAAAAGCGGGGAAGCAATCGCGCTTCTCCGCTTTTTTTGATAATGAAGTTATTTTAGGAGGAATCTCAATGGCTAAGAAAACTGTAAAAGATATCGAGTTAAAAGATAAAAAAGTTCTTGTCCGTGTTGACTTCAACGTTCCATTGAAAGATGGCGTTATTACTGATGATACACGTATCAAAGCAGCTTTGCCAACAATCAACTATGTGCTTGAACAAGGCGGAAAAGCAATTCTTTTCTCTCACCTAGGACGTGTAAAAACTGAAGAAGATAAAGAAGGAAAATCTTTAGCTCCAGTTGCAAAACGTTTAGGCGAATTATTAGGAAAAGAAGTTACTTTTGTTCCTGAAACACGCGGCGAAGAATTAGAAGCTGCAATCAGCAACATGAAAGACGGAGATGTAGTCGTTTTTGAAAACACTCGTTTTGAAGATGTTGATGGTAAAAAAGAAAGCAAAAATGATGCTGACCTAGGTAAATACTGGGCTTCATTAGGCGATGTATTCGTAAACGATGCTTTCGGTACAGCTCACCGCGCACACGCATCTAACGTTGGTATCGCATCAACAGGTATCCCAACAGTTGCCGGATTCTTGATGGAAAAAGAAATCAAATTCATCGGCGAAGCAGTTGAAGAACCAAAACGTCCAATGGTAGCAATCCTTGGCGGAGCAAAAGTTTCTGACAAAATCGGTGTTATCGAAAACTTGATCCCTAAAGCTGACAAAATCTTGATCGGCGGCGGAATGACTTACACATTCTACGAAGCAAAAGGAATCAAAATCGGTAAATCTTTAGTTGAAGCAGACAAAGTTGCTTTAGCAAAAGAATTGATCGAAAAAGCAGGCGACAAATTAGTCTTGCCAATCGACAACGTATGTGCAGAAGAATTCTCAAACGATGTGAAAACAGAAGTGATTGAAGGAGACATCCCTGAAAACTTGATGGCTCTAGACATCGGCCCTGCATCAGTAAAATTATTTGCTGACACATTGAATGGTGCGAAAACAGTTGTATGGAATGGTCCTATGGGCGTATTCGAAATGAGCAACTTTGCTAAAGGTACAATCGGCGTTTGTGAAGCAATCGCTAACCTTGAAGATGCAACAACAATCATCGGCGGCGGAGACTCTGCAGCAGCAGCTGAACAACTTGGTTTTGCTGATAAATTTACACATATCTCAACAGGCGGCGGCGCAAGCTTAGAGTTATTAGAAGGTAAAGAATTACCAGGCTTGGCAGCAATCAACGATAAATAATTACTAAATTATTTGTCAAAGTAAAACGTTAATCTGAAAAGGAGTGCATATTATCATGCGTAAACCAATCATCGCTGGTAACTGGAAAATGAACAAAACTGCTAAAGAAGCAAAAGATTTTGCTGAAGCAGTGAAAAACAACATCCCTTCAAACGAGCAAGTGGATTCAGTTATCGGATCACCCGCTTTATTCTTACAAGAATTAATGACTTCAGCTGAAGGAACAGAACTAAAAATTTCAGCACAAAACTGCTACTGGGAAAACTCAGGCGCATTCACTGGTGAAACTTCACCAGCTGCTTTGGCTGACCTAGGTGTTCACTATGTAATCATCGGCCATTCAGAACGCCGTGAATACTTCCACGAAACAGATGAAGACATCAACAAAAAAGCAAAAGCAATCTTCTCAAACAACATGACACCGATCCTATGTTGTGGTGAATCTTTAGAAACTTATGAAGCTGGCAAAACAGCTGAATGGATCGAAGGACAAATCACAGCTGGTTTAGCTGATCTTTCAGCTGAACAAGTATCAAACATGGTGATTGCTTATGAACCAATCTGGGCTATCGGAACTGGTAAATCTGCAGACGCACAAATCGCTGACGAAATCTGCGGCGTAGTACGTCAAACAGTTGAAAAATTATACGGTAAAGAAGTTTCAGAAGCAGTACGTATCCAATACGGCGGCTCTGTAAAACCAGAAAACATTGCTGAATATATGGCAAAAGAAAATGTCGACGGAGCTTTAGTCGGCGGAGCCAGCTTAGAAGCTGATTCTTTCTTAGCTTTATTAGAAGCTGTAAAATAATTAGTGAAAATTTGTGGAAAACTGCAAGAAATATTTGCACTTCCGCTGAAAATTAACTAAAATCGTAAATAAGGGAAATCCCTTAGGAAAAACAAATCGGCGTCTTGGAGTTTCCTTGCAAAAGGAGCTTTGGGACAGCCACTAATTAAAAGGAGAGACAAAACATGTCAATTATTACTGATGTTTACGCTCGCGAGATTTTAGACTCACGTGGTAACCCAACAATCGAAGTAGAAGTATACACAGAAAGCGGCGCATTCGGACGCGGAATGGTACCTTCAGGAGCTTCAACTGGTGAATACGAAGCAGTTGAATTACGTGATGGAGACAAATCTCGTTACGGCGGCAAAGGTGTAACTAAAGCTGTTGACAACGTAAACAACATCATCGCTGAAGCAATCATTGGTTACGATGTACGCGACCAAATGGCTATCGACAAAGCTATGATCGAATTAGACGGAACTCCTAACAAAGGTAAATTAGGTGCGAACGCAATTTTAGGTGTATCTATCGCTGTTGCTCGTGCAGCTGCTGACTACCTAGAAGTACCTCTATACCACTACCTAGGCGGATTCAATACAAAAGTTTTACCAACTCCAATGATGAACATCATCAACGGTGGTTCACACGCAGACAACTCAATCGACTTCCAAGAGTTCATGATCATGCCTGTTGGTGCACCAACATTTAAAGAAGCTCTACGTATGGGTGCAGAAGTATTCCACGCTTTAGCAGCTATCTTAAAAGGCCGCGGATTAGCTACTTCTGTTGGTGACGAAGGCGGATTTGCTCCTAACCTTGGTTCTAACGAAGAAGGTTTCGAAGTTATCATCGAAGCTATCGAAAAAGCTGGTTATGTACCTGGTAAAGACGTAGTTCTTGCAATGGATGCAGCTTCTTCAGAATTCTACGACAAAGAAAAAGGTGTTTACGTTTTAGCTGATTCAGGCGAAGGCGAAAAAACAACTGACGAAATGGTTAAATTCTACGAAGAATTAGTATCTAAATACCCAATCATCTCAATCGAAGATGGATTAGACGAAAACGACTGGGACGGATTCAAAAAATTAACAGAAGTTCTAGGCGACAAAGTTCAATTAGTTGGTGACGACTTGTTCGTTACAAACACTCAAAAACTTTCAGAAGGTATTGAAAAAGGAATCGCTAACTCAATCCTTATCAAAGTTAACCAAATCGGTACTTTGACAGAAACATTCGAAGCTATCGAAATGGCTAAAGAAGCTGGCTACACAGCAGTTGTTTCTCACCGTTCTGGTGAAACAGAAGATTCAACAATCTCTGACATCGCTGTTGCAACAAACGCTGGCCAAATCAAAACTGGTTCTCTTTCACGTACTGACCGTATTGCTAAATACAACCAATTACTACGTATCGAAGACCAACTTGGTGAAGTTGCAGAATACAAAGGTTTGAAATCATTCTACAACTTGAAAAACAAATAATCGATCATTGATCGATTGATGTTTGAAGCTGTGAGGAATTTTCCTCACAGCTTTTTTGTTTGTTCCTATCGCTTTTTTTAGAAAAAAGCGATAGCCAAAAATTTAGACACTTTTACAGGTTTGTGTAAATTCTTGGATTTTACCGATACATATTTTTGTCAGCCATTTGGAAGACTGTTACACTTTATTTGTAAGTAACGAAATAGGAGGAAAAAAGATGAGATACACAAATGGTAACTACGAAGCTTTTGCAAGAAGCAGAAAGCCAGCTGATGTTGACAACAAAAATGCCTATATCGTTGGTGCCGGTCTCGCTGGCTTAGCTGCAGCGGTATTTTTGATTCGAGACGGACATATGAAAGGCGAACATATCCATATCTATGAAGAACTTTCACTTTCAGGGGGATCATTAGACGGAAAATTTATCCCTCATGATGGTTTTGTTACTCGAGGCGGCCGTGAAATGGAAAATCATTTTGAATGTTTATGGGATCTATTCCGTTCGGTGCCATCTTTAGAAGTAGAAGATGCTTCTGTTTTAGACGAATTTTATTGGTTGGATCATGACGATCCAAATTCATCTAATTGTCGGATCATCCATAATCGAGGCGAAAGAGTCGCCGACGATGGTCAGTTTACTTTATCAAAAACGGCCCAAAAAGAACTTGTCCATTTATTTATGACTTCCGAAGACCAATTGATTGGTCAACGAATCGAAGATGTTTTTGGTGACGAATTTTTCGAATCTAATTTTTGGTTATACTGGTGCACGATGTTTGCCTTTGAAAAATGGCATTCTGCGATCGAGATGAGAAGATATGTCATGCGCTTTATCCATCACATCAAAGGACTGCCTGATTTTACGGCACTGAAATTCACTCGATACAACCAATATGAATCCTTAGTAAAACCATTATTGTCTTATTTAGAAGACCAAGGCGTTGATTTCCAATATGGAACAAAAATCAATAACATCCAAGTCGATATCGATAAAGAAAGCAAGACTGCACGACAAATCGAATATATCCAAGAAGGAAAAACACAAGCAATCTCACTGACAGAAAATGATTTGGTCTTTGTAACAAATGGATCTATCACTGAAAGTTCTACCCAAGGAGATCACCATACGCCAGCACCAATCACACACGAGTTGGGCGGCAGCTGGAATCTATGGAAAAACTTAGCGAAACAGTCCGAAGAATTTGGACATCCCGAAGTATTCTGTGAAAACCTGCCAGATGAAAGCTGGTTCGTTTCGGCTACTGTCACATGGGAGAATTTTGATATCGAACCTTATATCTCTCGTTTGACGAAACGTAAATTACGAACAGGAAGAGTCGTTACTGGCGGGATCATCACCATCAAAGATTCAAACTGGGGCATGAGTTTTGCAACACATCGACAACCTCATTTTAAAGAACAAAACGATCAGCAAACCATTACATGGGTCTACGGATTGTTGTCGAATACACCAGGAAATTATATCAAGAAACCAATCGAACAATGCAGCGGGCAAGAAATCGCTCAAGAATTGATGTATCATCTTGGCGTACCAGAAGAAGATATCCAACGCTTCTCTGAAACATCTTGCACAGTTATTCCTGTCTACATGCCGTTCATCACTTCTTACTTTATGTTAAGAGAACCTGGCGATCGTCCAAAAGTGATTCCAGACGGATCAAAAAACTTAGCTTTCATTGGTAATTTCGCCGAAACAGAACGCGATACAGTCTTTACCACTGAATATTCTGTACGGACAGCCATGGAAGCCGTGTATCAGCTGTTAGACGTGGAGAGAGGCGTCCCAGAAGTATTTGCTTCTGCTTACGACTTGAGAACACTCGCAAACTCTATTTACTATCTGTCAGACAAGAAGAAATTGACAGAGATGGATCTGCCATTTGTTGAACGTAAATTAGTGGAAGGGTTTATCAAGAAAACAGAGCATACGTATATCGGTGATATCTTGAAAGAAAATAATCTGTTATAAAAGCAATGAAACATTCGACCAAAAACTGTCAATATCCCTCTTATTTTTTGCGGCCGATCCGTTTCGCTTTTAGTTCAACTGGAAAAGGCGCAGGAGATTTCCTGTGTCTTTTCTTTTTTTAGGAGAGTTATCTTGTAAAACACAAAATATAGTAGTATATTTAATTTACGATTCTATATATAGTGTTTTAGGAGAGCTGTTTGATGAAAATATTTATTTCAGGTGCAATTGGGGTAGGGAAAACAACATTGGCGGAATTATTATCAAGAGAACTTGATTTGCCGATCTATGTAGAACCTGTCGATGATAACCCTGTACTACCTTTGTTTTACGAAAACCCAAAAGAATACGCATTTATGCTGCAAATCTATTTCTTAAGCCATAGAATAAAAAATACACGGGAAATGATGGCGATGGACGATTACATCGCAGACCGTTCATTATATGAAGATAAGTTGTTTTTCCACGCGATCCGCGATTCTGGCAGAGCAACGGATTTGCAAGTGACGGTTTATGATGAGATGGACAGCGCTGTGACGACGGGTATTTTAGAAGATGAACGTTATCGACCGGATCTGATGGTCTTTATCGACTTGAGCGAGGAAGAGATGCTGCGCCGCATACGTCAGCGAGGAAGAGACTATGAGCAGTTTGAAGATGATCCTTCCTTAAGAGACTATTATATTTTGCTGCTTAAACGTTACAAAGAATGGATTGCCGATTATGACGCGAGTCCAAAATTGATTATTGATGGCAACACATTAGACCTTCTGAATGACAGCGGACATCAAGAAGCAGTAATCAGCCAAATAAAAGAACAATTGGGCACGATTTATTCAGCAAAAGGTTGATCAGGTACAAAAAGCAACCAAATAATAACAGTGTCGAAATCAACAGAAGCCAGGTGCAGATGCATCTGCTTCTTTTTTTTTATTTAAAATATAAAAAAAAGAAGAAAAGAATTTAGTAAAACTTGAGCAATTTTTCTTGAAAGTGATACAATGAACGAGAATATGCAATTATAGGATTCGAGTAAAAATCATTATAGGAAGCATAAAGATTTATTGATCATTCAAAGAGAAAGTGAGGAAGTAAAGTGGGACTGATCTATTTACTTATCCTTTTATTCGCAGCAGTTTTTATTTATTGTTTTTTGTCTTATGAATATGCGAAAAAATTAATCAAAGCAGGGGTACAGCGCGGCTATAACTGGTATGAGACAACAGGGCATCGTTTGATGAATCCAGCAGCTTTTGCAACGGTCGAAAAGAGTCGCCGAAAATTAGAACAACAAGCTTCGAGCTTCTGGGAAACCGGAGAAAAGAAGACCATCAAAAGCCATGATGGATTGAAATTGAGCGGCAGTCTGTTTCGTCAACAAAATTCTTCGGAGTGGGTGATTGGTGTCCATGATTATCGCAGTACCGGAAAACGTGATCTTTCATTTATCGGAAAAAAATATTTTGAACAAGGATACAATGTCTTGATCCCTGATTTGCGCGCACATGGAGAAAGTGAAGGAGAAATCATCGGGATGGGCTGGCTGGATCGCTTAGATTTGATTGGCTGGGTCAACTTAGTGTTAGAAGAATATCCTGATGCGACGATTATTTTTCACGGCGAATCAATGGGTGCGTCAGCAATCATGATGATGAGCGGAGAAAAACTGCCGAAACAAGTCAAAGGATTTATTTTGGATAGCGGTTATGTGTCCGTTTATGCAGAATTGCGCTATATGCTCAGCAAGCTGACACGTTTTCCTAAATGGCTGATCATGCGTTATGCCAATCGCTATGCTCAAAAATACGCGGGTTATTCATTAAAACAAGCTTCTGCTACACGTCAATTAGGCAGCAACCATCTGCCGATCCTTATTCTGCATGGGGAATATGATCATTTCGTTCCTGTCGAAGCTGCTTATACCGTCTACGGAGCCACTGCTGGCAGAAAAGAATTGTTTTTGATCCCAAAATCAGAACATCTAGAAGCAGCAGCAAGAGATTCTGAAGCATATTGGCAGACGATTTTTACCTTTATCCAAAAAGAAATCAAGTAATCAAAATCCTTCAATTATTTGGTGAAAATAGGTCGGAGGAAATGTTTGTCTCCAGGTGTCTTGACTGTTAAAATTTATGAGAACAAAAAAGACTACCAGAGCAAGGAGCGAGGTCAGATGGACGGAAGTCGATTGAATGACAAACCAGCTGTTGAAGAAGAATTATTAGCACAAGGTTACCGTAAATATACTGGTGAAGATATTGATATTTACTATAACAAAAGTATCTGTATCCACAGTGGGAACTGTGTAAGAGGAAATCCAGAAGTATTCGAAGTAGGACGCAGACCTTGGATCATTCCAGATAATGCTTCAGCAGATGAAGACAGCCGAGTAATCAACACATGCCCGAGCGGAGCTTTGAAGTTTATACGAAAAGGGTGACAAGAAAAATGGAAATCAGAGAAGAAAAAAATCGTTTTGCTTTATTGAATGATGAACAACAGGAAATCGGAGAAATGACTTGGGCAGAAGCAGGTCCGGAAATCATGATCATCGACCATACCTTCGTCGATCCTAAATACCGCGGCCAGAAACTTGCGGAAAAAATTGTACTAAGCGGCGTAGAATTCGCACGACGCGAAGGAAAAAAAGTGATTCCTTTATGCCCGTTTGCTAAAAAAGAATTTGAACAAAAAGCTGAATATCAAGATGTGTTGAAAAAATAATCAGTATTTTTTTGCTGACAAGATCAGATATCGCGATTGAATGTATAAGAGACGGACTGCGTGTTTTGCGGAAGTCTCTTTTTTCTTTTCTGGAGCAGGCTTTTGTTTTTATAGGCTGGAAATTCCAGTAGTAGTGTGATAGAGTTAAAGAGACGAGATTTTTTAAGAGAAGGGAGGAAATAACATGTATAATCTGATTTTAGGAATCGTAATCGTGTTATCTATCATTATGGTCATTGCAATCATGATGCAGCCTAGCAAACAAAATAGTGCTGCGAGTGCTTTTACCGGCGGAGCGGATCAGCTCTTCGGCAAACAAAAAGCACGCGGATTTGAAGCAGTGATGCAGCGGGCAACAGCAGTGATGGGCGCTGCTTGGATGATCTTGCTGTTTGTTTTAGCGTTTCTATCTTCACATTAGAAACCATGAAACAAGTAAAGTGATTTTGACTTTAAATGACCAGAGCTAGGGCATGTGTCGATCGACCGTTGTCCCGGCTCTTTTTTCTGTAAGTAAACCGCATACAACAGGTTCTATCTAAACTATGGTAAAATGAAAATGAGGTGAAACAAATGAAAATCAATCTCCCAAAAGAGCTGTACGCGCCCCATGGAAAACGTGCGGTACTTCTTTTACATGCGTATTCAGGCAGTTCAAATGACGTTCGAATGTTGGCTCGTTTTTTAGAAAAAGCCGATTATACCGTTTATGCTCCCATGTTTGACGGGCACGGTACGTTAGACCCTGAAGATATCTTGACGCAGACACCGGAGAACTGGTGGGAAAATACAAAACAAGCTGTTTCTTTTTTGAACAAAGAAGGATTCTCTGAGATTGCTGTATTCGGACTTTCGATGGGCGGGATTTTCGCCGTACGGACAATAGAAGAATGTTCTGTTTTGGGCGGCGGCTTCTTTTGTTCGCCAATCATGCCAGTTGAAACCAACGTACCGGAAAACTTTGAAAAATATGCTGGGCAAGTATTGAAGACGGCCGGGAAAACAGAAACAGAAATCAATGAAAAATTAACAGCGATGCGTCCAAAAATCAAAGAGCAGCTAGCGGCGATCGAAGCGCAGGCAGCTATTGCCGCGGAGAAACTTTCGGAAATCAGCGTTCCCGTTTTTATGGCACAAGCCGGAAAAGACCAAATGATCGATCCGATGGGTATTTTCGAAACAGCGCGCGCGCTGCGTGAACAAAGAACAGTTTTACAATGGTATCCAAATAGTCCGCATGTCATCACTGTCGGAAATGACCGACGTGAGTTAGAAGAAGATGTGCTGGATTTTTTAAATAAATTACCTTGGAATGAGGAAAATATATGACAAAAGAAACAATTAAAGAGAAAATTCTCTTCTTCATGGAAAGCGGCCGTAAAAAGAGTTTTTCAGTCGAAGAGATTGCAGAAGGCTTAGGCTTTCAAAAAAGTGAAGATTATAAATTATTAGTTCAGACGATTGCCCAGATGGAACGAGAAAACACACTTGTTTTCAATAAAAAAGGCAAAGTCAAGCTTCCAATGCGTCCTGTTTTATTAGAAGGGACCTTTCGAGCAAACGAACGCGGATTTGGCTTTGTGACGATCGATCCAGAAGAAGATGACATCTATATCCCGAAAGAAGCAACAGGCTATGCTTTAGATGGCGATACAGTTGCAGTAGATATCGTGTCGCCGGCAAATGCAGGCATGGACAAGGGAGCGGAAGGAAAAGTCGTTGAGATCCGCAAAAGAGGAACAACACAGTTAGCTGGAGAATTTGTTGCATATACAGATGAAGAAATCAAAGAAACGGATCTTTACGGAGTGGTTGTTCCAAAAGATCGAAAACTAGCGAAATTCAAAGTCTATGCAGCAGCAGAAGGTGTACGGCCAGCTGATGGCAGTATCGTCATGATCGAATTGACCCATTATCCAGAAAGCGGCTATGCAACGAGTATGGAAGGGATCGTCAAACAAGTGATCGGCCATAAAAATGATCCTGGTATGGATATTCTTTCCATCGTTGTATCAAATGGTATCCCGACAAAATTCCCTGATGATGTATTGACCGAAGCAGACCAAGTACCTGATCAAATCGAAGAAAAAGATTTAGCAGGACGTAAAGATTTGCGTGACCAAATGATTGTTACGATCGATGGGGAAGACGCAAAAGATTTAGATGATGCCGTAACTGTCAAAAAATTAGCAAACGGAAATTATTTCTTAGGTGTGCATATCGCAGATGTTTCTTATTATGTCACACAAGGAAGCAAACTGGATCAAGAGGCGTATGAACGTGGAACGAGTGTCTATTTGACGGACCGTGTAATCCCGATGATCCCGCAACGTTTATCCAATGGTATTTGTTCCTTGAATCCGCATGTTCCTCGTTTGACGATGAGTTGCGAGATGGAGATCGATAGCGAAGGAAATGTCGTTTCCTACGAGATTTTCCCAAGTGTGATCCAAACGACGGAACGAATGACCTATACAGCAGTGAATAAAATTTTGGAAGAAAAAGAGCCTGAAACAATGGAACGCTATAAAAATTTAGTTCCTATGTTTGAAGAAATGGGCGAGCTCCATCATATTTTGGAAACGATGTGTATACGCCGAGGCGCGATTTCGTTTGAAGATAGAGAAGCAAAGATTTTGGTCAACGAATCTGGTCATCCTTTAGATATTTTAATGAGAGACCGCGGAGTAGGCGAGCGCTTGATCGAGTCCTTTATGCTGATAGCCAACGAAACGGTAGCAAAACATCATAATCAGCAGCATTTGCCATTTATTTATCGAATCCATGAACAGCCAAAAGAAGAGAAAATGCAGCGCTTCTTTGATTTTGCTTCTGCTTTAGGCATTTTGGTCAAAGGAACAAAAGGAACGATCACGCCGAAAGATCTGCAGAAAGTCATCGAGGATGTGGAAGACAAACCTGAATCCGCTGTGATCAATACGATGCTTTTACGCAGTATGCAGCAAGCACGCTATTCAGAAGAAAATGCAGGGCACTATGGATTAGCAGCAAGCTATTATACGCACTTTACTTCGCCGATCCGCCGCTATCCTGATTTGATCGTCCATCGTTTGATTCGTTCATACAGTGAAGACAAAAGTGAACAAAACCAAGAAAATTGGGCAGCAGCATTACCAGATATCGCTGATCACAGTTCAAAAATGGAACGCCGCGCAGTCGAAGCAGAACGTGAAGTAGATGCAATGAAGAAAGCCGAATATATGATGGATAAAGTAGGCGAAGAATTTGATGGAATCATCAGCTCGGTCGTGAAATTCGGATTATTCATCGAATTGCCGAATACGATTGAAGGATTGATCCACATCAATGAATTGAAACAAGATTATTTCCACTTTATCGAAAATCATTTAGCACTTGTCGGCGAACGAACTGGATTGACCTTCAAAATCGGTCAGAAAGTACGAGTAAAAGTCACAAAAGCTGATCCCGATGAACGTGCAATCGATTTTGAACTAGTCTCAGCCGAAGAAGTGGCACAGTTAGAACGGCCGCGTGCAACAAACAAAGGCAGAAGAAACACTAAAGAAAAGAAACGTCCAGCCGCACATTCTGCGAAAAACGAAACCAAAAACAAAAAACAGCCTAACAAGAAAAAAGGGAAAAAGCCTTTTTATAAAGGGATCAAAAAGAAGAAAAAGAAATAAAAGAGTTGGAGGAACAAAAACATGCCAAAAGGCGAAGGAAAATTAATCGCCCAAAATAAAAAAGCGCGTCATGATTATACGATCATC
The DNA here is from genome assembly GCA_000415185.1 of Enterococcus faecalis 13-SD-W-01. GTDB lineage: Bacteria > Bacillota > Bacilli > Lactobacillales > Enterococcaceae > Enterococcus_B > Enterococcus_B faecalis_A. The sequence goes on from KE351646.1 coordinate 230,387, forward strand.
GACACGATGGAAGCTGGGATGGTCTTGCAGGGAACAGAAATCAAGTCCATCCGCAACAGCCGAATCAACTTGAAAGATGGGTTTGTCCGTGTACGAAACGGCGAAGCCTTCTTATCCAATGTGCATATCAGTCCTTATGAACAAGGAAACATCTTTAATCACGATCCTGTAAGAACGCGAAAACTGCTTCTTCATAAGAAACAAATCGCGCGTCTGACAGAAGAATTAAAAAATGCCGGTGTAACAGTCGTCCCGTTGAAAGTCTATTTGCGCAATGGTTATGCAAAAGTACTGATTGGGATTGCGAAAGGGAAAAAGAATTACGACAAGCGGGAAGATTTGAAACGCAAAGATATCAAACGTGAAATTGATCGAACGTTAAAAAATTTCTCACGATAATTTCAATATCCTTTTTCGCATATTAGGTGCTTTTACTTTTACTTAGTGGTAAAATTTGTTAGCATTTAATCTGATAAAGCATGATTATAATAGGATTTTACCTTAAGATTTCCAATCAAAATCGTGCGTTGCATTACCTTTTTAGACTGAAAAAAGAAAATGTCCAAATTTCATGAAAATCTTTTGAAATTTTCTTTTTCTGGTGGTATGATACGCAGTGGTTATGACTGAATCTTTTAGGAGAACCGAAATGCAGTTGATCGGAAAATCTTCCGATATCATTTCAAGGGAAAAGAGGTGAAAAGAATTGGATGAACGCTCGCTGACGTTCCACATTGGTCCTATATGGTTCGATGGTACAGTTTGTTTGATGGTGTTGCTAACCTGTTTGATTGTCTTTTTCCTTGTTTATTTCTTCACCCGCAATTTGCAGATGAAGCCTAAAGGAAAACAAAATGCGATTGAATGGGTAATCGACTTTGCACGTGGGATCGTTACGGACAACATGCCTCGTAAAGAATTGAGTAATTTCCATTTATTGGTCTTTACATTATTCTTGTTTGTGTTTGTAGCGAATAACTTAGGGTTGATGACTAAAATCGTCTTACCGAACGAAACGACCCTATGGAAAAGCCCAACAGCCGATCCGTTTGTAACACTAACATTAGCATTTATGATGATACTTCTTACTCACTTATTTGGGGTAAAACGTTTTGGATTCAAAGGGTACCTGGTCAACACGTATCTGAAACCAATCAGTTTCATGTTGCCAATGAAGATTTTGGAAGAGTTCACGAATACACTGACTCTCGCTTTACGTCTTTACGGAAATATCTATGCGGGGGAAGTATTGCTAACATTGATTGCGAAAATGATGACGAACCTAGGCTGGGTCTCATTACCGCTTGCAATCCCGTTAGAAATGGTCTGGATTGCTTTTTCACTATTCATCGGAAGTATCCAAGCGTTTGTTTTTGCCACTTTATCTATGGTTTATATGAGTCATAAGATCGAAGCGGAAGAGTAATGTCAATAAAAAAATCAATCAATGATATTTTAGGAGGAAAATAATTATGAATTATATCGCAGCAGCAATTGCAATCATGGGGGCAGCTATCGGTGCTGGTTATGGTAATGGTCAAGTAATTTCTAAAACAATCGAGTCAATGGCACGCCAACCTGAAATGTCAGGTCAATTACGTACAACAATGTTTATCGGTGTAGCCCTAGTTGAAGCTGTTCCTATCTTAGGTGTGGTTATCGCATTGATCCTAGTCTTTGCCGTTTAATATGCTTAGTAATTTAGCAGAAACGTAAACAGATTCGTTACTGCTTTTTTACATGAAAACAGAAACACCTCATAGAAAGGAAGGCTAGCTTATGCTGAATCAATTGGCTATTGCGGAAGTTGGCAATCCGATGTTAGGTAATATCATCGTTGTCAGCGGCTCATTTTTGATTTTAATGGTTCTATTAAAGCACTTTGCTTGGGGACCCATCAGCGATATTCTGAAAAAACGTGAAGATAAGATCGCCAATGATTTAGATTCTGCAGAACAATCTCGCGTGAAAGCAGCGAAATTGGAACAAGAACGCGAACAGCAAATGTTAGCATCTCGTTCTGATGCAGCTGATATCATCAAAAACGCGAAAGAAAGCGGAGAATTAAGCCGTCAAAATATTTTGAAAGAGACTCAAGAAGAAGTCGCTCGCTTGAAAACAAAAGCGCAGTCTGACATCAAACTTGAACGTGATACTGCGTTGAGCACTGTTAAAGACGACGTAGCAGATCTTTCTCTTCAAATTGCGGAAAAAATTCTGAATAAAGAATTATCTCCAGAAATGCATGAATCTTTAATCAACCAATATATCGAAGGTCTAGGTTCTACAAATGAAACTAGATAAATATACAGTAGGAAGACGTTACGGAAAAGCTTTGTTTGAACTGGCGATCGATTCAAACAAAAGCGAGGAAGTCTACCAAGAACTGCTAAGCTTGCGTGCGATTTATCAAGAAGTTCCTGATTTAGGAAATGTCTTAAGTGATGTTCGTTTGGAAGGAAACGAAAAACGTTCAATCATGGATAACTTAGTCAGCGGCTATGAAGGACTTGTGAAGAACTTTTTGGAAGTTGTCTTCAACTACAATCGGATGGACGATCTATTATTCATGATCGATGAATATGAACGCCGTTACGATGAAGAAAATGGTTTGTTGCTAGGAACTGTGACAACAGCAGTACCGCTTACAGATGAACAAGCTGAAAAATTAGCGAATAATTTTGCAAAAACAATGAACTATCAAAAAGTCGAATTAACAAAAAAAATAGATTCTTCTATTATTGGTGGCGCAATTGTCGAAGCCAATCATCGGGTGATCGATGGAAGTATCCGCACGCAGTTAGAAAACTTGCGTAATCAATTAAACAGATAGTACAAAGAGGTAGGTGAATCGAATGGCCATCAAAGCAGAAGAAATTAGTGCCTTGATCAAAGAGCAAATTGAAAATTATCAAAACGAACTTTCAGTTGAAGAAGTAGGGACTGTTACTTATATCGGTGACGGAATCGCTCGTGCACACGGATTGGAAAATGCAATGAGCGGTGAGTTGCTTGAATTTTCGAACGGTTCATACGGAATGGCGCAAAACTTAGAATCAAATGACGTAGGTATCATTATCCTTGGTGATTTCGAAACCATTCGTGAAGGAGACAAAGTAAAACGAACAGGCAAGATCATGGAAGTTCCAGTCGGAGAAGCATTGATCGGACGTGTCGTTAATCCTTTGGGTCAGCCAATCGATGGACTAGGAGAAATCAAAACAGATAAAAGCCGTCCAGTAGAAGCAATGGCGCCAGGCGTTATGCAGCGTCAATCAGTTGGAGAACCAATGCAGACAGGTCTAAAAGCCATCGACGCATTAGTCCCAATCGGCCGCGGCCAACGTGAGTTAGTCATCGGTGACCGTAAAACTGGTAAAACATCTATCGCGATCGATACGATCATCAACCAAAAAGGTCAAGATATGATTTGTATCTATGTAGCGATCGGACAAAAAGATTCAACTGTCCGTACACAAGTTGAAACATTGAAACGTTATGGTGCAATGGACTATACAATCGTTGTGAATGCTGGTGCATCTCAACCAGCTCCATTATTGTATATCGCTCCTTACGCTGGTGCAGCGATGGGTGAAGAATTCATGTATAACGGCAAACACGTCTTGATCGTTTTTGATGACTTATCAAAACAAGCCGTAGCTTACCGTGAACTTTCTTTACTTCTACGTCGTCCACCAGGTCGTGAAGCATATCCAGGTGACGTATTCTACTTGCATTCACGTCTTTTAGAACGTGCTGCAAAACTAAGTGATGAATTAGGCGGCGGCTCAATGACTGCTTTACCATTCGTTGAAACGCAAGCGGGAGATATCTCAGCATATATCCCAACAAACGTTATCTCCATCACTGACGGACAAATCTTCTTGGAAAGCGACTTGTTCTATGCAGGTACTCGTCCTGCCGTAGATGCCGGTCTTTCTGTATCACGTGTTGGTGGATCAGCGCAAATCAAAGCAATGAAAAAAGTTGCCGGAACATTGCGTCTAGACTTAGCAAGCTACCGTGAATTAGAAGCCTTCACTCAATTTGGTTCTGACCTTGATGCAGCGACACAAGCGAAATTGAATCGTGGTCGCCGTACAGTAGAAATCTTGAAACAAAAATTACATGCACCGCTTCCTGTTGAAAAACAAGTAGTGATCTTGTATGCCTTGACACATGGTTTCTTAGACAGTATCCCAGTTGACGATATCTTAGACTTCGAAAGCAACTTATTCGAATACTTGGAAACAAACCATGCAGATATCTTTGAAACGATCCGCACAACAAAAGATCTTCCAGAAGAAGAAACATTGAACAGTGCAATCAAAGAATATAGAGACATCTTCTCTGCTTCAAACGGAAATAATTCCTCAGCAGAAGATAAATTGAAATCCATTCAAAATGCATAGTGAGGTGAGATGAATGGGCGCTTCATTAAATGAAATCAAAACGCGGATCGCTTCGACGAAAAAAACAAGTCAGATCACGCGTGCCATGCAGATGGTTTCGGCTTCTAAATTGACGAAATCTGAAGCTTCTTCTCAAAAATTCCAAGTATATGCATCGAAAGTACGTGAAATCGTTACGCATTTGACAGCTACTCAACTAAGTGATATCGCTGCTTCTAATACAGACAGCGGTGTGAATTACAACAGTATGCTGATCAGCAGACCTGTCAAAAAAACAGGGTATATCGTTATAACTGCCGACGGAGGACTTGTCGGCGGTTATAACAGTTCGATTTTAAAACAAACGATGTCGATCTTGGAAGAAGATCATCAGAACAATGATGAATATGTAATGATCGCTATTGGCGGTACCGGTGCAGATTTCTTTAAAGCGCGCGGCATCGACTTAGCCTATGAGTTACGTAACCTTTCAGATCAGCCAAGCTTTGACGAAGTACGTAAAATCGTAAACATGGCAACCACAATGTACCAAAATGAAGTATTTGATGAATTGTATGTATGTTACAACCATCATATCAATTCATTGACAAGTCAATTTCGGGTAGAAAAAATGTTACCAATCTCAGACCTGGATCCAGAAGAAGCAACAAAATTCGACCAAGAGTACCTTTTTGAACCATCAAAAGAAGACATCTTGGCACAATTATTGCCTCAGTATGCTGAAAGTTTGATTTATGGTGCCATCGTTGACGCGAAAACAGCAGAACATGCTGCTGGTATGACCGCAATGAAAACAGCTACTGATAATGCTGCAAACATTATCGATGATTTGACGATTTCTTATAATCGTGCAAGACAAGGGGCTATTACCCAAGAAATTACCGAAATCGTAGCCGGAGCATCGGCTTTAGAATAAGTATTGAGATTGGAGGAAAAAAGATGAGTTCAGGCAAGATTGTTCAAGTAATCGGTCCCGTTGTCGACGTGGAATTTTCTTTAGACCAATCCTTACCAGATATCAACAACGCATTAGTTGTTTATAAAAATGACGAACAAAAATCAAAAGTAGTTCTAGAAGCAGCTTTGGAACTAGGTGACGGCATCATCCGTACAATCGCGATGGAGTCTACAGACGGATTACAACGAGGTACAGAAGTCGTTGACACTGGGAAAGCAATCTCTGTCCCAGTCGGAAAAGACACATTAGGACGTGTTTTCAACGTTTTAGGTGAAACAATCGACTTGGAACAACCTTTCAGCGAAGATGCTGATAGAAGCGAGATCCACAAAAAAGCTCCTGAATTTGATGAATTAAGCACAAGTACAGAGATTTTAGAAACAGGGATCAAAGTTATCGACTTATTAGCTCCTTACTTAAAAGGTGGTAAAGTCGGACTATTCGGTGGTGCCGGTGTTGGTAAAACCGTATTGATCCAAGAATTGATCCATAACATCGCTCAAGAACACGGGGGTATCTCCGTATTTACCGGTGTTGGTGAACGTACACGTGAAGGGAATGACCTTTACTATGAAATGAAAGATTCAGGCGTTATCGAAAAAACAGCCATGGTGTTCGGACAAATGAATGAACCACCAGGCGCACGTATGCGTGTTGCCTTGACTGGTTTGACGATCGCTGAATACTTCCGTGATGTAGAAGGCCAAGACGTGCTATTGTTTATTGATAATATTTTCCGTTTCACACAAGCAGGTTCAGAAGTTTCTGCCTTGCTGGGACGTATGCCATCTGCCGTTGGTTACCAACCAACTTTGGCTACTGAAATGGGTCAATTGCAAGAACGTATCACTTCAACGAAAAAAGGTTCAATCACTTCGATCCAAGCGATCTATGTGCCAGCGGATGACTATACTGACCCAGCGCCAGCAACAGCCTTCGCCCATTTGGATGCAACAACGAACTTGGAACGTAAATTGACAGAACAAGGGATCTATCCTGCGGTGGACCCATTAGCTTCTTCATCAAGTGCCTTAGCACCTGAAATCGTTGGGGAAGAACATTACCATGTTGCAACAGAAGTACAGCATGTCTTGCAACGTTACCGTGAATTGCAAGATATCATTGCAATCTTAGGTATGGATGAATTATCTGATCAAGAAAAAGTATTGGTTTCACGCGCACGCCGAATCCAATTCTTCTTATCACAAAACTTTAACGTAGCGGAACAATTTACTGGTCAACCAGGTTCATATGTTCCAATCGAAGAAACAGTCAAAGGTTTCCGTGAAATCTTAGACGGCAAATACGACGATCTTCCTGAAGAAGCTTTCCGAAGCGTAGGTAAGATCGAAGACGTTGTCGAAAAAGCGAAAAAATTAGGCTACTAGAAAGGGGTGCCCCATGGATCAATATTTAACAGTCAATGTGGTTACTCCCGACGGACTGGTCTATGATCACCACGCAGCCATTGTTGTCGCACGGACAACTGCCGGAGAAATCGGTATTTTGCCAAAACATGCGCCAATCATCGTTCCTCTAGTGATCGATGAAGTCCGCGTAAAACGTACCGACTCTGATACGCACGTGGACTGGATCGCTGTCAACGGCGGAATCATGGAAGTCCGTGATAACGTTGTTTCGATTATTGCTGATAGTGCTGAACGGGAACGAGATATCGATCTTTCTCGTGCAGAACGAGCAAAACAACGTGCGGAACGCCAAATCGAAGAAGCCAAACAAAAAGAAGATGTGGATGAATTGCGTCGTGCAACTGTTGCGTTGCATCGAGCAATCAACCGTATCAAAGTTTCGAAACACTCTTAAAAAGTTTGCTGCTCAAACAAAAATCTGTTTGAGCAGCAGGCTTTTTTTATTGTCAAGAAAAATGGTTGTAATTTTGCTGGAAATGGTCTATTGTTTCCTCAGGCGATTAAAAATAACGATTTAAGAAAGAAAAAAAGCTGTGAAAACGCCTTAGTCAAGGTTTTTGATACCGTTTTAACCTTTTTAAGAGGCAAAAAGAATCAGTTATTTTTCCTTTTTCTTAATATGTGGTATTATCAATTTATTGAGATTATTCATTTTCTCTAAAGAAAGGACGTTTTTATGCAAGTTTATGGAATCGACGCAATTATACGAATCGTTAGTCATCTTGCGTTTATTTATCTCGCATTTTGGTCATTACGTTCTTTACGCGTAGAAGCATTTTTTAAATCGCTGCATACGACACAAGTCCGGATGGCAATCGTTCTATTTTCGATATTTTTAGGTTATACAGCGAGCTCTTTTTTTCTAGAGATAATCGCGTTATGCAGAAACTTGTTTGTCAGCTTCTGATTTAAAAAAAGGTACTATTTTAAAAGTAAAGATGATATAATAGTAAAGATTGTGGGCATTTTTATGCTCATTGGAATTTTTTGGGGGGAACAACATGGAAGAAATCATCGTGCAAGGCGGCAACCCTTTAAAGGGAACCGTAAAGATTGAAGGAGCTAAAAACGCTGTATTACCGATTTTAGCTGCTAGTTTGTTGGCTGAAGAAGGTACTACGACATTGGACAATGTTCCGATCCTTTCTGATGTCTTCACAATGAACCAAGTTATTCGTCATTTGAACGTGGACATTGATTTTGACGAAACACAAAACCGAGTAACAATTGATGCATCTAGACAATTAGAAATAGAAGCACCATATGAATATGTAAGCCAAATGAGAGCATCAATCGTAGTTATGGGTCCTTTATTGGCAAGAAACGGCCATGCAAAAGTAGCTATGCCTGGCGGATGCGCAATCGGCAAACGACCTATTGATCTGCATTTAAAAGGATTCCAAGCTTTAGGCGCGAAAATCATCCAAAAAAATGGGTACATCGAAGCAATCGCAGATGAATTGAAAGGAAATACGATCTATCTAGATTTCCCTAGCGTCGGCGCGACACAAAATATCATGATGGCAGCTGTTAAAGCTAAAGGAACAACGATCATTGAAAACGTTGCGCGTGAACCAGAAATCGTCGACTTAGCAAATATCTTGAACAAGATGGGTGCGAACGTTTATGGTGCTGGAACAGAAACAATGCGTATCGAAGGTGTCGATCATCTTCATGCAGTGAAACATTCGATCGTTCAAGACAGAATCGAAGCAGGTACATTCATGGTCGCTGCGGCAATGACAGAAGGAAATGTATTGATTGCAGATGCTATTTCAGAACACAATCGTCCATTGATCTCAAAATTAGTGGAAATGGGTGCTGAAATCATTGAAGAAGAAAACGGCGTCCGCGTCATCGGACCTAAAACAATCTTGCCTACTGATGTGAAAACAATGCCTCATCCTGGTTTCCCAACAGATATGCAAGCACAAATGACTGCGATCCAATTAGTGGCAAACGGTACAAGTGTCGTAACAGAAACTGTTTTCGAAAACCGATTCCAACATTTGGAAGAAATGCGCAGAATGAACGCACACATGAAAATCGATGGCAATATTGCTATTTTAGATGGTACGCATGAATTGCAAGGAGCAGAAGTCTATGCAACAGATTTGCGTGCAGCAGCAGCACTTGTTTTAGCTGGTTTGAAAGCAAATGGAGTCACACGTGTACGCAATTTGAAATATTTAGATCGCGGCTATTATAATTTCCATATCAAACTGCAACAGCTTGGCGCAAACGTTGAACGTGTAGAAATCGACAAATCGCCAGCAGAACAAACTGCCCAAACTATCGCATAAGGAAGTGTCCGAATGAGCAACAGTCGATATATTTTGTTGACGTTGATGAAGATTTTGATTGTTCTCTTGTTGATTTTTATTTTATTTATCATCGGGACCATGATTGGATACGGAGTGATCGGCGGAGGGAATCCTTTTCGGGTTTTCCAACCAGATCTTTGGCTCCATATCGTTGATTTCTTTAATTAAATAGTTTTGTTTGAGAGGAGAGAAGTTTCCTCTCAACGCTCAGCTAAGTCGTGGAAAATAGATTATTTTTCACGATTTTTGCTTAGCTGTTTATAAAGTCAATTGTTTTGTTACATAGCTATACTGAAAGAAGGATTTTATGAAGAAGTTATTTATTTTATTAGTGAGAGGCTATCAGCGCTTTATTTCGCCTCTTTTTCCTCCTAGCTGCCGTTATTACCCGACATGCTCAAACTACACGATACAAGCCATTCAAGAGCATGGAGCGTTAAAAGGAGCTGTTATGGGAACTGCAAGGATCTTGAGATGCCATCCGTTTGTAAAAGGCGGGATCGACTATGTGCCGCTCCACTTTCAACTAACCAGAAATACGAAAGACAAAGAACAGCCGAATTATCGTTATTATAAACAGAAAGGAAGTCATCAATGATTCAGCCGTTGGATAAAACTGATCTGCCATGGCCGCTTCTTTTGGACGCTGACCCTGATCTAGAAAAAGTAAAAAGTTACATCACTTCTAGCGAGGGGATCATTTGGAAAGAGGATCAAATGACGTTGGGCGTCCTTATTTATCAAAATCAGCAAACACAATTTGAGATCATGAACGTAGCAGTGGCTCCAGCTGTACAAAGTCGTGGTATTGGCAGCAAACTGATCGACGCGGCCTTTACTCAAATGGCAGCTGAAAAAACGACACAAGAAAAAATCATCATTCGTACAGGCAGTATCACTTCAGCGGCACTTCATTTATATAAGAAAAAAGGATTCATAGAAATCGCGCGAGAAAAAGATTATTTTCTCAAAAATTATGCTGAACCAATCTACGAAGATGGTCGATTATTAAAAGATCAAGTAACTTTGGCTGTCAAACTTTAAATGACAGTCTTTTTTATTATTAGAAAAGAAATTGCATGCGCTAACATTCTCGTTTAAAATAAATATATACATGAAAGTGGGGGATCAGATGGGTATTTTAGTTTATGACTTTGGCGGTTCAGCTGTCAAATACGGTTATTGGAATGGACAGCGCTTAGAAAAGGTAGACCAATTTTCGACTTCTTCATCTTGGGAAGAAATGAAAGCAGATTTATATGATGTGTTTCTTGAAATGAAAAATCATGCGCCAATCGAAGGTGTCGGTATCAGTGCGCCAGGCGTCGTAAACAGTGAAAAACAAATGATCGAAGGCATCAGTGCAATTCCATATATCCACAGATTCAATATCTTCAAAGAGCTGGAAACCTTATTCCAACTGCCTGTGACGATAGAAAATGACGCCAATTGCGCAGGAATGGCCGAATTTTATGAGGGTGCAGCAAAAGAGAACCAAGATGCGGCTTTTGTAGTGATTGGCACAGGAATCGGCGGTGCGCTGTTCACAAAAGGACAACTGTCAAAAGGCGCCCATCTATATGGCGGCGAATTTGGTCTGATGTTTTTAGAAAACGATAAAACGTTCAGTGAGTTAGGAACAGCTGTTCAGATGGCTTTTCGTTACTGTGAACGAAAAGGTGTGGACAAAATGACTTACAGCGGGAAAGATGTCTTTCATTTGGCTGAAGAAGGTGATCCGATCGCGCAAGAAGAAGTCAGCGCCTTTTATGAGTATTTGACTAAAGGATTGTTCAGTATCCAGTTTTCTTTTGATCCAGAAGTCATTGTTTTAGGTGGGGGCGTCTCTGCCAAAGATGGTTTGCTTGATGAAATCAATCAGCGCATGGAAAGGCTGCTGGAGAAGTATGGATTATATGATTTTGTGCCCAAAATCGTTCTTTGCGATTATCGAAATGATGCAAACCTTGTCGGCGCAGCGGCTAATTATTTTGCGCGGCAGCAAAGAGAGGTATAATTTTTTTAAAGAACAGATTTACTTCACAGCAAATCGCTTGTGAAGTATCTTTTTTTTATCGAAATATGGTAAAATGAGCGGGAGGTGAATTTTATGTCAAAAAAGAATAAAGATATCGAAGTACGGATCGAGGAAACAGAAAAAGCCATCAAAGGAACCAAATATGCAGTCACTCAGTTATTTATTGGGAAAAAAATGATTGGCGAGATCTTAGCTTATGGACCAAAAGATTTTGTTGTATTTATGAATGAAGAAGAAGTTGGCCGTGAAAAAAGCGTTGATAATGCTATAGAAACCATCATTCGCCAATGGAATCTGCACGATTAAAAAAATATCAAAAAAATTTTCAATAAAGGGTTGCAAAAAACTGAAAAATTAGGTATTATAACTAAGTCAGGTTGATACAAACCTTTCGGAGGAGTAGCGAAGTGGCTAAACGCGACGGACTGTAAATCCGTTCCTTAGGGTTCAGTGGTTCGAATCCACTCTCCTCCATTTATCTTTGGGGTATAGCCAAGCGGTAAGGCAAGGGACTTTGACTCCCTCATGCGTTGGTTCGAATCCAGCTACCCCAGTTCTAGTGAAACTAAGCGATCATGCTTAGTTTTTTTTATTGCAAGTACCTATTTCTTGAAGCATCAGCCATTTTAAGCTAAAGTTAAATAAAAGGAATGGAGGATGAATGAGATGAAATGGAAAGAAAAAGTCGATGAAACAGCTGAGAAGCTTTATGACATGGTCAAATCCGACAAGTACAACATAGAATTGCATCTGCCGAAAAAAGCAGAGAAGATGGTACAAGTCAAAGGCAAACGTCCGACAAGCCATACTAAAAAATGGGCTGCTAAAAACCATTAAAATAACAAGAAAAGCTGGCTGGCATCCTAAAAAGATGTTTTTCGGCTTTTTTGTTATTTTTAACCGATTTGGAAACACAATGAGAAGAAACTACCTGAATTCGAATTGAATGGTTATTTCAGGTTGTTAATTAGGTATATACCAGTTATAATAAAGAAAACGAGCGGAAGGGTGAAAAGTATGACGAATCAATTACCAGTTTATATCCAAATCCATGACCAATTAAAGAATGAGATTGAGAAAGGTGTCTGGAAAATTGGTGATCGCCTTCCTTCTGAACGAGAGCTGGCAGCAAAATTCAATGTAAGCCGCATGACACTTAGACAAGCAATCAAAAATCTGGCAGATGAAGGAATCTTGGAAAGAAAGATTGGTTCCGGTACCTATGTTGCTAGCGAAAAAGTTCAAGAAAAGATGTCAGGGACAACTAGTTTCACTGAAATCATGAAATCGCAAAATCGCATCCCATCAAGTAAGACAGTCTCTTACTTTTTGACTTCTCCAAGTTCTAGCGAGATGGAAAAACTTTCGCTTGATAAAGATGAAACGATTTTGCGAATGGAACGTATCCGTTACGCCGATAATGTACCGATCTGTTTTGAGGTGGCAAGTATTCCGCAAAAATTGATCGAAGGATACAGCAAAGCTGAGATCACTGATTCTTTTTATCATACATTAGAGCAAAAAGGCGGAAAAAAAATCGGCCATGCGAACCAAACGATTTCCGCAATGCTGGCTTCTGAGCAGATTGCTGAGTATCTTGAAATCAAAAGAGGCGAAGCAGTCTTGCGTTTGCGCCAAGTTTCTTATTTTGATGATGGTATACCATTTGAATATGTCCGCACACAATATGTCGGCAACCGATTTGAATTCTATTTAGAAAAATAAACCAATAAAAACGCCTGGAAAGTTTATCTTTCCAGGCGTTTTTTGTTTCTTATTTTGGTTTAGGCGTACCATACATTTTTGGTGTAACAGGTTTAAGTTTTGGTGCTTTCCCTTCCACTTTAGGTTCATCTAGCCATTGATATTCGCCTTCGCCGTCAAGTGCAGGACCGCTTGCCCATGAACCTGTTTTGCTTTCATCGCCTTCAGAGAAATTATAGAAGTCATAAGCGATATCTTTCCGCTCATTTTCACGAGGGAAGGTAGTTGGTACTAAGATGCCGCCTTCTGTTTCTTCTAATTCTTTGACAGCAGCCGCCCATAGATTTTGATGATAGCTGTCTCGTGCTAATAAAACGGATAAAAGATCTTTAACGCCGCGGTCATCGATCATTTCGTAAATACGAGCTACTTGTAATCTTCCTTGCGATTCTGCATTCAAGTTTGCGCGGAAATCTGCTAGCATGTTACCGCTGGCTACGATATATCCGCCATTCCATGGATTACCGACACTGTCAGCAGGACGTGGACCTAAGCCAGCTACGATCGCCTGCTGAGGATTCATGCCCGCAATCACAGCAGCAATCGTTGGGTCTTGTTTCATTGCATTTTCTTGGTCTTCAACAGGTGCATCTTCTAATAGTCGAGCCACCATCGTTGCCAGCATTTCTACGTGACCGAGTTCTTCGGTTGCGATATCCATCAACATATCTTTATATTTTTCTTCTCCGCGGCAGCTCCAGCCTTGGAATAGATATTGCATCGCTACGCTCATTTCTCCGTATTGTCCACCGATCAATTCTTGCAAGTACTTTGCGATCAATGGATTTGGTCTTTCAGGTTTTGCCTCGAATTGCAGTTCTTTCTGATGTCTAAACATTAAAATACCTCCTGTTTTTTTATTGGTACAATTCCATTAATAATACAAATGCTGTTTTTTTTCAAAGAAAAGGCTTGCACTATTTTTACGTTGTCACTTCTTTAATTTCTTCTTCGCTGCAAAATTCTTCTAGAAATTGAGCGACGCCATTTTCATCATTGGTACCAGTGATCATATCGGCGATTTCTTTGACGATCGGCTGTGCATTTTGCATCGCAATCGCTGTGCCGCTGTATTTAAGCATATCAATGTCGTTTTCTTGATCGCCAAATGCGACGATATCATTTTTTGATAAGCCTAAGTTTTTAGCTAAAAAGTGCAAAGATTCCGCTTTATTGATTCCTTTTGGAGAAATTTCCAAAAAATGCGGATCGGAAAAGACTGAAATTATTTCTTTTTCAAGTAATCTTTTCTGTAAATTTTGCAATTTTGTTTCATTTTTGTCGGTCAAAACAATCTTCAAATAGTCAGAAGAGTAACGATCAAAATGTTTTTCAAATTCTTCGTAATCTTGTTCATTGATATTGAACTGTTTGTAGTAAGGATTGTTGGATGCGATGCCTGATTCGTCAAAAGAAAGCTGATCATCTTGCCCATCTCTGCTGGCAATGATCGCTACTTTTTGTTCAGCCGCTAAACGAAACAATTCTTTGGTCGTTTCTGTCTCGATCCTTTCAGTTTTCAGGATTTCTTTGATTGCACCTTTGTCTGTGTGCGCGACACAAGCCCCGTTGGAAGCAAGCAAGTAGCCTTCCAATTCCAGTTGAGAAAAAATTTCTCGGCCGCCGTCTAAATTTCTGCCCGTTGCAATCGTAACGATTCCGCCGTCCTGTTTAAAAGCTGTTAAAGCAGCTTTATTCTCCTCGGATATCTCGCCTTGGCTATTCAGCAAAGTGCCATCTAGATCAATCGCTGCTAATTTCATAAATAAACTCCCTTTCGTATAAAAGATTAATTTTAGATTAGAATATTTTTGCCTAAAATGGAAATAAAATGCTTTTTATCATTTGAGAAAATAAATAGATATTAATAAAATACAAACATATTAAGAAAAGTATTCACTTTCCTATACAAGTTCCTTTGCTAAAAGGCTTTCTAAAAATGAATAAATTAATATAAATAAAAAAACTAAGCATATTTTTTGCTAATTTCAAATTATCGTACTACGCTAGTAAATGTGAAACATTAAAAAAAGATAAGAAGGAGAGGATTTAAGATGAACAGCAAAAAGATCATCCCCGTCGTTACTGCTTCAGACGAAAATTACGCTCCTTACTTGAGCGTGATGATACGTTCAGTATTGGAAAAATGCGATCAATCAAAAGATGTTTACTTTTATGTGATTGATGACGGCATTACAGAGGCAAGCAAAGAAAAACTTAAAGAAACAGTTAAATCAAGTTCGGAAGATGCGAACATTTACTTTTTAACAACTGACAAAGAGGTATACGAAGATTTCTTGGTAAGCGACCATATCACGACAACTGCTTATCTTCGAATCTCATTACCAGAACTATTAGAAGAATATCATTATGAAAAAGTCCTTTATGTCGATTCAGATACTTTAGTGTTAAGTGATATAACTGAATTGTATGACGAAGATTTAGAAGGAAAAGTTATCGGCGCTGTGATCGATCCTGGTCAAGCAAAAGCCTTGGGACGTTTAGGTATAGACTCTGATGATTATTACTTCAATTCAGGTGTTATGCTTGTAGATTTGAAAAAGTGGCGTGAACAAAATATTACACAAAAAACGATCCAGTACTTGCGCACAAACGGAGATCGGATCATCTATCACGATCAAGACGCGCTAAATGCTGTCCTTTATGAAAACTGGAAATCTGTACATCCAAAATGGAACATGCAGTCATCCTTGATTTTCAATAAACACAAAGCACCGAATGAAACATACGAACGCTTGTATAAAGAAGGAAACGAAGCACCAGCTATCGTGCACTTTACCGGGCATGACAAACCATGGAATACATTGGAATACCATCCATATAAAGAGATTTATCTAGAGGAGCTTTCCAAAAGTAAATTAATGAAAGTAGGGATCATCAATGAATAAAAAAGAAATCACAATCGTATCTAGCTGTAATGCTAGATTTACCCCGCATTTAGCAGCATTGTTTATCTCTGTATTAGACAATTGCAAAAAACCAGATGTCTTTTTCCACTTTTATGTTATCGACGACAATATCGATTATGACAGCAAACAAATGCTTCGTTTATCGGTATCGAATTATAGCTTGAATGCTGATGTGGATTTCCTGACAGTCGATAAAAAATTCTTTAAAAATGTCGTAGTCAGTGATCGTATTCCAGAAACAGCTTATTATCGCATCGCTATCCCAGAATTATTTGCTGGAACAGATGTTGATCGTCTGTTGTATCTAGATTGCGACATGATCGCATTAGACGATGTTTCAAAATTATGGGAACTAGAATTGGGTGAAAATATCTTAGCTGCTGTCGAAGATGCTGGATTCCACCAACGTTTAGAAAAAATGAACATTCCTGTAAAATCGACACGCTATTTCAATTCTGGCTTTATGTTGATCGATGTAGAAAAATGGCTAGAAGAAAACATAACAGAACGCGTTCTTGCGTTTATCGCAGACAATCCAGAGAAGTTGAGATTCCATGACCAAGATGCATTGAATGCAATCCTCCATGATCAATGGGCGATCTTGCATCCAAAATGGAATGCGCAAGGGTACATCATGTCGAAAGAAAAACATCACCCAACATTACGCGGGGAGCAGGAATATAAAGAAGCACGTGCAAATCCTTCGATCATCCATTTTTCAGGACACGTGAAACCTTGGAGCCCAGCATTCAATGGACCAACGAAAAAATATTATACAAAATATGCTGATATGACAGCTTTCCAGTATTTGAACGAAGAACTTCAAATGATGTAAGCACAAGAAAAAGATAAAAGACACACTAAAGGGGGAATTTGGATGGAATTAACTTTAACAATGAATGCAGAAGAAAAATTAAAACAACGAATTTGCTGTGAAGACGGCTTGACATTGGCGCTGATTGATGGAAAAGACCCAGTTTTCAGTGGGAATCTTGCCTCAGCAAAAGGAAGCTATTTCCAAATCATTCCAGGCAAACCAAAATTTGACAGCTATCGAATCAAGATCGATCATTCGCTGTTCGATATTTACACTTCACAAAAAGAATGCCGATTCTTAGGCATGAATCCGCAATTAGAATATAACGATGTTTTGAATAGCTTTTTACTAAGAAATGAACTAACAGTATTGGATTACAATATCAAATTGAAAGAAACATTTTTTAGTTGATTTGGTTGGATCATTAGGAAAAAGTTGTCCGAAAACTTTGTGCCAACTGTTTAAGGAGATACATGTGGATACAATCATAGCGATTTAAAAGAGGCTGGATGTCGAATAATCCAGCCTCTTTTCAGCGTGCAAAAATAATGAAATTCAAAAAGTAGAAAAAGTCACTGATTTATCCATTTTCTGCGGTAACCAGCTGTTCATTGTAGAGACGTTCGCCCTCATCAAACTGGACTTGACCATTCAATAAATCTGTTAGTTCTTCTTTGACAACTGACAGTTCATTTTCATCTATTAGACAAACGACCGTTACATTGTCGGTATACAGTGTTTCTTTCACGGTGCGATTTTTGAGTGTCAAAAAGTTTTCTACTTTTCCTAATTGCGGGTACGTGATTTGAATAAACAATTCTTGCTGCAAGGTACCTTCAACGATGCCGATTTCTTTTAAAGCTTGCGCGACCGATTGTGTATAAGCGCGAATCAGACCGCCCGTTCCTAGTTTGGTCCCGCCAAAATAGCGTGTAACGACAGCGGCAACGTTGATCAGCTGATTTTGTTTCAATACTTCCAGCATAGGTATGCCTGCGGTTCCGCTTGGTTCACCGTCATCACTGCTGCGGAGGATCTCACTTTTTTCACCAATGATCATGGCGCTGCAATTGTGATTGGCTTTCCAATGTTCTTTCTTTTTTTCCTGAATAAATTGTTTTGCTTCTTCTTCTGTTGTAACGCGTCTCAGCGAACAAATGAAGCGGGATTTTTTTATTTCGATTTCGACTTCGCCGTTTTCTTTGACTGTTCGATAACGTTCAAGCATTTCTTCACGCTCCTTTTTTTCAGTATAGGCAATTTAGCTTGAGGTTTCAACTTGCGGTTTCCGTTAAGTGTGGGATAATAAAAGTAAAGAAAAAGAGCAGAGGTCTGGTCATGAAAGATAAAAATAAAAAATACGATGTGATCACACATTATCTGAAAACAAATGGCGGTTCTCAAGTCACGCTGACATTTACACAATTTGACGAACTGCTTTTTCCAAGGAGCGGGTTGCCCAATACTGCAAGAAAAACGGCAGAGTGGTGGGCGAATGATTATAAACATTCTGAAAACGGCGCGTATGGCTGGTTGAATGCCGGCTATGAAGTGGTATTCATCAACTTAGAAAAAGAATATGTCGTCTTCAACAAATTAGTCAAATCCAGTTGGTTTATCAATAACTAAAGAACGCCAAGA
The DNA here is from genome assembly GCA_000415185.1 of Enterococcus faecalis 13-SD-W-01. Lineage (GTDB taxonomy): Bacteria > Bacillota > Bacilli > Lactobacillales > Enterococcaceae > Enterococcus_B > Enterococcus_B faecalis_A. Next base: position 248,701 of record KE351646.1, read on the forward strand.
AAGCGTTGACAAATATTCAGATTGGACTATAATAAAATCAAGGAATGAAAGCGATTGCTTTTGTGTTCCTCAGTTGGAAAAGGAGAGATTATTATGGCGAAAAAAACAATCATGCTTGTTTGTTCAGCAGGAATGAGCACTAGTTTATTAGTAACGAAAATGCAGAAAGCAGCAGAAGCTCAGGGCATCGACTCTGATATCTTCGCGGTCTCTGCTTCAGATGCGGACAACAACATTGCAAATAAAGATGTCGATGTTTTATTATTAGGACCACAAGTCCGCTTTATGCGAGGCGATTTTGAAAAACGTCTTGAGCCGAAAGGAATCCCGCTTGATGTCATCAATATGGCAGATTACGGAATGATGAACGGAGAAAAAGTATTACAGCAAGCATTGACACTGATCGGCGAATAAACCCAAAAATAATCGATGATTCAATCGATCAATCATAGGTTCTAATTACGAATAAGTATCCGCAAAACATTTTGTATGTTTTGCGGATTTTTTATTTTCTTTTGCGTATATGGATAATGAAAGGGGGAGGATGATGGAGGAACCGATTTTTTGGGGACGAAGAGTGTTGTCCCGAGAAGCAGAAAAGTATTCCCTATTTATAGAAGAAAAAGCCGATGTGGTGATCGATGCACTGGCTATTTTAAAAAAAGAAATCGTCTGTCAAAGATGCAAAGTGGCGACGACGAAAGCAGCAGCTCGTTTGAATGAACAAGTTTTTTATTGTCCGCACTGTCTTTTCTTGGGGCGCTGCGATACGACCCAGAAACTGATTTTGGTCAAACAGCCTGATTTGCCGCCGAGAAAAGTCGTTTTTGACTGGCAAGGGACATTGACAAAAGAACAAGCAGCGATTGCCCAGAAATTAAATGATCCTAAGCTGACACAAGATCATTTAATATGGGCCATCACAGGAGCCGGTAAGACTGAGATGCTGTATCCGCTGCTTCTTGCTGCCTTGTCCCGTGGAGGAAGAGCAGCAGTAGTTTCACCTAGAGTAGATGTCTGCATTGAGTTGTATCTTCGTTTTTCCAAAGTTTTCCCTGAAGAAAAAATCGGACTTTTTCACGGAAAAGAAAGGTGGGATGGTACCTATCATCCATTTGTCGTATGCACGACGCATCAGCTGTATCGTTTTTATCAAGCTTTTGATATTTTAGTCGTTGATGAAATCGATGCGTTTCCTTATGCAGGCGATCAAGGTCTAGCTTCGGCAGTTCAAACAGCATTGAAGAAGAAAGGCAAGTTTGTTTATCTTAGTGCGACACCGGATGAAAAGCTGCGGCGAGAAACAGAGAATCTGCTCGTCCATCAGCTGCCATTACGCTTTCATCGGCGGCCGCTTCCGGAACCCGAATTGTTTTTCTGGAATCATTGGCGAAGGAATTGCTTGAAGAAGCGCAAAGCAAAACGTTTTTTGCGTCTTTTGCTCGAGTTAAAGAAACAAAATGATCTTTTGCTTTTTTGCCCTACGATCTCATTGATGCTTCAATTGGAAAAGCAGTTGAAAAAATGGCTGCCCACTCTTAGAATCGGTTCAGTTTCTTCCGAAGATGAGCAGCGAGCAGAAAAAGTAGCTGCGATGAGAGAAAAGGCCTACGATATCTTGCTGACAAGCACGATCCTTGAGCGGGGCGTTACGTTTGAACGATTATCTGTCGTCGTTTTAGGTGCGGATCATCAAGTATTTACGAAAGCAGCTTTAGTCCAAATCGCTGGCAGAGCAGATCGAAAAGGCGGCTATACAAACAGCAGAGTCTGCTTTTTTTACCATGAAAAAACAGCAGCGATCCAAAAAGCAGTACAAGAAATCCAAGAGATGAACAAAAAAGGGGCGCTACTTCGATGAATTGCTCCTTTTGTCGTTCCGCTATTATTCGAAACCTTGATATTTTAGAAGTGTTAGGAATCAAATCGATTGCAGAAAACGAATTGTGCGCAGAATGCCGTCAGCTTTTTCAACGGCTTCCTGAAGAATCAGTCTGCAAAACGTGTCAAAAAATCCAGCTGTCATCTGTAATCTGTGAGGATTGCCGTTATTGGAAAGAACAATATCCTGATTATGATTTTTGTCATCGGGCTTTTTTTCAATATGATAAAGCAATGCAAGAATGGGTGTATCAGTATAAGTTCATGGGGGACATTGCTTTAGCGACAACTTTTTCACGAGAATGGAAAACATTGTCCAGACGATTTCCTGATTTTTTGATTTGTCCGATCCCTTTATCGTCTGAAAGACAAAAAACGAGAGGCTTCAATCAAGTCAGCCAGATGCTTTCTGCAGCCAATATTTCTTATCAGTTATTTTTAGAACGCTCTGTCAACGAAGCGCCGCAAGCCCAAAAAACGCGGAATGAACGCTTAAACATGAAACAGATCTTTCGATTTTGCGGTAAAAAAGAAGAAATAATCGGGCAGAAGATCCTATTGGTCGATGATGTGTATACGACAGGTCGAACGTTATTTCATGCTGCTGAAGCTCTTTTGCCGCAAAAGCCCCAAACCATCCGAACGTTTTCTTTAGCACGATAAATACACAAGTTTGGTAGCGATTTAGTTTGCAAAAGGGAAAGAGTTCGATATAATAGAATTAAGAAGAGGGAAAGAGTGGTCCTTCTCCTTCTTGATAGTGGTAGACGAAAGGGGTAATTTTTATGTTTAGATATAATGTACGCGGAGAGAATATCGAAGTAACAGAAGCAATTCGCGATTACGTTGAAAAAAAAGTAGGCAAATTAGAACGCTACTTCAGTGATGCACCCGAAGCTACAGCTCACGTAAACCTAAAAGTATACACTGAAAAAACAGCAAAAGTAGAAGTAACGATCCCGTTACCATACCTTGTGTTGCGTGCAGAAGAAACTTCACCAGACTTATATGCAAGTATTGATCTGGTTGTTGATAAATTAGAACGCCAAATTCGTAAATTCAAAACAAAAATCAACCGTAAATCAAGAGAAACAGCTGTGAATACAGCAGATGCAGCGGTATTTTTCAATGAAGAAAACGAAGAAGAAAATGATTCAGCGTTGGACATCGTTCGCACAAAACGTCTATCATTAAAACCAATGGATAGCGAAGAAGCTGTTTTACAAATGAACATGCTTGGACACAACTTCTTCATCTTTGAAGATGCAGAAACAAATGGAACAAGCATCGTTTATCGTCGGAAAGACGGCAAATATGGCTTGATCGAAACAGACTGATTCGTTAAATAGCAAAAGAAAAAGGACAGCGCTCGCCGCTGTCCTTTTTGTTTTATATAGGAAAGAATATTCAAGGTTTTTATAAAAACGTTCGTTATCGTTGGAAAACAAAACATTCCGTGGTATTGTCATAACGCCAGACCTCCCTTTGCCGAAACTCATAGTTTTTCTTAAACTATTGTTTCGAGTAATTATTATATTTCATTTATACAAAAGTAGTGATAAAATAGATGGGAGAGTCTACATAGCGAGTGAGATACATACGAAGAAAGGAAGATTAAATAACGCATGGCGAATTTTATACGTACAATCATCGAAAATGATAAAAAAGAAATCAAACGTTTAGACAGCATTGCCAAAAAAGTAGAAGCACACGCGGATACGATGGCTGCTTTGACAGATGAACAATTACAAGCAAAAACCGAGGAATTCAAAGGCAGATACAAAAAAGGCGAGACATTGGATCAATTGCTTCCAGAAGCATTTGCGGTCGTACGCGAAGCCGCAAAGCGCGTACTAGGTCTTTACCCATATCATGTACAGCTTATGGGGGGGATCGTTCTGCATGACGGAAATATCCCTGAAATGCGTACCGGTGAAGGGAAAACATTGACAGCGACGATGCCTGTTTATTTGAATGCATTGACTGGCGAAGGGGTCCATGTAGTTACAGTCAATGAATATCTAGCAACACGTGATGCTTCTGAAATGGGCGAACTTTACAATTTCTTAGGATTAAGTGTTGGTTTGAATATCAACTCAAAATCTTCAGACGAAAAACGTGCTGCTTATAATTGTGATATTACTTATAGTACAAATAACGAATTAGGATTTGACTATTTAAGAGACAACATGGTCGTTTACCGCAATCAAATGGTACAGCGTCCTTTGAACTATGCAATCGTCGATGAAGTAGACTCGATTTTGATCGATGAGGCAAGAACACCATTGATCATTTCTGGACAAGCAGAAAAATCAACTGCTTTATATACAAGAACAGATAACTTTGTCAAACGCTTGAAAGAAGACGAAGACTATAAAATCGATATCCAATCAAAAACGATTGGCTTAACAGAAGCAGGGATCGAAAAAGCAGAAGAAACATTTGGGCTTGAGAACCTGTACGATATCGAAAATACAGCATTGACGCACCATATGGACCAAGCGCTTCGTGCCAACTACATCATGCTGCGCGACATTGATTACGTTGTCCAAGAAGGAAAAGTATTGATCGTTGACCAATTTACTGGTCGTATCATGGATGGCCGCCGTTATTCAGATGGTCTGCACCAAGCGATCGAAGCAAAAGAAGGCGTTGAGATCGAAGACGAAACAAAAACGATGGCAACGATCACTTTCCAGAACTATTTCCGTATGTACAAAAAATTATCAGGTATGACAGGGACAGCGAAAACAGAGGAAGAAGAATTCCGCGAAATCTACAATATCCAAGTTTTCCAAATCCCTACAAACAAACCTGTGATTCGTGATGACCGTGCAGACTTGCTTTATCCAACATTGGAAAGCAAATTCAAAGCAGTTGTCCAAGATATCAAAGACCGCTACCGTAAAGGACAGCCTGTCTTGGTTGGTACAGTTGCTGTTGAGACATCTGAATTATTATCAGATATGCTGAACCAAGAAAAAGTACCGCATGAAGTCTTGAATGCGAAAAACCACTTTAAAGAAGCAGAAATCATCATGAATGCTGGACAAAAAGGCGCAGTAACGATCGCGACCAACATGGCCGGACGTGGTACAGATATCAAGTTGGGACTTGGTGTCAGAGAGCTAGGCGGATTAGCAGTTATCGGTACAGAACGACATGAATCACGTCGTATCGACAATCAGCTGCGTGGACGTGCCGGACGTCAAGGGGACCCAGGTATGTCTCAATTTTACCTATCTCTAGAGGATGATTTGATGAAACGTTTTGGTTCAGAACGAATCAAAGCTTTCTTGGACCGCTTGAAGATCGGCGAAGAAGATGCAGTTATCCAAAGTAAAATGCTTAGCCGTCAAGTTGAATCTGCCCAAAAACGTGTGGAAGGAAACAACTATGATACACGTAAAAACGTCTTGCAATATGACGATGTGATGCGTGAACAGCGTGAAGTAATCTACAGCCAGCGTCAAGATGTGATCATGGAAGAAAACAGCTTGTCACAACAATTGATGAATATGGTCAAACGTACGATCAGCCGCGTAGTCGATGCGCATACACAATTAGAAAAAAGTAATTGGAACTTAGAAGGTATCGTTGATTTTGCCGGCAATACATTAGTCCATGAAGATACGATTTCTCTCGCAGATATCGAAGGAAAATCGCCGCAAGAAATCAAAGATTATTTGAATGAAAGAGCGCAAGAAGTCTTTAATACAAAAGCAAGCCACTTGAATGGCCCAGAACAGCTATTGGAATTTGAAAAAGTTGTTATCTTGCGTGTTGTTGACTCAAAATGGACCGATCATATCGATGCAATGGATCAGCTGCGTCAATCAATCGGACTTCGTGCTTATGGACAAAACAATCCATTAGTCGAATATCAAACAGAAGGCTACAAAATGTTTGAAGACATGGTCGGTGCAATTGAATATGAAGTAACACGTCTATTCATGAAAGCAGAGATCCGTCAAAACATCCAACGCGAACAAGTAGCAGCTGGTGAGACAAATCATCCAGCAGAACAAACAGCACAAAGCCAAAGCAATACAAGTGCGAAAAAACAACCCGTTCGTGTAGAAAAAGTGGGACGAAATGATCCATGTCCTTGCGGAAGCGGGAAAAAATATAAAAATTGTCATGGAAAAAATGAATTCTAATTCCTGACAAAACACAGAAGAAAATTTCTTCAAGTGTTCTGATTCCAGTAGATCCATGAACTAGAAACAGCTTCTTGTGTTTCCTAGATCATGGATTTTACTGTTTCAGGCAGAAATCAAGCATTTCAAAATAATCAACAAACTAACTGCTGAAAGAAGGAAACAAAATGGAAATCGCAGAAATACGTAATCTATTGCAAGAAATGGAAGAAAAAATCACAAGTTTCAGGAGGTCTCTTTGACTTAGATCAACTAGAAGAAGACATCGCAGAAGCGGAACACAAGATGGCTGAACCAGGTTTCTGGGATAACAGCGAAGAAGCACAAAAACTCATCAATGAAAACAACGCGAACAAAGAAACCTATGACCAGTTCCATCAATTATCAGAAGAATGGGAAGAACTAGGGTTGATGGCAGAAATGCTGCAAGAAGAGCCAGATGCCGATATGCAGCAAGAGCTGGAAAATCGATTGAAGACATTAGATGATCGTTTGAGAGCCTACGAATTATCCATGCTTTTAGATGGACCGTATGACCGTAACAATGCAATCGTGGAACTTCATCCCGGTGCTGGCGGAACAGAGTCTCAAGACTGGGGCAGTATGCTTTTACGTATGTATACACGTTGGGCAGAACAGCATGGATATCAGGTAGAAACACTTGATTACCAAGCCGGAGACGAAGCTGGGATCAAGAGTGTGACGCTTTTGATCAAAGGACATAACGCATTTGGTTATTTGAAATCAGAAAAGGGCGTACATCGTTTGGTCCGAATCTCACCTTTTGATTCTGCGAAAAGAAGACATACTTCTTTTTGTTCCGTGGATGTCATGCCAGAATTAAATGAAGAAATCGATATTGCTATCAATCCAGATGACTTGAAGATCGATACGTATCGAGCAAGCGGGGCTGGCGGTCAGCATATCAATAAAACAGAATCTGCCGTTCGTATCACTCACTTGCCAACTGGAACGGTCGTAGCCAGCCAAGCACAACGTTCACAGTTGAAAAATAGAGAGCAAGCAATGGGCATGCTGAAAGCCAAATTGTATCAATTAGAAGTAGAGAAAAAAGAACAAGAAGCAGCCGCATTACGTGGGGAACAGCTGGAGATCGGCTGGGGCTCACAAATCCGTTCCTATGTTTTCCATCCGTATTCAATGGTCAAAGATCACCGGACAAACCATGAAACGGGAAATGTCCAAGCAGTAATGGATGGCGATTTGGATGAATTTATTGATGCATACTTAAAAATGAACCTTCAATAAAAGGATTTGGCTCAGAAAATGTACAATTGAAATGAAACTGTAAAACTTTGAAAGCACTTTGAAATGTTCTCATGCTATAATTATCTGAAGACAGAAAAAAGATATGGAGAGATAATATGATTGAAATGCAGGATGTAATGAAGAAGTACTCCAATGGTACGACTGCCATCCGAAATCTCTCGGTCAATATTGATCAAGGAGAGTTTGTTTATGTAGTTGGTCCGTCTGGGGCGGGGAAATCTACATTTATCAAGTTGATGTATCGCGAAGAAAAAGCCACACAAGGAACATTGAACGTAGCAGGTCATGACTTGCTGTCGATCAAAGAACGTGAAGTGCCTTATTTGCGACGTGAAATCGGAGTCGTTTTCCAAGATTATAAACTGCTTCCTAAAAAGACAGTTTATGAAAATGTCGCTTATGCGATGCAAGTTATCGGACGCAAACCGCGAGATATCAAAAAACGCGTGATGGAAGTCCTTGATTTAGTCGGTCTGAAACATAAAGTCCGTGTATTCCCAAGTGAATTATCTGGCGGGGAGCAGCAGCGTGTATCAATTGCTCGTGCAATCGTGAATACACCAAAAGTCCTGATCGCTGATGAACCAACAGGGAACCTTGACCCGGAAAATTCTTGGGAAATCATGAAATTATTAGACCGGATCAATGCACAAGGAACAACTGTCGTGATGGCTACACATAACAGCACGATCGTTAACACGATCCGCCATCGCGTTATAGCAATCGAAAACGGCCGCATCATTCGCGACCAAGCGGAAGGGGAATACGGATACGATGATTAGAACCTTTTTCCGTCATCTTTTAGAAAGTATCAAAAGCCTGAAACGAAACGGCTGGATGACGATCGCTTCTGTCAGTGCAGTGACGATCACGTTGACGCTGGTAGGTATTTTCATGGCGATCATCATGAATGCGACGAAATTTGCTCAAGACGTCGAAGGAAATGTCGAAGTTTCTGTTTTTGTTGATATCGGTACAAAACAAGAAGATATGGATAAACTGGAAAAAGAACTAGGCGAAATCGATCATGTCGATAAAGTCGTTTTTTCCAGCAAAGAAAATGAGTTGAAAAAAATCCAAGATGCAATGGGCGATGCTTGGAATTTGTTTGAAGGAGACAGCAATCCTTTATATGACGTATATATCGTCAGCGCGACGAAACCAGAATATACGAAAGATATCTCAGAAGCTGCGTCGAAATTGCCGAATGTTTTCCGCTCCGATTACGGTGGAACATCATCAGATAGGATCTTCCAGATTGCCTCTGGTGTACGGACATGGGGACTTGCCTCAGCTGCATTGCTGTTATTTGTAGCAATGTTCCTGATTTCCAATACCATTCGGATCACGATCATTTCCCGTCAAAGAGAGATCCAGATCATGCGTTTGGTTGGTGCGAAAAACGGCTACATCCGCTGGCCTTTCTTCTTAGAAGGCGGCTGGATCGGATTGATTGGTGCGATCATCCCCGTCTTGATCATGACATTTGGGTATCGCGAGATTTATCAAATGATTGCACCGCGTTCAAATTACGCGCTGCTTCATCCTGAAGATTTTGTTTGGAGAATCAATCTATTGATGGTTGGTATTGGGGTAATCATCGGATCATTAGGTTCAGTGATCTCAATGCGCAGATTCTTGAAATTTTAATGGATTGAATGATAAGACCGCAGACAAAGAAGTCGATTTTTACTTCTTGTCTGGCGGTTTTTTTTTTTTTTCTGTTGGAAAGAATCAAGATTTTTCTTTACTTAAAAAAATTTCTTCGCTATGCTAGAAGGGTTAGAAGATGAAGAGGTGAGAGTATGGCTATGAGGAGTATTTTCGATAACTTGATCACGATTATTTTTATAGCGAATATTTTATTGTCGCTCGTTATTATTTTTCGTGAAAGAAAAGAAACTGCTCAGACATGGGCCTGGTTGTTGGTGTTGATGTTCATTCCCATCGCAGGATTTATTTTGTATATCTTTTTTGGAAGAGGGATTTCTAAAGATCGGATTTTTGATTTGAAAATCCAAGGGAAACCAGGGATGAACCGAGAAATCGAAGAAGACAAACGTGCATTGATGCGCGGGTTGTATCCGCATCCGCCAACTGGTCAAGTCGATGTGAAGCAATTGATCTACATGCTGACTGTCTTTGAAAGCATGTTGTATACGACAAATAATAAAGTAAAACTTTTTACAGATGGAAGGGAAAAGTTTGATGCGCTAGTCAAAGATATCGATCAAGCAGCTGACCATATCCATTTGCAATATTATATCTATCGCAGTGATGATCTGGGAAGTGAAGTTCGTGATGCGCTGGTCAGAGCAGCTAAGCGAGGCGTCAAGGTCCGAGTGCTTTTAGATGCGTGGGGTTCTACCCAGGTCACAATGAGCTTCTTTGACGCGTTGAAAAAAGCGGGCGGCGAAGTGGCGTTCTTTTTCCCGCTTTTTGTTCCTTATATCAATCCAAGGATCAATTATCGAAACCATCGCAAAATCGTCGTTATCGATGGAAAAATAGGTTATACTGGCGGTTTTAACGTAGGAAATGAATATTTGGGATTAGTAAAAAAATTCGGTTATTGGCGGGACAATCACTTGCGTATCTATGGGGATGCAGTCCACGCACTGCAAAACCGCTTTTTGATGGACTGGAATTCGCAACACACAAATGAAGTCCAGTATTCACCAGCGATTTTCCCGAAAATCGAATCAGATGGGCATACAGCGATGCAAGTTGTGACAAGCGGACCAGATTCAGAGCATGAACAAATCAAGATGACTTATTTGAAGATGATTTCTTTGGCAAAAAAAGAAATTTTGATCCAAACGCCTTATTATATCCCGGATGAATCGATCCATGAAGCACTGAAACTAGCTTTGCTTTCAGGTGTTAAGGTCCATATCCAGATTCCGAATAAGCCAGACCATCTGCTTGTTTATTGGGCAACATATTCTTTTGCAGCAGAATTATTGGATTATGGGGCAGTCATCGAGACCTATGAACAAGGATTTATGCACGCGAAAACAATGATCATCGACGGAGGTGTTGTTTCTGTCGGTTCAGCAAATATCGATGTTCGTTCATTCAAATTAGATTTTGAAGTCAATTCGCTGATCTATGACCAAACAATCGCCGAAGAAGTGCGGCAGGCGTTTTTGGAAGATTCAAAAGTATCACAGCAGCTGACGAAGGAAATCTACAAAAATCGTGGAATGCTGATCAAATTAAAAGAAGGATTGGCCCGTCTGATCTCACCATTGTTATAATAAAAAATAGAAAAACAGCAAGCCGCTCATTTGTTCCAAACTTGTGAAGAATAGAGCAGAATCTGCTTTTAAAACAAAAAAAAGGCTGGAACGGTCATCGTCGACGATGATCGTTCCAGCCTTTTTATGAAGCCATTTCCGATGATTTACTACAGAAATGATGAAATACACTCGGATGTTGCAGGAAAAACTTTGGGGTATTTCCAGTTTTTGGGGAAAGCAAGAAATAAGTTGTTTCCTGAGCAAAGCCAAGAGTCATATTCCAAGAATAAGTATAGCATAGGTCTATTTACCGTGGATAGTATTTTACTGGAATTCTTCCATAATTTGTTATTTCAAGTGTTATTTTAAAAAATCAATTGATTTTCAACCAAGTTGGAAAATGTTAAACTGTAGTTACTTTATTGTTGAAGGGGATAATTTGATGAAAAGACTGAAATTATTTTTACCAATTATCGGGTTAGTGATGGTTTTATCGGGGTGTTCACAATGGATCGACCGTGGAGAATCAATCACAGCTGTGGGTTCTTCTGCTTTGCAGCCGCTGGTTGAAACAGCTGCGGAAGCCTACCAAACAGATAATCCCGGAAGATTTATCAATGTTCAAGGCGGCGGAAGCGGTACTGGACTTTCTCAAGTACAATCTGGTGCAGTAGACATCGGGAACTCCGATCTGTTTGCAGAAGAAAAATCAGGGATCGATGCAGCGTCATTGAAAGATCACAAAGTTGCTGCAGTTGGGATCACACCGATCGTAAATAAAGAAGTTGGTATTAAAGATATTTCTATGGAGGATCTCCATAAATTATTTGTTGGGGAAATCAAAAACTGGAAAGAAATCGGCGGGGCAGATCAGCCAGTCGTGATTTTGAACCGTGCTTCTGGAAGCGGAACACGCAGTACATTTGAAAAATGGGTACTTGACGGCGACAATGCAATCCAAGCCCAAGAACAAGATTCAAGCGGGATGGTTCGGCAAATCGTTGCAGATACACCAGGAGCAATCAGTTATGTAGCATTTTCTTATGTAACGAAAGATGTAGCAACTTTGTCTATTGGCGGTGTAGAGCCAACAGAAGAGAATGTGACAACGAATGAATGGCCGATCTGGGCATATGAACACATGTATACAAAAGGTGAGCCTACTGATCTGACAAAAGACTTCTTGGCCTACATGTTATCAGACGAAGTCCAAGAAAATATCGTCGGAGATCTAGGATATATCCCTATTTCTCGTATGAAAGTCGAACGTGATTGGGAAGGTAATGTGATCAGCGAGTAGTCTTTACAAAAAATTTACAAACTTAGCGAAAGATTTACATGTTATTAAAACCAAATTGATGTTTGATTTGTACACTAGACAGGTATGGGAAACCTAGTGAAGGGGGAATCATCTCGTGGAAGATGTGAAAAAAGCATTATTAACAAAATCAAAACGTTCAAAAATGGAGCAGCGAGGGAAATTTATCAGTTTTCTTTGTATCGCACTGATCGTCATCGTTGTTTTAGCCATTTTTTACTTTGTGGCAAGTAAAGGATTAGCAACATTTTTTGTAGATAAAATCAATGTGTTCGATTTTCTTTTCGGCACAAGCTGGAACCCAAGCAGACTTGGCGCAGACGGCAAGCCAATGGTTGGGGCGCTGCCGATGATCACAGGGTCATTTTTCGTTACACTGCTCTCTGCATTAGTCGCAACACCATTTGCTATTGGTGCAGCAGTCTTTATGACCGAAATCTCGCCAAAAAACGGTTCAAAGATCTTACAGCCGGTTATTGAACTGCTTGTTGGGATTCCTTCAGTTGTTTATGGTTTTATCGGTTTGACAGTGATCGTACCATTTGTCAGAAATCTTTTTGGCGGAACAGGTTTTGGTATCTTGGCCGGTACATTTGTTTTGTTCGTCATGATTCTTCCGACAGTAACAACAATGACTGTTGATGCACTGAAAGCAGTGCCGCGTCATTATCGAGAAGCATCTTTAGCTTTAGGTGCGACAAGATGGCAAACGATTTACAAAGTCGTTTTGCGTGCAGCAATTCCAGGTATTTTAACGGCAGTTGTTTTTGGGATGGCAAGAGCCTTTGGTGAAGCGTTAGCGATCCAAATGGTGATCGGGAATGCCGCATTGATGCCGTCTAGCTTGATCACACCTGCCTCAACATTGACTTCGATTTTAACAATGGGTATCGGGAATACGATCATGGGAACAGTTGAAAATAATGTTCTTTGGTCATTAGCATTGATCTTACTACTGATGTCCTTGTTCTTTAACATCATCATTCGCTTGATTGGTAAGAAAGGAGCCTTGAAATAATGAATGCAAAACGCTCAGATAAAATTGCTACAGGTGCTTTATATACTATTTCAGGGATCATCGTATTGATCTTGGCAGCATTGCTGCTTTACATCTTGGTTCGCGGCGTTCCGCATATCTCATGGTCATTTTTGACTGAACCTTCAAAAGCTTACCAAGCAGGCGGCGGTATCGGTATCCAGCTGTTCAACTCGGTTTACTTATTGATCATCACAATGATCATCAGCTTCCCGATCTCGTTGGGAGCAGGTATCTATTTGTCTGAATATGCAAAGAAAAATTGGGTGACTGATGTGATTCGTACATCGATTGAGATTCTAAGCTCATTGCCTTCAGTCGTTGTCGGTCTGTTCGGCTTCTTGGTATTCGTTATCCAATTCCAATATGGGTTTTCAATCATTTCAGGGGCTTTGGCATTGACATTGTTCAACTTGCCGCTGCTGACAAGAACAGTCGAAGAATCTTTGCAGGCAGTCCATTATACGCAGCGTGAAGCTGGTTTGGCATTAGGTTTGTCACGTTGGGAAACAGTTATCAAAGTCGTTGTTCCAGAAGCAACACCTGGTATTTTGACTGGTGTGATCTTGAGTGCTGGAAGAATCTTTGGTGAAGCAGCTGCATTGATCTACACTGCTGGACAAAGTGCACCAGCCCTTGATTTTACTAACTGGAATCCGCTAAGTGTCTCTAGTCCGATCAGTATTTTCCGCCAGGCCGAAACATTAGCCGTTCACATTTGGAAAATCAACACAGAAGGCACGATGCCAGATGGTGTATCTGTATCTGCAGGAGCATCTGCTGTTTTGATCATCGCTGTGCTTTTGTTCAACTTCGGCGCACGCGCATTGGGCAAACGACTTTATCGTAAAATGACTTCAGCTTAAGGAGAAGAGCGAGAATGAAAGAATACAATTGGAATGATACGAATATCCTGACCATAGCTCCTCAAAACGAAGTAGCGTTGCATACAGAAGATCTGCATGTATGGTATGGCGACAATGAAGCCATCAAGGGAATCGATCTTGAATTTGAAAAAAATAAAATCACCGCATTGATCGGTCCTTCCGGCTGCGGAAAATCTACCTATCTTCGTTCATTGAATCGTATGAACGATGGAATCGCAAATACAAAAACAACAGGTAAAATCATTTACAAAGATGTCGATGTCAATGCACCCCAAGTTGATGTCTACGAAATGCGCAAACGAATCGGGATGGTGTTCCAACGTCCGAACCCATTTAGTAAATCTATCTATGAAAATATTACATTTGCATTGAAGCAGCATGGTGAAAAAGATAAAAAGAAATTAGATGAAATCGTAGAAACTAGTTTAAAACAAGCGGCTTTGTGGGATCAAGTCAAAGACAGTTTGGATAAAAGTGCGTTGGCATTATCTGGCGGACAACAGCAGCGACTATGTATTGCCCGCGCCATTGCCATGAAACCAGATATCCTGCTTCTTGATGAACCGGCAAGCGCGCTAGATCCAATCTCTACCGGTACAGTGGAAGAAACGTTGGTCAACCTGAAAAATGATTATACGATCATCATCGTTACACACAACATGCAGCAGGCAGCACGTATCAGTGATTACACTGCTTTCTTCTATCTAGGGAAAGTCATCGAGTATGATAAAACGAATAAGATTTTCACCAGACCAAAGATCCAAGCAACAGAAGACTATGTTTCAGGTCACTTTGGTTAAAATGGAGGCTTCAATATGACAAAAGAAATCATCTCATCAAAAGATCTTCACTTATATTATGGTAAAAAAGAAGCATTGAAAGGCATCGATCTAAGTTTTAATCAGGGAGAAATCACTGCAATGATCGGACCTTCCGGCTGTGGAAAATCAACCTATCTTCGTTCACTGAATCGTATGAATGATCTGATCCCAGGCGTAACGATCACAGGAAGTGTGCTGTACAAAGGAAAAGACATCTATGGTCCAAAAACAGATACAGTTGATCTTAGAAAAGAAATCGGCATGGTCTTCCAACAGCCGAATCCTTTTCCATTTTCGATTTACGAAAACATCATTTATGGGTTAAAATTAAAAGGGGAAAAAGACAAGCGCGTATTAGATCAAGTTGTAGAAGAAAGTTTAAAAGCTGCTTCGGTTTGGGACGATGTCAAAGACAAATTGAACAAAAGCGCCTTATCTTTATCTGGCGGACAACAACAACGGGTATGTATCGCTCGTGTATTAGCCGTCAATCCTGAAATCATTTTATTAGACGAACCTACCAGCGCCCTAGATCCTATCTCTACAGGGAAAATCGAGAGCATGCTGTTAGAATTGAAAGAGAAGTATACGCTGATCATGGTTACGCATAACTTGTCGCAAGCTTCCCGTATCTCTGACAAAACAGCGTTCTTCTTAGATGGAAACCTGATCGAATTTGATGATACCAAGAAAATCTTCTTGAATCCTCAAAAACAAGAAACAGAAGACTATATCTCAGGACGCTTTGGATAAGGAGGAGAAAGAATGTTACGTACACAATTTGAAGAAGAATTGCTGAATCTCCACAATCAATTTTACGAGATGGGGATGATGGTCAGCAGCGCCGTTCATAAATCTGTTCGCTCATATATCAAGCACGACAAGGTATTGGCGAAAGAAGTCATTGAGAATGATTCAAATATCAATGACATGGAAATCCGTTTAGAGAAAAAAAGTTTTGAAATGATTGCGTTGCAGCAGCCCGTAACAACAGACTTGCGCATGATCATCACCGTGATGAAAGCAAGTTCAGACTTGGAACGTATGGCAGACCATGCTGTTTCTGTAGCAAAATCAACGATCCGTGTAAAAGGACAAACAAGAATCCCGGAAATCGAAAAAGAAATCTCGGATATGTCTGATTACGTGAAAAAAATGGTAGATAACGTACTTGTTGCTTACGTTAAAACAGATGAAAAAGATGCGCGTACGATCGCGAATATGGATCAGCGTGTAAACGACTATTTCAACCGTATCTATAGTGCAACGATCCAAAATATGGAAACCAATCCAGAAACAGTCATCAGCGGAACCGATTATTTGAACGTTGCCAGCTACTTAGAACGTATCGGCGACTATGTCACAAATATTTGTGAATGGATCGTTTACTTGGCAACTGGGAAAATCACAGAATTGAACAGCAGCCACGACGAAATGTTTTAAGAACTTTTGATGTATGCAAAACAGCACCCGATATGAAATCAGGTGCTGTTTTTTCTATATTTGACTGCATTCTTTCCATTCTTCCACAAGTCCGAGAGAAAGTTCCTACTTAAGTCCTATGACATTTGATGTAAAAGAAGGCATAATATGGATGTAAGGAAAACAACGCAAACTATATTTGCTCAAGGAGGCAATTTCCATGAAAGAAAGAGAACGTATATTAGACTTAGTCAAAAAAAGAATTCTCTCTACTGAAGAAGGCTTAGATTTATTAGAAAGCATGGCAACTGAAAAAGACGAAAAACAAATCGAAAAAGAAGCAGACCAAGTCTCTGCGAATAAAGAGCAAGACAAAATCGGTCAATTGTTAGACGAATTGGAAAATGGCGAAACGGAACAACCAAAAACAGACGAACCTGATCCAAAAGCCAAAGAAAAAGAAGATCAAGAAAACTTGGAAAAAATCCTTGATGAGTTAGCAACAGAAGCAAACAAAGCCTCTGCTGAACTAGATACAGTCAACGCGGAAATCAAAGAAAACAACGTCCGCCTCAATGAAAAACAGGAAACATTGATGGAGTTGAACACAAAAGAAGAACTCAGCGGTTTATCTGAAGAAGAACTTGAACTTCGCAGTGAAGTTGAACAAGAAATCAAAGAATTAGAAGACAAAAACAATCAGCTTCAAGAAAAACAAATTCGTTTGGACGCAGAACTGAAAAGTATCCGCCGAAGCCAATGGTCTGAAAAGAAAGAAGCACTTGGCGAAAAATTCGAATTACCAGATGACTGGAAAGAACAAGCAACAGACACATTGAACCAAGTCGGTGAAAAAATGTCTGAAGCAGGTTCACAATTAGGTAAATTCTTGAAGAAAACATTCCAAACTGTCTCTGAGACAGTCAACGACAACATGGAATGGAAAGATGTCAGCTTACGTATGCCAGGCATCGCAACAACAAAATTTGAACATGAATTCTACTATGAAGCGCCAGATGCAAGTATTATCGACATCAAAGCAGCAAACGGAAGTGTCCTATTGAAAACTTGGGACAAAGAAGATGTCAAAGTAGAAGCAAAAATCAAATTATACGGAAAAATGAGCGAAGAACCATTCGAAGCATTTTCTGTACGAAGCCAAATCGAAGTGAATGAAGATCATATTTCATTCCAAATCCCAAATAAACGTGTCCGTGCAGACCTAGTCTTTTATTTGCCAGCACGCATCTATGATCATGTAGCCATCAAATTATTGAATGGGACGATCACAGTTGACGGTTTGGAAACAAAAGATGTCTATGCAAAATCAACAAACGGCAACATCGCAATCAATGAATTGACAGCAACGATGCTTGAAATCGAAGGCGTCAACGGCAATATCGATGTGAAAAGCGGGAATATCTTAGATTCGATCATTGAAACAGTCAACGGTACAGTCACAGTTGGTGCAACACCAGAAAACTTGTCTGTTTCATTAGTTAACGGCGACATCCGTGTCACAGCGAAAGAAGATCGTTTGAAGAAAATCGTAGCCAGCTCAGTCAACGGAAACGTCAAAGTAGCTATCCCAGATGATCTTGGTGTAGAAGGACATGCGAAAACAAGTTTAGGAAGCATCAACAGCCGCATGACAAACTATGAAGTGATCCGCGAGAAAAAAGAACGGACAAATCAAATGCTTCAATTCCGCCGTTTAACAGGTGAGCAATTGGCACAGTTACAATTATCTACAACTACAGGAAACATTTTCTTAAAAGACACTGAAAAATAAAGAGGAGGGGTATATTTTCCCTCTCCTTTCCTTTAAAATAAGTAGAACAGAGGTGATTAAATTATGAAAAAGCGATTGACGAAATCAAATAAAAACGTAGTATTGACAGGTACATTAGCGGGGATCGCAGAATATATCGGCATTGACCCAACAGTGGTACGTGTGATTTACGTATTCTTGAGTTTGGTGGCATTTGGAAGCCCGATCATTCTATATATTTTATTAGCATTGATCATCCCTTCTGGACGTTCTACTCGTACTTATGGACATGACAACAGCTATTACACAAGCAACAATCATGGACAAAAAACAAGCAAAAAACCGAAAGAAGCTGAAAAGATCGATGATGACGATTGGAGTGACTTCTAATGTCTTACTTTCAGCGGATCATCGTTAATGCACTGACATTTATCTCTTTAGCTGTCTTGTTTCCTAATATCCTGCATGTCAGCAGTATCTGGACAGCTGTCGTAGCCAGTTTTATTCTATCGATTTTGAATATGCTGGTGAAACCAGTCTTGACGTTACTCTCTTTACCGCTAACATTGCTCACACTTGGCTTGTTCAGCCTGGTAGTCAATGGGGTGATTCTCCAAATGACTTCTTTCTTTGTAGGAGGAATGAATTTCGGATTCTCTTCTTTTGGCGGAGCGGTATTGGTTGCTGTCATCATGTCCGTTGTGAACATGATCGTCAGCGAGCATAATATGAATCGAAGAAGATAACCAGTGAAGAGACAGAAACTAAATTTTTATCAGCTATAAAATACACGAGGAAAACGATATAAAAATCGTTCTCCTCGTTTTTTTATGGAAATATACATGTTTTCGAAAGCGCTAAATAACATGTAAAAAAGATTTGAAGAGAAAGAAGCTTACGCACATAAGGTTTTTCTTTGCTAAAAAATAAGTGTTATTCTTTCCGCCTTATTTTGTAGTACTTTTAAGAAGAGAATGATAAAATAAATAAGAGGAATACTCTAAAGAGAAACGAGGGAGCATGTATGGCAGAAGTTGTCAAAGTTAGTCAATTAGTGGAAAAACTTTCTTTGGAAATCGTGACAGGCGATGAACAAAGTTTAAACCGTGTGATCGCTACGGGTGAGATTTCTCGTCCGGGGCTTGAATTAACAGGTTATTTTAATTATTATTCGCATGACCGTCTGCAATTGTTCGGAAGCAAAGAAATCAGTTTTACAGACCGAATGATCCCAGAAGAACGCTTGATGATCATGCGTCGGCTTTGCAGTGAGGATATGCCGGCTTTTATCATATCAAGAGGATTGCCAGCACCGGAAGAAATGATCCAAGCTGCGAATGAGCACGGGATGGCAGTCTTGCGGTCACCTATTTCTACCTCGCGTTTACTAGGAGAGCTGTCAAGCTATCTAGACGGGCGTCTGGCGCCTCGTACAAGCGTCCATGGAGTTTTAGTGGATGTCTATGGTCTGGGTGTCTTGATCCAAGGAGACAGCGGCATTGGTAAAAGTGAAACAGCGTTAGAATTGATCAAACGCGGTCACCGCTTGATTGCAGATGATCGAGTGGATGTTTATCAACAAGACGAACTGACAGTTGTCGGAGAACCACCGAAAATTTTGGAACACTTGATTGAGATCCGAGGAATCGGGATCATCGACGTCATGAACTTATTTGGAGCCAGTGCCGTTCGAGGGTCGATGCAAGTCCAGCTTGCTGTTTATCTGGAAGCTTGGGCAAAAGATAAAAAATATGATCGCTTAGGGTCAGAAGCAACTTCGGTAGAAATTGCTGAAGTCTCTGTTCCGCAAATCAAGATCCCTGTAAAAACTGGGCGAAACGTGGCAATCATTATCGAAGTTGCTGCCATGAATTTCCGCGCAAGAACCATGGGATTTGATGCAACAAAAACGTTCGAAGAGCGGTTAAGTCAGCTTATCGAAGAAAATTCAGGACAATAATCTAAATAAAAGAATAGTAGTATTATGTATGTTTGTCCCCAAATAGAAGGAGTGGAATTATGCTCGCGCAAATCAATCGTGTAGCGTTTGAATTTTTAGGCATCCCAGTTTACTGGTATGCATTGATCATCGTCTCTGGGATCGTACTAGCAGTTTGGCTAAGCAGCAGAGAAGCCATCAGAGTAGGTATGAAAGCAGATGATGTAACAGACTTTATGTTGTGGGGATTACCTTTGTCGATCATCGGCGCACGTTTGTATTACGTGCTGTTTGATTTGCCGCAATATATTGCAGATCCAATCCAGATTTTTAACATTCGTGCTGGCGGATTAGCGATTTACGGTGGCTTGATCGCTGGCGGAATCACTTTATATTTCTTTACCAAATATCATTTTATTTCATTGTGGACGTTTTTGGATATTGCTGCGCCAAGCGTTTTGCTGGCACAAGCCATCGGACGCTGGGGAAACTTTATGAACCATGAAGCGTTTGGCCCAAATACGACACGTGGTTTCTTGGAAAGTCTTCATTTACCTAACTTTATTATTGATAATATGTACATCGACGGCATCTATCGTCAACCTACTTTCCTCTATGAATCAGCTTGGAGTATTTTAGGTGTTATTATTTTACTGGTGTTGCGGAAACGTCCGCATTTGTTGAAACAAGGAGAAGTAGCATTAGGATATGTAGCATGGTACAGCTTCGGACGCTTCTTTATTGAAGGGATGCGTACAGATAGTTTATACTTAATGAGTACCATCCGTGTATCACAGTTGTTATCTGTTATTCTGTTCATCGGTGCGATTGCTTTGATGGTCTGGCGCCGGAAGAAATATCCTGATTTACACGATTACGATCGATCTCACGGCACAAATCAATGGATTGTCTGATCGGAAAGCAAAGAAAGAAGGTTCTGTTCATGAAACAAAAAATTGCCGTTTTAGGACCAGGCTCTTGGGGGACGGCGCTAGCAAAAGTCTTAGCAGAAAATGGACATGACGTGCGTCTTTGGGGTCATAAACCAGCCCAAATCGGAGAAATCAACACTTATCACACGAATCGCCATTATCTGCCAGAGATCAAGCTGCCAGATACGATCGTTGGATACACAGAATTAGCAGAAGCAGTTGATGGTGCCGATGCGATCTTGTTCGTTGTCCCAACAAAAGCGATTCGAACAGTGGCGCAAGAACTGGTGCAAAAAATGAATACCAAGCCATTGATCATCCATGCCAGCAAAGGATTGGAACAAGGCACACACAAACGTATCTCTGAAGTAATCGCTGAAGAGATTCCAGAAGAAAAACGACAAGCCATTGCCGTTTTATCTGGTCCAAGTCATGCAGAAGAGGTCGCGGTACAGGATATCACGACCATTACTGCGGCAAGCACTGATTTCAAAGCGGCAGAAACAGTTCAGCAATTATTCATGAATGATTATTTCCGTATTTACACAAATGATGATGTCATTGGTGTCGAAACGGGAGCGGCTTTGAAAAATATCATTGCCATTGGTGCGGGAGCCATCCATGGTTTAGGTTTTGGCGATAATGCCAAAGCAGCCATCATGACACGCGGCTTAGCAGAAATCAGCCGCTTAGGCGTAGCGATGGGCGCAAATCCGTTGACGTTCATCGGTTTGAGCGGTGTAGGTGATTTGATCGTAACATGTACAAGTGTCCATTCAAGAAACTGGCGTGCCGGTAATCTTCTAGGAAAAGGCCATAAACTGGAAGAAGTACTAGAGAACATGGGGATGATCGTTGAAGGTGTCGCAACAACGAAAGCAGCGCTAGAATTAGCACAGCAGCTGAAAATCGAAATGCCGATCACTGAAACCATCTACAGCGTGTTATATGAAGGTAAAGATGTCCGACAAGCAGCAAAAGATATCATGTTGCGCGACGGCAAAGAAGAAAACGAATTTACATTCTAAAAAGTGATTTCAATTATTGTTCAAAGGAGAGAAAAGTATGAAAGTAAAAAAAGCGGTTATTCCAGCAGCAGGATTAGGAACAAGATTTTTACCAGCAACGAAAGCGATGGCA
>KE351646.1:270715-295792 GCA_000415185.1 Enterococcus faecalis 13-SD-W-01
AGAAGAAGCACTGAATTCAGGAATCGAAGACATCTTGATCGTTACAGGAAAAGCAAAACGTCCTATCGAAGACCACTTTGATGCGAATATCGAACTTGAAACAAACTTAAAAGAAAAAGAAAAAACAGAATTGCTGAAATTAGTAGAAGAAACAACAGATGTAAATCTGCACTTTATCCGTCAATCACATCCAAGAGGTTTAGGTCATGCTGTTTTACAAGCCAAAGCATTTATCGGGAACGAACCTTTCGTGGTCATGCTTGGCGATGACATCATGGAAGACGAGATTCCTTTGACACAGCAGCTGATCGATGATTATGAAAAAACACATGCTTCAACGATTGCTGTAATGAAAGTTCCTCACGAGGACACTTCGAAATATGGGATCATCAATCCAGGAGGCGAATTGGAAGAAGGGTTATACAACGTAACAAACTTTGTTGAAAAACCAGAACCAAGCAAAGCTCCAAGTGATTTAGCTATTATTGGACGCTATCTTTTAACGCCAGAGATCTTTGAAATCTTGGAAACACAAGAACCAGGAGCTGGTAATGAGATCCAATTGACAGATGCCATCGATACATTGAACAAAACACAACGCGTTTTTGCCCGTAAATTTACAGGAAAACGTTATGACGTAGGCGACAAATTCGGCTTTATGAAAACAAGTATCGAATACGGTCTGACACATCCAGAAGTGGGTGCGCCATTGAAAGATTACATCATCCAATTAGGAAAAGAATTGCGCGAAGAAGAAGCTGCTGGAAAACCAGATGCAAAACCAGCAAAAAAAGAAAAACAAGCAGTAGAAACTGCTGAGAAATAACAATATTCCAGCAGCTTCTGCATGGAAAAACTGAACGAGCAGGGAGCAATCTCTGCTCGTTTTTTCAAAAAAGACAGCTAGTAGATACAAAGGAAACCGATTTATACATCCTAAATTTTTCTTTTATTAAAAAATGATATTTCGGCTGTTTTTTATTTGTTTTAAAAAAACGTAAATGCTATTCTTAGTATAAGAAGAATAAGAAGGGAGTTTGGATATGACGGGTGGAGAGATTGCGGGACTCATTGCCGCTATCGCATTTGCTGTGCTAGTCGTTTTTCTAGTACGTGTATTGATGCAAGTATCGAAAACACTGAATAAAGTCGATACTACTGTGGCTGAAGCAAATAAAACAATCGAGGTAGTCACAAAAGACGTAGACCTTCTTTCAAGACAAGTAGAGGGACTATTAGTCAAAAGTAATGAATTGCTGCAAGATGTGAATGGAAAAGTTGCAACGATCGATCCTTTATTCACAGCAGTTGCTGATTTGAGCGAAAGTGTATCAGAATTGAACACTTCAAGCAAACATCTAGTAACAAGAGTCGGCAGTATCGGAAAAACAACGGCCAAAGCAACAGTTGCAGGAAAAGTCGGCGGTACAGCAATGAAATTCTTTAAACACAAAAAGACAGATCAACCAACTGGAGGGGAAATGTAATGACTAAAAAAGGCGGATTTTTATTAGGAGCAGTTATCGGAGGAACAGCAGCAGCAGTTGCAGCACTTTTATTGGCACCAAAATCAGGAAAAGAATTGAGAGACGAATTAGCTTCTCAAGCAGATGATTTATTGGACAAAGCTTCTGACTACACAGATATGGCTAAAGAAAAAACAGCAAATATCTCAGAAATCGCTAAAGAAAAAGCCCAAGTCCTTTCACAACAAGCAGGTGATCTTGCTGGCTCGATGAAAGAAAAAGCAGAAGATTCTTCTGACGAAGCAGCAGATTTGTCAGATGACATTTTAGTTGACTTGAAAGAACAGTCGAAAGATTTGTCTAACCGTTTCAAAAAATCAGCTGCGAGTGTCAAAGACAAAAAAGAAGATTTACATGAATTAGCTGCTGATACTGCAAAAGACATGGCTGGCGACGTCAAAGAAACAGCTGAAAAAGCAAAATCAACAGTCAAAGAAGGCGTAGAAGAAGCAAAGCCGGAAGTTGAAGATGCGAAAGAAACAGCAAATATGGCAAAAGAAGATTTGGAAAAATCTAAAGAAGAATTAAAAGAAACAATGGAACAAAACAATCCAGAAGACTAGTCAAGTACTCAAAAAAGCTGGCAAACGTAAAATCGTTTGCCAGCTTTTTTTGTTTATATTTTATAGGTAACTGCTTTTAACCTAAAACAAGCAATTCTTTTGAAGTTGTTGTAAATGGTACACAACCATCTTTTGTTACATAGATACAGTCTTCGATACGAACACCGACTTGTTCAGGGATATAGATTCCTGGTTCAAGAGAAAAGGCCATACCTTCTTCGATCACCAAGTCGTTTCCTTCAACTAGAGAAGGATATTCATGAACAGTTGTACCGATTCCGTGTCCTAAACGGTGGTTGAAATATTCTCCGTAGCCATAGCCGTCGATCACTTTACGAGCAATTTGATCAAGTTCGCCAGCTGTGATACCAGGGCGTACAGCTTCTTGAGCAGCCAATTGTGCTTCTAAAGTAATATTGTAGATTTTTTCTTGGAACTCAGTAGGTTTTTGGAAAGCAACTGTTCGGGTTGCATCACTGCAGTAGCCATTCCATTCAACACCTAAGTCAAACAAAACAAGTTCGTTTGGCGCAATTTTTGTATTGCCTGGCGCACCATGAGGACTAGCAGCGTTTTTTCCTGCTAGGACTAATGTGTCGAAAGACATTTTAGAAACACCTTGTTTTTTCAATTGATATTCGATCTCTGCAATCACCGCTTGTTCAGTGATTCCTTCTTTAAGCGTACGGAAACCAACTTCAAAGGCAACATCTGCCCATTGTCCGGCAGCAATCAATTTGTCTTTTTCTTCGATTGTTTTGATCAATTGCAGACGTTGGACAGCAGGAGTCAAATCTTTAAAAGAAGCAGCGCCTGGAACCATATCTTTAACTTCTTCATAACGATCGACAGTCAACGCATTTTTTTCGATACCGATAGTTTTCAATTCGCCGTAACGCGCGCTGATTTCTTTGCGGATGATCGCCCAAGGATTTTCGCTGTCTAGATAGCCGCGGACATCATAAGCCCAGCTGCTGTTTTGTGCATCTTCTACTTCAAGAGCAGGGGTGAACAAGAAAGGATCTTTCTCTAATGGGATAAAAAGAGCGAGTACACGTTCGTGAGGATCACTTTCATATCCTGCAAAATAAGCGATGTGACCTGGATCACTGATATAAGCAAGATCGATTTCTTTTTGCGCCATCCATTGACGTAATTCTTGAATTTTAGCTGTGTTCATTGAACTTCCTTCTTTCATAGGGTGGTAAAGTTTCGTATATTGTACCACTAAACAAAGCAAAGACCAATTCATATCGATTGAAAGAAATTAAAAATTTTCATGAAAACAGGGATAAAACGGTTGCATTTATTAAAATAATTTGCTATTCTATTTTAGAAATGTAAGTCATATTTTCAGAAAACATATAAATATGAAGAGGAGAAAATTCATGGAGAAACAAACAATCACAATTTATGACGTGGCAAGAGAAGCAAACGTTTCAATGGCTACTGTTTCCCGGGTCGTAAATGGCAACCCAAATGTAAAACCTGCTACTAGAAAGAAAGTCTTGGAAGTGATCGATCGTCTTGATTACCGTCCAAACGCGGTTGCACGTGGATTAGCAAGCAAAAAAACAACAACAGTCGGCGTAATCATCCCTGATGTAAGCAACATGTTCTTTGCTTCATTAGCACGAGGAATCGACGATGTTGCGACAATGTACAAATACAATATTATTTTGGCAAACTCAGATGGAAATGACCAAAAAGAAGTTAACGTTTTGAACAACTTGTTGGCGAAACAAGTTGACGGTGTGATTTTCATGGGTCACCATATCACAGATGAGATCCGCGGAGAATTTTCTCGTTCAAAAACTCCTGTTGTTTTAGCTGGTTCAATCGACCCAGACGAACAAGTAGGCAGTGTAAATATCGACTATACTTCAGCAACAAAAGATGCTGTCGATAAATTAGCGAAAAACGGTAACGAAAAAATCGCTTTTGTCAGCGGTGCATTAATTGATCCAATCAACGGTCAAAACCGTTTGAAAGGCTACAAAGAAGCATTGAAAGAAAACGGTTTGTCATACAGCGAAGGTTTGATCTTTGAAGCTGCTTACAACTTTAAAGACGGATTATCATTAGTTGACCGTATCCATAACAGCGGCGCAACTGCTGTGTATGTGTCAGATGACGAATTAGCGATCGGTATCTTAGACGGTATGATCGACAAAGGAATCAAAGTTCCTGAAGAATTCGAAATCATCACAAGCAACAATTCATTACTGACAGAAGTGGCTCGTCCTCGTTTGACAAGTATCACACAACCTTTATATGATATCGGTGCTGTTGCAATGCGTTTGTTGACAAAAATGATGAACAAAGAAGAAGTTGAAGAAAAAACAATCATTTTACCTTATGGAATCGAAGAAAAAGGTTCAACAAAATAAAGTAGAGATAAAGACCTAAAACAGCCTTGTTTTAGGTCTTTTTTTAATCAGCAGAACGTGCAAAAAAATGCCCTGAAACAAATCTGTTTCAGGGCATTTCTGTATTAGTCAGCATCGCCGACTTTGCTCCAATAATCTTTATAATCATCATCGGTGCCGCCGATTCCAAAGTGGAAAGTACTCTTCGCTGGACCATTTTTAGCCCATAGTGATTCGACTTCTTTTTTCGGGGTCTGAACTTTTTTGTCGTCAACTTCGACTTTTCCAGATAGTTCTCCTGTAAAGGAAGAAACTTTCTTTTTGATGACATCGGAAGAGAGTTCGAATTTCTCGTCCTTGCCAAAGATATCTGGATTCGTTTGATAAATTCGATTGATCAAGTTGGCCATGTAATTCGCTGTTCGTTTACCAGCCGCACTTGTCATCGCCAGATTGTCATCATGTCCAGACCATCCGCTGATTGTGACAGAAGGCGTCGAGACGATCAGCCAAGAATCTCGGTATTCATTGGTAGAACCGGTTTTACCGACCCAGTCTGCATTTCCAAGATCACTATTCAAACTTGTCAGAACATCTTTGAACGGTGTCGTTTTCTTCGCAGTGATTACACTTCGCATCAAGTCATTCATAATAGAGGCAGATGCTTCAGAGAAGACTCGAACTGGTTTTTCTTCGTGTTTGTAAATCACGTTTCCTGCATTGTCTGTAATAGAATCGATCATGTAGCCTTGCTGATAGACACCATTATTTGCCAATGCTTGGAAACCATTCGTTTGTTGCAAAGTAGTTACTTCAACCGTTCCCAGAGGGGCAGATTCAACACCCCAGTTGCTATTTGTCGGATAGTTCATTTTTGATAGGTAACTTTCGTAAGCGTATTGTTTCGAGCCACCTTTGTTCAAGACTTCTTGATAAAGGTGATACGCTGGGATGTTATTGGACCACTCCAATGTTTCCCGCAATGTTTGGAAGGTTTTTGAGCCTTCATTTGTCGCATTGACGATTTTTTGTCCGGCATAGCTGCCTTCTGACCAAGTCGCTGGATAATCAGAGACACGTGTTTCTGAACCAACTAAGCCCATGTCGATCGCAGGTCCATAAACTAGCACTGGTTTGATAGAAGAACCAGCTTGTCGCTGCGTAACAAACGCATGGTTGTTCTGGCTTTGGGCATAATCTCGACTGCCGATAAATCCGTAGATCCGTCCCGTTTTGTTATCCATCAAGACATTACCAGTTTCGACGCGGTCACCAGTTCCGTCATCAAGCATATAGCCGTAATTTGCTACTGCGTCTTGCATCGCATTGTAAATATCTTTGTCGATCGTCGAGTGGATCGTATAGCCTTTGTTTTGGATATTCTGTTGTGCTTTTTGATAGTAAGCTGCCTGTGTATCTTCATCGGATAGATCCGCACCGTCTTTTTCCGCTAACTGTTTCGTGATGATTTGTGCTGCTTCATCCATCAATGTGTAATAAAGGAAGCCGTGATCTGCTTGTTTGGCAATTTCTTGCGGCAGAAAATCTTTCGCTAAATCATAGCTTTTTGCTTCTTCATATTCTTCTTTTGTAATAGCTTTTTCCCGGTACATACTGAAGAGAACAAAATCTTTTCGCTCAAGTCCGGCAGAATAATCTTCTTTCAGCGCACCAGTATTAGTAAAAGGACTATAAGTGATCGGACTTTGAGGCAAACCAGCAATAAAGGCTGCTTGCGGCAAGTTCAGATCTTTTGCATCAACACCAAAAATCCCTTGAGCGGCTTCTTGGACACCAGCAATATTTTGTCCTTTGTTGTTTCTGCCAAATGGTGAGACATTTAGATAAGTAGTAATGATTTCATCTTTAGAAAAATATTTTTCGACTTGTGAAGCAAGCAAGATCTCATTTGCTTTCCGTTTAAAAGTCGTTTCATCTGTCAGGATCTGCTGTTTGACTAATTGCTGCGTCAATGTCGAACCGCCAGATGAACCAATGCCTGTTGCTTCAGAAACTAAAGCACGCAGCACTGCTTTTGGCACAAAACCTTTGTGTTCTTTGAAATATTCATCTTCGGTACTGATAAGTGCACTTTTTAAAAGCGGCGAAATCTGATCAGTGTTAACAGTCGTCCGCATCAAATCAGTTTGGATCTGTGCAATCTCTGAATTGTCTGAATAAACCAGCTTCGACGTTTCCGTGATATTACCCAATTCAACTTGTAATTCTTCTTTTGTCGGCGTACTTGTGTCTTCAACGAGGTAGGCAAAATAGCCAGAACCAATCCCGAACGCAAGGGCACCGCCCAAAAGCAGCAAAACAATAATAAGAACAGACAAAGACTGGAACACACGGAAAATGACATTTCCGATGAACCATTTTGGCTGTTGGGTACGCGACTGTTTGGAACGTCTATTTTTTTTTCGAGTATTTTTTCGTGGCAATGAGGTCACCTCAACTATGGATTGTATTTCGAATAATTATAGCAAAAAAACGACCAAAAAAATAGTGAGGGTCGATTTTCCTAATAAATTTTTGTACTTTTGACGATTCCTAAGAAAAAAAAGTTCCGAAACTTTTCTTTATCCGTGGTTTCAGTTACTATAAAAAAAGCACAATAGAATCAGGGGGAAAGAAGATGTTATTAGGGTCACATGTAAGTATGAGCGGGAAGAAGATGTTCTTAGGTTCTGCGGAAGAAGCAGCAAGCTACGGCGCTTCAACATTTATGATTTATACAGGCGCACCGCAAAATACCAGAAGAAAAGCAATCGAAGAAATGAACATTCCTGCTGCAAAGCAGTTTATGGCAGAAAACGGAATCAAAAATATCGTTGTTCATGCACCATACATCATTAATTTAGGCAATACTGTCAAACCAGAGATGTTTGGTTTTGCTGTGCAATTTTTACGAGATGAGATCGAACGTGCGCAAGCATTAGGTGCAGAACAAATCACTCTTCATCCAGGCGCGCATGTTGGTGCGGGTGCAGATGCCGGGATTGCAAGAATCATCGAGGGATTAAATGAAGTACTGACAAAAGACCAAACAGCACAAATCGCGTTGGAAACGATGGCAGGAAAAGGAACAGAGATTGGACGGACATTTGATGAATTGGCAAAAATCATTGACGGCGTAACACTCAATGAAAAACTTTCGGTTACCTTTGACACTTGTCATACCAATGATGCAGGCTATGATGTCAAAAATGATTTTGACGGTGTTTTGACAGAATTTGATAAAATCATTGGATTAGATCGTTTGAAAGTGCTGCATATCAATGATTCGAAAAATGATCAAGGCTCACATAAAGATCGTCATGCGAATATTGGTTTTGGTACGATCGGTTTTGAAGCCTTGCACGGAATCGTCCACCATCCAAATTTTGAGACTGTACCAAAAATATTGGAAACTCCTTACATTGGCGAAGATAAGAAGAATAAAAAAGCACCTTACGGCCACGAGATCAACATGTTGAAAGAAGGCATATTTGATCCAGAAATGCTTTCAACTATTCTTGCTGCTGCTAAATAAAAAGAAGATCGCTGTACCTGATGAATAATCAGATACAGCGGTCTTTTTTTGCCTTTTAAGCTGTTTCTTTTACGAGTGCTTCTTGCCGTTTGTTTCCTTTATAAAGCTCAATGATCGTCCAAGCAAGTAAAGCTAGGACCCCAATAATCACGCCGTAAGCGACTGTATCAGCAACTAAAAGCATCGATTCAGAAAGATTATCTCCAAAAAGTCCTTCGATTTGACGAGGTAAGCCTTGGAGATTCAAATAGGTCAAACTAATTACGGAAAACCAGCCTAATAGTTTAACGAGCCATGAATTCTTGAAACGTTTGCCCATTTCTGTTTGGCTGTTGGTCATCATCAGCAATGGGATCATGGAGAAGGGAAGGGCGAATGCCAGAAAGACTTGCGAATCGTTCATCAGCTGATTCAATGCATTATGTTCTTCTAAAGTCCCTTTTCCGCTCGTAAGCAGGACACAGATAAGAACTGGCACGACAGAAAGTAGACGAGTAACTAATCTGCGCAGCCAAATCGGCATTCTCATATGGATGAATCCTTCCATGATGACTTGTCCAGTCAATGTACCAGTGATGGTCGAATTTTGGCCGGATGCCAGCAGTGCGACAGCAAACAAGGTAGACAAGAGTCCAGATTTTGCTACAGTCATCAACACGCCATTACTCAATGTATCAGGATTTGAAAGAGCTTGATACAAACCAAAAAATGAAGGATCTTTTACGGCACCTGTTTTGAAGACGGCAACCCCCATGATCAGAAGCAGTGCATTAACGAAAAAAGCCATTGTCAATTGGATATTTGAATCCCAAGTTGTGAAGCGCAAGGCTTGAGCAACTTCTTCTTGATCCTCATGATCGATTTTTCTTGTTTGCGAGACAGCCGAATGCAAATAAAGGTTATGCGGCATCACTGTGGCACCGATGATCCCTAAAGCACCAGTCAGCGGTGTTTGTCCGCCAATCGATGGAGAATCAGAAAATGTTTCTTTGGTTGGGATAAAGCCGCGCATCATTGCGTGCCAGTCTGGATTAGACAATGCGACTTGATAAATAAAAACGAACAAGATCACGAAAATCAAACAGACGACGATTGCTTCGATTTTTCTAAATCCTACTTTTGTCAGCAACAATAAGAGCAGGACATCGAAAACAGTAATGAAAACGGCATAAACCAGCGGAATGCCAAAAAGCAGATATAAAGCAATTGCTGCACCGATGACTTCTGCGATATCTGTTGCCATGATCGCAAGCTCTGTTAAGATCCACAACACGATCCCTAAGGCTTTGCTTGTTCTGGCACGAATTGCTTGGGCCAAATCCATTTGGCTGACGATCCCTAATTTTGCCGCCATATATTGAAGCAGCATGGCAATCAAACTAGACATCAAAATAACGGACATCAGCATATATTGGAAATTTTGTCCTCCGGTAATGGATGTCGACCAGTTCCCTGGGTCCATGTACCCGACTGCGACAAGAGCGCCAGGTCCGGAATAGGCTAGGAGGGTTTTAAAGAAACCTTTTCCTTTCGGTACGTTTACTGTGCCGTTCACTTCAGAAAGAGAGCGGCCGTTTGTATGTTCAAAAATCCTATGATTAGGAGAATGAGTAGAATGTTTGTTTTGATCATTCAAAAGAAAAACCACCTTTCTTCTTTTTACAGCATCATTCTACACCTAAATATTTGGAAAAGAAAGGAAAAAGTTTGGTTAGCCTAAACTTTTTTTGCGGCATGGCGATTTATTGGTCATTTCTTCAAATAGACAGCTTTTGGCAGAAATAACACTTTTTTCTGTGAATATGAAGAAAACGCCTTTCTTTTTTGTTAAAACTCTAGTAAAATACTTGACTGAGAGCAATTCGGAAAAGAAAGGAGAGATTTAAATGGTATCAACAGGAATTGTCGTACTTATTGCAGTAATTGCATTGATCTTAGGCGCAGTAGGCGGGTTCTTCTTTGCGCGTAAATATATGAAAGACTATCTAGAAAAAAATCCTCCCGTTAATGAGGAAATGTTACGAACAATGATGATGTCTATGGGACAAAAGCCATCTGAGAAGAAAATTCGTCAGATGATGCAGCAAATGAAGAACCAAGGGAAAAAATAGGTTCTTTCCACTCATCGTTGTAAAGCAAGCGGGCTGATTTTCAGTCCGCTTTTTTTGTCTTTCTTATCCCTCGCCGCCAATCACCCGTTTTTAACTTCTGCCATCATCAACTAAGTATGCGAACAGTGAAGTATTTTCGCTAAAATCGCTCGAAAACAGCTTTCGCACTCTCAATTTTGTAAACATTTGTTCGTCGGAAATCGTAAGGAGCCGCTGCTTTTCAGAGGCTCAACTATAAGGAGGTATGTTATGTCGATTTTTAGAAAACTCGGCTGGTTTTTCAGACGAGAAAAGAAACACTATTTGATTGGTGTCTTCTCTTTGCTGTTAGTCGCTTTAGTCCAGTTAGTCCCGCCGAAAGTCATTGGGATCATCATTGATGAAATCGCCGACAATCGGATTTCTTTCCAAATCATCACCTATTGGATCGGTATTTTGCTTGCTGCTGCTGCTGCGCAATATATTTTTCGTTATATTTGGCGAATGAATATTTGGGGAAGTGCTGCGCGTCTTGAAAAAGAATTAAGAAAGCAGCTCTTTGCTCATTTTACTAAAATGGACAGTATTTTTTATCAAAAACATCGAACAGGTGATTTGATGGCGCATGCGACAAACGACTTGAATGCTATTCAAAACGTAGCAGGTGCCGGTATCTTGACCTTTGCAGACTCTTTGATCACAGGCGGTTCTACGATCATCGCGATGGTTTTGTTCGTCGATTGGCGGTTGACGCTGATTGCGCTGATCCCGTTACCTTTATTGGCAGTTACTTCTCGAATCTTAGGGACGAAACTGCATGATGCGTTTCGCGATGCGCAAGAAGCTTTTTCTAACATCAATGATAAGACACAAGAAAGTATCACTGGGATCAAAGTAATCAAAACGTTTGGACAAGAAAAAGAAGATCTGGAAGATTTTGAAACAAAGATCGAGGATGCTATCGTTAAAAACAAACGCGTCAATTTTTTGGACTCATTATTTGACCCATTCATTACATTGATCATTGGATTATCTTATGTAGCAACGATTATTGCTGGCGGAAAATTCGTCATGGACAAAACGATCACGATTGGTCAGCTTGTTTCATTTATTAGTTATATTGGGATGCTGGTTTGGCCGATGTTTGCGATTGGTCGATTATTCAACGTGATGGAGCGGGGAAATGCTTCTTACGATCGGGTAAACGAATTGCTGCGGGAAAAAACACATGTAGTAGAACAATTAGGTGCATCTTCTGAACCAGCAAAAGGCAAAGTCGAGATGGCGATCAATACCTTTTGTTATCCAAATGAAAAGCAGCCTTCACTAGAAAATATCGATTTTGCAATTGATGAAGGAGAAACACTTGGTATCGTCGGAAAAACAGGTGCCGGAAAGACCACGATCCTTAAACTGCTGATGCGTGAATATGACCGCTACGAAGGAAAAATCGAATTTGGCGGAAAATCGATCAAAGATTATACCTTAGATGCTTTGTTAGGTTCAATCGGCTATGTGCCGCAAGATCATTTTCTGTTTTCTATGACCATCAGAGACAATATTCGTTTTGCCAACCCAGATTTTCCTTCAGAAAAAGTAGAAGAAGCAGCTGCTTTAGCATTTATCGACAATGAGATCAAAGCATTGCCTGAAGGATATGACACGCTGGTAGGCGAACGAGGTGTTTCTCTTTCAGGAGGACAAAAACAACGCCTTTCTATTGCACGAGCCCTGATTTTGAATCCTGAGCTGCTGATTTTAGATGATGCGTTGTCTGCCGTTGATGCAAAAACAGAAGAAGCAATCCTGCACAATTTGAAAGCTGCACGCCGCGACAAAACAACGATCATTTCGGCCCATCGTTTGAGCAGTGTAATGCACGCTCGGGAAATCCTTGTCATTGACGAAGGAACGATTATCGAACGCGGAAGCCATCAAGAATTGCTGGCACGCGGCGGCTGGTATAAAAAAATGTGGGACAAACAGCAGCTGGAAGCAAAAATCGAAGGAGGGGATAGTTAATGGAAGAAAATCAACAATCAGAATGGACGAAATCGATACCTGTAAAAGAACAGACCCAGATTATTAAACGTCTGCTCAAATTCGCTCAACCTTTTCGAAAAACATTTATTGTAGCGATTGGCTTTGCTTTTTTGTTATCGATTGTTAATGTAATCTTGCCGCGAATTATCCAGACCTTCATGGATAATTATCTTTCCAAAGAATCAGCGACGACCCAGATCATTTTATTCTTTGCGGGACTTTATCTTTTTGGGATCGTGGTAAAAAGTATTATTTGGTTCTTCCAATGGTATTTATATTCCATGGCTTCCTTAAAAACGTATCAGCATATTCGTGTGAAATTGTTCGAGAAGCTCCATACACTGGGTATGCGGTACTTTGACCAAACACCAGCTGGTTCTACGGTTTCTCGTGTAACGAACGATACGGAAACACTGTTTGAGTTTTGGCATGTTTTCTTGATGGTCCTGACAGGGATTTTTGCAGTCGTTTCTTCCTTTATAGCGATGTTCCAAGTCAACCCTAAAATCGCTTTGTGGAATCTGCTTTTTTTGCCGATATTAGGGATCGTCATCTGGTACTATCAGAAATTTAGCTCAAGAATCTATCGAAACATGCGGGAAAAATTGAGTCAGCTGAATACAAAATTGAATGAATCCATCTCTGGCATGCGGATCATCCAGCAATTTCGTCAAGAAGCGCGTTTAGCAAAAGAATTTGAAGCAGTCAATGAAGACTATCTTCAAACAAGATATGCGATGATCAAAACAAACTCGATTTTACTCAGTCCAATCATCAGCTTTCTTTATGCTTTGGCAATCGCGTTATCCTTGACATTGTTTGGGATCGACGCTATCCATTCTCCGGTTGAAGTCGGATTGATCTATGCTTTTACGACCTATGTCCAAGGATTTTTTAATCCAATGTCGCAAATGATGGATTTCCTAAGTATTTTTACAGACGGAATGGTTGCTGGAAGCCGTATTCTGAAAATCATGGATACAGAAGAATACACGCCGCAGCAAAATCCAGAGGCAGATGCTGAGATAGGTTTAGGGAAGATCGAATTCAAAAACGTCAGCTTTTCTTATGATGGAAAAAACAACGTACTGGAAAATATCTCTTTTGTCGCAAATCCGGGAGAAACTGTCGCTCTTGTAGGGCATACTGGAAGCGGGAAAAGTTCGATCATCAATGTACTGATGCGCTTCTATGAATTTTATGAAGGACAGATTTTGATCGATGATCGTGACATTCGCGACTATCCAATCGAAGAATTACGGAAAAAAATGGGACTGGTCTTGCAAGATGCTTTTATGTTTTACGGCGATATTGCAGGGAATATTCGAATGCTGAACCCTGAAATCACAGATCAGCAAATCAAAGAAGCCGCTGAATTTGTACAGGCAAGCCGATTCATTGAAACATTGCCAAATGGCTACCATGCCAAAGTAAATGAACGCGGTGCCAGTTATTCCAGCGGCCAAAGACAGCTGATCTCTTTTGCGCGAACGATCGTGACAGATCCGAAAATCCTAGTACTAGATGAAGCAACAGCCAATATCGATACGGAAACAGAAAGTTTGATCCAAGAGGGCTTAGCCAAAATGCGTCAAGGCCGGACAACCATTGCGATCGCCCATCGTTTATCAACGATTCGCGATGCAGAACTGATTTTAGTCTTGGATAAAGGACACATCGTTGAAAGAGGCAATCACCAAGAGCTGCTGAAGCAAGAAGGACTTTATTCTGATATGTATAAACTCCAAAGCAGTGATTAAAGATAAATAATCTAATGGCAAAAATAAAACTTCCTGGCAGAACGAGATGAATCTGTTGGGGAGTTTTTTTGTAGGAAAACATCTATTTCTATTTTAAGAAAACATTGACAAGAAAACGCTTTATTTGCTAAAATAAAACCAACAAAATAGATGGATAGTGATTGCTCTGCGCAAGCTAAACCTGATTGACTCAACTCAGCCTATTTGAGTTGGGTTAGTTAGGTTTTTATTTTTCCAAACGGCTGGAACAGATGAATCGAAAGGAGTAAACAAATGCTGATTGAAAAAGTGTTGAACAATAACGTGGTAGTGACAAGAGATGACCAAAACAGAGAAGTCGTTGTTATGGGCAGAGGATTGGCGTTTAAAAAAAGAGCGGGAGATCCGATTGAGCCAACCGCGATCGACAAAGTTTTTCAACTAGCAAACGGCGGCTTTTCCAGACAGTTCCAAGAGCTGATCAAAGATGTACCCTTGGAATACTTTGAGACAGCTGCTGAAATCATTGCTTATACAAAACAGCAGCTCCGTGTTTCTTTAAATGAATCAATCTATATTTCTTTGACCGATCACTTACATACGGCGATTGAACGGCAAAAGAACGGGATTACCATCCCAAACGTATTATTGTGGGACATCAAGCAGCTTTTTCCAGATGAATTTGCCATCGGAAAGAAGACCGTAGAGAAAGTATCCAAAAGATATAACATCCAGCTCTCAGAGAATGAGGCTGGTTTCATTGCCCTTCATTTAGTCAATGCACAGTCAGAACAAGAAAAAATGACTGATATGTATACCTTTACGAAAACGATGCAGGATATTTTGAACATCGTTCGTTATCATTTTGGCCTTTCTTTTGACGAAGAGTCTGTCTACTTTTACCGTTTCACGACTCACCTGCGTTTCTTTTTGACCAGAGTCCTTAATCATGAAGAGGTCCAAAAAAGTGAAGTAGAAGAAGAGCTTTTGGCAATCGTCCAGAAAAAATATCCAAACGCTAGAAATTGCGCGGGGAAAATCGCCCAATTTTTGAAAGAACGATTTGATTATGCGATCTCACAAGATGAAATCATGTATTTGACGATCCATATCGCGCGTTTGGTTCAACGAGTCTAGCTTTATTTATTCCGAAAACAGGACATATTTGTCCTTTTAAAAAACAAAAGGAGGATCGTAGAAAGAAAGCAGCTTTACAGGATAGTGACATTCAGTTGGCTAAACCTTCAATCAATCATAATTGGAGGAAGAAGAAAATGGGAAAATACCACGAATTAGCAAGTAAAATCGTAGAAAATGTCGGCGGGAAAGAAAATATCAATAGTTTGACGCATTGTATCACGCGGCTTCGCTTCAAATTAAAAAATGAAGAAAAAGCAAATGACGAGATTTTGAAAAACATGGACGGTGTTGTAACGGTCATGAAAAGCGGCGGGCAGTACCAAGTCGTGATTGGAAATCATGTGCCAGATGTTTATGCAGATGTCGTTGATGTTGCGGGAATCAGTGGCGAGACAGAGGGGACTGTTTCGGAAGGGAACTTGTTTAATCGTCTGATCGACATTTTAAGCGGTTGTTTCCAACCATTCCTAGGTGCATTAGCTGCTGCCGGGATGGTCAAAGGATTGAATGCGTTATTTGTTTTCTTGAACTTTTACACAGACACTTCGGGAACGTACACAATGTTGAATGGAATCGGGGATGCTATTTTTTACTTCATGCCAGTGATTCTCGGATATACGGCAGGAAAGAAATTTGGTTTGAATCCAATGGTAGGAATCGTGATTGGCGCGGCTCTTTGTTATCCAGCCGTTCAAGGGGATGCACTTAGAGCAGCTTTTGAAGCAGGCGGAGGTACAGGCGCACCCTACAGCTTACTTGGATTGCCAGCCTATGAAACATTTTTAGGGATTCCATGGGTAGGTGCGAATTATACAAGTAGTGTAGTACCAATCATCTTTATTGTGGCTTTTGCTGCCCAGATACAAAAAGTTGCCAAGAAAATAATACCTTCCGTCGTTCAAACATTTTTAGTGCCGCTTGCTGTTTTGCTGATTGCACTGCCAATCGGATTTCTAGTAATTGGCCCAATCATCAGCATGTTGACAGACTGGTTAAGTCTTGGATTCCAAGCATTGATGGATTTTTCACCAGCGATTTACGGTGCAGTTTTAGGTTTCTTCTGGCAAGTATTAGTTATTTTCGGATTACACTGGAGCGTTATCCCGATTGCAATCATGCAAGTAACACAAGAAGGTGCGAGCCAAGTCCTTGTAGGTGTATTTGGTGCTAGTTTTGCCCAAACAGCCGTTGTCGCAGCAATGTACTTCAAATTAAAAGACAAAAAACTAAAAGCTTTGTGTCCGCCAGCGATTATTTCAGGGATTTTCGGTGTGACCGAACCAGCGATTTATGGGATTACGTTACCGAAAAAGAAACCATTTATTTATTCGATGATTGGCGGAAGTATTTCTGGTCTATACATGATGATCAATCAAGTAACAGGTTATACAGTTGGAGGGCTAGGGATTTTCGGCGTTGTTAGTTACATTGATGGAAACGATGCTAGCGGGATGTTCCAATCATTTATTGGGATCGCCATCGCTATGGTCATTGGTTTCGGTTTGACCTTTTTCTTCTGGAAAGATGATGCAGAAGAGACTGAATATGAAAAAACAGAATTGAAGCAGACGATTGAAAACAAGGAAAGCGTAGTGACACCGATCCAAGGACAAATCGCCCCATTAAGCACAGCAAAAGATGCGGCATTTGCTGAAGGTGTACTAGGACGCGGCATTTTGATCCATCCAGAAAAAGGAGAAGTAAGAGCACCATTTGACGGCACCATCATGACTTTGTTCAAAACAAAACATGCAATCGGTCTGGTTTCTGATAACGGTCTGGAATTGCTGATCCATGTTGGTCTTGATACCGTTCAGTTAGATGGAAAATATTTCAAGAACTTTGTTGAGCAAGGTGATCATGTGAAGCAAGGCGATTTGCTGCTTGAGTTTGATATCAAAGCCATTGAAGAAGCAGGATATAGCGTTGAAACACCAATTATCATCACCAATTCGGCTGACTATCTCGATATTCTGGAAAATCAAGGGAATTCAGTCAAAACGGGTGAAGAGTTGATTACTGCATTGATTTAGAAAAAAATAAAATAGAGACACGAAGAACTATACGAACAGTCGCAAAAACAGGTAAGTTTTGCGGCTGTTGCGAGGGAGTCGTTTAAGTGAATGCTTCTTCGGTATTAACTCAAAAATCTGCAAAACATGGAAAGCTGTTTCACAGATTTTTTCTTTAATGCTCAAGTCAAAACGCTTTGTTCACGACCTCTATCTAAACGGTGTTCAAACGATTGCTTCTACGGAATTAAGTCCAACAAATTAAAAATATGAAAAGCTATTTCTAATTTGTCATTCTTAATTCTTGAAGCAGAACATCGTTTTCACAACCTCTTATTAATTAGGCAAAAACGAATCTGAAAGCTGGATTTTTGCTTTGGGTTCTTTTTCCTGCATGATCGATGAAGTGGTATTTCTTTTATCGACTTGCTGGCCGATAGAAATAAGATGGTTCAGATTTTTTTGGTATTCTTCGGCAAAAACACAAGAATACAAAACATCTAACAGATAACAGATCGAGGTATTGATCGTAAAATTCCCGATTTTTGAATACAACCGTTCTCGAGTGGTTATACGCAAAGAAGTATCGCTTACTAACGAAAGTGAATTGTCACCAATACTGGTCAAAGACAAAATCGGGATATTTTTTTGTTTAAGAATCGAAGCTGTTTGGAGGATCATGCTGTTTTCTCCTGTATAAGAAATCAGCAGAGCACAGCTGCCGGGCATACAATTATGCGCTTCATAAGCAGACTCGCCGAATGTTGTCACAATACTGACTTCTTTTTTGATCCGTTTCATTTTCAACATAAAATCTTGAGAAATCAGGGTATTGGCATTGCTGGCAAAAATCACGATCTTATCTGATTGGAGCAGCAGACGTTTTGCTTTCTGCAATTCATCATGATGCAAAAGAGACAACGTATCTTGTAAAGTTGTTTGTTCTAGTACAGCTAGTTTATTAGCAATAGTCATGATCCCGTCAGAAGATGAGAAAGGAAAGTTTGCATCAACATGTTGGAAATGACTTTCCAAATAACTGATTTCTTCTAAATAAGAATCGCGTAATTCGATCCATCCGCTGAATCCTAGTTTTTTTGACAAGCGAATTAGTGTAGAAGGATGGACATAACACTGATCTGCAATGGCTTTGATCGTTAGTGAAGCAATTTCTGCTTTGTTTTCAAATAAAAAATGCACGACAGTATTTTCGGCATTGGATAGATTGGTTTGTTTCATTCGTTCATGAAGAAGCATCGTTTTTTCTCCTTTTTTCTTTTTATTATATAAGTTATGTAAATAAAATGTAACCGTTTTTAAATGCTATTTACAAAAAAGGTGAATAAAAATCGAATATTTGTAAACGAGAAATGAAAAAGCCAGATAGATATTGAGAGAAACATTTACAAATAACATAATTAAGTTGTAAATAAAAAAGAGAGGAGCCAACCAATGAAAGGAATCAAAATCGCAACAATCGGCGGAGGCAGCAGCTACACACCAGAACTGATGGAGGGATTCATCAAACGATACGATGAATTACCGATAAGCGAGATTTGGCTGGTTGATGTTGAAGAAGGAAAAGAAAAATTAGAGATCGTCAGTAAAATGGCTCAAAGAATGTGGGATGCAACCCCTTATGATGTAAAAATCTATGCTACGCTGAATCGTGAAGAAGCCTTGAAAGATGCAGATTTTGTAACGACACAATTTCGTGTAGGTCAATTGGATGCACGGATCAAAGACGAACGGATCCCAGCTTATTATGGCATGATCGGACAAGAAACCAATGGCGCTGGCGGTATGTTCAAAGCATTTCGAACAGTTCCAGTGATTTTATCAGTTGTAGAAGATATGAAACGTCTTTGTCCGAATGCTTGGCTGATCAACTTTGCAAATCCAAGCGGTATGGTGACAGAAGCAGTTATTCGTTACGGAAAATGGGACAAAGTAATTGGTTTATGTAATGTGCCTGTAATGGCGATGATGACCGAACCAGAGATGCTGAAAAAAGAAAAACAAGAATTGATTTACAAGTTTGCTGGTTTGAATCATTTCCATTGGCATAAAGTGGCAGATGAAAAAGGGAACGACCTTACAGACCAGTTGATCGACCGTCTGTATGATGAAGAAAATGGACTGCCGAAAAACATCTTTGATATCCCATTCTTCAAAGAACAATTAAAACAAATGCAAATGATTCCTTGCGGCTACCACCGCTATTATTATCGTGAAGAAGAGATGCTGGAACATGCACTAGAAGAATATAAAACAATCGGTACTCGAGCACAGCAAGTTAAAGAGACCGAAGCTGAATTATTTGAGTTGTACAAAGATCCGAATCTAGACCACAAACCAGAGCAATTGCAAAAACGCGGTGGTGCTTACTATTCTGACGCTGCTTGTGAAACAATTGCGTCAATTTACGGGAACAAGGAAACGCAAATCGTCGTTTCTGCTAAAAATGACGGAGCTGTGCCAGATCTTCCAGCAGACTGTGTCGTGGAAGTGACTGCCTATGTGGGCGCGCAAGGTGCAAGGAATGTTGCTTTTGGGTCTTTACCAACAGCAGAAAGAGGTTGGCTGCAAGTCATGAAAAACATGGAATTGGTGACGATCGAAGCAGCAGTTACAGGAGATTACGGAACGGCATTGCAAGCATTCACGATCAATCCGCTGATCCGTTCAGGAAAAACAGCCAAACGTATGATGGATGAATTATTTATTGCGCATAAAGAACATTTGCCGCAATTTAAAGAAGCAATCGAAAAACTGGAACAAGAAGGTATCGAAGTCCAAGATGAATTGGCAAGAAAATTATCGACAAAAGAAGTATTGGAGGAAGTTTGATGGGATTTAGAAAAGACTTTTTGTGGGGCGGCGCAACAGCAGCCAATCAATGTGAAGGCGGATATAACGAAGGCGGAAGAGGTTTAGCAAATGTTGATGTTGTACCCATCGGCAAAGATCGTTTTCCAGTAATCACTGGGGAACAGAAAATGTTTGACTTCGATGATACACATTTTTATCCTGCGAAAGTCGCAATCGATATGTATCATCGTTACGAGGAAGATATTGCTTTGTTTGCAGAAATGGGGTTCAAAACGTATCGGATGTCTATTGCCTGGAGTCGTATCTTCCCAATGGGCGATGAGAAAGAACCGAATGAAGAAGGCTTGCTGTTTTACGAAAAAGTCTTTAAAGAGTGTAAAAAATACGGGATCGAACCATTAGTGACGATCACACACTTTGACTGCCCAATGCACTTGATCGAAAAATATGGCGCATGGCGTTCCCGAGAACTGGTCGGCTTTTATGAAAATCTTTGCCGTGTGATTTTTAACCGCTATAAAGGATTAGTGAAGTATTGGCTGACTTTCAATGAAATCAATATGATCCTTCACGCACCATTTATGGGGGCTGGTCTTTACTTTGAAGAAGGCGAAAACAAAGAACAAATCAAATATCAAGCAGCCCATCATGAACTTTTAGCGAGCGCTGTAGCTACAAAAATCGCCCATGAAGTAGACCCTGAAAACCAAGTCGGCTGTATGCTGGCAGCAGGCGCAAACTATTCTTACACATGCAAACCAGAAGATGTCTGGGCATCAAGAAAAGCAGATCGGGAAAATTATTTCTTTATTGATGTACAATCACGCGGAGAATACCCAGCTTACGCATTGAAAGAGATGGAAAGACAAGGAATCGAGATCGAGATGCAGCCGGAAGACTTGGCGCTTTTGAAGGAGCATACAGTTGATTTTATCTCCTTCTCTTATTACTCTTCTCGTGTTTCTACGACAGATAAGGAATTGTTGGAACAAACGCAAGGAAATATTTTTGCATCGGTCAAGAATCCTTATCTAGAAGCAAGTGAATGGGGCTGGCAAATTGATCCGCTTGGGTTGAGAATCACAATGAATGATTTGTATGATCGTTACCAAAAACCATTATTTATTGTCGAAAATGGCTTAGGTGCGGTAGATGAACCAGATGAGAACGGGTATGTAGAAGATGATTATCGTATTGAGTATTTAGCAGCGCATATCCAAGCAATGAAAGATGCCGTAGAACAAGATGGTGTTGATTTGCTAGGCTATACTACTTGGGGATGTATCGATCTTGTCTCTGCGGGAACCGGCGAAATGAAAAA
The DNA here is from genome assembly GCA_000415185.1 of Enterococcus faecalis 13-SD-W-01. Taxonomy (GTDB): domain Bacteria; phylum Bacillota; class Bacilli; order Lactobacillales; family Enterococcaceae; genus Enterococcus_B; species Enterococcus_B faecalis_A. The sequence continues at coordinate 291,886 of KE351646.1, forward strand.
ACGGTACGGATTTATCTATGTGGACAGAGACAATGAAGGAAATGGTACCCTTGAACGTACGAAGAAAAAATCATTTGACTGGTACAAACAAGTGATTGCATCGAATGGTGAAGATTTGAGTAATTTGAAAGAAGCGGTCAGTGTATCAGAATAAGAAGGCAAATCTATTGATTGAACAAAAAGGAGCGGGGCGACTAAGGTCGCAGCTCCTTTTTTCTTTTGATAAAAGTCTTATTTTTAGTTCCTATTCTTCGTTGTTTTTCTTGGTTTCTTTCTATATAATGAGACTGTTGAACTGACCAAGCAGATTAATAGACTTTTTTGTTTTTTGGCTGTAAAGTAAGACTACTTGATTTTATGGAGGAATGTACATATGTATGATGTGATCGTCATTGGCGCAGGTCCTGCTGGGATGACTGCTGCATTATATGCTTCACGCTCAAATCTATCAGTATTGATGATCGAACGTGGTGCACCAGGCGGACAAATGAATAACACAGCAGAAATCGAGAACTATCCTGGTTTCGAATCAATCATGGGACCTGAATTAGCTTATAAAATGTATGAAGGTGTATCGAAATTCGGTACAGAAAATGCGTATGGTATCGTTGAAGATATCAAAGACCACGGCGACTACAAAGAAGTTGTCTGTGAAGACCAATCTTACCAAGGCAAAACAGTGATTATTGCCACAGGTTGTGTGCATCGTAAACTAGGTGCAAAAGGTGAAGAAGAATTTGCAGGCCGCGGCGTTTCTTATTGCGCAGTTTGTGATGGCGCCTTTTTCCGTAACAAACGCTTAGTCGTTGTCGGCGGCGGAGACTCTGCTGTAGAAGAAGCAATCTATTTGACACAATTTGCTTCAGAAGTAGTGATCGTACACCGCAGAGACGAATTACGTGCACAAAAAATCATTCAAGAACGCGCATTTGCTAATGAAAAAATCTCATTCATTTGGGATACAGTCGTGGAAGAGATCATTGGGAATGAAATGGTTGTGACTGGCGTTAAAACACGCAATCTTAAAACAGATGCTGTTGTTGATTTAGCAGCAGATGGCGTCTTCATTTATGTTGGTTTAGATCCATTGACAGAACCATTCAAGAAGTCTGGTTTGACCAATGAAGCTGGCTGGATCCCAACAGACCAAGAAATGAAGACATCAATGCCTGGCGTTTACGCAATTGGTGACGTTCGTGAGAAAGAATTGCGTCAAATCACGACAGCAGTTGGCGAAGGCGGTATTGCTGGACAACAAGTATATAAATATTTAGAAGATTTAAAAGAACAAACAGAAGCAAAATAAATACGCAGATTGCGCGCATCAAGTTGAAAAACTTTTTGGGTAAATCGTTTGATTTTCTGCAAAAAAGACTGGCTGACAGAACGATGTTCCAGTCTTTTTTGTTTGCCTTTTTGCTTCCGTGAAACCGCAAAAAGTGATTTTTTCTCAAATATGAAAATATTTCCCCTGTTTTATGGAACATTACTTTCCTATATATAACGTCAATGCTATACTTATAACAGATTATATTTTTTAGAAAGAGGTGTCGTTTTCATGTCTTGGGAACAAGTTTATGAACAATGGGTCAATGAAGAAAATCTGGAAAATACATTAAAAAAACAACTGAATGAATTAAGCAGCGATCCTGAAAAATTGGAAGATGCGTTTTATGCACCATTGGAATTTGGAACTGCGGGAATGAGAGGAATCTTAGGTCCTGGTATCAACCGGATGAACATCTATACCGTCCGTCAAGCAACAGAAGGATTGGCAAGTTTCATGGAAGATCAAGATCCAGAAACAAAACGCCGCGGGGTTGCTATCGCTTATGATTCAAGACATCAATCGCCTGAATTTGCGATGGAAGCAGCGAAAACATTAGCAGAGCATGGCATTCCTTCATTTGTATTTGAAAGTTTGCGTCCTACACCTGAACTTTCTTTTGCTGTACGCTACTTAAATGCATTTGCTGGAATCATGATCACAGCATCACACAACCCAGCACCATACAACGGCTACAAAGTCTACGGCGAAGATGGCGGACAAATGCCGCCAGCAGATGCGGATGCGTTGACAAAATATGTTCGTGCAATCGAAAATCCATTGAAAGTAAGAGTCTTATCGGAAGAAGATGCAGCAGAAAGCGGCTTGATCAATATCATCGGAGAAGAAGTCGATGACGCATATTTGAAAGAAATCCGTTCGGTAACCGTCAATCAAGAATTGGTTGATGAAATGGGCAAAGAATTAAAACTCGTGTATACACCATTACATGGTACTGGAAGAATGCTGGGAGAAAAAGCCTTGAAACAAGCTGGTTTTGAGCAATTTGTCATTGAACCAGAACAAGGACTGCCAGACCCAGACTTCACAACAGTCAAATCACCAAACCCTGAAGAGCATTCTGCTTTTGAATATGCGATTCGTTTAGGCGAGAAAGAAGGAGCAGACGTACTGATTGCGACTGACCCTGATGCAGACCGTTTAGGCGCAGCTGTTCGCTTGCCAAATGGAAAATATCAAGTACTGACAGGAAATCAAATCGGTGCTTTGCTTGTCCAGTACATTCTTGAAGGACACAAAAAACAAGGAACACTTCCTGAAAATGCAGCTGTTTTAAAATCGATCGTATCAAGCGAACTTCCAACAGCAATTGCTGAAAATTACCATGTGAAAATGTTCAACGTATTGACAGGATTTAAATTCATCGCAGAAAAAATCCAACAATTCGAAGAAGATCATTCACATACGTTCATGTTCGGCTTTGAAGAAAGCTACGGCTATTTGGTCAAACCATTTGTCCGCGACAAAGATGCGATCCAAGCATTGCTTTTATTAGCAGAAGTAGCAGCCTTTTATAAAAAACAAGGCAAAACTCTTTACGACGGCCTTCAAACGATTTTTGAAACATACGGCTATTATGCAGAGAAAACGACTTCTGTAACCATGAGCGGTATGGAAGGTTCTGAAAAAATCGCAAAATTGATGGCGAAATTCCGCGAAGAAGCGCCAAAAGCTTTCGCTGGTGTAAATGTCGTCCAAACAGAAGACTTCAAATTGCAAACACGCGTTGCAGAAGGAAAAACAGAGAAAATGACAACACCGCCATCTGATGTATTGAAATATACATTAGAAGACCAAAGCTGGATTGCTGTTCGTCCTTCCGGTACGGAACCAAAAATCAAGTTCTATATTGGTGTCAAAGGTTCATCCGAAGAAGATGCGGCGAAAAAAATCGAAGCTTATGAAGCAAGCATCAAAGAAATAACTGGAGAATAAAAGCTTGAGACTGACGGAAAAAGTGATAAACTTTAGAAGTCAGTCTTTTTCTAGCCGGAGGTGAAAGAATTGCCCGAAAAAAAACAAGCAGAAATAGAAAAAGCCAGCCAGATGTTTAAAGTCTTAAGCGACCCTACACGATTGAAAATCTTGCTTTATCTGAAAAATGGCGAACAAAATGTGACAGCAATCAGCCAAGCAGTTGAAATGGAACAATCCGCTGTTTCTCACCAACTGCGTCTGCTGCGTGAAAATCATGTAGTCAAAACGCAAAGAGAAGGAAAAGCTGTTTTATATAGTTTGGATGACTATCATGTCTTGGATATTTTGGATCAGACATTGAAGCATATCCGACATCAATAAGTGGTTGTGAATGAACCGTTCAGCTCAGAGCAGTAACGAAAAAAACAGTAAAATAGCTTCTCATATTTTTGCTGGTTTTTAAGTTAGTGCCGAAGGAGTTGGTTCATGAATACCGTTTAGATAGAGGTTGTGAAAACGATGTTCTGCTTCAAGAATTAAGATGGCAAATTAGAAATAGCTCTTCATATTTTTAATTTGTCAGACTTAATTCCGTAGAAGCAATCGTTTGAGCACCGTTTAGATAGAGGTTGTGAGCAAAGC
>KE351646.1:295964-319700 GCA_000415185.1 Enterococcus faecalis 13-SD-W-01
TTTTTGAGTTAATGCCGAAAGTCAGCTTTGCGAATACCGTTTGATTAGAGGTTATTTTCTCAGTGTACTGATCTGAGCATTAAGACTCTTTTTTCAGCCAAAACAGCTTCCCATGTTTTAGCTGAAAAAAGCTTAATGCCGAGGATCAACTGAGAAAATACCGTTTTGATAGAGGTCGTGAATAAACCACTCCTAAATAGGCTCTGCATAAAAAGAGGCCGCGCTTTTCAGCGCAGCCTCTTTTGGCATAAACGATTATTTGTCTTCTGCATTTTCATTTTCTGTTCCATAATAACTATGATCTTCTAATTCAAGTGCATTCAGGATCAGAGAAGCTGTTTCTTCGATAGACAATGACGCGACATTAATGACGATACAACCCAATTTTTTATAAAGATCGTTCGCAAAAGCTAGTTCATCACGGATTTTTTCAATATCAGAATAGGCAGTGTCCGGATTCAAACCATACGACCGCATCCGTTCTTTACGGATACTATTCAAGATACCAGGATCATTCGTCAACCCAACGATTTTCTTAGGATCAACTTCCCAAATCTGTTTTGGGATATGCGCTTGAGGAATCAGCGGCAGATTTGCTACCTTCAAGTTTTTATTGGCTAAGAACAAACTCAATGGCGTTTTTGACGTACGAGAAACACCAAGAAGCACGACATCTGCTTCTAAAAAGCCCCGCGGATCTTTTCCATCATCGTACTTGACTGCAAATTCCATTGCTTTGATCCGACGAAAATAGTTTTCGTTCAGCATATGCAGAGCACCAGGCTGTCTAGTAGGTGTGACCCCTGTCAGCCGCTCGATTTCAGCGATCGGGGGAGTCAGTACGTCGAAATTGTACAGACCATTTTCTTGGCAAAAATCATGCGTAATCTGGACTAATTCTTGATTGATCAATGTATGAAGTACGAGTGCGTGTTCTGCTTTTGCATCATTTAACGCCTGCAGCAAAGTCTCTTGATCAGTGACAAAAGTCCGTCGAAACAGGTTGAATTCAACTGTAGGATATTGAGCCATAGCTGCTTGTGCTAATTTTGAAGCTGTTTCGCCAGCCGAGTCGGAAATGATAAAAAAAGTAACAATTTCAGGAGAACTTGACGTCATAAAGTAAAAACCTCGCTTGCATTTTTTTTAAAGTTATTATACCATACTTTGGAGAATCTATTTCGTAATGATTTTGATTTAGGAGGTAAAAATGAAACAGACAACATTGATCGAGCAATCATTGGAGACCCTTAAAGAAAGCGGCTATAAGTATACGAAAAAAAGAGAAGCTTTGTTGACTTATTTGGCAAAGAAAAACTGTTATGTCTCTGCTAAAGAAGTTTACAGCTTTATGAAAGAAGAGTTTTCGGGCGTTAGTTATGATACGATTTACCGAAATTTACATGACTTTGCTAAAATCGATTTACTAGAAGAAACAGACTTGAACGGAGAAATGAAATTCCGATTTCATTGCTGCCAAGGTGAGATTGGCCATCACCATCATTTCATCTGTACGGTCTGCGGAAAGACAAAAGAAATCCATATGTGCCCAATGAATTATTTTGAACAACAGCTTGGCGGCTGCAAGATCGAAGGGCACCGCTTTGAAATATTGGGGCGTTGCGAAAACTGTCAGTAATTCTTTTTTATACAATAACAAAGTATACTTTGCTTTTTTCTTAAGAATAAGCTTGACGGTAAAAAAAGCATTAGCTATAATAATTAAAGGACAGTCTTGTTTTTTGGGATTTTATTTCTAATAACAATAACGGTTACTTTTTAAGCTCGGAGGGAGGGAATTAACATGTCAAAAACAGTCGTTCGCAAAAACGAATCACTTGACGATGCTCTTCGTCGCTTCAAACGTTCCGTGTCAAAAGCGGGTACTTTACAAGAATCTCGTAAACGTGAATTCTACGAAAAACCAAGTGTAAAACGCAAGAAAAAATCTGAAGCTGCTAGAAAACGTAAAAAATTCTAGTTCTTCGATGAATTGGAGCTGGTAGTGTGTCACTACTAAGTAGATTGAACGATGACATGAAAAGCGCGATGAAGGCGAAAGACAAAGAATCTTTACAAGTTATCCGCATGATAAAGTCATCGATACAAAACGAGCAGATCAAAGTAGGCCATGATTTGACCGACGATGAAGAATTATCAGTGTTGTCTCGCGAAATGAAGCAGCGCCGTGATTCTTTACGAGAGTTTGAACAAGCGGGGCGCGATGATTTAGCTGAGAAAGTAAAAAGCGAAATTGCGATCGTCGAAAAATACATGCCGGAACAACTTTCCGAGGATGATATTCGACAAATCGTTCAAGAAGCGATCAACCAAACTGGTGCAGCTTCTGCGAAAGAATTTGGCAAAGTGATGGGTGCCGTAATGCCTAAAGTCAAAGGTAAAGCAGATGGTAATCTAGTCAATGCGATCGTGAAAGAACTTTTGCAATCTTAATCTTGTGAATTTAACCGTAGGCAGTGATGCCTGCGGTTTTTTTACGTGCTTAAATATGTGCCTTTTGACTAAAAGGCTTACTGATTTTATTGAAAAGCGGCCGATCACTTTTTGCGTCGCCCGATGAGAAAAGAGTTCTTTTATAACGCGCGTTATCACATAAAAGAAAAATAACTTATATTATAATGAGGTTATGTTAATTATTAGAGTAATTATCATAAAAGAAAAACTAAAAGATGGATAAACTTCTTAAAAAATTATTAGCTGTCTGTTGTACTTAGGGCAACGACACCCAATCACCGAATGAAAGGCGGAATGACATGCGAAGATTATTGAACAAAGTGGATGAACGACACTTGAAACTGTTGGAAATCTTATGGGAAAGCGGCTGGAAAACCACAGAAGAACTTGCTAAACTGCTGCATACTTCTGAGCGCACACTTAGAAAAGATATCCAATCGATTAACGATTTTATCGAACCGCTTTACATAGAAACATCTCTGAAATCCGGCGTTTACTTACATACCAAAGCACGGCACTCAAGAAATTATATTTATTCAAAAATATTATCAGAAAGTTTAGAATTCTCATTGATCGAATGTTCCTTTTTCGAAAAATTCAATGATTTATATGAGTTTTGCGAAATGAATTTCATCTCAGAAGAAACAACAAAGAAAACGATGCGGAAGCTCAATCCTATTTTAAAAGAAGAAGGAATCTTTTTTGAGGCTGGCGGGCATTTATCTGGTTCAGAAATCGTCCTGCGTAATTTTATGGTCCGATACATGTTAGAAAAATATGAGCATGTTTTCCATATTTGTACAGAAAAGCAATATTCGCTTTTAAATGAATTGGTAGAACGTTTTTTGCTGGAAAACCCAGAGCTGTTAGAAAAAGAAGGCAACGATTACGGCACAATGAAGAAACTGAAAATGTCCGTCTATCTGTCAATCAAGCGTATTCAGAAAAATCGGCAAATCACTGAACCGCAAGTTGAAAAAACGATCCAAACCAGCTTTTTGGAAGATGATATGTTTATCGAAACGATCGCAGAACATTATGATCTTATTTTAACAAAGTCAATCATTAAAGATCTTTTTTATCCATTTTTTGAACCTTCCTATGTGACGAATTATGAAGAATTGCTGCAGCTGGGAGAGAAAGAGCCTTCGCTAAAACAGCTTTTGAAAGGTTTGGATACATTGATTTGTACACTCGAAGAAAAATTTACGCTCACTTGTCCTGACAAAGAACGTCTGGTTTTCAAACTTTATCAATCGATCGTAGTGAATCGGGGCCCGAACTTTATCATTTATGACAAGAATCACGACTTTTTTGTCGGTCTATCTGCTGAATATAATTTTGTTATCGACTTTTTGGAGCAGAAAATAAGAGAAACATTGCAAGGGGAATGGATCGCTGACAGGAGCAATCAATTCATGGTCCAGCAAGTGATTTTTGAATTGCTGACAAGCTGGGGCGGACTATTTGCGCAAATCGAATACTTTATGCCAAAGATACATGCTTGTTTATTTGTCGATTCGACAAAAGAACATATTGAATTTATAAAAGAAAAGCTGGAATATCATTTATACCCTCGGTTCGTTTTGGAGATTTCTACGGCAATGACTCTTAAAGAATTGACGGATCAAAGCAAAGGATATGATTGTATCATCACGAATCTATCGCATCTGGAATTAGAAGAAACGCCCGTAATCTGTATCTCCAATTATGTAAACGCAGTGGAAGCAGATTTCCTGATCAAATTCTATGAAACGAAAATGAAATCAAGCAAACTGTTCTTTGAAAAAATCGTCAGCTGATAATAAAAAAAGAAAATTTAATAACATTCGTGTTTATTATAAAGGCAAAAAATTTCCGTATATAAGGAATTTTTTTGCCTTTATCTTCTTTGTTTCATCCCGTATGCTTGATATATAAAGTTGTTAAAATAACTTTTATAAAAGTAGAAGGGAGTTGTTAAAGCAAAAGGGGGAGCCGATTTTATCGGAAAGCAAAGCAATTTTTTATTCTTGAAGAATGGGGTCTTCAAGAAAAATGATACATAACACTTATCGAAGAGTAGTTAAAAAAATAAAATCAAAAAAGGGGCGTTTCATTTGTTAAGTAAAAAGAAATTAAGTTTGTTATTGTTGTCAGCAGGGATCACAGGAGCAGTTTTCATGAACAGTGTGGATGCAGATGCTCACGGATACGTAGAAGCACCACCTAGCCGAGGCTATCAAGGTGTATTGGATAGAAGTACGATTGGATATGATGCTGCATTTAAACATTATGGAGCTGTAATTACTAACCCTCAATCTTTAGAAGCACCAAAAGGATTTCCTCAAGGCGGACCAGCAGATGGAAGAATCGCTTCTGCAAACGGCGGATTTGGACAAATCGGCGACTTCGTTTTAGATAACCAAACAGCTTCACGCTGGACAAAACAAGAAGTAAAAACTGGTCCAATGAATATCACTTGGAGATACACAGCAGCTCACAGTACAGCAAAATGGCATTACTACATGACAAAACCAGGATGGAATCCTGATCAGCCGTTAGCGCGTGAGAATTTAGAAGAAATCGCTGTGATCGATCATGATAACTCTTCTGCTTCAAACAATTTGACACACAATATCTCGATTCCTGAAAATCGTCTTGGTTACCATGTAATCTTAGCGGTTTGGGACGTTGCAGATACATCAAATGCTTTTTATAACGTAATCGATGTGAACGTTGCATCAGACAACAGTATCCCGACAGCGCCAACAGCGCCAGCAGGTCTATCTGTTGTTTCTGCAACTTCATCAACTGTTTCATTGAACTGGAGAGCACAATCAGATGCTGTTTCTTACAACGTTTACCGTGATGGCAAGGTGATTGGTCAAACAACGAGTCCTGGCTATACAGACCGTAATCTAACACCTGAAACAGCTTACAGATACCAAATCGAAGCAGTAGGCAGAACTGGTTTAGTTTCAGAAAAAAGCGCAGCAGTAAGTGTAACGACAAAAGAAGAATCAGCAATCGAAAACCCAACAGCACCAGCGAACTTGCATTCAATGGGCGAAACGACGAACAGCGTAGACTTGATGTGGGCGAAATCTGAACATTCACAAGGAATCAAAGAATACCAGATTTTCAGAAACAACCAATTGATTGCAACAACAGCTAACACTCGTTACATGGATCAAGGATTGACACAAGACACAGCTTACACATACTCAGTAAAAGCAGTCAGCAAGACTGGAGAAGTTTCAGAATCAAGCAACGTATTGTCAGTTAGAACGAAGAAAGCAGAAACAACACCTGGTGATCACCGCGAGTGGAAAGTCGGCTCATTTACAGCGCCGGAACTTTATACAGCAGGAGAGATGATTTCTTACCAAGGAAGCAACTTCCGCGTATTGCAAACACACTTTAACTATGGTGATGCATCATGGTCACCAACTGGAGCAGCAGCTTTGTTCACACCAGCAAAATAAAAATAAATATCAATTCCATCACACAAACAAGCGGATCAAGTTGATTTGCTTGTTTTTTGTATATCCAGTTAAACTAACCATGATTCATTGAAACTTATTATGCAAGGTTTTATTCTACAACAATGGTGATTCGGAAGGAGTTTTCGATGTTGGTATAGGGACTTTTTTCCACGGGTAATCCAACAGCATAGGCAATAAACTCATATGTCCCGCTTTCTTTAGGCGCGATTATTGAAAATGTACCAGTTTGGGGTATTGTATTTTCTGAATGTTCATCTAAAGGTAAATGGAGGTGTAACATAGCTTGCTCATTTATTTCTATTTGATCATTTCCTAAAAGCGCAAACAGAAGATATTGATCGATTTTTTCGCCTGTGCCATCTCCTAACACAAAATTGAAATCGATTTTTTCTCCTTTTTTTACAGTGATACTTGTACTAGGAATATTCAAAAGCTCATCATATTCAGTTGTTACATTTAAAGTAAAATAATCTTCTGGGAAATTTTTATATGGTTGAAATAGTTGAGGATTGAAAATTTTTTCTCGATCATAGTCTGCCATATCTATATCAGAAAAAACATAATGAACGCTGTTTATTCCCACATAATCATGATCTAAAAGTTTTAGATCTTTTTGGGATTTATTAGGTTCTATAAATATATTTGCTGTCAAAAAGCCAAGAAAACCTTCGTTATTCACATCAATGCCAGCATTATCTGATAGGTTAATTGGAAGTTCGATTCTTTCTGTATAATTTAATGAAAAAGTATAGTGATTTTTCATTTGACCACCGTCAACAGAAAATTCAACTTCTTGATAATTCCAAAAAAGTTTCAATCTGAACTCTGCATCAGAAGTGAAATTATCAAACTCTACAATTAATTGTTCAGTTTCGGAATCCCAAATAAGATTTTCTCCCATTGGTCCGTATTCAGGATTCACAATGCCTAATTGATGACCCCATGCGTCTTCACCAAAAGTTTCTTTAAATTCAGTGTAAGTTATATCTGAGGATTCCGTTGTTCTATTAATTAGCCAAATAGATACACCAACTATACAAATTAAAAAAAATAAAAAAATTTTTTTCTTCATAATTTTACCTATTTCCTTCAAAAAAAGTATGAGTATTTGAACTCATACTTTTTATTTTTGATTTCTTAATGAGCTATCTAAAAGTATTGTTTGATTGATTCACCGTCAGTGTTCCGCTCGTAGATGTCCATCTTGCATCATGGAAACTATGGGCAATCCCTGATCTACCTGTTCCATTTTGAGATGTAGAAACAAAAGTAGTATTTGATAACCTTCTCCAGCTGCCATTAGAAACATTAACCCCATTATTGTTCACGCTAGCTCGTACTCCAATTGAATGCACAATTCTGTTGGTGCTTGAACTAGCAGATGCTGTCATAACGCCTCCAAATAGCGGTCTTGATACACTGACTCTGCCAGTTAGAACTAACGTATTTCTGCTCAATCCTTCCGCTGTAAAACTATCTTCTCCAACCGCCACTTCATATCCATCAACAATCACGACATCTTCCCCAGAAACTTCGCTTAATTCTTCCGCTTTCTCAATTAATTCCAGTGTCGGATCAACACCATCGTTCTCAGTAACTGCGTTTGCTGTAACACCTAAACTTAAGCTGCCTACCATCATCACACATAAAGCCAATCTGTTGATCATTCTCATTCCTCCTATAAAAATAAATTGTTGGTACAATTATAATTATGTCAGGACGGTATAATAATTGTAAGAACCCATCAATAGACAAATGCATGTAATTATGTAAGCCATTGGTTGCGGTAAGGCAACTAATGGGTGCTAGTCCAATTGTATAGAAATAGTTAGACTTAAAATACAAAAAATAAATGGAGGAACGAGAAATGATCAAACAGATCATGATTTTCTTTATGCTGTTTGTTGGATTTGTGGGATTGGCAAAATCTGGATATATGGACGAGCAGCTTGAAGGCACGGAAGATTTCTTCTCTATGGATAGTAATAGAGGAGAGTTCATCGATTTGCCGATCGAGCCTACTTCGGAAACAGTAAAAATAAATCCTGGAACTTACCGGATCACTAAGTCATCTCCAGGAAGTTGGACGGCTTCTTATGACATTCTAGTAGATGATGATCGACAAATCAAAGCAGTCACTAACAAACGATTTAAAGCACTTCGCGGCAGTATTATTTCTAACAGCTTGACGTATACATCGAATCAAGCAGTTTATCATTTTCGCTATCGATCGGGTGTGGTGGTTTCCAATAAGCGTGTAACTGCAACTATTTCCAATGGTAGACTAGTGGTGATATAAACTGGATTTTCGAAACGAGGTGACTATAGGTGGCATTGCCAGAAAAATTAAAATATTATCGTAAAAAACAAAACTTGTCCCAAGAAGCTGTTGCAGAGGGTTTAAAACTTTCGCGACAAGCTATTTCAAAGTGGGAGAATGGACATACTACGCCAGATTTGGAGAATTTAGTGAGGCTAAGTGCTATGTATGAAGTATCTATTGATGACTTGCTGCAAGAAGAGCAGGAACAAAACTTGAGCCAAGAAAATGATGACGTGCTGGATGGCTCTGTCGAAAAAGAAGAACAACGAATGATCTTACAGGAAGAAACGCCGGATAATGCCACTGAAAATGGTTTTTCCTTGCTTCTTTTAGCGATTCTTTCAATTGTTGTCTATCCTATTGGTTTTCTTCTAATTCCTTTTGTTTTGTGGCAGAACAATCAATCAAATTCTTTTTATAAATTGATTTATATTACTTGTTTATTTTCCATTTTGCTGAATATACACTCTACCTATGCTCATTTAACTGATATATTTAATTGGGGAGTCACGATGATCGAACAAATCGAATAATTTATTAAGGATTAACGAAAGGAGAAAAAAATTGTTGAACTTTTCTGAACTCTTAAAAAAATATCAGGATTCATTTATCTATGTGGATGAACGGAGAAAAACGAGGGAAGTATTGGAGCAAATCGTGGATATCGAGGAAAAACCAGTTGCTTTTTTGCCAGAAAAACGGATTGGTTTACTAGCAGAAAATGCGAGGAATTCCATCTATTTTGACGGATTGAAAGAAGTGTCGGTAAAACTTTTTTTCGTCGTCAATAATGAGAAAAGTGAAAAATATTACCAAGATCCGAATTTTCACCAAAGCGAAACAGATCCGTTTCTAGAGGATGATCGTTTGTATGTTTTTCTTGATGAGACGGTGGGCATTCTTGAAACAAACAGCTCCCTTTTGTTTTTGGATGTTCTCATATTTTCAGGTATTTCCCATAAAAGCGTGGAAAAAAGAGACTGCTATTTTATGGATTATATTTCTGCTTTTGAACATAAAAATGAGAGAAAAAAATATAGATGAACAGATTAAAAAGCTGCCAATTTTTTGACAGCTTTTTGTACTTTTAAAAAAACAGTAGTCAATCGTGATTGATAATCGTAAAGTCGCCTTTATCATAACGATGACGAGTTTGTGAAAATTCAAAGGGGATACCATTTTGCAAATAAACGACTTGTTCTACTTCTAAAACAGGATCATCGAGTGCGCAGTCCAGGTATTTTTGATCGTAGCGGTCTGATTTGTCTGCTTTTATTCTCCGCGTAGAAGGACCCATCTGCAAATTGAGTGTTTCGGTGATATATTTGTAAATTGAGCCTTCAAGAACTTCTTCCGTAATTCCAGGAATCAGGTAGACCGGCATAGACGTATATTCTAAAGCTAATGGTTCGTCGTCTAACAAGCGCAAACGAACGATATCATAGATTGGATCGTTTTTCTGGATCTTCAATTTTTCCTGCTCTTTTTCGTGAGGAAAGAGAACTTCAAAAGAAACGATTTTGCTTGTCAAAATGCCTAGATCGCCTAGTTTATTCGTCAATCCTTTATTCTTTTGAACATTATAATCATAGACAGATAAAGGGCTGCTGACAAAAGTGCCTACGCCTTTTTTGCCATAAATAATTCCTTCAATCTGCAGCAGATCTAATGCTTTTTGGATAGTGACTCTGCTGGTTTGGTAAAGTTTTGCTAATTCGATCTGCTTCGGGAGTTTTTCCTCTTTTTTATATAATCCATTGGTGATCTGTGTGCGTATATCGTTTGCGATCTCATGATATCTGGCCATTCGTAACACCCCTTTTCTTAATCATAATATAAACTTGTTCCATATGTAAACCTCCATGTTATCATACTGCTTATTTCACAAAAGAATGCGTTTACATATATTCGGCAATCGTTTAAATTAATAGATACAGATAGTTGTTGAATAACTATCAGCGATGAATAAACAAGATAGAGGACACATTTTGAGGAGGGAATTGTATGGGTGGGAATTTCATGGATAAATTAGCAAATATTTTAGGAAATGTAGCGACAAAAATCAATGAACTTCGATATATAAAAGTAATCAAAAATGCTTTTGCTGCTTTGCTGCCAGTCATCATTACTGGAGCTTTCGGTACGCTGTTTTCAGCGATGGTTTTTGATGCAGAAAATGGATTAGCACGAATCTCAGCATTGCGTTTTCTAGCAGAGTTGAAACCAATTGCTTCTTCCATCAGTTATGTGACGTTGAGTTTCTTAACGATCTATGCGGTTTTTTTGATTGGGATCGAATTAGCAAAGCTCAATAAGGTAAAAGGGATTTTCCCAGGAGTTATTGCTGTAATGTCATATTTAGCAGTCAATCCGACAGTATATGAATTTATGGACGGCGATGTAACAGTAGTAGCTGAAAATGTATTGGCACGACAATACACAGATACAAAAGGGCTGTTTCTGGGGATGTTCATTGCGATTCTTTCTGTTGAATTATTTTGTTGGCTAGGTCGTCAAGAAAAACTGCAGTTGAAGATGCCTGACACGGTACCGACAAACGTAGCGGCAAGTTTTTCTGCTTTGTTTCCGACGATCATCACTGTTTCAGCAATGGCAACATTTGGATTTATTGTAAAAGAACTAACTGGACTTTATGTATACGATATTATTTATAACATCATCCAACGTCCGCTTGAAGGTATGGTTCAAGGCTTACCTGGGATCTTGCTGCTGATGTTCATTGCACAAGTTTTTTGGGTAATCGGTATCCACGGCAATCAAATGGTGAAACCGATACGGGAACCATTATTGTTAGCTGCAATTGCTGTCAACACAGAGGCCTTCGAAGCAGGGAGAGAAGTACCGAATATCATTACGATGCCGTTTTGGGATATGTACATGAGTATGGGCGGTTCAGGGGTGACAATCGGGCTGCTGATCGCGATTTTCATGGTTGGTAAAAGAGAAGATATGCGTCAGATAAGTAAGTTATCTTTTGCACCGGGAATCTTTAATATCAATGAACCGGTTATCTTTGGGATGCCGATCATGCTGAACCCGATTTTGGCAATTCCGTTCATCATCACACCATTAGTAACGGGAACGATTGGCTACTTTGCTACTTCGTTAGGATTTGCGGCTAGAGCAGTCGTGATGGTTCCATGGCCGATGCCGCCGATCGTCAATGCCTATCTAGCAACGGCAGGAGATATTGGTGCAGTGGCTACACAGGTCGTGTGTATCCTTGTTTCGATCGTAATCTACTTGCCATTTGTCAAAATAATGAATAAAACGACGACTGAAGTTGCATAAAACGTAATCGTAGGAGGAAATTATGAAAATCAAGATTCCAGAACAATTTATCATTGGGGCTGCTTCTTCTGCTTGGCAGACAGAAGGTTGGAAAGGAAAAAAAGAAGGACAAGACTCTTTTCTAGACAGTTGGTATAAAAATGAATCGTTTGTTTGGCATGAAGGGTATGGACCAGCAGTAGCAACAAACTTTATGGAAAAATACCAAGAAGACATTGATTTGATGAAAGAGATCCATTTGACACATTATCGGACATCGATCAACTGGGCACGTTTTTTCACAGATTATGAGAATCTGGTCGTTGATGAAGAGTATGCTCAGCATATCGACAATGTTATTGATGGATTGATCGAAGCTGGGGTAGAACCAATGCTTTGTCTTGAACATTATGAAGTTCCAGCATTCTTATTAGAAAAATATGATGGCTGGTCTTCAAAAGAAGTTGTTGAGTTGTATGCGGGATACGCACGTATCGTTTTTGAACGATACGGTGACAGAGTGAAAAATTGGTTTACGTTCAATGAACCGATCGTTACCCAAACACGCTGTTATCTTGATGCGATTCGCTGGCCTCACGAGCAAAATACGAAAAAATGGATGCTTTGGAATTTCCATAAAGTTCTTGCTTCAGCAAAAGCAGTGAAAATATTTAAAGAACTCGGACAAGATGGCCGTATCGGCTGCGTGTTGAACCCAGAGATGGTCTATGCACGTTCTTCCTCGCTAGAAGATCAACAGGCGCAAAAAATGTATGACTTGTTTTACAATCGTGTCTTTTTCGATCCGATGATCAAAGGAGAATATGATCCTGAATTGATCGAACTTTGTCAAAAACACGAGATTTATTTTGACCCAACGGAAGAAGAAAAAACGATCATCAAAGAGAATACGTTAGATTTCTTAGGAATCAATCAGTATTATCCAAAACGAGTTCGTGCGCCGCGCTATCAATGGCATGAAGGAATGCCGTTCCACCCAGAGATGTATTATGAAACGTTTGATTTGCCAGGGAAAAAGATGAATAATTCCAGAGGCTGGGAAATCTTTCCGCAAATCATGTACGATATGGCTATCTACTTAAAAGAAAACTACGGAGATATTCCATGGTTAGTCACTGAAAATGGGATGGGCCGAGAAAACGAAGAACAGTATATCGATGAAACCGGCAAAGTGGTCGATGATTACCGAATCGACTTTATTGGTCAGCATTTGCGCTATCTTTTGAAAGCAGTCGAAGAAGGGGCAAATTGCGAAGGCTACATGCTTTGGGCATTCACTGACTGTGTATCGCCGATGAATGCATTTAAAAACCGTTATGGATTGGTACGGATCGAATTAAATGAAGAAAGAACAAGGACTTTGAAAAAATCTGGTTATTGGTATAAAAGCTTGGTGGATGAGCGGATCTTAGAACTGCCGGATGATGCTGTGAATAAGTAAAATAGGCTGTTCCTCTTGTTTATATACAAGAGGAACAGATTTTTTTATTTGCTGAAAAAGATGCGTCAAAACGCGTGTATACCATAAATGAAACAGTTTAAATAAACTTGTTATTTAACGATTAAAAAAAGATTAGCCTACTCGATGAAACAAATGAAATAGTTCACAAGACGCTTGCTTTTGCTTCGAGACATTGTAAAGTAGAAGGATAAGGTGAAGGAGTGAGCGGAAAGTGAAAGAAGCATCAGAAATATTAGAACAAAGTATTGAATACGGTGTCAAGAAAATTGAAAAGCCTTTCTTGGCTAAGGTGATTTTAGGTTTTATCGGCGGAGCCATGATCTCATTAGGTTATTTAGCTTATATCAGAGTTTCAGCTTCTATTCCGGCGGATCTAGCAAGTGTCCAGGCGTTGGTCGGCGCTAGCGTGTTTCCAATCGGTTTGATCGTCATTTTATTGGCCGGCGGAGAACTGATTACAGGAAATATGATGGCTGTTGCTTGTGCGTGGTTTGATCGAAAAGTCTCGTTCAAAGAGCTGGCAGTCAATTGGTTAACGATCACTATTGCGAACATGATCGGCGCAATATTTGTTGCTTATTTTTTTGGACATGTGGTTGGATTGACTTCGAACGGTGTTTATTTGGATCAAGTAATCAGTTTAGCAGAACACAAAGTAGACGTAAGCTGGATTCAAGCAGTAGGGTCAGGGATCGGCTGTAACTGGTTTGTTGGTTTGGCTTTGTGGCTGTGTTATGGGGCAAAGGATGCGGCTGGAAAAATATTGGGCATCTGGTTTCCAGTAATGATTTTTGTTGCAATTGGTTTTCAGCATAGTGTGGCAAACTGTTTTGTGATCCCAGCTGCGATATTTGAAGGTACAGCTGATTGGAGCAGCTTCTTCATCAATTTCCTTTTTGTCTACATAGGAAATATCATTGGCGGTGCTGTTTTTGTTTCAGGATTTTACTATTTGAGTTTCAGAAAGCATTGATTTTTTATAAGACATATATTTTTATTTACAAAATAGAATAAACAGCATACCAGCGATAATACCTTAAAAAGCTGAAGCTTTCGAAAATGAGATGAATTATTTTCGAAGGCTTCGGCTTTTTTTATCTAGCCTTCTGCATATGATTCAACAAATCGAACAAAACATGCTATACTGTCTTTGAAACAGAACGTTAAAACTGTACTAGTATTTTTTGAGAATGTGTTGTATAGTTAACCTGTGTTTATTGTTGAGGATTGATTAAAAGGAGAATAGTAATGGATAATAATATGAAACAAGGTTCAAAAACTGTTGTAGAAAGTTTGATAAACCACAAAGTAGATTATATTTTTGGTATTCCAGGGGCGAAAATCGATGGTGTGTTCAATGAATTAGAAGATGGCGGACCAGAATTGATCGTGACACGACATGAACAAAATGCAGCGTTCATGGCACAAGCAATTGGCCGTATCACCGGTGAACCTGGTGTTGTCATCGCGACAAGCGGACCTGGAGCAAGCAACTTAGCTACAGGCTTAGTGACAGCAACAGCAGAGGGCGATCCTGTATTAGCAATTGCCGGACAAGTAAAGCGCAGCGATTTATTGAAATTGACACACCAAAGCATGGATAATGCTGGATTGTTCAAACCAATCACTAAATACAGTGCAGAAGTCCATGATCCTGAAACAATCTCAGAAGTCATTGCAAATGCTTATCGTATGGCGAAAAGTTCTAAAAAAGGTGCCAGCTTCATCAGTATCCCTCAAGACGTGGTAGATGCTCCTGTGAAAGGTGAAGTAATCAAACCATTAAGTGATCCGAAACTTGGGTCTGCTTCAGCTTCTGATATTGCTTATTTAACAGAACGTATCAAAGAAGCGCAACTTCCTGTTCTTTTAGTAGGGATGCGCGGTTCAAGTGAAGAAGAAACAGCAGCAATTCGCCGATTAGTGGCAAAAACAGGTTTACCTGTCGTTGAGACTTTCCAAGCAGCTGGTGTTATCTCTCGTGAGTTGGAACAACATTTCTTCGGACGTGTTGGTTTATTCAGAAATCAGCCAGGAGATATGCTGTTGAAACGCAGTGACTTAGTGATTGCAATCGGTTATGATCCAATCGAGTATGAAGCGAGAAACTGGAACGCAGAGCAAGATGCACGCATTATCGTCATCGATGAAAGCCCAGCAGAAATCGATTTTTATATGCAGCCAGAAAAAGAATTGATCGGAAATATTTCTGCTACCCTTGATTTGATCAGCGAAAATCTAGAGGATTCTCTAATCTCATCAGAGGCTTCAGCGTATTTAGCAACATTGCAAGACAAACTGACAAAACGTGATATTGCAAAACCAAGCGAATTGGAAGGCGCATTACATCCACTTGAAGTCATCAACACGCTACAGTCAAATGTAACAGATGATATGACTGTTACGGTGGATGTGGGCAGCCATTATATCTGGATGGCTCGTCACTTTAGAAGTTATGAACCACGACATCTGCTTTTCAGTAATGGTATGCAAACGTTAGGTGTTGCACTTCCTTGGGCTATTTCAGCAGCTCTTGTTCGTCCTAATACGCAAATCATTTCAGTATCGGGAGACGGCGGATTCTTATTCTCTGCGCAAGATTTGGAAACAGCAGTACGCAAAAAATTAAAAATCATTCACTTGATTTGGAACGACGGACATTACAATATGGTCGAATTCCAAGAAAAAATGAAATACAAACGTGCTTCAGGTGTTGATTTTGGTCCTGTCGATTTTGTGAAATATGCAGAAGCTTTTGGTGCCAAAGGATTTAGAGCAACGAATGTGGAAGAATTAGAGCAAGCAATCCAAGAGGGCATGAAAGAAGATGGACCGGTCATCATCGATATCCCAATCGATTACCAAGATAATGAAAAATTAGGTGAAACGATCTTACCTGACCAATTCTATTAAGGAGATGTCCCAAATGAATAAATTGTATCAGCATGGAACACTAGGCGCATTGATGGCAGGATTGATGGACGGAACAGCCTCAATTGATGAGATCTTAGCTCAAGGAGATTTTGGGTTAGGTACGCTTCACGGACTTGATGGAGAAGTAGTTTTTTTAGATGGAGCGGCTTATCAAGGTCGCTCTGATGGTGCAGTTATCCCGCTGACAGGAACAGAAAAAACACCGTATGCTGCGGTTACTTCATTTAAATCAGATGAAACAATCGCTTTGTCAGAAATGTCCAGCACTGAAGCAAAAGAAATGATTTTGGAAAAACAGAGTAAAAATCTCTTTCTAGGAGTCAAGATAACTGGCGAATTTAAAAAGATGCATATCCGTATCATGCCAAAACAAGAAAAACCTTACAAACGTTTGGTTGAAGTATCCGAGCAGCAGCCTGAATTTACACAAACAGATATCAAAGGAACCATTGTCGGCTTCTTCACGCCGGAATTGTTCCAAGGTGTAGCCGCAGCAGGTTTCCATCTGCATTTTATTGATGAAGACCATAAGTTTGCAGGACATATCATCGATTTCGAGCTTTCAGAAGGTACAGCAGAAATCAGCCGGATCGAATCATTGATCCAGCATTTCCCAGTTGAAGACCCAACCTTTGTACAAACAGAGATCGATTATGCAGATTTAGCTTCAGAGATCCAAAAAGCAGAATGATCCTCAACAAAGACTTTCTTCGTGTAAATAATAAAAAATAAAAGAATTTTCTCATCAGCTCCTCAAAACATCTTGATGATTTTGAGGAGCTGATTTTTAAGGTGTGTTGTTGTTTTATTTTTTTTTATAAAAAAATAAACGTTATAAAACAGCTGTTTTTTGTATCATACTATTTATTTTTTGGGAATACGCTGTTTTTTTAAAATAAGAAGACACAACTTCTTCATAAATTGTTCAATTAAAATTTAAAATAACTTAAATTTTTTAACCTTACATTCTACGCAGGACATGTTATTATTATTACTGTAGTTATTAAACACTCACTTGAAAATAAAAGACCAGAACGGAGTACATTGAATGAAACATAAATTGAAATTTGGATTCGCCATCTTAGTTGCATCAGCGGCATTGGCAGCTTGTTCTACTAACGAAGGGGACAAAGCAATCGTAACGATGAAAGGCGGAACAATTACGCAGCAAGATCTTTACGATAAATTAAAAACAGGCAGCGAAGCCACTCAACAAGTCCAAATGATGACGGTCATGGAAGTATTCAATAATAAATACGGCGATAAAGTCACAGACAAAGAAGTAGATGCTGAATATGACAAAACAGCAGAACAACTAGGTGACAGCTTTGAAGAACAATTGGCAGCTGCTAATTATACAAAAGAATCATACAAAGAAGACATCAAAAAACAACTTGCTTATAACAAAGGTTTAGAATCACATATCAAGTTGACAGACGATGATTTGAAAACAGCATGGGAATCCTTCCATCCAGAAGTAGAAGCACAAATCATCAAGTTGGACAGCGAAGACGATGCAAAAGACGTGAAGAAATCTGCGGATGACAAAGGTGACTTTACAAAACTAGCAAAAGAAAAATCAACTGATACAACAACAAAAGAAGACGGCGGAAAAATCAAATTTGATTCCCAATCAACAACTGTTCCGTCAGAAGTCAAAGAAGCAGCATTCAAATTGAAAGACGGCCAAATCTCTGACGTGATCACAGCGACAGATACTTCAACTTATGCGACATCTTACTATGTTGTCAAAATGGTGAAAAACCAAGATAAAGGCAATGATATGGATAAATATAAAGATGAAGTAAAAGAAATCGCGAAACAAACAAAACTAAACGACAGCACATTCACATCAAAAGTTGTGGCTGAAGAATTGAAAGAAGCAAACGTGAAAGTGAAAGATACTACTTTCCAAGATGCCTTAAACAGCTTGACTGGAACAACTAGCTCATCCGCTGAATCTTCTAAATAATCCTAGAAACTGAAGCAGATCAAGAAAGAATTCTTGTCTGCCTCAGTTTTTTTATAAAGAAAACATGGTTCAGCGGCTGATTTTAAGCTATAATCTTCAACAAAAGGAGCTGAAAAATATGTGGACAGAACAAGAGAAAAAAGACGCCTATGAATTATTATTGCTTCAGCAAAAAGGACTTATAGAAGCAGAAACAGACTGGCTCGCGACTTTAGCGAATTCTTCTGCGCTGCTGAATGAGACATTGAAAGAAACTGTTTTTGCAGGATACTATCTATACAATCAAGAAGAATTGATCCTTGGTCCTTTCCAAGGTCGTGTTTCTTGTACGCGTATCAAAATGGGAAAAGGTGTCTGTGGAGAATCTGCGGAGAAACGCGAAACATTGATTGTAGATGATGTAAAAACACACGAAAATTATATCTCCTGTGATTCTGCGGCACGTTCGGAAATCGTCGTACCGATGGTGAAAAACGGTCAATTAGTTGGCGTTCTTGATTTGGATTGCAGTGAAACGAATGGGTATGATCATACAGATCAAATCTATTTGGAAAAATATGTGGAAATTTTATTATCTAATTTTAATAGTTGATGAAAGTTTCTGAAAAAACAAAAGACTAAAATAACTGAAAATTTATATATGTACATTGGATAAAATGATAGTTTTTATGAAAAAAGTACGATGAACCAGTGCTGGTTTGTTGTTCTTTTTTTATTTTTAAAAATAACAGAGGTTTTCTCTTTGCAAAATATAATTTTAATGTTATTATTATTTTAATTTAAATGATGAAAACATTAGAAGGTGATTAGATATGGAAAGAGGAGCAATTGTTTTAGGTCAAAAATACAAGTGTCATCCAATTGGTTTAAAAAATCAAGTAAGCGGTGAAGTAATCAAAAAACTAGAAAATTGTGTTATTTTCTGTGTAGAAGATTACAACAGTGAAGATCATTTAGAAATTCAAGAAAAATGCGGGAAAGTAGTCGCAAAATATGAAAATATCTACGAAATAGAAACAATGATCGAGACTGTCAGCTTAAAAGCAATGTAACACAACTTTCATTGCACTTATATTATTCACGCAATTAGGCGAATCCTGTAAAAGGATTCGCCTAATTTTTTTGTTTGCTTTCGGCATAAGCGGTGTTCAGTTTTTTTCGCAGAAGCTTTTTTATTTTTTGGTCTCCTTTTCTTGAGACAAAGATGATAGATTGTAACGGAGGGGGAGAAAAACAGTGGAACTGCATATAGGAAGCAAAGAAAGAAAATGGTTTATATTGAAACGTCTACTAGATCAAGAACATTTAAGTTATCAGCAGCTCTCTAATGAGTATTTTGTATCGAGAAGCAGTATCGCTAATGATATTTCATTTATCAAATCACTTTTTCTAAAAGAAGGGTTGGCTTTGTCGTTTGATAATTCGGGCACTTACTTTGAAGGAAGCGAGAGCCAAATCCAAAAAATGCTGAAACGAATCATTTTAAAAAAAGCAGGTCAGGCAGTTGGTAAAGAACTATTTGTTGATCCGGTTTCTTACAACGAAATTTCGAAAGCGCTTTATGATGGAATGGAGAAAAGAGGGATCGAGATTCCAGAAAGTTATGTCCAAAATATTATCGTTTCGCTTTATGTAATGATCCAGCGAGCAGAAAAAGGGCATCATATCCATCTGGAAAGCAGCAGTCGGTTTGATAATCTATTTCTGGAATTCAATAATTATCCGCTTGTTTATGAATTATTGAAGCATTTGGAAAATCAAGGAATCTATCAATTTTCCACGGAAGAAATCCAATATCTGACGTATCTTATCATAGGAAGCGGCTTAAAATTTTTTATGAAAGATCAGCGTGTCCCGCTCTCATTCAGAGGGAAAGTCCGCGCTCTTATCCAGAAAGTAAGTGAAGGCATCCAGAC
This sequence comes from Enterococcus faecalis 13-SD-W-01, assembly GCA_000415185.1. Taxonomy (GTDB): domain Bacteria; phylum Bacillota; class Bacilli; order Lactobacillales; family Enterococcaceae; genus Enterococcus_B; species Enterococcus_B faecalis_A. Next base: position 315,847 of record KE351646.1, read on the forward strand.
AGATCTGACCCAAGACCATCGATTAGAAGAAGATTTGCTGATCCATCTTTACCAGCTGATGCTGCGAATCAGCGCACAAAGTTCGGTGGTGAATCCATTGATCCAGGAAATCAAACAAACATATCCAGTTCTATACGGTGTTATCTGGTTTTCGCTTACGGATTTTTGCCGCCCCTATCAAATGGAGTTGTCAGACGATGAGATAGGTTTTGTCGCTATCCATTTCCAAGCCGCCATTGAACGCACGCGAAAAAAAGAAAAAATCTTGTTTGTTTGTCCAAACGGTATCGGAACCAGTTCATTTGTTGCAGCAAAAATTCGTCGGATCTTGCCTGATATAGACACGATCGAAACAGCTTCTCTGGCAAAATTAGCGCGGATGGATTTAAAAGATGTGGATTTTATTATTTCAACAGTCGCGATCCCTAACTTAAACATACCAGTTGTACAGATTACGCCCATGGTGACAGGAGCCGATATGAAAAGAATTATGGAACATTATATCGATTTGATCATTGAAGGAGAAAACCATCCGAAAAAAAGAGTGATACCAAAACAAACACAAGAATTATTAAGTGAAACAATCTTGTTCAGCGATTTCTCCTCTAAAGAAGAAGTACTTAGCTATCTTACAGAGAATCAGCAGTTCAATGATGGGAATAAAAAAGAACGTTTCATTCAGTCTGTTTTAGAAAGAGAGGATCTCCAGTCTACCTATCTGGAAAACGGTTTTGCGCTTCCTCACGGCGACCCGCAGTTTGCAGAACAAACAAAAGTAACGATTTTGATATTAGATAAACCAGTGTTATGGGGAAAACAAAAAGCAGATATCATTGTTTTTTTGATGATCCGAGAAGAAGAAATGCAGCAAGTAGAACCGATTATGGAATTAGTGATGCAAGGAATAAAAGAGAAAGAATGGTTTATCTCAAAAATGATGGAGGTGAAAAAGTGAGCAGATTGAAAAACTGGCTGCCGAAGAAGCATATCCAAGTTTGCGAAAAAGCAGAAAACTGGCAGGAAGCAGTGAGACAAGCGAGTACTCCATTGTTGGAAGAACAGCTGATCACTGAGAAATATATAAAAAATATGATCGAAAGCGTAAAAGAACATGGTCCTTACATGGTCTTAAATGATTATTTTGCTTTGATGCATGCTCGACCTGGAGAAGGAGTAAATCAGCAATGTATGAGTTTGTTAGTGGTCAGACAGCCTGTTGATATGGAAGGAAAACTAGTAAAAGCTTTTTTAATCTTAGCAGCCCAAGATAGTCAAAGTCATTTGGAGAGTCTGCAAGACATCATGACGATATTTATGGATGAAGAAAAGTATCAAGAAATATTGACAAGCGATCAAGAAAAACTAATAGAGATTTTTAATGGAGGAGAAAGTTTATGAAAATTTTAGCAGTTTGCGGTTTTGGTGTAGGAAGTTCAATGGTCTTGAAAATGACGATCGAAAAAGCGGCAAAGGAATTGGGGTTTGATGCTTCTGTCGAAAATACAGATCTTTCCACTGCAAAAGCAACAAGTGCAGATGTGTATTTTACCAGCAATGAATTATTGCCGGAACTAAAAACATCAGTGAAAGCACCGGTATATGCTATCAAAAAATACATGGATAAGAATGAAGTCAAACAACAGTTGGAAAACTATTTAGCTGAAAAGGAAGGATAAAAAATGAACTTTTTAACTGATCATATATTGAGAAATCCCCCTGTTCTTTTAGGGTTGATTGCTATGTTAGGGCTTATTCTGCAACGAAAGAATTTTTCTGAGATCATCAAAGGTTCAATGTCGGCAGCGTTTGGAATGGTTATTTTGACAGCAGGTGTCAATATGCTGGTGGGGACGATTGCGCCAATCAATGTGGCAGTTCAGACGCAGCTTGGTGTGACGGTTGCAGAAGGGCTTTCAGATGCGACATTCACAGCAGAATACGGCGGAACGGTTGGTTTGGCTATGTTCTTCGGACTGATCATCCATTTATTGATTGCTCGGTTTACACCGGTGAAGACGATTTTCCTGACCGGCCATATGCTGTGGTGGTTCCCATTTGTTCTTGTTGCTGGCGGAGTTGAGGCTGGTTTGGAAGGTGTGCTTTTAATCAGTGTTAGTGCGGTATTAGCTGCTTGCTATTGGTCATTCATGCCTTGGATCATGCGGAAATATGTATGGGCTGCTACAGAAGATGATTCATTTTTGATTGGTCATCCAACCGGTATTTTATCCCTCGTCTCTGGATTTGTTGCTAAAAGGGTAGGGAACAAAGAAAAATCAACAGAAGATCTGAATATACCAGAAAGCTTATCTTTTTTTAGAGAGATTTCGATTACTGGCGGGCTAGTCATGTTTTTGATGAATGCAGTTGTAGGGATCATTGCCCCTGTTTTAGTACCAGAAGGCGCAAATCTGATCATGTTTTCTATTGAAGCAGGACTTAATTTTGGTGCAGGGTTGCTGATCATGTTATACGGTGTGCGCTTGCTAATCAATCAAATCATTCCGGCTTTTCAGGGGATTGCTGAAAAAGTTGTCCCAGGAGCCAAACCAGCATTTGATGTGCCGATTTTGTTCAACTATCGGCCCAATGCAGTGATTATCGGGTTTATCGTAGCGATGATCACATCTACGATCCTAGTAGTAGCGGCGAATTCATTCAATGTATTTGGTGTATTGCTGGTCCCATTAGTTATCACAAGCTTTTTTGAATGCGGAGGAGCGGCAGTTATCGGCGAAGGACAAGGCGGTTTTAGAGGCGCGGTTATCGGAACGATTGCAGCTTCATTCGTCATGGTACTTTTGGCAGGTGCATCAGCAGTTGTATTTTCTACGACGATCCAAAATTGGCTATTGATTTTTGGCGGAAATGATCTTTCTTTGTGGGGAATGCTAGGACGTTTGATCAGTGGTTTGTTTGGAGGAATGTAAAATGTTTCAATATATGGAATGTATCAATGAAAAACTGAAAGAAGTTGCGTCAAAAGAAGTCGAAGCAATGAATCAGACGATTGAACTATTGACAGAAACAAATAGCAAGAAGCGGTCGATTTTTATTTTCGGTGCGAGTCACGCTGGTATTTTAGCAGAAGAGCTTTATTATCGAGCAGGCGGAATGATGACGATCAATGCTATTTTTGGAAGAGAGATTATGTTAGATAGACAGCCGATCCAGTTCACTAGTCAAATGGAACGGTTAGAGGGATACGGTACAGCGCTAGCCGCAACAATAGATTTCAAAGAGAAAGATGTATTGATTCTTCATTCTGTTTCAGGGAGAAATTCAGTCATTATTGATTTGGCGTTAGCAGCCAAAGAAAAAGGTGTGAAAATCGTTGCTTTGACAAACTTGACTTACTCGAAGTCAGTCACAAGCAGACATTCATCGAAGAAACGGCTGTTTGAATTAGCAGATATCGTCATTGATAACCATGGGGATATAGGCGATGCGTGCTGTGAACTTCCAGGAATCGAACAAAAAGCCGGTCCAACATCGACAGTGATTGGTGCAGCCATTTTAAATACGATCGTTGTCGAGACAGCAAAGAAAATGATCGAAAATGGTGTGAAATATCCGCCAATCTTTTATTCAGCCAATATCGATGGCGGCGATCAGCTGAATCAAAAACTTTTTGAAAGCTACAAAGAGAGTATCCATTATCGGTTATGAGAGAAAGAATCTTAATGCGTGCTCGCTCAGTTGACTTTCGGCATTAAGCTTTGCGGATGAAAAACAAAAGAACAGTTTCTCATCCGCAAAGAATCTTAACGCTCAAGTCAGAACACTGAGTTTACAACCCTCTTTTCAAACGGTGTTCACTCAGCTGACTTTCGGCATTAAGCTTTGCGGATGAA
>KE351646.1:319710-352472 GCA_000415185.1 Enterococcus faecalis 13-SD-W-01
GAACAGTTTCTCATCCGCAAAGAATCTTAATGCTTAAGTCAGAACACTGAGTTTACAACCTCTTTTCTTTTGTCTATAATTGAGCTACGTTCAACGACAAGGGCAGGGGATAAAAATGGATCAGGAAGAACTGGTTATCGAAAAGTTGAAAGATTTGATAAATAAGATGTCTTGGCTGAACAAAGGAAAGATGGAAAAAGCACTGAGAGGCCATAAATCTTCAGAGATACACTGTATTGAAGCAATCGAAAAAAACACCGATCCAAATGTAACAAAGCTGGCAGAAACTTTGTACATGACAAGAGGCGCAATCAGTAAAATCACAAAAAAATTGTTAGAAAAACAATTGATCGAGACCTATCAAAAAGAAAACAACAAAAAAGAAATCTATTTCCGTCTAACCGAAGAAGGAAAAAAATTATATGACCTTCATGAAGAATTGCATCAAGAGTTCCAAGAGCGTGACAAAGTCGTTTTTGAACAGACCACTAAAGAAGAGTTAAAAAGCATGCTGGATTTCTTGGATAAATATAACCATCATCTGGATGAAGAAATCAAAAGAAAAGAATTGGATACTTTTTAAGATATAAGAAGCTGTTTGCAACGGCTTCTTTTTTTTATGGAAAAATATTCTGGCTATTTTTGTTGACAAAGAAACAAAAACGGAGTATTGTTTCCTTGGAAATAATAATTCAAAGGAGAAATACATGCATACTTATCAATTTTCAGCAAATCCAAATCAACCTATCAATAAGCGAGCTTTGTCTTTTGGGCTCTTTTCTGTTTTTCTTTGCGGCATCGGTTTTAGCATCATCAATCCAGTTGTTCCGTTTTTAGTTAGCCCTTATGTCCATTCAACAAGTCAGCAAGCCTTTTTCGTTACACTATTATCATCTGTTTATGCACTTTGTTTATTTTTTGCCTCGCCGATATTAGGAGCATTGAGTGATAAATACGGCAGACGTCCGCTGCTGCTGATTTGTCTTTTAGGCTCCGCTGTTGGTTATCTTATTTTTGGCTTAGGCGGCGCACTTTGGATACTGTTTGCTGGACGAATCATAGAAGGGATCACAGGTGGAAGTATTGGAACGCTTTTTGCCTATTTCTCAGATATTCTTCCTCCAGAACAGCGGACAAAATATTTCGGTTGGGTCAGTGCATTTGTAGGCGCTGGAACGATTATTGGACCAGCAGTTGGCGGTTTATTGGCTAAGTTTGGTTACCCAGTGCCGATGTACGTTGGTGCGGCAGTCACATTATTAAATGTTTGTTATGGGTATTTCTATATGCCGGAAAGTTTAGCTAAAAATCGTCGTTCTCAAAATCTTTCTTTAAAGAAACTCAATCCTATCCATCAGTTTTCTGGTATTTTGTCTATGAAAACATTGCGGATCTTACTTCTTTCTGGTTTCTTATTGTGGATACCAAGCGGCGCACTACAGGCTGTTTTTTCTCAATTTACGATGGATGCCTTTCATTGGAAACCAGTTATTATTGGCTTGATGTTTTCGATTATGGGCTTTCAAGATATCTTTTCTCAAAGTCTGATCATGCCTCAGCTTTTGAAGAAATTCAGCGACAAGAAAATTGCACTTTTTGGCATGGGAGGAGAAGGTCTGGGTTATTTGTTCATTGCGTTATCTGGGATTTATTCTTTTTATCCATTGTTTATTGTCGGAATGTTTCTTTTCGGCTTCGGTGATTCGATTTTCGGTCCATCTTTCACTGGGATGCTTTCAAAAAGTGCCAGTCCGGATGAACAGGGACGAATCCAAGGAAGCAGTCAGTCGATTCAAGCATTAGCCAGAATGATTGGTCCCATACTTGGCGGACAACTCTATATCTCAGCAGGAAATTTTGCACCTGCGCTGATGGGTGTTTTGTTGATGATTGCAGCAGCTGGTATTTTGAAGAAATTCAAAGAAAGTGCGTTTATTCAAGAAGGTTAGTAAAACGTACGTTTGAAAATTTTAAAAAGAAAAAGATTCTATACCAAAAAAGACCCGGTCTGCAACCGGATCTTTTTTCGCTATTGCGTGATTTATTCATCTTTGATTTCTACATCTGGCAAGGTGATAGTAAAAGTGGTTCCTTCACCTAAAGTACTTTCTACAGCGATTTTTCCTTTATGCAGTCTGACCAGCTGCTGTACGATCGGCAGTCCTAAACCTGATTCGCCATATTTTGTATTTTTTCGAGAAGGATCGGCTTTGTAATAGCGATCCCAAATACTTTTCATTTGCTGTTCGGACATTCCGATACCAGTATCTGTGATTTTGATGATCGTTTCCAAATAGCCTTTTTCGATTTGCAAGGTAATACGACCATTTTGTGTAAACTGGATCGCATTTTGAAGAATATTGACCACGATTTGGACAAATCGATCATAATCAGCATAGACATCTACTTCTTCAGTTGTTTCTAAAATAAGTTGATTGCCCGCGGCTTCCGCTTTATTTTCTAACTGAGTAATGATATTTTTCAATGTTTCTGTCCCATTAAATTTCTTGATCACCATACTGATTTGATTCGTTCGGATTTTTTCATAGTCCAGATTTTCATTGACTAACCGTATCAAGCGTTCCGTTTCATTTTTCATAAGGTGGATGGCATTGTCTCGCTGGTTTTCAGGGATAGCATGGTATTCCAAGCCTTCCAATAAACCATTGATAGTTGTAAGAGGTGTCCGCATCTCATGGGACGCATCTGCCATGAACTGCCGCCTGCGTTCTTCTTGTTCTTCGATTTCTGCCCGCGATTCCTTTAAAGAATTTGTCATTTTATTGAAATCATCAGCCAGATCATCAAATTCATCTCGATCATTGACAGGCAGCTGGATATCAAAGTTTCCGTTCGTGACTTCTTTCGTCGCTTTTCGCAAACGGCTGATCCGTTTTACCTGGAAAGCAGCGAAGAAGTAACTGGCAATAATAGCCACGATACTAGAAAAGATCAATCCTTTGAAAAGATTCAAAGTCACTGAACGAACACTGTTTTCAATATTTCGGGCAGGTTGACTGACAACCAGTGCACCATAAAACTCATGATTCAGGTTAAAGGGGATGAGAGCATAGGATGTTGCTTGCTGCTGTCCCCAGATGTTTTTGTTCGCTGTATACTTTTCTTGTTTTCCTTGACTAAGGTTTTTCCATTGCGCGGAAGTAATATTTAGATTCAATAATGAAGAATTGGTCGGATAAATCGTCCGCTCATTTCGGTCGATAAAAACAAAATTGACATTTTGTTCAGATAATACTTGTTCCGTTAATAACAGCGCATTTTGGAAAGCCTGATCCTGATTCAGATTCGGAAAAGTGTCGGCATAGGTTTGAGTTGTCTTTTCAACAGATTCAGCATAACCAAAGAGCTGCTGGTAATTGTTTTCTTCAATCGTCTGTTTTGTCAGCTGAGTAAAAGAGATCCCCACAATCAGCACGATAATGATGATCATGCTGAAAAAAGCAAGGAGCTGCTGATAAAGATAACGCATCAGGCAACACCAGAATCATCGAATTTATAGCCGACGCCCCAAACCGTTTGGATGATCTGCGGTCCTACTTTTTCGATTTTTTGACGCAGTTTTTTGATATGCGCATCTACAGTTCGTTCGTCACCAAAATATTGATAATCCCAAACCAATTCCAAAAGTTGTTCCCGTGAAAAGACTTGTCGAGGTTTTTTTGCCAAAGTAAAAAGCAGATCAAACTCTTTTGGTGTCAAACCTTCGATCGGCTGTTCGTTCAAGTAAGCTTCACGTGTTTTTGTATTCATTTTGAAATGTTCCGTTTGAATGTCAAAGAAGCTGTCTGTTTTTTCCAGTTCATCTTTTGTTTCAGTCAATTCGCTGCGGCGATGCAATGCTTTCATTCGAGCAATCAGTGTCAGCGGGCTGAAAGGTTTTGTCACATAATCATCTGCGCCCATTTCTAAACCAATCACTTGATCACTTTCTGAATCTCGTGCAGTCAGCATGATAATAGGAACAGTGCTGGAAACTTTACGTATCTCGCGGCCCACAATCATTCCGTCTAACGTTGGCAGATTCAAATCGAGCGTAATCATGTCCCAGTATTCTGGTCGTTCTAAAAACGCATCTAAGCCGTCTTGCCCATCATATTTGAAGGTTGCTTCCCAGCCTTCATTCAAAAAGAACATCTGCATCATTTCTGAAACAGACTGATTATCTTCAATCATTAGTATATTCATTCGTGTCTCCTCCGTGTTCGCGGTCGTATTTTTGTAATTTCTTTTCAGTCAATAGAAAGACCGGCAGAATTGGAAAAATCAATAGCAGTATCTCAACTAAAAAATAATTGGTATTTCCAGAAGATGTCAGCAAATAGCCAATTATTGTCATAAATAAACCGGCCAGTAAAAAATAAGTACCACTGGTTCTTTGTGCAAGAAACCAATGGGCATCAGACTTTCCAGCTAAAGGAGAGTGATAGCCGTAGAAAGGAAGATTCCCTTTAGATGGCAATAATCTGTGTAATGCGCCAATCAGACAGAAAAAGATTCCTATAACTAAAAATATCATATCTTCCTCCTTGAAATAACTGGTTTGAAAGTGAATCATTTTGTACATAAATGATCTGTTCTTTCTATATGTAGTATACTCTAAAATTTTCTGACAACCAATATATTCGTGAATTCTTCATGAAAGGTTTGTCTTTTGTTCATTCTTTGTTAAGATAAAGGTATTCGATATAAAAGGGGTTTTATATGTGTCAAATTATCGCGGAATCACATTTTTCGATTTAGACGGAACATTATTAGATGCAAAATCAAAGATCACACCTGAAATCGCAGAAGCAATGGAAGCTTTGAAAAAGAATCAAGTCCTGCCAGTAATCGCTACGGGCAGAACAGAAGTGGAGATACGAGGGATCATGGCACATGCTGGCATTACTTCAGCTGTGACGATGAATGGTTCATTTGTTCGTGTAGACGGTGAAGCCGTTCATTCGGAGCAGTTTTCTGTAGAAGAATGTCAACGAATGTATGACCATGTGCAAATACAAGGACATGAGCTGTCTTATTACAATCCAGACAAGATTTGGTGTACAGGACATAACGATGTTATGAAAAGTGCTTATGATTATATCCATTCCGATGTACCAATGATTGATCCATTTGGTTTCAAAAATGAACCAGTCAACATGCTGCTTATTCTTTCCGAAGATGGCGACGAGTATTACCATGAACAATTTCCAGAGTTGACTTTTTACCGCAATGGCCCATATTCTATCGACACAGTGAAAAAGGGTATTTCCAAAGGGGCAGGAGTCAAGCGTTTGAAAGAAAAATTGGGATTGGAAGATGTGCCGACATTTGGGTTTGGCGACGGACCGAATGACTTTGCTTTACTCGAAGCTTGCGACAACAAAATCGCGATGGGGAATGCCTATGATGGCCTAAAAGAAATCTCAACCTTCATTACGAAGAAGAATACAGAAGGCGGCATTGTCCACGCGTTAAAACATTTTGATCTGATTTAAAAGGACGATCTTATAAAAGAGTATTTTAATAAGACAGCATGAGCGCGCATGCTGTCTTTGTTTTTGTATACAATTGCCGCAAGCAATTACTTAAGAAAACAAAAAGAAAACTTTCTGAGATTTCTCATCAGTTGAAAAAAACAAAAAGTATGATATACTATAAATGTATAAAATATACGTAACCCTTGTTAGCTAACGGGGACGTTACGGATTCGACAGGCATAGTTCGAGCTTGAATTGCGCTTCGTAGGTTACGTCTACGCAAAAACGTTACAGTTAAATATAACTGCTAAAAACGAAAACAACTCTTACGCTTTAGCTGCCTAAAAACAGTTAACGTAGATCCTCTCGGCATCGCCCATGTGCTCGAGTAAGGGTCCTAAATTTAGTGGGATACGCTAGATTTTTCCGTCTGTAAAATCTAGAAGAGCATATCAGACTAGCAATGCAAATCGCCCGTTCTCCGGCAGTCTGCAGAGCGAATCTTCAATAGGAGCAACTATGAGCGTAGATTTTTGAGTGTCGATATGTTTGGACGCGGGTTCGACTCCCGCCGTCTCCATTCAGAGAAGACTTTAAACGTTTCAACCTTTATTGATCAAAGGTTGGAACGTTTTTTGTTTTTCTGTGTTCATTATTTTTTATTGTTTTCCTTTTTATTCAATTCCGACACTTGTTTTTCTAAATGGTCGATTTTTTGAAGCAGGAGATCGATTTTTTCGTCCATTTCTGTCTGTTCATGAACAGTATTTCGGTTAAAGTATTCTGTAATGGTTGAGGTCAATAAACTGATAAAACCAATACCCAGAAACATGAGAAGGATCGCAGCAAGTTTTCCTAAAACAGTGTGTGGTGCAACATCGCCGTAGCCAACAGTTGTCGCTGTAACGAAAGCCCACCACAAGGATTCAGGCAAAGGAAAATTTTCCGCATAAGAGAAAGTCAAAGAAGACAAAACAATCAAAATAAGACTTGTGTAAAGGACATTGATAAAGCCGTTGATCTTTAGAAAATCAGATAAACGATTCGTCATTTTCCCAGAGACACCCACTAATCTTCCTAAATGAGACAAGCGAGAGACTTTCGTAATTCTGATAATACGTGCGATTCGAAAGAAACTGAACAGAGCATCCAAGGGTAAAATAGCAATCAAATCAAAAATATTATGAACAAAGAACTCCTTTTTGTTAGGTGCAAAAAACCAGCGAATGACATAGTCAGCCGTAAAAACAGCAAGAATCAACTCATCAATAAAACGATAGGGATAGCGGTCAAGATGAATGATATTCGAAAAATCAAAAACTACTAAAAGAATAGAAAAAACAGATAAAAGAATAATCAGAGAATCATATCCTTTTTTATAACTTGCAGAAATCATAAGCACACCTTGTTTCTAAACTGGATTACTCAGGGCAATGAGCTTATGCTATTATAAAGTTTTTGCGGAAAAAATCAGTCTCGTTTTTTCTGGGAGAAACAAGAAAAGCTGAAAAAGAGAAGGAGCAAATTCTCCTCTTTTTCAGCTTTTTAAGAGACGATTTTAAGTTCATCTACATAGGAGCTTTGAGCGATTGTCGCATCATCTGTAAAGACCAGGATACTGAACTGTTTTTCTTTCACAAGCAATTTCAAAATCGTCAAAATTTCTTGGATTTCAGGAATCGTCAACTGGTCAAATACTTCTTCTAAAAGAAGCTGCTTTTTGTCCGCAATCAACGAGTGGAGCAGCTGGAGTTTGATTTTTTCCAAAAGTGTCAGTTCCTGTGCCTGTTTTGCCAAAGTCTCTGAAGAAAGTTTCAAGCAATCGAGATAAGCAGCTGTTTTTGCATGATTCTTTTTCTCTTTTTTACCAGAAGTATTCAAGAATACTTGATCTTTCAAAGAGAGATAAGGGAAAAGCGGCCATTCTTTTTGGATGATCACTGTTTTTGAAGGCTGTTCTTTTAACACTTTTTTTCGTGCTTCAGCGAGTATGTGCTGCTGCAGGCGAAGAGGACACAACACAACAGATAAACGATGGTCAAAAGGGATATCCATCACTATTCACTCCTTTTCTCAATCGTGCGATAAAATAGACAAAAACTTAGTAAGCTGATAACGAAACTGCATAAAAGAAGACTGGCAGCAGTTTGATTGATTCCTTTCAGGGTATCTGTCAGCAGAAAATCTGTTTTAAAATCGATTTCCAAGAACGCTTGCTGTGTCTGCGGAATCGTTAAACCAGACCCGTCAATAACGTTGGAAGGAATGGATTGGAATTCTTTGAAATGCAGTAAAGGTAAATTGATTCTTTGGAGCAGCGATTCATAAATGGGCTGAAAAGCAATGACCCACAACAGCAGCAGCAAAGCAATCACGATCAATGGCAGAAGAAGCTGCCAAAAAACAAAAAAGAATAGTTTTCCTGGAGAAAAGCCCATCAAACGCCAATTGTATAATTCTTTACGGCTGTTTTTCAAAAGAAGCAAAAAATAGATCGAGAAAAAAACAGCGAATCCAATCAGCAAAAAAAGAACGATATATTGATAAAATTTAGTCACGTCATCCAGAGATGGGATATTTTTAGAAGTCGGATCATAAAACAAGATCCTATTTTTGATTTGGGTATATAAAGTCGTTTGAAGATTCATCAAGTTGAAAAAAACCATCAACGAAAAAGCGAAAACGCTAGAAACAGCAGTATAAAATAAAGTACGCTTTTTGTGATAGAACAAACTGGCAGTTGCGTAACGCATCACTCTCATCTTTTTCACCTCTGTTATAAAGTATAAAAAATGAATATGAATAAAGTATGAAATTCTTTTAGTGAAAAACAGAAAGTCTTTCGAAAAAAGAACCAGACATTGCAGAAAGGGTCACTTTCTATGCAATATCTGGTTCTTTTCGTTTAATTATTCGGCAGAAGTATCAGTGGTGCCATTATACTCTTTATACGTTTTTGAGTCGTATAGGTTAGCCGTTGATTGGTTGTTGTTTTGGCTGAAGATACTTGTCGAATCAGCACCTAGTTTTTTCTCTGTTTCAGTAAGTTTGTCTAATGCATTCTTATAATCAAAATCTTCTGTATTCAGCGGTTTTAGATTGCTGTCTGTATGGAAACGAAGCAAGTCTCCGTTATTGATTTGATCAGAAACAGCTAACTGCTGATTCACTTCTTGACGCCAATGATCGACTTTATCTTGTAACTCCGGTGATAATTCAGAAATTTCCTCACCAGTAGCATTATCATATAAAGTATTACCATAGTAAGTGTACTCTGGAGTGACGAAATCGCCATCGCGGAAGCTTACTAATTGCTCGTGGTCTTTAGAAAAGAGATCTTGACCTAATTGGATATAGTTTTTCGTATCAACACCTAATAGATGAAGCAGAGTAGGCAGTGCATCGACTTGTCCGCCATACGTATGATTGATCCCGCCGTTTGTTTGTCCAGGAATATGGATCATGTAAGGCACACGCTGCATTTGCGCATTGTCGTAGTTTGACCAAGTTGATTTGTCTTTCCCTAAAAGCTCCGCTAAGCTCTTATTACGTGAATTAGAGATACCATAATGGTCCCCGTAAAGGACGATCACAGAATTTTCGTAAAGTCCGCTCGCTTTCAAGTAGTTAAAGAATTCTTCTACTGCTTTGTCCAAATAGTTTGCTGTTGCAAAATAGCCGTTGATCGTTTCATCATTGGTATTCGCTAGTGGGAAACCAGCTTCTTCATTCGTGAACTTAGAATAAGGGAAGTGGTTCGACACAGCAATAAATTTAGAGTAAAACGGTTGTTGCAAGTGTTCCAAGTATTGAACAGATTGTTCAAAGAATGGTTTGTCGTGCAAACCATATTGGAATGAGTTTTCATCCGTTACATCATAATAAGAAGCATCAAAGAAATAATCATAACCTAATTTTTTATAGGTCTCATTTCTGTTCCAGAAACTTCCGGTATTTCCGTGGAAAGCTGCACTTGTGTATCCTTGTGTTTGTTTCAAGATATCTGGAGCAGCTTGGAAAGTATTTTTTCCACCTAATTGAGTGAACAATGATCCTTGATTCAAGCCGAAAAGAGAATTTTCGAATAATGTTTCTGCATCACTTGTTTTCCCAGCTTTTACTTGATGGAAAAAGTTGTCAAAACTATACGTACTATTGCTATGGAACAAGCTGTTGATGAATGGCGTTACCTCATGTTCTACGCCATTGGCATCTTTTAGTTTATAGTCGATCAAAAACTGCTGGAAACTTTCCAAGTGGAGATAGATCACATTTTTACCTTTTGCGATACCATACATCTCATCGTTTGGTTCAGCATAATGTTCTTTGACATAGCTTTCGACTTCTTTTGTATCATTTGGACTCGCTTCCGCACGTACCTGGTTTGTTTGATACGTTTGGATTCCGTCATAAACAGTAAAAGCATTCAAACCTAGATATTTTACTAAATAATCTCTTGAGAACGTACGAGTCAAAAGTTCTGGACGGTCGGCTTCAGCAAGAAACAAGTTTCCTGAAAAAATCATGATCGCTAATGTTGATACGGCAAATGCCATGCGGGCACGGACAGGTCGTGCATCCATTTTGATTTTTTTGGTAAAGAGCAGTACGCTTAGAATAACGATATCTATCCAGTAAAGAATGTCAGTGATTCTGAATAAACGTAAAGCTGTTTCGCCTAGTCCGCTGGCAACTTTTCCAGCACCTAGAATCGAGTTGACCGTAATGAAATCTGTAAATTCACGATAGTAGCTGATATTTGAAAACAACAGCAAAGTCAGTAGAAAATAAATGACCATCATCGTGATATAAGCTGCTTTCGGCCGTCTTACATAAAGTGCGATCCCTAACAATAACAATGTCGTAGCAATCGGATTGATAAACAAAATAAAGTATTGGATCGGACTTTCAATACCCAGATTGAAGTCTACCAAGTAGGCAAGAATCGTTTTCAACCACAGCAGAGCGGCGATAAACGCAAAGAAGCCCAGCCGCTTGTTCAAAAAAGCGGGAGTTTTTATTCGTTTCAAGTTTAATCTTCCTTTCTACATCTTTCTCTTCAATAAGCGAAAGTGCATATCAGACCTAAGTCTACAATATAATATATTCTTCATTATTTTACTCGTCCCATGCTGGGGTGTCAATTATTTCACAAGGAAAAACAAGCTCTATTAAGCTTTCTTTAAGGTATGAGAGCTAAGACAAACATGTGTTTTTTTGTTATACTTAAGCGGAGAAAGTTAAAGCAGGTGACGAAATGAAAGTACAAGTGAAAAAAAGAGCAGCCAGCCGCTTTAAAAAGGCCTATCCGCTCGTCCAAGAAGAAGACTTAGTTAAATCAGTCCCGACAACCGAAGAATGGATCGAATTTACAGATCAGTATGGACAGTTTGTCGGTAAAGGTTATTTAGGAAAACAAAATAAAGGAATCGGATGGATCTTGAGCCAAAAAGATCGCCCGTTTGATTCAGACTTTTTTGAGAAGTTGTTTTTTAAAGCCAAAGAATACCGCAAACCGTTTTTTGCAGATGAATTAACGACCGCTTTTCGCTTATTTAATGGCGAAGGAGATGGGATCGGCGGATTGATCATCGATTATTATGACGGTTATGCTGTTTTTTCTTGGTATAACGAAACACTATACAGTTACCGTAAATTATTAGTTGAAGCGTTTAAGAAAAGCTGCCCCGAGATTGTCGGGATTTATGAAAAAATTCGATTTGATGCGCCAAGTTTACCAGAAAGCAGTCATGTATCAGGGAAACAAGCGCCAGAACCATTGATCGTCAAAGAAAATGGGATCAATTTTGCCGTTTACTTGAATGAAGGGCTGATGACTGGGATTTTCCTTGACCAAAAAGAAGTACGCGGTGCCTTGTCAGAAGGAGCAGCATTAGGAAAAACAGTTTTGAATATGTTCAGTTATACTGGTGCATTTTCTGTCGCTGCGGCAATGGGTGGAGCATCGGAAACTACCAGTGTCGATTTAGCAAAACGCAGCTTGAAAAAAACACAGGAACAATTCCAAGTAAACGGATTAAGTTTAGAAAATCACAAAATCGTGGTGATGGACGTATTTGAGTATTTCAAATATGCTGTCAAAAAAGGTTTTACTTACGATATGATCGTTTTAGATCCGCCAAGTTTTGCTCGAAACAAGAAAAAAGTATTTCGGGTAGCAAAAAATTATGGTGAATTAGTCAGAGACAGTATCGATATCCTTGAAGATGAGGGAATCTTGATTACTTCCGCGAACACTGCAAATCTACCAGCGGAACAATTTCAAAAAATGATCGAAGAAGAATTTGACAAAAAAAATGTGGATTATGTACAAAAAGCAGCCTATCGTCTGCCGGCTGATTTTCGTACGATACCAGCCTTTGAAGAAGGCAATTATTTAAAAGTATTCATTTACCAAATCAAGAAGTGAGAAGGGAGCTAGAAGCAAATGACAAAAGAACTGCGGTTTGATTCAACGATACCTAAAATCTGTGTACCTATTACTGGGGCAACGCAAGAAGAGATTTTTCGCGAAGCCGAGATGATCCGCCAAAGTCCAGCACAACTGGCAGAATGGCGAGCAGATTATTATGAAGATGGTTTGCTTCTAGAAAAAGTCGTTGAGACCCTGGAACGATTACAAATGATTTTGCAAGAGAAGCCGCTATTATTTACGTTTCGAACAATAAAAGAAGGCGGCCAGCAAGATATCACTCTCACAGATTACAAAAGTCTTTATGAATTGGTAACAAGCAAACAATTAGTAGATCTAGTCGATATCGAGCTTCAGCAAATCGAACATTTCGGAAAAAGTCTGATTAGTGAAATCAAAAAAACGAATGTGCCGATTATTATCAGCAATCATGAATTTGAAGAGACACCAGCTGATCCAATCTTGCTGTACCGGTTGAATATGATGGAACATTTTGGTGCATCGATCGGAAAACTTGCAGTAATGCCGAAAAACGTGCAAGATGTACTACGATTGATGGATTTGACCCGAAGAGCGAGCGCCTTTGTGTCAATACCTTTGATTACTGTTTCGATGGGAGAAATGGGCAAGATATCACGAGTTTCGGGCAAACTCACAGGATCTGTCATGACTTTCGGCGCTTTAGAGAATGCTTCAGCTCCTGGTCAAATCCCAGTGAACGATTTGGCTCAAGCACTAGATACACTTAAATGAAACATGGTTTTACGGATATTTATCGAGGTGAAGAAAGTTGTCTAAGAAAAAACAAGCAAAAACGAATGCGATTCGTTTGATCGAACAAAAAAAGATTCCCTATATTGAGCATGAATATGCATGGGATGAAAATCATATTAGTGCGTCCTATGCGGCAGAAGAACTCGGAACAGATGTCGGACGAGTGTTCAAAACACTCGTAACCGTAGGCAACAACACTGGACCTTTAGTCGCAGTTATCCCAGGAAACGAAGAACTGGATCTGAAAAAATTGGCTAAAGTATCAGGAAATAAAAGAGTCGAAATGCTTCATGTAAAAGATCTTGAACAAACGACTGGTTATATTCGAGGCGGCTGCTCGCCAATCGGTATGAAAAAACTTTTTCCTACTTATGTGGATGACCGTGCGGAAAATTTTGAAACCATCACTGTTTCGGCTGGGCGCAGGGGCATGCAGGTGGAATTAGATCCGCAGGCGATTTTGCAGCTGACGAATGGTAAATTTGCTTCTTTGACCGCAGAATAAGAGTAGTCGGCCAAAGTAAAAAAGAGTGCTATTGAACAGAGGCTAAAAAACAAATAAAGACACCCTCGTTTTTCATTACTGAATGAAAAACGAGGGTGTTTTTTGTATCATATGGTTAGTTTTCACTATACAGGGTTAGTCAAGATACGTATAACTGGCTGTTTCTGCTGCATGGATGCCTGCTGTATGTCCAGTAGCAAAGGCAGCGGTGATATTGAATCCGCCGGTATAGCCATTGATATCAAGCAGTTCGCCGCCAAAGAACAAACCATTTACGAGTTTGCTTTCTAATGTTTTCGGTGCGACTTCTTTTAAAGAAACGCCTCCGCCAGTTACAAAAGATTTTTCTAAAGGAAACGTTTTGACAACAGTGATTTTGAAATTTTTGCAAAGCTCTGCAAAAGTCTCGATTTGTTCTGCAGAAACTTGGACACCGATTTGTTCTTGCAGCTGTGCTTTTTCGACAAAGAATTGAAGCAGACGTTCAGGCAAAAATCCGTGCCAAGCATTAATCACTTGTTTTCTGGATTGTTTTGCTTCCGCTGTCAATCGATCGATGATTTCTTGCAATGAACGTTCAGGGAAACAATCAAGGACAACAGTGACTGGCTGATCTTGCTGTTTAAGTTCCTGATTGACGAAGCTTGAACAGCGTAATGCAGCCGGACCAGAGAGACCGAAATGGGTGAAGAGCAGATCCATGACATGAGAAGTCACGACTTTTCCTTGGCTGTTCAGCACACTAAGCGAAACATCTTGCAGTGCTAGACCTTGCAGTGTTTTTTTCGCAATAAAGCTTTCCTCAGAGATCAGCGGAGATTCTGTTGGGTATAGCGGAGTAATAGTATGACCAAGTTTTTTGACTAATTTATACCCATCTCCAGTGGAACCAGTCGAAGGATAAGTCCGTCCGCCAGTTGTCAGGATCACGCAAGGTGCTTTGAACTCTTCAAATTCTGTACGAAGCCCATAAATCTGGTTGTTTTTATGGATCAATTTTTCTACTTTTGTGCCGAATAATACGTCAACACCTAGTTCGTTCAAGTAAGTCAAAAGAGCTTCAACGATGGTTTTGGATTTGTTTGTTACAGGAAACATTCTTCCATGATCTTCTTCTTTTAAATGAACGCCTCTTGATTCAAAGAATTCCATGATATCAAAATTGTTCCATTGTGAAAACGTACTGTAAAGAAATTTTCCATTCCCAGGGATGTGGGCAATCAAATCCTCTACAGGACGATTGTTGGTAACGTTGCAGCGGCCTCCGCCGGTCATGAGCAGTTTCTTGCCTGCTTTTTTATTTTTTTCGATCAGCAAAACAGCAGCACCAGCTTCAGCCGCACTAATTGCTGCCATCATACCGCTAGTTCCAGCGCCGACCACGATTACATCATAGGTTTTTTTCATCTTTTTCACCTCCCAAAGAGTTTAGCATATTTAGCAAAAGAAAGCAGAATTTTTTTGAGAAAGGGGGAGAGTTGCGATAGAATGGAAACAGATAAGTAAAGGAGTGTGGAACAATGACAGATGCAAAACAATATGTTCAAACGGTACTAGAAAAATTACGTCAAAAAGATCAAGCAGAGACTGAATTTTTACAAGCAGCAGAGGAAGTTCTGCCTAGCATTACCCGTTTTTTAGAAAAGCACCCGCAATACTTGGAAAAAAATATATTGGAACTCTTGGTGGAACCCGAACGTATTTTGCGTTTTAGAGTCCCTTGGCAAGATGATCAAGGTGTATGGCGCGTGAATCGCGGCTATCGAATCCAATATAATTCAGCCTTAGGTCCTTATAAAGGCGGATTGAGATTTCATCCAAGTGTGAATTTGAGCATCTTGAAGTTCCTTGCTTTCGAACAAATTTTCAAAAACAGTCTGACTGGTTTGCCAATCGGCGGCGGAAAAGGCGGCAGTGACTTTGATCCAAAAGGGAAATCTGATAGCGAGATCATGCGTTTTTGTCAAAGCTTTATGACAGAGCTGTCCAAACATATTGGGCCTTCCGTCGATGTGCCAGCAGGAGATATTGGTGTAGGCGCAAGAGAAATCGGTTATTTATTTGGAACCTATAAACGTCTGCAAAAGTACGATGCAGGAGTTTTGACAGGAAAACCATTGAATTACTGGGGCAGCAATATTCGTACAGAAGCTACAGGATACGGATTGGTTTACTTTGTTCATTATCTATTAAAAGATTTGCAAGAGACATTTGAAAATAAAACGGTCTATGTTTCAGGAAGCGGAAACGTGGCCATCTATGCGATTGAAAAAGCCCAAGAGCTAGGGGCAAAAGTTGTCACTTGTTCTGATTCGACTGGTTATATCTATGACGCTGAAGGAATTGATTTGGCATTATTGAAAGAGGTCAAAGAAGTGCGCCGCGAACGGTTGACTTCCTATGCTGACAAGCGTCCTTCTGCTGCGTACTATGAAGGAGAGTCGGTATGGTCACACACGGAACAAGGAGATATCGCACTGCCTTGTGCAACACAAAATGAGATTAATGAGCAATTGGCAAAAAGAATGATTGAGAATGGCATCCAAGTCGTGGCAGAAGGAGCGAACATGCCATGTACCGCTGAAGCAGTTTCTGCGTTCCAAGAAGCAAACGTTTGGCATTGTCCCGGAAAAGCAGCGAATGCTGGCGGCGTAGCTGTCTCTGCGCTGGAAATGAGTCAAAACGCCCAACGCTTGGTGTGGGAAAGAGAAGAAGTAGAATCTGAACTAGACCAAATCATGAAGAATATTTACGAAAAATGCCGCGATACAGCAGCAGAATATGGCGAAAAGCAGAACTTGACATTGGGGGCGAATATCGCCGGATTTGAAAAAGTTGCCTCTGCTATGTACAGCCAAGGATTAGTATAAAATGAAATTTTCTTGAAAATAACGAATGTTCTATATTATTTGCTTGAAAAAAACGCAAAAAAAACGTAAAGTAATACCTGTATGAAGTGAACTTTTAAAGGAGGAAAACACATGTCACACATTCGTTTTGACTACTCTAAAGTAGCCCCATTTGTCAACGAACACGAATTAAGCTACATGCAAAGCCAAGTTACAGCAGCAGATAAATTATTACGCGAAGGAACTGGCGCAGGCAGCGACTTTTTAGGATGGGTGGATCTTCCAACCAACTATGATAAAGAAGAATTTGCTCGCATCAAAAAAGCAGCAGAAAAAATCCAATCTGATTCAGAAGTATTGGTAGTTATCGGTATCGGCGGTTCTTACTTAGGTGCCCGCGCAGCCATCGATTTCTTGAACCATTCATTCTTCAACATGTTGGATAGCGACAAACGCAAAGCACCACAAATCTTCTTTGCTGGAAATTCAATCAGCTCTACTTACATTGCTGACTTGATCGAAGTAATCGGAGACCGCGATTTCTCAGTTAACGTTATTTCTAAATCAGGAACAACTACTGAACCAGCAATCGCATTCCGTGTCTTCAAAGAATTATTGATCAAAAAATATGGTCAAGAAGAAGCAAACAAACGCATCTATGCAACAACCGATAAAGCAAAAGGTGCCGTAAAAGTCGAAGCAGATGCTGAAGGATGGCAAACATTTGTGATCCCAGATGATATCGGCGGACGTTTCTCTGTACTAACAGCAGTTGGGTTACTTCCAATCGCAGTCAGCGGAGCAGATATCGACAGCTTGATGCAAGGTGCTGCAGATGCAAGCAAAGCTTATTCAAGCGATAAATTAGAAGAAAACGAAGCTTACCAATATGCAGCAATGCGTAACATCCTTTACCGCAAAGGAAAAGTAACAGAATTACTAGTCAACTACGAACCAGGCATGCAATATTTCTCTGAATGGTGGAAACAATTATTTGGCGAATCAGAAGGGAAAGACCAAAAAGGAATCTATCCTTCAAGCGCAAACTTCTCAACTGACTTACATTCATTAGGTCAATATATCCAAGAAGGCCGCCGCAACATTTTCGAAACAATCGTCAAAGTGGAAAAACCACGTAAATCTGTTGTGATCCCTGAACAAGAAGAAGACTTAGACGGCTTAGGTTATTTACAAGGTAAAGAAGTTGACTTTGTAAATACAAAAGCATTCGAAGGAACATTATTGGCGCATACAGATGGCGATGTACCAAACCTATTAGTAAAAATCCCAACAATGGATGCTTACACATTAGGATACACAATGTATTTCTTCGAGATTGCAGTTGGAATCTCAGGCTACTTGAACGGTATCAATCCATTTGACCAACCAGGTGTAGAAGCTTACAAGAAAAACATGTTCGCACTTCTAGGCAAACCAGGTTTCGAAGATCTTGCAAAAGAATTGAACGAACGTCTATAAAATAAATTTTGACATGTATTGAACAATCAAAAGCATGTTAGAGTTGAACATTCAAAAGGATGGCTGATAGTTCAGCCATCCTTTTTTTGTGCAATCAATACTGAAGATACAACTAAGATAGTTCTTTTCAAAAAATAACTATCTTTACTTCTTTTTTTGTTTTTTTCACGTTTTAGTAAAAAAACATGAAAAAATTTAACAAAAAAATGCATTTTCAGTTGAAAAGAGTCTTATAATGAGAGTGAGAGAAACAATCAAATTTCGTTGTTTCAGCGGAAAAAGAGGTGGTAAAAATGGCAAAAAAACAAAGAAGGACAGGTATGTACATACTTCAATTTTTACGGATCATCGTCTTGCTCTTGGCTTGCGGCCTAGAATACATATTTGTCAGAGACTCCGTGATTTATGGAGCACTTGGCGAAATTGCACAAACGATTTTATTTGTCGGTTTGTCTATTCTGTTTTGTTGGGGGATCCTTTGGCAGACAGATGTTTTTCTTAAGGGGTTTGAGGGGAAATAGAAAGTAAAATTCTAATTAATAGTAAAAAAACAAAGAATACCCAAGTCCTTATAGAGGCTTTGGGTATTCTTTGTTTTTTAAGATGTAAATGCTTCTGTTAATAAATGATCGACTTCGTTTTTTATAAGTTTAGATCTTTTATTCTTTATTTCTGGACTAATCAATCCAATTCGAGCTCTTTTGATTTCATGATTCTTTATGACAACAAAAAATGGAACGACAAGTCCATCTATATGATTTGTTTGCTGAATGATTTTTTCTAAAACGTTTTTTTCTTTTTTAGAATATTTTTTGTCATGGATATTTGTGATATTTACAGAAACATGTTTGTTGATTGCCTCTTCTTTAAGAATAGGCATGATTTCCTTACACCACGGACATTCAGGAAAATAAAAGAAATATATTCCGTCTTTTTTATGTTCGAGATTTTTAAACACATAAGTTTGGTTTTGGCGCAAAATATCTTTATGAGTGATTTTCTGATAAGAAATGAAGAGAATACAAAACAAAAGAATAGATAAAAAGAGTAATTTTACTTTTTTTGTTTTTTTGAATAAATTATTCATGTTCTTTATCTAACCCATCCGCCGTGGCCATAACAAGAATTTGCTTTTCCGCGAGCGCTCGGATTTCCGCTAGCAGGTGTGCCATCTTTACAATAACCAGTGATACCTGAACTTTGATTCTGTTGACTAGCTGTTTGAGCTTGTTGTTCAGCTTGCTGTTGAGCTGCGGCTTGAGCCTGTTGTTCAGCTTGCTGTTGAGCAGCAGCTTCTTGGGCTTGTTTTTCTTCTTCAGCCTTTTTGGCAGCTTCTTGAGCTTGTTTTTCTTCTTCGGCTTTTTTAGCAGCCTCTTGTTTTTTCTTTTTCTTCACTGCAGCAGTTGTATCACTCGTACTATGAGTAGTTGCAGATGTACTGTTTGTATCATTTGGACTGATAATTGCTCCTGTAAAAAATACAATAAAAGAAATTCCCATGATAATCAAATTTTTCTTTTTAGCAGTTTTCTTGAAAAAAGATCGGATAAGCATACCAAAACCAACAAGGAATCCGACAAATCCTATTAACCCTAAAAATGTACCCACTTTTTCATCCTCCAAAATAAAATTATTTCAACTCCCACTTTATGGCAGGTAGAAGTAGTCGCCAATAATCGTTATTTTCTGTTGGGTATGCTTACATATTTTTTATAAATAATAGCATGATGAAATAAAAAAATATATCGCTTTTATTAGAAATATGAGCGTTAAATAACCTTTTTTGTTAAATATAAGTGGCTTTAAGATTATAAAGTTCGTTGTTTTTTTGCGAAAACAGACTGTTTAAACACTTGAATGTAAGGAAATATTTTAATCAATTTTTTATCAATGTTTTTTTAAAATGGATATAAAAAACGGTGATTTAAACAAAAAGATAACGATGAGGGCATTTCGAAAAATCATTTTTTTCACCTTACAAGAAAAATAAAACGTTTTCAAATAGCGCTTTCTGTGTTATTATACTATTAGAAAAAATAGGAGAGGAAGTGAACGGATGTTTGAAATAGAAATTGGGAAATCATACATATGCAAGCCAATTGGTGCGAAAAAAGAAGTAGTAGGTTATATTGAACATACATACGCGAACACTGTGCTGATTTGTGTAGAAGAGTATGATGAGAAAGACCGTTCGACCATTATTGAAAAGCAGCATCGGATGCTTGTAAAATATGAAGATATCTTGTCTCAGATAGAATTGGTTTCTTAAAAAAATAAAAAAAGATCAGTGGTCGCAAGCGATCACTGATCTTTTTTATAACGAATCAACCGACACCAAGAACGAAATTCAATAACTTATCAGAATAGGTGATTTCGTCTTTTTGATGTACCTCTTCATTCAATAGATCCATTCTGTCGGTAATGATACCGTCAGCACCGTAGAAAATCATCCGGCTGATCGTATCGGACTCATTCGGTGTCCAAACATAGACCTTTTTTCCATCTGCATGAGCGGCATTGATAAAGTTCCGATTGATCGTACTGTATTCCATGCTCAAAAAATCAGCTGGTGTAATCGGAGGACCAACCACATTGAACGGCAGAATATAACCAACATAAAACCGCGGCTCGACTGTTTTTAGATCACTGACAGTCTGATAAGTCAGGCTTTGAAGAATATGTCCATGCTTCAGAATATTTTCACCATATTTTTTGGAAAAGCGTTCGACCAAATCATGACTATCCATCTTTGTTGTTTTGATCTCGATCACTAATTTTTGTTTCAATTCATTCGCTTTTTCCAAATAATCATCAAAAGAAGCTAAGGGAGCACGTGTATGATTTTCGTCAACAATCAGTTTTTTTAGGTCTTCTAAGGAAAGATCTTGCGGACGGCTGTCAAGTCCAGTTAGATTTTTCAAATTGAAATCGTGGACGACCGCAAATTGACCATCTTTCGTTTCCTGAACATCCATTTCGATATAATCAGGGTGATAAGTCTTGCTGGTTTTTTCCAACGCATCGATCGTATTTTGTGCACTATTTTGATTGCTGACGCCGCGATGAGAGATCGTAATAGGGACTTTATCCGAAGCTGAAGTCAAATAATCCATGTTATAAAGACAGACACCTACACCAAAAAATACGGCAAATAAGAAAAACAAGCTGCTTTTTAAATGGACAAAGCGTGGTTCGGCCTTCACAGGAGTAAACCATTCAGGGATTTCGGGAAGAAAACCTTCATCATCCATGAAATCAACAATGATATAAAAGATACCCACCGTAGACATAACGATATTGAACAATAAAATCCCTTGAAGTAACGTCATCGCAAAGACAGCACTGATCAAGGCGTAATCTGGAAGTGCTGTTTCCACAACTATCTGTGCAATGAAAATCACAAGATAACCAATGGAAGAAAGGATCAGGATACTGCCGCCGATAATAATAAATTGTCCTAAAATCGCAAAAAAACGATATTTTGTCAGACGCCAGCTTTCTTTAACAGCTGTGCGAAAGGGGCGATCTCTTAAAATCATTTCTGGCAATGCAAAAATCAACCGGATCCCAATATATGCTAAGAATAAGTAAAGCAAGATAAATGAACTAACGACAACCCAGCGATTCGTAAAAATAAAATCCATAATGAATGCAGGAATCTTTACTTTTGAAAGAAAATCAGAATTAAAACTCAATCCGCTGATGGGCAAGATCAAAAGAAAATAGGCCATGAAAAACAGAAAAGTCAGCGGTCTGACTTTTTTTATTTGTGCAAATGTCATTTTCAACAACTGTCTAAGAAAAACAGCTTCTCGCTTTTTAATGAAATAGACACTGATCAATAAGAATGTGAATTCGAAATAAACAAGTAATAAAATCATCAATAAAACTGCAAACAGCGAAGCCAAAACACCTGGATGCTGCGAAAAAATCAACGGAATATTATCATAAGAAAGATAATCGATCGATCCGCGGTGCAAAATAAACCGTGTTGCACTATTCAACAAAGGAAGACAAATAAATAAAATGGCGCCATGCATCAAGAGGACATCACGGAAATATGCTTTTGTTCCTTTCAAAAAATCCCAGGTGTTGACCACACTGTTTTTAAAATAATTCAAACTATCACCTTTTTCTAAAAAAATATTTCTCTATCTGAAAAGCAGCTGTCCGCAAGAAAAGCAAGTAGCTTGAAAACACGGAAGCTGTTTTTAGCTACTTGCTCTTAGGTTTTTAAAGGTGCAGATTTGATTTCAGATGTCTCAGCCAAGTAATCCTGTCAAGAAATGGCCGCCGTAGATCAAAGCCATGCTATAAAGGAAGATAGACAAAGGTTTTGCTAATAAAATGATCAGTGTAAATTTCTTCACAGAAATATTTGTCAGACCTGCCATCAAACATAAGGCATCATCTGGAGCAACGGGAAGAAAGATCGCTAATGCAAATAATTTTTCAAAACGAGATTGATTGTCTAACCAGCCAATGTACTTATTATATGTTTTATCATTAATCAGACTTAAAATCAAAGGTTTTCCATAACGACGTCCTAATAAAAAGATGATTACTGAACCAATACTTATACCAACATAGTTATAAACAAAACCAGCATACGGACCAAAAATCAATACACCAGCTGCTGTACTGATCCCGCCAGGAATGATAGGGATGACGACTTGCAGGATCTGGATCAGCATAAAAATGATCGGTCCCAAGATAACGGAGTTTCCAACGAGTCCTCGCAGTGCATCCATATCTTTAAAAACACCTAGGTTGAAGAAGTAGACCGTCAAAGCGATCGATAAAAGCAACCCGATGATCGAAATAAAGTTGATAAGTTTTCTTGATGTTGCAATACTCATGTTGTTCATCTCCTTGATACATGTTTGATTGATTATATTCACTATAACAGCTGATAGAGAAAAGCCGCCATTTTTTCAGATGACAAGAAACAAACATTTTTGTCACTTCTCAGTTCTTCCATGTAAGTATAAGAGAGATGGCACAAAAAAACATCCTACTAAAGACTTATTTAATAATCAGACTTATTTATTTATGTCGGAAAATCTTGATATTCAGATGCGGCTGATCGTACATGATCTCGATATCATCGATCAAGCTTCCTAATAAGTAATAATCTTCTTTTACGTGGTGCATGTTGCCCAGCAATTCTTGGTAATAACTTTCGATACTAGGATCTCTAGGCGTTTCTAAAATACGAGCAAACTTATCCAAATCTTCTGGTTGTTCATCGCAGACACCTTGGAATTCAGCAAAAAATCCTTCCTCAGAAAAATCCAGACCGATCCGGATCTCTGCAATATCCAGCGAATAAAAATAAGTAAGCAATTCATCAATGATTCTTTTTGATATCTCTTTTTCCAAATTTTTGTTTTTCCTTCCTAAGCGCAGTGAAATTATCTAATACAGGTACCATAATACCAGCTACGAAGCCTGTAGAAAACCCGCTGTTGTATAAATTAAGTCCGCCGTGCAGAGAACTTACATTATGGACAAGAGCGATATGTAAAAAGCCAGCAAGAATACCATAAAAACTGCCGTAAAATCCGCTGATTGGCGCTAAGCCTGTGCCAAAAGCAGCAGCTACGATCATACTTGTGTGATTGATGTCGTAAAAGGTTCCAAATAATGAAGCAATCGTAATACCAACTAAAATCGGAAAACTATTTCTAAGATGGTTACCAAATGCACTAAACCCCACAGCAGACAAAATCGCGCCAATCACTGGTCCGTTCAACTGACCTTGGACAAGTAATACATAAGAAACCAGCATGATCCCCATCAATCCCATGTTGATCAATGTAGGACCGAGACCGGCAATCAGGATAAAATCAGTGATCAGTTTGCCAGAAGTCTTGAAAATATCTCGCAGTCCTTTCAAACGAAAATTATTGAACAAGACGCCTAAGAAGACAGTCAAACAAAAAAAGGAAAGCATGATGATCAGCAATTCTGTATGATGATCTGTGGAAAGCTTGGTATTGTTTTCGACGGAATAGCTGAACAAACGCAAAACGCCCGTGAAACCCATGGCAATCAGACCAGAAGTAAATCCAATGTTATATAGTGTAAAACCTTGATGGAAAACAAGTGCTTGGACAGAGAGCGGAGGTAAGAGGAGGCCAATCAGGATACCTGCCAGATTGCCTAAAACAACCCCTTGAAGCAGCGGCAGTTCCATACCGAACGTGACGTAACTGACAACTGGTGAGAGTGCACTTCCAAAGAGCCCGATCATAATATATTGAGAAAAAGATTTCTTGACAAATTTAGCATATAAATAGACGCCAAGAATGATTGCAATCGAATTGTAGAGATTTTTTCCGAAAAAAGAACAACCTGTAACAGTCATGATCGCAGCGAACATCGGCCCGTTTAAAAGAACCTTTTGCCTATACGCTAAAAAAACAGCCAACAATGTCAATATTCCTGAATTTATAAATGCGCTTCCAAAACCGCCTAAATAAAAATAATCTGTTAAAAGATTACTAGGCGATGTAACGATTCTATTTAAACCCGCAATATTATTCGAGAGAGAGTCTGAAAATAAACCGATAAGCAGAAAATAAAGCCCGCAAATAGATAGGTAGATATACTTTTGCTGCTGAGAAACGATCCGCTTTTGCGGGTGGATATAAATAACGTCAGTTTCTTTTTTCATGGCACACCTTCTTTCTTCTTTTATTTAACTATAACGTGAATAAAAAGCCTAGGTCAACCTATATCGTTAAATTAGGAAATTTTGGAAAGGGAACCAATAAGCAGATAAAAAGGCATTTTTTGGTTAAAAAAACTTTAATATTCGGGATAGTTTGTTAAAATATAACAAAATTAGGTAAATTATTTGCTAAAGAGGACGTTTATCAGGTAAAATAAAAGAACATATAGAGCAGTGAGAAGTGGGGGATTTTGAATGAGAAGGAAAGTGTATACAAAAGAGCAGATTTTAAAAGCTGCTTATGAAGTTGTCGCTAAAGAAGGATTCAAAGGATTTACTGCTAGAAATATCGCAAAGAAAATGGGTATTTCTACACAACCAATCTATCTGGAATTTGAAAATATGGATGATTTGAAAAACACGTTGCTGGATTCGATTTTGGAAAACTTGAAAGAAGAAGTATTTCCTGTAGAACGAACAGGGGATAAAATCATTGATCTAGGTTTGAACTATATTTATTTTGCACAAAAACATCACAGCTTATATATGGCGTTATTTATTGACGAACATGGTGACGGACAAAAGATGCATGATTTTTCTTACAATTACTTCAAGGAAATCGTTAAAGAAGATGAACATTACAGTCATCTATCTGAACAATATATCGATGCGCTCCATACTGGTACTTGGATCGTGGTCACAGGGCTTGCATCATTGATGTCTTCGAATATCATGCACCCAACAGAAGAGCAGATCATCAACTTGATCCGTCAGTCGATCGATATGATTCTTAAACTAGAAAATCCAGAGATGATTCGTTAACCATGAAAACTGAAACAACAATATACACCAACTCTGACATCCTCCCGCTGTCTTTTGAAATTTTTTCTTGACTTTTTAATGAAAAAAGTCAAGAATAGAACTCGCGGAAGGTTGGCAGAGTGGTAATGCACCGGACTCGAAATCCGGCGAGCCGGTTTATACTGGTGCACGGGTTCAAATCCCGTACCTTCCTTATAAACACTATAATATAAAGCTAGAAGTATTGATACAGAGCCATTCTGTTGATATCTCTAGCTTTATTTTTTTGTTTCCACTGCAATTCCACGGCATTTGGTCTAGTTTTCGAGATAATTCATTACTTGGTCTACATTCTCACGTTTTCTTTTCTCAGTAACATGGATGTATAAATCACTAGTAATCTCGATTGATGAATGGCCTAAACGATCGGAGACATCTTTTAAGGTTAAGCCTGACTCTAGCATCATAGTCGCTGCAGTGTGACGTAATCCGTGCAATGTGATTCTTCTTAATCCATTTTGTTTAAGGATTGTATGCAGCCATTTTTGAGGAGTGGCCAACTCGATGAATGAATTGTCCTCTAAACTAGAAAAAACTAACTGATGATCGCCGATAGAGTTGTGACCAAATTTAAGTAAATCTTTTCTTTGTTGTATTCGCCACTGCTTTAACATATCCATTGTTTTTTCCTCCCAGTACCTAACGTGGGCGTTAATATATGGGGAGTGTTAGTCGTAATATTTTTTGACAAGCTGTAAAATAATTAGTTTTTATTCTCGTCAATCGATATATTTTTTTTCTCTTTAATAAATTCTGAAGCAAGGTGAACGAATAGCTGTTTCGTTGTATCGGATAAATTTAATTCATCTTTATTGTCACTTTCTCCAGAATGATACCATAGTGAATCATCTTTGCGAGAAATTAAAACAGTTAGCTGTTCAATATTACTTTTTTTGTCGGAATACTTTGTTTTTAGATTTTTAATTTTATCCCTTGTATCATTTAATATTTTATTTAATTCGTCTTTTAGTTCATCATCGATAGAGCTTTCGTAAGTATGAGCAATCAATATTGTATCAGAATTAATCAATTGCATTATTTCTTTTTCCTGCTCCTTAGGCAAAAAGTGGACTGTCTTTAAAAAATTTTTTGTTACAGGTATTTGTATTTCATCTGGAAAATCTGCATAACCATTAATATCATCGGTAGATGGAATATTATGATACGTATTTGTAATTAAATTTTGATTTGTTTTGACTTCCTCCCTATATCGGCCTACTAAATCCCATTCTAGCCATTTATAAAGAAAACTTTTATTTTCAAGAGATTGCCAATCTGTGTTCCATGCAAGTGCTGGGACTGTAAAATAGCGTCCCATTGCTTGCTGTAAGATACTATCTAAATCATCTGTGTTGAAATATTCTAGAGCTTTTCGAGTTTCTTTGTCTAAGTCATCATCGGAAAGATAAGATTGATAAACCTTCTTAGCGATATTTAAGGCTTTTTCTTCGCTCATTTTTTGATCATTAACGCCCATTAAGTAGCCGATAGAGACGTTAAAGTAGTTGGCTAGTTTTTCCCAGGTTTCCTTTTTTGGCTCGCTTTCACCATTTTCATATCTATTAAGGGTAGAACGTGGTATACCTAGCTTAGCGCTTAAATCGACTAAAGTAATTTTATTTTCTTTCCGCATTTCTTTTAACCTGTTCATTAGAAAAATCCTTTCTTAGAAATATTCTCATAGCTAGACTACAGCAAATTTTACATAAAATCAAACTCAATTCCCAAAAAATGAGAAAATGCATTGACATCCCAAAAAATGGGAATTATAATTAATTTATAGTATCTCGATAATTGGGAAAAAGAGGGGGTAACAAAGTTTTAAATTGATAAAGAAATGTACGCAAAGACTCGTGAGCGCCGAGCACGTAAGAATACTACGTTAGAAGCTGCTGCTTGCGAGATTGGTATTTCAGCTAAAACTTTGAGAATGATAGAAAATGAACAAATTCTATCCATTCGAAAAACAGACGCCCTTTTTGGTGGAAAATGTTCAGTAGGGAATTTTTTGTGAGTTTACAGCTTGAAACGTTTTGACTTCTGTTAAATTATTCTATTATTGTAAAGAGTTAAAACGTAATGATATAATGACTTAGAAATATAAGTCTATGAATTATAGAGAAAATTGATTAAAAGTAACATGAGACTTAATGGGAAAGGTATTTAAACTATGGATGAAAATGCCAAACGAGAATTAAATACGATAAAAGAAACATTGGAAATAAATATGAAAGAAGAAGCTATAAAGCGACATCCCAAAGCTTCATTTGAAGATCTTATAAATGAATTGTCTATGAAAGGCGTTAAATTCAATGTAATGAGTGAAAATAACGCAAAAGATATCCTGAATGATTTAAATTATTACTATAAGTTATCTGTCTATAGGAGGAATTTTAAAAGAGATTTAACTGGAAAATATATAAATTTAGAGTTCAGTTATTTGGCAGATTTAGCTAGTGTTGATATGCAACTAAGATATTTACTTTTAACTGCTACTCTGGATATAGAACATGCTATGAAAACTTTTTTAATTACCCATATTACTGAAAATGAAGAAGTAGACGGATATGCTATAGTTGATAGATTTTTTCATTCTACAATAGGTACTGAATACGAGTTAAATAAGGTAACTGTTTTAGAAAAAGTTAAACATAAAAGTCATTATCAAAGAAAATTGTATGAGGCTCATAAAGATGCACCTTCTGCCTGGGTTCTTGTCGAAATAATGAGTTTTGGAGAATTTATAAGATTTTTTGAATTTTATTTTAAAAAATATCCAACTCCTAAATTTGATTTTTCTATCATGAGTGGGTTGCTAAATGCTGTAAAAAGGATTAGAAACTGTTGTGCTCATAATAATGCTTTCTTGTTTTACATGAGTAAAAATGAGTTGAGACATCCTAATAGCTATGTTGTAGCATATGCTGAAAAAGCAAAAATAGGGAAAGCATTTTATTTTTGTGCTAAAGTTCATGATATTATTGCAGTTTTATACACTCATAATTTTTTTGTTAAAGGGATAGGTTCTAGAAAGTATCGGCATAAAGAATTATCAGACTTAACTGATAGAAGCATTGAACGATTTAAATGTTTGGATAAAGATAATGATATTGTTTATTTTTTTGGAATATTAAAGAAACTACTTAACTCTTATCACGTTTAGTAATTTATCTCTTGACAGGGATAAAAAAGAATTGGTATGATGTATACGTAGAAACAACGTGTAGGAACGTTGGGCGTGGATGGATTTATTCAGAAACGTTTAAACACTTTTATTATGAAGGTGTTAACCCCAAAAGGTTAGCTCCTTCTTTTTATTTAACAAAAAACTGCTTTAAAAATATTTATAGAAACAGGGAATCTGTTTAAGTAAAGCTATATAAAACGCCCCACGTTAGATGAAGATTTTTATACTGAAATTCCACCGCATCTGAGTAAAATGCATAGAAATTTCAATAAGCTATTTTTACCGAAACAACTTTATTTCATTAGTTTTTAAAGCTATAGACAAACTTATTAAATGTTTTATTGATTTCTGTACCTTCCTTATATAAATCATAGAACAGAGGCGGAAACGTTGCTATACAAGCATTTGCTTGCGATGTTTTTGCCTCTGTACTTTTTTGCCTCCGGTTTGTTTAAATGCCAATATAGTCGGCAAATTGTGTCGCTGTTTCTTTTTTACGTTTATCAGTAATATGAATATAAAAATCCATAGTGATTTGTATAGAAGCGTGACCCAGACGTTCTTGTACATCTTTGATATCTGCACCTGCTTCTAATAGTAAACTATTCTTACGAGCATCTGCAGAAAATCATCGCTGATGCTGGCAACGAAAGTCGAGAAGTTGGATTAGCAAATTTATCAGCAGTGTTGCCTAACATGACAGACAATCTACTTGAATCTCTTTTCAATCAACAATAGTTTGAATTTATCTCAGCTATCAAAAAAAGTGCAGAAAAGGGAAAGCATCTGGCTATTATTGACTATGCAATTCTAGTGGCTGTAATTGATCAAAGAAAAAATCAATGTCAAATTATTAATGAAGTAACGAGATGACTCAAGTTTTTGTTTTGGTGTTTTTTTGATTTAGAATGAAATGTTTGTTTTATTGACAGATAATAGTAATGGTTCGTCAAAAAACCCTCTGTTTTCCAAATAACCTCTTTGCTATACTTATAAGAAAAAGGCTATGGAGGAGAAAAATATAATGGATCCGAACATTTTAGATTTAAGTGTTAGATTAGCTGAAGCAGGTGCAAAAAGTACAGCAACTTCAATTTCAAGTGCAATAAAAGCATTGAAAGCGGACAGGGATAAAACAAAAACAATTGCTGGGATGAATGACTTAATTTATGAATTATTAGATGAAAAACAGGAAATAGAAGGAATTGCTAAATCTTATGAAGAAGAATTAGTTGCTCAAAAATTAACAAATTCGGACTTGGAATATGTTGTCAATACAGTAATACCTGTCCTTAAAGAATTTTTTGTGAAACTATCCGAAAATGAAAATCAAGAAAGCCAGAAGAAATCAGCAGAAGCTATACAAAATCTTGAAGCCTTGGAGCCATTACTATCTCTCAATACTTTAGCAGTTCTACAAACGCTAGGATTTAATTTTAAAAAAGGTATTGGAGAACCTTTGACTGAATTAACTAGAGGCATAATAAGCGGTAAAAATAAAGAAAACCAAACACGACTGAACGAATTAGCTTTAGAAAGAGAAGTAGAATACTTTAAGTTGATACAGGATGAAGAAGCATTTGAAAGATTTGTGAGTTTACGTAACTAAAGGAATTCAACATAAAAATATTTTGAGTGATAAAAAGATGCTGCGTTTTCTGAATCTGAGAGGAAATGAACTATGGATATAGAGAAAATATTCAAGGATTATGAACAAGATGTGTCATCAAAAAAGTTCTATAATCAGTTGGTAGATTTAAAAAAACATGCTTTAATATTGGATACGAGTGAGTATAAATCTAACAAAGGCGAACAGGATGAAACGATGGGGAAAATGATGAGGTTATATATGCGTCCGATTTTAACAATCTATATAGATTTATCAAACACACTATATTATTGTTATGATTCCAAAAATTTTCATTCGCTAGAAGTGATATTTCGAACTTTAATGGAGCACCATGCGCAAGTACTATTTACTAAAAATAAAAAAGGGATAGACTTTCTTAAGCTGCAAGGTTGGTACTATTCAAATTTATTAGAGGAAAAAAAATCCACTGAAAAATTAGTTCAATATGTTGATGGTTATGAAGAACATTATGAGCTAATAAAACAGATGGTTTCTGATCCAATCTATAAAAGAGTGAAAGAAATAGTAAAAGGAAATAAATATTGGTATCAATATTTTAATTACAATGAAAAAAAAGAAAAACCATCAGGAGTTAATAACTTAGTTAGTAACACATTTGGAAAAGAGTTCAAGACAATGTATGGAACATTATCAAGGTCAACACACTCAGTAGATTTCAATGCATATAGACGGGAAAAAAACTATTACGATATACTTTTGTGGATTGGAATAGAAATAATAAAAGAGGCTTTAAAATATTTTAGGTATGAATTTGATTAAAGTTATTTTAAGAACACTTATCGAATGGTCTTTTTATTTTATATGACAGGAGCCCGCCCTTCATAGCGTTGAGAACAGACAAGGCGCTCGCCGCATTGCTTTTGATAAGAAAAGAAAGAAATTACTTAAGATGGAGAATGTCTGTGGTATCTGTAGAAAACCTATGAAT
Organism: Enterococcus faecalis 13-SD-W-01; assembly: GCA_000415185.1. GTDB lineage: Bacteria > Bacillota > Bacilli > Lactobacillales > Enterococcaceae > Enterococcus_B > Enterococcus_B faecalis_A. The sequence goes on from KE351646.1 coordinate 350,534, forward strand.
AAAAAATTGATATTGATATAGCCAGAGAAATTAGAGAATACAGTGTCTCAAAAAGTGATGCCTGGAGTAAATGGAATGACTATGATTCATATAAAAGAATTCAAAATCAATTTAGAGAAAAGTTGGAAATATCTCCATTTGATTGGGAACTCACCATGTGGAAACGGTGAAAATCACTAGCCGTTAAAAACGAAAAGGGATATATAAGTTTTATTGTTGCAGTAAAAAGAAGCAGCTATGCTAACAGTAAGCTTAAGCTGCTTCTTTTTTGTCTAGCTATTTATCAGATTACTGGATGACAAAATAGGGTGATAAAGAATGAGTTAATTAGTTTGGTACATTGTCGATAGCATATTGTGCTTCTTCTGGTGTATATTTTTCATAAATAAGTTGATCATATAATCCTTGTTGTGAAAAGGCGCTGTAATCTAAATAGTCTTTTGCAGCTTGCAGCGCGTTTTCATTCCAGTCTGCTTGAACATTATCAATAGCATATTGCGCTTCTTCTGGCGTGTATTTTTCGTGGATTAACTGGTCGTATAGTCCAAGTTTAGAAAAAGCAGTGTAGTCTAGGTAATCATTAGCTGATTGCAACGCATTTTCGTTCCAATCTGCTTGAATATTATCAATAGCATACTGTGCTGCTTCTGATGGATATTTTTCATAACTCAATTGGTCATACAAACCAAGTTTAGAAAAAGCAGTATAGGCTAAATAATCATTTGCAGCTTGCAGTGCATTTTCGAATTCGCTTGAAATTGGTGTATTTAAGTCGTCGGTGCTTATTTCAGTTTCGCTCGTTTCAGAAGTAGCAGAAGGTTCTTCTGTGGTATTTGTTGTTTCTTCGACTACTTCAGGGTCAAGCAGGGAAATACTTGTAGCAGTTTCTTGACTTGATGATTCAACTGTTTCAGTTTCTATTGTTTTTTCGACTGTAGATTCAGAAGAGGAATAACTTCCATCTGAGCTATTTGTCCCACAAGCCCCTAAAATCAAACTTCCAACAACTGTGAATCCTAACAAACCAACTTTTCTCATTTCTAACTCCTCATTTCTATGTTATTCTTTTTATGTCTGTTCTTAACGGTAAGGTCATTGGTCCGTGTTGCAGCACGGACTTTTTTATTTAATCCTTAATTCTTGTCCAGGGTATAACATATAATTTTCTGGAGTCATTCCGTTTAGTCTAAGCAACTCATCTACACTGATGCCCACACGATCAGCAACTTGGTTGGGATTTTCTCCCGATTGTATAGTTGTTGTAGATGGAGCGGATGGTTCTGGATTCGAAGCTTCCGCTGGTATAGAATCTTGAGGAGTAATGCTGCTTGGCGCTGAAGCTGCTGTATTACTTTGACTAGAAGAATAAGCAAGATATTCTCCTATAATTTTCTGTGACTCGACAGTATAGACATCTGTTAGTTTTGTTGCCCAACTTTCATAGGTTGAATAGTCATCAGAGTGCGAATGATGTAAGTCGGCCATTTTTCCTATACCTTCATTTGAAATAATGGCTAGTTTTTCAACTTTATTATTTGAGATAGCAGCAAGACCGTCAATTCCTCCAGTATTACTTGAGGCTTCATTTTTAAAATCCTGTATCAAACTAGGTGTGGCGCTTTGGATCTTCATGGTGTATTCATCTAGTATTGCTTGATAATCTGATGAAATATTTTCAGTGGTAGCTGGTACCGCAGATATAGTTGTCGCTGTTTTTACATTTTCGCTTGCTTCACTTTCGGTTGTCGATTGTGTGCTTGCTTCAGAAAATATTTCAGTAGTAGTTACTGAACTTGTTTTAGCAGTTTCTGTTATGGTACTGCTGCTAGAGTGTTTGGATTCTGAATCAGTAGTGTTGTTGCAACCCACGAACAAAGCAAGCAACCCCAAAGAAATAACACTTAGAAACACTTTTCTCATTTCTAACTCCTCATTTCTA
>KE351646.1:352482-371405 GCA_000415185.1 Enterococcus faecalis 13-SD-W-01
CTTTTCTCATTTCTAACTCCTCATTTCTATAATAAAAACTAAGCAGCTATTGGAATAAATCCGCTTCCATTATTTCGCGTTTTATCATGAAATTTTTCATTTCCCCTTAGATAACTGTTTTTTTGCAAAAATATTATACCAAATAGAGATTGGTAAAGGTGCTTGCATTAAAAAACACTTTCCTCTTGTTAACCAATTCCTTATCACAATAAATAAAAGCCGTAATGGCAGATACCAAACACATAAATTTCCTGTTAATAAAAAAATTTTGAAATTCATTACAAATCCTTATATTTTTTTACCCAAACATTCCTTAAATCTTTTCTAAAGAACATGGTCTCAGCGCTGGAAACATGGTAAATTAGTATATATAAGTTTATATTTCTGAAAAAAGAAAGATTTTCATTTTCGGGTGACGAAATTGTTAGAGTCAAGAAAACGCATAGATAGCATTTTATGTGATACTATTGATAGGTATGAAAAAAACGAGTAATTTTAGTTTAGGATGTGAAGACTAGGTGTGTGGAATCGTAGGATTTGTTAGTAACAAACAAGACAAAAAAACAATCGTGAATGCTATGATGGATCGGATCGTTCACCGTGGACCAAATAGTTCAGGAGAATACATTGACGATCAAGTCGCTTTAGGGTTTAGACGATTAAGTATTATTGATTTAGAGGGCGGAACGCAGCCTATTTATAACGAAGATCGAACAAAAATCATTATTTTTAACGGAGAAATCTATAATTATCAGCCTTTGAGAAAAGAGCTGATTGCAGCAGGACATGTTTTCACGACACATGCAGATACAGAAGTTCTTTTGCATGGTTACGAAGAATGGGGTACAGGACTTTTACAAAAAATTCGCGGCATGTTTGCCTTTGCGATTTGGGATAACGAAAAGAAAGAATTGTTTGGCGCCCGCGACCATTTTGGGATCAAACCTTATTATTACGCAGAAATGAATGGCACATTCATGTTTGGTTCTGAGATCAAAAGCTTTTTGCCTCATCCAGATTTTAATAAAGAATTGAACAAAGAAGCATTGAAACCTTATTTGACGTTCCAATATTCACCATTGAACGGCGAAACATTTTTCAAAGGTGTCCATCGTTTGCAAGAAGGGCATTACTTTACTTACAAAGATGGTCAATTGGATATCCAACAATATTGGGATGCTGATTTTGAGACAAAAGGAACACTTTCTCGTGAAGAATGGATCGACAAAATCGATGAAACAGTCAAGCAATCGATCGAAACACATACCATCAGTGATGTGGAAGTGGGTTCTTTCTTGTCAAGCGGTGTCGATTCTAGTTATGTTACTTCTGTTTTGAAACCAGATCATTCGTTCTCTATCGGATTTGATGACAAAACATATAACGAAGCCATCGAAGCACGCAAATTGACGAAGATGCTGGAATTAGATAACACTGCTGCTGTCATCGATGGCGATATGTCATTCAAAGCATTCCCGTTGATCCAGTATCATTTGGATGAGCCGGATTCCAATCCTTCATGTGTGCCGCTTTACTTTTTAGCGAACTTGGCAGCGCAAAGTGTCCGCGTCGTCCAATCAGGTGAAGGCGCAGATGAATTGTTTGCAGGGTATCAAACATATGGGTTCCATACGAATTCAAAAATGATCCGTGTGATTGCTCAAGGTCTGAAAAAACTGCCGCAAGGAACACGCTACAACTTGGGTCGGAAAATCGGCAAAATGAAAAACTTCCATGGCCGGATCCATCTTTATGAATCATTGGCACCAGCCAAAGAATACTTTATCGGACATGCGAAAGTATTTGAAGAATCTGAAGCAGAAGAACTTTTGACACAAGAATATCAAACAGCACCTTCTGTAGAAGAAATCATGTCAGCGCACTACGCGAAAACAGATGGAATCAAGGATGAAATCAATAAAATGCAATATGTTGATTTACATCAATGGATGCCAAAAGATATCTTGCTGAAAGCAGACAAATTATCCATGGCAAGTTCTCTGGAAGTACGAGTGCCGCTGCTTGATATCGAAGTAATGAAACTTGCACAGCAAATACCAAGTAAATATTTATTGAATCAAAACAATACCAAAGATGCATTCCGCCAAGCGGCAAATCGTCACTTGCCGGAAGAATGGTCAAATCGTGTGAAACTGGGCTTCCCAGTGCCAATCAAAGCTTGGCTGAAAGAAGACCACGGTTATGAACAAGTCAAAGCATTATTTGAAGCTGATTTTGCCAAAGAATTCTTTGACCAAAAACAAATCATGCAGCTGTTGGATGACCATCATGAAGGCAGAAAAGAAGAACAACGAAAGATTTGGACGATTTTCAGCTTCTTGACATGGTACAAGGTTTATTTTGTGGATGAAGAGATCCCTCAAGCAGAAGCCATCGAGTATGTAACAGTTTGATCAATGTATCGATAATAGCAAAAGAACCAGAGCTCAAGTTGAGTTCTGGTTCTTTGTTTATAGTTTCAAAAGATTTTCCAAGTAGCCTGCTAAGCCGTCTTCCGCATTGGTCAGCTCAGTGATATCGTTCGCGACTGCTTTCAGCTGATCTGTGCCGTTCGCCATCGCGACACCCCAGCCTGCATATTCCAGCAGTTCAAGGTCATTGTGTTCGTCACCGAATGCGATGACATCTTTTTGGTCGATATCCAAAAAATTCGCGATTTGATGAACGCCTTTTGCTTTTTGGATTCCTTTCGAGACGATTTCTAAAATCGCTGTTGGGCCTCCCCATGTTCGAACATCTACATAATCACCAAATTGTTTGGTCAAATTCTCTGAAACATTTTCCGCAAATGCTCGCTCTGTACGAACAAGCAGGGAAGTCGGATCGGTAGTCATATTTAATGGGGAAAGAAGATTTTTTTCATTTGGGACCGCTGCAAAGATTTTTTGATCCACATAATCTAAATTATCAATGAAAAAAGTTTCACGATTTTCAGCAGCAACAAAGTCAAGATTCAAATGTTTTTTCTGTGCCAAGATCTCAAAAGCGATTTCGCGGCTAACAGAGCTTTCGCTTTCTAGGTTCCATTTTTGATTTGGGATATGGACAAGCGCACCGTTAAAGTTGACCATTGGCGTAGTCAAGGCTAATTGTTGATAGAATTGAGCGCTGATCCGGTAAGGGCGTCCAGTAGCAATGCTGACATAGTGGCCTGCTTTTACAGCCTTTTTCAATGTTTGTTCTGTTTTGGCGGTAATAAGAGACTCAGGATTCAGTGTCGTTCCGTCTAAATCGATAGCAATCAATTTTTTATTCAATCTATGCAGTCCTTTCAGAGGCAGCAGACAACCGTGTTCGCTTACAAAAAAGACGACAATAGAATTCATTCTTTCTATATTTGTGTCATTTAGCAGCGAGGCTGTTGAACGTACCTGTGGATTTTCGAGAGACTGGTCATGTTCCAGCCACCTTAGTCTAGCATATTTCGACTGATTAATAAAAAGTATTTTACCGATTTTGTAAAAAACAAAATTATTTTATTTTTTTTTGATAAAAAAAGAGAAGTGGATCCAAAGTTATAAGTAAAACACGAACATTAAAGATTTAAAAGTGGTTTTTTTACATAAATAGATTGAAAAGCGAATGAAACGCCGATATAATTTGTAATTGTTCGATGGGTATTGGACGTTCTAAATTATTGCTCATCAGAAAAAATCAGGGAGTGGAATTTTAATGGAAAAGTTTTTCCAGTTAAAGAAAAACAATACAAATGTATCAACTGAGGTTATGGCGGGGGTAACGACATTCTTCGCAATGAGTTATATTTTATTCGTAAATCCTACTATTTTGTCAACTGCCGGCATGCCGTTCCAAGCAGTCTTTCTAGCAACGATCATCGCATCAGTTATCGGTACGCTGATTATGGGATTGTTCGCAAATGTTCCTTATGCACAAGCACCAGGGATGGGATTGAATGCGTTCTTTACATTTACTGTCGTTTTTGGTCTAGGGTATACATGGCAGCAAGCTTTAGCAATGGTATTTATCTGCGGATTGATCAACATTTTTATTACTGTGACAAAAATCCGTAAATTGATCATCAATTCGATTCCTGAAAGTCTGCAACATGCAATCGGCGGCGGTATTGGTATCTTTGTTGCTTATGTTGGTTTGAAAAATGCAGGGTTCTTATCTTTTTCTGCTGATCAATCAGCTATCACTAGTTCAGTAGTGGAGGGCGGAAAAGCAACGAATGTAACAATGAACGGCGGAATCGTTCCTGCTTTGGCAAACTTCAACAATGCACCTATTTTATTGGCTGTGATTGGTTTGGTTTTAACAACGATCTTAGTGATCCGCAATGTGCGCGGCGCGATTTTGATCGGTATCGTGGTAACAACTATTTTAGGTATTTTCATGAACGTGGTCGATTTAAATGCTATCGATTGGAAAGCAAATTCTCTAGGAAGCTCATTTAATGAATTAGGCACAACATTTGGTGCAGCATTTGGCTCAGAAGGAATGCAATCTTTGTTCAGCGATTCTTCCAGAATCCCGCAAGTATTGATGACGATCATTGCTTTCAGTTTGTCTGATACATTTGATACGATTGGGACATTTATTGGAACAGGCCGTCGTACAGGCATCTTTTCAAAAGAAGATGAATCAGCACTGGAAGACAGTAAAGGATTCAAGACAAAAATGGACAAAGCTCTTTTCGCAGATGCCATCGCAACATCGATCGGCGCAGTCTTTGGTACATCAAATACAACAACATATGTTGAGTCTGCAGCTGGTATTGGTGCAGGCGGACGTACGGGTTTGACTTCAGTCGTTGTCGCAGCATTGTTTGCGTTGAGCAGTCTGTTTTCTCCGCTGATTGCAATCGTTCCTACACAAGCAACAGCACCTGCATTGATCTTGGTGGGTGTGATGATGCTTGCTTCATTTGCAGATATCAAATGGACAGATTTAGAAGAAGCAGTACCAGCATTCTTTGCTTCGATCTTTATGGGATTTAGCTATAGTATTTCTTACGGTATCGCAGCGGGCTTCCTTTTCTTTGCAGTCGTTAAATTAGTAAAAGGAAAAGCTCATGAAATCACACCGGCATTGTGGATCGTCAATGCATTGTTCATTTTGAACTTCGTGATTTTAGCTATTATGTAATATGGACTTCTTTTTTCATTGAAATAAAAGGTCTGCAGCGGAATTTTCTGCTGCAGATCTTTTTTGTTTTTCTTTGCGCATTCATTGCTTGTTCTTTCAAAAATGGGTATGATTAAATAGACGAAAGAGGGAGGATTCGATGGAGATTAAATGGAAGAAAAATTTGATTGTTGCATGGATTGGTTGCTTTTTTACAGGTTCAAGTATTAGTTTAGTGATGCCGTTTATTCCTGTATATGTTGAGAATTTAGGGACGCCGCATGATCAAATCGAATTATTTTCTGGCCTGGCTATCTCTGTCACAGCATTTGCAGCGGCGATCGTTGCGCCAGTTTGGGGAAACCTCGCCGATCGAAAAGGCCGAAAAATCATGATGATCCGCGCGGCAGCAGGGATGACGATCACGATGGGCTCTTTGGCATTTGTACCCAATGTCTACTGGCTGCTCATCATGCGTTTTTTGAATGGGATATTGTCTGGTTACATCCCTAATGCAACGGCGATGATTGCGTCACAAGCGCCAAAAGAAAAAAGCGGTTGGGCTTTAGGAACATTATCGACAGGGGCTATCGCTGGAAACTTGATCGGACCATCTATGGGTGGTGCTTTAGCACAATGGTTCGGAATGGAAAATGTATTTATCATTACAGGAGTGGTATTATTTGTTACAACACTGTTGACGATTTTTATGGTTAAAGAAGATTTTCATCCAGTGGAAAAGAAAGATTTGTTAAGTACGCGGGAAATCTTTGGTAAAATGGATCAGCTGCCTATCTTGATTGGATTGTTTGTAACGACGCTGATTCTTCAGATTGGTGTAACAAGTATTAGTCCTATTTTGACTTTATATATCCGCGAATTGAGCGGGAACACAGAAAATGTATTGTTTGTCAGCGGACTGATCGTATCAGTCGCAGGGGTTTCTGCAGTATTTTCTTCGCCAAGACTGGGGAAATTAGGAGATAAGATCGGTAATCACAAAGTATTGCTGGGCGGATTAGTTCTTTCTTTCCTATGTTATATCCCTATGGCTTTTGTGACGACACCTTTGCAATTAGGAGTTTTGCGTTTTATCTTGGGTTTTTCTACAGGAGCACTGATGCCTTCCATCAATACGCTTATCAGCAAGATCACACCGCCAGAAGGAGTCAGCCGGGTCTACAGTTATAACCAAATGTTCAGCAACTTCGGACAAGTTTTCGGACCAATGCTGGGTTCTACGGTGGCACATTCTTTTGGTTACAGTGCAGTATTCTTAGCGACAAGCTTCTTTGTTCTATCCAACATTTTTCTTTCTTTATTCAACTTCAGGAAAATCCTTCGCCAGAAATTTTAGCAAAAAAAAACAGACTAGGCATCTTGCCTAATCTGTTTGCTTTTTTTATGAGTGTGCAGAGGCTTTTTCTTTTGTACCGCAAGCAGCACCAATCAAAATAACAATAATACCAGCTACTAAAGAAACGATAGTCGTCAACATAAAATCGTATGAACCTTGTGTCAAAGCTCCGCCGATATAACCAACGATCTGACCCAAAATAAACGCCCAAACTAATGTAACGATATAGCGCATGAAGAACACCTCTTTTCTAAATCAAGTTTACCAGATTTTTCAATAATGTAAAGAAATGACCCTGGGATAAAACGGAAGAATGAGGTATATTTTGTAGAAAGAGTTTCAGTTTGTTTTAGGATAAAGAAACTCTGAACATCCAAAATCAGGAGAACCGTTTACCAGCAGAAGAATATGCTCCTCTGTACGCTGAACACCGGATTCTCTTGCAACCTCTGACGATAGTGAATTTTAACGAATAAAAAGGCGGAATGCAAGATGTTTTTTCCACAATTACAGACAACGACTGCCTATTCTCTGCTTCAAAGTACGATAAGAATCGATACTTATATCCAGCAGGCCAAAGAATTGGGATACGATTCGATTGCCATCACAGACAAAGATGTCTTACATGGTGCAGTTGAATTTTATCAAAAAAGTAAGAAAGCAGGACTTAAACCGATCATCGGGATAAGTTTGACTTATAAATACCAAGAAACAGACTACGAACTGCTTCTTTATGCTAAAAGCTATTTAGGCTATCAGTCTATGATGGAACTATCCAGCAAAAAAATGATCGAAGGCGAAATCGCACTGTCGGAGATCCAGCAATCTGAGGAATTGATTGCTGTTTTGCCAGCGGATACCCCGCTTCGGTTTGAAACAGAAACTGACTCTTTTTCAGAACATTGGGCGCTGCTTCGTTCTCGATTTGCGGAAACGCAATTTTTTGCAGGTGTCACCGGTGAGGCTTTTTCAGAAGAAGACAAATGGTTCGATTTTTTAGAAAAAGAATCCATTGAATTATGTGCACTGCATCCAATCGCTGTTTTGCGAAAAGAAGAGCGTTTGGCATTGGACGTCATGGAACATTTAAAAAACGGTACGCAGATTTCCGCAGAAGAATTGACGGAAAATCAAAAAACTTCCTTATATATGTTTTCTCAGGAAGAACTTCGGGCAGCCTTCACAGGCGAAAAGCTGGAACGTGCGTTAGAAAACGCGCGTTCCATCGCACAAGCCGCGCAATGTGAATTGCCGCTGCATCAAAAACTCTTGCCGCATTATCCTTTAGCTGAAGGAGAAGAGGCTGGCGGATTCTTGAAGAAGCTGTGCCAAACGCAACTAGAAAAACGAGTACCAGGATTTACAGAAAAGTATCAAGAGCGTTTGGATTATGAGCTGAAAGTCATCCATGACATGGGTTTCGATGATTACTTTTTGATCGTTTGGGATGTCATGGCTTTTGCTCATAAAAATAATATTGTCACCGGTGCAGGCCGAGGCTCAGCAGCGGGTTCGTTAGTTGCCTATGTCTTAGCTATCACAGATGTAGATCCTTTAGTCTACGATTTGCTGTTTGAACGTTTCTTGAATCCCGAACGCTATACGATGCCTGATATTGATTTGGATATCCCAGATAATCGTCGTGAAGAAGTCTTGAACTATGTAAAAGAGAAATACGGACAATACCACATGGCTCAAATCGCTACTTTTGGGACGATGGCTGCCAAAATGGTACTGCGGGATGTTGCTCGTGTGTTTGGTTTATCTCAAAGCGAAGCAAACCAATGGGCGAAAGCTGTGCCGAATACATTGAAGATCACGTTGTCTCAAGCGTATCAAAGTTCCGCTCGTTTAGCAGAATTAGCACAGAGCAGTAAAAAAAATCAGCTGATGTTCCAAGTCGCGCGTATTATGGAAGGCTTGCCGCGGCATGTATCCACGCATGCGGCTGGTGTAGTGATCAGTGATCATAATCTATTAGAATATGTTCCGCTCCAAAAAGGTTCGGATACTATTTTCTTGACTCAATATACAATGAACGATGTTGAAGCAGTGGGCTTGTTGAAAATGGATTTTCTAGGGTTGAAGAATCTTTCAATCATCGATAATACATTAAAAGCAATCAAACGTGTAGAAGGCCAAACACTGGCACTTAAAAAAATCCCCTTGAACGATCCTAAAACGTTACTGCTTTTCCAAAAAGGAGAGACAAGCGGTATTTTCCAATTTGAATCAGCAGGGATCAAAAATGTCTTGCGCAGACTGGAACCCGAGTCAATCGAAGACATTGCTGCGGTCAACGCATTATATCGTCCGGGACCAATGCAAAACATTGATATGTTCATTGCCAGAAAAAAGGGGAAAGAAGCCATCGACTATCCGGATCGTTCATTAGAACCGATTTTGAAAAACACGTACGGAGTCATTGTCTACCAAGAACAAATCATGCAAGTCGCTTCAAAAATGGCTGGATTCACACTAGGACAGGCAGACATTTTGCGTCGTGCTATCAGTAAAAAGAAAAAAGAAGTCTTGGACGAAGAACGGGCGCATTTTGTTGAAGGGGCACAGAAGCAAGGGTATGCAAAAGACAAAGCAATGGAAGTCTACGATTATATCGAACGCTTTGCCAATTACGGATTTAACCGATCCCATGCATTCGCCTATTCATTTGTCGGTTTTCAAATGGCTTATTTAAAAGTCAATCATCCGGGTGCTTTTTTCACTAGTTTGATGAATGCGTCGCGACATACGACTGAAAAACTAAAAGAATATATCGCAGAAGCACATAAAAATAATGTAGCTTTGCTTCAACCTTCAATCAATCAAAGCCGCTATGGTTTTGAATTGCTTGATAAGCAGACGATTCTTTTTGGCCTGACAGCCATCAAAGGAGTTCGCAGAGATTTTGCAGAAGAAATCATTAATGAAAGAAAAGAAAACGGGCCTTATCGTTCCCTTGACCAGTTTTTGATCCGGATCGACAAACGTTGGCTGAAAAAAGATGTACTTGAACCTTTAGCAGCTTCTGGGGCATTCGATGAGCTGGAACCAAACCGCAAACAGCTGATCGACGAGTTGGAAGGAAAAATCCAAAATGTCTTATACAGCGGCGGCAGCCAAGATTTGTTAGGAATCATGGAATTGAAAAAAGAAGAAAAACCTGATTATACATTGGAAGAACGATTACAGCTGGAAGAAGAATATTTGGGTGTTTATCTGTCTGGTCATCCTACTGAAGGATTTGAGAAACTGCGCTTAGCGAAAAGAATCACTCCATTAGTAGAAATCATTCCAAATCAGCAGCTGCATCTGCTTCTTTATATCCGTAAAGTCCGAGAAATCAAGACTAAAAAAGGAGAATTGATGGCTTTTGTTGAAGGAACAGACAGTACGGGAGAAATCTCTGTGACCGTCTTTCCGCAGCTGTATCGGCAAGCGCGCGCGCAGCTGCAGCCGAATCAAGTCATTTATGTAGAAGGCAGAAGCGAGATCAGCAAGTTCAACCAAGAGATGCAAGTTATTGGGGATACAGTCGCAGATCCGCAAGTGCTGGAAACCAATTTGAAAGATGTCACTTGCTATTTAAGAATCACTCAAGAAAACGATCAGCCAGAAGTGATGAGAAGGCTGAGAGAGCTGTTGAAGAAGCATCCGGGACACATACCTGTTATTTTATTTTTTGAAGCGACCGATCGGAAAGTGGCTCTTGCCAAAGACTTTTGGGTCAATGACAGCCAGACTTCACAACGTCAGCTTCATTATCTATTAAAAGAAGAGAATGTGGTTTTCAAATAACTTACGGTAAAAACTACCATTTGTTTTCATTTTTTTTCATTTTTTTCTTCATAACTCAAGACATTTCGGAAATTTAATGGTAGAATACTACTCGTGGTTATGACAAAAATGGTTATTCCCTAAGTCATTACTAGCTTAGGATAAAGTATTTTAATGAGGTGAATGTTTAATGAAACGCATCGGAATTTTAACCAGCGGCGGCGACGCTCCTGGGATGAATGCGGCTGTTCGTGCAGTAGTCCGCAAAGGGATCTATGAAGGTTTAGAAGTTTACGGGATCAATTATGGTTTTGCCGGATTAGTTGCTGGAGATATTCGTCGTTTAGATGTTGCAGACGTAGGCGACAAGATCCAACGCGGAGGAACTTTCTTGTACTCTGCACGTTATCCTGAATTTGCGACAGAAGAAGGACAACTAAAAGGTATTGAACAATTGAAAAAATTCGGTATCGAAGGTTTAGTCGTAATCGGCGGAGACGGATCTTACCATGGTGCAATGGCGTTGACAAAACGCGGTTTCCCAGCAGTAGGTATTCCAGGAACGATCGATAATGATATTCCAGGTACAGATTTCACTATTGGTTTTGATACAGCAATCAATACAGTATTAGAATCAATCGACCGCATTCGTGATACTGCGACTTCACACGTACGTACATTCGTGATCGAAGTAATGGGACGCGGAGCAGGCGATATCGCTTTATGGTCAGGTGTGGCCGGCGGTGCTGATGAAATCATCATCCCTGAACATGAATTTGATATGGCAGAAGTTGCTAAGAAAATCAGAGAAGGACGCGACCGCGGTAAAAAACATTGCTTGATCGTTTTAGCTGAAGGTGTAATGGGCGGTAATGAATTTGCTGACAAACTTTCAGAATACGGCGACTTCCATACTCGTGTATCTATTTTAGGACACGTTGTACGTGGCGGTTCACCAAGCGCACGCGACCGTGTATTAGCAAGTAAATTTGGCGCATATGCTGTTGAATTGCTTCAAGAAGGTAAAGGCGGATTGTGTGTCGGTATGCGTGACAATGAAGTGATCGCATCTGATATCGTTGATACATTAGAAAACAACAAACACAAACCAGACTTATCATTATATGATCTGAATAATTCACTTTCATTTTAATCAATGGAAGAACTGATAAAAGCTATTTAAGCTGTAAAAGGCATTAAATAAACTAATTTGAATGGGAGAGTTTTGTAAATGAAAAAAACAAAAATCGTTAGTACATTAGGACCAGCAAGTAACTCAGTAGAAACTATTTCTAAATTGATTGAATCTGGAGCAAATGTCTTTCGTTTTAACTTCTCACATGGTGACCATGAAGAACAATTATCACGTATGGTAATGGTTCGTGAAGCTGTGAAAAAAACAGGTAAAGATGTTGGTATTCTTTTAGATACAAAAGGTGCTGAAATCCGTACAACTGTTCAAGGAACAACTGAAGCTGACTTCGGCCGTGCAGGATACATCAAATTTGAAGTAGGCGACCAAACACGTATTTCTATGGACCCAGAACATGTTGGTTCAAAAGAAAAAATCGCTGTTACTTACCCTGGATTATTTGAAGACGTTCATGTAGGCGGACATATCTTATTCGATGATGGCTTGATCGACATGCAAATCATTGAAAAAGATGAAGCTAACCGTGAATTGATCGTAGAAGTTAAAAATGCAGGTATGCTAGGATCACGTAAAGGTGTTAACGCACCAGGCGTATCAATCAGCTTGCCAGGTATTACAGAAAAAGATGCTGACGATATCCGTTTTGGTTTAGACAACGACATCGACTTTATCGCTGCAAGTTTTGTACGTAAAGCACAAGACGTTTTAGACATCCGTCAAATTTTAGAAGAAAAAGACATGACTCATGTTCAAATCTTCCCTAAAATCGAATCTCAAGAAGGTATCGACAACATCGACGAAATCATCAAAGTTTCTGACGGTGTTATGATCGCTCGTGGAGATATGGGTGTTGAGATCCCAGCTGAATTAGTACCAATGGTTCAAAAACGTATCATCAAAAAATGTAACGCTGCTGGTATCCCAGTAATCACAGCTACACAAATGTTAGAATCAATGCAAGAAAACCCACGTCCAACACGTGCGGAAGCTTCTGACGTTGCTAATGCTGTATTCGACGGAACAGATGCAACAATGTTGTCAGGTGAATCTGCAAACGGGGACTACCCAGTAGAATCAGTTGCTACAATGGCTCGTATCGACCAAGAAGCAGAAAAAGCTTTATCAGAATTAGGAACATTCCAATTAAACGAATTCGATAAAACAGACGTTACTGAAACAATCGGTCTATCTGTTGCACGCGCTGCTAAAAACTTAGGCGTGAAAACAATCGTTGCTGCAACTGAATCAGGCTACACTGCGAAAATGATCTCAAAATACCGTCCAGATGCTGACATCTTGGCAGTTACTTTTGACGAACGTACAAAACGCGGTTTGATGTTGAACTGGGGCGTATACCCAACAGTTGCTGAAAAACCATCAACAACTGACGAAATGTTTGAATTAGCAGCTAAAAAAGCTGTTGAACTAGGTTTCGCTTCAGAAGGCGACTTGATCTTGATCACTGCTGGTGTACCAGTTGGCGAACGCGGAACAACAAACGTAATGAAAATCCAAATGATTGGCTCTAAATTATTAGAAGCTCAAGGCGTTGGACAAAAATCTGTTGTTGCGAATGCAGTCGTAGCTTCATCAGCTGAAGAAGCAATCAGCAAAGCAAAAGATGGTATGGTTCTAGTTGTACCAACAACAGACAAAGAATATATGCCAGCTATCGAAAAAGCAGCAGCAGTCATTGTTGAAGAAGGCGGCTTGACATCACACGCAGCAGTTGTTGGTATCGCTCAAGATATCCCTGTTATCGTTGGTGCTAAAGAAGCAACTTCAACAATCAAAGACGGTGAATTAGTAACTGTTGATTCACGTCGCGGTATCGTTTACCGTGGAGAAACAACAGCGATCTAATAGAACGCTGCAATTGATTCTTGAACATCGAATAACTGATGTATAAGAGGGTTGGACACAACGTCCGACCCTCTTTTTTATAACAGTAAAAAAGCAGTGTATTTGGCGCTTCTAAGCAGGATTGATCAATTGAGACAGTATTTTGCCGACTCTTTTATTGGAAAAGCTGTACCGCTTGAACAGTGATATTTTTCCATAGAAAATGAAGAGAATCCACTGTTTTTCCGGTAAAATTTTTTCAAACGGAAAGCTAGTGGAAGGTGTCAAGAAAATTTCATTGACAAGCTTGTTTTTGCCCTGTATAATTGCTTTTGTTGCTTAGGGGTGATGAATAATGAAATGGTCTTTACTGGAATTGAGAAAATACCAAGAGACACCGTTAACTTTTAAAGAGACAATCAATATAAAAGAATCTCTGATGAAACGTGATAATTTAATACTAGATGTTGCGCCGGTCGAAGTCGAAGGGTTGATCTCTGTAGAAAGAAAAGATTATCTTGTTCATTATACAGTGCAGACGACCGTCACAGTACCATCGACGCGTTCCTTGCAGCCTGTCGACTTATCTCTATCGTTTTCTGTAGATGAAGTCTTTATGACAGCCGAGCAGTATCAAACAAGAGATGACTTGTCCGCAGATGAAATCTTGATCATTGAAGGTAATCAAATCGATTTGATCAGATCCGTCGAAGACAATATTCTATTGGCGATTCCGATGCAAGTTCTTACAGAAGAAGAACAAGAAGCAGTCGACCTTCCAAAAGGCGAAGACTGGGAAGTTCTTTCTGAGGAAGAATATCAAAGACGCAAAGCGGAAGAAGCCGAAACCAAAATAGATCCTCGTCTTGCGAAATTATCCCAACTTCTCCAAGAAAATTCGGAGGATGAAGATAAAGAGTAGGATTGGAATATATTGTATCTATTTAGATACATGACTTTACAAGGAGGTGTAACAAAATGGCAGTACCAGCTAGAAGAACTTCGAAAGCTAAAAAAGCAAAACGTCGTACACACTACAAATTGACTATCAACGGATTAAACGCTTGTCCAAACTGTGGTGAAATGAGAAAAAGCCATCACGTATGTGCAAATTGCGGTTACTACGATGGCAAGGACGTAATGTCTAAAGAAGCTTAATACATTTTAATAGAAAATGTAAAACCTCAAGGCTAACCATGGAGCCTTGGGGTTTATTTTTTGAAAAATATCGCGAATAGTCGCTCGCAATTAGTTTTCTTTCCGCAGATGTTAGGCTATAATGAGGTGGATAAGGAAATTTATCCCCGTGAGTGATGTAGGAGGAATTCAGATGACGAAACAACAAATTGGTGTTGTCGGTATGGCTGTTATGGGTAAAAATCTTGCATTGAATATCGAAAGCAGAGGCTACTCTGTTGCGCTGTTCAACCGTACAGGATCAAAGACTCAAGCAGTAATCGAAGAACATCCAGATAAAAATTTTAAAGGCACATATTCAATCGAGGAGTTTGTTGACTCGATCGAGAAACCGCGCCGTATCCTTTTGATGGTCAAAGCTGGAGCAGCGACTGACGCAACGATCCAAGAGCTGTTGCCTCACTTAGACAAAGGCGATATCTTGATCGACGGCGGGAATACATTCTTTAAAGACACAATGCGCCGTAATGAAGAGTTAGCGAACTCAGGTATCAACTTCATCGGTACAGGTGTTTCCGGCGGTGAAGAAGGTGCATTAAAAGGCCCTTCAATCATGCCTGGCGGACAAAAAGAAGCCTATGAACTAGTGGCACCAATTCTAGAACAAATCTCTGCAAAAGCAGAAGATGGCGCGCCATGCGTAACATACATCGGTCCAAACGGTGCAGGACATTATGTAAAAATGGTCCATAACGGAATCGAATACGGTGATATGCAGCTGATTGCTGAATCTTACGACTTGATGAAAAACATCTTAGGTCTTTCTGTTGATGAAATGGCTGAGATCTTCAAAGAATGGAATCAAGGCGAATTAGACAGCTACCTAATCGAAATCACAGCTGATATCATGACAAGAAAAGATGACGAAGGTACAGGCAAACCAATCGTGGATGTTATCCTTGATGCTGCCGGTAATAAAGGAACAGGTAAATGGACAAGCCAAAGCGCTCTAGATTTAGGTGTTCCATTACCGTTGATCACTGAATCTGTTTTTGCGCGTTATATCTCTGCCTATAAAGAAGAACGTGTTCAAGCAAGCAAGATCCTTCCAAAACCAGAGAAGTTCCAATTTGAAGGAGACAAAAAAGAGCTTGTAGAAAAAATTCGTGAAGCATTATACTTCAGCAAAATCATGAGTTACGCGCAAGGATTTGCTCAATTACGCGTTGCTTCCAAAGAATTCGACTGGGATCTTCCATTCGGCGACATCGCAAAAATCTGGCGTGCAGGATGCATCATCCGCGCTCGTTTCTTGCAAAAAATCACGGATGCCTATGATAAACAACCAGATATCGAAAACTTATTGTTAGATGATTACTTCGTAGAAATTACGAAGAAATACCAGCAATCTGTAAGAGATGTTGTTACTTTAGCTGTTCAAGCAGGCGTTCCAGTTCCTACTTTCTCTTCAGCAATTGCTTATTTTGATTCTTATCGTGCAGAACGTTTGCCAGCAAACATCATCCAAGCGCAACGTGATTACTTCGGCGCTCATACTTATGAACGCGTAGACAAAGAAGGAATCTACCACTATTCTTGGTATAACGAAGAGTAATCCGCATCCGTTTTTCTGAGGATTAAAACTGAAAAAGCAGCAGAGCTGAAGTCGACGAACCTTCTTAGACTTCAGCTCTTTTTTTAAATAGTATTTCATGATAAAATGACTATAGATTTTTAAGCAAATAACCGTTATAATTATAGAGTTTTAAAAACCTCTCAGAGAGAAAGGATACAAAAATAAATGAGTAATATTCTAATCATTGAAGATGAAAAGAACTTAGCTCGCTTTGTCGAGTTGGAATTGAAACATGAAGGCTACAATGCAGAAGTCCACTACAATGGCCGTACTGGATTAGACGCAGCATTGAATAATGAATGGGATGCGATCTTGCTGGATTTGATGCTTCCTGAATTAAATGGGCTGGAAGTGTGCCGTCGTGTCCGCCAAGTAAAGAATACACCAATCATCATGATGACTGCGAGAGACTCAGTAATCGACCGTGTATCTGGTCTAGATCATGGAGCTGACGATTATATCGTCAAACCATTTGCTATCGAGGAGCTTTTAGCTCGTTTGCGTGCTTTGCTTCGCCGAATCGATATCGAAGGGGATAAAAACGTAGCAAAACAAACAACGATCACTTACCGCGACTTAACGATCGAAAAAGAAAACCGTGTCGTACGCAGAGGCAATGAAGTCATTGAATTGACAAAACGCGAATACGAATTGCTTTTGACTTTGATGGAAAATGTCAATGTGGTATTAGCCCGTGACGTTTTACTTAACAAAGTATGGGGATATGAGACAGAAGTAGAAACCAATGTCGTAGATGTCTATATCCGATACCTGCGTAACAAAATCGATGTACCCGGAGAAGAAAGCTATATTCAAACTGTCCGCGGTACAGGATATGTGATGCGCTCGTGATAAATAAAACCAACTCTAAAAAAAGAGAACTGAAAGGGCCCTCCTTGACTATCAAGTGGGCCTTTGCGAGTTCTTTCTTTATATTTGTAGTATTTACGATCTTCGCGGTAATTACGTATAAATCATCAATTAATTTGATTGTAGCGAAAGAAAGAAACAATGTCGAACGGACGATCTCAGAACTTACGTCTCGTTTGGCAAATTCAGAAGAAGAACTAACACCGGAAACAACCTACAAGTACCTAACGAACAATACAAAAGACACCAATAATATCGATGATAAAACGACCGTCATGGAAGGCGAATTGATGGAGTTGGATTCCTTTATCTCTGAGCTTGGGCAGCCCTCATTGGATTTATACATTTATAATTTAGAAGAAGAGCTGATATTCAAGACGCAGGACAAAGATAAAGATTTGATCCAAACGGAAAGAAAAGTCCCGACTATCGTTAATCTGGAAGGCAAGACAGGTTTTCTGTCTATCCAGCCGATTTATTCAAAAGGAACCAGAGAAAAAATCGGGTACGCGCAAAGCTTTTACGAATTGTCTTCTTTCTATGATATTCGAAACCGGTTGCTTTTAACGCTGATCATTCTAGAAGTCGTTTCTTTGATATTAAGCAGTATTTTAGGATTCTTTTTATCTTCTTATTTCTTGAAACCATTGAAAGTACTAAGAGACACGATGGAAACGATCCGAAAAAATCCGCAATCCGATATCCATATGCCGGAAATAGACACAAATGATGAATTAGCAGATTTGGCAGAAATCTTTAATGAGATGTTGGACCGCATGCGTTTGTATATTGAACAGCAGGAACAATTTGTCGAAGATGTTTCTCATGAACTGCGGACACCTGTAGCAATCATCGAAGGACATTTAAGTTTATTGAACCGCTGGGGGAAAGATGATCCTGAAATCTTAGAAGAATCATTAAGTGCCAGCATGCAGGAAATCAGCCGAATGAAAAGCTTAGTGCAAGAAATGCTGGATTTGTCTAGAGCAGAACAAGTCGATATCCATTATGCTAATGAAACAGCGAAAGCAAAAGAAGTAACTTATCAAGTGTATAATAACTTCAAGATTTTATATCCTGATTATGTGATTACACTCGATGATGATTTAACCAAGGAATTGACCTTGCAGATATATCGCAATCACTTTGAGCAGTTGATTATCATTATTTTGGATAATGCAGTGAAATATTCTACTAATAGAAAAGAAGTCCACATTTCGATTTCCTCTACATTGAGTGAATTTGAGATAGCTATCCAAGACTTTGGTGAAGGAATCGCACCAGATGACCTGAAAAGAATCTTTAACCGCTTCTATCGAGTAGACAAAGCACGTGCGCGAACAAAAGGCGGAAACGGATTAGGACTTTCTATCGCAAAACAACTAGTAGAAAATTATAAAGGCCGAATCGTCGCTGAAAGCGTCGTTGGACAAGGGACGATTTTCCGTATCTTCATACCAATTGCCAAAAAAGCAGAAAAATAGATAGACCAATTAGTTACAATAAAAATAGACCAGCAGACAAATAAAGTCAGCTGATCTATTTTTTGTTTTCCTTACAAAAATACAGCACGAACTATCCAAGAATAATAGGAGAGGAAAGGGAGAATTATTTGATAAAATAAAGAACAAAAATTTTAGAAAAAGTTTGAATGTTCGCATTTGAAAAAAAGGCTGAAAAAAATGGTTTTTTTTGTTGCAATTTATAATAGAGATTGCTATATTAATATTTGTTCCAAAACGAAAGAAACGAAATTTTAAACATTTTATTTAATTGAAATTTTTTAAAAATAGTAGTTGACGCTTCTGGAACTTCGTGATAAAATAACGGAGTTGTTAAAGAAATCATTCGTTGAAAAGCTTAGAAAAACAAGTTAAAAAACTTGTTGACAAACATTTCGAGAGATGATAATATAACAAAGTCGTTAAACAAACGAAGAAATAAAAATAAAAAAACTTGTTGACAACTTCTTAAGAAAATGTTAAGATTAAATAGTTGTCGGATAAGACAAGGTAGACCTTTGAAAACTGAACAAAGTAAGA
>KE351647.1:0-108343 GCA_000415185.1 Enterococcus faecalis 13-SD-W-01
ATCTTCCTATTGTCAATCCTCCTGCACTGCAAGAAACTGTTCCTACACCAAATGTATTATAGGCTTGCATAGCTGATTTTACACTGTAATATTGTCTCTTTCCAGTAAACGTAGAGTTCATTCCTCCGCCATAACCATAATGAAGAGAACTACACACACTCTCTCCCACAAAGGTTTGTATCTATCAGCAAAAATGATATACTAAAAATAGAAAAGAGGCTATGCTCTCAACATAGCCCTCTTGCAGAAACGTTAAAAAGACGATGACTACGATATAAATAGTATTTTAACCATCTAAACGCCGGTCAAAGTGTTAGATGGTTACTTTTTTGTCAATAATCAGCAAAACCAACGTCGCAAAAGCGATCATCAGTTGAATTGCTTCAAAAGTTGACACTTGCCTACTCCTTGAATCTACCATGAACACCTTTTAAAATAACATATAACAAAAAACCAACAAACCCACTTTTCAAAAGTGCTCGCTTGCTGGTTTTTTATTTAGTCTTCACAACGCAATATCACGGGTGCACCTTGTTCTTGTAATGCAGACACATGCATTTCTCCCCAACTGCATAATGCATCTAGGACACTGCTTAATGTTTTACCGTAATCACTTAAAGAATACACTACTTTTGGCGGAACTTGATGATAGGATGTTCGCAAAACAATGTTATCTGCTTCTAATTCTCGCAGTTGTTGAGTCAACATCTTTTGACTGATATTAGGGATTTTTCGTTTCAAATCACTTGGGCGCAGCGAACCATGACGAAGATTGCACAAAATTATCGGCTTCCATTTACCGCCAATAACATCCATTGTTGCTTCTACGCCGATATTATATGTTTTTTCGTTCATTTTTACCTCCAAAAAAGCTTTTATTATACAAAAGTTACTTTTTAGATACTATGATACAAAAAAGTAGGTACTATCCATTTGAACTTTTCTAGTATACAGTATATCTATTGAATTTCAAAGGAGGAAATAAACATGATTCATTCATTGAACGATAAAATCATATTAAATAATCAAACAAGCATTCCCGGTATGGGGTTAGGAGTCTTTCAAATTCCAGATGCTGAAACGGCAGTGGTTGTAAAAGAAGGGATTTTGAAGGGCTATCGTTTGATTGATACCGCACAGATATATGATAATGAAACTGGTACAGGTGTTGGGATCAAAGAAGGTCTCGAAGCTGCTGGTCTTTCCCGTGATGAGTTATTTGTAACATCAAAAGTGTGGAACGCTCACTTGTCCTATGACGAAACAATTCGTGCGTTTGAAGAAAGTCTAGAACGCTTAGGCTTGGATTATCTGGATCTTTATTTGATCCACTGGCCTGGAGAAGATGCCTATTTAGAAGCTTGGCGCGCATTGGAAACATTGTATCGTGACGGAAAAATCAAAGCAATTGGCGTCAGCAATTTTCAAGTACACCATCTTGAAAAATTATTAGCAGAAACTGAGATTGTTCCTGTTATCAACCAGATTGAACTTCATCCAAAATTATCACAAAAAGAACTACGTGATTTTTGTGCCAAACATGATATCAAGATCCAAGCGTGGTCTCCTTTGATGCAAGGTCAGTTGTTAAATCATCCAGTTGTATTGGAAATCGCTGAAAAACATAACGTTTCTGCGGCTCAAGTCATCTTGCGCTGGGATGTACAGCAAGAAATCTTATTGGTTGTCAAATCCGTTAAACCTGAACGGATGCAAAGCAATGCAGATATTTTCAATTTTGTACTTTCTGACGAAGAAATGATGGCCTTGAATAATTTAAATGAAGATTGGCGTGTCGGACCAAACCCTGATACTTTTGATTTTTAATAAATAGAATGGAGTGTGCAGCATGGAATTAGGTTTAAAACATAAAACTGCTCTAGTTACTGGTTCAACAAAAGGTATTGGAAAAGCAATCGCTATTGAATTAGCCAAAGAAGGCGCTGATGTTATCATCAATGGCCGCCAAGCATCTGTTGTTGACCAAGTGACAGATGAAATTAAGGAACGTTTTCCGGAAACAAATCCGCAAAGCGCACCTTTTGATTTAGCTGATCCGAATGCCCGTGAAGCGTTATTTGCCCAATTTCCTAAAGTAGATATCTTGATCAATAACATGGGTATTTTTGAACCAATGGATTACATGGACATTACAGATGAAGTCTGGGAACGATTTTTCCATGTCAATGTTTTGTCTGGCAATGCTTTAGCAAAATTTTATTTACCTAAGATGCTGGAACAAGATTTTGGCCGTGTCATTTTTATTGCCAGCGAGGAAGCAATCATGCCTTCTGGAGAAATGGCGCAGTATAGTATGACAAAAACGATGAACCTCTCTTTAGCAAAAAGCTTATCTAAATTAACGGCAGGCTCTCAAGTGACTGTCAATACGATTATGCCCGGCTCTACGTTGACAGAAGGCGTACAAGAAATGTTGGAAAATATGTATGCCGATAGTGATATTCCCCAATCTGAATGGGAGCAGGATTTCATGAAAAACCATCGTCCGCTTTCTCAGATCCAACGATTGATCCGCCCAGAAGAAATCGGCCGTTTTGCAGCTTTTGTTTCCAGCCCCTATGCTTCTTCCTTTTCTGGTGCTGCATTGCGATTAGACGGCGGTTTGGTACCGACGATTTATTAAATCGAAAAAATTTTTGCTAAAAAAAAGAACGCCGGATTTAAATTCCGGCGTTCTTTTTTTCTGTTTGGTCAGAAAGTGCAGTATTTTCTTCCTTCAAAAGCTTATTGTCATAAAATGTGATAAAGGGAAACCAGATAACAAAAGCGAGGAGCGCACACAAAATTGCTAAAACAGCCGCTTTCCAATCGCCTCCGCTCCCAATCAATGCAGCGATTCCTACTGGTGACGGCCAAGGCAGTTGGGCGATCATCGGCTGAACAAATCCAAAACGAATAGCAAAATAGGCAAGTGATGCTGAAGCCATAGGAGCCAAAAAAAACGGAAAAGCTAAATAAGGATTGTAAACAATTGGCATACCAAAGATAATTGGTTCATTGATATTAAAAAGTCCAGGAATCAATGCAGCTTTCCCAAGTACCTTCAATTGTTTGGATTTCGCAAAAAAAGCAATAAAGAGAACCAAACCTAATGTGGCACCTGATCCGCCGATAGTGACATAAGAATTATTGAATTCGCCTGCTAAAGGATAGCTTGCGCCCGTTGCATTCTCTGCCATATTTGCTAAGACGACAGGAGCTAAAAAAGAAGTAATGATGTTTGCTCCGTGAATACCAACGATCCAAAGCGCATGGATAAAGAAATAAATCACTATCAGCCCCATCCAAGTATTGGTCAGATAGATGACTAAACTAAATGGCAGATAAAGAATATTGAAAATATCTGTTCCTAAGATGATCAAACTTCCATTAATAAGAGTAATTGCAAAAACAATAACAACTGTCGGAATTAGTGAAGAAAATGACTGTGAAACGCCAGGGGGAACACTAGCTGGCATTTTAATAACTAAGTGATGTTTGACGCAAAAACAATATAACTTTACTGCCAAAACCGCCACAACAATACCTGTAAAAATCCCCAATGTCCCCAATCGTTCAGCAAATGCACCCATTCGTATGCCATTTATCACGGTCTCTGTTTCATTGATTGAAGAAACTAAGCTGATTCGTCCATTTTCGACTATCAATTCCGGCACACACATAAAGAAAGCCAGCACCGATAATAACGCACCAGTTAACGGGTTGACATCGAGGTCTTGTTCTTTCTCTATAGACGTCAGCTCATAGGCAAAGGCTGCCGTGAAGTAAACTGCTAAGATTCCCAGAGTCATAGTATAGATAATTCTATATAAATCGCTTATTTTAAATAAACCCTCTAAAAATGGCAAATGCGTTGGCAAGTTATCCAATACTAAAAACATTGAGCCGACGACTGTAAATGGCAATGTCGCTACTCCAGCAGCCATGACCGCTCGAACGATTTTATACTGTGCGATTTTCTCTGCTGGTCCAGACAAATAATTTTGCAAGAATCGAAACATCGCTTCTCTCCTTTCTTAACAACTAACAAACATCGTAAATACAAGAAATTTTTATATGTATTAAGCATATTACGTAAGCGATTACTTAACAAATGAAAAGTTCTGTTATCTTTAGTTAAAGAACAGACAATATTCATTAGATAAAAAAACACACATTATATGCCCTTCCTAACAAAAATATGATTTAATACATTTAACATAAAAGTTGATTCACTAAATGCTGATAAACACAAACATATTTTAAAGAATACTATGTAAAACAGTGAAAAGGAGCAAAAATGAAGAAGTTGGATGTCAGATACATAATCGGAGCATTTATGGTGATGTTTATTTTGAGAGGAATCATTTATTTCGTTTTAGAAGGGCGTCATTCATTTACTCTTTCCAGTATTTTCTATGAATATCCGCTTGGACTTATCGTGATGAATGAGCTGCCTATCGGTAAGGGTTGGAAAAAGTTTAGATATTGGATAGTTACTTTTATGAGTTTTTATTTGCCATTAAAAGTAGTTGATTTCTTTGGTACAGAAAAAATAACCTTAACAATCGGGTCCTATCTTATTGTCTTGGCTATCCTTTTTGCCGCTCAATCTGCTGCTATTTTTTATCGAAAAAATGATATAAAAATAACACATACATCTGAATAACTTTTGAAATAAAGCATCGAAAACCCTTATAAAGTATCGCTTTCATTTTATCGCTTATGGTACAATGAAAACGTAGAAAAGTGAAAAGATGGTGGCTAATCTCTTGAAAAAAGGGGTGATGCCTATGGTTCAGCGCTTTATCCCTAGAAGGGAGCAGGCACGTGTCAACTTTTGAAGCAATTCAACTGATGATCGCTTTTGCGACGTTGGTTTTGCTGATTATTGACCGCAAAGACCAAAAAAGTAACCATCTAATCGACTTTAGCGAGTAATTAGATGGTTACAATATCAAACTAACGAAAGCTACCGTCTTTTTAACGGTTCTTCATTGGGGCTATGTTGACGCATAGCTCCTTTTCTATTTCTAGTATAGCATTTTGCTGAAAAATAGACAAATCGATCTGTTCTTTCTTTACTTATAGGTCTTCGTATCTTTCTACTTTCATTTTCAGCTGGTATTTCTTTCTTAAATCTGCTATTTTTTTCATCATTTTTGTCTGATGATGAAAATCAATCGCTTCTTGGTTTTTCCAGCGATCGATCAATAAAACAGATTCAGGATCTTCCATTGGAAAAAAATACTCATATCGTTCATTCCCTTCTTCTGCACGTATATCAGCAACAATTCCGCTATCTGTCATTTCTTTGGCAAAATCTTTCGCACTGCCATTTTTTCCTGTGTATAAAATAGTAACTGTTATACTCATCCCGATTCCTCCTAAGCTTTTGCGCAAACCCTTTCTTAAAGTATACCATCTCTTTTTCTAACAAAAATATTTTTTGGTATTCTCTGCATGAAAAAACGAGATCGGCTCCGTTTCAGCCAATCCCGTTTCAAGTGATATTTTAAGCGTTTGCTGCTTCTCTTCTTTGTTCTTGAACTGCTGCTACTTTAACAAAAGGCATGTAGATCAGAACGGAAATAACTAAGTTTACTGCAGCTAGAACTCCGCCGGCAATACTGTTTGTAGCCAAGACACCACCGATAATAGGAGGTGTTACCCATGGCGGCATAACTGTTGCAGCTGGAACCAATCCTGTTGATGTTGCGAAATATGCCACACTTACCAAGACCATTGGCGTCAAGATAAATGGAATGAACATGATTGGATTCAGAACGATTGGTAACCCAAACATTGTTGGTTCATTGATGTTGAAGATACCTGGTGCAATCGATAAGTTTGTTACGACCATGTATGGTTTGTTTTTACGTCCAACTAGATAGATAGCTAGCAGCAGACCGATCGTTGCTCCTGTACCACCTAAGTTTACAAAACTGTCAAAGAAAGGTTTGTTTACGATAAATGGTGCTTCTTGTCCTGCTCCCAAAGCGCGAACGTTTGCTTCAATAGCTGGTGCATTGATTGTTTGCATCAAAGGATCGATCATGTTGGCACCATGAAGACCAAAGAACCATAAGAATGGTGTAATGAAAGCAAGTAATAATGCTGATGGGTAAGAATTTGCAAGTCCCATAAATGGTTCTTGAACTGCAGTGTAGAATGCGCCTACGATATCGTCTACGCCAAATGCTGCGAAAACCGCTGCAATCAATGCAAAAATAGAAATAGTGATCATAGCAGGCAATAATGCTGCAAAAGCTTTAGCAACTGCTGGCGGTACTCCGTCAGGCATTTTGATGATCAATTTTTCGTTTCCGCTCAAACGTACAAAAATCTCTGTTGAAATAATCCCTACAATAATTGCAATGAATAATCCGTTTGAACTCATTCCTAAAGCTCCGCCTAATGCGAAGAATGAACCTAATGAGATAACGCCGGCAGATACGCCGTCTTTTTGGTAGCCATGTGCTAAATGATAAGCAAGCAAGAAAGCAATCAATACGGAAAGAATGGCAAACGTTCCGTTCCAAGCCGCAGCTCCAAATCCTTTCCATGCTTCACCGCCAAAAATCGAATTCATCAATTCTTGGAATCCAGGAATCGGCAAGTTATTGATCATAACAGCTAAAGCTCCTAGGATCATCAACGGCATACTGACCATAAATGAATCACGAATAGCGATCAGGTGGCGTTGTGCGCCGATTTTTGAAGCAACGGGTATAAAATGTTTTTCCATAAATGCAACAAATTTATCCATCTTTTCTTCCTCTTTTCTTTTTAAAAACTTTTATGCATCCACACGACGATATAAATCAATGATTTCTTTTGCTAAGTCTGTAAAGGCAATCGAAGTCATCAAGTGATCTTGACTGTGGACTGTAAGCAAAGTTACTTGTATATGGTTTCCTTGTGCTTCTTGTGTCAGCATCTCTGTTTGAGAATGGTGTGCTTGCACTAATGATTCTTCCGCATCAGCGATTTTTTGATCTGCTAATTCGAAATCCCCTTTTTTCGCAGCAGCAATCGCTTCCATTGCATCGCTTTTTGCATTGCCGCCATACATAATCAAACCCATGATTGCTTCTAAGTTTTGTTCTGTTTCCATCATTGTACCCTCCAATTATTTCATCAATTTTTCAGCTTGTTCCAATACTTTGGCACCGTTCATCATGCCGTAATCTTGCATATTGATAACATCTAAAGGAATTCCTTTTGGCGCTAATTTTTGTTCAAATTGACCTTTCATGAAACGAACTTGAGGCCCTAAAAGTAAAACATCTACGTTTTTTGCTTCTAAGTTGTTGTCCGCATCTGAAGCAGATACTGCAAAGATATCAGCTTCCACTCCTTTTTCTTCCGCTGCTTTTTGCATTTTTGTTACTAATAAACTTGTACTCATTCCGGCAGAACATACTAACATGATTGTTTTTTTCGCCATATTCTCCACTCCTCTTCATTTGTTTTACACTTAATTATAATGCAAGAAGCGTGCCAAAAGTAAAACGCTTACGAATAGCGCTTTCAAAGCTTTTGCTCATCTTTTAGTGTGCGCACACTAAAAGAATAAAGTACGCAAGTTATATTCAGTGTGCAAAACACTTCACAAACTTGCGCACAAACACCATTTTCTTAGAAACCAAAAAAATTATGCTTAGAACAGCCCAGCTTTCCGTGCTCTTTCTTAAGAAGAAACAAAAATAATCCTTCAAATCCCCAGTTGATTCTCACTTCCATTGAGACAGTTGGAAATGAATGTTAGTATAAATTGAAAGGAGTGATTAAGTGGGAAAAATAATCCAATGGTTTAAAACACACGCAAGCAAGTTCAAGCTTATTTTTTTGCTTTCCGTGATCGTTATCATTGTTTTTGAAATCATGAATCTCGCAAAAAATGTCTCTGTTTCGCAGCTTGCACATATTTTTAAAGAGATCCCGTTACCTAATATTGGGCTAATGGCTGTTATTGGTCTTCTTTCGATACTGCCGATGCTCGGGTATGATTTTATTTTAAACAATATATTGGATCAGAAACCCAAAAAATCATATATTATCGAAACAAGCTGGTTAGTGAATACCTTGAACAATCTTGCTGGTTTTGGCGGATTTATTAGTGCAGGACTTCGATCTGAATTTTATGGGAAAAAGAATTCTGGTAAAGAAGTTGTCCAAGCATTGTCAAAGATATTGATTTTTACCATGTCTGGTTTGTCGATTTATGCGCTGCTTTCTTTCTTTTTGGTCATTTTCAATGATCATAATGAATATTTGCAGCAATATTGGATTTGGCTGATTGGCGGTGGTTTGTACTTTCCAATTGTTTTTTGTCTAAGTATTTTTGGAAAAGGAAATTATTTAGGCGGATTAAAAAGCAAACAGCGCCTTCAACTTGTTGCTGTTTCTTTCTTTGAATGGACAGGGGTGCTGATCAGTTTTATTTCAACTGGTATTTTGATGGGGCTTCATTTAAGTATTCTTGACGTTCTTCCGCTATTTATCGCAGCAACTGTGATCGGTATCGTTTCGATGATCCCAGGAGAATTAGGAAGTTTTGACTTGATGATGATTATTGGTCTTTCAGTTTTGGGTATCCCAAAAGAAACAGTAATTGTTTGGCTGTTGCTTTTTCGTTTATTCTATTATATTGTGCCATTTTTCATTGGACTCGTTCTCTTCTTCAAGAATCTTGGCAGTACGATCAACAGCCGTTATAACGAGATACCGCTTAGCTTGATGAAAGAACTATCCCATAAATTGGAAGTTTTCTTTCTCTATTTTACAGGTACGATGCTGGTTTTATCTGCAACAATACCAGAAGCATTTATACGGTTGCCTTTCTTGCAGCACTTGAACCCGATTCATTCGAGAGTCATCGTTGTTTTTCCAGCAATCTTGCTGGGATTCTTGTTGATTATTGCTGGTCGCGGGATCAGTGCACGAGTGAAGCGCGCATACTTGCCGACGATTTCTATCGTTTTCTTGACTTTTTTATATGCTTTTGCTGCTGGTTTTCGTGTTTCAACAGGTTTGTTTTTGGCTTTGCTTCTTCTATTTGTTATCTTTTCAAAAGGAGAACTTTACCGCAAACAACTGGTTTATTCAGCAGAATGGATGACGATCGATGGGATTATCATTGGCGGACTTGCTATCTTGTATATCGCCATTGGTGTGTATAATCGGCCGAATATCCATCATCGGCACCGCTTGCCTGATTTCTTCTTGTTCCCTAACGAAAAAATCTGGATGGCTGGGTTTGTTGCGATTCTGATCGTTTCATTTGTGATATTGCTGTTTATCACTTTTTTGAAAAACAAACGAATTAAAATCGGCGAAAAACCAAATGAGGAGCGCTTGAACCACATCCTGCATACCTATGGCGGAAATTGCGACAGTCAACTGGTATTTTTGATGGACAAAGAAGTTTACTATTATAATGATGGCACAGAAGATACTGTCTTTTTCCAATTGGCAACATTCAACAATAAACTGCTGATCATGGGAAATCCTTCCGGTAAAAGCACTGATTTTGAAGCTGCTACAGAAGCGTTGATCCAAGAAGCAGATCTTTATAATTATTTGCCGGTTTTCTATGAAAATACGGAAGATATGGTCATGATCCTGCATGAATTCGGCTATGATTTCATCAAATTTGGCGAACGCGCTCTGGTTTATCTGCCTGATTTCACTATGAGCGGGAAAAAGAGGAAGGGTCAGCGAGCAAGTTTCAATAAAGTACTCAAAGAAGGCTTCACTTTCGACGTTCTCCAGCCTCCTTTTTCAGCGCAAACGATGGCAGCTTTAAAAGAAGTCTCTGATGAATGGCTAGGCGGACGAAAAGAAAAAGGATTTTCATTAGGATTCTTTTCAAAAGACTACTTGCAACGTGCGCCAATTGCTGTTATTAAAGACAAGGATGATACAATCGTTGCCTTTGCTAACTTTATGCCGACTTATACAGACAATATCGGAACGATCGACTTGATGCGCCACAGCCCTTCTAAAGCACCAAGCGGCACGATGGACTTTTTGTTTATCAATCTCTTCCAATACATGAGAGATGAAGAACAGCTGGAATATTTCGATTTGGGGATGGCTCCGTTGGCAAATGTCGGAACTTCTCGCAAAAGTTTTACACAAGAGCGGATCGCTTATCTTGTCTATAATTTTGGTTCCCGCTTCTATTCTTTTGGCGGATTAAAAGATTACAAAGATAAGTTTTCGAATAAATGGATCGCAGAATATGTTCTTTATTCTCGCGACAGCTGGATTGCTTATATCATGATCGCTTTACTGATCACTGATAATATGCCAGTCAACAAAGAAAAAAATTCTTCTTTTTTCTGGTTGCCGCGAAACAAAAAAAACAGAGACTAACGAATAAAAAGCACGCTGCTGCCTAAGTTATGATCTTAGGTAGCAGCGTGCTTTTTCTCAAGAGTGTCGAATTTAGCGATATTCGACTTCATCAAGGAACAATCCTTGTGCAGGAGCCGTTTCTCCTGCATTTTCTCTGATTCTTGTTTCAAACACCTTATCGATATCTTCTAATTCCATCGTCCCAGCTCCGATTTCCAAAATAGTCCCCATGATGATACGCACCATTTTGTATAAAAATCCTTCTCCTATAAAAGTAACATGCAGCATGCTTCCTTCTTGTTCGACAGCTATTTTTTCAATCGTTCGAACGGTGGATTTTTTTGATTTTTTTAGTGCAGAAAACCCTAAGAAATCATGGCTGCCTTCCAATTTTTTGCAGGCTTGTTCCATTTTTTCAATATCAAGTTTTTGCGGAAAGAAAAAACTATGCTGACGTTCAAATGCTGACGGAATTGGATTATTCCAAACGTAATAGCTGTACTGTTTTCTCACAGCATTATATCTTGCATGGAATCGTTCAGGCATTTCTTCTACTGCTTTTGCGACAATATCTTGCGGCAAATAGCGGTTCAGAAAATCAAGGATCTCAGGGAGCGCCATTTGAGTGTTCGTTTTAAAATTGGCGACTTGGCCTCTTGCATGGGTTCCCGCATCTGTGCGTCCAGAACCGATGATTTCTATTTTTTCACCTGTCATTTGAGATAAGATACTTTCTATTTTTCCTTGAATTGTTTTTTCTGATCCATTTAATCTTTGCCAGCCAGCATATCTTTTCCCGTCATATTCAATCGTTAATTTGATATTTCTCATCTTTTTTATGTGCTCCTTGATTGTTTATTTACTGTTGTATTGAAATTACAGATTGTTTAACCAGTATAACGTATTAGGAACGAAAATTCTTGCACGTTCTTAACAAATGTTCATTATAAAAAAGGATCTCTCAAAAGAAATCCTTTTTCAAAAAACTATTTTTTGATTGCATCTCGTAACGTTTGCAGAACAAGTTCACGAGAATCTGACTCAACGTATTCTCCTTTTTTGACGCCTAATCCGTACGCTTGGACTGTCGTGAAGATGAAAGCCATCATTAAAGATATTGGCAGTTCTTTTAGGATTCCTGCAGCTTTGCCCTCTGTCAAAAGTTTTACCACTGCATTATTTGCCGGTGTTTCGGCAAGCGCTGTTCCTGTCTCTACTTTTTTCAAGAACTTTATATCCCCGATCAACATTAAACTTTCAGGATTTTCTACAGCAAAACGCAAAAGACTGTTTAGATAACTATTGATCCGCTCTTCTAACGATAATGACTGATCTTGCAGCTGATCCATTCCTTGGGCTTTCCGTACTTTACTCATCTCTCTTTCAAATACACTATCGATCAGTGCTTCCTTGTTCTTAAAATAAAGGTAAACATTCGATTGCGCGATTCCGACTTTTTTCGCGACACGTGTTGTAGAAACAGCCGCAGCTCCTTCTGACAAAATAATTTCTGCTACTGCATTTTGGATTTTTCTTTCTTTACTATCATCTCTTTTTCTCATGATTTGAGTGTAAAACAAATAGACAAAAACTGCAACATTGACAAAGATAGACCTATCTGTTATTATTTCGACAATTAAAAGATAGAACTATCTTTAATAAAAGGAGCATATAACATGAAAATCACTTTATTAGGTTCATTAGGTAATATCAATCAATTTGTCATTCCGCATTTAGTCGCGGATGGTCATGAAGTAACAGTTATCACGACCAATGAAAATAAAAAAGAAGCTATTTAAGAATTAGGCGCAAAAGCCGCAGTTGGAACAATGAAAGATGCAGCTTTCTTAACCCAAACATTCACTGGTCAAGATGTTGTTTACTTGATGATTAGCGGCGGCTCTGCTGATATATTCCAAGAGGCCAAAGAACGAGCAGACATTTTTGCTGAAGCAATCCAGAACTCTGGAGTCAAGAATGTTATCAATTTGAGCAGCATTGGCGCAGATGCAGGTCCGGAAGCAGGTGCTCTTTATGCATATAACTTGATTGAAGAACGGTTGAATCAACTTCCTGTGAATATTGCTCATGTTCGCCCAGTTGCCTTCTATAATAATCTTTTCAGTCATTTACAAACAATTCAAAATGAACATAAGATTTACACAAACCTTTCACCAGAATTAACATCTTTTTATGCTTCTCCTGCTGATATTGCAGAAGTCGTTTTACCGCTTCTGGTGGGCACTCCCAACGGTCATACAGTCCATTATGCTGTAAGTGATTCTTTTTCTTTAAAAGAGTTTGCTGAAGTATTGAAACAAAAATTAGGCTGGAAAGATTTGACTATTGTTGAAATCTCTGATGAACACTATAGAGCTGCACTGCAAAAAAACAATGTTCCAGAACAAGCCATTGATGCGTTTATCCAAATGACTGTTTATCAAAGAAATGCAAAAGCTGCTTACAAAGATCTTGCTGCTTATGCGCCAAATTTTGGGCACGTAAAATTGAATCAATTTGTTGATTTCTATGCTAAAGCAGTCCAAAACACTACCGGAAACGGACCGAAAGCACAAACGATTGTAAGCAAGTAACAAAGAAAGACACGCAGATCGTGAAATAACTGACCTGCGTGCCTTTTTCATCATTTATAGCTTAAATCTGCCAAAAGAATTGTTTAACAAAAAACATTAACCCAAAAATTTAAATACGTCTTCTCTATCATATAATTTTAAGACTTTTTCACATAAAAATTGAGTAAGAAGCGCTGCAAGCACTGGGATGATCAACCAACATAGGAAAACTAGCAAAAGATTTAATCCCGCATCTAATGAAGCAAGTGGTCCCACAAGTCCTACTACGCCGAAACCAGCAGAAGCAGGCGTGCCAGAAATGGAGAATAGCGCGACCGGTATAGCTGTGATTACTGCACTAATTAAACACGGAACTAAAATGATTGGTTTTCTGAATAAATTCGGCATCATCATTTTCATCGCGCCTAAAGCAATCGCTATCGTCACTCCTGATCGATTGACCTTCCAAGAATTCACCACTAAAACAAGCGTTGTTGCAGCCACGCCCATCGCAGCAGCACCAGCAGAAACACCGTCCAATTGAATCGCCATCCCAATAGCCACTGTTGAAATTGGAGAGATGATCAGAAATGCGAATGAACAGCCAATCAATATTGACATAAGCAATGGTTGCAAAGTGGTGAAATTATTAATCAATGCTCCAATTGCGGAAGTAATCGCCGTTACATAAGGAAACAGATAAAAACCAAGCAATCCTGCTCCTACGCCTACAACAATCGGTGTCAGTACGATCGAAACAGAGCCAAAACGTTCGCCAATCAACAAAATCAATCCAACAGCAATCGAAGCCGTGATCATTGTATTGATGATATCTCCTGTACCAGAACCGACGTAAACACCAGCTTCACCCAGTTCTGGAACAAATTTGACCACGCCAGAACCAACAAACGAAGCTCCTGCTACAACCATCATTTTCATCGGATTAAAACCAAATTGCAATGCAATCAGACCGCCGATGATCAAAGGTGTCGCTAATTGGAAAATAACCGCTAATTGTGCAATCGTTACAGCAAAAGGATATTCGCTAAAGTATTTTA
Source organism: Enterococcus faecalis 13-SD-W-01 (assembly GCA_000415185.1). GTDB lineage: Bacteria > Bacillota > Bacilli > Lactobacillales > Enterococcaceae > Enterococcus_B > Enterococcus_B faecalis_A. The sequence continues at coordinate 13,997 of KE351647.1, forward strand.
AAATCGCGCCTAGTACAGCATTAGGAATCAATCCGATAATAATACCAGTGGCTGTTCCAGCTAAAACTTTATTCAAAAAAAAATTTGGTGTTATCTTTTGTGTGGTTTCCATTTAATTCTCCCTTTATTTTACGTTCAAACTATCTTCTTTTGCATGAACGAGTTCAGTTAAAAAATCACAATATGGTGTTGCAACACCATATTTTTTTCCTTTTCTTGAAATTGCTCCGTTGATATAATCGATTTCCGTTAATCGATGGTTTTTGATCAAGTCCTGATACATAGAAGGGTAATGCAACCCGATCGTTTCTGGATCAAAACAAGATTCGCAATGTGCAATCACTTCCGGAATATCTAATTCAATGTTTTCTATTGCCGCTACTTTAGCAAATTCATTGACAATCGTTTCCACCATTTTATGTGCTGTTGACGTTTTTCCAAGTTCTGCCATATTGACATCTAAAATCGTACATAATCCATTCATTGTTCCATTTACACATGCTTTACGATAAATAGAATAATGAATATTTTCAGAGAATTGAGCATTTAATCCTGATTCAGATAACTTATCCGCTAGTTCTTTCGCAGATGTTTCTTTTCCAACGCCTAAATTTTGCAATTCTACAGAACCGCTTCCAAATAATTTGACTTGTCCGGGTCCTTCTAAGCCAGCAGTCCACATCGTGTTTCCGATATAGATATTTTCCATTAGTACAAATTTTTCAATAATATCTTCATGTCCGATACCATTTAATAAACACAAGACTTCTGTATCTTCTTTGATCAAGGATTGGATATCTTGCAGCATTTTTTCTAACTGCATCGCTTTTGTAAATAAAATAATCAAATCTACTTTATCTTCTTCTCTCACTTCTGATTGAAGAACGATGGGTAATTGAACCGACATTTCTTGCCCATTAAAATTTGCCTTCAGTCCCGATTCTTTGATTTTTTGGACATGTTCCGCCCATCCATCAATCAATAATACATCATTTCCGCCTTGGTGAAGCATCAACCCAAAACGGCTTCCCATCGCTCCAGCCCCTGCAATCGCAATTTTCATTTGTACTTCCTCCTTCTTTTTCTTTATATTATACTTGTTTGATATCGGTTTCACAATCTTGTTTAAATACTATATTCTGCTATACTATTTTCTTTCCCTTATTTTCTTGAATAAGTAGCGATTTTTGCAACTTCACTCGGCAATCAAGTAAGCGGATACAAAAAAACAGTTGCAAAAAAGAGCTATGACAAAAATCATAACTCTTTTATATCTGATTTAAAAAATTTTTTGAACCTTAGCTGTTGATGATCTGATCAAACCCATTTTTCAAATCTGCATTACCAGTTTCTTTAAAATAAAGATAATTGTTTGGATTCCCTTGATTTTGCTGCGTAACTAAAACTTTCGGCTGGTTTTGCTGGAAGCCAAAGAAATAAAGATGTTTAACTCCTGGTTTTGAATCCTCTATATCAGAATAAACTGCTGCTAATTGAAAGTTTGCTTGTCCTGTACCGTCTCCTGTCCATTCCACAGAGACCGGCGTTTGATCAATGACCATGGTCCATGCGCCAGCTAAAATCGCTTGTGGTACTGGCATACCATAGTAATTAACATTTGCTTGATTATTATAACTTCTGTATTGCTGACCCATTTCTTGTCCCCACGTTGACATAAATGCTGCTAGTTCTGAAGCTTTGGTTACATTCCACAATGTTTGTTCTTCCATTTGAGTGTTTGTTTCCGAAGTACTTGAAGCAGAAACCTGACTAGACTCAGTTGTACTTTGGGCTTCTGAGGTAGTTGTTGTCGTCTCCGAAGAAACAGTTGTTTGTGTATCTGATACTGTTGTTGAAACAGTTGAACTTTCTTTTTCTGAACTTGATGATTCGTTGGCACCTGTTTCTGTTATTTCTGTTGTTGCATTCGCTACTTTAGCAGAAGCTTCCTTTCCCCCATTTGCTGCACAACCCGTCAACAAGAAAAGCAATCCAATTGCAGCTATTCCTTTTTTCATTTAAAAGACTCCCTCCGTCTATTGTTTACCCTGTTTATTTTAGCAAACAATAAACAAAAGAATCCTTAACTTTTTCATGAAGTTTTCTAGGAAGATTCTCATCTAAGATAGGTGTATTGCCAGAATTCATTTATGTTCTTTTCTGCTTACAAATCCCCTCAGAAAAAATCACTGATTCAATAAGCTTTACAAAATAATGCTAGTTTTCTTAAATCTCATTGTCTATACTGGGTATATGATTTTTTAATTCTAATTGGAGGAAAATATTTTGAAAAAGATACTAAAAAAAGATACTTTTAGATATTATTCTATTTTGAGTATTTTTTTGTGGCTCGCGATCATCAGTCTCTACATAGGCTGGCCGCTTGCCGGAAAATCAACTGCTGAACTTTGGGATGGACAATCCCAACATTTCGTTTCATTTGTTTATTTTGGGGAATATGTTCGAGAAATCCTCAAAAATATTCTAATAAATCACGACTTTACGATACCGACGTATAATTTCAGTCTTGGGTATGGTCAGGATATTATAGGAACGCTGCATTATTATATTATTGGTGATCCTTTTGCGCTTTTAGCGATTTTTGCTAAACCAAATCATGCAGAATTTGCCTTTTCTTTAGCAATCATGTTGCGCATATTCTTTTCTGGAATTGCTATGTCTGTCTTTCTCAGATTTAAAAAAATGGCGAATTACCAAGCATTTATTGCCACATTTCTTTATGTATTTTCTGGATTTGTTCTTAGCTCAGCTTGGAAACATCCTTACTTTACCAACCCTATGATTTACTTGCCGTTATTGTGTTTAGGCTTTGAATATATCTTTGAGAATAAAGGATATAAATTATTTACATTTATGGTTTTTATTTCTGTTATCAGTAATTTCTACTTCTTTTATATGTTGACTATCTTAGTCTTTTTATATGCTATTTATCGATACTTCGAGGTTTATTCACTAAAAGACTACAAATTATTGTTCTCTTTATTTGTTAAATCTGTTGGCAGCTATATTTTAGGCATCATGATGGGCGCAGTGATTTTTCTGCCGGTGATCAATCAATTCTTTAATGCTGGTCGCGGCGGCGTTCATCCGACGATTACTCTGTTCTATACAAAAAGTTTTTATTTTAATTTCGTTAAAAATTTTATTTCTCCAGTTTATGGGGGCGGAGCATCCACAGTTACAGCCTTTTTCCCAATCGTCATTCTTGCATTTGCCGCTATTTTATATCTTTCAAAGCAGAAAAAGAATTTTGCAAGACTGGATCTTCTGGCTATTAGTTTATTGACAGTCTTATTGCTCTTCCCACTTTTCGGAAGTGCACTCAATGGCTTTTCTTACAGTACAAATCGCTGGATGTTTGGTTATGTCTTTTTCTGGGCTTTTCTGACGGCTAAATATTTACCGATTCTTGTTCACTCAGTCATTGAACAATTGAAAAGGAAACAATTTATCCACATCGCTTATATTGTTCTTTTCATTTTTACTCTTTTTGTTTTATTGAACTATCAAAGAAGTCCGCAGCTTTATGTTGGTGTAATCTTTTTATTGCTTTATTTACTTGTCTTTTTATTATTTACAAACAAGAAGCAATTAAAGATTTCGCTAAGTGTTCTTGTTTTTTTAAATACATTGGTTTTTGGACTATTCCAAACAAATACGAAAATAAATCCTAACCTTTTCAATAACTACACGGATAAAAATATAGTCCAACATGACTATTGGGCACCAAAAAGCTCAGTTGTCTCAGACCTATCCAAAAAAGATGATGACTGGTTCCGATACGAGATATCTAAATCAGGGAATCCTCGTTCAGAAGAAAACAATGCGCTATTACGCGGTACAAATAGTACGAATTTTTATTTTAGTTTATCTAATAAAAATATTTTTTCTTTTAATAAAGCAATCGAAAATAATATCAATAGTGATTATGAATATTATGGCTTGGATAGTCGTGCAGAATTGGGCACTTTAGCGAATAGCAAATACTATGTAAAACTGAAATCTGATCCAGCTCAAGATATTCCTTATGGTTATTCTTATGTCGAAACCATTAATAAAGATGGCGAGGATGTAGAGGTCTACAAAAACAAAAATTTCTTGCCGTTTGGTTATACGTATGATTCCTATATTGAACAAAATGATGAGCAGCTTAATTCATTAGACATTATGAACGCCATGCCGCAAAGCGTTTTTGTAAATAAACCTCTTTCTGGCTTGAAAAGCGGACAACTATCAGATAACGCTGTGAAAAAAGTTGACTATCAAGTTGAACAAACAGATGGCGTACAAATAAAAGGAAATCAATATGTTGTTTCGAAAAGTAATGCTACAGTTACACTGTCTTTAGACAATCCAGCTGTTTCAACAAATAATTATTTATTTTTACGTTTTAAAGGAATCAACTATCCAAATAAACAAGCTGGATTATTCCTGCCTACTGAAACTTCTACCTACCTAAAAGCAACGTATGGTCAGTTGTCGAAAGAATTCAACTTCCGAAATAACTATCAAGGCTGGTATGTAGGGATTGAAAATTCTTTATTGAATTTAGGACCAGTCCAACAGAATCAATCGGTTCAAGTAAGTTTTAGAAATCCAGGAACCTATACATTTGATTCTATTGACTTATATATACGTGATTATAGTTCTCTAAACAATGAAATAGCTAAACTAAAAGAAGATACCTTAAAAGATATTCAATTTTCAGCGAATCAAATCACTGGTAACATAACCTTAGATCAGAAAAAACTTCTTTTACTAACCATACCTTATGAAAAAGGATGGATCGCTTATGATAATGGAAAAGAAGTGCCTATTATCCAATCAAATTATATGTACTCTGGATTACTTCTTTCCCCAGGTGAGCATCAAATCAAACTTGTCTATCGTACGCCTGGATTGCGAATGGGAACGATCGTCGCCGTTATCGGCTGGTTCTTGTTCTTGCTTCTCGTGATTTTCCATAGACGTTCTGCCTCTAAATAAAAAGCAGCAGCCAATGAAATTAAGTTCATTGGCTGCTTTTTTGTAACGGGCCGCTACTTATGATAAGGAGCCCCCGCATTGATCCGAAACGCACGGTAGATTTGCTCGACTAGGATCAAGCGCATCAATTGGTGTGGATAAGTCATCTTGCCAAATGAGATTTGAGCGTTGCTTCGTTTCATTACTGCGTCGCTTAGTCCCAGTGAACCGCCGATCACAAAGACAAGCTGGCTTTTTCCTTGGATACCAAGCTGTTCGATTTGTTTGGCAAAGGCTTCGCTGGTTGGATTTTTGCCATCGATGGCTAAGGCAAAAACATATTCCTCTTTGATTTTGCTTAAGATTCGTTCGCCTTCTTTTTCCTTGACTTGCAGCATTTGTGCTTCGCTTAAATTTTCAGGTGCTTTTTCGTCTGGTACCTCGATCAATTCGATTTTTGCATAAGCACCCAGACGTTTTACATATTCTGCGATACCTTGGATCAAGTATTTTTCTTTTAGTTTCCCTACACTGATTATTTTGATATTCATTTTTTGATTCCTTTCGTTTTTTCCATTTCCCTATTTTACCATGATTTTTCTTCTTATGTTTTTATCTTGTGTATAGTTATACCCAATTTTTCTCACAGACTTATACACATCATCCACAGGCTTATCCACAAAACATCGCGTTATTAACCTTGATTTCTTAAGTATTTCATAAGCAAACATGTGTTTTTATAGATTTATCCACGTTATCAACAGTTTGTGGATAACTATTTTATTTGTTTTTCCCCAATTCTTTCCACGACTTTTAACCGCTTTCTGTGGAAAAATTTTTCATTCGAAAAAAATGAATTTTACCAACCTTTTTCATAAAAAGTTCACAGTCTAAAAGTAGACTAATTTTAGCAAATAACGCTATACTGAAATTACATAGTAAATGGACGGAGGAAACGTATATGGTTAGAAAAAATGTGACCCCAAGCTATCGAAAGAATAATCATTTTTGGCGCCGATTCGGCTTAGGACTTTTAGGAGGGATTGTAGGCGGATTATTGACAGTAGGAGTCTTCTATGTAGCTGTCGGAACAAATAATGATTCTCCGACAAGCAGCGGGAATCAAAATACAAAAGGCGAAACAGTTGTGGATAATGTGAAAGTCGATGTAAATTCTGATATCACAGCAGCTGTCTCAAAAGTACAAGATGCGGTCGTATCTGTTATCAATCTTCAAAGCAATAAGCAATCCAGCAATAGCTTCGGTGAACTTTTTGGTCAACAGCAAAACGAAAGTGAATCCAGCTCAGATGATGGAAGTCTAGAAGCTTACAGTGAAGGAAGCGGTGTGATTTATAAGAAAGACGGCGACACTGCTTATGTAGTAACAAATAACCACGTAGTCGAAGGTCAGGAAGGATTAGAAGTCCTAATGAAAGACGGCAGCAAAGTAACAGCTGAACTTGTCGGAACCGATTCTTATTCTGATTTGGCCGTTTTAAAAATCAAGTCAGATAAAGTCGACACGGTAGCTTCTTTTGGTGACTCAAGCGCATTGAAAGTCGGTGAACCGGCCATTGCGATTGGTTCTCCTCTTGGCTCAGAATATGCAAACTCTGTTACTTCAGGTATCGTCTCTTCTCTGAACCGCCAAGTGACAAGCACCAATGAATCAAATGAAACAGTCAATATCAATGCTATCCAAACAGATGCCGCAATCAATCCTGGGAATTCCGGTGGACCTTTAGTAAATATCGAAGGTCAAGTAATCGGGATCAACTCCAGCAAAATCGCCAGCTCATCTGAATCTAGTTCAGATGTAAGTATCGAAGGTATGGGATTTGCAATTCCAAGTAACGATGTTGTCAATGTGATCAATCAACTTGAAAAAGATGGCAAAGTCTCACGCCCTGCATTAGGTATCACGATGGTCGACTTATCTTCTGTTTCAACCCAGCAGCAAGAACAAGTCTTGAAAATCCCATCTTCTGTAACAAATGGTGTGATCGTGACATCTGTGCAATCTGCGACACCTGCTGAAAAAGCTGGCTTGAAACAATATGATGTAATCACAAAAATCGATGATACAGAAGTTTCTTCTGGTATTGAATTACAAGCTGCATTGTTCAAAAAACAAGTCGGCGACAGTGTGAAAATCACTTATTACGATGAATCAGAAGAAAAAACAGTCACTGTAGATTTGACAATCGATCAATCTGCTTTAAAGCAAAATAGTACGACGAATGGAAATCAATAAAAAAGGTTGTGAAAGAACCGTTCAGCTCCGAGCAATAACGAAAAAAAATAAAAAATAGCTTCTCATATTTTATATTTTTGTGAGTTATTGCCGAAGAGCTGGTTCTTGAACACCGTAGATAGAGGTTGTAAAAAAGCTTTCCAGACTCAAGCATTAAAAACAAAACCCCCAACGTTTCAAACGTTGGGGGTTCTTTATTATTTGCCTACTGCAAATGCTTCGCCGACTTCTGAATCAAAAGGTAATTCTAAAATCCCTTTTTTCTCCGGCGCATTTGGTAAATGAAGTTCTTTTGCAGAGCAGATCATGCCATAACTTTCTACACCGCGCAAGTTACCTGGCCAGATCATTAGTCCGTCCGGCATCATTGCTCCTGGTTTTGCTACTACGACTTTCAGACCTGCTTTGATATTTGGTGCCCCGCAAACGATTTGCAGGATCTCACCGTTTCCTACGTCTGTCTGTGTGATCGACAAATGATCTGAATCCGGATGTTTCTTGCAGCTTTTTACAAAGCCGACGACGATTTTTGGTTCATGGTCTGGTTCTAAAGTTTCCTTGAAACCAGCATCTTTGATCAATTGATTTAATTTTTCGATTTGTTCATCTGTTAGTTCTACTTGGCCATTTCCTTCAATTGTCAAATGTTCTGAAATGTGGAAAAAGTTCCAAGCAACGATTTGGCCTTCTGCGTCTTTGACTTGCGCTACGTTCCATTTTCGTTCTACAGTATTTTCAGTTCCTTTATCATCTGCCGCAACGACCATCAATGTGTCCCCGACATGTGCTTTGTTATAAGCAAAAATCATTGTCTTTACCTCCAATATTACTTGCTGACAACTCATCTTAACAAAAAAACAGAGAAAATGCATGCCATTTTTCATTTGACATAAAGAGGTCCAATCAAATAGAAAAAGCTTAGGACAGAATCCTGTCCTAAGCTTGGCGCTTTTGCCGTTTTCTATTTACAAAAAATCTTATTCTTCTTCGTTTTCTGGTACTCCTCTGACGATCAAGACATCACAAGGTGCCTGACGGATAACATAGCTTGCTACGCTTCCTGTCATGAAGCGTTCCACAGCATTCAATCCTGATTGACCGACCATCACTAGATCGATTCCATATTTTTCTGGCAGATTGACAGCCATTGCTTCTTTGGCAGAACCGTAAGCTACGACTCCTTCGATATCGGTGAAATCTACAGAGGCGCCATATTTTTTACAGTCTTCGATAAGTTCTTTAGCAGTTTCGGTTTCTTGATCAATCAAACTCTGGTCCATTGGGGTATACCCCATAAAATTGTAAAATTGCTGGTCAATGACATTTGCCGCATAAACTTTTCCGTTGTTTCTGCGGGCAACTTCTACCGCTTTTTTAAAGGCATCAGCTGCTTGTTTGCTTCCATCGATCCCTACTAAAATATTCTTATACTCTTGATCCATCTTGCTTCCTCCTAACAGGTCTCAGTCTACATGAACGCTTTTTAAAAAGTCTTCGATTTCTTGTTTTGTTTTGCGGTTTTTGTTCACTAGACGACCTAATTCTTTGCCATCTTCAATCACAACAAAACTTGGGATACCGAAAATGCTCCATTCAGCAGCCACGTCGATATATTTGTCACGGTCTACTTCAATAAAGTTCCAGTTTGGAAAGTCTTTTTCGATCTCCGGCATTTGTGGTTTGATAAAATTACAATCGCCGCACCAGCCTGCTGTGAAGAAAAAGATGTTTTTCCCTTTTTCAACGTAACTTGCTAGTTCTTCTAAATTTTTTGGAATGATCATTGCTTGATTTCCCTGCTTTCTATGGCTTTCTCACTTAAATTATACACCTTTCTTGCTTACTGACCAACAATTTAAGAGTCTCAGTTTTTCTAAAAAGAAAAAAGGAGCTTGTCAGCAAATGCTGCAGCTCCTCTCTCTTTTATTTTCCGTAAACAATCGTGTTAACTGTTGATTTATCTAGCCCTTTTAATGTTTGGATCAGCATTTCTCGTGCTGCTTCAAAATCTCGGATACTAAACATTGTTTGATGGGTATGGATATAACGACCAACGACACCAATAACTGTACTTGGGATACCTTCGTTTTGTGTATGGGCAGCTCCAGCATCTGTTCCGCCTTTTGAAACAAAATATTGGTAAGGGATATTGTTTGTTTCTGCAATATCAAGCAAGTATTCACGTAAACGCGGAAGCATGATCAAGCCGGGATCTTGGATACGCATCAATGTTCCTTCTCCTAGGTGGCCGAATGTTCCTTTTTTCGTTACTGTATCATCTGCTGCAGAGCAGTCTACGGCAAAGAAAAGATCTGGTTTAAATTTATTGACAGAGACTTTTGATCCGCGCAAACCAACTTCTTCTTGTACATTTGCACCAGCGATCAATGTATGACCTAATTTTTCATTTTGCAAAGCTTCCAATGCTTCTAAGACCATTGTACAGCCATAACGGTTATCCCATGATTTGCTGATGATGTTTTTGCCGTTCGCTGTTTTCACTGTTTCAGCAAAAGGAACGATCGTATCGCCTGGTAATACACCAAAGCTGATTGCTTCTTCGCGAGATTCAAACCCAGCATCGAACAAGATATCTGTTACTTCCACTGATTTTTGTCCGCTTGTTCCGCGCAGCAAATGAGGGGGTACAGATGAAGAGATGCAAGGATAATTTTTGCCGGAAGCTGTTTTTAGAGTATAGCGTTGTGCAGAGACAACATACGGATTCCAGCCGCCTAAAGGTACAACTTTGAATAAACCATTGTCTTGGATCTGTGTTAGCATAAAGCCCACTTCGTCCATGTGAGCCGCAACCATTACGCGTGGAGCATCTTCTGCTTCATGATGGCGCAAGCCGAAAATCCCACCAAGTCCATCTGCTTGCAGTTCATCCACAAGAGGTTCCATGCGACTTTCCATATAATCACGAATGTCTTGCTCAAATCCGCTTGTTCCTTGTAATTCTGTTAATTCTTTGATTCGTTGAAATGTTTTTTCTTCCATATGCAGCTGTCTGAAATTCAGACGTCACTCCTCTCAAAAGTTAAAATTCAACCTATCTTTTCTTCTATAATAAGTCAATCGTACTTATTATAACGCATTTTTTTACTTCCTGGATATTTATTTCCAAGAAAACCTTTGGAGTATGTTAGAATATTAGTGAAGAAAATATACGTGCGAAGGAGGAATCGTCGATGTATGAAGAAAGCGAATTGAATTATTTTAAAGGCGGCCTTGCTTTAGGAATGGGCGTTGGGCTTTTAAGCGGCATCGCTTCGGCCATCTGGTATCATCGCAAAAAAACGCTTGATGCAGATCAAGTATTGACACATATAAAAAACGCATTTTTAAAAGAAGGTCCTATCGAAGGTTCTTGGATTTCATTTGAAAAAGAGCCTGTGCGCAAATTCGCTGTCCACTCAAAAGGATTCCGAGGCGGTATTTCAAGAATGGAAGACGGCGAATTGGTTCGCTATGAATTTTTAGCAGATGCTTATACTGGCAGTGTTTTAGAGATCGTCCGCAAAAAAGACAGCCTTATATAGATTTTGAGATTTTTGACTAACAGACTAAATAAATATCACAAAAAAGTTCCTAAAACCACACGCTGGTTCGTGTGTGGTTTTAGGAACTTTTATTTTTCATAACCTCGTTATTATTTTTTCCGTGTTAGGCTTTTCGCATGTTTTTGACCAGATTATAAATACTGACAGCCGCAATAACCACTAAACAAAAACCAGTAAGATAGATGATCAATGGGTATTTCCCCTCCCAGCCGCTTGCAGATGTATGTTTTACTAAAATACCGCTGTAAGACCACAAAGCAGTTAATCCATAGGCTGTATTATTGTTTCTAAGCGTTGTTGCGCAAATAATCAGCAACCCAACTAAGAGAATAATAATCATCCAGATTTCTTGGTGATCGTTAAACAATGATATTTTTTTGTCAACAATACTTGCTGTAATATCAGCGATCGTTGCAACTGTGATCCAACTGAAATAAATACTGAACGGCAATCGGATCAACCAATAATCTTTTCCTGAATGAATCGATGTCAGCAAATGATTGACATAAATCAAGGAAAGAAGCAGCACTAACATGATAGCAACAGATAAATCTACTTTGAAATATTGCCACGCAATCAGCCACGCACCGTTGCAAAGTGATGAAATGATAAATGCTGTACTGATCCTGTTGTTTGTTTGCTGATCTCTCAAAATAGAATTCCGATCTCTCACAACCCATTGATAAACGACAAATGCTGCTAAAAGTACATAAATCACAGACCAGATCATAAAAGTAAAACCAGCCGGAGCAAATAGATTAGCATAATAATCCGAAACCTCCTGTGTCGTCACGCCGTTCACTGGCAGCAACACAGCGGCAGCATTTGCAGCGACCATGATTAGATACGAAATCGTAACGATCCACTTTCTCCCCATATGTTTATTTTTTTCCATTTTTATCCTCTCCTTCAAAATTTATTCCTCATTTTTACTTTACCATCTTCGGCCTTTTCTGGATAATAATAAGAAAACGGCATTTATTTATTGCCAAAAACTATCCCCAAGTCTAGCTTTTCCTATAGAAATAACGTATTCTTAAATTAATGTTTAATGATGAAGGAGTGTAGAAATGACGCAACAAGAAAAAATCGCTGTGTTGATCCCTTGCTACAACGAGGAAGCAACAATTTCAACAGTAATTGCAGATTTCAAGAGAGAATTACCGCAAGCGGACATTTATGTCTATGACAATAACTCAACCGACAGAACATATGAACTTGCTGTCCAAGGCGGCGCAATCGTGAAAAAAGAGCCGCGCCAAGGAAAAGGAAACGTTATTCGTCAAATGTTTTTTGACATTGAAGCAGATTATTATTTGATGGTAGACGGAGACGATACTTATCCTGCAGAAGCTGTTCATGATCTATTGGCTGAATTACGTTCTGGAAATGCAGATATGGTTATTGGCGATCGTTTATCAAACGGTACTTATTTTGATGAAAACAAGCGTCCATTCCATGATTTTGGTAACAACCTAGTCAAAAACACTATTACAAAATTATACAAAACAAAAATCCTTGATGTCATGACTGGCTATCGCGGATTTAATCGAGTTTTTGTTAAAAGTTTCCCAATCATGAGCTCTGGCTTCCAGGTCGAAACGGAATTAACGATCCATGCATTAGATAAAAAATTCAAATTAGTCGAAGTCCCAATCGACTATCGCGATCGTCCAGAAGGCAGCGAATCAAAATTGAATACTTTCTCTGATGGATTCAAAGTGATTATGATGATCATTAAAATGTGTAAAGATTACAAACCCTTGTTTTTCTTTGGCATTTCAACATTGATTTTCTTTATTCTAGGATTGTTATTCGGTATTCCAGTTATCCGAGAATTTATGTTGACTGGTTTTATCAGTAAGATTCCTTCTGCCATTTTGAGTACAGGTTTGATGACTTTAGCATCACTTTCACTGGTTACTGGTTTGATTTTAGATACCGTTGTGACAAATGCGAAAAAAGAATACGAATTGAACTTGTATCATGTCTACCATGAACAAAAAAAGAATATAGAGTAGGATGATCCCTATGTTTAAAAGAGATATTACCCTTTTTCACATCTTATTGATTTATTGATTTTCGGTCTCTCTTTTTTGACTTCTTACGGTATGGGTTCGCTTAATCCTGCTTTGATTCTATTTTTAGTTGCTATACTTTATTTGTCTTTTCAAAAAGTTGGAGCAAATCCACTGTTGTTTAAGAAAAAAAGTTGGACGTTTCTTTTTGCCGCTTGTTTTGGTCTCATCTTAGCAACAAGCAGTCGTATCCATTTAGAGGCGGTCTCCGCAAATTATACAAAAACGACGATTTCCAGCTTTGGCATTTTTCAAATTTGTATCTTTATTGCAGCAATAGTTTATTTTTCTTATGTCCTGCAATATTTTCAGCAGCTGTTGCCAAAAATAAATGCTTTTGTTCTTTCAAAAGGGAACGAAACGTATTCTTTAAAAAAATATTTTTTATTTTTTGTCTTTATCTTATTGCTGTGTTGGAGCCCTTACGCATTAGGATTATATCCAGGGGTCGTTTTGCCTGACTCGCTAAGTTCAGTGGCGCAAGCGATGGGTGATACGCCTATCAACAATCATCATCCTGTATTGTTCACGCTGATCGTAAAATTTTTCATTCATGATCTGCCTGTTAAATCGATTAATCATGGTGTTTTCTTATTCTCAATCTTTCAGATGATTGTTTTAGCTTCGACTATCAGCTATTCTTTATGCTGGTTAATGAAGAAGCGAGTCCAACGCCTACCGATTTTGTTATCATTAGGTTATTTTTCTTTAGCACCTGTCTTTCCGATCTACGCGTTGAATATGCAAAAAGATATTTTGTTTGCTGCAGCTTGTTTATTGTTTTCATTAGCCGTATCAGATGCTGTCTTTACTGAAAAACGAGTATCTGTTTGGCATCAGATCGTCATCGTCGTTCTTGCTTTATTGACTACTTATCTACGTAATAATGGGTTATATGTAGTTATTGGTATCAGCATTCTTTGTTTCTTTGCTTCCTTGAAAACAAAAAAATTCAGACCTGCGATCCAGATGATTTTAGGGTATGGCCTAATTGCCGGCTTACTGATCCATCCCTTAATGGTCAAATATGCTGTACCGACAGCTTCTGCTGAACAGTTGGGCATTCCCTTGCAGCAAGTGGCTCGGACAATCGTTACCAATGGCGAGATCTCAAAAAATGATTTATCGTTTATGAACGACATTCTGCCATTAGAGGATTATCAATCGTATGCTCCTGGATTGTCTGATCCGATAAAATGGCACCAGAATTTTGACAATGAATTTTTAGATACGCATCAAAAAGAGTTTTTATTCCTTTGGGCAAGAAATCTTCCAGCTAACTTATCTACTTATACGGATGCCTACGCTCTAAATACATTTGGTTTTTGGGTTCCTGGCGTTAAAAATAGTTATGGATTTTTAGATACGCGAGTAAATGACAATAATTATGGTATCAAACAAATAGATTTACTTGAACACTTCACTGGTTTATCTGGGATGAAAAAAATAATCGATCAGCGAGACTTTTTTGGTTCCGGAACATTGCTGTGGCTCGTTCTTCTCAGTGTTTTTGCTATTCTTGTTAAGAAAAGATATCGTTTATTGATCTTGCTTTTACCTGGGATACTTGTTGTTTTGACGATTTTGATTGCTACACCTGTAGCATTTAGTTTACGCTATGTCTTTATTTTAGCGTTAGGATTGCCTATCTATCTTGCTACCCCCTTTCTTGCAGAAGAAAAACAAGGAATAGAAAGGGAACAATTGGGAGGTTTACATGAAACTACTAAAAAAGATTAGCGTCGCTTTTATCTTATTGCTTCTTTCTTACTGCGTTCTTTTAACACTTTCATTTTGTATACCAAATCAAATGATTGAGCCTAGAGCAGAGAATTCACTACAAATGATTGAAAAAGAAGGTCTCTATCCTGTCATCAATGAAGGAATCGATAAAGGCACGCGGTTGGATAATTTCACGGATGGTTTGATGATTCGTAAATCTGTGTCTAACGCTGAATTAAATCCATTGGAAAATGCGATGTCAGTTGGCGGATATCCACGGTATTGGCATGGATATCTCATTTTTCTGCGCCCACTTCTTGTATTTATGTCTTTAGGAAATATTCGAATGTTTTATGCTACTATTCTCTTTCTATTGATTGGCTTAACTGTTTACTTTTTGATCAAACGCAGTGATATTTATTTTGCGATTGCCTTTTTGATTTCCTTATCAATAGCGAATGTAGCTGCTTTTTTCTTTAATATGCAGTTTTCGAATATCTTGATTGTGTCATTGTTGGCAATTTTACCGATTTTAACAAAATTTGATTGGTTCAAAACAAAGACGAATTTATTTTTGTATTTCTTTATTCTCGGTTCTGTGGCAAATTTCTTTGATTTATTGACCACACCTCTGATTTCTTGGGGCATACCGGTTATTGTTATTTCTTATATAGCAAATAAATATGCTGGAAAACAAAAAGAAAGCTTAATGAAACAGCTTGGCTCATTCATTGGCACTGGCCTTTTTTGGGGCATTGGTTATGGCTTAACTTGGTTTTCAAAATGGGCGATTTCTTCGGTTGTTTTGAGACAAAATGTTATAAAAGATGCGATTGAACAGATTTTGTTCCGAACAGAAGGAAATGCAGATTATCCTCTTGCTCGTTTGGATATGCTGAAAATGAATTTCCATTTGATGTATACGAATGCAACTGTATTGATTCTAGGTTTGACCTGTGTCTTTTTCTTGATTTGTGCAATCAAAAAAAGAGGCTTCCAGTTCTCTTGGCCGTTTATACTTTCGATGGTCTTGGCCGCTTTAATGCCTTATGTTTGGTATAACGTTTTGGCGAATCACTCGCAGATCCATTTTTGGTTTACTTATCGGGTCCAAATTTTGACTACATTTGCCTTGCTAAGTAGTTTTGCCTTTTTCGTTCCAGCTGATAACCCACAAAAAATCGTTGAATTGAATCAGGAACAAGAATAAACAAAAAGCATTAGACGTGGTTGTCTAATGCTTTTATGTTTATTTAAAATACAAACGATCTTTACTTCGCCAATCTGTAAATCGCATCCGCATAGATAGCTGTTGCACGGAACAGATCGTCTAAGCTCATGAATTCATTTGCTTGGTGCATTGTGTCTGTGTAACCTGGGAACATCGCACCGTAAGCTACGCCTCGTTTCAGCAAACGTCCGTAAGTTCCGCCGCCAATGATTTGTTCGTAGCCTTTTTCCCCTGTATGATCTTCGTAAACTTGCAGCAATGTTGCTACCAAAGGATCATCGATTGGTACATAATGAGGTGCCATGTTGCGTGGTCCGCGAGAGATTGCAGAAGCATCTAACCCGATTGTTTCAGCAATTTCTTTTTCTAGATCATCCGCAGTCACACCTTTTGGATAACGGAAGTTCATATTGATGAAGTTTTCTGTTTTTTCAGTGCCTGCTTCAAAAGCGAATAAACCAGCATTCATTGTTAGTTTGCCCATTTTTTCGTCTTCATGTGCCGCTCCGATTTTTTCACCGTAGAAATCTTCATGGATATATGCAGCAGATGTGTGGATAAATTCTTTTGCTCCCCCGCCAAAACCGTAGTTGTCTAGGAAAAGAGCTAAGAATGAACCAGCATTGATTCCTGATTGAGGGCTTGCGCCATGTGCACCTTTACCTGTTACATCGATTTTTACGACATTATTTTCAGCTTCAAACATACCACTGATTGGATGTTCTTCAACAAATGCTAGGAAAGCTTCTTCCATTGCAGCTGCTTCATCGATCGTTGGTACAGTGAATGCTGCACTTGCTGTTCCTGGAACCATATTTTCTCTCAACCCTGATTTGAATGATTCAAGGACGTAATCGCCTTCGTTGCTTCCGTCAAAGTGAAGTTTAAGAGAAACGTTTCCTTTTTCTCCATTGATGATCGGGAATTCCGCATCTGGAGAGAAACCGAAGTCTGGTTCTTCTTCATGTTCAAAGTAGTAAGCCATGTCGCCCCAGCCGCTTTCTTCGTCACTACCTACGACAAAACGAACTTTTTTAGACAATTCTAAGTCTAAATCTTTGATGATTTTCATTGCGTAATACGCAGCCATACTTGGGCCTTTGTCATCACTTGAACCGCGGGCATAGATTTTGCCGTCTTTGATAACTGGTTCATAAGGATCTGTATCCCAGCCGTCTCCAGCAGGTACGACATCCATGTGCCCAAAGATCCCTAATGTTTCGTCACCTTCACCCATGTCGATATGGCCAGCGTAGTTATCCACGTTTTTCACGACAAAACCATCGCGCTCACCATATGCAAGCATGTGTTTCAGCGCGTCACGGGGACCAGGTCCAAATGGCGCATCTGGCGTCACTTGTGAATCATCACGCTCACTTTTCACACGTAAAAGATTTTTCAAGTCTTCCAACAAGTCATCTTTGCGCGCTTCTACTTCTTTTTGCCAATCGATTGTCATAAAAATATTCCTCCACTTCTTAAGAAACCGTTTTGTTTTTCAGAAAGTATTTGTTTCGAAAAAAACTGATACAAATTGAAAAAGTGAAACGATTCTGATTATTATTGTTTCATGATACCACAAAAAAGCAAAAAAAATAGGTGAAAAAAGGTTCAGGAAACCATAGTTATTTACAGCTGGGGAGAAATTTCTGCGTTATAATGAAAAAAAGGAGGTATTTTATGGAATTGACTGATAAAATCTTAACAGAAGTCATCACACCACGCCCCCAAGAATCCGAATCCCACAAAGGAACATTTGGACGTGTGGTTTTGATCGGCGGCAATGCGCAATACGGCGGTGCCATCATGATGAGTGCCTTGGCAGCTGTATCCAGCGGTGCGGGATTGACGACCGTTTTGACCGATTCGAAAAACCATACACCTCTTCACACGCTGCTCCCTGAAGCAATGGTTCTGGATTGGCACGCAACGGAAGAAATAATGGATGTGCTTGATTCAGCAGATGTTCTTTTGATTGGACCTGGAATGGGCACTTCACAAGAAAGTCGGGAATTGTTGAAAACTATTTTAGCCAAGCAAAAGCCGGAACAATGGCTAGTAGTTGATGGATCTGCTTTAACGCTTTTAGCTAAAGCCAATATCAAGCTTTCTTACCCAGAAAAAACAGTACTGACACCGCATCAGATGGAATGGCAGCGTCTAAGTAAAATCCCAGTTGCGCAACAGAAGCCTGAACAAAATAAAGCTGTTCAGAAAAAGATTGGCGCAACTGTTGTTTTGAAAAGCCATCGAACAACGATTTACGGGCAGCAAGAAATCTACGAAAATACAGTTGGTTCTCCTGCTATGGCAACAGGCGGCATGGGTGACACACTTGCCGGCATCATCACTGGATTTCTAGCGCAATTTCCAAAAACGGATCAAACGATTGCAGCTGCCGTCTACCTCCACAGTTTGATCGGCGATGAATTAGCCAAAGAGAATTATGTTGTACTTCCTACTGCTATAAGTGCGGAATTACCGCGTTATATGAAAAGATTTTGTGCAAAAAACGAACAGAAATGAGGAAACAAAATGGAACGCTTTGACGGTTATGTACGTCAGCCTTTTTACTATGAAACAGATCAGATGGGAATCATTCACCACAGCAACTATATCCGCTGGTTTGAAGAAGCGCGAGTTGCCCTGTTAGAACATCTGGATTACAGCTACCTGAAAATCGAAGAAAATGGCGTCATCATTCCTGTACTCGAAGTCAGCTGCCAATATAAAGAAATGATTCGTTATGGGGAAACCGTGAGGATCATTCCTAAAATCGCAAAATATACAGGAACACGCTTAGATTTTTCTTATGAGATCCGTGATACTTCTGGAGAAAAACTGCTGACCACTGGTACAAGCAAACATTGCTTTCTTTCAAAAGAAACGCAGCGCTTAGTTAAACTAGGAAAAGTTATCCCAGCATTAGACGAGATTTTTCATGGATATGCTGCTTTAGAAGAACAAAAATAAAAAGATGGGCTCATTTTGAATGAGTCCATCTTTTTCAATTTTTTATTAAAATGCTTCGTCCATAAATCTGCTTCGGTTTCTTTCTTCAACAATTCTGGTCTCTTTTTTATCCAACTGTTTCTTGCGCAGCTCCGTCATCTTGCTTGAGTCAAAATTCTGATAAGATTTGATAACGATCATTTTTTGCATACGTCGTTCTTGTATCTCTTCTTTTGTTAATTCGAAAAATCCCGCGATCTCCTCACAGGTAACGGAACTAGCCTCTTTCTTTTTCTTTCGATAGATTGCTCGTGCATTGACCCATAAGAAAAAGAAAATATATAGCAAAACTGCTCCGAAGAATCCCAAGCTCATCCCAAACCAGCCAATTTGAAGATGGATCACTCGGAAAAATTCCGGTACAAAGTGTCTAAAGTGATAAATGACTGAAACGATGACGAAAAGGATAAAAAATAAAATCAGCAGCCAAAAGAAAACTGTCACAAAACATTCGATACATCGTCTGACTTTCGACACCTTAGTCTCAACAACTAAATCTCCTCTTTTACGTTTATCCCTCTGTCTGGACTGTTCCATACAGCTTGACCTCCTCTGATTGTTCGTCCAACCGCTTTCGGCAAAGCAGCAATACTTGTCAGCGGATTGATCAGCCAATATAAAAATGGATACCATCCGGCCCAAAAAATATAGCGAAAAGCGGTTTTATCGTATTGTCTCATTACAACTAAAGAAATAAAGAATTGGAACAAACAAGTGATAACCAATAAAGAACCAAGGATGATCGAAATTTGATTAGGCGTGCCTGCTGCGATCCAATCATAAACAAATAAAAAAAGCGACACATACCATAATAAACACCAGATTAAACTAGTGATTTGTTCTAAAATAAGCGGTAATAATCCCCAATTTTTAGGAGAAGCAATAATGTCGAGATGGCGAATAAGCACCTCTAACCCGCCTTGAGCCCAACGTACACGCTGATTCCATAAACCTCTGATCGTTTCTGGTACAAGCATCCAGCACAATGCTTCAGGCGCATACTTTACTTCCCAGCCTGCACGCTGCAGCTGCCAAGTAATTGATATATCTTCAGTAATCATATCTTGATCCCACCAGCCAACATCTAACAATGCTTGTTTTCTAAACATCACGCAGACTCCGGAAACGGTGTTCAATTTTCCATAAACACTTTGCGCACGTTTCGTCAAACTCACAATACTTGCATACTCCGCTAATTGGATTTTTGCCAGCAAAGTTGACCGATTACGCACGATTGGCTGCCCAGTTACTGCACCTACGCTCATTCCTTGCTCGCCGTCAAAATACGCAGTCATTTTTTCAATGCTTCCTCTTTCAAGAAAAGAATCAGCATCAACTACCAGCAATAACTCTCCATTTGCGGCAATTGCTCCTTGCGTCAGCGCATGTGCTTTCCCCATGTTCTGCTCGATTTTGATTACGTTCAAATGCGGATATTTTCCGCTTGCTAACGCTTCTTCCAACAAAATGCCCGTTTTATCTTTGGAACCGTCATCAATAAATATGAATTCTACATTTGGATAAGTCGTTTCCCGTTCCAACATCTCAATTGTTTCTATCACTGTCTCTTCTTCGTTATAACAGGGGACAAGAATGGAGACTAGACGTTTTTTATCTGGAAAATATTGCTTTATTTCTTTTTCATGTTTTCTTCTTGTCCAATAAAAATTCAATCCTTCCATCGTGACTAAAATACTCATGAAAAAAGGATAGAAAAACACGAGATTCAAAATAAATTCTACATCCACTTTCATTTCAATCTTCCTTTTCTATTTTTTGTTTATATTCTCTAAAAAGTTGGTGAAACTTTTATAGATCCTACTTATTTTAGAAAAAAACAAACATTTTCAGAAAATGAAAACGACCAAAATAAACAATTTCATAATAAAAAAAGCGATATTCAAAGTCAATTGAAAATCCTAACTTAAAAAAATTTTTCTCTAATCCTATGTATATACAAATTTTTTTATAATAATTTTCAAAAAAAGCGCAAAGAGATGCCTTTGCGGCGATTCTCCTTGCGCTTAAAAACAGCTGCAGCTTTTTTTAAAATAGAAAATCTTTAATTCGTTACTCCCGCCGTCAGCGTCCAAGTGATCGTAGCTTGATAATTTCGTCCAACTTTTCCTTGGCCAGCTGGAATCGTTAGTTTCACTTGGTCTTGCTGCCAGACATACGTTGATTCATCTTTGGAATTTTCTCCAGCACCGCTGAAAATCGTCGTTGGTGAAGTAGACAAGGCTACGTCTCCTTGTGAGGATAAACCTGCTGGATTCAACGTTGAAGTCGTTCTCCGATTGTAGAGATCGCCAGCTGGAATTGTCAGATATGCACCTGTTAAGCGATCATCATTTGCAATAAAGTCTGTTGCTGCTGCTTGAAGTTTCCAACCAGTAGCATTGGTACGCTCATCTGCTACTTGGACCCATTGATCATTTGTCCCAACAGCATTAATACTTCTTTCTTTCCATTCAATCTCTGTTTCGCCAAAATCAAAAGCAGTCGGCACATAATCGATCCGCAATTCACCATTTTCGCCTGTTCCGCCGTTTTCTGGATTGTCTGGATTCTCCAACGAAGGATCTCTAGGCTTGATGAGATTCGAACGGATCGTCAAGTTTACCTCGATTTCCAAATCGTCTGCTAACTGATTTTGTGCTGTTTTTCTTACGACCAATTTTACAGGATACGGACCACCCACATTGTTAGGAACCGCTGCTAAGTTTTCCACTTCAATTGAGGAAGACAAATCAACAAGTTCACCATTTATGATCGTAGTGGCGCTCCCACCTGCTGAACGAATCAAGTATTCAGCATATTCTGGACTGTTTGGCGTAAAGCTCGACACATCACTCAAACGGACAGAAATATCTGCTGCTTTGATTTCATCAATCGTCGATCTTTTGTGAACAACTAGTTTGACATCAACAGGATCCGATTCATTTCCCCGCGTATCATCAATAATGATTTGATCTTCGAATTCTTGGACATCTTTTCCATTGAAGATTCCTGCCGGCATGCCATCTTGGATCGTGGTTCCTAAAAAACGATAGCCAAACTTATCTTTATCTGTTTCTAAAGCATTTGTATCCTCTACGCTGGCAATGAAATCTTTTGCTGCAGGTGTCGTTTCTTGCTCTTTCACATGGATCGTTCGTCCGACACCAGTAGGCTTGGTTACGTCTTTAACAGTTGTTTCATGGAAATTCCCCGTGTGCCCAACGTAAGTGACTCTGATGGTTTCGCCCCAATAAAATGGTCGATCAAGTGCGCCAGTCCATTCAAATGTACCATTTGATTGAATACGTACTTTCTTTTGGTCATCTGTCAAAGAAGAGTTATCAAAAGGTCCGCCAGACAATGACACATACCCTCCTGGTGGTTCAGCTGTTCCTCTTACTGTGTAAGTCGATTTAGTTTCATTGGTAATATCTTCAATCGTTTTGACATTGAAAACGATTGGTTCGATTTTCCACCGCTGACTTAAAGCGTTGATATTTGTTCGGAAATAATCTGCCACACTTGGAACAGAATCGTCAAAACCATCGGCCAGCTGAGTTGACACATTGCCTAAAGTCGTTCCTTGAATCGGGATACTCGTTTGATCCAGCGGCTCAAATTGAAAAGATGGTATGTTTGGATCTCTATTTCCGTTATTCCATTGGCTGATTCGATGAATGTAATTCCCGCTTCCTGGCACGTTCAATTGCGCATTTGGCAAACTGAATAAAATAGGATTGACCGTCGCCCTGCTTTCCAAATCTAAAACAGCTTGATTCCCTACATTGATGGTCGAACCATTTTTATTGGCTTGTATTAACGCAGCGGAGCTCGTCGATTTTATTTCAAAATGAGCATTTTCTCCAAGTGTTAAGGAAAAGTTGGCATTTCCGCCATTCCCCGCTCGAAAAGCGGGCCCTTGCGCATTTAAAAGTGTCCCAGTACTAGCAAGTTGACCGACAACAAGTCTGAAACTTGCATTGTCTTTCAATTCGATCGGTATATCATGGGTAAAGAATACCGGTGTCTGGCTGTTTCCTCGCATTGACCAGTTCGTCGTATTGTCGTTTCCTGCATCTTCTTCAATCAAAATATCCACATCAGCGTTTTCTCCAACATGAAAACGTCCGCCAGAATGACCGATTTGGATAGCACTTGGAAAGTTTCTTCGCTGTACTCCGTTGCGAATCGTCACTTGAGTATTATCCGCAATATAAATACTATTTTGCAAGTCGACAAGAGCAGAACCAGCCGGCCGTTCATTTGCTGCCCATTGCGCGCCAGAAACGATTTGATTGGTAATTGACATCGAAGCGACAGAATAATCTCGGGTACCTGTCCAAGAATTCCATCCTAGAGAATTGGACGTTAAATTGTCGATGGTGAGCGAAGTCGTTCCACCTTCTTCAAAAAAGATATTTCCATCTCGAAAAACAGCAAGGCTTGAACCTAGATGACTGTTTTCAATCGTTAAATTCGATCCCGCCTTGATGTAGATTTCTCCAGCTTCTATATTTCCGTTTCCACTTCCGTATGCAGAATTCAGCCGAACATTCTCTCCTGTAAAAGAAGTGTAGTTGCCATTAGGAGACATTACTGTAGAAGTCGTCCCAGAAAGAATCACTCGTCCTCTTGAACCTTCATATAGCTGATGTCCATAATGGGTGACATTGTGGAACGTGTACGTCCCTCGATTGGCTGAATCATACCCGTTGATCACGCCCCATTCATTAGCACTTTGCAAATTGATATTTTGGAAAACGACATCCCAGCTCGTTCCTATAAAACGAAGGTGGCGAATCCGCAAGTCAATGGTATGCCCATTTCCGTTGACAACTAATTTTTTACCTGAGCGGGTAGAATGATACGTGCGATTCGAGGTTCCGATAATCGAACTCGTTGCTGTATCTAATGTGATATTAGCTGTCAAATTGATATAGGTGATTTCATTTTGATTATTGTTGCTGGTAGTCAATGCATTGGTCCACTGATTGAAGGTTCCAACATCAAAATAGCTCACATTGCTGAATTCTCCTGCTGTCACAGATTGAACCGGCAGCTGTCTAGTTGTCGGCGTCGCCATATCCAATGTATTAAGCGGCACGGCATCAGAAGCGGGTTCATTTTCTGCTGTCTCTTCATTGGTTGACTCTGTCGTTTCTACATCTGCATTCTCTGTCGTTTCTTCCGATGACTCTTCAGTATTTTCTGTTCCATTTTCTGTTCCATTTTCCGTTGCAGTTTCATCGATTTCTGTTTTTTCTCCCGATGTCTCAGTATTTTTTTCTTTTTCAACGGAAGAAGTAGTTGTCCCATTTACAGCATTCTGATCATCTGCAGAAATATCGGCTGTATTTTCGGGCAATGTTTCTTGTGCAAAATTGCTTTGTTCATTTTCTGTTGCAAGAACCATTACTGTTCCTGACAAAGAATGGCAAAGCAGTAAAAAACACATCATGCTTTTAAAAATCTTGCTTTTCATTTTTTTCTCCCCTTTGCCTTCTAAAAACAGCAATGAACATGACTGAAAGCAGTACCAGCCCCAAAAAGAACATGGATCTGCTGGAAGCTGTTCCTGTTTTCGGCAATGGTTTTGCTTCCGAGATACCGGCTGAAATCTTTTGTTCTCCTGCTTTTTCGTCCGATTTATCTCCCCAACCAGATAAAGTGATTGCTGCTTCTGAGACTGCATCAGCAGCGTCTGCAAAGACTGGAGGAAAAAGAATGGAATGGAACAGCAGTGCACAACAGATTACTCGAAATACATGTTTCACGGCTTTCCCTTCTTTCTTTAGTTTTTACGCTCTTTTTTTCGGCGTATCAAAACAATAAATAAGAGAACAGCAAGTACAGCAATGATAGCGATCAGAACATAAATCAACGGATTGTTTTCTGCCTCTGGTTCAGGATCATTGATCGCTTCTTTATTCAGTTTTTGCGCTTCTTCTCTTGTGATGGTAAAATCTTCTGTCCATTCCCACGTTTTCTCGTCCCACTTCTCATCTGTCGTCACTGCAGATAGATGAAGCGTGTAATCGCCTGGAGCTAATTGAGCCTGCTCTAGGAAAAAGGGGATGTTGAAATTGGAATTCGGCGCCATTTGTCTGTTCGTCAGACTTCCTGAATAAAGCGTGCGGTCACTTCCTTTTTTCGTGATCCTTCCGTCAAAATCCAAATTAGAGATAATCGCCGGTTGATCGTTTTGCACATTGGCATTGATTACTTTGCGATAGTTGTTCAATCCAGGTGCAGCGCTCAAAAGATTCAAATTTGGTGTTTCGATTTCTTGCTGGACGGTCAATTTCACAGCCATTGCATAGGCAAAACGATTCTCGATCGTGATCCCTGAAGATGTTTTTTGACT
The DNA here is from genome assembly GCA_000415185.1 of Enterococcus faecalis 13-SD-W-01. Taxonomy (GTDB): domain Bacteria; phylum Bacillota; class Bacilli; order Lactobacillales; family Enterococcaceae; genus Enterococcus_B; species Enterococcus_B faecalis_A. Next base: position 39,213 of record KE351647.1, read on the forward strand.
GTCTTTGATTTCTCTTTCAAAATACCATGACCCTAAAATAACACCTTCTGCAGCGTCTTTAGGCACCGCGACCGCCATAGAGACCGTCTTTTTTTCTCCTGCTTTTAGTGTTACAGGGTTGTCGCCTTCAAGTTCTGCGATGTCTTCAAAAGGTATTTCTAAACTTTCATCTCGGTCTTCTTCAGGGAGCGCAGCAGAATAATTGATTTCCCCATTATCATTTGTATAGGTAGTAAACACACCCATCCGAACTGTCACATTTTCTGAACCATGATTGTTCAATTCTGCTTTGATCGTGAATTCTTCGCCAGGTTTTACCAACAAATCGTAAAACGCACTTGATTCATTTACTTGAGGTACATCTGGTGTGACTTTCGCTACACTGTAGCCAGCACTCTCACCTTCTTCTTCCGCGTAGACGAAAGGGGCAAACTGGATAGCAGCCACAATGATAAGCGCTGAAAAAAATCGCTGAATCTTTCGCACGGTAATCTTCCTTTCCAACCAATTGATTTTGTCTGATCGCTAAAAAATCTATGGTGCTGCTGTCACTGTCCACGTGATAGTTGAAGTAAAGGTACCTGTCTTAGCTGTTCCAGGTGCGATTTTTAATTTTGCTGGACTATTTTCAATGATATTGCTTGTAGTAATCCCTTTTCCTACTGTATCATTATTCACAAGGGTTTCTAAAATAGTCAATGAGCTTCCTGTGACTGGGATTTCTCCAGAAGTTGAGCGAATAGCAGTTGCATCAACAGGGTCAGCTGTTGTACTATTTCCTTGTGGGCTACTTGCGATACTGTTCCGAACCACACCTGCTGGAAGCTCGATCGAAGCACCTGTCAATGTATTTTGCCCGTCAGCAAATTCAGTACGAGAAACGGTAACGGACCATCCATTCGTTCCAGCTTCTCGATTGTCGCGTACTTCGATATAGTTTGTGTTTTGTTCAGTATCGTCGTAAGTTCCCCCAGTTTGTTCGATTTCATGCGTACCGAAGTTAAAACGCGGAACAACTTTCAAAATCAGCGGTCCTGTTTCTGGTGTTGGATCGACTGGTTCTGGATTTGGCTGTCCTGGATCTGTTGGATCTGTTGGATCTGTTGGCCCTGATCCGCCACCTTGATTTTCAGTCAAACCTACTTCTGCTGTCGAATCTGCTGCTAAAACTGTTACTGTACTATTTACTGCGAACATTCCTGCCAACAACATCCCCGTTGCTGCTAATTTCAATTTTTTCATTTTCTATTACCTCTTTCATTTTTAGTTTAATTTTCTGGACCTCCATCCATTAAGATCCAATAAATTTTTTTTGAGTACTCTCCTGCTCTTGCGGTGTTTCTTGGAATTGTCAATGTGGCTTCTTGCGACTGCCAGAAATACGTAGAAGTGGCTTTTCCTGCTTTTACAGATTTGTCTGCCGGCGCACTAAAAATCGTCTGCTCTTCTTTCGTTATTTCGACTGACTCCCCCCTTAATCCTGATTCTTTGCTGTCATTGCTATTTCTAACTCCTCCTTTAGGCAGCGTGAGCACTGCTCCTTTTAGTTCATGCCCTGACTCTTCATCCCTCAAATAGCCATCTTGCCGAACTTTTACCATCCAGCCGTAAATCCCTTCATCCCGATTGTCTGATACTTGCAGATATTGGATATGATTTTCTTTTCCTTGCGCTTGATATTCATGCTCTGTATGGTACATTTTCTGGTTGCCGAAATAAAAACCTTTTGGCGCAACATCAAGTGACAAAGGGCCGCGATTATTTGTCGGCGGATTATTCGGATCTGGCTGCTGCGGTCTCGAAGGATCAGTTGGATTTTTTGGATCTGTCGTCTGCCGATTTTCTTCAAGACGTACGGTTCCTTCTGAATTTGTTCCATGACTACTTGCTGTTACAGGAATTCCGTTACTTGCTACCAAACTGACTAACACTGCAAAAACTGATTTTCCAAACAGCCATTTTTTCATTTATTCACCTCCTTCAATAAGAAACTTCCCCCACGCCCCCACCCTAAAAAATAACTAAGAACCAAAAATTTATTTTTACAGAAAAAAATGAAAAACAAACCCGATTCTTACTAGCCTCAAATATTAAAATACGATTAAATGAAAACGAATACATGCAGTTATTCCAAATCCAAAAAATAAAAAAACTAACGAAATTTTTACAACAGCAATATCAACTGGTATTCCTTTATAAAACCTGTTATTCAAAGCTTTATTTATAACTATTTTTATTAAAAAAAGTGTTATTATTTTTCTTTTTAAAATAAAAAATGGAACAAAATATTAAATCCAAATTAACTAAATTATATTTTACTGATAAACTATAGTCAATATGTAATTTGTATTATTTTGAAATTAATAAAAAAGCGCTTTTAAATAACAACGTTATGTAAAAATAAAGTTTTCTTGTCTAATTTTTTTAAGTAAAAAAAATAAAAAACATTTGACATTTCGTTCGGTACCGAACTATAATGCAAAGCGAAGCAACAAGTTAGGTACCTAACAAAAAAGAAAGAGGCTATTTTTATGAGCAGATTTACTGACGACTTACTAAAACAATTACGCTTTGTCCATGCAGCAAGCGAGATGTTCATGCAGGAAAGAAAAGAAAAGTTTTCTGGACAGCAACGAGTATTGGTCATTTTGAAAGAAGAAGACGGATTGATTCAGAGCCATTTAGCAGAGATTCTTGATATTCGGCCAAGTTCATTAGCAGAATTAATCAAAAAAATGGAAATGAATGAAACAGTCTATCGTGTAGAAGACGAAACAGACAAACGGCTCAAACGCGTTTATCTAACAGAAAAAGGCAAAGAAAAAGCAGCAGAATATAATAATCATACGCAAAGCGAAGCCTTTTTTGCTGGTCTCGACAAGGACGAACAAGAGCAGTTCCAAGCTTCTCTAACAAAGATCATCGATGGCTGGGACCCAAAATTCCAGCAGCAATCTGAACGTTTTGCAGATCCTATCGATCGTTTGCGCCAAATGCAGGATCTTAGACAAATATTTTTTGAACAACGCGGTGAAGATTGGCGAAACATGTCGCGGGAAGAACGGAAAAATATACGAAGAAAGATGGATGAGAACTGGCGGAACATGTCTCGAGAAGATCGAAAGAACCTCAAAAAAGAAATGAGAGAAGAATTCCGTAATATGCATCGTTTTGGAAGAAACCACCATGGCGGATTTCCACCAAACGGCTCTCGCCCCTTCCCTCCATTTTGGCAAGAAGGCGGACAAAAACCTGATCGATATGATCCAAAAGACAGAAATCAAGAACCAACTGAAGATGACTGGAAAGATTTTTAAATCCAAACGGTCATTATTTTCAGAATTATGTGTAAGACTGCCTTAGCAGCTCTTAGGAGGAAAAAAATTGGAACAAATGAATCCTGCAGCAGCAGACAAAACGGCAAAAGCCAAAACATTTAAATTAAAAGACTTTATCAAATTGATCAACAGCGTCAATCCTAAAAAAGGGCTTTTCGCTTTAGGCTTGCTCCTTAGTTTAGCCACGAGCGGCGCAAGTTTGATCGTCCCGCAATTAACAAAAGGGCTGATCGACACTAGCCAGTTAGCAAAAATCGATGGCAAAATGCTTATCGTCCTTATCTTAGCATTTGCTGCTCAGCTAGGATTTGGAACACTTGGCAGCTATTTTCTGCGTTTTGTTGGCGAAAGTGCTGTAAAAACATTACGGGAAAGATTGTGGAACCACTTATTGAAATTGCCTGTCAGTTATTTTGACGACCACAAATCTGGCGAAAGCAGTTCTCGCCTTGTCAATGACACAACAGTTATCAAAGACCTTGTCAGTTCGCAATTTCCAAACTTCATCACGGGCGCGATCCAATTAGTCGGTTCTATGATCATCTTGTTTATCATGGACTGGAAAATGGCTTCGATCATGTTTTTATCGGTACCGATCATCGGACTGATCATGATGCCAATTGGTAAAATCATGTCAAAAATAGGAAAACAGCTTCAAGCAGCAACCGCTGATTTTAACGGCGAGGCCAGCGAAAAATTATCAGAGATTCGTTTGATCAAATCAAGTAACGGTGAAAAATTCGAATCAGAAAATGGTCATGCGCTTGTAAACCGGATTTTTTCACTAGGAGTCAAAGATGCAAAAGTCGAAGCTGTTTTGCAGCCGATCATGATGACGACGATGCTTGGTTTATTCGTTGGAGTATTAGGCTATGGCGCTGTTCGCGTGCAAGCTGGTTCATTAACCAGTGGTGAGTTGATTGCCTTTCTTTTATACCTGTTCAATATCATCATGCCGGTAGCAAGTCTTGCAATGTTCTTCTCTCAAGTGCCAAAAGCCATGGGAGCAACCGAACGTATTGAACAAATTTTGCAAACAGAGATCGAACTAGCTGATCAAGGCAAAGAAGTTGATGTCACAGGTCAAGAAATCAGCGCTGAAAATGTGTCTTTCCGTTACGATGAAGAACATCCTGTACTGCAAAATATTTCTTTCAAAGCAGCCCCCAACTCTGTCATTGCTTTTGCAGGACCAAGCGGCGGCGGGAAATCGACTATTTTTGCTTTGCTGGAACGTTTTTACCAGCCAACTAGCGGAAAACTAACTATTGGCGGTCAAGATATCCGTGATATACGCTTATCGAATTGGCGGAAACAAATCGGTTATGTTTCTCAAGATAGTGCAGTTTTTGCTGGAAGCATCCGTGAAAATCTGCAATATGGACTTGATCGTACGTTATCTGACGAAGAACTTTGGCACGGCTTATCTTTAGCCTATGCAGATGCATTTGTTAAAGATTTCCCTGAACAATTAGAAACAGAGATCGGCGAACGCGGCGTGAAGTTATCTGGCGGACAAAAACAGCGCATTGCTATTGCTCGAGCATTTTTACGTGATCCAAAAATCTTGATGCTTGATGAAGCTACAGCCAGTCTGGACTCCCAGTCTGAAGAAAAAGTGCAGCGTGCTTTAGAACAATTGATGGAAGGACGCACAACCTTAGTCATCGCGCACCGCCTGTCGACAATCGTTGATGCAGATCAAATCTATTTTATCGAAAAAGGGCAAATCACCGGGCACGGAACGCATGGCGAGCTTATCCAAAAACATCCGCTTTATGCGCAGTATGTAAGTGAGCAGATTATTAATTAGAGGTTGTGAAAAAAGCGTTTTGTCCCGAGTATTAAGACTCTTTTCAAAGTGGAAATAGCTTTTCATATTTTCACTTTGAAAAGCTTAATACCGAGGGGCAGCTTTTTGAACACCGTGGATAGAGGTTGTGAGAGAGCTGTTCAGCTCCAACGCGATAAGACTCTTTTATCAGGGAAAATGGCTTTTCACATTTTTTCTGATAAAAGCTTATCGTTAAGGAGCTAGCTCTCGAACACCGTTTAATGAGAGGTCGTTTTCTCAGTGTTCTGTTCCGAACACCAAGTAGGTACTATTAGACATCGAATCATTCCATTCTTCGTGTTTCACAGCATTAATTCTCTTTCTGATTGGGAAATAGCTTCTCATATTTTTCAATCAGAAAGCTTAATGTCGAGGAACAACTGAGAAAACACCGTTTAGTGGGAGGTTATAAACGAACCGCACCAAACACTAAAAGCAGCAAAACATTTTTCATGTTTTGCTGCTTTTTATTCTATCTAAGAAATCAGCTATTCAACCACTTTTTATACCAAAGGAACTTCTGGATTTTCTTTTGTCGCTGTATAACTTTTCCCTTCAACACCTAGATGTTGTACAATCAATTCTTTTAATTCTTGCATCGCTTGCGCAGCACGTTGATCTTGTTCTTCGTTAACTGCCTCAATGACTAAGACTGCTTGTTTCGTTGTTTCTTGAAGCATTGTTCGTTGCGCTTCCCGCCAGTTCAAGCATCGGCACACTGCTCCTTCATCATCAAAGTAAATGATTTCTTCTGGAAGTGCTGGTGCATCTGTTTCGGCACCCAATGGAAAGAATGATTCTCCGCCAGCTGCTTTTCCTAAATGCAAATCGCCGCTGATTGCTTCTAAATCTTCTCCCCCGCAAGGAACTGCGTATTTCATAGATACACTGTTATATATATCTACCAACGGATTGATTGGATAAAAATCGCGGTCTTGGCTGACTCTTTTTAATAATGCTTCGATTGAAGAACGGGCGCCTTTTTTCGTTTTGAATTGGCTGAACGCATTTCGCCATTGCTCAATGACAGAATTTTGACTAAAGGTTTCTTCACCTAAAAATTTTCGTGCTTCCTTTTTCCCCTGCGCTAATAATTCAGTGTACGCTGCTTCTTTTTCTGTGTCAGCTTTGTTATCAATATTTTCAACAACCAATACATGGATGGCTGCTTCAGGAAATAGTTCCCAAAATTCTGGATCAACAATAAATTTTTTCATTTTAAATGGCTCCTCTTATCTTTTTTTCTAACAATATATCCGTTTGCTTATCTGTTCCCATCATAAAAGTATGGGCGGAAAATGCATGATAACCCATCTTTTCATAAAAGGAGCGTGCTGGGCTATTTTCCTCCCAGACACCAAGCCAAACTCTTTTTTTCTGCAATTGTTTTGCTTTTTCTTCTGATTCTTTTATTAAATATTCTCCCAGACCCATCCGCTGATACGTTTTTTTGAGATAGATCCGTTCAATTTCCAAGGCATCTGCCCCTTGTTCTTCACTTTGCGCCGCGCCAATATTCAATTTCAAATAACCAGCAGTTTGGCTGTCTTTTTTCAAAAAGTAGAAAAACGATTCTGGATCGTTCAATTCTGCTTCAAGCTTTTCTAAAGTAAATGCTCGTTTCAAGTAATCATTCAGATTTTCTGGCTGATTCTGTGCAGCAAAAGTCTCTTCGAAGGTCTCGATACTCAATTCTTGCAGCGCGAAAAGATCCTGTGCTTCACAACGAATCAATTCTTTCGACATCTTTCCACCCCCTTTAATAAATCCGTTTGTTGCCATCCTTGATGTAGTCCCAATCTTTTTCAACGTTTCTTTTCATTTTTTTCAATAATCTCGAAAATTCTTCTGCTTCTTCTGTAGTAAAATCTTGCAATGCGGTACGATTGGAATACTCATTTTCTCTAAGAATAAATGCCGCACCTTCTGCACCTTTTTCCGTAACATACAGCCGTTTGATTTTTTTGTTCGTTTGGTCGTTCTTTTTTTCAATAAAACCATTTTTCTCCAACTTTTGGATTGCTCGAGAGGCCGTTGTACGATCGACTTTGATCATTTCTGCCAAGTGGTCTGGGATGATCCCAGGATTTTCTTTGATGCGAACGAGGTACAAATATTGTCCTCGCGTCAAGTCCAAGTCTTTGAACTCGATATTGGCAATTGAATCCAGGGCTCTAGAAATCACACCGATATCTCTAAGTACTTCTGTCATCGCTTCTCCTTTTTGTTGCATTTGCAACATTTAAAGAATAGTATACTCGTTTTTTTGAAAAATACAAGTTGAATATGGATTTTTAAGTCCAAAAATCTTTTACACAAAAAAACAGGAGGTGCGAGGACCTCCTGCATTACTTAACTTATTTTACTACTTGAAATAAAGTTGGTGCTTGATCTGGCGCCCAAGTTGTATCGCCATAGTTCACGTGTGTTTGAATCACGCGATAGTTGCTGCCTTTGTAAGAAATCATTTCTCCTGTTGTATATGTTTCAGGAGATGAGAAAGTACCAGCTTTCCACTCACGGTATTCTCCAGGTGTTTCTTCTTTTTGTGTTCTGGCAGTTAGTACATTGCTTGCTTCCGAGATTTCACCAGTGCTGCTAACAGCTGTCACGTAATAATTGTACGCTGTATCACTTGTTAAATCGCTGTCTGTATAACGAGTATCTGCTGTTGTTGCCACAAGTTTTTCATTTCTGAAAATTTGATACTCTTTGATTCCTTGTGTGTGTGAAGAAGGTGACCACATTAAATCAACACTATTTGTTGTTGTTCCCATTGCATGTAAGCCAGAAGGTGCTGTTGGTATTTCCGTTTCTGAATCTGATTTAGTTGTGATAGTAAGAACGCTGCTTTTTTCTGAAACTAAACCTGTTCTTCCTACTGCTTCAATTTGATAGTTGTAAGAAGTTTCTGGCGTTAAATTGCTGTCTGCATAGCTTGGATTTGTTACATTTTTAACCAATTTCCCATCACGATAAACGTTATAGGAAACTGCATCCGTTTGTGCACGCCAATTCAGAACCGCAGTTGTTGCTGTAACAGAGGAGGCTGACAAACCAGTTGGCGTTGCTGGTGTTGTTGGAATATTTCCATCTGGTGTCACATTCACATCGATAACATTGTAGAAAGCATTTGGTGTATCTGCTACGTCCCAAACAGCTAAAATCACGTGGTAGCCTAAACGATTTTCAGGAATATTGATTTGATGTGTCAAGTTATTCGATGCTGCTGAGCCGTCATGATTAATTACGCCGATTTCTTCAAATTCACTGCGGGCAAGTGGTTTATTTGGATCCCATCCTGGTTTAGTCATGTAGTAGTGCCATTTTGTTGTACTGTGAGCAGCCGTATAATGCCAAGTAACACTTAAAGGACCTGTTTTGATATCTTGTTTTTTCCAACGATCTGCTGTTTGATTATCTAGAACAAAGTCATTGATTTGACCAAGTCCGCCTTCTGCTGAAGCAATTTTCCCATCAGCAGGTCCCGCTTCAGGAAATCCTTTGCGTGCCTCTAATGATTGAGGATTATTGATAACTGCTCCATAAAGTTCGAAGGCTTTATCATATCCTAAAATGGAAGATTCTTTATCCAGCGAACCTTGGTAACCGCGGCTTGCTGGAGCTTCAACGTACCCATGCGCATCAGCAACATCTCCATTCATAAAAAATGCTCCGGCAATACCAACTGTTAATAACACTGCACTTACCTTTTTTTTACTCAAAAACATCTTAAACTCCCCTTTTCTACTTTAAAATTATTTTAATAACATTACACTTATAATATAGAACACCAGTAAAGCGCTTAAAAGGCATAAAATTTCCAAAAAACGGAATTTTTTTACCTAAACATGATCATTATTGATACTTTCAGGGGAAATCTTGTCCCATGTCGTTACATTGTTCTCGTAAAATTTGAGTAATAAATCAAGTTCAGCTGCATTCACATAATTAGATATGGAAATAACTGGTATATTTGAGAGTTTTAAACAAGATACATTGGTCAATATGCAATCATAGTTGCTTGCATTTTCTATCAGATTTTCTGTCATCGTCACATTGGCAATTTCAAAAACGAAGCGCGGGTGAAGATGATGTCCTAATTTATCTTTTAAGAATTCGGCATGTTCTTTAGTAGAATCTAAAAATAAACATGCCCGGATTTTCGGCATGAAACTTTTGATTTGCTCGAGCAAGCCATTCCAGCTTGTCAATAATTCGAAGATGATTTGATGTGTCAATTGGGAATCATTTTTCCCATCTAGGAGCTGCTTTTCAATTTTCTGTTCTAAAAAATCAACGACAAAATTACATTCAGAAGAAATCCCAACAAAGAAATCCTGGATTTTGTCGTAAATAATATAGTATGGTCCGCTGATAGATAATACTCGGTATAGTTTAATCAACAGCTGTTCTTTATTCGTGCATGCGATTTCAAAAACCTCTTCTAGTTCATGGATCAAATCTAACAAGCGATTCAGCAGATTTTGTCCTTTTTTACTTTTTTCTGTTACAAGCAGCAAATCTTCAAAACTGCTGACTTGCAATTGTTCGATAGCTAGATAAAACAAATCCTGAATATTGTTATCCGTCAGAGGTATGTGGAACTGTTCTTCAAATTTTTTTGCTAAGTTTTTTTCAACTACTATATCTATTTGTTTCTTTTCGTTCACAGTTTTTTGCACAATATAATGTCCTAGTTGGATTCGTTTGATTGACAAATAGATACTCATTTTCAGACGATTCAATTCGCCATAGTAAAAAAAGGAGGCATCTATTTTAGGGAGATTTTTCAATAAAAAATAATCAACAAGTTCATTGATTAGATTCATCTGTTTTCTGTCACATACATAAAAAACATGTTCATATTTTTCTATCATAAATTGGGCCATAAAATTCCTTAACGTGTGCTCTGATCCAATCAGATGTCCCGAAGTATCAAAAGAAAATCCTTTTTCTTTGAGCACCGTATTTAATCTGCGCATTCTTTTTCTCGTTGTTTCTTCAGAAAAGAAATTCATTTCACAAAAGTCATACAAATCTGAGAAGTCTTTTAAAAAGAATATTCAATTAGAGAAAACTCCCAACTTTTCGCCAATATTTTCGCATATACATAGCTTTTTCCTTGTTCTGGTTGTGTATGTAAGTATATTTCTGCCTTATCTGTAGTCTCCAAGTATAGAGGTTGTATAAAATCATTGATTACTTGGATATCCTTTTTAAGGGTACGTTCCGTTACTTTAAGTATCTTTGCTGTTTCAGTGATACGTTTCCATCCATGTCCCCAGAGTATTTCCAATAATCTTAAGTGCCGCTGGTCTACTTTGTTTAATATTCTTCTCATACACTCACCTCATTAGTTTATTACGAAAGAGAATAACAGTTATTTTTATAAAAAAAAAGTCAATTACAAATTATACGAGTTGCTTAAATGTAATTTCCATTAATTTATAATAATTTTATTTTATATAATAACACTATTCAATAAACAGATTGTCTGGCATACACTTTGTTTTTGTATAAACTCCAATAAAAAACTTTCCAGCGCCAATAAGGTACTGAAAAGTTTTCGACTGTTAGATAAATTATTCTTGGTGAGGTATGGTAAGTTTAGAAACGTTGGGATTTTTCTCTATCATCTATTCATGTTTATTCTATATTCTGTTTTTCATTTGTATTATTTTTCATTCATTCTTCATTCGTTGACTTAGAGACTTTGTTCAGCCAGCCAATTGCCACTAATGAAATCAATGCTAATCCGATTTTTTCTAATGTTTGAGAAGATAGTTCGCTCGTCTTTGGTAATTCGGAAGTCTTTTGGGGTACAAAACGTACGGTCACTTTATTTGTATATCTGTCTTCTGCACGAATCTCTTCCGCAGAGACAGGTTTAGATACAAAAATAGAGACAAATAACATACAAAGAAATACAACACTGCATTTTTTCCACTTATTCATCATATTGATTCGCCCCTTGACTAGGATCGGCTACTAGCTCCCAGCTGATAGTTGTTTTATAAGTATCTTCATTTGCTAGTGTTGTGGAAGGGATATTTAAATGGACACCTGCAGTTCCTTCATTCCCAAAGTAAATATTCGTATATCCTCTCATAACATCATTTCCGGCATTTGGAGCTTGATAACTGAGTAATTCTGTTGGCTGTGTGTCCAATACTAAAGATTCTGGAAAATGAAGAGCATTCTCTTGATCGCTTTTAACAGAAATATTATTCAAGGTTATTCCAGCCCCTTTTAGCGAATTTCCTTGAGAGTCTTGGAAAGGACTTTGATACACTTGAAGCGACCAGTTGTTTTCTCCAATAAAATCAGCAAGCTGGAGACTTAAACTAGTTTGATTTTCTGTTTTTGCTGAAATTGTTTGAGAGAAGCTGCTTTTTTGGATCGTTCCAAAATCGAATGCTGGAACATCTGTCAGCATTCGTACTCCCTGCACCGTAAAAGGAATTTCATATTCCTTTTGGATAAAGTTGCCGTTGCTTAATTTTTCTTGTACTTGGATCGTCCCTGTCGTTTGACCTACTGTTGTACGATCCGGATATCTAGTGAATCCAACGACTTCGACATTTTTTGCACTACCAAACTCAAGATATGTTTCTGCTGCTGCATCTAACTGATGGTCACTCATCGTTTGCGAGATCGTTGCGTTTTTAGGAGTTAATTGATTGATAAATAATAAGCTCAATCCATCGTTCGTAGTCTCATAATAAGTTGTTTGATTTACCAATCGATTAGTTGGATGAATATCTGCTTCAACACCATCGGTATACAAACTAATCATTCTGCCAGCACTTAACGATTCTTGATGGTATACCTCTACAACATCTCCTACTTGAACAGTATTTACACCGAAATCATCTATGATATCAAACTTATAGTCTCGACCATAATACGTAAAGTTTCTCTGATAGTTTGGTAAATTCAGTGCTATATTCTGCTGTCCTGAAATCAAGCCTATTTTCAAATAAGCAGTGTCTAAAAAGAGCCCTGTATGAAGCTGAAGATTTCTGTCTTCTGAACCCTTTGTTCCAATCAATTGTAGTTGATTGCCAGCTCTTATTAATGAAAGTCCTAAACTTTCGTGACGACTTGTCCCTTTCAAAAGCAGCGTATTCCCCCATTGGATATTTACAGGAATTTCCACTTCAATAGTCTCCGTCGTTGCTTTATGTGTGATGGACGCGTTAATTGTACGACTACCAACTAAATTCATGATTCCATTTCCGCTGATTTTTACTTCAAAGTCATTGGTAGATAAGGGTTGGCTATTATATTTAACGTTTTCGACTACTTGACTTGGATCAAGTGTTTCACCCAGGTTTAATGTTTGTGCAACAGCGGATGCTTCTAAACCAACCGTCACAGTAAATGGAACATCATACGTCATTTGTACATAGTTGCCATTGCTTAATTTCTCTTGAACTTGAATCGTTCCTGTCGTTTGACCTACTGTCGATCGATCTGGATATCTAGTGAATCCAACGACTTCGACAGTTGGTGTACCTGTTAGATTTAAATAAGAAGCAGCTTGCTGGTCTAACTGTTTATCGGTCATGTTTCGACTAATCGTCCCTGTCCGAGGTGTTACTCGATCAAGCAATACTTGACGGTAACCTGTGGGCGTCAATTCTAGGTAAGCAATATTGTTTCTGTGAGACAACGCACCTTCTACTTCATTATTGAAAATCCTTAATCGGAAATTTGGTTCTTCGTGATAAACCTTTAGAATATCTCCATGTGTAATGGAAATCGTTCCAATATCACGGACATGATCGTTTACATTTCTGTTTCCAGCAGCTTCATAACTAGTAACTGTGTTCAACTCACTAAGCGCTTGTTTTGATTCCGTATTTCTCAATACTGCTAATGAGTAATACAAATCTGGAAAGCTAGGATGGATGGGCGCCGCTGCGGTATAATCGCCGCGCCGAGCTACCAATTTATTTTCCCCAGGTAAATAGGCTAAGGCACCTGCAGAACGATCCGCATGCCCTCTAAAAAGAAGTGTTTCTCCCCACGTAATTGTAACGAGTATGTTTACTTGGATTCGTTCACCAGAAGCTTTATGAATGATGGTCACCGTTGTGTTTCTGCTTCCTGGTACGTCAAGGTCTTGCTCAGGATTATACTCTAACTCATAGGCATCCCTTGCCAACACAGTGTTATTATACTTCACTTCGCCCACTGCTTTTTCTAAATCAAGAGATTCTCCTAAAGTTAAAGATTGTGCCACAGGAGCGGCTTCTAATCCTTGATGAACAGTAAAGGGTACATCATACGTCATTTGGACGTAGTTCCCATTACTTAATTTTTCTTGGACTTGAATCGTTCCTGTCGTCTGTCCTACTGTTGAACGGTCTGGATATCTAGTGAACCCAACGACTTCAACGATTGGTGCGTTGCTTAAATTTAAATAAGACGCAGCTTGTTGATCTAATTGATCATCAGTCATATTTCGACTAATTGTCCCTGTGCGAGGCGTTACTCGATCAAGTAATACTTGGCGGTAACCTGTGGGCGTTAATTCTAGATAAGCAATATTGTTTCTATGAGACAATGCACTCCCAGTTTCATTTCTAAAGATCCTCAAACGAAATTGTTCATTAGCTTCTGCATGATAGACTTTTAGGATATCCCCATGTTCAATAGAAATCGTTCCAATATCACGGACATGCTCGTTTACATTTCTATTTCCGGCGGCCTCATAACTAGTAACTGTGTTTAAATCATTGAGTGCTTGTTTTAATTCAGTATTTCTTAACACTTCTAATGAGTAATATAAATCTGGAAAATTTGGGTGGATTGGGGCTGCCTGTGCATAATCTCCACGGCGGGCCACAAGTCTCTTTTCCTCCGGAAGATAGGCCAAGGCTCCAGCAGAAGTATTGTTCTCTCCTCTGAAAAGCACGGTATGCCCCCACGTGATTGTCACAGGAACCTGTACTTGAATCCGCTCACCTGAAACTTTATGAACAACTGTTACTGTTGTGTTTCTGCTTCCTGGTACATCAAGGTCCTGTCCAGGATCATACTCTAATTCATAGTCATTTCTCGCTAAAATAGCGTTATCATACTTTACTTCACCTATTACTTTTTCTAAATCAAGCGTTTCGCCCAGTGTTAAAGCTTGTGCCACGGGAGTGGCTTCTAACCCTTGATGAACCGTAAATGGAACATCATACGTCATTTGGACGTAGTTGCCATTGCTTAATTTCTCTTGAACTTGAATTGTCCCTGTCGTTTGACCTACCGTAGAACGGTCTGGATATCTAGTGAACCCAACGACTTCGACATTTTGTGCATCTGTTAGATTCAGATAAGTTGCCGCTTGTTGATCCAATTGATCATCAGTCATTCGACGACTAATCGTTCCTGTCCGTGGTGTTACTCGATCAAGCAGTACTTGACGGTACCCTGTTGGTGTTAATTCCAAGTAAGCTATATTATCTCTATGAGACAATGCACCTTCTGTTTCATTATTGAAGATTCTTAAACGGAAACGTGGTTCCTCATGATAAACCTTTAGAATATCTCCATGTTTAATGGATATCGTTCCAATATCACGGACATGCTCATCTACATTTCTGTTTCCGGCAGCTTCATAACTAGTAACTGTGTTCAACTCACTAAGCGCTTGTTTTGATTCCGTATTTCTCAATACTGCTAATGAGTAATACAAATCTGGAAAGCTAGGATGGATGGGCGCCGCTGCGGTATAATCGCCGCGCCGAGCTACCAATTTATTTTCCCCAGGTAAATAGGCTAAGGCACCTGCAGAACGATCCGCATGCCCTCTAAAAAGAAGTGTTTCTCCCCAAGAAACTGTAATAGGAACTAAAAAATCTGCTGTACGCCCACTAGGTATATGTGTGACAGTCATTGTTGCATTTCTTGTACCAGGTACATCAGCATCCTGACCTTGTTCATAATCGATTCGATATTGGTTAGATGGCACTCTTATTCCGTCTACTTGAACATTTGGAATCGCTTGATTAACGTTTACATCTTGACCTAATAGTAACCTTTGTGGCACCACTGTTGCTTCAACACTAGTACGAATGTCAAAAAGAATGTTGAATTCTTTTTGTGCATAAGCTCCACTAGCTAACCTTTCTTGTACTTGGATCGTTCCCATAGACTGACTTCCTATAGCTGATCGATCTGGAAGTGTTGTAAACCCGACAACTTCTACATTTGGTGCATTCGATAGATTTAGATACCTAGCTGCTTGATTTTGCAGCTGTTCATCGCTTGTCTCTGCGTTAAGCCTAGTAGGAGCACTTGGCGGAATCGCATGATTGATCTGCAGCAGCTCAAATCCATTCTCCGTTATCTCAAAATATGCTACATTTTCGTTTGTAGAGATAATCCGTCCATTATTACTCCATCGCAAATTAGAAGCTGCTTCACTGTGAAAAATCTGTAGGATATCTCCAATCTTAACAGTTGGAAATTCAGAGTTGAAAGCTTGAACTCTCTCATCTAAATAAGAAACCCCTCCGGCATTGAAAGTATAGACTCGCTCCGCTTCCGATAGATTTATATTTTCTGGACTAGAATATAAAACTATTCGCCAATATACACCGGCATTTGGAGATATTTCTACTGATGAGGTTTCACCAGTTACCATGGATAATCGGTCATCCGTTCTCCTTAGTTCTGCAAAAATTTCCTCCGTCTCTATCCTTTGCCCATATAACCGTATCCCGCTGTTTAATAGCGGAACCGGTGCGTCTATTACTTCTGGATGTATTTCAGGTACAGGTCTGTTTCGTTGTTCAGAGGTGTGTTCTGTTTCTGCTGTAGTCTCTTGATTAACAGCACTTTCTGCTGTTGTTTCTTGCAAACTCTCAGCACCAATTGTTTCTTCTGATATTTCTTGCTCATCTTGTGTTTCTTTATTTTCTTGTGCTTCTTCTATCTTTTGTGTTTCTTGCGATCCTAGAATAGTTTCTATTTCCTGGTTTGGGAACGTTTCAGCATAGACGATACTCACGAAAGGAGAGAATATTTGACAAAACATACTTATAGTTCCTATCCATGCAACTGTTTTTTTTAACATACCTCCTCCTCCCATCTTTTAATTAAGGTGCTACAGGTTCTGCCACAAGTTCCCAAACGATTGATGTTGTATATGTTTTGTCTGTTTTTAATGTATTGGCTGGAATGCTCAAGCTGATACCGTTTGTTGTGTCATCTGCTTGTCTTTCTCCGAAGGCCATTGACCATGAACCGATTCCTTGGGAAGCATCTGCTTGTGTAATAACTTGTTCTGTGTTGTTTAAAACAATTCTTTCATTTGGTATCTCTGGCGCATTTGCTAAGTTGCCGCTACCATAGCGCAGGTTTTGGATGCTTATTTCTGCTCCTGTCAATTCATTGCCGTCTTCATCTTGGAAGCTGCTTGTTTGTGTAGCACGCAACTGCCATCCTTGGCGATCTACGCCTCGGCGGTCTTCTACAGAAAGGAATGGCACTCGTTTTTCTGGTACACCATTTGAAGTTACTTCGGTCAAATGAGCGTTTTGATTAATAGCAAAACTTGTATTTTCGATTTCGCCAAAATCAAAGTTAGCCACAAAGTTTATTTTTAATTTCCCCTGGTTTGGGTTAGGGTTTGGCGGATCAATTGGTTTTTCCGGCTCTTCCGGATCGACGATCTCTGGCTGATCTGGATCTGCTGGAGTGATTGTAATCGCTCCTTCTGTCGTTGCTTTTGTTGCCCCGTCATAATCTGCTGCAAATACATTTGCTGAATAACCTAAAACTGATAATCCTAATACGCTTGCTGCAACTAATAAATTTGTTTTTTTCATTTTCTTTCTCCTTTAAAATTTTTTATTGTCTGTCAAGTTAATCCGGCTTCTCTTTTTTGGGCCCTCACCACCTTTGATTTTTTTAATACCGTATACAAAACAACTAGGAGTAGTACGCTCAGCACACCAACTGCCGCATAAAAAGTCCAAGGTGTTGAAACGGTTATATCTACTGCGGACTGATTCAGCTCATTAGCTGTTGCAGCATCTACGTAAAACTTCTCTGTAAAGTGATATTCTTGATCATCTGCATTCACAGTCATTTCAACGCGGTATTCTCCAGCTCTTATTTGTTGAGAAAAAGTCGCTGTCCCAAAATCAAAGTTAGAATTGGGTGCCATGCGCAAATTGTTTTGTTCGTATTGGATGATTGGTTCCGTTTCATTTTGAAAATAGATTTCCGTGCCTACTTTCATCGATTTTATTGAAATAGGTTGTTTATTCTGCAAATTGACTTCAATAAAATTCCGATAGTTTCGCTGATCCATTCTCGCATTGGACGCTCTCAATTCATTTAGCGGCATTTCCAGATTTTTTTGTCGGATCAAAACACCTACAGTGTAGGCAAATTGATGAGTGACTTGTTCTTCTGTTACTGCTTCTGTTTCTTGATAAAAGCGAAAGCCGCCTAATATCTCGCCGCCCCATTCCTTTTCAGGATAGTTGATGACTGTTGCAAACGTCTTTGTTTTCCCAGCTTCTATCGTCATCGTTTCTTCTGCTTTTTCTACTAACGTATCAAACGGAAATTCCAATGTGTCATCTAATGTTTTTTGTTTTAAATAAGTGGTGATCCCATTTTGATTTGTTTGTGCAGGAACAGCTTCTACGCGTATCGTCAAAGGTTTATCAGAGCTGTTCATTACTTCGATCGAGATAGATGCCTGTTCATTTGGTCCACCTTCAAACAGGTAATAACCTTGTTCATTGACCGACCCATCTTCTTTTAAACTTCTAACAGAGAATGGCGCTCCTGTATTTCCAAAAACCGGCAGATTATAAACACCTTCTCCTAAATAAAACAAAAAACAAAGAAGCATGATTTTTAGCCAAAAAAACGTCTTTTTCTCCGTTTTTATCATCCGATCCCCCCTTACAAATCCAAATGTTAAAGTATGAACCAGGTGCATAGTCAATAGTTTTTTCTATACAAATTACATAACAATAGTTAAACTAGTTTTTCATAAAGGAGGTCGGGTTATGGACAAAAATACTTTTCACATTAAAGAAATCACAGAGCTTACTAACCTTGAAAAATCAACGATTCGCTACTGGGAAAGGGCTGGACTGCTTCATTTGAAACGTGACCGCCAAAATAACTATCGTGTCTTTGACAGTCGTTCCTTGATTGAGCTGATGGATATTATTTTTTATCGTAGTTTGAACATCCCTGTCAAAAAATTAAAGAGGATTTTGCATCAAAAGCCAGAGACGACTTATCAAGCTTTAAACGATTCTGAAGCGGAATTAGCTCGGGAATTGGAAAAGATCCAACGTAAACAAGCTGTTATTCAAAGAAAAAAGCAGAATTTAGAAGAATTGTTTCAGCTTCAAACTAAAGATTTACAGATTTCTTTCCCAATAAATTTCAACTATATAGAACCATTCAATTTTTCTCACATAACACATGTAAGCCAGTATTCGACTAGTCCGTCAAATTTTATTTTATTTTTTCAAAATGGAGATCCCGATGAGTACCATGAAGGAATCGTTGTGGATGAGAAATTAAGTGCGAACCTTATCTTTGAAAAAAAGGAACAGAAAATCTGGTTTGGCGGACTTTTGGAAGTAAATAATTCTGATTACACAAAAAATAATCTAGTATCCCTGCAGCAGCGCTTAAAATTATCTAAAGACACTCCTTGCATTGCTCAATATATAGCCTCGGGAAAATCAACAACTGGTTCAATGATCGATTATTATAAATGCTGGTTTATTCTAGATTAAGCGCAAAAAGAATCCAGAACTGTTTTAACAATTTGTAAAAAACAGTTCTGGATTCTTTTTATTCTATTGATTATATTTCTTTTTCATATATAGATAAAACGGTATGCCTATCAACGTTAACAAGATTCCTGTCATCGCCAATTGGAATTGATTGATCAGAGTCATCGCTAAGATAAAGATCCCACCTAAAATCGCAATGATTGGAATAACCGGATAGAAAGGCACGCGATATGGCCGTTCCAAATCTGGCTCTGTTTTACGTAATTTGATCACTGCTGCAAAAACCAATGTATAGAAAATCCAAATAACAAAAATCAGCATATCTGTCAGCATATCGAAACCACCGATCATCATCATGACGATGGCAATAACCAACTCTAAAATACCTGCAATATACGGAACTTTGTTTTTATTCAATTTCGCTAATTTATCAGAGAACGGTAATTGTTTTTCTAAGCCCATCGAATAAGGAAGACGCATCCCGGTCATCGTATAGCCGTTGATCGTACCATAAACAGAAACCAAGATACCGATTGTTACTAATTTTCCGCCGATACCGCCAAAAATCTTGCCTGCTACTTCCATCGCTGCATTCTCATTGCCGCTTAATTGAGAAATATCCAGTGTGCGTAAAAAGGCAAATTGGACGAATAAGTAAACTACCATGATTCCCAAAATTCCGCCTGCGATTGCTTTAGGAAGATCTCGTGCAGGTTTTTTCAGTTCTCCTGCAATATTCCCAACGTGGATCCAGCCGTCATAAGCAAACATTGTTGATAACAAACCTGCTCCTAATGCTGCCCAAAATCCGCCAACATGCGATCCAGCTTCAACTGGGAAAAGACTCACTGCTACATCCCCTTCACGCAAAAGACCAAAAATAACGATCAGCGCTAATGGAACAAGTTTACAGACCAACGTGATTGATTGGAACATCCCGCTGGCTTTTGAGCCTAAAAAGTTGATCAGCATAATCGTAAATGCTGCAAGAACTGCTATCGGGATAATCGTTTCATTCGGCAAGTCGAATAAATTCTTGAATTGTGTACCAAAAATAATAGATAATGCCGCAACATTTGCTGGAAAATAAATAATTACTTGTGCCCAGCCAAGCAAGAAACTCCAGAATTCACCGTAAGAACGTTCGATATAACGCAGCATCCCGCCTGTTTCAGGAATCGCTGCTGCTAATTCCGCCGCTGTCAGCCCTGCACAGACACTGATCAAGCCGCCTAAAAACCAAGAAAACAGATGCAAGCTTGCTGAACCCGTTACTTCTGCGACGCTTGCCGCTTTAAAGAATACACCTGCTCCGATGACTGTTCCCATAACCGTTGAAAGTGCTGGAAAAAACGTCATCGTCCGTTTTAAATCACCTTCGTGTAATTTTACTTCGTTTTGCTGGTTTTCCACCATATTTCCTCCTATTCTGAAGTGTCGACCTTCTTTCCTTTGATTTTTTTCAAATAAAATCCAAACTGCTTGGCAGCTTGAAATCTATTTTAATATGAAGGAGGAAAAAGGGAAATGCTAAATGCCCTACATTTCCGCTTTTTTTATCTTCCTCTCATTCTACTATTGTTATTTATTGCTCAAGAGATGACAGTATCAATAGAAATTGCCGTTTCTATACCTTCTTTTTCAAATTTTTTAGATAATTTTTCCAACATCTCATCGGTCATTTTATCCAAATCAAAACAAGGCGAAAATCCCCATTCATTTCGCGCATCACTATCATCAATTGCATTTGGCCAAGATTCCGCAATTTTTTGACGAGCAGGATCAACATCATATCTCAGCTCAAAATCCGAGATGCGGCGGCGGATCGAAGCTGCGATTTGTTCTGGATCAAACGACATCGCTGTGATATTGAAACCATTCCGATGTTTCAAACATTCTGGATCTGCGTTCATCAACTGAACAACCGCATCGATTGCATCATCCATGTACATCATATCCATATAAGTGCCTGAATCAATAAATGAAGTATAAGATTTCTGTTTCAAGGCTTCATAGTAAATATCCACTGCATAATCAGTCGTGCCGCCGCCAGGTTCAACTTTGTAGGAAATCAACCCAGGAAATCGCACAGATCGAGTATCGACATCGTATTTCGTGTGGTAATAGTCTGCTAGTAATTCACCAGCAACTTTGGTAACACCATACATCGTCGTTGGGTGCATGACGGTGTCTTGCGGTGTATTGTCCGGCTCAGCATCTGGCCCATAAGCCGCAATCGACGACGGAGCAAAGAATTTCGTTTTTGGACCGATTTCCCGAGCAATTTCCAACGCATTCATCAAACCAGTCATATTCAGCTGCCAAGCAAAAGCTGGACGTTTTTCTGCAGTCGCAGATAACAGAGCTGCTAAGTGAATAATCGTATCGACTTGATAGCGTTGTGCAATTTCTAAAAACTTTTCGTGGTCGGTTACATCCAACTCTTCAAACTGGCCATTTTCTACGACTGGACTCCCAGATACCGTTCGAATATCTGTAGAAATAACATTTTCTGCACCCAGGTCTTTGCGAAGACGTTCTGTCAATTCTGAACCAATTTGTCCTAATGCACCTGTGATCAATACTTTTTTCATGTGTTTTCTTCCCTTCTCAATTGATTGTTTATTTGATGATCCCTAATTCTTTCCCTACTTTTTCATATACTTTCACTGCATCAGCTAACATTTCTTTTGTATGGCCCGCATTTGGCATATTTCGCACACGCCCGGTTCCAAGCGGTACAGTTGGATAAACGATTGGTTTTGCGTATACGCCATTCTCGATCAATTTTTTAGAAAATTCTTGTGCTAATTTCTCGTCACCTGCAATCACTGGTGTAATCGGCGTTTCTGAATGCCCGATATCATAGCCGATCCGTTTTAATTCCTCTTTGAAATACGTTGCATTGTCCCAAAGTTTTTCGACATATTCTGGATGTTCCTGGATCAGTTCGATTGCTTTGATACACGCTCCGGCTGCTCCTGGAGTCAATGAAGTAGAAAATAAAAACGGCCGCGCTTGAGATTTCAGCCATGTGATCAATTCGTTTGTTCCAGCAACATAGCCGCCGACCACACCAATTCCTTTAGAAAGTGTCCCCATTTGAAAATCAATATGCTTTTGCATGCCAAAATGTTTGACCGTTCCTGCACCTTTTCCCATCACGCCAGTTCCGTGAGCATCGTCGACATACGTAATGACATTGTATTTTTCACAGGTTTCGACGATTTCAGGGACTTTCGCTACATCTCCGTCCATTGAAAAAACACCATCTGTGATATACATGATTTTGTTGTATTCACCGCTTTCGGCTGCTTCTTTCGCCTTTGCTTCTAAATCTGCCATATCTTGGTGCTTGACCCGAATGATTTTCGCGCCAGATAAGCGGCAGCCGTCAATAATCGAGGCATGGTTGAGTTCATCGGATAAAATAGCATCTCCTTTTTTCATCACTGCGGAAATCGCGCCCATATTACAATTGAAACCAGATTGGAAAGCAATCGCAGCTTCCGTTCCTTTAAATTCAGCGATTTTCTCTTCTAATTCTTGGTGAATAGATAACGTTCCATTGATTGTTCGCACCGCTCCTGCACCCACACCATATTTTTTTGTTGCTTGAATATCTGCTTCTATCAATTCAGGACGTGTTGCAAATCCTAGATAATTGTTCGAAGCTAGGTTAATCAATTCTTGACCTTCTACTGTAATCATTGGACCATTACTGCCTTCTAATACATCGATGGTGTTGAATAAGCCTTTTTCTTTTAAATCTTTCAAGTTTTCTTCTAAAAATTGATCCAGTACTTTTGAGCTCATACTCTCTCCCTCTCTTTTTCCATGCTATTTTATACTCATAATTCAAAATCGCTCTTTACATAATTAGTCTACCGATTAATGATAACGCTTACAATAAATTGATTTAACATCTTTTTAAATTATAATAATCAACCATAACTTTTTAATTGGATTTTTTTAATAACATATACGAAATCAGCCCGTAAAAGAAAACGCTTACCAAATCGAATATTTTTTTATTATCTATTTTTTCACAAACAATTTGGAAACAATAAGATATTCTTCTTTTTTACTTGCTGTTTTCAAAATCGAATGTTTTTTTGCTTGTTCAAAAAGACACAATTTTTATCAAAAAATATTTTTACAATCTGTCTATACCAAAAAAATCAATTATGCCGTTTTTTCATTTAGAGTTTTCTTAAATTAAAATGATTTCATGAAGAAAAAGCCGAAAACGGATTGTTTATCCATTTTCGGCTTTTCAATTATAAATTTTTAAATCAATGTCAAAAGAGATGTACCAATTTTTTCGTCCACGTGCATCAGATTTTCCAGATAAGATTGCTTGTACTCTTCTTCAATCGTATCGATTACTTGTTCAGAAGAAGAATGGGTCCACAAATCTGGGTGATCCAAATAAAACAGCAGCAATCGGCAACGTTCCTCGATTCCGTGAAGCTCTTGCAGGATATCCCGAAAAGAATCACTGGAAATCGCAGAAATGAGCTGTTCTGCACGCTCTGCTAAATCAGAATAATACTTTTCAAACACTTGGTCCACTTGCATTTCATATTTCTCTGTCAGTACATAGTTCCATAAATAACACATAGTTACTCCTTTGAATTACTAATAAGAAATTTTTTGACGATAAGCTGTCATTTATTACTAGTATACATGAAAACCTTATCATAGAGTAATACAAATAATAAAAATGTTATGTAAAAAATACATTTTCTTAAACAGACAAGTGGTACTATTATGCGAAACCATTTAAATAACTCGTTTTATATCAATACAAGCGTACATTTACCCGTAATTACCCCTTATAAAAAATAACTATTTCGTTATAGAATATATAAGTTACAAATAAAAAAATCCCTATTTCTTGATTTACTCATCAAAAAGCAGAGATCCTCCAAATCAAAATTTCAATTCTTTTTTTACTTAATCTAACTGATTTATTATTGAGCTTACCAACAAGAAAAAAACTACGAGATACAGTATCAAAACAGCTATTGTTATAATAAATGCCACAAATCCTGCACGATTCCAGGTTTTTTGTATAGCTAAAAATGTTTCGATATCTTGATATTCCCCTTTTTGCCATGCCCATTCGTTCCCTTTGAATCCGCATACAAAAACCCATACGATGTTAAAAATCGGAATCAAACAAAAAAGCGGCAGATATGATTTGTTTCCGATCCCCCACACAATATTGTACATAAATGCGCCCCAATTCCAGCCTTTTATTTCTTGCGGGATGAATTCCATTGATTGTTCCTCCATCAGCTTCACGCTCCTTTCTATAAAGATTATTTTATCAAACCAACATTAAAAGAGGCTAATCTTCTATAGAAAAAATGGGGAAGATTTATGTGAGGAAAAAGTAAGTGTTTTTTTTATCTTGAAACAATAAGCATGAAAAAGTTATTGTGTTATATATCAGCTTTTACCTTTTTTTCGTAGTAGCAAGTCTGTTTTATAGAAGATATAATTAAGAAAAGGAGGTCTTGGATATGTTAAAAGTTGCTTTGTGTGATGACGTTCCGCAAATGGCTGAAGCTGTTGAAAAATTGCTGTACGAATATGACCCGATGCTTTTTGATTCGCATGTGTATTATCATTCAACAAAATTGAAAGATCAAATACACCAAACTTCTTTCGATTTATACATACTTGATATCGAGATGCCTCATTATGACGGTTTGACGATTGCAAAAGAAATAAGAAAAAACGATTTGAATGTACCAATCGTTTTTTTGACAAACTACAAAGAATACATGGAAGATGTTTTTAGTATCCACACATTTGACTATGTTATCAAACCAATCAACAAAGAACGTTTTTTCTTGTTGCTAGACCGCATCACTAAATACCTGTCTGCCTCCCGCCACCTCTTCAGCTTTGTTGAAAATAAATCTTTTTTCAAAATCCAAGCAAATGATATCGTTTATTTTGAAAAAAATCGACGGCAAGTTTTTATTCACTCTACCCGCGATACTCATTCGTCATACATGTCTACCCAAGAAATCGTAAAACAACTTAATCATCATTTTGTTCAAATCCATGCATCCTACATCATCAATCTGAACTATATTCGGGAAATCGGAAAAAATTATATCGTTCTGAAAAATACTGTTAATGAACACATTGAACTTCCTATCAGCAGAAAATTCAAAGAACAAGCTTTAAAAAAAATACTTATGACTACAAGGGAAAAACTATCATGATCAATCTATTGATTCGTGCAGGCAGTCTAATAGCTTATGCTTTTTTACTTGAATACTTTTTTTCGGGCTGGACAACTGAGAAAATTCGCGTCAAACTTTACAGCAGTCTGATTCTTTTGATTATTGTTCTTAACATTTTTTCAAATTTTTTATTTACAGATACTGTCACGCCTTATGCCAATCTCATATCAAGTATTCTTTTGATTTTAATAACTGCTAAAAAGCATTACTTACCCAATATAGAAACGTTTTTTTGGACAGCTGCATTAATTGCGGTAAATCTAGCATGTGAGTTTTTTTCTCTTTATATCTTACAAATGTTCTTACCTGAATATACAGATATCACTAATCAAAGATTTATCATTTTATCTACAAGTATTTCCTTTTTGCTTGGCATTCTTGCCCTATTGTGTATCAAGTTTTATTTTTTTAATAAAGCAACTGTATATTATCCGCTTAATCTTATCTCTTTGATTTCTCTATCCATATTTCCAATTATTTCAATCAGTATGTTATTTGTTTTTTTACTAGAAAAAACAGAAACACCGTTGAATAAGCAGCTGATTGAATTTTTTATAACGACCGGGACGATTTTCTTAAGCATCTGCGCTCTTTTTCTTTACGATAACTTATCCAAATACCTCAAGAAAATCGCAGTCATTTCTCTTCAAAATAAAGCTTTAGACGCAGAAATCAAATACTTTGAAGAAGTGAAAAAAAATCAGCTTGCCTTAAAAGAACTTCGGCACGATCTGAGAAACCATTCCATCGTCCTCTTAGCATTGCTCCAAGAAAATAAGCTAAAAGAAGCCACCAGATTTTTACAAGAAAGTATGTCAATCTCGGAACCAAAAACTGATTTTTACACATCAGACAATATTTTGAATTATTTATTAAATGAAAAAAAGATAACAGCACAGAAAAAAATGATCGCTTTTGATATCCACGTATTTTTATCGGAAAAGACCAGCATAGATAGTAATATACTCGCTATTATTATTGGTAATTTGACTGATAATGCTTTGGAAGCATGCTCACGGATTAATGGAAAAGAACGTTCAATTTCCCTTATCATCAAACAAATAAAAAATGACCTGTTGATTGATATCTGCAATACTTTTGATCCAGATGAAAAAAATAATCGAAAAATTAGACAAACAGAAGGAATCGGCCTGCGAAATATCCAGGCCTTAGTCCAAAAGCCCGGCGGAGTATATAACAATTGGACAGAAGGAAATTCATATTATACCAGTATTGTTTTATTCAATATTTACACACCAGCTGATCATTCTTTTCATTAGTGAATATTAAATATCCATTTCATCGATTCGTTTAGAAAAACGCAAGAGAAATAGTAAACATCCTACACTAAAAATCAGGTAAACAATCAAAAGAGTGCCCGGTATTTCAATTGCCCCAACAGCAAACAAATTTGAAACAATCACTATGCTTAAAACTGAAGCAACGAGTACAGCCGTCTCAGATTGACGCCATATGGCAATGACAGATGAAAAAGAAATAACAGTTACTGTGAGCAACACAACAGCCAAACAAATCACTATCCCCAAAAAAAATTGTAAAAAAAGCGTGCCTGTGTTCAATTTTAAAAGAAAACCCAAACATACTGATAAAAAAAGACCGCTGTTCATTCCCAAAAAAATACCTGCAGCAACTACAACTAGAAAAGCAGCCATTTTCATAATAAATAGGTTGCTTCTCTTGATTGGAAATAAAAAAATTCGAGATCTCTGATTCCCTATGTAAAAACGAATGACTTTTTTTCTTATAAAAATAGAACCTGTAACCGACAAAATACACATAGTAATCGTACTTGCCAGAGCAAATACTGTCTGAAATTCCTTCAAAAAAAGTTCTTCTGGATCTAATTTACCGACCAGCCCAAAAAACAAAAAAGCAGATACTTGGGAAGATACAGTCGTTAAAAATATACAGAGAAACAACTTATTTAATTTCTCTTTTTCATAGGCGAAGATCGAAAGATGCTGTTTGATGTTTTGACCTTTTTTGCTTTTCATAATATCCCTTTAATCCTTTAGTAAAATTGTGCTGAATCTCTTGGATCGTACATATATCCTTTACTTTTCCATCTTTAATAAAAATCACTTCATCAATCACTGTTTCTAAATCTGCTAAATCGTGGCCGCTGATGATCATCACTCGGTTCATTGAATTTTTCTTGATAAATTCAATGAACAACATTTTCCCATCTGGATCTAAACCATTAAAAGGCTCATCTAACAACACCAAAGAGGGCTCATGCAACATGGAAAGACCAAACAAAAATCGCTGTTTCATTCCTAGGGATAATTTTCCAAAACGTATTTCTTTGTTCAAATTTAACCCTACACTAGACAATAATTCTTGCAAAGATACCGCATTTTTTACACCATAGTAAAATACGTGATCTTTATACAATTCATTCAGCGTAAAGTTTTCCAAGCTATCTATATTGGTAAAATTTGCACCTATATTTTTTAGTATTTTTTCTGGATCATTTAACTTCGGATCCGCGAAATCTATATTGCCGCCATCTGGAATCAATAAACCACATAGGCATTTTAGAAAAGTTGTTTTTCCAGCTCCATTCGATCCAGTTAAACCATATATTTTCCCATTTTCAAATTCCAAATATTTTATATCAAGGCAAAATCCCGCTTCTATGTTTTTGACAAGCTCACTGATCTTCAAAATTTTCATTCTGCTTACTAATCCCTTCTCGATAATGCCCAAAGCGACAAGAGACACATCATTACTGTCCAAGAAAATACCACAAAGATATCTCGATACAGAATTTCTTCCATCTGAAAAAAAGAGCCTCTTATCAAATTACTTGTAGGTATGAACGGCAAAAAGTTATAAATGTATTGCATCCATTCAGGAAGTCTTTCAGCAGGATAAGTAATTGGAGAAAACAACAAACCGCCAATCATAATTACTTGAGTAACAAGTCCGACTGCATTGGGCGATAACCAATAAGCAATAGCGAATCCAATCGAAATCATTGCTGTTTGTGTCAATATCAAGAGAATAACACCTGATAGTGAAACTCTTACAGCTATCCCAAAACGAATATAAGAGGCTAAAAAAGACATTAATACCCCTGGGAGTGAAGCTGCTCCCCATATAAAAAAGTCAGCCAATAATATATTTACTCTACTGACTGGTAAAGTTTTCTGGTATTGTACGACACCGTCTTGCTTCGCTGTATTTATAATTTGAGCTGCCAACACACAGCCTACAGCAATAATCCCTAACGTTGCGGCACCTGATGATAAATAAATAGAAGTTACGTGGTCAATATCCGGGATCAATAACGCTAACCCATAAACAATTGCAAAAGAAAGTACTGCCTGCATCACTGTGAACACTGGGAGCAATGTCTTATGCCGCAGCAAACTCCATTTAATGAGTGCCCCCAATTGTGAAAGTGTGTTAGATTTAGGTACACTTTCTATATATAAATTTGAATTATCCTTCATTCGTCCACTCTCCGTATACATCAACTAGCGACTTCGGCGAAAGTCTGTAATTCATGATCTTTTTTTCTAAAATCCCTTCATTGATCCAATTGATTGCTCCAATGATTTGTTCATATTCTAGTTCAAATTCATAACGTAATTCTTCTTGGATACAATGAGAAGATACAGCTTCAGGAAAATCATCTGGATTCATCAATGTGTTGGCAAATACTGTAAGCTGGTTTGCCACTTGTCTTTGGTTAGCTACGTATTCATCTTTTATTAATTTTCCTTTTTCTAAAACCAAGTATCGATCTGCGTATTGCTCTACTTCAAGTAAATTATGTGTTACTACTAAAACAATATGTCCTTTCCCAGCCAATTTTCTTAAATATTTCCAAATGATTTGGCGACGAACAGGATCTACATCATTCGTAGGTTCATCTAACAAAAGGATTGGCGGTGCTGCCGCCACTGACATAGCAAACGATGTCAATCTTTGTAATCCTCCAGAAAGTTTTTGTCCTGGATTGTCCGCCCATTCAGTGATTTTCAAAGCTTCCATAACCTCATTTGTGTATTGAAGGATATCTGCCCTATCCAACCCTCTGATTCG
The DNA here is from genome assembly GCA_000415185.1 of Enterococcus faecalis 13-SD-W-01. Classification (GTDB taxonomy): domain Bacteria; phylum Bacillota; class Bacilli; order Lactobacillales; family Enterococcaceae; genus Enterococcus_B; species Enterococcus_B faecalis_A. Next base: position 68,506 of record KE351647.1, read on the forward strand.
TAATATTGATTCAATTGATTGACGCATAGTCACGCCATTTAACGGTGCATGAAACTGAGGCATCATCGCAACTGTTTTTCTGGCGAATGTTGGATTTTGTGTGAAAGAAACCCCTTCATACGTAATGGATCCATTTGTTGGTTTTGTCATTCCGATGATCTGCTTCAGTAATGTCGTTTTTCCAGCACCATTATGCCCTGTGATAGCAGTTATTTCTCCCGCATAAAATGCTGTATCAATAGAATGATTAGCAAATATATCTGTCTTTTTGTATCTTTTGCTTAAAGAATATAGTTGCAGTTTTGTGCCCATTTTCCTTTCCTCCCTACTTTGTTATCACCTGAATGATGGGGATGATCCAGATATTTTCAACTATACCTTCATTTCACGCTGAAAAATTTTTTATGTAACAAATTCCTTTCTGGACGTAATAAGTAACGGTTTCCAGAAAACACCAAAACCCCCGCTTCTTCAAGCGGGGGATAAAAGATGTGGGCATAGTAGTAAGTAAAATCACTGTATTTTTTTGAATTCAATCATATATTTTCCTATTTGATATTATCTTTTCACATTGCATCCAAAATAAAATATTAACAATTCCATGTGACTGTCATTTCCATTGAGTAGTCTTTTCACACAAAATATCGTTTTCATTTAAATAATCAAATAACGGATCTAACCCAGGGGAAAAATTCACAAGTTTTAAATCATCAATAAATTGGATACCTTTAATTTTATTTGGTTCATTAAGCGTTGGTTTGCCTTCTGTTAGGTTCACAAAATAAAAATGAGCGCCCCACTCAATACCATTAAAAATCAAATCACCACTATAAATTTCTTCTAAGTCTGAAATTTCTAAGGCAATTTCTTCTTTCACCTCACGAATTGCACAATAAATCGCATTTTCTCCGATTTCTTGCTTTCCTCCTGGAAGGTTCCACATCCCTTCTCTGTCTCTTAAGACAAGAATATCTCCTGACATATCTTTAATAAATACTCTAGAAAATTCTTTCTTCATCGAATCAGCTCTTTCCATTTTATTTATAATTAACTTATTATTAACAGTTATTGATACAACATATCTACTTATAGGGACTTCTTTTTAAACTTTAATATTGATCCTAGGAGTGACAGAGTATAAATCACTATATCTGTAGATATTAAGCACGTTTGCAAAAAGCTTACTTCCATTCCAGAAACTAAAAAGACCGAAATAATTGGTACTTTGGTCCAAAGCATTTTTATACTATTTGTTTTTCCCACATTTTAAAACACAAAAAATAAAAAAGCTTACTAGGGATTAACAGGAACAAATCTCTAGTAAACTTTTTTAATTTATGCCATAACGCCTAATTCACAAAATTTATTTTGCTCCTTAGTACGCAGTGTCTATGGGCTATAACCGACACCTTTCCTTTGTATATTCATCATAGCATAATAAAATGTCTTTTGGAAGAATTTTAAATGCTGTTTAGTGATTTAGATAAAAACAAAAAAATATTTTTCATTTTATTATGTTTTGAGTAATGCTTTTTATTTAATTTCGCACGATGAATAAAGCTTTTTATTTCTTTTCTTCTGGCAAAAATCATTTTTTCACTTTCGATATATTCTTTATATAAGATAATTAAACAAAAAATATCATGAATTTTAGTGTGCCCTAACAAATTATTATATAATGATATTTCTTTTTTGCTAACATTCTTATTAATTTTATATTTTGTAAGAAAACCTTTTACATTAGACGAAACCACAAGACTACCTGAGTGCTTTTTATCCGCAATATTCATTAATATAGGACGATTATGAGAAGATGCATTTCGAATGCGTTTTATCATAATCAGTAATTCTTCAGCTGTTTTATAATAAGCATAATTATTTTTCTGCTTAGCAACATAAAATTCAATAAAGTCTATTAACTGTCCGAAAGTTAACTTTTCTATTAAGACCCATATTGGAACAGAGGTGCTATTAAAGTATTTCTTTGACAGTTGATAATCATAATCATTAGGATCATATACATTGTATATCGTTCTTTTTAAAATCGATTTATATTTCCCATATGCCTTCCCTTGTTGTTTTTTTAAATTAAATTTAGCTTTTTCAAATGTATCAAATTCATTGACAATAGCGTATCCATCTTCAGTACTATTTGTTATATCTTTAATTAAATTCTTTTTTAAACTATGTTCTATGTCTAAACATAGTTTATTAAATAAATGCCTCATCCTCATATCTATTATTGATAAATCGTATAGATGAAAAAAGTCTAAATCAATGTATTTATTGTTGTTATCTTTTCTAAAATTCCTCTTATAACAGGTAATTTTATAATAAAAATTTGTATTCTCAAGTATATTTTGCGCCTCAGCAACCGATAAAATATTACAGCTAATATTTTTATCATTTATTAAGTATGGGAGTTGGTCAGATAGATTTAGTTTCATAATTTTCCCCAATCAATAGTATTCTCAAACAAAATTATACATTATACTCTGACAAGTAACAATTGGATATCTTTCTTTCAAAGTATATACAATAAATCATTGTTAAATTAGATAATTTGAATACTAATTCATTATTATAAGTAGAAACATTTAAAAAAATTATTGCTCAATTTTATATTTAAATTAATTTGATACTTAATTAAATACGGCGAAATCTTCTAAGTTTTGCTTTTATATCCTCCTCTTCATTCCCTAAATATTTGAGTTTGGACATTCTAATATAATTCGCCCCTAAATTATCAGCACTTTTGGTATAATTTTAGTCCTAATTTACCTCTCTGATGTGATAATTTTAGTTAAAAATCTCTCTTGTAGCATCATAAAATGATTGACAAAATATAACAAAAACCCCCGCTTCTTCAAGCGGGGGTAAACGGTTGTTTGATTATTTAGCTAAAGCGTCTTTAGCTTGGTCAGCCAATGCAGTAAATGCAGCTGCATCGTTTACAGCTAGGTCAGCTAACATTTTACGGTTGATGTCGATTTCAGCTAATTTCAAGCCGTGCATCAATTTTGAGTAGCTTAAGCCATTCATACGAGCTGCAGCGTTGATACGTGCAATCCACAATTTACGGAAGTCGCGTTTTTTCTGACGACGATCGCGGTATGCGTAGTTGTATGAATTCATTACTTGTTCTTTTGCTGTTTTAAATAGAGTGTGTTTTGAACCGTAGTAACCTTTTGCTAATTTAAGCACTTTTTTACGACGTTTACGAGTTACTGTTCCACCTTTAACACGTGCCATGTTTAATTCCTCCTAAATAAATCTTCTTCTTGAAATTATTTTTTTGCGTTTTTTTATTTCATTCCTGCTAATTGTTGACGGATACGTTTGTAATCGCCTTTAGCAACCATGCTTGCTTTACGCAATTGACGGCGTTGTTTTTTAGTTTTGCCGTGGAAACGGTGACTTGTAAACGCACGGAATCTTTTCAATCCGCCTTTACCGGTACGTTTGAAGCGTTTTGCTGATCCGCGGTGTGTTTTTTGTTTTGGCATGTCTAATTTCCTCCTCAAAATCTTTCGTTATCCGACTATTGACTGTTCAACAGCCAGCCAGTCATTCGAATTACTTATTATCGCTTTTCGGTGCCAGCGTCATGAACATGCTGCGTCCGTCCATCTTCGCTTTTTGTTCCACTGTGGCAATATCCGCAGTTTCTTCAGCTAGGCGAGTCAAGACTTTCTGACCAATTTCTTTATGGGTAATGGCACGGCCTTTGAAACGGATCGAAGCTTTCACTTTGTCCCCTTTTTCTAAGAACTTACGTGCATTACGAAGCTTTGTGTTGAAGTCATTGACGTCGATCGTCGGACTCAAACGAACTTCTTTTACGTTGATCACTTTTTGTTTCTTACGCGCTTCACGTTCTTTTTTCTGTTGTTCAAAACGGAATTTACCGTAATCCATGATTCGCGCAACCGGTGGCTTAGCTCCTGGAGCAACTAAAACTAGATCCAAATTCGCTTGTTCAGCGATTTTTAGAGATTCGGCTTTTGTTTTAACTCCTAATTGCTCGCCATCTGAACCGATCAATCGTAACTCACGTGCACGAATGCCGTCGTTTACCATCATATCCTTTGCTATGGTCGTTCACCTCCAAATATTTTGAGAGAAAGAAAAGCGTACCGAATAATCGGCCATAAAAAAAACGAGTTCCTCTATAGAACCCGCATGTACTTTACCTGTAAAACAAGTAAAAACTATCTAGCCCAGTGATTTTCTCAACTAAGGCGAGAAGCGGGTGCTTCTGCTTTTATTTCTCAACTCTGCTATCTTACCATTTTTCTATTACCTTGTCAATAAAGTATTTAAAGCTTGTCTTTGATATAATCGAAGAAAAAAGGACGGTTCTTATGAAGAAAAAAATACCTATCTCTCCCATGCTTCCTTCTTTAGCTGCTGGTGATTTCTATCTTGAAGATGAAGCTGATTTCGTTGGTCTCGACATCCAAGACGGCGATCAAAGTTACTTGACCGCTGATAATTTGCGGATCAGTGAAAGCCATGTCTCTAAACTGGTCATGCAAAAATCAGTACTGACAAACGTCGAATGCAGTAATGTTCTATTTGAAAATTGTGATTTCTCCAATTTGGAATGGCTGAGCGGCAGTTTTCGCCAAGTGACATTCAAACAATGCAAACTTATTGGAACAAATTTTGCTGAAAGTTATTTGCGCGACTGTCAATTTATTGATTGTGTTGCTTCAATGGCTTCTTTCAGTAATACAGATCTTAAAGTGGTTGCTTTTGAGAACTGCCAATTAGAAAACACAGAATTTTATGAAACTAAATGGCAGCATCTCTCTTTGCAAAATAACCAGCTGTCTGGTTCAAACTGGCTGCGGACACCATTGAAAAATCTAGTTTTGACAACCAATGATTTCCATTCAATCATGTTGTCGCAAGAGCAGTTATCCGGCCTCATCGTCAACCAAGAACAAGCATTGACCATTGCTGAAAGTTTAGGATTGGTTATCCAAGAATAAAATCCCAGTTGATACAAAACATTTAAAGTACAAGATACGTGTATTTTGTGCTTTTTTTGTTTTTTCCAAAATAATCACGCTGGTTATGAATAACAAATTATTATAGCATTTTATTTTTCCCTTCCCTCCCTCTTTCTATCTTTTCTATTGATAAGCTCACACTTTACCCACGATTCTTTTTTTTCTTTAAAAAAAATAAACTGAAACTTTAAATAACATTTGTATCTATTTTAAATAACATTGTTATCCATTAGCATGAAAGTTAAGGGAGAGTGATATATTTTGTTAAAGAAAATTTTATTAAGTTCAGTTTTACTTTTTTCAGTAGGATTAGCAGGATGCACAAATAATGCAGCAGCTGAGGAACCAACAGAAGATACGATCGAAACAGCGGAGTCTATTGATGCTCCAGAAGCTGCCCCGGCCATTACTAAGTTGGATGTCGAAGCAGCACAAGAAGAATGGGCTGAAAGCATCGTTGCCATTGGAGAAGCGAGTTTGATCAGCGAAGATGCCGCTCGAGAAGAAGCAGAAAATGTGTTGGATACTTTGTACAACTATGATTACGGTACAGTATTATTCAAACCGACAAAAGCTTCTGAAGTTCCTTTCCGTTCGACTAGAGAAGATGCTTTGTCTTACTTTGTCGGCGGAGATATCGAAGAAGACACAGGTTTTGCTTTAGAGCCTTGGACAGATGTCCGCTTTGAAAACCATGATACGATCTTAAACGGCGACAATGCCGTAGCTTCTGGTATCTACTACTTTACTTCTGGTGAAACGGAAGAAGAAGTACGAGTCGAATATACTTTTGGTTATATCCAAGATGAGGATGGAAACTTAAGAATCAATGTCCATCATTCAAGTGTACCGTTTTAATTGATAAAGAAAACACTCATTTGTGTTGTAAAAAGAAAGAACGAAACAGCAGACCTACTCCGCTGTTCCGTTCTTTTTTATTTTCAGTTTTTATGAAATAAGCTGTTCTTCTTTGATTTCCGCTAATTTCTCTTCAATCATTTTCAGCACTTCTTTTTTCGCTTCTGGACATTCCACAAAATTATATACATCGCCGTCAATCAGCATTTTAGGACTTTCATTATATGATTCAAACCAGTTGTCATAACGTGCATGCAATTCTTGATAATAGTCACGCAACGCTGTATTTTCTGCAAATTGTTCATACTCACGGCCGCGTTTTTCAATTCTTCTCAGCATCGTTTCAAAAGAGACACGGATATGAACTAAAAGATCTGGATGTTTTTTGTGGGAAGCATAAGGTAATTCTTCCATCATATTCCCTAGAAGCTCATCATAGACATTTACTTCTGCTGCGGTTGCTCTGCCTAAATCTGCATTCAAATGGAACAATAATGAATCTTCGTAAATCGAACGATCCATCACATTGTTTTCTTCTTGTACAGCTTGTTTGATACTAGCAAAACGATGATTCAAGAAATAAATTTGCAGCAAAAACGCGTACTGCTCCGGGTTTTCATAAAATAATGGCAAAATCTCATTTTCTTCAATCGATTCATAAAATGCTTGCGTACCAAAATGTTCCGCCAGCATTGTCGTCAAACTTGTCTTCCCTGCTCCAATAGTTCCTGATAAAACAATCACGATTGCTTCCCCCAACTCACTTTGATTACTAAATATTGTATATAAAACTAACATTATTAAATATAGCCCCAATATCTTGTGATGTCAAACAAACTTTCATTTCAAAAAACTAGCAGAAAAACAAAAAAATTCTTAAGAAAACGCACTTTTTTTATTGGAAAACGAATTCTTTATTTTACTTCTTCGTGTGTTTTAGTAAAATAAAAAGGAAATGTTTTTTGAAGCCGGATATATTTTGACAATTTTTGGCAGCCAGCGCAATTTTGAGCGCTTTATTTTTTGCCTTACAGGCTGTCAGTGAAGGAGTTTTATTTATTATGATAAAGGGTCAAGGAGAATCGAGCGGAAAGATTATTTTGATGGGGGAACACTCGGTTGTATATGGGGAGCCTGCAATCGCATTTCCTTTTTATGCTGCCAAAGTCGTTGCAACGATCGAACCAGCGATTGAAGATACCCTTGTTTCTTCTTATTACACAGGAAAATTAGCCAATGCTCCTCACGCTTTAAAGAATATCAAACAATTGGTTTTCCGATTGAAAAAAGACTATGACTTGATCGAGTCACTAAAGATAATCATTGAAAGTACGATCCCAGCAGAGCGAGGTATGGGGTCAAGTGCAGCAGTTGCTGTCGCAGTCACCCGTGCTTTTTATGATTATTTATCTGTGCCTCTTTCGCAAGAACGGTTATTGGATCATGTTCAGACTTCGGAAAAAATCGCCCATGGCAACCCCAGCGGTATCGATGCAGCGGCAACAAGCAGCAAAGATCCGATTTATTTTACAAAGGGACAGCCTTTCGATTATTTCCCATTGAATATCGATGCTTTTTTGATTGTAGCAGACACCGGGATCAAAGGTCAGACAAGAGAAGCAGTCAAAGACGTTGCTCATTTGTTTACCCAATCGCCAAAATCAGTTGGTAAAAAAATCCAGCAGCTTGGTTTACTGACCCAGCTCGCAAAACAAGCCATTACGGATAACCATACCGAACAACTTGCCCAAACGATGAACCATGCTCAAACGATTTTAAGAGACTTGACGATCAGTAATCAATTTCTTGACTTGCTGATCCATACAGCGGTAGAAAACGGTGCCCTTGCTGCTAAATTAACCGGCGGCGGACGCGGCGGATGCATGATCGCTTTGGCAACAACAAAACAAAAAGCCCAAGAAGTTAGTCAAGCATTACTGGAAGCAGGAGCGGCGGCGACTTGGATTCAAGGATTAGGAGTACATACACATGTTTAAAGGAAAAGCACGCGCTTATACAAATATCGCCCTTATCAAGTATTGGGGGAAAAAAGACGAGACATTGATTTTGCCAATGAACAATAGTTTGTCACTCACATTGGATGCTTTTTATACAGAAACTGAAGTGATTTTCTCCGATGAATATACCAAGGATCAGTTTTATCTTGATGACGTATTGCAGGATCAAAAAGCAACTGCAAAAATCTCTCGTTTTCTAGACCTTGTTCGGGAAAAAGCAGATACGCAGAAAAAAGCCAAAGTTGTTAGTATCAACTTTGTACCGACGGCTGCCGGTCTTGCCTCTTCTGCCAGTGGTCTGGCTGCTTTAGCTGGTGCTTGTAACGAAGCATTGGGATTAAATCTTTCTCCTACTGAACTTTCACGTTTAGCACGGAGAGGATCAGGTTCTGCCTGCCGTAGTATTTTTGGCGGATTTGTCGAATGGGAAAAAGGAACAGATGACCAGAGTTCTTATGCACACCCTGTTGTCTCAGATTCTTTTGAAGAAGAGCTAGCTATGGTCTTTGTTTTGATAAACGATCAGAAAAAAGATGTTTCCAGCAGAGATGGCATGCGACGAACGGTAGAAACATCTAGTTTTTACCAAGGCTGGTTAGATACATTGGAGGCAGATTTAGCCCAAGTCAAAGAAGCGATTGAGAGAAAAGATTTCCAGATGCTTGGTGAAGCAATGGAACGCAATGGGTTAAAAATGCACGGTACAACATTAGCTGCTGTTCCTCCTTTCACTTACTGGTCGCCAGATAGTTTGAAGGCTATGCAAGCTGTGAGAGAACTTCGCAACCAAGGAATCCCTTGTTATTTCACTATGGACGCTGGGCCAAATGTCAAAGTACTGACAGAGAAAAAGAATCTAGAAGCAGTGACACAAGCATTCGCCAAACTTTTCAACGAAAAACAAGTCATTACTGCTCAAGCAGGTCCAGGAATCACTATTATCGATAATTAGAGGAGCGTTTTTATGATTGAAGTATCAGCCCCAGGAAAACTTTACATTGCTGGAGAATATGCAGTAGTAGAAACTGGCCACCCTGCGATCATTGTTGCTGTGGATCAATTTGTCACAGTGACAGTTGAAGCAGCACGCAAAGTCGGAAGTATCCAGTCTGCACAGTACAGTGATCTTCCGATTCGCTGGACACGACGTAAAGGAGAACTGGTTTTAGATATTCGGGAAAATCCTTTCCATTACATTCTTGCTGCGATTCGTTTGACTGAAAAATACGCACAGGAAAAAAATATTTTATTATCTTTTTATGACTTGAAAGTTATCAGCGAACTGGACAGCTCAAATGGCCGAAAATACGGTCTAGGTTCGAGCGGCGCAGTGACAGTCGCTACAGTCAAAGCACTAAATATATTTTATGATTTGAATTTGACACAACTTCAAATATTCAAGATTGCTGCTTTAGCCAATCTAGCCGTTCAAGACAACGGTTCTTGCGGCGATATTGCAGCAAGCTGTTATGGCGGCTGGATTGCTTTTTCTACATTCGACCACGCATGGATCAAAGAAAAACAACAAGATTCTTCACTCGTCGAACTATTAGAAATGGATTGGCCGGGTCTGTCGATCGAACCTTTAACAGCGCCAAAAGATTTACGTTTACTGATTGGTTGGACAGGCAGCCCTGCTTCTACTTCTGATTTAGTCGACCAAGTACACCAATCTAGAAAAGAACAAGAAGCTTGTTATACTGCCTTTCTCGAAGAAAGTAAAGAATGCGTGAACGAAATGATTCGCGGTTTCAAAGAAAATAATGTCAAAAAAATCCAGCAGATGATCCGCAAAAATCGTCAACTGCTGAATGAACTAGCAAAAATCACAGGTGTTGTCATCGAAACGCCTGCATTGAAAAAATTATGCAGCCTAGCAGAAGAATACCAAGGTGCCGCAAAATCATCTGGCGCTGGCGGCGGCGACTGCGGCATTGTTATCGTTGATCAAAAATCTGGTATCCTGCCATTGATGAGTTCTTGGGAAAATGCCGATATCACCCCTTTACCGCTGCATGTTTATGACTGTCAGAGAAAGGAAAAAGAATGAATCGCAAAGATGAACATGTTTCTTTAGCAAAAGCATTTCACACGGCAAAACCAAATGATTTTGATGCAGTTAAAGTCGTTCATAATGCCCTGCCTTTATCAAAAGTCGAAACGACTGATATCCAAACAGAACTTTTAGGGTTCACTTTGTCTAGTCCTTTTTATATCAATGCAATGACTGGCGGAAGTAAAAGAACCAAAGAAATCAATCAACAGTTAGCCATCATTGCCCGAGAAGCTGGATTAATGATTGCCACAGGTTCAGTCAGCGCTGCTTTAAAAGATCCTTCATTAGCTGAAACGTATCAAGTCATGCGGGAGGAATATCCAGATGGACGTATTTTGGCGAACATTGGTGCAGGAAATACGCTGGAAGCAGCAAAAAAAGCAGTTGAACTTTTCCAAGCAGATGCCCTTCAGATCCATTTGAACGTACCACAAGAACTTGTGATGCCTGAAGGAGACCGAGATTTTACCAATTGGGCTGAAACGATCCAAGAAATCACTGCTTCTCTTTCTGTCCCCGTCATTGTAAAAGAAGTTGGTTTCGGGATGACACGGCAAACAATTGCTCAACTCGTTGAATTAGGCGTTAAAACAATCGATATCAGCGGGCAAGGCGGTACTAGTTTCACACAAATCGAGAATGCTCGCCGTCCCCAACGCGAATTGGCTTATTTAAACGATTGGGGGCAATCAGCAGTTATTTCACTCTTAGAAGCAAACGAAGTCGAAGCATCTTTTGAACGCATCGCTTCCGGCGGCATTCGGAATGCGTACGATATTTTCAAAGCTCTTTGTTTAGGAGCAGATGCTATAGGCGTTTCGGGAACGATTTTGAATCAGTTGATGAAAAATGGTGTAGATGAAACGATCCAAATGGTGAAAAAATGGCAAGAAGAGTTGCAAATGTTATATACAATGGTTGGCGCAAAAAACACCAATGACGTGCAAAAACAATCCTTGATTTTTTCTGGCTCCGTTAAAGATTGGTGCCAATCAAGGGATATTCCCCTTTCCAAATACAGCATGCGCGCATAAGCAAACAACGCAAAAAGACCAAAGAATGGAAATGTCCATTCTTTGGTCTTTTTTAAAACTGAAATCTAACTATTTTTATGCCGATGATTATTCAGAAACAACAACCATTGACTTGATTGTTTTACGTTCTTGCATATCTTGATACGCTTGATTGATCTCATTCAAGCTGTATGTGTCAGTAAAGACACGTCCTGGATTGATGTCGCCGTCAAGAACTGCTTTAAGAAGAAATTCTTTATCATAGGTAGTCACAGAAGCAGAACCGCCTGCTACTGAGATATTTTGAGCAAAAGTTGAACCAAGCGGCCGATTGCTATAATGCGGAACACCTACATAACCAATACGTCCGCCATTGTGAAGAACACCAATCGCTTGCTCAATAGCAGCTTCTGTACCTACACATTCAAGCGCAGCATCAGCACCGCCTCCGAGGATTTCACGTACTTTAGCGATCCCTTCTTCTCCACGCTCTGCTACAACAGCTGTAGCGCCTGATTGAAGCGCCATTTGCTGACGATCTTCATGTCGGCTCATAAGAACGATTTGGGATGCACCACGCATTTTAGCTGCAATCACAGCACATTGACCTACAGCGCCATCCCCGATAACGACCACTTTATCCCCTCTTTGGACTTTGGCACATCGCGCGGCATGGTATCCGGTTGGCATTACATCTGCCAAAGTCAGTAGTGATTTGATCATGCCTTCTGTATAATCGGACGGCTGCCCAGGAACTTTAACCAATGCCCAGTTTGCGTAATGGAAACGAATATATTCGGACTGGAACCCTTTAGACCAGTTCGTACCGCCTTGATGACGGTCACATGTTCCATCAAAACCAGCACGGCAAGCATCACATTCACCGCAGCCGTGAGTAAACGGTACGATCACAAAATCGCCAGGTTTCACAGTTGTGATATCTGAACCAATTTCTTCAACAATACCAAGTGCCTCATGTCCATCATTCACAGAATGTGCTTCTTTGTTATCACCATGCGCATAAGACCAGAGATCCGAACCGCAGACACACGCGCGTACAACTTTGATGATTACATCATCAGCAGCTTGCAGTTTCGGTTTTTCTACTTCTTGAACAGTAACTAGACCAGCTTTTTCAAAAATCGCAGCTTTCATAATTATATTACCCAGAACAACCAAAAATAAGATACCTGCTAGATATTTCGGTGTTCATTTCCTTTCCAAATTAGTTTATATATATTTGTAATAACATTCTTTTACTTCCACTTCAAACAAAAGCATTTGTCCTCGGAGAATCTTCCTAGCAGGTGATGAAACTCAAATGCTAACTGGTTTGTCTATTGACACATCTTGTTGTTAGCTTTATATTGAGTTTAAAGTTGATAATCGACTATCAGTCAAGAACTTTTTTTGATAAGGAGAAAAAAATGTACTTAACAATCAATGATGTCTCGAAAATAACGGGTTTGACACCTTATACACTAAGATATTATGCGAAAGAAGGATTGTTTGATTTTGTAGAGCGCAGTTCAAATAGCGTGGGCACAAGATTATTCAAAAAATCAGATTTGGAATTCATCCATGTGATCCAATGTTTAAAAAGTGCTGGATTATCGATCAAAGATATAAAAACCTTTGTAGATTGGACCATGGAAGGCGACTCGACAATCGAAGAAAGATTGAACATGTTTAAAGAAAGACAGGCAGAATTAGAAAAACAGATTGCTGAATTGCAAGAAGTCTTAAAAGTCGTCAAATACAAATCATGGTATTACGAAACGGCAAAAGAAGCCGGCTCTTGTTCTGTGCATGATGCAATCAATACAGAAAAAATGCCGGAAGATATGTTACAGGTGAAAAACAAACTGGAAGAACTTCATAATGTTTAAAACGATGATACAAAACAAGAGGGACCGAAACTTTTTAAGTTTCGATCCCTCTTGTTTTAAATAATGATTAGCTAGTTGAGCCGTGCAGACTTGTCGTAAGGTGGGGGGAACGAAAGTCTAAAGGAACTAGACTATTTGATAAGCAGACAAAAATGGAGAGATTTTCAAAATCAAGGTGCATTAAGGTTGTTTACCAATATATGCTAAGATTCCGCCATCCACATATAAAACGTGTCCATTGACAAAATCAGAAGCACTTGAAGCTAAAAATACAGATGGTCCTGCAAGGTCGATTGGTTCGCCCCAACGCGCAGCTGGTGTACGGCCTACGATGAATTGGTCAAATGGATGACGTTCACCGTTTTCTTGCGTTTCTCTCAAAGGCGCTGTTTGCGGTGTTGCGATATAACCAGGTCCGATGCCGTTACATTGGATATTGTATTGGCCATATTCAGAAGCGATATTTTTCGTCAACATCTTCAATCCGCCTTTTGCTGCAGCGTAGGCACTAACTGTTTCGCGACCTAGTTCACTCATCATTGAACAGATATTGATGATTTTTCCGCCGCCTTTTTCGATCATATCAGGAATCACTGCTTTTGATACGATGAATGGTGCATTCAAATCAACGTCGATTACTTGTCTAAAATCAGCTGCTTCCATCTCGATCATTGGTGTACGCTTGATGATACCAGCATTATTGACTAAAATATCCACAGAACCGACTTCTTCTTTGATTTGTTTGATCATTGCTTGAACAGCTGGTTCGTCTGTTACGTCACAGACATAGCCGTTTGCTTCGATTCCTGCTTCTTTATAGTGAGCGATACCTTCGTCCACAGATTCTTGTGTCAAATTGTTAAAAACGATTTTTGCTCCCGCAGCTGCTAATGATTTTGCAATTTCAAAACCGATTCCATAAACTGCACCTGTAACTAACGCAACTTTTCCGTCTAAGCGGAACATTTCCATATTGAAATCCATCTCGACTCTCCTCTTCTATTGTTATTTCAATTGATCCATTGCGACCATATCCATATCTGTATAAGTGATATTTTCGCCGCACATCGCCCAAATAAATGAATAATTGCTTGTACCTACACCAGAATGGATCGACCAGCTTGGTGAAATGATTGCCTGCTCGTTATCCACAACTAAGTGTTTTGTCTCATCTGGTTTGCCCATCATGTGGAAAACGCGTGTATCAGGACTTGCATAATCAAAGTAAACATACGCTTCCATACGACGTTCATGTGTATGACACGGCATCGTGTTCCAAGCACTGCCTGGCTCAAGCATCGTGTAACCCATCTGCAGCTGACAGCTTTCGCAGACATTCGGATGGATATATTGATAGATCTTGCGTTCATTCAATGTCAGACCTTCGCCTGTTTCCATTGGTTTTACTTGATCAATGCTAATTTTTACATTTGGATATTTGTGATGCGCAGGTACAGAACTAATGTAAAATTTCGCAGGGTTTGCTGGATCTTCTGAAGAGAAGACAACATGTTGTGTTTCTTTTCCGATATAGTATCCGTCTTGTTTTTTCATTGGTTCTTTTTCGCCGTCGATTTCAATAAATCCAGGACCGCCAATGTTGATAACTCCCATTTCTCGGCGTTCTAAAAAGTATTCCACACCTAACTCTTTGTCTAATTTGATTTCTAGAGTCTTATTTGTTGGTGTTACGCCGCCAAAAATCATGCGGTCATTATGTGTATAAGTTAGACTGATTTCTCCTGGAACAAATACTTTTTCTACTAAAAATTCTTTACGCAGCTGTTCCGTCGAATAATGACGGATATCTTCTGGGCTGTGTGTATAACGTGTTTCCATTTCTTGCATAATAGTTTCTCCTTTAACGAATAATTTTGCCAGAACCATTGGCTAAGAAATCTGCAACTTCTTTCTGGCTGAACTGGTTGCAATCGCCATGTATCGTATGTTTGAGCGCTGAAGCTGCGGTAGCAAAATCAATGATTTCTTGCGGCGGCATTTTTGTCAGCAATCCGTGCAAAACACCACCAGAAAAAGCATCTCCTCCGCCCACTCGGTCAACGATCGGTTCAATTTTATGTGTTTGTGATTCTGTATAACTTTCCTTCATCCACAATGTTCCTTTCAACTCATTAGCACTTGCTGAAAGGACTTCTCGCTTCGTTGAATACAATACTTGGATGTTCGGATATTTTTCTTGGATTTTTCGATAATAATATTCAAGCGGATTTTTTTCCGTATCTGAAGCTGGTTCGATTGCTAGCAAATAACGTGCATCTAATTCTCCTGCCGAGCAGATATCTACATAAGGCAAAATCTTTTGAATCACTTCACCAGCTTCTTTTTGCGTCCAAAGCTTCCCACGATAGTTGACGTCGAAACTAACCAAACAACCGGCTTTTTTCGCAGCTTTGACTAACTCGATCGTCATTTCTTGCCATGTCTGTGATAATGCTGGTGTAATGCCGGAAATATGAAAAATATCCGTTTCATGAAATAGACTAGGCAATTCCCACTCGATATGATCCATGACAGCAAAACTTGAATTAGCACGATCATAAATAACAGACGCACTGCGGATGCCCACACCAGCTTCCATATAATAGGTTCCTAATCGCGGTCCGCCAGCTAATAGATGTTCTGTTCCTACGCTGTAACTTTGAAGATGTTTTTTTACCGAATTACCTAAAGCGTTTTCAGGAACCTTGCTGGCGAATACTGCTTCGTGACCATAATTTGCAAGAGAAATAGCGACATTTGCTTCTCCTCCGCCATAATGCGCCTCAAAGTGATTGCTTTGCGGGATACGACAGCCTTCATCAGTGGAGAGTCTCAACATGATTTCTCCCAGTGTGACAACTTTCCCCATCGCGGTCACCCCTTGATTTCTTTCAATTTATCGGCGTATTCTCGAGCTGCTTTCGTTACACCTTCAAAATCACCAGAAGCTGCTGGAGCAAGCAGATTTCCACCCACACCGACTGTAACGACTCCTGCACGGAACCAATCTGCCATATTTTCAAGACTAACGCCGCCAGTTGGCATAATATTCAAATGCGGTAATGGCGCTTTGAATGCAGAAACGATACTTGGACCATAAGCGCTTCCAGGAAACAGTTTAACAATATCTGCGCCGCTTTTCAGTGCTGTCTTCATTTCCGTGATCGTCATACATCCTGGTAAATATGGGATTTGGTAAAGGTTGCAGATTTCTGCTGTTTCTTGATCAAAGCTTGGGCTTACGATATATTCTGCCCCAGCCATGATTGCTAAGCGTGCGGTTACTGCATCTAAAACAGTTCCTGCACCAACCACGATTTCTGGTCGATCTTGGTACGCAGCAGCCAATTCTTGGATGACTTCTTCTGCATTAGGAACGGTAAACGTAAGTTCCAGCCCCTTCAAACCACCCTTTACAATAGCATGGCTTGCTTGCAGTGCTTCTTCTTTTGTCTTTCCTCTGACAACAGCGACAACTCCGGTTTTTTCCAAACGTGACAAAATATCAACTTTTTTCATCATACCACTCATTTCTTATTTAGAAATTATGTTTTACAATTAGGAAATCTATAATTTTATTATACGATACGTTCTAAAAAATGCAAACGTTTTTTTGGATTTTTTTTGTTGTTTTTAAAGATCATTTAGAGAGAGTCAACTGGTTTTGCAAAAAAGCCCGAATAATACAAAAACACTTTCATGATTTTGATTATTTCGGACTCATTCCTTTAAAAATCAGCTTTTTACAGATTCTCTTCTATTTGTTTTTTCGTTTCTTTGATTGCATGGATGATTTTCCCTCTTGTCTCATCATCCAGCCGATATTTCGGCATGCTGACGCTGAATGCACCAATGATTTGGTCATTTTTTGTGATGGATGCGCCGATACAAAAGATATCTCTTTCGATTTCCTCATCGTCAAATGCGATTTTCTGGCTGCGGACAGTCTCGATCTCTTTTTCCAAGCGCAGCGGATTAGTGATCGTATATTCGGTATAAGGTACTAAAGGGTGGTTCTCTAAATAATTTTGGTATTTTTCTTTATCATATTCTGCTAGAACTGCTTTCCCCATCGCAGAACTATATAACGGACGAGTAATACCCACCTTTGAAGACATGCGGATCGTCTGATGTTTCGGTTCTAATTTATTCACGTAAAGAATCTCATCGTTATCTAAAATTCCCAAATGTATCGTTTCATCAATGGTTTCCTGCAATTTCTCCAACATCGGCAATGTTGCTTCCGCCAGATCCAGCTGTTCGATATGCTCATTTGCGTAACGGACGAGCTTCGCCCCTAAGCGATAGTTCTTTTCTGTGTTTTTATTGACATAACCGATCATCGTCAAAGTATCCAAAATCTTCAATGTCGTAGAAGCAGTCATTTGCGTTCCTTTTGCAATTTCCTGTAAAGAGGAATCTGGCGCTTCTGCTAAATAATCCAAAATATAAGAAGCTTTGATCAATACTGTTCCATAAGGTTTTTGTTTTTCCATATAAGATTCTCCTATTTCTTTATAAGAAAATTATAACGGAAAATATTTCTTTTTAAAAGCATAGAGTCTATTTCAAGGACTTTTTTTGTAAAAATCACATCAAGCTTTGATACAAATCAATGATTTCATCAACAGTCGTTGTTCTTGGATTTCCTGGTGTGCAGACATCTTTGAAGGCATCTTCAGCAATAGCAGCTAGGTCTTTTTCTTTCACACCCAGTTCTGAAATCGTTGCAGGGATACCTACATCTTTGCTCAATTGATCAATGGCAGCGCAAGCAGCTTCTCTGGCTTCTTCTAATGAACAAGTTTCAGCATTCGGAATATTTAGTGCCTTAGCAATTTCCCGGTATTTCTCTCCCGTGTGGTCCTTGTTGTATTTCATCACCGTTGGCAGCAGTGCAGCACAAGCAACTCCATGCGGGATATTGTACCAAGCGCTTAGCGGATGCGCCATACCATGAACCAAACCAAGGCCAACATTAGAAAAACCCATGCCAGCAATATATTGTCCTAATGCCATTTCCTCTCTCGCTTCTGCGTCCCCATCAACTGATGCCCGCAAAGACCGGCCAATGATCTCGATTGCTTTGATATGCAGCATATCAGTCATTTCCCAAGCACCTTTCGTAATCAGCCCTTCGATGGCATGTGTCATCGCATCCATTCCTGTAGAAGCCGCAAGTGCACGAGGCATGCCCATCATCATATCGCTGTCGACAAATGAAACGATTGGGATATCATGGGGATCGACACAAACAAATTTACGATGATTTTCTTCGTCTGTAATCACATAATTGATCGTCACTTCCGCAGCGGTTCCTGAAGTCGTAGGCACTGCCAAAATCGGTAAAGAAGGTTGTTTCGTCTCCGATACACCTTCTAAACTGATGACATCGTTAAATTCAGGGTTAGTAATGATGATGCCGATCGCTTTAGCTGTATCGATCGGCGAACCGCCGCCAAGCGCAAGGATACAATCTGCTTCGATCTTTTGAACAAAAGCGACCCCATCTTTAACATTTTTGATTGTTGGATTCGGCACGATACCGTCATAAACTTCATAGGTAATATTTCCTGTATCCAATTGCTCAAAGACTCTTGCTGCTAAACCGTGTTCGATCAATCCCTTATCTGTGATAACAACTATCTTTTTAAAATTTCTTTTTTGGATCTCTGGAACGATTTGCTGGATAGCCCCTTTTCCGAAATACGACGTTTCATTCAAAATCATACGATTACTCATGCTGTTTCCTCCTTATGTTTGTAATATATTTCACAAAAAATCACGAGCTTATTGACAGCTGACTTGCTTTCAAAAATACCTCTCATCTATAGATACGCTTTTTTGCAAAATAATTTTTTCTTCTGATCAAAAAATATTCTTCCTATTTTCAAAAACCAGCTAAAGGAGAGCAAATCCGACTTGCTCTCCTCTTTGATTTTTTACAGCTCAAAAACTTGGTTCAATTCGGTCGTTATTGGTGAATCATCGCTATTGGTTTCCATGATATCTGCCATATGATGCCACCATTTTTGGTTAATGGCTGTTTCTGGTACTTTTGACCAGCGTTCTTCATCAGCGATTTCCAAATAAGCAAATAATGTACTAGTCGTTGGTTCAAGAAAAATCGAATAGCTGATTGCGCCATGTTCAGCCAGCATTTCACGCATCTCCGGCCATAGTTCTTCATGTCTTTTTTGATATTCTTCTTGTTTATCTGGATAAACTTTCATACAAAATGCTTTTTTGATCATACTGTTTCCTCGACTTTTTCTAAAAATCCTTCTCTTGGTTTTACATTGAAGGCTTCAGCTAATGCCCAAAGATTTTCGTCAGTGATTGTTTGTCGGACTGGTCCTTGTGCGCAAACATAGGTGTAGACTTGCGCTGCTTTTTCCGCAGTCTCGATCAACCCAAAAACTTCATCCATCGTTTTTCCAGCGCCGTAAATCCCATGATGCGGCCACAAGACCAAACGTGTTTCTTTCATTTTTTCTGCTGTCGCTTCCCCGATCTCGTTCGTTCCTGGAACCATCCAAGGAATAATTGAAATCCCTTCTGGAAACACAACCAGACATTCTGTACACATTTGCCAAAGTGTTCGTGTAAAACTTCTTTCTTCTAATTCATGTGTAAAACTCATCGCCAACAAATGACTGGCATGGTTATGCATGATGATGCGATTTTCTGGATCAGTTTCCAAACGTGCAATATGACTCATGAAATGACTTGGCAGCTCGCTAGTCGGTAATGCAAAATCGTCCAACCCCCAAAGAAGTTCCAATGTACATCCATCTTCTCCTACACGAACGATCCCCAGATTTTCAGATGGCGCACTTGCTACATTTTTAAAATATTTCCCAGAACCAGTCACAAGAAAAAAACAACCTGCTAGCTGGCTTGCATCAAAAATCATTGGAATCTCACGTATCACATGATTAGGATCCAAAAAAGGACGGATTTCTTCTTCTCTCAAAAGATATGAAATATTGCCTCCGTTTCTTTCATCCCATCCTAAACGATACAGATTTGTTGTTGTTTCAATCATCTCTTTAACGTATGGTGCTTGCAGTATGTCGATCTTTTTCAAAATACTCATCCTTTCTCAATCCCGGTCCTTCAATACTTGTTCTTGGTATTCTTCTACACTTCGTAACCAATCCAACCCAACAGGAACATCGTTTTTATAACAGAAATAATTCCATACATCTGCATATGGGAAATCTTTCAATTCTTCGGTATAAGCCATACGCGAAGTAAAATCAAAGTCCAGTTCCATTTTTTTCAATTGTTCAGTCGGCTCCAACATTGCTTTAAGCAGCGCTTTTTGTGTATTTCTTGTACCGATGACCCAAGCAGCAATACGGTTGATCGTTCCGTCGAAAAAGTCTAACCCGATATTTGTTTTAGGAAGCAACTCATTACGGACAAGTTCTTTTGCGATTTCCTGTAATTCATCATCCATCAATACTACGTGGTCACTGTCCCAACGTACTGGACGACTGACATGAAGCATGATTCCTTTACTGAAAAGAGCCAAGGAAGAAAGTTTATTCGAAATGACTTCTGTTGGATGAAAATGTCCAGCATCCAAACAAATCAGCTTGTCGCGAGTCAGCCCGTAACCCATGTAAAACTCATGAGAACCTACTGTATAAGCTTCTGCACCAAGGCCAAAAAGTTTACTTTCTACCGCATCCTGCGTATATTCCTCATTTACTGGTTCACTGAAAATCGTATCTAGCGATTCCATCAAACGTTTGCGAGGAGAAAAACGATCGATTGGATTGTCTTTCATGCCGTCCGGTACCCAAAAATTGTTGATGCAGACTTGTCCAAGTTCCTTGCCGAAATATTCTGCGATTTTTCTGCTTTTTTTACCGTGCTCGATCCAGTATTCTCGCACTTTTTCATCAGGATGGGCTAATGTGAAGCCATCTTTCATCATCGGGTGGGAGAAAAAAGTCGGATTGAAGTCCAAACCTAATCCTTGTTCTTTTGCCCATGAAACCCATTTTTCGAAGTGTTTCGGTGAAAGTTCATTCAAATCAACAGCTTCCTCTGTATCCAGATAGATAGCATGGAGATTCAACTTGTGTTTTCCTGGGATCAGCGCATACGCTTTTTCCAAATCTTGACGCAGTTCTTCTGGATTACGTGCGGCTCCGGGATGATTTCCAGTCGACATGATCCCGCCAGTCAATTCGCCTTCTGGATTCAAGAAACCTGCAACATCGTCTCCTTGCCAGCAATGCATAGAAACCTTGACTTTCTGAAGTTCTTCAAGTGCTTTATCTGTATCAACGCCTAGTGACGCATATCTTACTTTTGCTTCTTCATATCTTTTTTGGATCTCGTTCATATCCCTGTTCCCTCCATCTGTCTTAGATAAATTTGAATAGTTTCTTGTTTATTTTTGTCAGGATAAAATTGTTCAAATTCAAAAGAGTTTTTCACTACTTTTCTTGCTTCTTCGATTGTTGAAAATTGATTCGTACATAACATCTGCATCAAAACATTTCCGATTGCTGTCGCTTCTGACGGCCCTGCTTCTACAACGATACCTGCATAGTCTGCTGTCAGCTGATTCAGTAATCGGTTATTTGAACCGCCGCCTACAATGTGTAATTTGTCGAT
This sequence comes from Enterococcus faecalis 13-SD-W-01, assembly GCA_000415185.1. Classification (GTDB taxonomy): domain Bacteria; phylum Bacillota; class Bacilli; order Lactobacillales; family Enterococcaceae; genus Enterococcus_B; species Enterococcus_B faecalis_A. The sequence continues at coordinate 89,995 of KE351647.1, forward strand.
CGTATTTCCAGTCAGATAATTGAGTTTTGCCAATTCTTGTGCATAACATAAAGCCAGATTATCGTAGACACAGCGCGCAATTTCCCCCGTGGTTTTTGGTGCTTTTTGGGTGGTTTCCTCACAATATTCTTGGATTTCTTGGATCATATTTTCTGGGTTCAAGAATCGCGGATCATTGATATCGATATACTGCTGTAATGCTGGTTCTTTGGCCGCAGCTTCTGCGAGTTCGCTGTAGGTATAACAGTAGTCTTGCATTCGCGCAGTTTCTTGGATGAGCCACATGCCCATGATATTTTTTAAAAAACGGATCGTATTATGCGCGCCCCATTCATTCGTATAATTTTCATCAAATGCTTGCGGAGAGACTGAAGCAACAGTTGTTTCGATCCCCAACAGCGACCATGTCCCGCTGCTGATGTAGCTCCAATTCGTTCCTTCTCCTGGTGTGCCTAAAACTGCCGAAGCTGTGTCGTGGCTTGCCACATTGATAAACGTCGTCTCTGGCAGATCATATTCAGTAAAGCGTTCTTGTCTTAATTCACCAAGGATCGTCCCTGGATCAACCAAAGGAGCAAATAAATTCTCTGAGACCCCTAAAAAAGTCAACAATTCCTGATCCCATGTTTTCGTGTTGGCATTCAACAGCTGCATTGTAGAAGCATTCGTTTTTTCAGTGACCATCTTCCCAGTAAATACATACCCCAGATAATCAGGAATCAGCAGTAATTTATCAGCTTGTGCCAGTATTTCTTTTTCTTCGTTCATTAATTGGAATAATGTATTGAAAGGCTGGATCTGGATGCCTGTTTTTTCATAAAGTTTAGCCAGCGAAAACGTTTCTGCAAATTCAGCAGGTGCATTTTTTGTCCGCTCATCACGATAAGAAATCGGATCCCCTAATCTTTGTCCATCTGCATCAAGCAAACAGTAATCTACAGCCCACGTATCGATCCCGACATAACATTGTGTGATGCCCGATTGTTTCGCTTTTTCTAATCCAGAAAGAATCTCTCGGATCAAATAATCGATCCGCCAGCGGTCATGACCGTCTTTTTTTCGAAAACTATTTTTGAAACGATGGATCTCCTGAAGATTCAGCTGTCCATTTTTTTCTTGTGTACTTTGGATGATCCGGCCGCTTGAAGCGCCAATATCGATTGCTAAAAATGTCGGCTTCATTTCCCCACCTCTTTTACTTTTTTGCTTATTGATTATTTTGATATAAAGCGTTATCATTTTCTTAACAACCTTATGATAATACATATTCGAATGAATTAAAGCGCACTATTTTGGCAATTTATTGCACTATCTTGATAAACAACAGGAGGACCGTATGAATTATTGGGAAAAAGCAAATCATTCGTGGTCAGAAGACTCCAGCAGAGTGATTTTGACCCCGTCTCAGCGCATCAGAAATCTATTTTTTTACATCCAGGAAATTGGTCATTTCAAAGTACATATTCCTTATTTTACTGAACGAGAAAATTTGCCCTCGTACCTGATAAAATTTACTCTGGCTGGTGAAGGGCTCTTGACTTATGAAGGAGAAAACTACACACTAAAAGCCGGCGATCTTTTTTTCATTGATTGTCAAAAATATCAACGGTATCAAACTGTTAGCCAGACACCTTGGGAAATGGATTGGATTCATTTAAATGGTCAAATGGCACAACTTTTTTATGCAGAATTTATGAAAGACGGCTCGCCGGTTTTCCATACAAAACGCCCTGCCGAAAATAAGATCCATCAGCTGATTACCGAATTGATCCATTTACAAGATCAATCAAACGCCCGCACAGATTTCCAAACATCTGTCTTGATCCATGAACTTTTGAATGAATTGATTTTGCAAAAATACCATCTTGATTTCAGCGAGGAAGATATTCCCGTCTATATTCATGATTTACAGCACTTTTTAGACGAACATTTCCGCGAAACGATTACGTTAGCTGATTTGGAAGATCGATTTCACCTTAATAAATATCAATTGAGCAAAGAATTCTCAAAATTTATCGGAACCCCGCCAATCGATTATTTAATCAGTAAAAAAATCTCTTATGCGAAAGATCTGCTTCGTTATACTGAATTTTCTGTCCAAGATATTTCCTCCGAAATAGGCATCGATAATTTTGCCTATTTCAGCAGACTTTTCAAAACAAAAACAGGATTATCTCCACGTGAATTTCGAAATTTCAATTAAAAAAACTTGCTCAAAATCTATGTACAGATAGATTTCGAGCAAGTTTTTTATTAGGAAAGCAAATCAAGTCTGGAATATTTCAGGATTCATGACTTCTTCTTCAAAGTGATGATAATGGATGAGCTCCTTTTTAGCATCTCTTTTTAAAAATTCTTTGGGCGTCAAGCCAAATTCTTTTTTGAAGACTTTCAAAAAATGCGGATAAGAAACAAATCCGCATTTGCTGTAAACTGCGCTGGAACTTCGATATTCTCGCAAAAGCTGTTTTGCATAGATCAATTTCTTTTTCATTACGTACTGATGGAAAGTCGTACCTGTATGCTTTTTGAATTCACGGGTGATGTAATATCTGCTGACAAAAAATTGTTTTTCCATTTCTTCTAAAGTCAGCGGATTTGAAAGATTGCGGGCAATATACTGAATCATTTGTTCAATTCTTTCATTTTGGACTAGCGCAGATGGCTGATCTTCGTTTTCCATATCCTGCACGAGACGATTCAAAAAAATCAGATAATCGACGAGTTTCTGTTCATGCAAGATATCTGCACCATATATTTCTTTATCTGGACTCTGGTCACTAAAGGCTAATTGCTGCTGCAGAAGTTCCGGATCAACTTGTAAAATACGACTTCTCCGATCACCAAAAGGCCGAAAACATTCTTCTAGATTGGAAAAAGAAGTTGAACGGCTAGCTAAAAAAGACGGTGCCAAAAATATGTATACCCTTTCAAAAACCTCCGTACTTTGTTTGACGATTCGATGCAAATCATTGTAATGGATCAATAAAATTGTACCCGCTTTGATCGTAAACTGCTTACCATCTAAATAAAAAGTCGCTTCTCCTTTCAACGTTGCGTGAATCTCATAAAAGTCATGGGAATGATAAATCGTTTTTTGCTGGCTTACCACATCTTTTACTCGATAAATCTCATAATGATCTGAGACCATCGTGTTGACTTGCGCACCTTGTTTCGGTGTATTCATCTCCTGCACCGCCCTTGTTTTATAGATAGACTGATTATACCGCACTTTTTTATAAAAACAGCAAAAAATCTCGAAAAATAGACATACGATTTTTTCGAGATTTTCTTTGTTTATAAAAATTTTTATACTGCTGATTAACTAAATCTTTTTACTGCTTGACCAATAGCTTGATCTTTTGTTTCTTCTAAAACAACGTAAGAATATGGCCGATATTTTTCAATGATTTGGACGATTTTTTCAACTTCGATCAGACCTTTTCCTAAATCAGTCGGAACGATTTTCTTTTCTTGGATCTGATAATCTTTCAAGTGGACCGCAACTATTTTTTCTCCAAAAGCGACAAATGCCTCTTCCACAAGTGCAGGCTGCTCTTGGTAGTTTTCTGTTGTGATCAGGTTTGTTGGATCAAGGATGATCCCTAAGTAATCAGAATCGATTGCTTGGATCAATTCTTTTACACGCGACAAAGAGTATACTGGATGATTCAATCCAGGCTCAATGCCGACCATCATTCTGTGTTTTTCTCCTGCTTTGACTAGTCTGCGGATCGATGTGACAGCTTCCTCAAATGCTTCATCGGTAAAATTCTTCTCTGTGTATTGTATTTCTGGCAAAACACAACCTGTTTCAGAAGCAACCATCGAAGCACCAAAAGAATTGGCGAATTGAAGATAACGTTCAAATTTCAGTAATGATTCTTCTCGGACGGATAAATCAGGATGGATCATATTGATGTAACAACTTAAAATCCCAACACTGATCCCTTGTTCATCCAAGACTTGTTTGATGTAATTTCCCATGCCCGGATTGATTTCTTTTCTGCCGGAAGCCATATCAGGAAATGATAATCCTAAAGCTAACTGCAAGGTCTTGATTCCTTGTCCTTTTGTTTTTTCAGCTAAACTTTGGATTGTTTTCGCATCCGTCAGATCATGTCCGCGAATAGCAAGATTCAACATATGAATTACTCCTAACCTAATATATTTGGCAGCCACATCACGAGCTGCGGGAAGTAAGTGATCAGGAACAAAATCACTAAGATTATTCCGTAAAATGGGAGCAGCGGCTTCAGCATCGATTCAGCTTTGACTCCACCTACGCTTGCGCCAACATAAAGTCCCGTTCCTACTGGCGGCGTAATCGAGCCCACACAAAGGTTCATGATTGAGAACAAACCATAATGGACTGGATCAACACCTACACTTGTAACTATCGGTAAAAAAATGGGTGTGAAAATCAAAATAGCTGGTGCAACATCCATAAACATTCCTACGAGCAAAAGTACAAGATTAACTAAGAGCAAAATAATCAATTTATTATCTGTCACACCCATGATCAATTCACTGATTGCTTGAGGAATTCCGGTAAAGGCCATTGCAAAAGACATTAACGAAGAAGTCGCCAGCAAAAACATGATCGTGCCTGACATTGCTACTGATTGGAACAACATTTCTGGTAAATCTCTGAGTTTGACTGTTTTGTAATAAAACATCGCAATCAGCAAAGAATAAATAACGGCAATGGCTGAGGCTTCAACTGCGGTGAAAAAACCGCTTAAGATCCCGCCAATAATGATGAAAATCAACAATAGACTAGGTATCGCTTCTTTTAATACTTTACCTGCTTCTTTTAAATCGCTTTTTTTAGTAGTTGTGTACTTTTCTTTTTTTGCAATGATAAATGCTACGAGCATGATACCAGCTGCCCACAAAATCCCAACCAGATAGCCGCCCATAAATAATGCAGAAATCGACGCACCGCCAGCTACAAGCGAATACATGATAAAAGCTGTACTCGGCGGGATCACCATACCGGTTGGTGCTGAAGCAATATTGACTGCTGTAGCGAATTTCCGATCATAGCCTTCTTCAACTTGCTGCGGGATCAGCACTCCGCCAATTGCTGTTGATGCGGCGATTGCTGAACTGGAGATTGAACCAAACAACGCATTTCCTAAAACATTCGTGTGTGCCAAAGCTCCAGGTACACGACCTACAAATAACATTGAGAAATCAACAAGTTTCTTCGCGATCCCGCCATTGTTCATAATAATGCCGGACAGGACAAAAAACGGAATGGCAATCAACGAAAAACTATTGATACTTCCTACCATTTTCTGCGCAGAGCTAAATGCTGCTACATCAAAAGGAATCACCAGAAGCAGCGTCAGCATTGATGAAAAAGCAATACTTATCGCGATCGGCATTCCAACTACAAGTAAAAAGACAAACGCGAAAAACAAAATCAAACCAGCTTCTAAAGCCATATTCATTCTTCCTCCCTATAATTTCTCTTTTATGATCGTGTTTCCTTTTATCGTATCAACAAGATTGATCAAACTATAAATAATGATCAATATACCGGAGACCGGGATTGCCAAGTAAACATAACCCATCGAGATTCCTAGAGAAGGAGAGATTTGATCCATCGTGATTCCTACAGCCTTCCAACCACCATAAACCATGATGATGATCGAAAATACCAAAAACAAAAGCTGGATCACGATTTCTAATAATTGATTTTTTTTGCCCGAAAGCTTTTCGCTTAAAATCGTCACTGCCAGATGCGCTTTTTGACCTACAACATAAGCCGATGAAAGCATAGCGAACCAAATCAGAGAAAAACGCACAAATTCTTCTGTGATCGTATTTGGATTGCCCAAGACTGTCCGAGTGAAAACTTGCCATAAGACCACTAGAACCATGATTACCAGCAATGCTGCAGCTAAGAGTTCTAACGTTTTATTCAGAAAGTGTTTCATTTCCGTTTCCCCCTTCTGCTTTTGCCTGGATCTGATTATATAATCCGCTGAATTCTGGATCGTTTTGAAATTCTTCATGAAGCGGCGCTACAGCTTCACGAAACGGCTGATTATCGACGTCATTGAATTCGACACCATGAACTTCTTGCGCTAACCGCTTTTCTTCTTTGATAGCTTCTGCGAAGACATCGATTTGATAAATCGTGGATTCTTCTGCCGCTTCTTTGATTGCTTGCTGTTGTTCTGCGGTGAGCTGCTCTTTGATTGCATCATTCATGATGATCACGTCTGGCACACGTGTATGTTCATCGTAAGAATAATATTTTGCTACACCTCCATGACCCGCTGTATATAAAACAAATTCATTATTTTCCGCACCGTTGATCAAATTAGACTGTAAAGAAGTATAGACTTCGTCGCTCCCCATCGGTACTGCTGATCCGCCAAGCAGTTCGACCATACGGATAGCAGTTTCGCTTTGCATGACACGGATTTTCTTTCCTCTTAAATCTTCTGGCGTATGGATCGGCCCGTCCACCATGTAAAAACTGCGTTGACCAGAATCATAATAGGTAAGTCCTGTAAAACCCATGCCTTCTGTTGATTGGTAGATTGGCTCCATGATTTCCGCATCGTTCATCACATTGAAAAAGTGTGCTTCATCTTCAAATAAATAAGGAACAGAAAAAATAGAGTAGACTTTTGAAAAACTTTCTAATGCTGAAGCGCTGACTTTTGTAAAGTCTACTGCGCCGGATTGTGTCAATTCGATCAGTTCTCTTTCACCGCCAAGCTGTCCATCTGGAAAATATTGGATTTTTACGGTGCCATTTGTTTTTTCTTCTACTAATCTGCCAAATTCCTTCATTGCATCTACGACTGGCTGACTGTTGCTGGCATAAGCAAAGCGCAGAGTCGTTGCTTCTTCTGTCTCTGCGTCTGCAACGATCGTCGAACTCCCAGCTGCACAGCCGCTTAACCCTAGTATCATCAAACCAAGTATCCCAACAGTAAACAGCAAAGCTCTTTTTTTCATCTGGAGATTTCCTTTCTGTTAACAATACGCAACGAGCAATTCAGTCAAGCAAAGAACTGTCAATGACTGACCATAAGGCATAGCTGTGATCCCAATGTTTCGGTAAAAGTCCAGATCATCTCCCATCCCAGTTCCGATCGATACATTTTGCACTTCGCCGGTCTCATCGATTTGCTCTAACAAACCGCGGATCGCTCGGTAAGCAACTTCTTTGTATTCTTGCGGCAAATAGCGTTTATGTACCGCTTTCAATATCCCGTAAGCAAAACCTGCTGTTGCAGAAGATTCCACATACGAATCCGGATCATCAAGCAACGTGTGCCACAATCCGCTTTCTGATTGATAATAAGCTAACGAACGAACTTGCGCTTCTAATGTTTCGATCAATAATTTCCGCAGTGCATCTTCTTTCGACAATTCAAGAATCTCAATGATTTCCGGAATAGCAATCGTCAACCAGCAGTTTCCTCGTGCCCAAAATGCTTCTGCATAATTGTGATTTCCTTCAAAAGTCCAGCCATGATACCAAAGACCTGTGTGTTTATCCATCAGATATTTGATGTGGATCATGAACTGATAACGGGCTTCTTCCAAGTATTCTGGACGATTCAATAACTTACCTATTTTCGCTAACGGCAAGACTGTCATCATCAGCGTATCATCCCATAGCTGATTTTTATTCTCTGGTCCATACGTTGCATGCTGCAAACCATTTTCATTCGTTCTTGGCATATCATTCATAACCCATTCTGCCCATTGTTCTAAATAAGGCAAATAACGCGAATCTTTAGTATCTTCGTAAAGATAAGCCATGGTCAATAACGGTGCCATCGTGTTTACATTTTTCGGCGGAGCGCCTTCTTGCATGCGGTCTTCGAACCATTCATTCACGACTGCATATGCTTTAGGATTTTTGGTTAATTGATAGTTTTTATAAATACCATACAGCCCGACTCCTTGCGGCCAATTCCAAACAGTCCAGCTTTTATCATCAACTTTCAGTCCATCAAAATCCAACAAAAATTCACCTGAATCGTCTTTGATCGTTGTCAAATTTTCCGTTAATAATTTGATTTTTTCTTCTACAGTTTCTTTTGGTACAAAAATCTCTTCTTTTATAATCATTATTCTCCCACCTTTTTAAATCGCTTTCATTTTTATGTTTTTACTATAGCAAGAAATAATTCCACTATAAATAGCACATATTGAACAAAAACTATCTAAAATTGACCTAATTGATACAGTTGTACTATAACATTGTTATCTGAAATACAACTAAGTTCGTGGTCTCTTTCTTACTTATATCAAAAAAGACTGAAGACGATTGTTGATCGTCTTCAGCCTTTTTATTGGCTTTCTGAAAAGGTAAAGTGAAGGACATAATCTAATGAATAGTCTTTTTCTTCTCCTGTTTCAAAAGTTCCTGTAAATGCAAATTCAAGCTTTTCATTGGAAAGGATGTTCTTCAATTCCCGCTCTTTTTCTAAAAAGTGAATAGACTCTTCTTGATCTGTCAGCATTGCCAGATTGATTTCTCCAGCCATCACTTCTTGATTGACCAAGTTCAATTTATTTTCTTTTTCTTCCCGTACTTCTTTTAAACTGATTGTGATAGGAAAAGCAGAATGATTGACGATTTGATACGTACCGCTTTGGATTTTGTCGACACCTTGCTGTACAAAACTTGTTTGCAGAGGAATTTCTATTTTTAATGGTTCATAAGCTAAAGAGACAACAAGTTCTGCACTATAATTCATCCCAGGATAATCACTATATTGGAACTCTTTTTCCGTCTCCGCTAACTTCCCTTCTTCATCCAGTAAAAGAGCCCATTCAAGTTTTCCGTTCACGGCAGTAAAATCGCCCGCACTTGGAATCAGCGGTTGTCCATCTTGTCCAATAACAGGATTTTCCATGGAAATCACTTCACCAGCTGTGATTCTTTTTTCAGCAGTCACCGATTGTTCTGCTAAGTTCCAGCCTTGTTTATCTTCAAACGTCCCTGAAATACCTTCATCGTAGCTTAAAGAAAACTGTTGAAGGATCGATAAGTCCGAAAGCTGATTTTTACTCATATCTGCATATTGGATATAGTCATTTCTAAATACGTAACTAGCAGCAATTTGTTCCAACTGTTCATTTGTCAGCTGATTTTCTGAAAGATCGATTCGCTCCAAATAAAGCAAGTTATTGATAAAGCCATAATCTGAAAATCGAGATCTGCTTAGTTGCAATTCTTTCAAAAGCCAAGGCAATTTATGGATGTTTTCGATTGGCTGATCACCATTTAAATTCAGCGATTCTAACGAAGTCAATTCTTGAAGCGGAGCTAAACTTTTGATCTCATTTTCTGGTACAGATAATTTTTGTAAATTGACCGCTTCTTCTAAACCGGTCAAGCCTTTGATTTTTCCTTCTGTGTCATTTCCTGTATAGGAGATTTCAGTTAAGGTTCGAACAAGACGGTCTGTAAGCGGCTCTTCATCTGAGAGCGCGAGGTTTTTTCGTACTTCGCGATTTAATATAGGGTCGGGTATCTCAATCGTTTTTTCATAAAACAGATTATTGTAAATCGTTCCGTTATTTTCCGGGAAAACAATATTCCCTGAAACATCTGTTACTAACTGATACCCTTCTATCTCATCAAAAACAGGTGCCGGCATCGTGCTTCCAGATGCTTGGATAAATACATCCTCTTCCTTCAATGATTCACCGCTCATGCTTTTATGAGTAAAAACAACCATTCCAAACCCATCGTCCAGTGCACGGTCACGATAATGGAACCTTGTTGATTTTGCTCCTGGACCCCATGTCAAATTAACTGTTGGAGTAACCGGACGAGATTCGCCTAAATCCGTCAAAAAAAATGATTCTGAGGTATTGATTTGACGATACCATGTTTCAACGACTCCGAAATCTATTGTTTTGACTTTGCCTGTTTCCCGATCCATTTCCACTAAAGTTCCTTGGATATCTATTTTCTGCTGAAATGGCAGATCATTTTTCAGCTCTTCTTTTTCTTTTTCGTATCTAACAGTAATTCGGCCTCCTGCTCCAGATGCTGCTATCCTTCCGATTTGATAATAATCATATGCGGTATAGTTGATTCCTATTTTCAATGTATCATTTTCTCTATCGTGGTAAAAATATGAAAACACATTAGGATTCTGTTCATTACTGGTAGCAAGATAACCTAGTTTATTTCCTAAATGATCGTACAGCGGCGTTGTTTCAAAAGGTCCCCATGTGTCTGTGTATGTTTCTAAATGGTTACCAACAAGGAGTCCATCGCCATTTGGCATTAAGAGCTCGCCCTTTTCTTTTTGTTTTCCAAATGGATCCACTCTTTGATTTAAAGCCGAAAAACTGCCGGAACCATCAATAGCAGCTGCTGCATTGCTTAAGGGTCGGAAATCACTAATGCGATTATTGTCTAGATTGATGTTTTGAAGTTTCCCTGTCCTAAGTTTAGATAAATCACTGATATCATTATTAGGCAGCTCCAACGTGTGCAGATTGCTTGCATATTCTAATCCCGTCAAATCAGTGATTTTTTCTTGTGCTGTTCCCGAGAAAGACAGTTTTTCTACTTTACCTAAATGCTCCACGAATATCACCTGTATATCAGAAATCCCTGCAGCTTCTCTGACTAGGCGCTCCAAAACTGGATCTGGAATAGAAACTCTTACTGGTAAATCAGCAGGAGCCGTTTCTTGTTCATTTATTTGTTCTTCGGATTCTTCTGTATGTAAATTTGAATCTGTCTCTGCTTTTTCTTCAGCAGCAGGTTGTTCCTCTACTGGAGACTCTAGCGCTGGTTCTTCCGCAATTGCTGACTCTTCCTCTGTGCCTACAGACTGTTCCTCTGAAGAATCTGAGGTTTCTTCTGGAAATGTCTCCTCAATTGCTTCTTCCACTTCTTTTGCCTCTTCTGCCTCGATTTGCTGCTCTGCCATGCTTTGTTCTTCTGCTTCGACGATTCTGATGCTGTTGACAAAAATAGGCAAGATTAAAAGGAGACTGAGAATCATATGAAGTCCTTTTTTCATTTTTCCACACCTCTATCCATTTTGATTATTCATATAATTCTATTGTCTTTGATTTCTACCATGAATAAATCAAATCAAGAACGTTTATCATCAAAACTTAATCAAGTGAAAGAAATTTTGATTTGTTTAGAAAATAATCCATCTTTTACAGCAAGAAAAAAGACAGACTCAGCATTTGCTAAGTCTGTCTTTCTAGTTAAAAGGAGAAAATCTCATGACATTTAAAGTAGTTATTATCCTTTGTAAGCATCAATAATGATTTGTTTTAATTCGCTGATCAATGGTTCTTTTGGATTTGCTGTTGTACATTGATCTTCATAAGCTAATTCAGCCATACGGTCAACAGTTGTATCTAATACTTCTTGTGTAACACCTTGTGCTTTCAAGCTCATATCGATACCAACTTTTTGTCCCAATTCATGCACTGCATTCGCTAAAGCTTCGACAAGTTCTTCTGTTGTTTCACCTTTCAGACCTAAGAATTTCGCAATATCTGCATAATCTGTGTCTGCACGGAAGTAGTCATATTTAGGGAACATTGCATGTTTTTGCGGATCTTTCGCATTGTAACGGATAATATGCGGTAACAAGATTGCATTTGTACGGCCATGCGGAATCCCGTATTCTCCACCGATTTTGTGTGCAACTGAGTGGCAAATACCTAGGAATGCGTTAGCAAACGCCATCCCTGCCATTGTTGAAGCGTTGTGCATTTTTTCACGTGACTCCATATCAGGCGTTTTTACTGATTTTTCCAAGTAATCGAAAGTCAGTTTGATTGCTTGTAAGCTCAATCCGCGTGTGTAATCTGAAGCCATGACAGATACATAAGATTCAATCGCGTGAGTCAATACGTCCATCCCTGTGTCGGCAGTAACTGATGCTGGTACTGACATAACAAATTGAGGATCAACGATTGCTACATCTGGTGTCAAAGCGTAGTCTGCTAATGGGTATTTCACGTGTGTATCGCTATCTGTGATTACTGCAAAAGGTGTTACCTCTGAACCTGTACCTGATGTTGTTGGAATACACACAAATTGTGTTTTTTCTGGTTTAGCGATTTTGTACGTACGCTTACGGATATCCAAGAATTTTTGTTTTGCGCCAAAGAATGAAGTATCTGGGTGCTCATAGAACATCCACATTCCTTTTGCAGCATCCATCGCTGAACCGCCGCCTAGTGCAATCACTGTATCTGGTTGGAAATCAACCATCATTTTTGTTCCTGCATATACTGTATTTGTTGAAGGGTTTGGTTCCACATCTGAGAAGATTTCGATCTTCACATCGTTTTTACGGCGAGCCAATACTTCACGAACAGTGTCGCAGTAACCGAATTGAACCATTCCTGGGTCACAGACGATCATTACACGTTCAACATTTTCCATTTTTTCTAAGTAAAGCAAAGAGTTCTTTTCAAAGAAGATTTTTGGCGGTAATTTGAACCATTGCATATTATTTCTCCGTTTCGCTACAGTTTTTACATTGATCAAATTGACAGCAGATACATTGCGTGAAACTGAATTTTTACCATATGAACCACAACCTAATGTCAATGAAGGGATCATTTCGTTGTAGATGTTACCGATACCGCCTTCTGCTGATGGTGTGTTGACTAAGATACGGCAAGCTTTCATTCTCAAACCGAATTTCACATGCAGATCTTCATTTTCAGAGTGGATAACTGCTGTATGGCCTAATCCGCCAAGATTCAACATTCCTTCACATAATTCAAATGCGTGATCTGTTGATTTTGCTTTGACCATTGCCAAGACTGGAGAAAGTTTTTCTCTAGAAAGCGGGTATTCTGTGCCGACACCTTCTAATTCAGCAATCAGCATTTTTGTGCCTTCTGGAACATCGATGCCTGCTAATTTTGCGATATCCATAGCTGAATGTCCAACGATTGCCGGATTAACAGCATATTTTCCTTCGTTCATCACTGCATCTTCTAATTTAGATAATTCATTTGGTTTAACGAAGTAAACTTGATGTGCTTGGAATTCTGCTTTGACTGCTGCATAAACTTCTTTATCAACGATCACTGCTTGTTCTGAAGCACAGATCATTCCGTTATCAAATGTTTTCGAAACGATCAAGTCATTTACGGCACGTTTGATTTTCGCTGTTTTTTCAATATATGCTGGTACGTTTCCTGGTCCAACACCTAACGCTGGTTTACCAGTAGAATAAGCAGATTTGACCATGCCTGCTCCACCTGTCGCCAAAACGATAGCAACGCCTGGGTGGTTCATCAGCATCGATGTTGCGTCGATGGATGGATATTCGATCCATTGGACACAGTTTTCTGGTGCGCCTGCTGCGATTGCTGCATCACGGACGATTCTTGCTGCTTCAGCAGAAGATTTTTGCGCACTTGGATGGAAAGCAAAAATAATTGGATTTCTTGTTTTCAGTGCGATCATTGATTTGAAAATCGTTGTTGAAGTTGGGTTCGTCGTTGGTGTAACACCGCAGATAACGCCGACTGGTTCAGCGATTTCAATCAAGCCTTTTTGTGGATCTTCATTGATCACGCCAACTGTTTTATCATGTTTGATACTGTTCCAAATGTACTCAGAAGCGTACATGTTTTTGATTGCTTTGTCTTCATAGATTCCGCGGCCTGTTTCTTCAACTGCCATTTTTGCTAAAGGCATATGTTTGTCTAAAGCAGCCATTGCCATTTCATGAACGATATGATCCACTTGTTCTTGGTCAAAGTTCTCCATTTGTTTTAATGCGACATTTGCTTTGTCTGCAAGTTCGTCAATCATTTTTTGTACATCGATCGTTTGAGTCTTTTCTTTTACTACTGTTTTAGTCATGATTTTCCTCCTGATGGTATGCACGAATTTATTAGCGGTTTATTTGTTAACTATTTCACATATAAATCATACAACAGTATTTTTGGATTGTAAATACTTTTTTGTGATTTTTTTCACAGTTATTAAAAAGTTGTTAAATCAATGATTTTTCAGAAAACAACTCCCGTTGTTACAAAAATAGAAAAGTAGTAAAACCTTTTCTTTTTTGATTAAAAACTAGTTCAATTTTTCACTTGCAATCATAAAAACATACAACTCCTTTTTTCTATCACTTGAATTAAATCTGTTATAAAACAGATTTAAAAAACGCTTTCTATAGTACTTTTCGACCTTTAAACTAGTTATATTTTAAGCGCAAGAAAAAAAGCACTGCTGACAAGCAATGCTTTTTCCGTGATTATTTTTCTTCTTTTGTTTCGTCGGTTGAAGTTGGTACTTCTTCGATTGTTTCTTCAGGTTTAGCTGTTTCTTCAATCGTTGTTTCTGCTGTATCATTTTTGACTACAGTTCCAGGTTTAACAGTTTTGATGGCAGAGCGATCAAATTCTAAAAAGATCCCTTCGCAATCGATGATAACAGTACGTTTTTCGTTATCGATCTCAGAAAGTACGCCGTGTAATCCGCCGATTGTTACTACTTTGTCTCCCGGTTTCATACCTTCAAGCAAGCTTTGACGTTCTTGTTGTTGTTTTTTCTGTGCGCGTGACATGAAATACCACATCGCAAGCATTGCAACAAAGATCAAAATCATTGGTAATGAATTCATTTTTTCACCTCGCTAACATGTATCTACAACAAATACTTTAGCAGAAAAACAGTATTGACACTAGCTTTTTACCTAAAATAATTAGAAACTTTTCGCATTTTCTTTATTAAAACCATACTCTTCAAAAAACGCTTGTCTGAATTCTAACAGATTATCGTCCATGATTGCTTGACGAACTTGTTTCATAACGTTCAACAAGAAGTATAAGTTATGATAAGAAGTCAAACGAATACCAAATGTCTCATCACATTTGATCAAATGACGGATATATGCACGTGTGTAGTTTTTACATACATAACAGTCACATTTCTCATCAATTGGACGGAAGTCTCTAGCATATTGTGCATTTTTGACAACCAAACGCCCTTGAGAAGTCATGCAAGTACCATTTCGCGCAATACGTGTCGGCAATACGCAGTCAAACATGTCGATTCCTCGGATAACGCCATCGATCAATGAATCTGCAGCACCCACGCCCATTAGATAACGAGGTTTGTTTTCTGGGATCAATGGTGTTGTGAAGTCCAATACGCGGTTCATTTCTTGTTTTGACTCACCAACAGATAATCCTCCGATTGAATACCCTGGGAAATCCATGCTGACAAGATCTTTTGCACTTTGGCGGCGAAGATCTTCAAAGCCGGCACCTTGGATGATTCCAAACAATCCTTGACGATCTGGATTTGCATGAGCTTTCAGGCCTCTTTCAGCCCAGCGAGAGGTACGTTCGACAGATTTTTTGACATAATCATAACTTTCGTCAAACGGCGGACACTCGTCAAAGCTCATCATGATATCTGAACCTAGTTTGTTTTGGATATCAATCGCTTTTTCAGGAGATAAAAACATTTTTGAACCATTCAAATGGTTTTTGAAATGGACGCCGGCTTCTTCGATATTACGCATATCACTCAATGAAAAGACTTGGAAACCGCCAGAATCTGTTAAGATCGGCTGATCCCAATTCATAAATTTGTGCAATCCGCCAGCTTCTTCGACAAGATCTTCCCCTGGTCGAAGCCACAGATGATATGTATTGCTTAGGATAACGCCCGCACCCATTTCTTTTAGTTCTTCTGGCGAAATCGTTTTAACAGTAGCTAGTGTTCCTACTGGCATGAACATAGGTGTTGGAAAAGTGCCATGAGGAGTGACCAATTCGCCCAAACGCGCGCCTGTATGTTTTTCTTTTTTGATCAATCGATAATAAATGGCAGGTTGTGACATTCAATTCCCTACTTTCTTTAATAAATAGCGTTGACAACTCTCCCCATCATAATCGTTTCGCTATAAATTTGCAATAGTTCAAAGGCTTCTATTTTTTTATTTAACCTGCTTTTTTTTAAAAATGGACTAGCGGTGCTTTTTTCTAAAGTTAGAAAAATCTGTTGCGCCTAAACATCACGATTTCAAGTATTCTATAGTTAAGTAACCAAACTTAAGGAGATGATGATCAATGGAGCAAATTTATTCCGTCCAACGACTCGACTATTCAGAAATATATTCTTCGACATCCCTATCTCTTGCTGACAAGTTAAAACAAATAGAATCAAAAAGAATCGAACAAATGAAGCATTCAAAAAATAAATCCAGTCTCCGGGAAGCATACGCTAAAAATAAAATAGAAAGATAAAAAAACACGCTATCTTTGCTTCAACTCTCCAAATCAGCCCTAATGCTTCGACAAGATAGAGCTTCTTTTGTTATACTAAAGTTTGAAAAAATACAAAAGGGGTGAAAAAAATGAAAACTTCAAGCGAATTGAAAGCAGAAGCACGCGCAGAACTGAAAGGTCGTTGGGGACAAGCTGTTTTGTTGAATCTAGTACCAACTTTGATAGGTATCCTGATTGCGTTGATCGTCATGGTTCCACTTTTCTTATTCTTATACAGAAATGGGGTTTCAATGGACAGCACAACAACAGATGGAGCTGGAAATGGTTCTGGTTCTGGCAGCAGTTTAGTGTCTACTATCCTTAATGCGTTATTCTTAAGCGGTATTTCTTGGACATATCTTGATTTATTGCGTGGAACTAAAACAAACATCACGCCATTCCAAGATGCGTTTCGCGGATTCAAAAGTCCATATTTCGGTGGCGTCTTCGGTATTGCCGTATTAACAACGATTTTTACTTTCTTATGGTCTTTACTATTAGTGATTCCTGGTATTATCAAAGGTTATTCTTATTCACAAAGTACTTTTATCTATTATGATACAATCCAAGCAACTGGCGAAAAACCACGCGTACTGGATACGATCACAGCAAGCCGCAGATTGATGAAAGGCTATAAAGGAAAATTGTTCTGGTTAGACCTTTCCTTTATCGGTTGGCATCTCTTGTCTATGTTGACTCTAGGTATCGGCTATCTTTGGCTTCTTCCTTATATCACTGCAACAAAAGCAGCTTTTTATAATGATCTGCCTAAAGAAACCGTCTCAATCTAAGAGTGTTTTTCTTGCGGAAGCCTAATAAAAAACGAGCGGGACAATAATCAGAAACCCTGACTATTGTCCCGCTCTTTTACATGCAAAAAATTTGCTTAACTGCTTTTCTGTTTATATGTTCTTTCCAGCTTTGACGAATGCGTATCAAAAGAAAACATCTTCATGACTTTGAGATAATCTTCTTTTGAAAAGTAGTTCCCTTTATATAAAATATCGTACGTATCGCCATCTTCATTAAAAATATAATCGGCTGCTTTGAATCCGTTTCGGAAATAAAATTCCTGCCTCCGTACTCTTTGCGGATAATTCTCAAAGCGTTCAGCTACTTGTTCAATGTTCAGCATCACTGTATTCTCAGGAAATTCCTTACAGATCCAATCCAAAATCTTCTTGCCGTATCCTTTTGACTGTTTGCTTTCTTCAATGGCCAAATAATAGACAAAAGTTGTTTTGTTTTGATGGATCAAATACGCAAAGCCGCAAAATTCCTCCTGGTCGAAAAACGCATAGAAGTCTACTTCTTTTTTTCGTGCCATCGCCATCAAAAACCACACTGGAAGCTTTTCATTCTTTGGAAAAGCTGTTTGATATGTCTTGATGACCCTCTCATACTCTGGTAAATCTTGTGTTACTATCTTAACACGCACATTTCCACCTGCCCTATCTCTAAAATAATCGATGTTACATTTCCGTTTGATGTGCTTGTCTGATTCTAGAATACCCGCTCCTCATTAGGGTTTCCACTTATCAGCCTTGCTTCTTATAACTTTCTTAAACATTGGATGTATTTTTTGCAAGCGCTAACAAAATATGCTATTCTATGAATGTAAGGAAGGGAGATAACATCAAATAAGTTGAAGAATTTCTCGATGAAGTAAAATAGGCAAACAAAGTTGTTAGAAGTACAAGTTTCACCAATGCTATACGTGTGAGGTATGACTTTACAAATAGTGAATGCGTAAAAGAGTTCCAATGTGAAAACAAACGAACAAGAAACAGATACGTAACAAGAAATATCTGAACATTGAACAACAAAAGAAAGATGTTTCAAAGTGTTGAAGATGTAACGAAAACAAAATTTTTGTTTATACAGAAGAAATTCAACTAGGTACTTTGCATGTATACTAGAAAGAACCAATCATTCAACTTATTCGAATCCTTCCGAGACACAGGGAGTCAGGCTTATCGAGAGCCTGGCTCTTTTTTTGCCTAAAATCAAATTGGTTAACATCAAAAAAACGCAAAACAGACTTCCCTGTTTTGCGTTTTTTTTT
>KE351647.1:108545-119928 GCA_000415185.1 Enterococcus faecalis 13-SD-W-01
AAATATGGAAATCTATTTTACTGGTTTTTTCGTTACTGCTCGGAGCTGAACGGTTCATCCACAACCTCTATCCAAACGGTGTTCAAGTGATTGCTTCTGCGGAATTAAGCTTTACCAATGAAAAACATGAAATGCTGTTTTCCATTGGTAAAGAGTCTTAATGCTGTGAAACACGAAGAATGAAAGGATTCGATGTCAAACAGTACCTACTTGGTGCTCAGATCAGAACACTTTTTTTCATGACTTCCTAAACGGTGCTCAAGTGATTGCTTCTGCGGAATTAAGTCTGAGAAATTAAAAATATGAAAAGCTATTTCTAATTTCTCATTCTTAATTCTTGAAGCAGAACATCACTTTCACGACCTCTATTTCACAAACATCGCATCCCCAAAACTAAAGAAACGATATCTCTCTTGCACCGCATGATGGTATGCCGCTAATGTTTGCTCTCTTCCCGCAAATGCACTGACCAGCATCACTAAGGTAGATTTCGGCAAGTGGAAATTCGTTGAAAATGCTTGGACGACTTTGAATTCATAGCCTGGCGTGATGAAAATATCTGTCCAGCCGCTGTCTGCTTTGATTTCGCCGTCAAATTTCGTCCCAATCGTTTCCAACGTACGAATAGATGTTGTTCCCACTGCTACGATTTTTCCGCCTGATGCACGAACTTGATTCAATCGTTCTGCCGCTTCTTCTGTCAAACGATAAAATTCACTGTGCATTTGATGCTCCTCGATTTTATCCACACTTACTGGTCTGAAAGTTCCTAAACCAACATGGAGTGTCAAATAAACAAGTTCAACACCTTTTGCTTTGATTTCTTCAAGCAATTCTGTTGTAAAATGCAAACCCGCTGTCGGCGCAGCTGCCGATCCATTTTCTTTCGCATATACAGTCTGATAACGTTCTTGATCTTCTAAACGTTCTTTGATATACGGCGGAAGCGGCATTTCTCCAAGCGCCTCTAAATTTTCTAAAAAGATGCCTTCATATTCAAACGTGATAATACGTCCGCCATGTTCCAGCTCTTCCTTCACCACTGCTTTCAAGCGTCCGTCACCAAAGACGATCTCTGTTCCGACTTTCGCACGTTTTGCTGGTTTGATCAACGTTTCCCACGTATCACCTTCTGTATTCGTCAACAGCAAGACTTCTAAATGAGCGCCTGTTTCAGTCTTCTCTCCATGCAAACGAGCAGGAAGAACTCTTGTATCGTTCATAACAAGTGCATCACCTGGATTTAATTCATTCACAATATCATGAAAATGTTTATCTTCTATTTCTCCAGTCTTATGATCAAGAATCAACAAACGAGATTGGTCTCTATCTTTCAAAGGGGTCTGTGCAATCAACTCTTCCGGCAAATCAAAATCAAAATCCTCAGTAGTCAGCATATCATCCACTCTTTCTAATCAATTTTATTTAAATAGTTTATCATTTTTTCGCTGTTATTGCGAACAGCGGATATAGATGTTATTTTGCCACTCTAACGTAACGTTTGTTTTGTTATTTCAAAAATTAAAAAAAAATGAAACCTGTCGCACCTTGGCGTTTGTGTGTTTTCAGCTTTTAAGGCATACTAGAAGTAGGAGCTGTTACGAAAAATGAAATTTTGAGGTGAGCAATTTGATTGAATTCCAACATGTTTCAAAAATATTCAAAGGCGGGAAAGCCGCTGTTGATGATGTGAATCTTTCTTTTGACAAAGGTGAATTTATCTGTTTTATCGGCACCAGCGGAAGCGGAAAAACGACAACGATGCGTATGATCAACCGAATGACTGATCCTACCAAAGGAAAAATCCTGATTGACGGAAAGGATATCCAAGAAATCAACCCTGTTGAACTGCGCCGTAAAATCGGATATGTTATTCAAAATATCGGATTGATGCCTCATATGACGATTCGTGAAAATATTACCCTTGTTCAAAAACTGATGAAAGTCAGCAAAGAAGAACGAGAAAAAACAGCAGAAAAAATGATCGACTTAGTAGAATTGCCTCGCGATATGCTGGACCGTTATCCAAATGAACTATCTGGTGGACAGCAGCAGCGGATCGGCGTGGTACGTGCTCTTGCCGCAAACCAAGACATCATCTTGATGGATGAACCTTTTGGCGCGTTAGACCCGATCACTCGCGATTCTTTACAAGACTTAGTCAAAGATCTTCAAGAACGTTTAGGAAAGACGATTGTTTTTGTTACTCATGACATGGATGAAGCGCTGAAATTAGCGAATCGGATCGCAATCATGAGTGAAGGAAAAGTGATCCAATTCGATACACCAGAAAATATCTTGCGGAATCCTGCGACTGATTTCGTTGAAGAATTGATTGGCGAAGACCGCTTGCTTCAAGCCAAACCAGATACCACACGCGTTGGCGAAGTTATGCTGAATACGGCCATCACGATCACACCGGAGAAATCTCTGCAAGAAGCCATCAAACTGATGCGCGAAAAACGTGTCGATACATTATTAGTCACTGATAATTCAAATATTTTAAAAGGGTTTATCGATGTTGAGACCTTGAATGAAAAACGCAGCAAAGTTTCAAGCGTTGGTGATATTTTGAATAAAGATGTTTTTTATGTAAAAAAATCTGCTTATTTACGTGACACATTGCAAAGAATCTTGAAACGCGGATTGAAATACGTTCCAGTAGTAGACGATGATAAAAAAGTTGTAGGTATTCTTACTCGTGCTTCTTTAGTAGATATCGTTTACGACGTTATTTGGGGAGAAGATCAATCCATCTCTAATGCTGTCGAATCTGTACACGTACATCCAAGTGAGAAAAAGGGGGAGTAACTTATGCAAGAGTTCTTTGATAAGTATGGCTCGGAAATACTTTCTAAAAGTATCGAACATATCTATATCTCCTTTTTTGCTTTGATTTTGGGCATCCTTGTTGCGGTTCCTTTAGGTGTTTTTCTGACGCGTCTTCCAAAAATCGCTAACATCGTTATTGGAACGACAAGCGCGTTGCAAACTGTTCCTTCTTTAGCGTTGCTTGCATTGATGATCCCCTTCTTTGGTGTTGGAAAAACGCCTGCTATCATTGCTTTATTTATCTATTCACTATTGCCGATCTTACGAAATACATATATCGGTATGAAAAATGTGGATTGGAATTATCGGGACGTAGCTAAAGGGATGGGTATGACAGATATGCAGTCAATCATTAGTGTAGAGCTGCCGATTGCAATGCCTACGATCATGGCGGGTATCCGTTTGGCTGCTGTATACGTTATTGCTTGGGCAACTTTAGCTTCTTACATCGGCGCTGGCGGATTGGGCGATTTGATTTTTAGCGGTTTGAACAATTATCAGCCTGATTTGATTTTTGCCGGGACGATTCCTGTAACGATTTTAGCCTTAGCTGCTGATTTGTTATTAGGATTATTAGAAAACCGGTTAACTCCTGCTGCATTAAGGGAGGAGAATGAACGATGAAAAAATGGAAAATCTACTTGACGTTTTTAGGGGTATTGCTTGTTTTAGCTGGCTGTTCTCTTCCTGGACTTGCTTCCAATGATGATGAAGATACGATTTCCATCACAGGCGGAATTACTTCTGAAGCACAGATTTTAGGCAGCATCGTTGCTGGGATGATCGAACACTATACCGATAAAAATGCGACAGTCATCAATAATCTAGCAACAACAACGATCAACCACCAAGCAATGATGAATGGTGATGCTTCGATTTCAGCTGCTCGTTATACTGGGACTGATTTAACGACGACATTAGGTTTAGAAGCTGAGAAAGATCCTGCCACAGCCTTTGATATCGTAAAACGAGAATTTGAAAAACGATATGATCAAACATGGTTCCCTTCTTATGGATTTGATAACACCTTTGTTTTCTTAGTAAGAAAAGATACCGCTGAAAAATATCATTTGTCTAAGGTCAGTGATTTGAAAAATGTAGCGGACAGCCTGTCAGCCGGCGTTGATACTGCTTGGATCACACGTGCAGGCGACGGCTATGACGGCTTCCAGGAAACATATGGCTTTTCTTTCCAATCGATTTTGCCAATGCAGATCGGCTTGGTTTACGATGCGGTCCAAGCTGGAAAAATGGATATTGTTTTAGGGTACTCCACAGATGGACGGATCGCTAGTTATGACCTTGTCATGCTGGAAGATGATCTTCATTTCTTCCCTCCTTACGATGCCGCTCCTGTTGTAGATAATCAATTGCTGAAAAATACACCAGGATTAGAAGAAGCATTGAGCAAGTTGGCTGGGACCATTGACACGAAAAAAATGCAGCAGCTCAATTACGAAGCAGATAATGATTTAGTGGAACCATCTGTTGTCGCAGAGCGATTTTTAAAAGAAAACCATTATTTTGAAGGGAAGTGACTAAATGGATAATATGAATCTTTTCCAACAATTTCTTTATTATTTCCAGGAAAACGGTGCTTACGTATTTTCACAATTTATCCGTCACTTCCTGATCTCGATTTATGGGGTTCTTTTTGCTGCGATTGTCGGGATCCCGATTGGTATTGCTATTTCAAGAAATAGGAAATTAGCGAACTGGATCATCCGTCTGGCAAATATTATCCAAACAGTGCCCTCGTTAGCAATGATCTCGATTTTGATGATTGGATTAGGGTTGGGTGTAAATGTGGTCATCGTTACGGTATTTCTATACTCCCTTTTACCAATCATCAAAAACACCTATACAGGTATGATCCAAGTCGACCGCAATGCGTTAGACGTTGGTAAAGGCATGGGAATGACTGCTGGACAGCGGTTATATATGATTGAACTTCCCTTATCTGTTTCAGTTATCATGGCAGGAATTCGAAATGCGCTGGTGGTCGCGATCGGAATCACTGCGATTGGCGCTTTTGTCGGGGCTGGCGGGCTTGGTGATATCATTATCCGCGGAACCAATGCAACAGATGGTGCGTCGATCATTTTAGCAGGAGCACTACCAACTGCTTTGATGGCAATTATTACGGATTGGGTATTAGGAATCATCGAAAGACGGTTAGACCCAACAACAAAAACAAGCAAGCGTGATTGATTTGAATAAAAATAAAACTGCAGTTCTCATCTTTTGGCGGATGAGTGCTGCAGCTTTTTTTATTTATAAAAAAAACAGAACGACAGGATTACAGCAGTGCTATAATAAAAGCAACAAAACGCGCTGCTTTTTGATTGAGAATCTGCGTTGTTTTGAAGAGACGAAGGAGATGTTTAAATGAAAGAGAAAAAGGCATTTTACATCAATGGTTATGTTGGTTTGGTTCTTTTGCTGGTATTTGCAGGAATTGGCGCGTTCTTTTTTTATTTGGGAATGTCAGGAATAAAAATCTGGGCGCTGGTTTTATGTATCCTTTTTTGGGGAACTTCCCTTTCGATGTTGAGTTCAGCAACAGTAATTGCTCCAAATCAAGCAAAAGTGATTTTGTTTTTTGGTCAATATTTAGGCACTATTCGAGAAAGCGGTTTTTTCATGACTGTCCCTCTTGCCCAAAAAATCCATATTTCGTTAAAAGTTCGAAACTTCAACAGTTCTGTTTTAAAGGTAAATGATTTAGACGGGAATCCTATCGAGATCTCAGCTGTCATCGTTTTTCGAGTGGTAGACACTGCTAAAGCCTTGTTCGACGTAGCTTTTTATCATGATTTTGTGGAAATCCAAAGCGAAACAGCTATTCGACACATCGCAAGTCAATATCCTTATGATACATTCAACGATGATGACCTTACATTACGAGGAAATACGACAGCTGTTTCTGACGAACTTGAAAAAGAGTTGCAAGAACGCTTATCCGTCGCAGGTGTCGAAGTGATCGAAACACGTTTGAACCACCTTGCATACGCGACTGAGATTGCTAGTGCGATGTTGCAGCGTCAGCAGGCTAAAGCTATTCTTTCTGCTCGCCAAACGATTGTTGAGGGTGCTGTGACGATGACCCAAATGGCTTTGGAACAAATCGAAGAGGGACAAGAAATCAATTTTACGGATGATCGAAAAGTACAGCTGATCAATAATTTGCTTGTGTCGATCATTACAGATAAAGGAACGCAGCCTGTAATCAACACTGGCGACGTGACCGAAAAAGTTTCTGTGCGCTGATTTTTATTTTTAAACTTAGATATAAAAAAAGCAATCCGGAGAAGGTCCGCCCTTCTTCGGATTGTTTTTTGTTTTTATTTTTTAAGATGGTAGCTGTACGTGCTGACGATAATATTTTCCCGCCATGACAACCGTAAACGTAATCTTAAACTTGTTTGGTTATGCAATATATTCTGCCAACGTTTATTTGGTACAAATTGGGGAATCAACACAGTTGTTGTGTAATTGTGTTTTGCTGCATTTTTACTTACAAGATCCACATAACGGATAATTGGATTCTCGATCGAACGATAAGAAGAATGGACGACAGAAAAACGAACTTCAGGGAAACGTCTTTTGAACTCTGCTTCGATTTCCTTCTCTTTTTCGATATCTTCGTCTAATGACACGTGCATCGCAACGACATAATCACCGATTGAACGAGCATAATTCAATGCGCCAACGTTCACTCGTGTCACATTTCCGACAAGAACCAAGACCGTATTGCCGTCGAATTCATGCAAGTTTGCATCTTTTTCCAGACGAAGCTGTTCGGCCACTTTTTTATAATGGTCATGGATGCGGTAGAACACGAACATCACGATTGGCATAATGATAAAGAATGGCCAGATATCTCCTAAACGATAAGCAAAAAGAATAACGATGATCGCATAGGAAATGAACGCTCCGACAATATTTGCAATCGATTTGCGCAGCCATTTGTCTGTTTCTTTGCGCCAATGGAGAACCATTCCTGTTTGGGAAAGTGCAAACGGGATAAATACACCGATAGAATACAACGGAATCAAACGCTCAGTAGAACCTTTGAAAATAATCAGTAAGGCAATTGAACCTAAAGCTAACGTAATAATGCCGTTTGAATAGCCTAGGCGGTCTCCTCTGTCCTGATACATGTGAGGCATGAATTTATCTTTGGCCAAATTATAAGCTAGTACAGGAAACGCTGAGAAACCAGTATTGGCTGCAACTGCCAAGATCAATGCAGTTGCAAACTGTAATGCGTAATACAAGAAGCCTTTACCGAAAACCGCTTGTCCAATTTGTGATAACACTGTTACTTCTTTTTCAGGAACAATTCCATACCAATAGTTGATAAACGTGATCCCTACAAAGAAGAAACCTAAAATTGCTGCCATCATCGTCAATGTGCCCGCAGCATTTTTTGCACGCGGTTTTTTGAAGAACGGTACAGCATTACTGATTGCCTCTACCCCAGTTAAGGAAGAAGAACCAGAAGAGAAAGCTCGCAGGATCAAAGCAATGGAGATACCCGGAACAGCTGCTCCTGGCAAGGCCGTCGCATTTAATGGTGCTGCTCCGGTAGCTATTTTGAACAAACCAACAACAATCAATAACGTAATAATTGCAATAAATATATAAACAGGGAATAACAAGAATGAAGCCGATTCCCTTAATCCTCTAAGATTCAACATCATCAGCAGAACAACGATCGTCACTGAGATAGCGACTTGATGTCCGTATAATGCAGGAATGGCCGAAATGATTGCTTCTGCACCAGCAGAGACCGAAACAGCTACTGTCAGCATATAATCGATCAGCAGCGAACCTCCCGCAAAAAGTCCAGCGTTTTGTCCTAGGTTCTCACTACTAACCACATAAGCGCCACCCCCGTGAGGATACGCGTGGATCACTTGGCGATAAGACAAGGTCAAGGAAACTAACAAAATAATAACAAATGCTGCAATTGGTAATGAATACCAGATAGCTGCGGCTGATAAAGCCACAAGAACAACCACGATCTGCTCTGTTCCGTATGCAATAGAAGACAACGCATCAGAAGACAATAATGCAAGAGCAGCAAATCGGCTTAATTTTTGATCATCGTTTTCGCCGGATTTCAAGGGTTTTCCTACTAGCAGCCTTTTTAAGTAGTCCACTTTTTTAAACTCCTTTACACTTTATTTGTTGAGATTTTTCGTATTCAAAATTATGTTAAACAAGATGTTATGGTACGCTCCTTGAAAGTAATTGTCAATAAATTTTCAAGAAAAGTTTGAACAATTTTGAACAATGATCCAAAAAGCAGAAAAGCCGCTGCCAAGCGTGTTTTTTCTCTGTTTTACAACGAAAATAATAAAAGAAAACAGCCAGCAAATTTTCCATTTGCCGGCTGTTTCTTGGAACGAGGTGAAAACTTATTTTCAATCAGGATAAATACTTAGTGGAAAATATGGCTTTCATGAGAATATTTCGCTATTTTTTTCATCTTTTCTTCAATCAACGGATAAACGACGACTCCAATGATGCCGAAGACGACAAACAATCCAATCAGAATCCAAATAGCTTTCGTTGCATTTGGCCAGTAGATACCGCCTGCTGATTCTCGTAAAAGATTGACTGCATGTGTAAATGGCAAGAATGGATTGATCATTTGGAAGAACTTCCCGGAAACTTGGATTGGGTAGTTCCCTCCTCCGCCAGAGATCGAAAGCACCAAGATAATGATCGCTAACCCTTTCCCGACATTTCCAAACAGCGCCACGAGTACATAGACGATCATCATGAACGCTAATGCGATCAGCAGCGCGAATAAGACGCTGTAAGCAGGATTATGGACATCTACACCAAGTAAGAAGATATTCCCTAGAGAAACGATTAGAGCTTGTGCTACACCCATAGTCAAGAACGTTAACATACGCGCAGAGAATTGTTCTCTTTTTGTATAACGGGTACGGTCTTTTTTGTCTAAATAATAATCTGTGGTTGCAATACTTGAGAACAAGACTGCTCCCACCCAAATACAAAGTGCCGTGTAAAATGGCGTGCTGGCTGAACCGTTATTTGCAATTGGATATAATTTGTTCGTTTGCAATTCAACAGGTTGAGTGAAGAAATCACTTTCTTTAGTAGCATCTAATTTCAATAATTTGATGACTTCCCCTAAATCGACTTCTTTTTCTCCTTTACGGATCGCAGAAGCAGCTTTCTTGATGCCTTCTTTGATGGATGGCCAATCATTGTTGATCAAATCTGCTGCTGCATTGACAGCTATTTCTACTTCAGGCATTTTCGCATTGACTGTGTCAAGAGTGCCGGTGATTTCTGTTTTCAAACCTGGCCAATCATTTTGGATGAAATCGGCCGCCGTATTCAGTTTTTCTTTCAAAACAGGCAGATCATTATTATAGAGGTCTGCTCCTTTGTTGATGCCATTGACGATCGTGTCCATGTTGTCATTCAACATGGTGTTTGCGTCATGGACTTCTTGTCCGATTGCAGGCATTTCTTGTTGGTATTTTTCCAAAATACCGACTGCATTCGTGACGGTTTCTTTTGTGGAACTCAATAAAGAATCGAAGTCGATTTGTTGTGCTTTTCCTAATGTATCTTGAGCTGTTGTCAGTGTACTGATCAATTTGTTCAAAATCGTTTCAACTGTTGCGCGTACTTGATTGACATCCACGCTGTTGGCTGCATTTTCGATTTGACCGGCGATTCCATTGATTTGGCTGAGCACACTTTTTATTCCATCAATATCATTGTTTTGGATAAGTGTAGATAGATTTGCTAGATGTGTTTTTAGTCCATCCAACACACTATTCACATTGGTTAAATGATCGATTGCTGTCTGTAAATCTTTATTTCCGGCAGCATCTTGGAGCTTCTCTAAAAAGCCGATCAATTGTGTGATCATCTCTTTTTGTGTATCGATATGACCGCTGAAGTTACTGATCAATGTAAGCAAATCTGATTTTTCTTGGTCAGTTAACTGATTATCTTCAATCGCAGCTTCAACATTTGCCACAAGCGAACTTGTTGATTTGGCAACTTGACTGATTGCTTCCAATGTCACTTGTACACTGTCTGCGATATTTGGGACTGCCGCTTGAAGCTTCTCTGCACCTTCTTTTGTATTTGCAACCAAATCATCTGCTTGGCTGCCTAATTTTTTAATATCAGGCAAGATATCTTGTACTTGCTGGATGATGGTCAATCCTTGTTTTGCTTCATCGATTCCTTGGTTCATCGTCTCTTGAATGGAAGAAAAATCTTCATCGATCATCGCAAGTTGGCGACCAGCATTCTGGATTTCAGGAATTTTTGTCTGCAGATCCAAGATGATTTTCGCTTGATCTTCCAATAACGGCATCTTGCCGTTCAATTCAACAACTTTGCTGCCCATTTCGTCAACTTTAGGGATATAGTCCTTAAATTCATTGGCTTTAGCTAGTTTTTCTTTGATATCTGGCAATTGCTGCTGCAGTTCTAAAACTTGCCCAGCGTAACCATCGATTTCATCTAGGTTTTCATCGGTTGAAAGGATCATATCTTTCAATTTATTGATGCTGACCAGATTTGAATCGATATCGTAACCAATTTCGTTGAAGACTTTCAGCATAGTCGAGCTCGCTGTTTTAATAAATTCATTGGTTATTTGCGATTGGATCGAGCTAGCTCCTTTGTCTGTTATTTTCGGAGCAATAGCATTGATTTTTTCATTTACTGTATATTCTATTTTCGGTTTCTTTATCTCTCCCGAAGTAAAACTCAGCAGATCTTTTGAAAAATCTTCCGGCAGATAAATACCCGCATAGTATTTTCCCGAACGAACGCCGTCTTCCAGTTCTTTTTTAGAATCAACGAACTGCCAGCCTAATTGGTCGTTCTTATGGAGCGATTTGATGACTTCTTTCCCAATCTCTACTTTTTTATCTTGGAATTCAGCCGGTTTGTCTGCACTGTAAACAGCTATCGGCAAATCTCCAGTATTTCCATATGGATCCCATAATGCTTTGATATTGAACCATGCATATAAGGAAGGGATAACCATGATCGCGATGATCAATAGAGTAGCTATCGGGTTTTTAAAGATTCGTTTCCAATCAAGTATGTAAAGCTTTAATGTATTTTTGATTGAATGCATATTGATCCCCTTCTTCTTTTTCTTTAGCTGAACTACTTTACCATGCACTTTCAGGTTATTTCAAATGTCTTTACTGAAAAACATCTTTAATTTTGACAATTCAATGGTAGTGTCAAAAAGTAACCACTTTCAACGGTAAAATTTGTTAAGTTTCTTTTACCTACACTCTATCATGAAATAAAGATATGTACACATGAGAAGCCATTAACTCAAAAAATCCGCAAAACTTAACAGCTGTTTTGCGGTCGTTTATGAAATTTGTATGTTCGAAAAAGTAGCTTACAGCCTCTATAAACGGTGTTCATGAACCAACTCCTTCGGCATTAATTCAAAATTCCGCAAAATATGAAAAGCTATTTTACGGCATTCTTCTTTAATGCTCGGAGCTAAGCGGTT
>KE351647.1:119938-180823 GCA_000415185.1 Enterococcus faecalis 13-SD-W-01
TCTTCTTTAATGCTCGGAGCTAAGCGGTTCATTCACAACCTCTCAATCACGATTTTCCCAGCGCTTGGATGCCCTTCTAATTGTTTATGCGCCTCAATCACACTCTCTAATTTAAAAGGCAAGATTTCTGCAATAGCTATTTTTAATTTTCCAGCCTCATAGGATTTGATCAATCCTTCAAAAGCTTCTTTGTCTTCGTATTCTTTTTTAGGTGTAAAGGAAGCATAATAACCAGATTTTTCTGCCCGTAATCCTTCATCTGGCAAATCATTTAATGCGATGTATTTTCCGTTTTCTTTCATGATTTGAATGCCTTCTTTTCCTTTACGGCTGCCCTTCGTTGCATCAATCACGATTGTCGCTTTATCTTCAAAAATCTCACCAGGATCGACTTCATCATACGCAGCGAAAGCAGAAACGCCAAGTTCTTTGACTTTTTCCTCGTTTCTCTTTGAAGCGCTGGCTAATACTTTGATATTTTTTTCATTCAATAATTGGACCAGCATTGACCCAACCCCGCCAGAAGCGCCTTGCACCATTACCACGTCTGAAGGTTTGAGTGTCAGCAAATGGTTCAGAAGATTGTAGGCAGTTATTCCTGTTGTCACCATTCCTGCTGCTTCAGACCAAGACATTTTTTCTGGGATAATCGTTGCTTTTTTTGCTGGAAGAACAACTTCTTCCCCGTAAGTGCCGCCAACAGCATGGACGACCACTCGATCTCCTACCTTAAAGTCTTTCACATCGGGCGCAATTTCTGTGACAATACCTGCTCCATCATTTCCTGGTACATATGGAAATTTTAATGTACGCATCTCTTTCATCGCTCCAGAACGAAGTGAAACATCGTATGGATTGACACTAAATGCCTTGATTTCCACACGAATACGACTATCAGTCAATTCTCTTTGTTGGGCATCTATTTCTTCAAAAACTGCTTCTGCGGGACCATAATCTTTGATTGCAAATCGCTTCATTTTCTTCACTCCTTTTTGTACAGTTTACGTTGGAATCATCTTTATCTCAAAAAAAAAGACTTGCAAAAATACTGGAGCCAAAACATTTGTTTTTTTTAGAAAAAGGTGTTAAATTAAGTATAATGTGTACAAAGCGTAATGATTACGTTTTATAACCCGGCTAAAAAACAATAAAAACAAAAGGAGAACTTATGGCTAAAAAATCAAAAATCGCAAAAGCAAAAAAACAGCAAGAAATGATTGAACACTACGCATCTCTTCGTCATGAATTAAAAATGGCAAAAGATTACGAAGGATTAAAGCAACTTCCATTAGACGCACGTCCTGAACGTTTAAAAAACCGTGATATGATCGACGGACGACCTCGAGGCTATATGCGTAAATTTGGCATGTCACGTGTGAAGTTCCGTGAATTGGCACATCAAGGTAAAATACCAGGAGTAAAGAAGGCAAGCTGGTAAGAAGAGGTTGTGAACAAATCGTTTTGACCTGAGCATTAAGACTCTTATATCAGAAAAAATGGCTTTTCACATTTTTTTCTGATATAAGCTTAATGCCGAAGGTCAGATTTGTGAACACCGTTTATAGAGAGGTCATTTTCTCAGTGCCTTGCTCCGAGCGTTAAGACTCTTTCCAACGGGGAAACAGCTTCTCATGTTTTTCCGTTGAAAAACAGCAAACAATTTTCATTTCCTAAAAAACCCTGAAACGATCAAATCGTTTCAGGGTTTTTTGACTTTATTTTCCGCATAATCAGAGCTTAGTATTATTTCCATTTGCTCTGCTATCGCTTATTTACTCTTTTCCTCATCAACGCTTCTTGCGGAAACAGCCTCTTTCCTTCATCTTTTCTTCTATGTAAAGATTACTTAGCAGCAGGTGTCAAGGCATCGATTCCCACACTTATTCTTAAAGCATGATCGACTTCACACATGATCGCTTTTTCAAGATGGCAGACTTTTTCTTTCAAACGAGATTTATCGATTGTCCGGATTTGTTCCAGCAAGATAACTGAATCTCTTTCTATTCCCGTTCCATTCGCCTTGATCCCGATATGTGTGGGCAGTTTCGGCTTTGCCATTTTTGCCGTGATTGCCGCAACAATGATCGTTGGACTGAAATGATTGCCTAAGTTGTTTTGGATGACCAGTACAGGGCGTGTACCGCCTTGTTCTGAACCAATCACCGGAGACAAATCAGCAAAATAGATATCTCCTCTTTTGACCATATGATCCCCCCTTTATTCTTGATATTCTCTTGGTACACGTCCTGTTAAAATACATGCCACTTCATAGTGGATCGTATCTAATTGATTTGCTACATCTTGCATGCGGATGGTGTTTCCTTGGTTTTCACCGATCAGCGTTACTTTGGTTCCTGCTGGGAATTCTTTTGGCAATCGAATCATCAGCTGATCCATGCAGACCCGTCCAATGATTTCACAGTAGTTTCCCTCTACTAAAACAGAAAAACCTTGCATTTTCCGCAACCAGCCATCTGCATAACCGATGGGAACTGTCCCGATCCATTCCGCTTCTGGTGTCACATATGTTTCACCATACCCAATACCTTCTCCAGCTGTCAATCTTTTTACTTGGATCAGTTCTGAAACAAGTTCTAGTGCTGGCTGTAATGGATAGGTTTCTTCTAATACATCACCTGAAGGATTCAATCCGTACATCGCTACACCAAACCGAATCATATTGCCGATGTTTTCGTCGTGCCAAAGCGCTGTTGCACTGTTGCTTAGATGGATATAACGCGGTTTTTCAGGCAAAACAGCCATAACTTCTAAAAAGCGGGCCTTTTGCATCTCCCAATAAGTATCATCTTCTTGATCTGCTGTAGAAAAATGAGTGAAGAGCCCTTCCCAGATCAATCGATCGCTTGCGCGTAAAAATTCAGCTGCTTCTTTGATTTCTTGAGGTGTCAAAAAACCAATACGCCCCATGCCCGTATCTGCCTTTAAATGGATTTTTAACGGTGTTTCTGCTGTCAGCGTCTGTTCCGCTCTATCCAGCCATTCTTTCGTTCCAGCCGTCACTGAGAGGTCATAAGAAGCAGCTAAAGAAAGATCTGCTGTATTGATCATGTTCAACACTAAAATCGGTTGTTTGAATCCAGCTTCCCGCAATTCGATCCCCTCATCCAATACAGCGACGCAGAATCCAGTTGCTCCGCCTTTTACCGCAGCTTTTGCAGTTTCAACTGCGCCATGTCCGTAACCATTTGCTTTCACTACAGCAAACAGTTCTTTTCCTTCCGGCAGTTTGGCATATTCATTTGCGACATTCGCAGTAATAGCTTCTTTATGTATAATTGCTTTTGTTGGGCGATGATAAGCGACGACCATCTTGTTTTCCTTCTTTCTATTCTTCTAGGATGATTTGAGCAAATGCTTCTTCATTCGTATGCGTGATGCTGACCCAGACAGTTCCCGTATGAGGTGATTGGGTAACGACTGGCTGGCCTTTATCGTTTTTCAAAATCTCGATTTCTTGGAAGGTCACTTGACCGATTCCTGTTCCCCAAGCCTTTGAAAAAGCTTCTTTACATGCAAAGCGGCCGCCTAAAAATTCGATTTTCCGATGACGCGGCAATTTTTCAAACAGCTCGAACTCATTTGGTGTCAGTACGCGCGTGATAAATTGTGGTTTTTCATCAATGAGTCTGGCCATTCGAGGCAGCTCAACGACATCTATTCCAATTCCTTTGATCATTTCGATTCTCTTTTCATCAATTTTTGAACACTCTCATTCTACCAAATTATTATGAATTTACCACATTTAAAGTATATGTGTAAAAAAAAATAAAAAAACAGCCGAGAAAGTACAACGTGTTGTACTCTCCCGACTGTTATTTTTAAATAAAGAATAATTTAATTAGTCGTTATTTGAACGGATCACGAATCCGCGTTTTTTATCGTTTTGGCGTTTGCCTCCGCCTTCGTTGCGGTTATTGCTGTTTTTGTTATAGCCGCCTTTTGATTTTCCGCCACGGTAGTTGCTTCCGTCACGACGATTGCGGTTGTTATTGCTTCGTTTGTTGTTTTTGTTGAAGCCTTTTTTCTGTGATGGCAACGGGCGTTCTGGTGTTATTTTAACTGGAACAGCATCAGATGGATCTTTTGCTGTCGTTTTCAGTAATAATGCCACTAGATCTTGCGCAGAATAATTTTCAAGCAATTGATCTGCTGTTTGCAAGTATTTATCTAAACCATTTTCATCTAGTTTTGTTTCGATTTGTTCAACAGCAGCACCTAATTGGCCTTTGAACGCTTCTTTTTCGGTTGGCGGACGTAATGTAGTCATACGTTTTTTCGTTAAGTTTTCGATGACATGCAAGTAGCTCATTTCGTTTGGTGTCACGAATGTTACTGACATACCGCCTTTTCCAGCACGACCTGTTCTTCCGATACGGTGAACATAGCTTTCTGGATCTTGAGGAATATCGTAGTTATAAACATGTGTAACACCTGAGATATCTAATCCGCGAGCAGCCACGTCAGTTGCTACTAAAATATCTAAATGTCCGTTTTTAAATGAACGAAGAACGCTCATACGTTTTTGTTGAGACAAATCGCCATGGATTCCTTCTGCACGGTATCCGCGTGCTTCAAGTCCGCGTGCTAATTCGTCAACACGACGTTTTGTACGACCGAAAACAATCGTCAATTCTGGTGTTTGTACGTCAAGCAAACGTGTCATGATATCAAATTTTTCGTACTCTTTTGCACGAACATAATATTGGTCGATCAAGTCAGCAGTCATTTCTTTCGCTTTGATCTTCACGTGTGTTGGTTCTTTCATGAATTTCACGCCGATGTTTTTGATTGCTGGAGGCATTGTTGCTGAGAATAACAATGTTTGTCTTGATGATGGTACTTGAGAGATGATTTTTTCAATATCTTCCAAGAATCCCATGTTCAGCATTTCGTCTGCTTCATCCAATACTAATGTTTCAACAGTACCTAATTTCAATGTGTGGCGGTTGATGTGGTCCAACATACGACCTGGTGTTCCAACCACGATATGCGGACGATCTTTCAAGCTTCTGATTTGGCGGCCGATATCTGCTCCGCCGTAAACTGCTTGCACGCGAACACGTTTGTCTCTTCCAAGACGGTAAAGTTCTTCTTGTGTTTGGATCGCTAGTTCGCGTGTTGGTGCGATGACCAAACCTTGAAGTTCATGTCTTTGCGGATCGATTTTTTCCAACATTGGCAACCCAAAAGCGGCAGTTTTACCTGTTCCTGTTTGTGCTTGTCCAATCACGTCTTTTCCTGACAAAGCCAAAGGAATAGTTTCTGCTTGAATTGGCGTTGCTTCCTCGAATCCGGCACGTTCGACCGATTTCAATAAATCTGGTGATAATTCTAGTTCTTTAAATTTCAAATGAATCCTCCTAAGTAATTGTTGACTGAGGATGCAGCTTATTACGTGCTATCCTGTCCGTCGACTCGTTTGTTTAAAGTGAGTTTGTTTTTGACAGTGGCCGATCATGTTGTAGACACATTAGCCGCTGCGGCACCACCGAAAAATCACTTTACGAAGTCAGGCATTAGAAAAGCCAAACGGATCACGTTCAGCTTCATTATCATATGACATCTATCTTCTAATCAAATAGAGATAGTCCAATCTCTCTTCATCTTTCGGCAATAGGTCATTCTAACATATTTCAAAACTTTCTGCAAGTTTCCACTTTTCGTTTCATAAAAAATTGCAAAAAATCTTTCGTCAAAAACGGCCTCTTCTTTGTTGCTTGCTAAAGCTTGCAGCTCGCTAACTAGAAGAGGTCTCTCTAATTGATCAAATTCTGATATTGGATTATTTCATGTTCACTAAAGCGTCGACTACTTCGATCAATCCCATGCCGTTGCTGCCTTTCAGTACAATACTGTCATCAGGCTGGACATAATTTTTCAATTCATTGATCAAGGCGTTTTTATTGTCTTCAAAATAATGGACAGCTAACTCTGGATGCTGTTTCTGAATTGCTTTTTCCAATGCAGCCATTTGCGGACCATACAAGAAGACTGCTTGATAATGCTCAGCATCTAAATGTTCACTCATTTTCGCGTGCATCTCAGAGGAATCTGGTCCTAATTCCAGCATGTCAGCTAAAACAGCGATCCGCTTTCCATTTGTTGGTAATTTTTTGAATGTATCTAATACTAGTCCCATAGCTGTTGGATTCGCATTGTACACATCACTAAGAATCGATGCGCCATTTCCAGCTGAAAGCCATTGTGTACGGTTTTGTGTAATAGAAACAGAAGCAAGACCGTGACGGATTTCTTCGTCTGATACGCCAAAATGTTTCCCTAGCGCATACGCAATCAGTGCATTTGTGACATTGTAACTTCCTGGCATCGGAATCGTATACGTTTGGCCTTCAATGTTAAAGCTTGTTTCTTCTTTTTCTTCAGAAAGGATTTCTCCAGCAATATCTCCTGTTTTGATACCAAACGTTTTGATTTCTTGGTTCAGCGGAGCAATCAGCGGACGCAATAGCGGTTCTTCTTCAGGAATAAGAAGCAGTCCATCTTCTAACAAACCATCTGCGATCTCCATTTTTGCTTTTGCGATTCCTTCTCTCGAACCAAGGTTTTCAATATGAGCTTCGCCAATCATTGTGATTGCTGCAGCTTTTGGTTCAGCTAAAGAAGAAAGAACAGTGATTTCTCCGGCATGGTCCATCCCCATTTCCAACACGACTTTTTCGGTGTCTTCCGGCATATGAAGGATCGTATAAGGCATACCGATATCATTATTGTAGTTTCCTTGTGTTTTATACGTACGGAATTTTTGCGCAAGGACAGAAGCAGTTAAATCTTTTGTCGTTGTTTTCCCGTTACTTCCCGTTACACCGACTACATCAGCTCCTACATCTTTTAAATAGGCTTTTGCCAATTGCTGCATCGCTTCTAAAGTATTTTCGACTGGGATGATCTCGATTGATTCTGGTGCTTTTTCAATATCCCAACTCCAAAAAGCAGCAACAGCGCCGTTATCAATCGCTTGCTGAATAAATTCATGGCCATCTCTTTCACCAGCCAAAGGAATAAATAAGCTTCCCTCTGTGATTTTTCGGCTGTCAAATTCGACTTGGGTAACTAGCTTGCTGCTTTCATTTTTCTGGCCAACAGCTTCTGCGATTTGCTGGATTGTTCGTTTCATTTTCTTCACTCCTTGCTGAAAAGTTTCGGAAAAAAGCACATCTATCAAAGAAAGACATTTTTTCCGGTTTCATAAGTGAAGAAAAAGCTGCGATAGTCGCAAATTTGCTTTATCACAGCTTTCTTTTCACTTTTCTATTCGTGCTGAATCGGTTTTATTCATTTGCCTCAAAAAATTCTTGACGCTCTTCAAAACGGTTCATACCTAATTGGATCAATTCTTCGATCAAATCGCCGTATTTCAAGCCCATATTTTCCCATAGCAATGGATACATGCTGAACTCAGTGAAACCGGGCATCGTGTTCAATTCATTTAAGAATAATTCGTTTTTGTTTGTTAAGAAGAAATCGCAACGGCTTAATCCGCTGCCGCCAAGCATTGTGTAAGCTAATTTTGCATACTCCTGTGCTTTTTGATGGACTTCTTCCGGCACTTCTGCTGGGATCTGCATTTGGATCTTGTTGTCGATATATTTTGCTTCATAGTCATAAAACGCAACATCTTTCACTACTTCTCCTGGCAATGTCGTACGTACATCTTCATTTCCTAAAACAGCAACTTCGATTTCTCGTGCTTCGATTCCTTGTTCAACGATCGCTCTTGAATCATATTTGTACGCTGTTGCAAGTGCATTTTGCAATTCTTCGCGATTTTCCGCTTTAGAAATCCCCACACTTGAGCCCATATTCGCTGGTTTAACGAACATTGGATAAAGCAGAGAGCCTTCACATTGGTCAAAAATCTTTTTAGGATTTTCTTTCCATTGGTTTTTCAATACGGGCACATAAGGAACTTGCGGTACACCTGCTGCTTGCAAGATATATTTTGTCATGATTTTGTCCATTGCAGACGCACTTGTCAAAACACCCGCACCTACATAAGGCATATTCAACGTTTCTAAAAACCCTTGGATCGTTCCATCTTCACCATTTGGTCCATGTAATACTGGAAAGACAATGGTTCCTTCTTCTTTGATTTCTCCTGGATTGATCAATTTCCCGGTAAAACCTTCTGTGCTTTGACCGCTTTCATCCCATGTCAAACGAAGGACTTCATCACTTTCTGGTGCCTCTGTCAGCAATGGTCCTTTGACCCATTGGCCTTTTCTGCTGATATATACAAGCTGAACTTGGTAATATGTGTAATAGATGGCATTCAAAACAGAAAACGTGGACAAGATCGATACATCATGTTCCGCGCTGCGTCCGCCATATAGTAAAGTAATCTTCAAAAGATTCTCCTCCTGTATTCTAAATCATTTCAACGATTTACTTCCATATTTTAGCATAAAATGAAAACCTGCGAACATCTTTCTTTTAAAAAAATTCCTGATCTTGATTTTATGTTTAAGAAGCTGCTGATATTTTTTCTCTTGCAGAAAAACAGCCGCTAGTACCATCCCAGAAAGTACTGGCAGCTGCTTGCCTGTTTATTTATTTGTAGTGGTGCTTTCTTACTTCCCCTGCTTCCAGTATAGCTTGAGAATGCTCGTCTTGAGGAACTGTTTTTCCAAAATCAAGAATTAAATGTTTTGATTTTGTCTTGGATTCTGCGAAAACAATCATTGCGAAGCTGTTTCTTGCGAAATGACTCTTTGAAGTGTTTCTTGAAATGCTTCATGTTCCTTATTCGTAAACGGCTTCGGTCCTTTGCTTCTGATTCCAGCTTTTCTTAGTTTGCCGCTGTGATATCTTTGCTCTAACAATACATCGATATTTTCAGCGTTAAATTCTTTCCCTGTTTGGTGCAGTACCCGAACCCCTTTTGGAAGCACCAGTGAAGCAAGACCATAATCTTGAGTCACTAATAAATCGCCTGTTCGAATCAGTGCTACGATTTTATAATCTGCGCTGTCTGCCCCTTTATCTACATATACAAAAGAAACATTTTCAGGGTATTCTTTTGAAGTATAGTGATCCACACTTGTCACGATCACTACGTCTAACTGGTTTTTCTTTGCAATCGAAATTGCATCTTCTTTTACTGGAGAACCATCTCCATCAATGAATATCTTCATCATTCTTCCCCGTTTTTCTCCATAGATAATAAATGCCAAGCAATCCTAACAATAACATTCCTATATTGATCCACTTAGTCATCTCAAGTAATTGGATGCCTGCTTCTGTTACGGAATGTCTTCCTGTGATACGCAGCAGTTCTTGAATCGGTTTGCCCGAAAATAGGGTCACTGCAGTTAAAATCAGCATCAACCCAAACTGATGGGTCAAGCTTCCTTTATTTTGTGTCGCAAATTTTGCAAGTATTCGCTGGTCAGCAGGTATCGCTTCTTCATCATAATAGACTTGGTTCAACCAACTTGAAGCTGTCCCTCGAATGAAGCTCAAAATAAAAATACCAATACTGAAACCATATGGCATACCAGAAATCAGTAATCCGCCAGAAAAACTAAGTAATAAAAACGGCAGTAATTGTTTTTCTGAACGTTCCCCAAGAATAGCGGGGCCAAAGATCATCGCGGCGACCATCCCAGCAATGTAAGGGAAATACAGCAGCCAAGCAAGAGTCTCTTTTCCATGAACGACACTTACATATAACGTGCCGAATAAAATCAGAAAATTGCCGAACATCCCATTCATAAAATTGAACAAGTTCATCCACAGCGGAAGATGCCAGCTTTCCTTTATCCGTTTCAGCAAACTGAAAACCAATACGAGCAGCACAGCAAAACTCAAAACTGCAAAATCAAAACGTTCCTTATCAAGAAGCAGCTGGCTGCTCCGCAATAAAAACAATAGTAAGAAAAAACTGCCAAACCACAGTAATTCTTTCACGGAAATCAGATTTTTTTTAACATCTTTAAAATCTAGTTCGTAATTTGGATAATGGCTCACGGTATGATAAGCCATTACATAAAACAAGGTGTATAAAGCAAAGACTGCTGTTGATTGCAGCGGTGCCGGCACGCGGATCGTCCATAGCAAAAACAACAGCAAAACAGACGCATAAATATAAGATGTCGGCCGCATGACAGAAAAGTTTTGTTTCTTTTCATGATAAATGACCGTTATATTTGCTGGCGTCAGCCATGCAGCACTCAATCCCAGCAAAATACTTGAAAGAATGTATAAAGGAAAGTAGACAAATCCGAACACACCAATCAAAGAACCTGCGCCGCCAAGCAGCAGGGAAATCATCAATAACGTAAAACTATCTAAACCTGCATTCAATCCTCGGATCAAGAAGATCCCTGTCATCCGAAAAGTATAAAATAACACAAAAGGCATGATTCGTCCCCATTGAAAACCATCACTGAGCCCTAAAAAAACGATGTAAGGAATCATTATGACCGTATTACTTAAAATAAACGGTGTTGTTTTGGTAAAGCAGCGACCAAAACTTTTTATTTTTTCTAACATATTAAAAAGCCCCTTAGTGAGTCTTTGTTCTTTATTTATTCTTTTAAAACAAGTGTATCATTAAAAGAAAAAGAAACCAATCTGGAATGTCCTAGGCAAAATACAAAAAAGCGAGCAGAGATTTGAAAAACAAATCCCTGCTCGCTTCTTCTGTTGGTACTTGATAAATCAAGCAGATAAACCCTTCTCCACAAAAGTTTTACCCGACACCCTGCAATCCGGCAGGCGATCAATGATCTTTGTGCCTCCAAAATCAATTAGGCGCTCTATCAAATAGAGGCCTTCTCGACCCGTCGCATGTCGTTAACTTTAACACATTCGACAAGATTATGCGAGAGTTTTTTTCATCCAATAGTCATCCATGACATATCCTTGACCAATATCAGAGATCAACTCTTTTTCGATCACAAAACCTTTATGCTGGTAAACATCAATAGCTTGCTGGTTTTTTTGATGCACACGAAGACAGACAGCAGATTTCCCAGCTTCTTTTGCTAAGTTTTCGTACCAAGAAAAAATTGCAGAAGTATGGCCTTTGCCGCGTGTTTTTTTCAGTAAATACAACTTGCTCAAATAAACAGCGTCATCCAACAATTCATAAGCTGTGTAACCAACGATCTCCCCATTATCTTCTAGTAAAAAATACTTCACTCCAGATTCCGCTTCTTCCCGTATCTGCGTTTCGGACTGATATGTCTCCAGCATATATTTGACTTGATCTGCTCCAATAATCGGTGTAAATGCTTCTTCCCAGACTTCTTTGATCACAGGCATTAGTTCCTTGAACATCTCTGGGCGATCCACATAGTTTATCTCTAATGACATATTTCTTCTCCTTTAAACTCAGAGTCCTTGCACTTTATTGAATAAAAACAGCATCAGCAAGCTGTATGCCCCCACTGACCACGGTTTGAGCAAAATAATGACTTGCATGAATTCTTTAAATGATAATTTAGTTAATCCGGCCACCAAACAAACAATGTCATCTGGAGCAAAAGGAAGCAGCAATGTCCAGATAAGCAGTTTTTTGATATTTTGCGTACGCTCAGTCAATATCTGATCAAATTTCTGGAACTTTTTCGGTGAAAGTATCATATGTACGAATCCTACACCATAATAACGGACCAAGCAAAAGCCCAGAGCCGAACCAATAATCAAGCCAATACAGCTATACAGCAAGCCATAGCCAACGCCGAACATCATCAAACCAACGACCGAAGAAATACCGCCGGGCAAAATAGGAACAATGACCTGAACGATTTGTAAAAGTATAAAAATAACAACAGCATACTCGCCAAATTGTTTAATAAAAGCTTGCAGAGATTCTGTTGAGCTGAAAATACCTACATGATATGCATAAATAGCTAACGTGAAAAACAGCAGCAAACCGATGATCGGCAGAATCTGTATAAGTGTTCGCGCCACAGGCAAATTTTTTCCCATAATCGTTCTCCAATTTCAAAATAATTTCTTTTAGTATAACGGTAGTTCCAACTTCCGCAAGCCTTTAGACTCGCATCGCGCTATATCAGCAATCCCTTACAAAAAGAAAAAACAGCAATTTGCCAGCTTTAACAAAACTAAAGCTTGATAACTAGCAGCTTGCCAAAGATGAATAGAAAAAATCTCCGCTCGGCAATAAGCTCGTCCAGCATAAAGCAGCAAAAGCTGACTTACACTGAACGAGCAAAGACAATGCGTAAACTATTTCATTCAATAACTATTATTTATGATCCAAAAAACTTGCCACTTTTGTTGTGATAAGATCGATCGCAACGTGGTTTTCGCCGCCTTCTGGAACAATGATATCTGCGTAACGTTTCGTAGGCTCGATAAATTGATGGTACATTGGTTTGACGACTGTCAAATATTGTTCGATCACAGAGTCTAGTGTACGTCCGCGTTCTTCCATGTCACGTTTGATACGGCGGATAATACGAATGTCATCATCTGTATCGACATAGACTTTGATATCCATCAAATCGCGTAATTTTTGGTCGTCTAAAATCAAGATACCTTCTAAAATAATTACTTCTTTTGGTTCTTGGACGATAGTTGCTTGGCTTCTTGTATGCGCAACATAGTCATAGACTGGTTTTTCAATGGCTTCATAAGTAAGGAGCTTTTCAACATGCTCAATCAGCAGCTCATTATCAAAAGCAAAGGGATGATCGTAATTTGTATGCAAACGTTCTTCAAAGCTTAGGTGGCTTTGATCTTTATAATAAGAATCTTGTTCAAGCATCATGATGGAGTGATCTGGAAAGTTATTAAAAATCGCACGGCTAACACTTGTTTTCCCGCTTCCTGAACCACCCGTCACACCAATGATAATTGGCTTGCTTTTCGTCATTGACTAAAACCTCTTTCATATCCTTTTTTTCATTCTTATCTATTATAGCGAAAAATAGGTAAAATGCTACGTTTTTCTGAAAATAGTTCTGAGAACATGCTTACATTTTTCAAAGATGAGGCCTTCCAGAAAGATTTCCCCCTTTTTCAATAAATAACAAAAATAAAAACGAACTTATTTCAACTCCTGACCAAGTCCCGCAAAACAGGGGTTTAATTTAAAAGAGCGGGCAATTCTTCCAAACTGTCGATTCTGTAAGTTGGCTGGATGTCTGCGATGTCAGGAAGTTTATTTCTGTTATACCAAATCGTATCGATTCCTGATAAGATGCCGCCCTTGATATCTGAAGTCAAGGAATCTCCAATGATCACTGTTTTTTCTTTTTCCAAACCAGGAATCCGCTCAAAAACAAAATCAAAGAATTCAGGCATTGGTTTTTGGAAACCTGTGTCTTCGGATACGAAGATATTTTTGAAATAAGGAAGCATTCCCGAATCTGTCAAACGTTGATATTGTGTTTCAGAAACGCCATTTGTCACGATATACAAATCGGCTTGGTCTGCTAATGATTCAATCAATTCCTTGCTTCCCTCAATCAGATCGTGTCCTTGATTCAAATAATGACGGTAGCGTTTTTCCATTTCTGGTCCATCAACAGTCTTACCAAATTGCTGGAATAATAGACCAAAACGGCTGCCAGTCACTTCTTCACGGCTCATTCTTCCTTGTTCGTATTCTTGCCATAAATGGTGGTTCAATGCTTTATAACTTGTTTTTACTTCAGGGGTCAAATTGATTCCTTGTTCAGCAAAAAGAGCATTTAGTGCTTTGGCTTCAGTCATTTGAAAATCAAGCAATGTATCATCTACGTCGAATAACAATGTTTTGTATCTCATGTATGTTCCTCTTTTCTTATTTAAAATATTCTTTGAGTTTTTTTAATTCATCAAGTGTCAGTGAACGATACTGCCCAGGAATCAGTTTCGAGTCTAGTTTCAAAGGCCCCATTGTTTTTCTTTCTAAAGAAGTGACTTTTGCCCCGCGAGCCAAAAACATCTTTTTCACTTGATGGAATTTCCCTTCCCAAATCGTCACGAATGCGGTACTTTCATTTGGTTTTGCTTCTAATACCTGTAATTCAGCTGGCTGACAGATCGTGCCATCTAAAAAAGTGATCCCTTTTTTAAATGCCGCGACATCTTCTTGGTTTAAGCCGCTGTTTACCGTAACTTGGTACGTTTTCGCCACTTTTTTCTCTGGATGTAATAATTCATAGCCTAATTGCCCATTTGAAGTAATCAAAAGCAGACCAGAAGTATCACGATCCAATCTGCCTACAGGATATAAATCTGGTCGCTTGTCAGCAGAAGCAAAAAGATCAATGACTGTTGCACGATGCTGATCTTTTACTGCAGTGACTGCGCCTTTCGGTTTATGGAGCAAAAAGTAACTTTCATTTGTTTTTAAATACATTCCATCTACTTCGATCCGATGAATAAGACTATCGACATTTCGGCTGCCGTTCAGTTCGACTTTTCCATCGATTTTGACTTTTTTGGCTAAAAACAGCCGCTTCATTTCTTTTCTGGTCGTTTGCAACTCGGTCTCAATCAATTTATCTATTCGCATCATCTTATCCTTTCTCCAAGTATTATAACTGGAAAAAAGCGTTTTGCAAAAAAAGATTTTCTGGATAACCTGACAGATTTCTTTCTAACATCTCAAAATCTCGCCTCTTTTTTCGCAAAACCAAAAAAACGGTTTCATTTTATAAGGCCTATTACTTGAAATATCTTTTGAAGGAGTCTACCATAGAATTATGCCCTTCATAATGATGAAGCGGCAAACTAAGTGAATGTTTATTTTGCATAAGCAAGTAAACAAGGTTTCTCATACACAGCGTAATGACCTGGTGGAGAAAAGTTGAATCATGACTTTCTGGGGATAGATGTGTATGCATCTGTCTTTTTGGCGTTTTTCGTCCCTACCTATAATGTGCAGGAGATTAGCCGGAAAATTCACTTAAATAAAACTGATCTGTTCCTGGACAGACAGTCAACTTTTAAGGAGGAATTCAGGTTATGTCAGTATCATTAGAAGTAAGCAAAAGAGAAGTACGTCCACGTTCATTAAGAAACAAATTGCGTCACGAAGGTAAAGTCCCAGCAATCGTTTACGGTTATGAAATCGAAAGTACACCGATTTCTTTCAGTGAAAAAGTATTCAGCAAATTGTTGCGAGACAATGGCGCAAACGCTGTTATCACGATGGACATCGATGGAAAAAAAGTCAACACATTGGTTCATAAAATCCAAACAAACACATTTACAAATCGCTTCGAACACGTTGAACTTCTTTCTGTAAATATGCGTGAAGACG
The DNA here is from genome assembly GCA_000415185.1 of Enterococcus faecalis 13-SD-W-01. Lineage (GTDB taxonomy): Bacteria > Bacillota > Bacilli > Lactobacillales > Enterococcaceae > Enterococcus_B > Enterococcus_B faecalis_A. The sequence goes on from KE351647.1 coordinate 135,204, forward strand.
CTGAAGTAGAAACAGAAGTCACACTTGTTGGTGATGCAGCAGGCGTTCGTGCAGGTGGTGTTTTGGCACAAAACTTGTACACAGTTATTGTTTCTGCAACACCTGACAAATTACCAGAACGTATTGAAGTCGATGTCACAGACTTGAATCTTGGTGATTCAATCACTGTTGCTGATTTGCCAAAAAATGACGATTACACATTCGTTACTGATGGCGAAGAACAAATCGCTGCAGTTGTGGAAGCACAAACTGAACCTGAAACAGACACGCAAGAAGAAAGCGAACCAGAAGTGATCGGCGAAGCAAAAGAATAATCGTCTGTTCCAAGAACGCAAAAAGCAAACACCGCCAAATTGTTATTTGGCGGTGTTTTTTTCTGTTCTTATTTCCTTTTTTATTTACGTTCTGCTCGCTTCCAAGCGCTGTTCGTCATCCAGCTCATGCAGATGTTTGATTGCTCGGAAGTAAGAGTAAAGCAATACGGCAACTGAACCAGCCCATGCCAATGGCGAAGCACTTGCTGCACCTGGATAGCCCCACATGGCAGTCAAAATGATCGCAGCAAAAGAACGCATGATCAATTCCATGATCCCAGCAATCGTTGGGACCTTGCTTTGCCCTAGTCCTTGAAGCGTATAGCGTAAAATAAACAAGATTGCTAAGACCCAGTAAAGGGAACCATTGATGTTGAAATAGATCTGTGCTAAATCAAAAACCTCCGTCTCGCCTTTATCAACAAACAATTGGATAAGATTTTTCCCAAAGAAAATAACGATTGCTCCTGCTGCCAAACTAAATGCACCACTCATCAGCAGACATTGTTTGACCCCTTTCAGGATACGGCCATATTCTTTAGCCCCATAATTTTGAGCTGTGAAAGTAGCCATCGTGATACCAAAAGACATCATCGGCTGATTTGCAAACTGATCGATTCTGCCGGCTGCTGCTTGAGCTGCTACAACGTCTGTTCCTAAACTGTTCAATGCTGATTGTAAAATAATCGCACCGATCGCAATGATCGAAGCTTGGAATGCCATAGGAAGCGCAATGTTCAAGTGTTCGCGTACATGTTCTTTGTCCCAGATAAAATCTTTTTTACGAAGCTGGAGCAAAGGAATCTTTTTCTTGATATAGATGATACAAAATACACTAGAGGCAACTTGCGCGATAACGGTAGCAATAGCGGCTCCTTCTACACCCATTCCAAATTGAAGGATGAAGACCAAGTCCAGCACGACATTGATGACAACTGCGATAATCAAAAAGAACAAAGGTGTTCGGCTGTCACCGAGTGCTCGAATCACATTTGACAACAAGTTGAAGCCCATTGACGCAAAAATCCCCATCAGAATGATTGAGATGAATGTTTGTGCTTGGTCAAGGATCTCAGCTGGCGTCTGCATCAACATCAGCATCGGACGAATAAAAATCAAACTAAGAACGGTCAAAACAACCGTTACGATCAAACTAAGCAAGATACTGAGTGCAAAACTTCTTTTTATCCCGCGAAAATCCTGTGCCCCAAACTTTTGGGCTGTGATGATCGAAAGACCTGAAGTAAATCCTTGAGCAAAACCAATAATCAAAAAGGTCAGACTCCCAGTTGAGCCGACAGCAGCGAGCGCATTTTTACCTAACGTTTGTCCAACAATGATCATATCCACCATGTTATAGAACTGCTGAAAAATATTTCCGATCAGCAGAGGGATCGTAAACAGAAAAATCAGTTTAGCTGGGCTCCCTTTTGTTAAATCGCGCATGTTAAAACTCCTCTTTTCTGTATTATTCATTAGTAGTATAGAGGTTTTTATCAAAAATACTAGTTAAAAAATAGAAAAGATCAAAGAATCTTAAAATTAGACTCTCTGATCAATCAAAGTGCAATCCTAACGTTGGCGAATCTCATGAGGTAAGAGAATCGTTTCCCGTTTTCCGTCATCATACGCATAAACTTGCGCAGGAAATTGACTGGAGTAGCGAAACGGCAAATCGATATCCATCTCGACTTCGCTTCCTGCTTGTGAAAAATGCACTGTTACGTTTCCGTTATTATTGAACAAATCAAATGCAAGGATATTATCTAAAGGAATCACCCCTTTAAGATTCAGATCAATAATAAACCAGATACTATCGATCAATTCTCCTGGCAGACTAGATACGACACCTACGGAAGCATATCGACTGCGGTCGCTATCAAAACTTTCAAACATTTTTCCAACCTCCTTTTTTCGCCTTCGTTTCTCACTAAACTAGTATAAGCAGTTTATAAAACTTGCTTTGATGAGGGTTTATTCTAATAGAGAATGAACAAAAATGCAACTAACTAGCAAAAATTATTCTGATTTCTTTGCAATTTTTTCAACTTTGAAATAATCGATGTGCGCGTGCTGATATTCCAGGACCGTAAAACGGAAATCATCCAATTCGATTACTGCGCCGACCTCGATCGGCTTTTTGTAACCAGTCATAAATCCAGCGAGAGTTGCATAAGAAGATTGCTCAAATTCATCGATCGTGACATGGAAATAACGCTGGAAATCGTCCAAAGTCAATTTTCCTGACAAAATAAAACTGCCGTCATTTTGTTTTGCGATCAACGCTTCATCTAAATCTGTCTCATCGCGGATCTCGCCAACGATTTCTTCTAAAATATCCTCAATAGTTACAAGACCGCTTGTACCGCCATATTCATCTTTCAAAATAGCGATATGGTTGCCCTTTTTACGCATGATAGTCAACAGCTTTTTGATCGGGATATTTTCTGTGGTAAAAATCGGCGGTTCCACCAGTGTTTCCACTGTTACTTGGTCATCTTTAAAAGACTGCTTGATCAAATCTGGCAGTGTCACATAACCAAGTATCACATCTTTTGACTCAAAAATCACAGGATATCTTGTGTGTCCCTGCTGCAAAGAAATTTGAATTGCTTCTTTCACTGTATCTTCTGCTTCAAATACTTGCATCGATGTCCGGTCGACTTGGATATCTTTTGCTAAGGTATCATCGAACTCGAAGACATTTTCCATATATTGATATTCTTCTTTTGTCAATTCGCCTTTTTGATAAGAATTCATTGCGACTAAGGTCAGCTCTTCTTGAGACAATGTTTCTTCTCCCTCCGAAACCAATCTTACACCCAAGAGTCTCCCCAATGCTGCGGCAGAATGGTTCAATACCCAAATAAATGGAAACATGATTTTATAAAAATAATGCAGCGGCTTAGAAACAAAAAGCACTACTTTTTCTGTATTCACGATACTGAAACTTTTAGGCAGAAGTTCCCCAATCACCACATCGATATACGTGACGACAATAAAACCAAGTGCGACAGAAATCGTCGAAATGATTGCTTGGCTAAAAGGTAATTTTCCTATCAACGGCTCCAATAACGCAGCAACCGATCCTTCACCGACCCAACCTATGATCAACCCTGCAAGTGTGATCCCTAATTGTGTTGCTGACAAATAATTATCTAAGTGATGTGTGACGTGCAGTGCCAGTTCTGCATTTTTATTTCCTTCTTTTTCTAATTGTTCTAAGCGTGAACGTCTGATTTTTACTAACGCGAATTCACTAGCAACAAAAAAAGAAGTGACCGCGATCATCAAGAACAAAATCAAAAAATTTATTATCACTTTACTCACCCTTTCTCCACCGCTTCTTTACTTAAAAGTATAAAAGAAAATGCACAAGACTTAAATTAATACGGCTCGCTCCTGCTCTTTTAAAAGCGGTATGGAGCGGAAAAAAATAAGTACTCCGCCAACAAGAAACAGAAGAACTGTTTTGCTGGCGGAGCATACTTGTCAAAAATAGTTTTTTCTCTCTTTTTTATTTACCTTAAAATCAATCATGCACGTCTTTCTTGAAGAGCTGTTTTTCGTGTCTCCCCAATAATCAGCGGTACAGATTCATGTTTGACTTCACTGTATTCCAAGCCAAACCATTTTTCAGGTGTGGTGGCATAGTGTTTGATTGCTAAACGTGCTTGGATAATTTGGCGATCCCATTTGCTCAAAGCAGTCAAGTTTGACAACACTTCGTCGATCACAATAAATTGGAAGTCGCCCACTTCACGGCCAGGAGTCAAGGAGTATCTTTGCGGCTGTTTCGGCAAACGTCCTTGTTTCATCAAATCATGGATGATCTGGCGTACATACACATTGATCTCTTGCTCCATACGGAAACCTAAGAACAGTTTCACTTGCACCACGAAATCCGTATCCATCATATCGACTTGGAATTCTTTTGTATAAGGTTCATCCGTTACTTCGACATGAACAAACCAATACACTTTTGCTCGTTTTGGCCGTTTGTCTAAAATCGAATAAATAAATTGTTTCCCGACTTCATCATTTTCCAGATTAGGCACTAGAAAAACAACGTTGGTTTGGTAGATTGGCAGCGATGTATCTTCTCGCAAGGCAGCCAATTGCGGTAAATATTCTTTCAAAGGTACTTCTTCTGCCACAGATTCTTTGATTTTGTTTCCTCTTTCCCAAATCAGCATAATCCCCAAAATGATCAGCGCCATCAATACTGCGACAAATCCGCCGTGGAAAAATTTCACGACGCTCGAAATGAAGAAAATAATCTCTATCGCACCAAAAAAGAAAGTCACAACATGAGCCAAGAAATGCGAGCGGCCTTTTTGGATCAAATAGAAGTACAGTAATGCAGTCGTCATCAACATCGTTACCGTAATCGAAAGTCCGTATGCTGCTTCCATATGATGAGAGGTGCGGAAAGTAATCACGACTAGCGAACAGGCAATCCACAAAATAAAGTTGACTGCAGGAATGTACATTTGCCCAATACTGCTTCCGGGATAAATGATATTCAAACGCGGCATCAATTTCAACTTGATTGCTTCAGATACCAAGGTAAAGGAACCTGAAATCAATGCTTGTGAAGCAATAACCGCTGCGACCGTCGCAAACACAACACCAATGATCATCCAGCCTGCAGGAAGCATTTGGAAAAATGGATTCAAGTTTTCGATTTGCTGCAATTCAGGATTTTGGTAATTATTGATTAGCCAAGCAGCTTGTCCAAAGTAGTTAAGTACCAAACAAATTTTCACATACGGCCAACTTGCGCGAATATTCAATTTTCCGACATGTCCCAAATCAGAATACAATGCTTCCGCTCCAGTTGTCGCCAAGAAAACATTTCCTAAAATAAACAACCCAAGTTTATTGTCTGGACTCATCAATAACTGAATAGCGTAATAAGGATTCAACGCACGAATCACGGTCCAGTCTTGCGAAAAGTTGAAAAGCCCCATTAAACCTAAAAAAGTAAACCACAAAAACATGACTGGTCCAAACGCTTTTCCGACTACATCGGTTCCGAATCGTTGAACCATAAATAACACAAAAATAATACCTAACGTAATCCATACGATAATGGATTGATCATTACCGAAGCGCTCAAAAAACTGCGGAACGCCTCGCAACCCTTCAATCGCTGTCGTTACTGTCACAGCAGGTGTTAAAATGCCATCTGCTAATAGCGCTGCGCCGCCGATCATTGCAGGGATGATCAAATATTTGCCGCCTTTTCTCACAAGCGTATAAAGCGAAAAGATCCCGCCTTCACCGTGGTTATCGGCGTTTAGTGCAATTACGACATATTTGATGGTCGTCAGTAAAGTCAATGTCCAGAAAATCAAAGAAACAGAGCCGATAATGAATGTCGGATTCAGTCCAGCCAATCCACCATTGTCCTCGGTGATGGCCTTCATTACATACAGCGGACTAGTTCCGATATCGCCATAAACGACCCCCATAGCAACCAGAAGTCCGGCTGCCGATATTTTTTTCATGTTTTTCTTTGTTGTCACTTCTCTCCCTCGTCTTTCATAGTATGATAAATACGATTTCAGGTACAGCTTATAAAAAAAGACCTAAGCAACAGCAAAAAAACTGCTACTTAGGTCTCGCAATAACGTATTAGACCAGTGATTTCGTCACTTGTTGTTGATCTAAAACCATAGAATAAACTATGTGCTACTCCCCTAAATCTTGATTTTCATTATCCGAGAAATCAATGAGAAAGTCAATTTAGAAGCCGTAAAATCCGTAAAAATTTTTAGATATTTTTCAAATAAGCATCTACTTATCAAATAAAGTAATTTCATGTATTTCCAAAATAAGATTTCTTGATAAAAAAAGAGATTTTGACTCAACAATAATGGGATAAAAGCTTCAATACATTCAACTTATCTTTTTCTTTTATTACCTTCTGGAATACTTCTTGGTTTTCAATCAAATAATGGATCATTGAAAAGAATTTCTTTGTTTCTGGATTTCCTAGTTCTTGCTTTTTCAACCCCAGCAGGATGACCATTTGAACTTCATCTGTATACCAAAGTACTGGTTTTTCTAAAGTAGCAATCGAGATAAAAGAGTGTCGGATCTCATTCATGTCGCCATGAGGAAGAGCGATGGATTTTCCGATTCGTGTACTTCCCTTATTTTCCCGCACTAAAACTGTTTCAAGATAACTGGATGTCACCAATCCCTTATTTTCGGCATTCCTCACCATTTTTTCCAATACTTCTTTTTGCGTTTCTGCTTTTAGATGAACATGGATCAAAAATGGGTTTGTGTATTGATGGATATCAAATTTTTTTATTTTTTCTTGTACAGGATTCTTGCGCAAATAATGACTCAATGTAGATTGGTCCTTCATTTCGAATAAAGGAGAAATCAAAATAACAGGAGTTTTTTCAAATTCGATAGGCGCTGTTGCTAAAATAAAATCGGCTTGCTGTATAAGTGCTGAATCTCTTGCTTCGTCCAAACCTAATAAACCAATAACTTTGATCTGAGGATAAGCACGAGCTAGTTTTGCCTCGATAAAAGAAGAGACACCAATCCCAAAATTACAGATAATCACTGTTTTCAACTGTTGTTTCGGTTCTTCATTCATTCGCTCGATAGCGCCTTGCAAATGTACAGTCAAATAAGCCACTTCTTCTTCAGGAATGTACCATTTTTTATTATCTGCGTATTCCTCGCTGATCGTTTGGACAATCAGAAACAGCTGCGTATAGTTTTTCATGATTTGTTCTTTTAAAGGATTGATAATATGGAAACCGCTGGCGATTCGCGTAAACGTAGCTTTCAAATGCAGCCGCAGATTTTCCCGCAATGTTTGATTTTCCGACAAATCGTAACCCATGATTTGGTGGACATCGGTAATTAGCGCACGAATAATTGCTTCGATATGCTGTGTCGTTTCCTGGAGAAATTCTTTTTGAGTTTCGCTGGCGCCATAAAAAGCGGCGATCCGCAACGCCAAATAGCCGACCTCATCTTCTGAAAAACGCAGACTTAGCTTGGTTGTTAACTTTTCTGCTAGTTCTTTAGCCAATCCATGCGCATGAGAATGACGAATAAAATGCCATTCTTCTGGACTCAGCTGGATAGATGCGTGCTCTTTTACGCGAATGATCATAAACAATAAATGGATGACGATACTATTGAAAACTTGACCATTATTCGGCAACTGATGCTGCACTTCAAACTCCTCTACTAATTCTGACAAGAAACGCAGCTGCTGGGCAGGGAAAAAATCACGCAGCAGAGGCTGATTTTTGAGCTCCATCCTTTCTTTGACTGTTTGAGAAAGCAGTTCCCGTTTTTCACGCTCTTCTCCTTCTACAAAAATCCCGATTTTCGGTTTGATCACCAAAGACAATTTATGATGACTTAATAATTCTGCTATAAAAGTTAAATCTTCTCGAATCACTTGCTTAGAAGTGTAGACATTTTCTGCTAAATCATCTAATGTGCAGGGTTTTGTATTGATCAAAAGCATGAACAAAAGTAAGCTGCGCCTCTCTTCTTGTGCATAAATCTCTGTACCTGGCTGAAGAAGGAACGTACGGGAAATCTCTGCTTTTTCTGGACTTTCAAACCAGATGCCCACACCAGGTTTTTTTACAAACGAAAAAGAAAATCCGCTTTCATTTAATTCCATTTCGATTTTGCCCAAATCATTTCGGATCGTCCTCGGAGAAACATGGTTTTCTTCTGCCAGCTCCTGGATCGTCGCCTTTCTCCCCTCCAATAAAGAGCGGAATAATGTTTTCTGCCTCGTATTCAATGTACTTCTACCCTTCATACTTTTCCCTCATTTCCATTACTACAGTATCATAAAGCTTTTCAAGAAAAAAGCTGTCTTTCAATAACTAAAAATCAATCAAAAATAAGAGGATCAAAAACGCCAAGAATCTTCACTGATAGAAATTTTTTTCTACCAGTGAAGATCGGTGTCAAAAGTCAGTTTGGACTTTTTTCGTTTATTTTTCTTATTGTACAGTATCAAGCAGATGCATAATTTCATCTTTGCCCTGTGATTGAAGTAATTTTTCACGAAAATCATTATTCATAAGTTTGCGAGACAACATTTGTAAAATTTTCAAATGGGCATCTCCTTGGCTGTCTTCTGGTACAGCAATCATGAAAATCAATTTTGAATCTTCGCCATCTAAACTATTCCAGTTGATACCAGATTTTTTACGGCCAAATACGACGCTAGGTTCTTTCACTGTGTTGGATTTTCCATGCGGGATAGCTACCGACATCCCGATGCCTGTTGTACTTTCTTCTTCCCGTTGATAAATCGCTTTTTCAAAATCTTTGATTGAATCGATTTTTCCTAAATCATCGAATTTCTCCGCTAACTCATGGATTGCTTCTTCTTTTGTATTTGCATCTAAGTCTAAAACAAGACTATTTTCGGTTAAGATATCTGTTAATTTTTCAAAAGCTGTTTTTTCTCCTCCGATTGCTTCTTCAGGGGTAGAAATACGAAACTCTTTGGCTGGACTTGCTGCAACTGGTGCTGCTACGTCTTTTCTTAAAATCGAAAGTAAGAAGACTGTCGTTGCGATCCCGCAAACTGCCGCAACAAAAAACATCAATACATGGTCTACTGCGCCTAAGACTGCAACGATAGGGCCGCCATGTGCCACGTGATCTGTTACATGACCTAATGTCGCTACTACACTACCTACCATTGAACCAGCTACGATACTTGGGATAACACGTAATGGATCTGCTGAAGCAAATGGAATCGCACCTTCCGTGATCCCAAATAATCCCATTGCAAAGGATGCTTTACCGGCTTCTTTTTCTGGAGCAGAGAATTTGTTTTTAAGAATAAATGTTGCCACACCTAGAGATAACGGTGGGATACAAATCGCGACAGCAATTGGTCCCATGATACTGAAATTTCCCTGTGCAATCATTCCTGAACCAAACAGAAAGGCTACTTTATTGAAAGGTCCACCCATATCTACCGCAATCATTGCACCTAAAATCAATGCAAGAACGATTTGGCTTCCACCTTGCATCCCAGCCAAAAAGTTAGATAACATCGTGAACAATGCTGCGACTGGATGACCAATAATATAAATAAAAGAGAAACCAACGATCAAAGAAGAAATAACTGGGATGACAATGATTGGCATAATGGATTGAATCGCTTTAGGTACAGGAATCCTCTTCATTCCTAATGCAATAAAACCAGCCAAGAATCCTGCAATGATCCCGCCAATAAAACCTGCGTTTGCTTCACTTCCATATAACGAACCGTTCGCCGCAATCACCCCGCCGACAAACCCTGGGACTAAACCTGGACGATCTGCAATACTTTGAGCAATAAATGCTGACAAAATAGGTACCATCAAGCCCATTGCTAAGCTGCCAATCGTGTTCATCGTTGCCCAAATACTGCCTTCAGGAATCGTGATGCCGTTTGGACCTGGATGACCGCCTAATGACAAAGCAATAGCAATCAGTAATCCTCCCGTCACCACAAAAGGAACCATGTAAGAAACACCATTCATCAAACTTTTATAAATTTGTTTTCCTAAAGATGCTTTTTCTGAACCTTCATTGCCGGATTCAGAAATACTGCCTTTTTGGATATGTCCTTCGTTGTTGACGATTTTTTGAATCAGCGCATCGGCTTGATGAATCCCATCCTGAACACCGACTTGAATCAATTGTTTCCCAGCAAAACGACTTTTATCGATGGTTGTGTCTGCTGCGATGATGATCCCTTTTGCATTTTTGATTTCTTCAGATGTCAGTTCATTTTCAACGCCAATTGAGCCATGTGTTTCCACTTTTACTTTGATACCTGCTTTTTGTCCGGCTTTTTCTAAATTTTCTGCGGCCATATAAGTATGGGCGATTCCTACTGGACAAGAAGTGATTGCTGCAATAAATTGTTCTGCCATTTCTATTCTCCTCGCTTCTCTCATCTTTCTACATGACAAAGTATAAAGCGTTTTATTGTCGGATTTAATCAGAACATTTTTCCATAGTTGTGGCAAAAAACAAATTAATTGCAAAAAAACAGCCCAAACAGAAAATCTGTTTGAGCTGTTGGTCTGCGTTATCTAAATTTAGTTAGATTATTTTTGGTTTTCTTTGTCGTCTGTCAATAGGACTTTTCTTGAAAGGTTCACACGACCTTGTTTGTCGATCTCTGTGACTTTCACTAATACTTCGTCGCCTAATTTGACAACATCTTCTACATTATTGACACGTTCATTTGCCAATTGAGAAATGTGGACCAAACCATCTTTTCCTTTGATCAAGTTGACGAATGCACCGAATTTTTCGATACGTACGACTTTACCTAGGTAAACTTCGCCGACTTTCACTTCTTTTGTCAAATCTTCAATGATCTTGATAGCTTTTTTGATCATTTCTTTATCAGAAGAAGCAATACTTACTTTACCATCTTGATCAATGTCGATTTTCACACCAGTTTCTTCGATGATTCCGTTGATTGTGTCGCCACCTTTACCGATCACGTCTTTGATCTTAGAAGGTTCGATTTGGATCATTTCGATTTTCGGTGCATATTGACTTAATTCTTCGCGTGGAGCAGCTAAAGTAGATGTCAATTCTTCTAGGATTTCCATACGTGCTTTTTTCGCTTGTTCCAATGCTTCAGTCAAGATTTGTTCAGTGATACCTTGGATTTTGATATCCATTTGCAACGCAGTGATACCTTCTTTAGTACCTGCTACTTTGAAGTCCATATCGCCTAGGTGGTCTTCTAAGCCTTGGATATCTGTTAAAATCGTGTAGTTTTCGCCATCAGAAACTAAGCCCATCGCGATCCCTGCTACTGGTGCTTTGATTGGCACACCTGCATCCATCAAAGCCAATGTTCCGGCACAGATACTTGCTTGAGAAGAAGAACCATTTGATTCTAAAACTTCTGCTACTAAACGAATTGTGTAAGGAAACTCTTCTTCTGAAGGAATTACTTGTGCCAATGCACGTTCACCTAACGCACCATGTCCGATTTCACGTCGGCCAGGTGATCCCGCACGACCTGTTGAACCAACAGAGAATTGAGGGAAGTTATAGTGATGGATGAATCGTTTGCTTACTTCTACACCAAGACCATCAATGATTTGATGTTCTCCTAGTGGCGCTAATGTACATGCAGACAAGGCTTGTGTTTGTCCGCGCGTAAATAGACCTGAACCATGGACACGAGGAAGTAAAGATACTTCTGAAGAAAGCGGACGGATCTCATCTAATTTACGTCCATCTGGGCGGATTTTATCGATCGTAATCAATTCACGGACTACGTCTTTTTCCAAGTCTTCAGCAATTTGTTTTACTTCTTTCATCAATTGCGCTTCGTCTTCATGCTCTGCAAATTTTTCTGCATAAGCTTCTATCACAGATTCTTTTACTTTCTCGATATTGTCTTCACGAGCAAGTTTTTCTTCTGTCATAACAGCTGTTTTCATTGTGTCGTAAGAAGCAGCGAAAATCTCTTTTTTCAAATCTGCATCTACTTGAAGTAATTTTACTTCCATTTTTTCTTTGCCGACTGCTTGAACGATTTCTTCTTGGAAAGCAACAAGTTCTTTGATTGCATCAAAACCGAAAAGCAAAGCACCAAGCATATCTTCTTCAGATACTTCTTTCGCGCCGCTTTCTACCATGTTGATTGCTTTTTTCGTACCGGCAACTGTCAATTCGATGTCTGTTTGTTCTGCTTGTTCCACTGTTGGGTTCAAGACATATTCACCATTTACACGGCCAACTTCAACACCTGCGATTGGGCCATCAAATGGAATATCTGAAATACTTAAAGCAAGAGAAGAACCTAGCATTGCTGCCATTGCTGGTGAACAATCTGTTTCTACACTCATCACGATGTTTGTGATTTGGACTTCGTTACGGAAACCTTCTGCAAACATTGGACGGATCGGACGGTCGATCAAGCGAGCAGTCAATGTTGCTTCTGTACTTGGACGTCCTTCACGTTTGATAAAACCTCCAGGGATTTTACCAGCAGCGTACATTTTTTCTTCGTAGTTGATCGTCAATGGGAAAAAGTCTGTATCTTTGGCTTCTTTTGAGGCAACAGCTGCACTTAAAACTACAGTATCTCCGTAGCGGACCAAAACTGCTCCATTTGCTTGTTTTGCCAATTGTCCGATTTCAACTTGTAACGGACGGCCGCCCCATGTCGTTTTAAAAACTTGTTTTTCTGACATAATTTCTCCTTTTCTCCTGTGAAAAGCAAGACGCTACTAAACAAATGAAAACCTCTAATTATCTCTTCAGCAATTTAGCAGCTTTCATTTGGTTAGTAGAAGTCCACCTAGCTGTTCCACAGGCATTGTTTTTTAGTATTGATAGAAAAAAAGGGGCTGTGACCTGAGTCAACTAGCCTCCCCCAAAGAGGAGCTGGACAGCTCTCTCACAACCCTCTTTTTCAAAATTAACGACGTAATCCTAAACGTTGGATCAATTCGCGGTAACGTTGAACGTCAGTTTTACGTAGGTAAGCTAACAAGTTACGACGGTGACCAACTTTTTTCATTAGGCCGCGGTATGAATGATGATCTTTTTTATGCATACGAGCATGTTCATTTAGGTGATTGATTTCTTCAGTCAATACAGCGATTTGTACTTCTGGAGAACCAGTATCTCCTTCATGACGTGCGTATTCTTTGATGATTTCATTCTTGCGTTCTTTTGAAATTGCCATTATTTCCACCTCTTTCATAGTTTTCCCCTGGGACTGAGTAAAACGTTGGTGACTCGTTTAACCAAGTAACAGGACTGTGTTTACACACAGATATACTTTACCTGAATCTCCTTGAAAATGCAAGAACATAATGTCTCTGCTGACAGAAAAAACAAACAAACTTTCTACCATTTTCTTGGATTTGTGATACACTATAGTAGCTGAAAATTTGAAGATATTTTTCAAAAACGAAAGGGGTACATAGTTCATGATCACAATGGACGATATCATTCGCGAAGGTAATCCTACATTACGCGAAGTAGCAAAAGAAGTTGAGTTTCCTTTAAGCGACGACGATATCCAGTTAGGGAAAGACATGCTGGAATTTTTGATCAACAGCCAAGATCCAATCAAAGCAGAAGAACTTCACTTACGCGGCGGCGTTGGTTTGGCAGCACCTCAGTTGGACATTTCAAAACGAATCATTGCTGTGCACGTACCAAATGCTGATCCCGAAAAGGAAGAACCATCTTTGAGTGCCGTTATGTATAATCCAAAGATCCTTAGCCACTCTGTCCAAGAATCTTGTCTAGGCGAAGGCGAAGGTTGTCTATCTGTCGACCGCGATGTGCCTGGTTATGTTGTACGTCATGCAAAAGTAACAGTTTCTTACTATGATATGAATGGTGAAAAACACAAGATTCGGTTGAAAAATTACGAATCGATCGTTGTTCAACACGAAATCGACCATATCAATGGTGTTATGTTCTACGACCATATCAACAAAGAAAATCCATTTGCTTTGAAAAATGGTGTGTTAGTAATCGAATAATCGCCGCTATTCAATGAATAAAGCAGGAAAGCTGGAAGAATATTCCGCAGCTTTCCTGCTTTTTATCTGGAATGGGATATCTCAGTTGATTTTTCTTTTTTAGGAACTTGTTTTTTAATGTTGATATTTTGAGAAGCAGCGTTCTTTTTCAAACCCTCCAAAGTCTTTAGAGAGGAAGTTTGACAATTCAAACTGTCTTTTTGGGTTTCTAGTGTCCTTTTAGGCTGTTTCCAAAGTTCTGGATTTTTGTCCCAGGGTGCCTGTACTAGTTGATTTTTTTCAAAAAATTGGACTTTACCCTTCAAACTTCCCCAATCTTTACATATGTGGTACAAGGCAGAATAATAAGTTGCATTGCTATCATCTACTCTGTTTGCTTCTTTATCCATATCTAAACCATCTAGAACAACCAATAATTCCGCATCTTTTTTATTCTTTATTATTTCGATTCCCATTTGTTGAAAAGAATCTATTAGAGGATTTTCAGAAGACTTAGACGTGAGAAGAGCTACATCACTCAATTTTTCTCTCGGGATATCTTTTAAAGCCTTTTTTAATGGACTGTTTACCTGATTAATTACCTTATAATAATCATACATTAGAGGAAAATGGAACCCAAGTATCCTGTTGTAGGTATCTAAGTCTCTTAGGTTTTCGAAACCATCCACGCTTGTAAACTTATCGATTTTGCTTGCTATCGTATCACCTATGACCGCAGCATAATCTCTTACATAATCAAATGCGTTATACATAGAACCAACAGAAAAAGTTGTTTTACCGTCACTTCGAACAAATTCCTGCTCAGTTTTCAATAGACTTTTTACACTTTCTGGCTGACCAAAAATTAAAGTTTCCATTTTCATTTTCCGCCTCCTTTTTATTACTAATTCTAACGAAGAAATTAAACAGATTAGCAGATTTTCCTTTCAATATTTTCCAAATGTTGAAAAAACTGCTCGTTTTCTAGTTGAAAAACAAACACACGCAAGAAAACAGATAAAAAAAACCTGTTTTCTTGCGTGTAAATTGAATTGTCAGGACTCATAACAAATGGCTCATGTTTCTTTTTTCAAAGGAACTGATTTTTCAAGTTTTTCTATTTACAAACCAAATCAACCTTCGTACAAAATACCTGCTTCTGCTAATACTTGCTTGATTTTTTTCAGTACATGTTCTTCTTGGTAGCGGATCGTATGCAAGTGGATGCCGCATGTCAATTCAGATAATGGCAACGCATTGCTTTCTTGGTATTTCTTCATAAAATTCGCAACGTCCTGCTCGTTTTCTATATGAAGCATGCCGACGATTTGACCATAAAGCGGATGTTCGATGATGACATCGACAACTTCGCCGCCGTGTTGGACGATTAGTTTTAGTTCTTCCTCGATTCGATCGTTTGAATGCTGAACAGCGATCTTACTCAAAAATCCTTTAGTCGTTTCGCTTGATTCTAAAAGGTACCCTCTCGCTGTTGCAATGATTTCTTCGCCAGCAGCACGCAAAAGCGCGATATCTCCTACGACGATTTGCCGGCTGACGCCAAATCGTTCCGCAAATTTACTTGCGCTGACTGCTTTATTGGCTCCCGCTAAAGTTTTCAGGATCTCCTGTCTCCGTTGTTCTCCCTCAGTCATTTTAATGTTTCTCCTTTCGCAAATCGCTTTGGTAGTTTCGTGAATGTTTCATGATATCATGATAAGTCTCTAAAATCGGCTGTTTAAGCGCTGCGTTTTGAACGGCATCACTGACATTATCTAAGACCGCTTTCTCTCGATCTGTATCTAAGATTGCTTTGTCTGTTTGTTTTTTTAATCGATTGACTTCTGTCACAGCATTCATTCTTTCTTCCAAAAGAACCGCAATTTGCTGATCGATTGAATCGATTTTTTTTCGTACATCTTTTAATTCTGAAGTTGGCTGTTCTTCCTCTATTTTCTTGATGATTTTTGCGGGATTCCCTGCAACGACAACATTATCAGGAAAAGACTTCGTGACCACTGCTCCGGCCCCTACTACCACATTATTTCCTAAAGTAACGCCCGGCATGATAATTGCTCCGCCGCCGATCCAAACATTGTCCCCGATGGTTATCGGTTGTGCATATTCCTGTCCGCTGTTTCGTTGGACTGGATTCAACGGATGTGTAGCTGTGTAAAGTTGGACATTCGGCGCAAACATACAGTTATCACCAATCGTTATCGTGCTGACATCTAAAAAGATACTGTTGAAGTTTGCATAAAAATTCTCGCCCACTGAAATGTTATAACCGTAATCAAAATAAATGGACGGTTCCATATATAAGTGTTTTCCCGTTTTGCCAAATGTTTCCTTAAGAAGCTGCGTGCGCAATTCTGAGGATTCTGCTTGGTTGATCAAACGGATTTGCCCTCTTGCCAACGCGCGATCAGCTGTTAACTCAGGGTCATTTGCAAAATACAGTTCACCAGCGATCATCTTTTCTTTTTCAGTTTTTGTCATTTTCGGCTCCTTTGTTTAATTGCTCAAACACTTCTATTCCATCGTATTGAGCAAAAAAGTATTCTTGATCCAGGTCGATCTCGGTTTGATTGATGACTAGTATCTCTGCTTCTTTTTGTTTATATTCAATGAGACTGCGAAACGGGTAAACTTGAAAACTTGTTCCTATAATAACGATCAGTTCTGCCTGTGACACCGCTTCGACAGCCTGTTCGATCACTTTTGGTTGAAATCCTTCACCATACAATACGATCATTGGACGAATCTGTCCCCCGCAACTATTGTGTCGGTCGCTTTGCAGATATTCTTGCCAATCTACTGATTTTCCGCAGTTCATGCAAGTACAATTATACAGATTACCATGAAATTCAATCAACTGACTTGTTCCTGCCGCCCGATGAAGTCCGTCGATATTTTGGGAAATCGTCCAAACTATTTTTTCTTTTTCCAGCTGCGCAATCGTTTGATGGATGAGATTTGGCTCAGCATCTGGATGATAAAGATGTTTGATAAACGTATAGAATTTCTGAGGTTCCTCTAGCAATGCTTGACGGCTCAACAAATATTCCGGACGCTCCATACCGCGATAAACACCATCCAACGAACGATAATCAGGTATTCCTGACGGTGTAGAAACACCAGCTCCCGTCAAAAAAGTGATACGATCAGCAGAAAGGATCTTCGCTGCTGCTTCTGATGGATTGATTCTTTTCATTGCTTCTCCCTCCTCTTGTCTACTATAGTGATTCTAATAGAAAATACGCACTTTGCGAATAGAATTTTGCAGAAAATATTTTTCATTTCGTTTTTGTTCTTTACTATTTTATAAGAAAACGATTGTATTTATTTGTATAATTTATCACAAACACGACTGACAAATTTATGAAAACGTGTTACAATACTTGCTGTACAAAAGCGAGGTGAATCACTATGGTACCATTTATTATTTATTGGGGCGTTATTTTAGCATGTATTGCCTGGTTAGCACTTAGTCTTTACTTTTCTATCTTTTACTTTGTCCGTAAAGAAAACGGGAATCTTTGGGCTTTTGCCTTCTTCAATGTCTTGGCGGCGGTCGTTTTAGCTATCACATTAGCTGTTTACCGTACGTGGGGTTGGGGAATCACGCAATATTCAAGCTTGATCTATCTTGTGTTAGCGATTTACGGCGTAACAATCATCTTACAAGCGATTTTAGGTCGTGAACCGAAAGCAAAAGCAGCTTAAGCAAAACGATTTTTTCTATCAATAAAAAAAGTAATATATTTCAGAAAGAGGCTGGCATCCGCCAGTCTTTTTTTATTGAACACTTTATTCACAAATAACAAAATATCCAAAAAATCGTATATTTATTCTTTTAAATCACAAACGTTCTATTCCTTTTTTGCAAGGGTTTTCTTGCCTTTTTTCTAAATATATCAAGTTTTTCCAGAAAACAGCAGTAAACAATTGACAAACGTTTTAGAATATCGTAAGCTATTCACATGTATAAATAACTGAATACGAGATACCTCAATCAATGAGGTAGAGGTCGCGAGAATCATTAAACTTGTGGAGTGAAGCAAACACGTCGAAGCAAGGCTAGGGAGGATCGCCGAAATGTAAACTTTTTTGCTTGGAGTTTATGTTGGGACGTAAGTTAACAGCTTACGGACTGTCTTAGCAGTGATGCTAAGTTGCGCTATGTTTTGTGAGAGGTTTATCGACCTACGAAAATCCCAGCGGCCTTTTTAGTTACATAAAATGGTCGTTTTTTGTTTTAAAGATAAGCAGCTGCAATTCATGTCAATCAGACCACTCGTGCATTATGCAGAAAAAGAAGAGGAGAAAGACTATGAAAAAAAATTTTGTTTCAGTTACAGTACTATTTGCATTTATTTTTTCACTTATCGGACTAAGCGGAAATGCGGCTGCCGACGAACAAACCCCTGATAATCAATTCCGCGTAGGTATGGAGGCTGGTTATGCACCATTCAACTGGTCACAACAAACAGACGCGAATAATGCTTGGCCTATCCAAGGTCAAAATAGTTATGCTGGCGGTTATGATGTTCAAATCGCCAAAAAAGTAGCAGAAGGACTTGGTAAAGAATTGGTCATCGTCCAAACAAAATGGGACGGCCTTCCCCCTGCCCTTCAATCCGGTAAAATCGATGCGATCATCGCTGGCATGAGCCCCACAGCTGAGCGTCGAAAAGAAATCGACTTTACAGAACCTTATTATGAATCTCATTTGGTTGTGGTGGTAAAAAAAGACAGCGAATTTGCTGATGCAAAAAGCTTAGAAGATTTGGCTAATGCAAAAATCACTGCTCAGTTGAATACTTTCCATTATACAGTGATCGATCAAATCCCAAATGTCCAAAAACAACAAGCAATGGATAACTTTTCTGCTATGCGGACAGCCCTTGCATCTGGAATGATCGACGGCTATGTCAGTGAACGTCCTGAAGGGGTTACTGCTACTAGCGTCAATCCTGATTTGAAAATGTTGGAATTCAGCGATGAAGCAGGCTTCCAAACAAATCCTGAAGATGTACAAATCGCTGTTGGTATGAGAAAAGGCGATCCAGATGTCCAAAAAGTCAACGAGATCCTTGCTGGTATTTCTGAAGATGAACGTACACAGATCATGGACCAAGCAATCAAAGATCAACCTGCATCTACAGAAGACAGTGAAGAAGAGTCTGGTATTTTGACAGATTTCAAAAATATTTGGGATCAATACGGCAACATGTTTTTACGCGGAGCTGGTTTAACCCTATTTATCGCTCTTATTGGTACAGTAGTCGGAACAACTTTAGGTTTATTGATTGGTGTCTTCCGTTCGATTCCTAACTCTGAAAATCCAATTGCCCGTTTCTTCCAAAAAGTCGTCAACATCCTTCTATCGATCTATGTAGAAATTTTCCGTGGTACACCGATGATGGTACAAGCAATGGTTATTTTCTACGGATTAGCGTTAGCATTTGGTATTTCCTTAAACCGAACGATTGCAGCTTTGTTTATCGTTTCAGTGAACACAGGTGCTTACATGACAGAAATCGTCCGAGGCGGGATTTTCGCAGTGGATGAAGGACAATTTGAAGCAGCACAAGCAATCGGTATGACACATAGTCAAACCATGCGTAAAGTCGTGATTCCGCAAGTCTTGCGAAATATCTTACCTGCGACAGGAAACGAGTTCGTTATCAATATCAAAGATACAGCTGTCTTGAGTGTTATTGGTGTAGCCGATCTATTCTTCCAAGGGAATTCAGCTTCTGGCGCGAACTTCCAATTCTTCCAAACATTTGCGATCGTTGGTGTGATCTACTTGGTTATGACATTTACGATTACGCAAATTTTACGTTATGTTGAGAAGAAAATCGACGGCCCTTCTTCCTATAGTAAAATCGAAGAAGTCGACAACTCAAACTTGCAAGAATAAGGAGGCAGACAAATGAGCGCAATTATTGAAATCAACCACTTAAGAAAAAGCTTCGGAGACAACGAAGTATTAAAAGATATCAACGTAACAGTGAACAAAGGCGAAGTTGTAACGATCATTGGTTCCTCTGGTTCCGGGAAATCAACCTTCCTTCGCTGCATCAACTTGTTGGAAAAACCAACAGGCGGCGAAATCATTTACAATGGCGAGAATGTACTCGCACCAAAATACAATTTGCCAAAATACCGCACAAATCTTGGTATGGTATTCCAATCATTCAACTTGTTCAATAATATGAATGTCTTAGAAAATTGTATGTCTGGACAAACGACTGTTTTGAAAAGAGACAAAGCAGCAGCGAAAAAAGTTGCTATGGAAAACTTGGAAAAAGTCGGCATGGAAAGTTTCATCCATGCAAAACCTTCTCAACTTTCCGGCGGACAAAAACAACGTGTCGCAATCGCTCGTGCCTTATCTATGGACCCAGATGTTTTGCTGTTTGACGAACCAACATCTGCACTCGATCCAGAAATGGTCGGCGAAGTATTGAACACGATGAAAGATCTTGCGCATACTGGTTTGACGATGTTGATCGTTACCCATGAGATGGAATTTGCAAAAGACGTTTCAGACCGTGTCATCTTCATGGACAAAGGCGTTATCGCAGAAGAAGGAACACCAGAAGATATCTTTGTTCATCCAAAAGAAGAACGGACAAAAGAGTTTTTATCACGTATTTTAAATCCATAAACCAAAAACCACTAAAACGATTTGTTTTAGTGGTTTTTTTGTAAATTTTACAGCAAACTAAAATCAGATTTTCCGCAAGCTGCTTCGAAACATTTGTCGTTCTTAATAAAGGCTAGGACGCACTTTTCTGCTTTTTTTGTATGCCTTTTCTCTTTTATTACTTAGTATCATGTTTTTTAATCAAAAACAGAAAAAAAGATACTTGGATTTTCCCCAGTGTTAGCGCCTTTTGCTTCCCCTCCTTCTCCTGTATAGAAGGAAAGGGCTTGTAATTTTCTGAAAATTCTCTTAAAATTAACGCAACTCAAATATTTAAGTTAGGATGATTAAACTATGGAAGAAAATCAGCAAGAGCTGCAGCGCGGGCTGAAAAACCGGCATGTCCAATTGATTTCGATTGGCGGCGCGATTGGGACCGGGCTTTTCCTAGGTTCCGGAAAATCGATCCAATTAGCTGGTCCTTCGATACTGCTCGCTTACTTAATAACAGGCGGGATCTGTTTCTTGATCATGCGTGCCTTAGGAGAGCTTCTGCTGTCAAATACCGATAACCATTCGTTCTTAGACTTTGTTGCAGAATATCTTGGAAAAAAAGCGGCGTTTATCACTGGATGGACGTACTGGTTTTGTTGGATCGCTATCGCTATGGCCGATTTGACAGCCATTGGTATGTATGTTCGTTTCTGGGCACCAAATGTTCCGCAATGGCTGCCGGAATTGATCGCTTTAGTGCTGCTTTTAGGTTTTAATCTGATTGCCGTCTCTTTATTCGGTGAATTAGAATTTTGGTTTGCCTTGATTAAAGTGGTTGCTATCATCGCCTTGATCTTAGTGGGTGTCTATATGCTTGTAACGGGTTATCAAACAGGATTTGGACCAGTTTCATTGAGTAATCTCTGGTCACATGGCGGCTTTTTCCCTAAAGGCGGCAATGGCTTCCTGCTCTCGTTTCAAATGGTGACCTTTGCCTTTGTAGGGATTGAATTGGTCGGCTTGATTGCTGGCGAAACAGAAAATCCAAAAAAAGTATTGCCAGAAGCAATCAACAATATCCCGATTCGAATCATTCTTTTTTATCTAGGTGCTTTGATCGTCATCATGTCTATCTACCCATGGAACAGTTTGCAAGCTGACAAGAGTCCTTTTGTCGAAGTGTTCGCTGAAATCGGTGTAGTTACAGCTGCTACGATCATTAATCTAGTTGTTCTAAGTGCAGCAGCTTCTGCCTGCAACAGCGCAATTTATAGTACCGGACGTATGCTCCGCTCTCTTTCACAAGAAGGAAGCGCGCCAAAATCGTTTAAAAAGCTGACTCGTCATCATGTTCCAGGAAATGCATTATTCTTTTCTACAATCGTTATCTTGATGGCGGTTATCTTGAATTATGTTATGCCTGAAGAAGTCTTTACGTTGATCAGCAGTATCGCAACGACTTGTTTCTTATTTGTTTGGAGCATTCTAGTCTATACACATATGAAATACCGCAGAAGCATGATCGGTAAAAAAGCGCACAGTTTCAAAATGCCGTTTTACCCAGTAAGTAATATTTTAGTATTCTTATTTATGATCTTTATTTGTGTCGTGTTATTCCTAGGAAAAGATACTCGTTTATCCTTAATATTGACACCTATCTGGTTTATTCTTTTGTTCGCTATCTACCATTTTAAATATGAACGAACAAATAAAACACAACAAACATCGCCTTCTAAAACAGGTGAATGACAATTGATTTTTGTTTAAAGTTCCGCCTTGTCTGAGAATATGAAGACAGGGCGGAGTTTCCTTGATAAAACGCCAGTAAATTCTTGCGTGAGATAAATAATTCTGTTACTTTAAAAAATATATCTTACTAAAGGAGACTTGCTTATGACAAAAAAATTGTCTTTTAAAGACCACCTTTTTATAGGTTCTATGCTTTTTGGTTTATTCTTTGGCGCAGGCAACTTGATCTTCCCAGTACATATGGGTCAAGAAGCTGGTATGAATGTTTTTTGGGCGAATCTGGGCTTTTTAGTCACTGGGATCGGCTTACCATTTTTAGGTGTCATCGCGATTGGCGTTTCTAGAAGTGCTGGTGTTTATGAACTAGCCAAACGTATCAATCAAAAATATGCTATTATTTTTACTATTTTGCTTTACTTAGTTATTGGACCGTTTTTCGCATTACCACGTTTAGCCACTACTTCATTTGAAGTCGGTTTTGCACCATTTATCGAATCGAGTCAGCAATCACTTTTTCTGGCGATTTTCAGTATCCTGTTTTTCTTTGCTGCTTGGTGGTTTTCAAGAAAGCCTACGAAAATCTTGGATTACGTTGGAAAATTCCTTAACCCTGCATTTTTAGTTTTGCTTGGCGCATTACTTCTTTTAGGTTTTTTGAATCCGCTTGGCGGTATCAGTGACGCTCCTGTTCAGCCAGCCTATCAGGAAAATGCATTTTTTACTGGGTTTACACAAGGATATAACACGCTGGATGCACTAGCTGCTTTGGCATTTGGGATCATTATTGTAACGACTATCCGCAATATGGGTGTCACAAAGCCTTCTGAGATTGCAAAAGATACGATCAAGTCTGGTTCCATCAGTATTGTCTTGATGGGTGTGATCTATACCCTTCTTGCTTATGTAGGAACAATGAGCTTAGGCAAGTTTCCAGTTAGTGAAAATGGCGGTATCGCTTTAGCTTTTATTGCGAATCATTATCTTGGTACTTACGGCAGTATCTTGCTTGCTTTGATCGTGATTCTTGCATGTTTAAAAACAGCTATTGGATTGATCACAGCTTTCTCTGAGACTTTCGCAGAACTTTTCCCACAAAGAAGTTATTTGTTCTTTGTACTGATTGCTAGTATCTTGCCATGTCTTGTCGCAAATGTCGGATTGACGAATATCATCCAGATTTCTTTACCTGTATTGATGTTTATTTATCCCCTAGCTATGACTTTGATTCTTTTGGTGCTGATCGGCCCATTATTTAGAAATCGGACAAGTGTTTATCGTATGACTACTTATTTCACATTGATTGCTTCAGTCATTGACGGGTTGAATGCTTGTCCAGATTCAATCAAAGAGACAGCATTCGTACGATCGATCTTAGACTTTGCCAGTGCTCATCTGCCATTCTTCACATTAGGGATGGGTTGGATCGTTCCAGCACTTGTCGGGTTTATTATTGGCATTCTATGGAGCTTGTTCAAAAAAGAGCCGGCTCCTGAAATGTAAAACTGAACGTCAGAAAAACGAATCGCAAACCAGAAAAGAGCAGTTCCGCTTTTCTGGTTTGTATTTTTATTGATAAAGAACACCGGTATTCTCTGACTGACAAAAAAACGAAAACAAGTTAAAATGTCACAGATACAAGGAGGAAAAAACATGCTTTATGAAGAGCTATTGATGGATACATCTACACTTTCAAAGTTCCACTTATTCAAATATTTAAAAAAAGCAGAACATGCCGCATTGTCTGCCGCTCAAATCGCAGAAACGATGCAACTGAACTATCAGCAGACCATCGTCATTCTGACAAGCATCGAGCAGGACTTGGAACAACTCTCACCTGACACTAAAAAAATATTGACAGGTGCAGGGAAAATCGACCTGACAGCTATCACCACGACAATTGATGGTTACCGCTACTTCCTTTTGAAGAATTCGACTGCTTTTCAATTCATCTTGTATTTATTGAATGACGCCGAACCAACGATTGAAAAATTTTGTGAACTTTACTATATAAGCCGTTCAACTGTCTCAAGAAAACTGGCTAATCTAAAACAATATCTAAAAGGTTACGGTCTTCGATTTACGTACAACGAAGTGGACTTGGTAGGTGATGAACGACTGGTTCGTTTGGCTCTTTTTGACTTTTTGTGGTTAAGTTCTCGTGGACTAGAGTGGCCATTGGAGATACCAGAAAAACAAGCGGAAGAACTAGCTGAACATTTCCGCCCTTATTTCTCTTCTTCAGAAACTTATCTGGGGCATCTGGAATTAAAATTGCTGATGGGGATCATGATCGCGCGCCAGCAAAACAGACATTTTGCTGCGTATGACAAAGCGTATGATTTTCTAATGGCTGAAAACAGCTACTATCCTTTTGAAAATCTGCTGCCTGTTTTCCAGCAAAATAGTCGTTCCGACATCATCATTTCGGATGAACAAAGTCGTGCAGAAAGCAGTTTTGTTTTTTTCATTGCACATATCGTTCCTTCTTTTACATCAAGAGAAAACAGAGTTCTTGAACATACGCTTCGGGATTTTACATCAAAACCGAATCCTGTTTACCAACTTGTCGATAACTTTTTATCTTTTGCTAAAACAACTTTTTTAGAAGAATCCTTTGAAATCTTTGATAATCCATTACTTATCGGAAATATGCTGCATGTCACGTTTGCTTTTCATGTCTTAAAGCAGCCGTTTCCTAATGTGCAGAGCCTAGTTATCCAGCCGCATCAAAATAAGTCGATGATCGATTATCTGGAAAACCGGATAACAGATTTTTTGAAAACTCAAAGTACGCAGGAATATCCTTTTTTAACAGAAAAAACAATTCCTCTGCTAAGCAAAACATACAAAAATCTGTTAGCACCTTATTATAAACATATGAAGATTTCGCAATCCTTGAAAGTCGGCATCGCTATTGAACCGAACTAC
This sequence comes from Enterococcus faecalis 13-SD-W-01, assembly GCA_000415185.1. Classification (GTDB taxonomy): domain Bacteria; phylum Bacillota; class Bacilli; order Lactobacillales; family Enterococcaceae; genus Enterococcus_B; species Enterococcus_B faecalis_A. Next base: position 160,373 of record KE351647.1, read on the forward strand.
TTGCTTGTTTACAATCTGGAACAATTTTTATCTGATTTGCAGTTTGCAGAAGCAGAACCATTTCTCCAATACAAAGCAGATACTTATGATTTGATTATCAGCTCTTCACCAATGATTGAAAAGCTTTATCCGACACAACACGTCTATTTATGGGACCATACATATGAACATGTTGAACTTGCAAAATTGTATAAGAAATTAAGACAGCTTTATGTGGAGAAGAATCGGTTTTGATAAAGAGGTTGTGAATGAACCGTTCAGCTCCGAGCATTAAAGAAGAATTTTGTAAAACAGCTTCTCATGTTTTGCAAAATTTTGAGTTAATGCCGAAGGAGCTGGTTCATGAACACCGTTTAGAAAGAGGTTGTGAAAGTGATGTTCTGCTTCAAGAATTAAGAATGAGAAATTAGAAATAGCTCTTCCTATTTTTAATTTCTCAGACTTAATTCCGTAGAAGCAATCACTTGAACACCGTTTATTTAGAGGTCATGACTAAAACGCTTCGTCTTGAGCATTTAAGAGAAAAAACCGAAAAACAGCTTTTTGTGTTTTTCGGTTTTTTTATTTATCATCTAAACTTAACAACTTTCGAAAACTTTCGTCACAAAATATTCACAACTCTCTTTTATTATATAAATATACCAACAAACAACCCTAACAACACTTTTTCATTTTTAACTCCTTCCCTGCCGGCCGCTCAGCCGGCAGGGCTTTTTTTGTCTATTTTTCTGAATCAAAAAACAAAAAGATCCCAGAGAAGCTCTGGGATCTTGATTCTTTATTTTATTAAAATCACTCAGCGAGACAAACGTTCTTGTTCTCCTTCTGGCGATAAGCTGGTGATTTTTTCGATTTGATCAATCAATACCATACGCAGCTGATCATTATCATTACGCAAGCGAATCATCACACGATCTTTTTCGACTGTTTTTGATGCAATCCAGCCAGAGATCATTTCGTGTTTTCCGCTCATTTTGTTTTCGCGAACTTGCAAGACAACTAAACTGTTTTGTGCTGCAGCTTTTTGTAATTTAAGAGCAAATTCTTTTCGCAACCGTACCTTCTCAGCCTTCATTTCCGTGTCATTCACAAAAGAGTCAAAAAGATAGGACGTATGAGTAACTAACTTTGTAAGTTTTTTCATTGGCGACTTTTTATTTTCATCCATCGAATGCACTTCCTCCTTTAGCTAAGAAACTAGTGTAATTAAGTTCATTTTACCCAAATAAATAGGAAAAAACAAGAAAATGAATTCCCTTAACATGAATATCAGACAATCAACTTTATTGGTTATTTTCTGTCCATATTGGCCACCAATAGTCCAACCCTTCATTCAACAAGCGGTGTGTCTCATCGAAATCATGCGTGTAATAAGGATCTGGCACGCCTTTGCCCTGTTTCTCTGGAACGACATCCAAGAATAAACGGACTTTATGCTCTGCGTCTTTTGGTGCCAATTCTTTCAACTCATCCACGTTCGATTGATCCATTCCAATGATCCAATCATACTTCTTAAAATCATCTTGTCGGATTTGACGAGCACGCATATTCTCAAAAGAAATATTTTCTTGGCGGAAGATTTGCTGCGTTCCTGGATGTGGTCGATTGCCCACTTCATAAGAACTTGTGGCTGCAGAGTCGACAAAAAAACGATCTTCCTGATTTGCCTGCTGGATCTTCTTTTGCAACAGCCCTTCAGCCATTGGTGAGCGGCAGATATTCCCTAAACAAACAAATAAGATTTTTGTCATTTCGTCTTCCTCCTTATTCTTCTTTTTCATATAAACGATACGAGTACAATTCTGTATCCTTTGCTAAGCGAAACAGCTGCATCGCGATTTCCATCGGCGTTTCTTTGTATCCTTCAGAAATCCAATGAATCAGTACCCCGCTGCATCCATAAGAGAAAAAACGGGCATAAAACAATTTATCTGTTTTGGATAATTGCTTTTCTTCATCCATTTGCTCAAAAAGTTTGATAAATGATAACTGGATCACTTTTGTAAATTCATTTTGCAGGATTTCTTGATCCGCTTCTACCGTATTTTGATAAAATTCTTTATTGGCTGCGATGGATTTCAGCATTTTCAGTGCCTGTTCCTCCCAGTTATCTAAAGAAATCAGCTGACTGTCAAGAAAACGCAAGGCATCCTCTTGGTAAATCCAGCGCAACAGGTCATATTTATCCGAAAAATGGTAATAAAATGTCTGACGATTGACTTCTGCTTTTTGCGCAATCTGCTGAACGCTGATTTTATGAAAAGACTGCTGTCTGCATAAGTCGATCAAAGACTCTTTTAGAAGGTACTTTGTTCGATTTCCCTCACTCATTTTCTTCCCTCACTTATTACATCGTTTGATATTCATAGCCAAAGTGTTCATAAGCATAGGCGGTCGCGATTCTTCCACGCGGTGTCCGCTTCAAAAAGCCTTTTTGGATAAGGAATGGTTCATACATGTCTTCGACGGTCTCTCTTTCTTCACCGATATTGACTGACAATGTACTTAAACCTACTGGACCGCCTCCGTAAAGTTCGATCATCGTCTTCAATAGTTTCTGATCGACATAATCCAGACCTGCATGATCAACTTGCAAAAGCGTCAGTGCTTGATCGGCAATTGCTTCGTCAATCACCCCATTTGCTTGGACTTGCGCAAAATCACGGACACGTTTCAATAAGCGGTTAGCAATCCTTGGCGTACCTCTGGATCGGCGTGCAATCTCTATCGCCCCCGACTCAATGATCTCCGTCTGAAAAATATCTGCTGAACGGATCACGATTTCTTCCAAATCTGTCTCGCTGTAATATTCCATATGAGAAATAATACCAAAACGATCTCTCAACGGTGCAGAAAGCATACCAGCTCTGGTCGTCGCTCCAATCAGTGTAAAAGGCGGTAATGGGAAATGAACAGGGTGTGCTGCAGGGCCTTGGCCTACCATGATATCGACATAAAAGTCTTCCATTGCAGAATAAAGCATCTCTTCTGCTACTCGAGGGAGTCGGTGGATCTCATCGATAAACAAGACATCCCCTGCTTCAAGTTCATTCAAAATCGCCACAAGATCGCCAGGCCGTTCGATTGCCGGTCCGCTAGTCGTACGTATATTTACGTTCATCTCATTTGAAATAACCATCGCCATTGTGGTTTTACCTAATCCAGGCGGTCCATAAAGCAAGACGTGATCAAGTGGTTCTTCGCGGCTTTTTGCTGCTTCGATATAAATCTGCAGTTCTTTTTTGACTTTGTCTTGTCCGATATATTGCGTCAAAAATTGCGGACGGAGGGACTTTTCCAAACTACGTTCATTATCACCGGATTCCGGAGATAAAAGATATTCATCTGTCATGCCGTACCTCCTATTTTTTCATCATTAATTTCAATGCTTGACGCAGATATTCATCTGTTGTCAAATTGTCCAATTCTTTCAACTGTTTCTCAGCTCGTTTGATTTCTTTGTCGCTGTAGCCTAATGCTTTCAAGGCTTCCATTGCTTCTGAAAGTGCTACAGTATCTTCGGCCTCCGCATGATCAAACAAGTTCACTGGCAGAGCTCCCCCTAGTTCGCCAAGCTTGCCTTTCAAATCTAAAATCATCTGCTGCGCTGTTTTCTTTCCGACTCCAGGGAATTTCGTCAAATAAGTGACGTCTCCTGTTTCCATCGCTTGGATCAATCCAGCATGGTCATCGCTCGCCATGATTGCCAGCGCGCTTTTAGGTCCGATACCGGAAACACTGACTAGTTTCAAGAAAAGCTGTTTCTCTTCAAGAGTGCCAAATCCATAGAGCGAATGGGCATCTTCTCGAATCACTTGATGCAGATAAATCATGATTTCTTGGTTTAATTTACTGCTGTAACGGTACGGATTTCCTAAAGCAATCTGATAGCCGATTCCTTGATTTTCAACGACAATATAATAAGGATTGATAAAAGTAACGATCCCTTTAAGATACTCATACATTTCTTTTTCCTCTTTCTTTTCCACACATACGTTCCCTTTATTTTATCACAAGTGAGAGGGTTGTGAAAGAGCAGTTTCTTTTCTGGGCTCGTACTTCTCGTATTGAATCAATCAGCAAAATTTAATTAAGCCATCACAAAAAAATTGTGATGGCTTCTCTGCTTCTAGATTAATCTGGTGCATCTTCAAATGTCCAAATAAGCGAACTACTGTAATTACCTAGTCGATCAGTCGGATGCAAAAAGAGTCGAAGTTTGTTTTCTTTCCCTAAGGCAGAGGGACCACTTCCACTCCAAATAGCCTGATCTTCAGACGAAACTACAGTATCATTTTCTGAACTAGAAAAAATCAATGCATCTTTTAACTGGTCCTGATTCTCATTTTCCAAAGGTTGAGCAAGTCTTATTTTGATGGTCCAATGACTTCTTTCTAATTTGCTGTCATCTTCTACTCTGACTGCTTGTTCATTTTCAGCAGCAACCAATTGATCCGAAGCGGGAATTTCTTTTGTACCAAACTCCAATTGTTCAGGCAAATATAATCTAGGACCAGCTTCTGGAATAAAAATCCTTGCTTCTTTCGTTGAACATTGTCCCTCTTCATTTTGGATGAAAAATGCCACTTTTTTATTAAGCCAGTCTTCTGGCACTTGAAAATCAATAGTATCTTCTGCTTGTGCTGTTCCTTTATTATATTTTTTTAATACTTGCTGATGTTCTCCGCATTGCGCAATCAATTGGACAGATTGATGTATATCGTGTGAAAAGCGAAATGACAACTTTTTAATTCTCGAAAAACGAGGAATAACAATCGAATCCTCTGTGTTTTTCAGGGTAAATAATAGCGGTGCGCCTTTTTTATAGTGATGCGTAATTATTTGTGATTCAGGAGTAACGATAATCTGGTCTTTTTCTTCAGGCTCTCGAATAGGATAATAGCCCTCAATCGCCGGATAAAATTCTGTTAGATCGACATTTTTCGTAATAAGCTGATTGATTGTTCCAGATTCTAATAACAACGTATTTTCTTCGTCCACATATTGAATCGTTATTTCCCCCATATAATCAATGTTGCTTTCAAGCTCTCCAACCAAGCTTTCTCCTTCACCAATATTCTCGTAAAGTTGTGCTTTTAAGTGGAAACAATCGTTTTCAATATTAGCAGTGTCGACCGGATTCTCTTTTCCGCCGATAAATAGATAGTGAACATTGAACTGATAACTGTTATCATAAAAATCTTTATTTTTTAAAATATCAGTTTTAGCATTGATCAACAAATTCCCCTCTGGATCGATTTGCTGGTCAAACCAATTTGTCCGATCGTTTCCGTAAAAGTCCTTCACTGTGATTCCTTTGATTTGAAATTGATTTTGGTCAGCAATTACCGCTTTATAAGACAAGGCATCTAGATAATGATCTGGCTCAATATAAGGTATCGTTTGCTGGAAAGAACTTATTACTTCATTGTTGACGATTTTTTGTCTATTGAGCTGCTGCGGATAGGCGTAGGGAAATTCAATATTTGGGAAAAATTGCGACAAATATTTTAATTCAGAGATTCCCGTTGGTGCAGACCGAGAATCGTTATTTTTGATAATGAATTGAACTTTAGAGATAGGCTTTGTTGTGATTGCTACTTTGCACGTATCGTCCGCCCACTCATCACCAAGTCCTTTTCCTTTCAAATTCAAGACATCGTTATTCTGCGTGTAGCTGATGGTAGAATCTGGTCTGGCAAATAAATTTTCAACTGTTGTACTTGCATTTGCAATACTAAGGTCTTTCCATTTATTAAGCCCCATCTCATTGAAGGTTGTCTTAATGGTAAAAGGCTGCAGCTCTTTATCTAAAAATTCATAAGTGATTTTAGAGATACCTTCCGGCCAAATTTTTAATCTTAAAAATTCTGATCGAAATAATTGGAGGTCTGCTCCATTGGGTTGCATCATTTCTACAGAAACTTTGACGTTTACTGGCTGACCTTTGTAAAATCCAACATTTCGAATAAGAACAGCACTCTCTTTTACCGAATTGATTCCCGTTATGATTTTATCCCTAGTGACTTTTCCCGCTAATTTTTCAAATGTCGTCGCTTCCCCATTCCTCATAATAAACGTGTTGTCAGCTGGGATTTTTTCGGTTTCGACATTACGATAATAGGGCGATGCTGTGATAGGAATCAGCATTTCTGCATCTGTTTTTTTTATAGGGAAAAGAAAAACGCAGCCAAGTATCAATATGCACACTATAAAACATTTTTTCATTTGTTCACCTCTTTTCAGCCAAAATCAGTACCGTTTTTATAGAAGATTTTTCTAAGAAGGCTTCTTTTTATTTGATGTTTTGCTATGTTCAATTCTTCTATATATTACAAAGAAAAGTACCATTCCTAAAAAGCCAATACCCATTATTTCACTAAAAAATATTCTTTCTTCATTTGTTTTAGGCAGAAAACCAGCTATATTCTCTTCTGACATTTTTTCTGTCGTTTCTATTTCCACTTGATTTCGCTCTTCAGGTATCCTCACCTGCTTCATCGGAATAACTTTGTTTACAGGTGGATAAAATGTAATACTGGCTGCACTTCTAGTATTTTCTGATGCAGAGACTGGTACTGCTGCCCCAATCAGCAGTACCAGAAAAAATAAACGTGCTAATTTTTTCATTTTCAGCCTCGATTCTATGGTTTTTTCTTTTTTAATCTATAAATATACCAAATCAAGCCAAGTATGATCACTACGCAGAAAGCAAGAAGGCTATAAAATAAAAGATGATCTTCATTTTCTTCTTTTACCTCTACAGATTTATGATTCAGCTGTTCATCTTCCCCTTTGATCTCAAAATCCTTTTTAAGTGTCCACTTTTTATTTTCATTGTTTCTCAACTGCATGTTCAATTCGTATTTTCCTTTTTTCAAAGGCTCATTATCCCAGCTCAGCGGTAACTTGAATTTTGTTCTTGGTGCAAAGGATATTTTTTTATCAAACACACGTAAAGCTTTCTTTTCCCCATTTTTTTTAATAACAGCATGCATATCCATTTTGCTCATAAGAACCGGCTCTGGATTTTCTAAATCAGCAAAAATCGTCAAATAACCATTTTCTAAGCCAGGTGCTACATTTGTTAACTTAAACTTTGGCTGAATCTCTTTATCAGAACAATTCAATTTAGCACCAATCGTGTAGGCAAATTTATTCTTTAGACTAAAACCATCATCCTTTACCTCTTTTTCTTGTGCTTTTTCATAACAATAGAACCCGCCTAAAACAGTACCATCAAACCCTTGTTCCGGAATCTTCAACTGAAAAATTATCTCTCGTTCTTCTTCAGGTTTTAATGTCACTGTCTGCGGATCAGAAATCATCTCTTCGAAAGATGGTCCGCCGATTGTTTTTTGCCCGTGCATTGAATAATCGATCACACCGTTCAGATTTGTGTGCGCATTATTCGCTTCGATTATGATAGTTGTTGGTTTTGACTGATTATTTCGCAGTTTTATTACTAGATTTTGGGTTTTCCCCGGTTGGACTTTCAAGTCATAATAACTTGCATCTGATTGTTGATTTTCGGGAAGAACTGCTTGTGCATCAAAAGATACTTTATTTGATTCGGCAAAAGTTCGAGCAGGAAAACCGACCAAAAACAAACAGAACATACTCATAAAAAAGAAAAGTGCTTTTTCTCTTCTTCTTTTGCTTACGTTATTATGCTGGGGCATCAATCAAAAACCACTTCAGTTCAGCTGTATAGCTTTGTGCTTCAACGCCTGCTCGTGGTACATGAAGCTTAACATTTTCATTCTGTCCATCGGTTCCTTCAAAAGCAGCCGCAAATGCTCCTGCACCCTGTCCTTCTTTCGCAGTCATGACTTCTTGATATTCTTGATTTAATTCAAAAACATTCCCAGATAATTCTGGCGCAGCAGATTGGTTGTTTTTTGTCATTACCTTTCCATTAGACAAGGACATTTTTGCACCAGTCAATTCTTTTCCATTTTCTCCAATAAATGGCGACACAGCCACACTTAATGTCCAGCCTTTTGCTCCACCACGTGTATCATTCACTTGAACATACGGCTTTTTATTCAATGCATAGTAATCTGTATCTCCTTGTTGGATTTCTTGTTGACCAAATGTGATATTAGAGGCAAATGGAATTGACAAAGCCCCCGAATCTCCTGTGCTTGGATCATCATCATTCGTATCATCCGAGATGATGGGATCAACTTTCTCACCTGATCCTGGCATTAAAGTGATGTGTGTTTTATTTGTCGATTCTAGTAGCTGACTCGCTGTTTTTTCAGTTGCAAAGACCGTGGTTCCTGCCGCATTCAAGGCCAATAGACCTAATGCAGCTGTGGCAATCATTGTTTTTTTCATTTTGAAACTCCTCCTAAATAATAATTGATCTAATTTGATCTAAAGAGATTCTCCCATGCCCGATATGCATTTTCTAGTTTAAAAATTTTCTCGAAAATAGAAGAAAATTAAAAGTAAGTTTTCGAACTCTCAAAATACGCATAAAAAAACCCGTTTGCTTTTTTAATGCAAACGAGTTTTTTGCTTAGTTAATTCATACAGTTTTTCCTCTAATTGACGCCAATTTCGTTCTGTAGGAATATTTTTCATCAAAACCAGCGGCGTTTCCCCGGTATCTAAATAATAATTTGAAATAACTAAATCAACATTCGAAACCTTTGTTTTGTAATCATAAAAAGCGAAAACATACGAATGGCCAAAATAGCTGTGGATTTTATTCATTAGCCAAAGTCGGTGGGTGTGATGAAGATCATCTTTCACTAAAATTTTAAGTGGATCAAAGCGTTTCAAAAATAAATGATAGTAATCCAGTACATAATAATAATCTAAAAATAACTGTTCCCAGTTTTCTAACACTTTACTGAGTTCTTTATCTGCTGTCTTATTCAATTTTTTTCGCAAATCTTCCATCACCTGATAAGCTTCAGGATCTTCTTCTTTGATTTCAGTGACATATGAACGATTAAAAAAAAGGTCAGTATTTCCATAAAACAGAAGACTTCTTTCGTGAAAAGCTGCAAAATTAAAGACCAGTTCTGGATCGGCTATATCCAGTTCAAACCCAAATGTACTCTTTAATGTTTTTGCCATATTCTGAATCGCTCGATAGGAACAGGTACTGTTCTTTTTGTGAGACAATGCGTGACTGTTTTCATATTTTTTGTTCCCATCAATAACACCAAATGCATAAATGACTCGATAAAGAAAATACAGTTCATCTTCCTCAAAAATAAAACCGGCTTTTTCTGCCCAATCTCTTAATAAACCAAAGTATTGGTCCATATCTGCAACTTTTTTGTACTTTCTGTCTATGCAGATTTTTTTGACTTGGCTCCGTTCTAAATTAATTGTCAGCCAATAAGAAAAAACACGTTTTTGGAATGGGTCGAATGAAATTTGGTACACTTCTTCAAAAGAATCAGCGGCGCTTTCTATTTTGCTGAGTTCTGTTTTAAAAGGCCAGTAGCCGTTGCTTTCACGCGTTGAATGCCAATAAAAATAATAATAAAAACTCCGAACGCTGATTTCGTCTGCATTCAAATCCAATTTGAAGGACTGGAAGTCAAGGCGATACCGTTCGAAATACGGACGGAGAAGTTTAGCATAACGGAAAACAGTAGAAACACTGGTAAATTGTTCTTCTGCATAATCCTTTATTGTTTTTTCAGGATAATTGTACATAAAGTTGATTAAATTGTAGTTATAAGAGGATCGATAAAAGTAAAGATAGATATTATAGATGGGAAAATCTTCTTCTTTTTGTACGCGGAATTGTTTGTTGTTGTCATTTTTCAAAATGATTTTACTGTTGTATTGCTGGAATAAATGTGTCAATTCTTCTATATAAGATAATATGGTTTTATCTGTAACACGCAAGATTTTTTTCAGTTCTGACATGGTACACCAATTGTTTTTTTCTAACAGATATTCTAGTAAAAGGACTTTTTTCAGCGATGTCTTTGTTAAAAACGTTTGCATATTTTCACACCTCATTTACTCTCTATTTACTGAAAGAATGGACTCCCTTCATTCGTATTTCTTTAGTCGAATGAAAGAAGCCCAATTTTCTCATGTTTTTTCTAGCTATAAATCGTCTATTCCATAACGCTGGATTTTCTTTGTTTTATATAAGTAGAATAAAATACCCATAGTCAAGAGAGCTAGAATTAACGTAGCTGATAAAGAGGCTTCAGCGCCAAAATTGTCACCTGTCCATAATGTATGTCCTTCTTTTACTAAAGTAGAAAAATAACCTGGTTCATTTGTACCACTGACAGGTATTCCCAGCAACGAACCTTGTGTCCAATTCCACGTGATATGTGCTCCTATTGCGGTGAATAAACTTCCGCTCAAATACATAATCGCCCCGAAAAAGCAGCCTGCAAGAAAAACATTCATTAATCCGACCATAGACACATTAGGATTCAATCCATGTACAAGAGCAAACAAAAACGCTGATATAAGTAAAGCAACCATTGGACCAAATCTTAATAAACGATGTTGAATAAATCCACGAAAAAGCAGCTCTTCGGTCATTCCCACTGCGATGAAAACAATGAAATGAACAGCTAATTCGTAAAAATCTTGATTTCCTGATTTTAGCGTGTATAAACCTGACAAATAAAGTGGCAGCGTGATAATTAGAAAAATTGCTACCCCAATAACTAAACCGCCGATTCCATGCAAATAATCTTTTTTGCGCCAATAAATACCGTATTCTTTCAATGATCTTCTCTCGATTTTTCCCGCCAAATAAATGCCAAACAAACTAATAAGGATGTTTGCTATTGTTCCTAACGCTGTACCTAAAAGTGACAAGTTTTTAGGAAACAAATCGGCAACGATATTATTTCCTAATATCCCAACTACAAAACCTAGCACTGCAACTACTACTGCTAATGTTGAAAGTACATAATTTCTTTTCATCATCATACCTCCTTTATATCTAGTATAACAAGATTGGTTATTTTTTTCCGTTTCGAACCAACGGCTTTTTGAATGTTAGTTATTGTTCAAGAAATTATGGGTTTATTTCAGAATGTAAAATACATAAAGCAACCTGACTCTAGAAAATACGAAAAATAATTTGATACGATTCTGAACTAATAAAAATAGCGTTCTCTTAATGAACTTTCATCTTTTCTTCCACGTATTTTTGGTATAATCAGAAAAACTTATTTCAAGATATGTTATCTATAAAGAAGGAGAAGAAAATGCGTCATACGAAAGGAATCATTTTAGGAGCGGCAGCGCTATTCCTGGCTGGAGCAGCTTATACTGTTCTAACAATACACAAAGAAAAAGAAGAAGCATCACGTCCATCTACATATACATACACGAAAAAAAGTGAAACTGAAGAAAAGAAAAGAGAGATAACTGTTACACCTGTATCTGTCGATAACGAAATCACGACAAAACAAGAAGCTGTTTACCGCATGATCAACGCCATCGACTACTATCACAGTATCGATGTTCAATTTACTTATGTAGTAAAAACAGGCGAATCAGCTAAGTCCATTCATCTTTCTGCGGTAAACATGCCAGATAACCACTTAACGCAAATCGAGACAAATACCGATGAATCAGGTCAAGATATCGTACTTTACGAAAACGGATCGATCTATTCAGAAAAGTACAGTCAAATAAACCATAACCCTAGTCAAACGCATCAATCTAAATCAGCGAGTGACCCGGAAAACAGTCAGGCTATGACTTTAGCGGAAAGTGTCACTGTTGAAGCAGATGGCACAAAATCCTATAACGCACGGCAAGATTTAAATCATTTCACCACTGCAAAAATCGTAGCTTTGCCTTCTGAACTTGCACTTAGAATTTTAGAAGATCCCTCACTTTATGAACTGACCGGCACTGAACTGATTTGCGGACGTAACACCATTGTTATAGAAGGTACTTTTTCTGGTGACAATCAGACAATCTATCAAGGCGATTATTTCAAATTGAATGTGGATGCTAAAACAGGTGTGTTATTAGGTATGAGCGTGACTCAAAATGAACAAGAAAAAGAGTATGTCAAAGTGGAATCTGTGGCATTTGATCAAGTACCGGCTGCATTCCAATAAAAAAACCAGCCAGCTATTCAAGGTATAAGAAATAGCTGGCTGGTTTTTTTCTTTGGACTTCCTTTTGTTTTTATTGACACGAAACGCGAACATATGTTCTAATTGATATGTCGAGGTGAATGTTATGTTAGAAAATCAAAATCCTATCTTTGATTATCATAAAGAACCTAGCAGGGACATCCTATGCATTGACTGCAAGTCTTTTTATGCTTCAGTAGAATGTGTGGAACGCGGCTTGAACCCTTTGAAAACTAAATTAGTCTTATGTCCTATCCATCAGATAATTCAAACGAACGCGGCAGCGGCCTGATTTTAGCTTCAAGCCCTGCAGCAAAAAAAGCGTACGGTATCTCCAATATCAGCCGTGCACGTGATCTTCCTTTCCCCTACCCGCCTGATCTTGTGATTGCACCGCCAAGAATGGCTTATTATATGCAAAAAAACATGGAGATCAATAACATCTATAGAAAATACGCAGATGAAGCAAATCACCATGTGTATTCTGTAGATGAGAGTTTTCTTGATGTAACAGAGGGCTTGAACCTTTTTAATGTAAAAACAGCTTATGAATTGGCTAAATTAGTGCAAACGGACGTTTATAGACAAACAGGAATCTATACAACGATCGGCATCGGCGATAACCCTTTACTTGCGAAGCTGGCCTTAGATAATGCTGCAAAACATTCACCCGATATGAAAGCAGAATGGCGCTACGAAAATGTCCCAGAAACCGTTTGGAAGATCCCGACAATCACAGATTTTTGGGGAATCGGAAGACGAACAGCCAAACACCTGCAGCATTTGGGTATTTTTTCTGTCTATGATCTAGCACATTCAGATTACTATAAGCTAAAAGAAGAAATGGGCATTCTAGGAACTCAATTATATGCACATTCTTGGGGCATCGACCGCTCTTTCTTAGGTCAAAAATACAAACCGAAATCAAAGAGTATCGGCAACAGCCAAATATTGAATCGTGATTACTATAAAAAAGAGGAAATTGAAGTCGTTATTAAGGAAATGGCTGATCAAGTCGCTACTCGTTTGCGGCGGTCTGGTGCAAAGACTTCTATCATCAGCCTTTGGATTGGTTTCTCGATTGGATACGTTGATCAAGAAGGCAAATCGAACTTCCATCAGCAAATGAAAGTCGATCCGACAAACCAGAGTAAAGAAATCGCTCATCATCTTTTGCGCATTTTCCAAGAAAAATACACAGATCAAGTAGTCCGAAATATTGCCGTCAATTGTTCTGATTTAGTTTATGGACATTCACTGCAGCTGAATCTTTTTGATGATCCTGAACAACAAGTTTCCGAAGCAAAAGTTGACTATATCGTTGATACGATCCGAGAAAAGTATGGTTTCAAGTCGATCATCCACGCACATAGTTTATTGAAAGGCGGCCGAGCAATCGCACGATCGGAGCTTGTCGGCGGACACGCTGGCGGCATGAGTGGAATCGAAGGTGGACAAGATGAGAAGAACAAAAAAAATCTTCACTGACTATAACGAATATCATGACCGTCCTTTTGGTTTGAAATGGGGAACTGCTTTTGCAATGGCTGAACTTGTCCAAGGAATCGAAAAAAATGAAACTTCTGCATTAAGAGAACCTATACTTAAACCACAAATGGACTTAGAGGAAATCGATCAGCTATTAGTTCAAGCTTTCTTGCATCAACAGAAAGTCATGATCCAGCTGAATTTACAAGATGCGTTTGGCCGAATCCAACCAGAAATCGAAGGAACATTTACAGGTGAAGCTTATGAGGATTATTTTCTTATTGATGGACAGTTTATCTTTTGGGAAGATGTCCGGCATATCGAATTAATAAAAACAAAAAAATGGTATGAACTAGATTTTGAACGAATAAAAAAACAGCAACAGAAGAAAGACAACGAATTGACACCGGTCAAAAATGAATTTTATCAAGAATTTATCGACGAAAGTAGTGAAATAAATGAAAACTATCGACAAACACTTTGAGACGGTAATCGTTACTTCCATGATTGCTAAACAAGAAGTAATCATCCAATGCCTAGATGGTAAAATCGTGAAAGGATTTGTACAACCTTCTATCGATTTGGATGGTTTTTTCATTGACGATCACTATGTAAACTGGGAAACAATCAGTAGTATCGAATTGACAGACCGCTACTTTGAATTTTGGAAAGAAATCTTGCCAGATGATACAGCACTATATTCGAATACTAATTAATTGATCATTCACTCCACTGATTTCTGCCAGTTTTATATAATTATTGATATAGCCATCTATTATGTATACAATGAAAACACAGAAATGACAGTTATGCGCTTTCATTGCATGCTGCTATTTACTATAAAAAAAGAAAAAATCTTATCAATAACAGGCAGCTCAGGAGGAACAACATTTGTCAAAAACAACAAAAAACATAATCATACTAACATCAGGAATTGCCGTCTATTTATTTACTATTTTCGTTTATGGACATGTAAGTTTATTTGCGGCACCTTTATTTAAGCTTTATGCTTCCGATTCTTCATTCATTAGAGGACTTGCTGATATCATGACACTGCTATTATTTACTCCAGCTTTGAGAATACTTACTGTTATTCTATGTTTGATTTTTTTGTTCATCGTCAACAAAAAGAAAAGAAAGTAACACGTTATCATAATCTTCAAATGAAAAAGTCCTCCAAACATAGGAGGACTTTTCCTTTGATAAAAATCTAACCCAGAACTACTTCAGTTGGAAAAGTTTTTTTAGTCCTGTTACAAGAATCGTAGTAACAGCAGCAGCCAAAAGAATGATTCCCCATGTTCCAGCTTGCAATGGTACTGTGTTCAACAGATTATTCATAAACGGAAGATAGACAGCAGCAAACTGTAATGTTAAGGAAATAGCAAATGCACCAAGAAGCATTTTATTTTTCAATAATGATTTGTCAAAGCCAAATCCTTTATTTTTTCGCACATTGAAAATATGCATCAGCTGCGCAACGGCCATGAACGTAAATGTTGCTGTTTGTGCATAAACAAGTTCATGATTCGTGTATGTTAAAAAGGTAAAGAAACTAAAAGATGCTAAACCGATAATAACACCGCTCAAGATGATTCGGCCTAAAAATCGTTTATTGACTAAACTGTCTTCATCCGAACGAGGCGGCCGCTTCATCAAGTCGCTTTCTGCTGATTCAAATGCCAATGCCATAGCTGGAGCAATATCAATCACTAGATTCAGATATAAGATATACAATGGTTGGATTGGCATTGGAAGCAAGAAAACCACACTTAAGAAAATAGTCACGATCTCGACCATGTTACATGAGAAGAGGAAAGTTACATATTTTTTGATGTTATCAAAAATAATACGTCCTTCTTTTATTGCATCCACAATCGTTTGGAAACGGTCATCCGTCAAGATCATATCTGAGGACTCTTTGGCTACTTCCGTTCCTCGAATCCCCATAGCGATACCGATGTTTGAGCCGTTTAGTGCCGGTGCATCGTTCACCCCATCACCTGTCATTGAAACAATAGCGTCAGATTTTCGTAATGCTTCAACTAACTGTAATTTATTTTCGGGAGAAACACGGGCAAAAACACCGATTTTTTTGATTTTTTCTTCAAAGTCTTCACTTTTGACTGCTTCATCGATTTCTTTTCCAGTCATTGTGTTGTCATAGTCCGCTAAGCCGATTTCTTTTGCAATCATCGACGCTGTTTTCGGATGATCACCAGTAATCATTTTGACACTTATCCCCGCTTCTTGCGCAACACGTACAGCTTCTTTGACATCTGCACGAGGCGGATCAATAATACCGACAAATCCTTGGATCTCCAAGCCGTCAAGATTTTCAGCGAGTTCCGATTCGGAAAGTCCGCCTTGATAGTTTTCGATACGGGCAACTGCTATAACACGTCGGCCTTCTGAAGCAAGTTGCTGGTTGTATTCTTCTAATTGTTTTTTTGTCTGGTCATCTGCACTCGCGAGTTCCAATAAGACATCTGGCGCACCTTTTACAAGCAGCAGTCTTGTTTCATTTTCATAAACGGTGATCATGAACTTGTTATCAGAGTCAAAAGGCAGCTCACCGATTTTTTCCCAACCTTTTTCAACAAGAGAATCCCGAGAAACAGCCATTTTTTCCCCTAAAACAACAAATGCTCCATCTGTCGGATCGCCGAGAATCTCATATTGATCCTCTGTTTTCTTTAAAACAGCAGACGTACATAACGCTCCATTTCGAATCATTTCATACAACCGTTTGTTCTCGTTAGGATTTATTTCTTTTTTATTTTGAAAAAATTCTCCTTTTGGTTCATAGCCTTTTCCGCTGACAGTAAAAGATTCGCCGTCTGCTAAAAGAATATCTGCAACAGCCATTTGGTTTTCGGTCAAGGTTCCTGTTTTATCACTAGCAATCACAGTGGTTGCGCCTAATGTCTCTACAGCAGACAACGTTTTAACTAAAGCCTTATGCTCTGCCATGATGCGCATGCCGCGGGAAAGCGTGATAGTAGAAACAGCAGGCATTGCTTCTGGAATAGCCGCAACAGCTAGAATAATCGAAATGTGAAGCATCTCTGTTAATGGTTCTTGTGTCAACAGACCAGCAATCAAAACAGCGACAGCAGCAAATAATGCAGCAAAAATAACAGCTTTACCTAATTTGTCCAGCTCGATATCCAAAGGTGTTTTTTTCTTTTTGTCATCTGTCAGCATGGCACTGATTTTCCCTACTTCAGTCTTCATTCCTGTTTGCGTAACGATAGCAGTCGCACTTCCGCGAGTCACTGCTGTTCCAGCAAAAACGACATTCCTTCGATCGCCTAAAGGTACTTCTTCCTGATAAGAAGCATCCGCCTGTTTTTCTACAGCTTCAGATTCACCAGTCAATGCAGATTCAATACAAGCAAAATTACGACTTTCCAATAATCTGGCATCAGCTGCGATCGAATCGCCTTCCTCCAACAATAAAATATCCCCAGGCACTACAGAACCCGAATCTATTTGAGACACTTCTCCGTCACGTAAGACTTTGGCAGTGGTATAAATCATTTCTTGTAATGAATCAATTGACTTTTGGGCGCGCAATTCGGTGAAAAAGCCAGTAAAAACGGCTAAAAATACTGCAATCAGTACCGCTATACCTTCTACAACCTCGCCTGTGAAAAATGAAAGCAGCGCAGCAGCTAACAAAAGGTACACAATAAGATTGTTGATGTTATGCCAAAGAAGCTCCCAAACTGAACGTGATTCTTGCTGCTGGATCGTATTTTCGCCATATTTTTTCAAACGTTCTTCTGCACTTTGGTTACTTAAACCGTGATTCTGATCAATATCAAAATGTTGTAATGTTTCCTTGATCGTTTTCTGGTAAAATTTTTCCATACATTCTCCTCCTTGATGATTGTGGTTCGGCAGCATGTTTTTTTAAGTTCAGGGAAAACGAAGATAAGGGAAAAAATCGAACGGAAGAAGCCTATTTTGAGGTCGTTTTTTAGCCATTTATCCAGTTCTAAGATAAATTTTTCAAACAACACATGTTACTTTTAACTTAACATTGATCAAAAGTCAGGTAAATTTATATGCCTGTTTTTCTTGGTTCTGCTTTTTAAAAATAAGTTTTTATGTATTTAAAAATAACATTTTTTATTTTAAAAATCCTATTATTAATGAGAATAATAGTCTATTTTTTACTGAATTTTCAGCATTCTCTCCCTATTTGACTGTTATAATCAACAAAAATAATTTCAATAGTAGGAGAATACTGCCATGCTCATGACCATTGCCAAATTTGGAATCAAAACCATTGATACGTTCGCTTATTATGGTTTGTTTCTTTTCTTGTTTTATTTTGCTTTCAAATATTTCAAAGAATTTGCGGATATATTTACTAAAATCAACGAACGACTCCAGATTGCATTTCCTGGATTAACTAAACAAGAGAAAAAGCAGCGAAAAAAAGCGGCGAACCACTTTTTAACACAAGAAGCCCCCATTCTTGCTCGAAAGAAAAAATATTCGCTTTTATTGATCATCCTTTTTCTACCCGTCTTTGGCATAGGTGTCTTTTATTATTTTCCTATAAGTGATACTTCATTGAATGCATTTCCTTACTTTGGATTTGCGTTTATTCTTCTAGGAATTGCTCTCGTTCTTCAAGAAAAAAACAGAATAGAGGAGTCAATAATATGGCAGCGATACTTGCTTAACCATCCTCAAAATCAATTAAAAGTACTTTTTCTTCCAAAAGAACTCTCCGCTGCCTTTCTTCAAAATATACGCAAACGAATGATTCTTACATTTATAACTGGCATATTTTTTTTAATCCACCCTCTTTTGTTAAAATTAGGCTTATTGTTTGTATAACTAACAATCTGTTCAAACACCTTTTGCTGCTGCAAATGGCGAAGCGAGCCGATTGGAAATGGAAAATGCTGAAAATCCTGAAGCTGTTGAAGCAATAAAGACGGCTTTGGAAAAAGTATTAAATGATCAATAGACAAAAAAGAGAGCATCCAATCCAATTGGATGCTCTCTTCTGCTATTCTCTAAACATGTCTTTCCTTACTCTTAGATAAAAGTGTACGAAAATGTAGAACTATTTTTCAATAAACATCACGATATGACTATGCTTTTCAGTGTTAGAAACCTGATAACCGGCAAATAGATCATTGATCATTTCAGTCATCTCTTGTTTATCTTTTGCTCGGAATTGGAAGCCGATTTTTTTCCCGACTGCTTCTTGTTTTTCATTTTTATTTGCAAATGGCAAGATGACTGTAGCATTACCTTCAAATGAATCCGTCAGCTCACGAATGCCAAGGTATAGTTTCTGCAACTCTGCATCAGATAAAAATTCTGCAAAACCATTGCAAGAAATAATCAAGTTATCGTATTTTTTCAAAGTAAATCGATAGCTTTTATCAGAAAGAAAGTCAAAAGCAGAGATATTTTCCCTTACAATGTTATGGTTCTCTCCAAACATTTCTTCTGCCAGCTTTTGGTTATTTTCAAGCCATTTCGTGTCGATATCGACATTTATACTTGCATAAGAATTTGACCATTGCGTATTTTGAGTCAATTCGCTCATTCTATGCATCAAGCGCTCGATTTCAAGACTGTCAAACCCTCCACCGCTGCCGATATCAAGAAACAAAAAGGATTCGTTTGCTTTTATATAAGCTTCTACTTTTTCTCTGATTGCTCTTTTGATTTGTTCTCGCCGCCATACTAAAGGAGGCACACCGATGTTAAGCATTTTTTCATCAATTTTCCGTCCTAAAAGTCCACTTTGCGGTTCATTCAATAACGCATAGAATGTCACTTCTTCTGTACCGGGACGGCGTGACATGATATTGGCAAAATGGCTCATTTTTGTTAGTACTTTCCCTAAAGGAGTTAGTTGATAAGGCGGTTCTGGTAAATCTTTTGTTTGGAAACTGCTTAAAAATAAAGATTGATTGCCGTAAACATAATAAAAAGATTGATCCTTGATTGCTAGATAATCCCAAATTGTTGGTTCTTGTTGGGTTTGGTTCCATGCTTCGTCTAAAGATGTATATGTTTTATCCATTTGATTCATGCTCCTCTGCTGTAAATCTTTTACTATGTAATGTTGTGTATTTAGAAGAAAAGTTATTCGTTTTTTTATTTTATCAATAACTCCTACATAAATAATTTTACACTTGTATTATTTGTTTTACTACTGTTATTTTTAAAATCGATATTCTTATAGCAACATTATATAAAAGAGCATACAAATAAAACAGAGAACGAAGACTTTTTTCTTCGATCTCTGTTTTTACAAACTATTCTACATATTTCTTGAACTCTTCATACCCGGCTTTGTCCATTTCTTCATAAGGAATAAATTTCAAAGCAGCTGAATTGATACAGTAACGCAAGCCGCCTTTGTCTGCCGGACCGTCCGAAAATACATGTCCTAGATGCGAATCTGCTTCTGTGCTGCGTACTTCTACGCGGTGCATTCCGTAAGAAAAATCCGCTTTTTCTTTGATGTCTTTTCGCTCGATTGGTTTGCTGAAAGAAGGCCAGCCGCAACCAGCGTCGTATTTTTCTGTGGAACTGAATAATGGTTCGCCGCTGACTACGTCTACATAGATTCCTTTTTCGTAAAAATCATCATATTTACCAGTGAAAGCAGGTTCTGTCGCGTTTTCTTGAGTCACCGCATATTCCATATCTGAAAGTTTTTGTTTCAATTCTTCTTTATTTGGTTGATTCATCTTGATCACACCCCTTTTCCTTTATACTAAGCAAATGAAGGACAGAGGAGAAGTAATCTGCTCAAAAGAGGTTGTGAATGAACCGTTCAGCTCCAAGCAGTAACGAAAAAAACAGTAAAATAGCT
>KE351647.1:180960-205039 GCA_000415185.1 Enterococcus faecalis 13-SD-W-01
TCTTCGTGTTTCACAGCAATAAGACTCTTTTCTCACGAAAAATAGCTTTCTCTATTTTTGTGAGAAAAGCTTGATCCCAAAAGTCATCAGTCAAAAATCAAACTTTTCTTCTTCTCGCAAATTCAACAAATCGAAACTTATCCAAACGATGGATAGATTCTGTATATTCAAAACAGCGCGTATCTTCTAAATGGACCAAACCTCTAACTGCCACTATATAAGGGTCTTTATTCAAATCCATATATTGCGCAGCTTTTTCAGGAACAGGCTCAACTGTGATCTCTTTTTGCGCATAAGCGATCGTTAAGTTCAGCTGGTCCTCAAAATAGGCATAGATCGAACGTTCAGCTTGTTCTTTTGTTAATACAGGGACAACTTCTTTTAAAAGATAATCAGTATCTAAAATAACTGCTTCACCATTTATTTTCCGTTGGCGAACCAAATGCCATATAGGTGTTCCCTCTTTCCAACCAGTGATTTTTTCTAATTCTTTGTCTACAGTTGTTTCTTCTAAAACTTTCACAGCAGTTTCACTAGGAATATGTTGTGTATCCTGCAATTCTTTATAACTTGTTAAACCAGAAAATGGAAAATCAAAACGATTTCTGTCTAAAACAATTGATCCTTTTCCTTGTTTTTTCTGGATATAGCCTGCATTCGTCAATAGATTCAATGCTTTTCTAATTGTTTCCCGTGAAACATTATAAATTTTGATCAATTGGTTTTCGCTAGGCAGCAGCGTATGAGGAGGATACTCTTTTTCTAAGATTTTTTGCTCTAAGTCTAAAAATATTTCATTGAACTTATTCATTTATTCTCTCCCTCACTGTTTGCCTTTGATATTTTTGTGCATGCCTTCACTATACTATAGGCGTTTTCTCTTTTCAAGAAACATGAAATCGTTTTTAACTGCTTATTCTGAAGAATATTTCTGTCATAAAAATATTGATAGCCAAATAACCAACTATCAGAGATAATAACACTTGAAAAGAAAAAGAATAAAAATTCGCTTTTTTTGAAAAATGAGTGCTCACCTTCTTTGTGACATGTTTTCTTAACTCAAAATAGCAAATGTTATATAAATAAAACGCTTGCATTTGTCGTTATAAGCAGTTATGATAAGAGAAGAAGATAACTTGTATATATAAGTTAGAGAAAGGGGAATATTTATGGGTAAGTATCGGGAGGATGCTGAGAGGCTGTTGAAGGAGGTTGGCGGCAAAGAGAATATTGCTGCTGTCAGTCATTGTGCGACACGTGTTCGATTTGTTTTGAACGATCCAAAAAAAGCAAATGAAGAAGCGATTGAAGATATCCCTTCTGTTAAAGGAATGTTTACAAACGCGGGACAATTCCAAGTCATCATCGGAAATGACGTGGCCACATTCTTCAATGATTTTTCAGCTGTTTCTGGAATTGAAGGCGTATCCAAAGACCAGAGCAAGTCAGCGGCGAAGCAAAATCTGAATCCAATCCAGCGTATGATCGCTGTACTGGCAGAGATTTTCACACCTTTGATCCCAGCGATTATTGTTGGTGGATTGATTTTAGGATTTCGAAATGTTTTAGAAGGCATCGAGTTTGAAAGTTTAGGCGGAACGATTGTTGAACACTCGCAATTTTGGAATGGTGTCAATGGTTTCTTATGGCTGCCCGGCGAAGCGATTTTCCACTTCCTTCCTGTAGGGATCACATGGAGTATTGCTAAAAAGATGGGAACAACGCAAATCTTGGGTATCGTACTTGGTATCACATTAGTTTCACCGCAATTATTAAATGCTTACGGCGTTGCAACCACTGCTGCTGCTGATATTCCTTTCTGGGATTTCGGTTTTGCACAAGTAGATATGATTGGTTATCAAGCACAGGTTATTCCTGCAATGTTGGCTGGATTCATGTTAGCTTATCTGGAAATCTTTTTCCGAAAAGTTATCCCGCAATCCATTTCGATGATTTTTGTCCCATTATTCTCTTTGGTACCTACAGTATTAGCGGCTCACGTCGTTTTAGGACCAATCGGCTGGGCAATCGGAAGTTGGATTTCTTCAATCGTAAATGCAGGTTTGACTTCATCTGTGAACTGGTTATTTAGCGCGATTTTCGGATTCTTGTATGCACCTTTTGTTATTACCGGATTGCACCATATGACCAATGCTATCGATATGCAGCTGATTGCTGACTTCGGTTCAACAAATCTATGGCCGATGATCGCCTTGTCAAATATCGCTCAAGGTTCTGCTGTATTAGCAATCATCTACTTGCACCGCGGAAATAAAAAAGAAGAACAAATCTCTATCCCAGCGATGATTTCTTGTTACTTGGGAGTTACGGAACCTGCAATGTTTGGGATCAACTTGAAATATGTCTACCCATTTGTAGCTGCAATGGTCGGCTCTGGTTTAGCAGGAATGTTCGCTACTTTGATGGGCGTTCGCGCTAATGCGATCGGTGTTGGTGGACTACCAGGAATCTTGGCTATCCAAGCACAATCTTGGGTACCTTTCATCATTGCGATGGTGATTGCTGTCATCATTCCATTTGGTTTAACAGTTGTTTTCAGACGTCAAGGCATCTTGAATAAAATCGACCCTGTAAACAATACGGGCGTCCAAGAACCAACTCTTGCTATGGCTGATGCAGGAACAGGCTCTTCTGTTTCTTCCTTTACATCTAGCCCAGTTGAGACACCAGCAAAAACTGAAACTTTATTCGCTGCTGCAGAAGGTACATTGAAAGAGATCACTGAAGTTAACGATCCAGTATTCTCACAAAAAATGATGGGTGACGGTTATAGTGTCTTGCCGACTGATGGGAATGTTTACGCACCAGTCAATGGGAAGGTAACGAATGTATTTGAAACAAAACATGCAATCAGTATTTTGTCAGAAACAGGTATGGAAATCTTGGTCCACATGGGATTAGATACCGTTGAATTAAAAGGCGAACCATTCACTGTTTATGTTAACGAAGGCGACATGGTCACACCAGAGACTTTATTAGCAAAAATGGATCTTGCGAAAGTGGAATCAGCTGGCAAAGAAACAGAAATCGTAGTAGTTGTTACAAATATGAACCAAATCTCTGGACTTTCACTTACTAAAAAAGGAACTGTCCAATCTCATGAAGCTGTCGGTGAAGCAACAGTTTGAGACTGTTATTCAAAATAAAACAAAAAGAAATCGCGATATTCGTCGCGATTTCTTTTTTTAGTTAAAATGTTTTAAGGCTTGATTTACAGCACCGACAGGAAAACCAACGATACTGTAGTAATCCCCTTCGATTTTTTTCACAAAAATACCTGCTGGGCCTTGGATACCATAAGCACCTGCTTTGTCTTGGTAATCACCAGTAGACAAATATTGGCTGATATCGTCATTTGACAATGGATAAAACGTCACTGCGGCTTGAGATAACACTTTTTCCATGTGTTTACCTTTTTGCAAAACTACAGAAGTATACACAAGATGTTCTTTCCCGCTAAGCAGCTGAAGCATTTCTTCCGCCTCTTGCGCATCTGCGGGTTTGCCCAAAATCGTTTGCCCGATTGCTACTGTTGTATCACTGGCAATCACTAACTGATCTGGGTGACTTGCTGCGATGACAGCAGCTTTTTCTTCTGCCATGCGTGCTACATATTCAAGAGGATCTTCATTTTCCTTTGGCGTTTCGTCAATATCTGCTGGTCGAACTTCGAATGCAGGAACGAGCCAAGCAAGCAGCTCTTTTCTTCTTGGAGATTGTGAAGCTAAAATCACGTCCATCGTTGTTCCTCCTTAGTATGCAGTGAGTATTTTAAGCAAATAAATAGTGACTAATGAAAAACATGAAAAGCTATTTTACGAAATTCTTCTTTAATGCTTGAAGCTGAACGGTTCATTCACGACCTCTTAATGCGGATCTTGGATTCTCTTAAACATCCGCTCCATATCCGAATTTGTAAAATGGATCAGCACTGGTCGGCCATGCGGACAATTAAATGGATTCTCACAACGTGCCAAATCATCCAGCAAAACTCTTGCCTGTGCTTCATTCAGATAATGATTTGCTTTGATTGAACGTTTGCAGCTCATCATGATTGCTGTTGCTTCCCGGAATTTTTTTACACTGACGCTGCCAGTTGTCAGCAGCATATCGATCATTTCACGAATAATCGATTCCTCTTCACCGCTAGGATACCACGTTGGATGTGCGCGTACAATAAAACTGTTTTGACCAAATTCTTCTAAATGGATGCCAGCCTCCACCAATAAATCCATTTTTTCTTTTAACTTCAGCGCATCGCTATTGGGATAATCCAAAACGAAAGGAACCAGTAATTCTTGAAGATCATTGGAAACTTCGCCGATTTTTTCTCTGAAATACTCGTACTTGATTCTTTCTTGGGCAGCGTGCTGGTCAATGATGTATAAGCCTTCTTTACTTTGCGCAAACAAATATGTCCCATGCATTTGTCCAAAATATTCCAATCGAGGGAATCGCTGAGTCGGTTTTTCTTCTTCTAATTTCCGAATCGTTTGATCTAATTCCCGTTCTTTTACGGTACTCAAATCAAATTCAGGATGCAAAGCGATTTCTTGTTCAAAAAAGATTTCAGCCTCATCTTCAGCTTTTTTATCCACAGTGGATAAGTTTTCCAAATTGTTTTTATCCACATTTTTTTCGACAAAGTTTTCCTCAGAAACGTCGGAGTTATCCACTTTTTCCACATTATCCGTTGAATGAAGCGGATAACTTTGCGAAGTTCCCACTGTTTTCTCTTTGTTTTCCACAAAGTTATCAACAGTGTTTTCTTCTGGTTGTGGATTTTCTTCTTTGACAAAAAATGTCCCTGTTTTTTGATCAAAATTCAAGCTTGCTGGTTTTTTTGGTTTTTCTTCTTCAAAAGCATATGAAAGGTCGATTTCTATCTGTTCACTTTTTGGCTGATTCTCGACTTTCTTTTTAAACCGCAGATTGTCCGCTGCACTTGGTATCAAATTTTCTTCACTTAATGCTTTCTGGATAGCATTTTCAATCAATGTCATCAGTTCTTTTTCTTTGGATAATCGGACTTCTTGTTTCGTTGGATGGACGTTCACATCTACTAGCAGCGGGTCCATTTTTATTTCCAAAACAGCGATTGGAAAGCGCCCGATCATTAGTTTGGAACCATAGCCTGCCACAATTGCTTTGTTAAGAGAAAAGTTCTTGATATAACGGCCGTTGATAATCGTAGAAAGATAATTCCGGCTCGCTCTTGTTACTTCAGGAAGTGACACATAACCAAGTAATTCAAAGTCCAGATCTTTTGCTTCGATTTTCAGCATTTTCTTGGCAGTAGATAATCCATATATGCCAGCTACTGTTTGTTTTAAATCGCCGTTTCCTGCTGTTGTCAGCATTTTGTTTCCATCATGGACCAAACGAAAAGCAACCGTTGGATGGCTCAAAGCCAGGCGATTCACGATATCGCCAATGTTCGCTAGTTCTGTTTGCAGCGTTTTGACATATTTCAAACGTGCTGGTGTATTGAAAAATAGATTTTTTACGGTGATTTTTGTTCCTTGGCGCAAAGGTGCTGGGCGATGTTCAAGAACTTCGCCCCCTTTTAATGCCAAATAAGTGCCTTCTTTTTCTTCTTGATTCGCTGTTTCAACAGTCATTTCTGAAACAGAAGCGATACTTGGCAGCGCCTCTCCTCGAAAACCAAGTGTTCGAATACGGAACAAATCATCTCGATTATGGATTTTGCTGGTGGCGTGGCGCTTGAACGCATTTTCGACATCATCCGTATAGATTCCTTCACCATTATCGATGACTTGGATCGTTTTCAGTCCGGCTTCTTCTACTAAAATATCGATTTGAGTACTTTTTGCGTCAATGGCATTTTCGACCAGTTCTTTTACGACAGAGGCAGGGCGTTCAACAACTTCCCCTGCAGCAATCTGGTTAGCCAGACGTTCAGAAAGTTCTTGGATCTTAGCCATTATTCACGCCTTCTTTCGTTTTATAATTGTTTTTGTAATTTATATAGTGTATTCAATGCGTCCATTGGTGTCATTTCAAGCAGATTAAGAGATTTCAATGCTGCGACGACTTTGCTTTCTTCTTCGGTAGTTTCAGCAAATAAGGACAGCTGTTGGGTTTCTTCTGCAATAACGAGCGTTTCTTCCATTTCAGATACTGCCGGAACAGGATGATCGATGACTGACTCTCCTGCTTCCAAAGCTGTTAAAATATCTGAAGCACGTTCTAACAAACGTTCTGGCAGCCCAGCGATTTTCGCTACGTGAATACCGTAACTCTTGTCTGCTGGTCCATCCATCATTTTATGAAGAAATACTACTTCGCCATCTTTTTCTACAGCACCTACATGGATATTTTTCAAATGGGAAAGTTCATTGTCTAAAGCAGTCAATTCATGATAATGCGTAGAAAACAGTGTTTTGGCTCTCACGTGTTTATGGATGTACTCGATGATTGCTTGGGCAAGCGCCATCCCATCATAGGTTGCGGTTCCTCGTCCCAATTCATCAAATAAGATCAAACTATTTGGTGTCGCGTGGCGCAACGCCTGGTTAGCCTCCATCATTTCTACCATAAATGTACTTTGTCCAGCAATCAGATCATCACTTGCTCCGATTCGTGTGAAAATACGATCGAAAATTGGTAAAACTGCGTGCTGTGCAGGAACAAAACAACCGATTTGCGCCATAATAACAGTCAATGCAAGTTGACGCATATAGGTACTTTTACCAGACATATTTGGTCCTGTGATCAGCAAGATCATTTCATTTTCATCCATCTCTACACTATTTGGGATATATTCTTGATGACCCAACACTTTTTCCACCACGGGATGGCGTCCGTCTTTGATAGATAGAAGTTGACTGCTGCTCGTCATTTCAGGTCGAACATATTGATAACGTTCGCTGACAGCAGCAAAGCTTTGAAGTACATCTGCGGCACTGATTGCTTTTGCCAAAGTTTGCAGTGGCTGAATTGCTTTTTTCACTTCATCTCTTACTGCTAAAAACAGCTGGTATTCCAAATCCACTGATTTTTCTTCTGCTTCTAAGATTTGTGTCTCTAGTTTTTTCAATTCAGGTGTGATAAAACGTTCCGCATTCGCAAGTGTTTGTTTGCGTTCGTATTTTCCTTCTTCAAGGTTTCCAAGGTTCGATTTTGTGATTTCGATAAAGTAGCCAAAGACGCGGTTGAAGCCGATTTTCAAGTTCTTGATACCTGTTTCGGTGCGTTCTTTTGCTTCAAGTTCTGCCAACCATTGTTTGCCATTTTTCATAGCAGAACGATAGTGATCCAATTGTTCATTAAAACCGTCTTTGATGACATTTCCTTCTGTTATTTGAAGAGGCGCATCTTCATTGACTGCTTGTTCGATCAACGCCACTAATTCATTCATCGGCTGCATATCTGTAAGCAAACGATCCCATTGACCTTGATTGATTCCTTCGATCAGTTGACGAATAAGCGGCACTTGGTTCAAAGAAGTTTTCAGCTGGATCAAATCACGTCCGTTCACATTGCCGAACGCTACACGTCCTGCTAAACGTTCAAGATCATATACTTTGGTCAATGCTTCTTGAAGATCGATTCGCTCAAAATAACTATCTAATAAGGAAGCAACCATTTCTTGACGTTCCTTGATTTGGGCAGCTTGGATCAGCGGGCGATCTAACCATTGTTTCAGCAAACGTCCGCCCATTGCTGTTTTTGTTTCATCAAGCAGCCATAAAAGTGTCCCGTGTTTTTTTCCGGTCCGGATCGATTGAATAAGTTCCAAATTGAATTTGGAATAATAATCGATTTTCAAATAATGATCGGGTTGATACTCGACTGCTTTTTGGATATGAGACAAACTTCTTTTTTGCGTGACCGATAAATAAGTAAGTAATTTTCCGGTTGCTTCTTGTTGCAGTTCATTGGTCAATCCGCTGGTCAAAAAGCTGAATTCCGCATTTTCTTCCATTGTTTCTTGTTTAGAAAAAACGAGTCCTAATCTTTCTTTCAATTGTTTTGCTAACGTCTCTGACAGTTCATTGCCCAAAACGATTTCTTTTGACTGCAACGCAGATGTTTCATTCAAAACAGCTTCTTCGTCTCTCAAAAAAGCGGTCTTCAATTCCCCAGTACTAAGATCGGCGTAAGCAAAACCAAAACCTTCTGGCCGGCTGACTAATGCTGTCAGGAAATTATTGTCTTTTGCAGAAAGGCCTTTGCTTTCCATGACTGTTCCTGGCGTTACTAGCTGAACGACTTCTCGTTTGACCATTCCTTTTGTCGTTTTCGGATCTTCTACTTGTTCACAGATTGCTACTTTATACCCTTTTTCAATCAGGATATCGATGTAGCCTTGTGCAGAATGATGCGGAACACCGCACATTGGGATTGGATCATCTGCATTTCTATTTCTGCTGGTCAAAGTCAGCTCCAAAATTTGTGATGCTTTGACGGCATCTTCATAAAATAATTCGTAGAAATCTCCTAAGCGGTAGAATAAAAAAGCATCTTGGTACTGAGCCTTGATGCTTAGGTATTGTTCCATCATCGGAGTGTTTTTAGTTTTTTGAGGCATAGTCTTCCTCCTCTATTTTTTCATTCAGCTGCTGTTGGATCAAGTTCGTCAAATGATGCAGCAGATCGTTTGCCTCTGCCAATTGTTCACGATAAGCAATCACGAGCGGATGCTCTTCGAATTCTTTCGTCAGGCGGTCTGCTCGCTTGATTGCTTCTTGTTCCGCAGCTGGTTTGCCATAGTGCGCAAATTGTACAGCATCTTTTTGCGCTTGTTTGATGTCCTCAACAAGTTGATCAAGAGATTGGTTTTGCTGGACCTTTTCTTCCAATTCTTTAAATTGACAGACGGTTTCGTTTTCTTTTAACAAAGAAAGAAGTTCGTCAACTGCGTGCTGGATTTCTGGTTCTTTTTGCAAAGCCATCTCTTTTTCTCCTTTTTAGTTCATGAATGGTTTATCTTCATTGATTTGGAAAGGTTGGATCATTCGTGCGCGGCCTGTCGCATCATCGATATCTATGACACAGCCGCTTAAATTCGAACGTCCTTGTTCTACAACTTCGAAACGTTTTGGCAGAGCCGTTAAGAATTTTTCGATCACCGGTTCTTTTTTCATGCCTAAGATCCCATCGTAAGGTCCGGTCATACCGACATCTGTCAGATAAGCTGTTCCTTTTGGCAAAATACGCGCATCATTGGTTTGAACATGTGTATGCGTGCCGACAACTGCAGAAACTTTTCCGTCTAAAAACCAGCCCATCGCTTGTTTCTCACTTGTTGTTTCCCCGTGAAAATCCAAGAAAATAATTGATGTTCTTTTTTTGGCTTCTGCAACTAATTCATCTATTTTACGAAACGGATCATCCAGATCAGTCATAAAACTGCGTGCTTGCAGATTGATTACCGCTAATTCTACTTGATTCACTTTTATGAAAACCATGCCTTTTCCAGGTGTACCTTCTGGAAAATTCGCTGGTCGAACGATTTTTTTCTCGCGATCGATAAACTCAAAGATGTCACGATTGTCCCAAGTATGGTTTCCCATAGTGACGACATCTACACCATCTTGAAGAAATTTTTTATAGATTTTTTCTGTAATACCGCGACCTGAAGCAGCATTCTCGCCGTTGACGATCGTAACTTGAGGACGATATTTTTGTTTCAGCCGTGGAAGATATTCCGTTATAGTCTCTCTTCCCATCGAACCTACTACATCACCAATAAACAATACCCGCACATTTTTTCCCCTTCTCTTTTAACGTCACTTCATATTATAGTTGTTTTTATGCAGAAAAGAAAGAGAGCCTGAAGTACTGGACTTCGGTCTCTCTTTCCTAAAGATATGTGTTTTATCGATTTATCAAGTATTGTAAAACAAAATGGTCAAAAATAGGAAAACCACTTGGAAATTTTGGCAGTTATTCAAAGGGTGAGGCTTTCCTCAGAAAAAAATATGAATAACTGTTTTCGTGGATTCTTCTTTATTGCTTGAGGCTGAGCAGCTTTTTCATGACCTCTTCATAAACGGTGTTCGCAGCATTGCTTCTGCGGAATTAAGGGCGGAGAAATGAAAAACATGAGGAGCTGTTTTCCTTTCCCCGCCCTTAATTCTTGAAGCAGAACATGCTGCTCACAACCTCTAGATAAAACTCATTTCCTTCAATGTCTTCCAAATACCATCTTGATCATTGGTATCCGTCACCACATCTGCCTCTTTTTGAACTTCGGGCACAGCATTTCCCATTGCCACACCTACACCAGACATTCGTAACATTTCACGGTCGTTTTGACCATCGCCGAAACTGATGACATCTTCTTTTGCAATGCCTACTTGTTCTGCTAAATGCAAGATTGTCGCTGCTTTTGAACCGTTGTGCGGCACAACGTCCACACTATTTTCATGCCAGCGGACAAAACGGAGACGTTCGTAATTAGTGAATTTGTCGTCAAAGGTATTATCGAAAAATGCTAATGCTTGATAAACTTCTTGTTCTTCTACAAAAAAACGATCCAATTCAGGCAAGACTGCGCCGAAAGATTTCATCGCATCTTCCATCACGTCCACATGATTTGATGAGTTGCGTTTAATGTTGTCTAATCCGACAAAAGCTGTGTCGATCTGTGCTTCGTGGGCTTGTTTCACAAAGTTATCTAACTGTTCGCGATCCAATAAGTTTTTATAGATCTGTTCATGATCCAAGAATCCAGCAGCACCATTACATAAAATATAATTTGTGAATTCTAAGTCACGAATGATTTCTTGTGCATGGAAACGACTGCGTCCTGTAGCGATCGTTACTAGATGCCCGGCTTTTCTTAATTTATCTAGCGCCTCTCTTGTACTATCCAAAGGCTGTTTATTTGAATCCAACAACGTTCCGTCAATATCAAAAGCAAATAATCTACGTCTCATTTTTTTGTCGTCTCGCTTTCTCCTAAATACTTGCTTGCTTCTCGAACTGCTAAATTGCTGAATGTTTCTGTTCCCAGCTGTTCCTTCACCCACGCTGGATTGGTTTTGCTGTAATCTCTTAATGCCCAGCCAATTGCTTTTTGAATGAAGAACTCATTTGTATACATATCATATTGGTATGCTTTTTTCAATAACTCTTGATCCGTTTTTTCTCTAAAACCCAATTGTAAAGTGATGGCTATGCGTCTCATCCAAAAATCTTCCTGACCATAAAACCAATCATATATAGTTGAAAGCTGGTCAAAGTGAGACAGACACCACGTACTGTAAACTTTTCGCCAAGAATCGATACTGTCCCACCATTTCTTTTCAGCCGTTAAAGGCAAGAACAGTTTCAATTCTTCCATGTTCAATCGCTTGACGTTTTTCTGTGCCAAATCGATGGCTGCATATTGGTATTCTCTTTCTGGTCTTTGATAAAAATCAGAAATGACCGTCATCAATTTTTCAACTGACCAGCCTGTGCTTTCTTTCAGTAATTCTTTCTGCAGCAAGGCGCGTTCTGGTTTTTGTATCCCAGCAAAAATGAACTGATTTTTCATATAGCGCGCCATTTGTTCTGCTTTGTTTTTATCATTTGGAAAATCCAGCATGTTTTTCCCCCTCTGTTTCCCTAAAGCTCTGCTGCAGTTTTCTTGTACCTAATCCACATACGCAGATTTCGATTGATTCAGCCAAGCATAGCCCAGCCCCATAATCAAACCGCCGCCGATATAATTTCCTACCAGCGCTAGAGACAAGTTATGTAAAATAGTTGTGACCGTCATTGTGTCCATGTTTCCCCCTGAAGCAGCAAATGCTAGCGTAAATGCAGGGAAATTCGCAATTACGTGTTCATAGCCTAGGAATGCAAAGATAAAGATAATAAAATTGATAGCCAAAATCTTGCCCGCATCATCTTTCATCCGCATGCTGACCAGCACAGCCGTATTCACTACGATATTTGCAAATATTCCTTCTATAAGGATCTGACCGCTTGATTTAGACAATTTTGCGGCAATCGATTCAAACATATAGTTGTCCGGAGCTAATCCTTGAAATGGGCCTGTCAACGAGACTAAGATCCCAAAAATCACCCCGCCGATCAAGTTGAACAAAATACACGTAAACAAGATTTTTGCTGCTAATGAAAAATGGAGTCGTTTGCGGTAAACACCCACTGTCATGTACAGCATATTTGACGTTCCTAATTCAGCATTCATGTATAAGATCATCACCAGTGACCAGCTGAACATAAACGCGTAAAGCATTTTACCAAAACCATGAGCGATTTCTTCGCCTTTCATCGCAATAACGAAGGCAATAGCTGAGCCTAATGTCAGGAACAAACAGGCAAAAGCAGAACGTGCGGCATAACGCAGATAACTTGTTTCGATCAGGTCTGCTTTCTTTTTGATAGAAGTGTCGATTTTCTCAAATAACGGTGATACGGGATTCATCTCTTTTCTCCTTTGATTTCATTGTCTTATTCGACAGATACCTTCTTATTTTATAGAGAGAAAGAGGGTTTGTAAAGCGTTTTTAAGGAATTTCCGCTTGACATTATTCAACCGAATCACTTATACTGGACTTTGTGTAAAATAATGCAGCAGAAAAATAATAGCTCGTCCCCAGTTTGTTGCCCCATTATGGGTTCAATTGCGTAACCGCGGCTGCAAAGGTGAAGATTGAAGAACGAACTGTACGAATATGAATTTTTCAACGGATTATTTTACTCCAAAAACTACATTTTATTGGAGGAAATTTTAATGTCACGTTATACAGGACCATCATGGAAAGTATCTCGTCGCCTAGGTATCTCATTATCTGGCACAGGTAAAGAATTAGCACGCCGCCCTTACGCACCAGGTCAACACGGACCAAACAGCCGCGGCAAACAATCTGAATATGGTATGCAATTAACTGAAAAACAAAAATTGCGTCATATGTATGGAATGAACGAACGTCAATTCCGTAATCTTTTCGTAAAAGCTAGCAAAATCAAAGAAGGTAAACATGGTGTTAACTTCATGATCTTACTAGAACAACGCTTAGATAACGTTGTTTACCGTTTAGGCCTTGCAACTACTCGTCGTCAAGCACGTCAATTAGTTAACCATGGTCATATCCAAGTAGATGGCAAACGTGTTGATATCCCTTCATACCACGTTGAAGTTGGTCAAGTGATCTCTGTTCGCGAAAAATCAGCAAACATGACAACAATCAAAGAAGCTGTTGAAGCAACTGTTGGACGTCCAGCATTCGTAAGCTTTGACAACGAAAAATTAGAAGGTTCATTATCTCGTTTACCAGAACGTGACGAATTGTACCCAGAAATCGACGAAGCTCTTGTCGTTGAATTCTACAACCAAAGTCTATAATTTAAAGGTATTCGTTTCGAAACTTTTAAATCGGCAGAACCGCATAGAAACAACTTTTTCGAAAGTTGCTTCTATGCGTTTTTTTTGTATCTTTTGCCAAAAAAATCCTCTTTTTTAGTTCTCCTCTTTACATCGTTCTTTTTTTACTCTATAATTTCGTTAACCAACAAAAACAATAAAGTTAACGAAAGAAGGAATATTTTTGAACAAATCATTAAAAGAACTTATTTTAGCAGCAGAATTCGCAGCTATCATCGCTGTATTATCTCAATTCACGATTCCGCTTGGTCTGATCCCACTGACTGGACAAACATTTGCGATTGGATTAGCGGCAACGATTTTAGGAAAACGCAATAGTACACTTGCTGTCTTTATCTACTTGCTTTTAGGATTGATCGGTCTGCCCGTTTTTGCTGGAATGAGCAGTGGAATCGGCGTTCTATTTGGTCCAACTGGCGGTTATCTGATTGGCTTTATTTTTAATACTTGGGTAACAGGCTGGATTATGGAAAAGAAAGGATTCAATTATCGCTGGGCCATCATCGCCAATTTGATTGGCGCTGTGGTGACGCTGATTTTCGGTACGGCCTGGTTGAAAATAAGTGCTGACCTTTCTTACACAGCAGCTTTTAACAGCGGTTTTGTTCCTTTCTTGATTCCCGGGGCTCTAAAAGCTGCCGCTGCTGCGTACGTCGGTATCCTTATCCGTACACGATTAGGTAAAAGTTTAAGAAGTGCCCAATAGTAGTTTTTATAAACTTTAAACTAGATTTTGGGCAAAAACATAAACAAGTTATCTAAAAGGGCTGATCAGCTTCCGCCGGTCAGCCCCTCTTTTTATTCTAAATATGTTGAATCTACCAATAATGATTTGATTTTTTCAGTTGGGATCACAAATTCTGGCGCGCCCATATAGCCTGGTGCTATTTCAAATCTTGGAAAAGAAATAACTAATTGATGCTGCTTATTGATATAAAAATCACGGTCTGGTTTCATCAATTGAATAGATTCGATTACTCCTTCTTTTACGTCTTTTTCAGTCCAATAGATATTGTTCTCTGATTCTTTCATTTGCGCATCGATTTGTGTCTGGATCTCTTTTGCAATGACCTCTAAATAACTATCATCTTTAAAAAGCATCGGCAAAGTCAAAACCACATTCGCTTTTTTATCCACTGTGTCAAAACTGTTTTCTACTTGTGTATCGGCAGCTGTTACTGTCAACTGGCGTTTGATGACTAGGAATCGTCCATCGTCCACTAGTTTCTCATATGTTCCGCCTGCTTCCCAATGGCCGTCTTTTACATCACCAAGATTTTTAACAAGTTCGTCATACTGCATTTTCCCTTCTGCGAGATATTTTTTATTCAATGTTTCTGTTGTTTTATTTTTTTCCTTGATTTCAGGAACATCAATGTTGATATGGTCTGTTCGGTCTTTGAATACCTCGCCAGTCATTACTTTGACAACGGCTCCTAAAACAGGGATTTCTTGGGCAAATGTTTGGAATCCTGGAATAAATAATAACGAAAGATATAATGCCATGACCGGTAGAAAAATGGGCAAAGTAAAGGCGGCAATTGTTTTCTTTTTCTGTTTTTTCGAAAATCGTTGTTCTTCTTTCATCAAACGCTCTTTTACTTCCTTGCCTAACGAATCAGGAAGTGCTTGTTTTTGATAGATTTGCGAGACGATACCAATAGTTTTTTTCGGGGAATTCATTCCGTCACTCCTTCATCAATGATCGTGCGCAGCTGATTTAATGCCCGATACATTTTTGTCTTTACTGTATTTGTATTCAAGTCGAGAATGATACTGATTTCATTCAATGTGAATCCTTCAAAAAATTTCAAGATCAAGATCTCTTTTTCTGGACTACCTAGTTTTTCTAATACTTCTGCTATTTCCATCATAGTCAGCTGATCAATTGCCGGCATGGAAAGTTCTTCAGGTAATTCATTAGATTCGGGTGTCCGTTTTCGTTTGCGCCAGTCATCTTTTCCTGTATTGACCAATATTCGAAAAAACCACGGGCGAAAATCTGAGATCTCTTCTGCTTTTGCAAAGTATGTTAGTGCTTTTTTGAAACTCTCTTGGATCACATCTAGGGCATCTTCGTGTTTATGCGTATAGCTAAGGGCCACTCTGTACATTGCAGGATATTCTTTTTCTGCCAGTTCTTCTAATTGCGCTTGATATTTCTTGATGATTTTTGCGCGCTTGTGCCGTTTAAAAATGGGACTCGCCTCCGTTTCTAAGTATAAAGACGTTGAAGATATGTAAAAAGTTTCAAAAAAAAGAAAAAATTTTGTTTTAGCATATCATACATAACTACAAAAAAGACCCGAAACAAAAACAAGGAGCTTCCTGTCTTTATCTCGTGTCTGTTTAGTCTTCTTTTCTTATTATTTTAATAACCAGCCGCCATCTATCGGTACGACAGCTCCTTGGATATAATTTGCCTGCGGAGTGGCAAGAAAAAGAGTCAATTCGGCTACTTCTTCGGGTTCTGCCCATCGTTTGACAGGTGTTTCATCTGCTACCCAAGCGGCCATCTCACCTGTTCCTGTAAAATCTTCCGCATTCATCGGCGTTCGTATTGCGCCTGGCGCGATTCCTTTCACTTGGATTCCTTCCGCAGCATAATCTAGGGCTAATTGCTTCGTAAACCCGATAATCGCGTGTTTTGCCGTAGTATAAGCGATGCCGCCGCCACCAGCAACAAAGCCAGCAATTGAAGCCATATTGATGATTGTTCCTTGTTTTCGTTCCAACATAGAAGGCAAGATACAGCGCGTCAAACGATAAAGACTTTTGACATTTGTTTCATAAATCAGATCCCAATGCTCTTCTGAAGTTTCATCCAGTTTTTTGTAACCATCCAGAATCCCAGCAGTATTCAAAAGGATATCGATTGCTCCTTTTTTCTCACATGCAGCGACTGCTAAGCGCAATGTTTCTGTCTTTGTGATATCACCCTGCATAAAATCAAAGGTTTCAGGAAAAATCTCTTTCAGGTTTCCCATTGTTCCTGCTTGCTTATCCAATCCAAATACAAAAGAGCCTTGTTTTAAAAAAGCTTCTGCTTGAGCAGCCCCGATTCCCGAAGCAGCTCCTGTGACAAAGACGATTTTCCCTGCCAAAGATGGATATTGATTTTCTTTCATGCTTCCACAACTTTCCAGTCATCGGCTAAAATATCGCATACAGTAGGTGCAAAACTGGAAAATCCTTCATCACTTGTCTTGATCAAAAAATAAGGTGTGACAGGACAGCCGTCAAATTCTTGTCCCTCTACTAATGTTATATATAACTCAAAGCCGCTCCAGCCTTCTCGAATTACTTTTTCGCCTTTTTTCAACTTTGGTAAAACCTCTTCGAATGTCATCCTCTTCTCTCCTTTTCAAAAATCAGCACTTATTTCTAAATTGTACAGTGAAGTAAAAAAGGATACAACCATGTGTTGATTTTTATAAAAGACTGAGTATATCTATAACACAGCTTTTGACCATTCAACTAAATAGTACTCTTTTTAGTTAGGTTTTTTACCAAAAAAACGAAAAAAACAATCAACTAAAAAAGCAAGAGACATGAAACAAATCACGCGGATAAAGAAATTAACGTTCCAAAGAAAAGATCGAACCAAAATCTCAAATAAAATAAAAGTAATAGTTAGATAAATAAAGCGGGTACTTTTAAAAAAATCCATCTAATTCTTCCTTCTTTCTCTCATTGGCTTCTTATACCGATGATTGCCCATCCATGGACAACGACGCTGAAACGAATAAAAACGATAACAACCTAAAAATGCTTTTCTTTATGATAGCCTCCTAAAATAATTTATTTTCAAATTTAATGCTACTTTGAAAACAAAAGTTATTTTTGCTTTTATCATAAAAAGCCGTTTTTAGATCATTATCGTTTTATTTTTTAGTCCTTCAACTGCTTTTCTTGCTCAATCAGCTTGAATTTCTTTGAAAGTTCGATAAAATCATCTAGCTGCAAAGACTGCTGTACAATAAAATAGTCAAAATCTGCCCATGGCTTGCCGTGTACCTTGCTGGTGGACATCAGCAGGTCAACTTCTCTGCCGCGATAATCCGTGGGCAAAAACTGCAGCCGATAACTGTTTTTGAAAAACTCTGTTATTTCTTTCATGATCAGTTCTTCTTCAAAAATCGAAAAATCGGTCATCAGCAAGAGCTTGATTTTCGGCAATTTCGGCATAAAGACTTTCATTGTTTTCAGTACAAATAAATAACGGTGAAACAAGAATGAAGTATTTTCAAACGTTTGATTTCCTGTTTGTTTGGCTTCCTCAAAAAAATGTTCCAGCCATACTGTCAATTCTCCTAGTCTGCCAACTTGTTTGCTGTTCAATTCTTCTACTTTTCCATCAATTGTTTTTTTTGCTTCAGGAAACAGATAGGCAAACATGTGGCCGCTCAGCAGATAATTTTCTGCTTCAGGTGTCAGCTTCTCTTTGAAGTCTAGTTCTTTTTGATAGTCAGAAATCGCCTTTTTCGCATATGTCAATGCTTGAAAAGGCGGTGTTTTTGCATTGAGGTGAAACGTAAAAATCAATTTTCGGATATGCGGGCTTGTATAATATTCTTCTCTTGTCATAAAAATCAAAAACAACGCGCCCAACTCATCTTCGACTTGAAAATAATTCGGAAAAATCGGGATCATCGCATTGCAGAATTGTTTGAATAAAAGATTATTGACCAGAAGTTCCTTTTTTTTCGTTGTCAAAGTCACAAAATGCTTTTGAGATTTTCTCAAAAAAAATGCTCCGAGCATATATTCAAGTCTTCTTTTCTTGATTTCATTGAAACGTACATCAAAGAAAAGCATGATCTCTTCGGCCATACGTTGGACCTCTGCTTGAGAAATCGTTTTGAAAGGCCAGATTTTCCCGCGAAACAGCTGCCAGAACGTCATATGCAGATATAATCGGATGATTTCTTCTTCGCCAGTTGCCACATAGGTCTTTCTTTGCAGCGTGATTCCGTAGCTGCTCAATTGTTTTTTCCACTCGTTGATTTTTCTATGGGCAGTCGATTCACTGATATAGTGCTTTTGAGCGAACTGATACATCGTGCGGAAATCTTCAAAAAAAATATCGTGCACAAGCTGGAATTTCAGCGTATTCTGCACGAGATAAATCAAGAAACGTTCATGCTCGATTGGATCGAGCGATTCGGAAAAAGTATACCCTTTTCGACTTTTAAGAAATAAAGGATTTTCTTTTTTGCTGAAAAGCTGGTAACTTTTCGCCAGATCGTTCAAATATTTTGTCACGCTTCGAGCATCTAATTGTACAGCATTTCCCAGCTGAATCGCTGTATGCCAGTTTTGATCCTCAAAGCTTTCAAGCAAAAGGATCTTGTAATATAAGTCTTTATCGAAATTTTTTAGATAGTTAGAAGACAAATACATCGTTATGCTCCTTTGCGCCAGAACTTTTGATTATTGTAGCACAAAACAGCTTTTAACGCACTAAAACAGCGATGCGAAAGGTTGGAACAGCAACGGTAAAAGGATCACCGTCATCAATCCATTCACACAAATAGCAAGTCCAGAAATAATGCCTTCGATTTCACCAAGTTCGATTGCTTTTGCTGTCCCGATAGCATGTGAAGTGCTGCCAAGTGCGACACCTTTTGCTACCGGACTCTTGATTCGGAAAAACTTGAATACATGAGTAGCAATTAATGAACCAAAAATCCCTGTCGAGACAACGATAGCCAATGTGACAGCATTGATCCCACCCATCGAATGAGACAAATCAACAGAAATAGCAGTCGTCACAGATTTAGGAAGTAAAGAAATCACGATATCTTTTTTCAAAAGAAAGATACTGCCAATCAAAACACTTACCAAACAATTAGCTGCAATCCCAGCGATGATCGCGGTCATTACAGGTAAAAAGTGTTTTTTGAGCAAGTGGAAACTTTTATAAAGCGGAATGGCTAAAGCAACGGTTGCAGGTGTGATCAGCATAGTTAAAAAACTGCCGCCAATATTGTAATCGGAGTAACTGATGCCAGAAAAATGCAGAAACAAAATAATCACAAGGATCGAAAGAACAAGCGGATTGATGATTGGGAGCTTATACCGGCGTAAAAATTTATCAGAAAGTACAAATACACCTAATGTCAAACTAAGCCCAAATAACGGATTGCTAAAAAACTCATTCAAATTCTTCTTCCTCCACTTCTTTTTTTGCTCTTACTCGCAGCAAGATATATTCAACTAGTTCAGCTGTTTTTCCAGTGATTGCTAAAGTAGCAATTGAACATACCACGACAGCTCCTAGCAGAACGGGCCATATAGCAGCAATATCTCCAAAATAGTCAAGCAGACCAACACCAGCCGGCACAAACAAAATCGTCAAATTATTTAGTAAAAAATCCCCGGTCTTCCCGATTTTTTCAGGATTCAGGACTTTCATCTCAAAGGCTAAAAATAAAAATAGGATACCTAAAATACTTCCTGGTACAGGCAAATGTGTCAGAATACGCACACCTTCTCCTAATACAGAAAAAAACAAAATGATAAAAAATTCTTGAAAAAATTTCACGTTATCCACTCCTTGCATGTCTAGTTTTCATTCTACTAACAATATTTTTCAGAAAGTTTCAAAACATGTTCTTTCTAAGGTACAATATTTGGGATAAATTTCTTTAAAATTTTGTTATAGTTATAATTAAAGGTTGGTGACTATCACAGCGTATTGATTGATTTTTCTTAAAAGAGGATCGATCCCTGTTCTTTCTTCTTACATCTGATTTTTGTTTACCGCACTTATTGATGTTTTGGAAAGAAGAACGACCCTGTGCTTCACGGCTTTTAAATATCAGACAGTTCTTTTTTTTTGCATTTTTATAATTTTGGAGGGTACGTATGGATTATTCATTAATGACTCGTCTTGCGGCGGAAATGCTAGGAACAGCTTTGTTGATCATCCTAGGTAACGGCGCAGTAGCAAACGTAGATTTGAAAGGTACAAAAGGTTATGGTAGTGACTGGATGCTTATCGCAGTTGGTTACGGCTGTGGTGTTATGATTCCAGCAATGATTTTTGGCGGTATCAGCGGAAACCACATCAACCCAGCTTTCACTATTTCATTAGCAATGAACGGATTATTCCCATGGGCTGAAGTTGCGCCTTACATCATCGCACAAATTGTTGGGGCAATGATCGGACAATTGATCGTTGTTGCTTGTTACAAACCTTATTATGATCAAACAGAAGATGTAAACCATGTATTGGGAACATTCTCAACAATCAACAGTGTAGGTTCTAAATTCAACGGTTTCGTCAACGAATTCTTCGGTTCATTCGTTTTATTCTTTGGCGCACTAGGTATCACAAAAGCACCTTTCTTCCAAGATAACCTTGGAACAGCTCACTTAGCTCTTGGTTTCCTTGTTTGGACATTGGTTGCTTCTCTAGGCGGACCAACTGGACCAGGACTAAACCCAGCACGTGACTTCGGTCCACGTCTATTACATGCGATTCTTCCTTTGAAACATAAAGGATCTTCACAATGGAGCTACTCATGGGTACCAATCGTAGCACCAATCTGTGCAGGTATCGTAGCAGTATTCTTATACAAAGCTTTATTCATGGCTTAAGCTATTTAAAAAACTTGGGATTTTTCCCAAGTTTTTTTTTATTTGGAAAAAGAACTTCTTATAAAAGAATCACGTTAACCATCAACAAACCAAAACAAGCATCCGGCGATTTTTCATCGCCGGATGCTTCTTTGTTAGTGAAAACTTATTTATTCAGCTCTTTCAAAACCTCTTTTGGCACTTTTGATTCCTCGATTTGACTTGGCCCTTTAGTAAATCTTTTTTTACTGACTTCCGCTTGTACATAAGAGCCTGGAACGAATGGTGTTGGATTGTTTCCTGCTAGATCGTAGGATTTTTCGTATTTTTTCCCATCTTTTGTAATCAGCGTTAACTCATACGTATACTTATCCCAATTATCTGGGTTTGAACCATCATCAAAGCTGTATTTTTCTTTTTTAGGAATCTCCATCGGCACTTTCGCATAAGCGGTCACACCATTATAAGTTTCATCGTAATATTTATATGACTTGTAGCCAAGAAACCCAACCACGATAATTGCTAAAACAACAAGAATTTTTTTCATATCAGTACCTCTTTCAATTAAGTTACCCATATTATAAATTCTAGTGTTTTAAATAGTAATCGAAAAACATTACAATTTTACAAAACAAACGAACAAAATTGTTCGTTTGCAGCTAAAAATCGATGATCGTCAAAGCTTCCTCGAATTCCTTTTTCAGATGCTTTTCCTGATATGCTTGAAAAGCAGGATGATGAGCACGTAAAAGCACGCGCAATTTCATTGGCTGGTAACTTTCGGCAATTTTTTCTTTCAATACAAAATCTCTTGTCAAACGCCACTCGTAATAATAGCCAAATGGACGGCAGCTATAAATCGTTTCTTGGAATTTTTGATCTAAAAAACGTCGATGCGTATGCCCGAAAACAACCTGTTTGATATTTGGATATTGATCCAAAAGCTCCCCAAACGACGCTGATCCTAAAAAAGCGTTTAGCTTATTCCAACGCTCATAGGGCTCCGATTGATGGATGATAAAAGATTCTTTTGGAACAAAATGTGTCGCTAAAATCACTTGGTATTCTTTCTTTGCCAAATCGTCTAAAATCACTTTTGCTGAATCAAGCACTTGCTGATTAATCTCTAAATCGTCACCAGCCCGCTGGATATATCGGTCATACCAGTACAGCTGTTTCATTCTGCGGATTTTTTCCGGATCTTTCAGTTCAGAATAACGATAGTCATACCAACCATTGATCCCCAACAACACAGTGTGATCATTCAAAGGAATGTATCGTTCATTCAAAAATCGAGTATCTGGAAAATGATTCATCATTGCTTCGCCAGTTACATCTGCTAATTCATGATTGCCAAAATTAAAAGTTGTTTTTAATCCTCTGTCAGTAAAGAAATCAAGAACTGCCAGACAGGTTTCGATTTTATTGGCAATATCTCCTGCTAA
Source organism: Enterococcus faecalis 13-SD-W-01 (assembly GCA_000415185.1). GTDB lineage: Bacteria > Bacillota > Bacilli > Lactobacillales > Enterococcaceae > Enterococcus_B > Enterococcus_B faecalis_A. The sequence goes on from KE351647.1 coordinate 203,377, forward strand.
GTGAAGCCGTGTTACGTTTTTCTCTTTCAGGACTTCCAAGAGCATCGTCAATTCTTTTTCATCGAATTTATTGATATCTACATGCAAGTCGCTGATAATCGCTAATTTTCCCATTTTCTTACTACTTTCTCACCACTTGCAGATTGTTTTTCAGCAAGCCGCCGTTTCCTTTCAAACGCAAGCTTTTGTAATTTGGTTCCAAGTCAAGAATCGTTGGATCGTCTAAATACATTTCTGCACTTTTTTTCATTCGCACGGGTCCTAACACTGTGTCTGCTGTTTTAGAATACAAATGTAAATCAGCCTTTGTGTCTTTCTTGACAAGAAGCAAACGGAAAGCTGTATCAAGCTGGCACGTAACCATTGATTCTGCAAATGGTCCATCACCGTCTTCAATATCTAAGATCAATTGTTCATCTGGTTGGATCTTCTTTTCCAATAGTTCTTGCGCTTCTTTTGTTATTTCTAATTTCATCGTTCTCACCTCACCCTTAGATTAGCCGCTTTATAGCTTATTGGCAACCATCCTGTTTTGCATGGTTCTTCATTGATAAATGTCCTGCCATTCCTTTTGTGTGATTCCACGCATCACTACAGAAACCACTTCGCCTTTCCAGCGTCTTGCATCCGGTATAACGCCTTCTTTTTTCATATGCAGCTTTTCCATCACTCTTCCTGAATTTGGATTATTGAGATCATGGTAGGCAAAGATCCGTACAAGATCCAATTTTGTAAAACCAAGTGTAAGCATTGCTTGACCTGCTTCAGCAACCAATCCTTTGCCCCAGTACTTCTTGTTTAGAACATACCCTATTTCAGCGATATCTGTCGATTCTTCAATACGCAAATCGATTGTTCCAATCATTTTCCCGGTTTCTTTTAACTCTATTGCGTACTTACCCAGTGGAGCATTCATGAAATAATTCGCAATACTATATTCTGTCTCTTCAAAATTTTGATGTTGCGGAAAAACAAAGCGTGTCGTCTCTTCATCGTTTGCGTATTCATACATATCAGCCGCATCTGTCAAAACTACTGGACGAAGCAATAGCCGCTCTGTTTCAATCTGTTGATTTTGCGCAAAAACTAGGTTTCGATTCGTTGTATTTTCCATATGCTCCACCTCTTTTTTTATTTACTCTAGCGGACTTCTGAAATGAAAGCAAGAAATTCCTTAAATACGTCTTAATTGATATCAATATTTATATCCTTTTAATAATGAGCAAGAAAAGTGTAAATCTTTGTTCACAGTTTATTAACAACTATCCGTTATAGTAAGATTATCAACTTGAACATTACTACTTAGGAGGAACCGTTATGCGTGAGTATACAAAAAACATTTATTTTATAGAAAAAACACAAAATATTGAGGGTTCCTACATCGAAGTCAAAACGCTTTTCGTCGATGAAGACAAAGAAAAAGCCCTCGACTTTTACAAAAAACAAGTAAAAAATCCCAAAAATTCATTTGGTCTGATCTTATGCGAATATAAAATCAAAGCAGAAGAAAATTATTTCTATCAGCTATTGAAACGTTGGAGCCAGCTTCCTGCTGAATTCTATCGTAAAATGAATATCCTTAATTATCGACCATTGGCGGAATTTCATGGGTAGAGGTTGTGAATGAACCGTCCAGCTCCGAGCATTAAAGAAGAATTTCGTA
>KE351647.1:205209-314527 GCA_000415185.1 Enterococcus faecalis 13-SD-W-01
CGAAGGAGTTGGTTCATGAACACCGTTTGGGTAGAGGTTGTGAAAACGATGGTTTGCTTCAAGAAATAAGAACGAAAAAACAGAAATGGCTTCTCACATTTATGTTTTTTTGGACTTATTTCCGCAGAAGTAATCGTTTGAACACCGTTTATTAGAGGTTGTGAACGAACCGTCCAGCACCGAGCAGCAAGGAAAATCATCTGTGTAAACTTATGTAATAAATAAAAACATTATAAATTTAAGCTTTGATTAAGCTAGCGGCGTTATCCTTTAGAAAAGGAGGCGTGACCTATGTTTATCAAATGGCTCAAAACATTTTTACTCGATGAACCTGCTCGAATCGATCCTTATGAAGTGGACAATGAATTTATACTAAAATCTGACTTTCCAGAAACAACAAGCAAAATACCTAAAAATAACGAAAAAAGATAAAAATACCGACTGGCTATTGGTGATTTTTATTTCTAAAAAACAAAAAACGCAGAGCACTCTGCGTTTTTTTATGTTTACTTTTTAAAATATATTATCTTAAAAAATAGTTTATTCAAAAGCCGTGTTGACCTCATCAAGCATTCGCTCCATTGATTCCAATCCGCCGCCGCTCAAATACCAAACATCGGGTTCTAAATTGATGATTTTCCCCTCTTTCCCAGCATTGGTTTGTTGGATCAATTCATTTTGAGAAAGATCATCTTTACTGTCATCGCCGCCAATAGCTTTGGTACGATCGATGACAAATAAAATATCTGGATTTTTTTCATGTACATATTCGTAAGAAACACTTTGCCCATGAGTTGATGCTTCGATTTGGTCGTCTGCTTGTTTGAACCCAAACAAATCGTGGATCAATCCGAATCGTGAGCCTGATCCGTAAGCTGAAAGCTGACCTTCATTTACAAGGACAACTAGTGCTTTTTTATCTAAATTACTTGTTTTTTCTTTTGTTTCGTCAATACTTTCCGACAGCTCAGAAAGTTTTTCTTTGGCTTCAGATTCTTTACCAAAGATTTCTCCCAATGTCGTTACATTTTGCTGGATAGATTCCCAAGGTTTTTCAGCATCTACAGATAAGAATAACGTTGGAGCAATTTTGTTCAAGTCTTCTTGATATTCTCTTTGGCGACCAGAAATCACGATTAAATCCGGCTGCATTTGGTTGATTTTCTCTAAATCCGGTTCTTTTATACCGCCTGCAGATTCAACATCTTTATACTTTTCAAGGTATGTAGGCAAACTCGCTGTGGCTGCGCCTACGACCTTATCTCCCACACCTAGCGCGTCCAACGTATCAAGGGACCCATTATCGAAAACAACAACTTTTTCTGGATTTTTTGTTACCTCTACTTCTCCGTTGCTGTCTTTTACAGTAATCGTCGTATCTTTTGCTTCGCTGCTTGAGCTAGCTTCATCTGCGTTATTTGTTGATCCGCATCCTGCTAATCCAATTGAAAAAAATAACAATGCTGCACTTAAAACAAGTTTTTTCATCTTATTCCTCCAAATTTTATTTAAAAATACATGCAAAACCTGCGTCCTTCGATTTCGCAGATTCGAATGTCCATTCCATATAAACGATTCAGTACCTCCGACTGGATGACTTCACTCGTCGGTCCTTGAACAAATAACTCTCCATTTTTCATTGCGATGATCTCATCTGCATAACTTGAAGCAAAATTGATATCATGGAGAACAATCACAATCGTTTTTCCTAATTCAGATACCATATTGCGCAAAATTTTCATGATTTGAACAGCATAATTCATGTCAAGATTATTTAAAGGTTCATCCAGTAAGATATATTTCGTATCTTGCGCTAAAATCATCGCAATATAGGCACGTTGAAGTTGACCGCCAGATAATGAAGTGATGATTTGTTCTGCTAAGTTTTCTAGACCCAAATAAGAAAGTGCTTTATCCACTAACTCATGGTCTTCTTTTTTCAAACGTCCCTTTGTATAAGGAAAACGGCCAAATTCTACTAATTCTCTAACAGTTAGTTGCAGATTCGTACTATTTGCCTGTCTTAAAATCGATAAACGTTTTGCTAACTCTTGTGATTTCCAAGATTTCACTTCATTGTGATCTAAGTAGATTTCACCAGCATCATTAGGCAGCAATCGGCTAATCATTGATAAGACAGTTGATTTTCCTGCGCCATTTGGACCAATAAAAGCGGTTAATTTTTGATTAGGTATCTGAACTTTTACATTATTGACAACACACTTGTCTTGATAACTTTTGGTTACATTTCTTAAATCGATCACTGTACTGTTTTCCTTTCTCGAAGCAGCTTTCCAACAAAGTACACACCGCCGACAAATTCAACCACTACACTCACTGTCGTTCGCCAGCCAAAGACATGTTCCACGAAAAACTGTCCGCCTATTAAAAAAATAACTGCAATCAAAAAACTGCCAAAAAATAATTCTTTGTGTCTGTGAGATGCAAACAAACGATAACTCACATTGGCAGCAATAAAGCCTAAAAATGTTATTGGTCCTACAAGCGCAGTTGCACTGCCTGTCATAATACTTACACAACAAAGAATCAAAAACTGCAGCCGATCCACATCTACACCTAAATTTACAGCTTGTTCTCTGCCTAGATGAAGAACATCTAAATAACGATGGAATTTAAATAATACAAACCAGCAACCTGCAATTAGAATTGACCCAGGAAGCAAGTACTGGATCGGAATATTGCCAAAACTAGCGAAAAGCCGTCCTTGCAAAAGATCGTACTCATTTGGATCCATGATGACTTGCAGAAAAGTACTGATACTGCTGAATAAAGTTCCTAAAATCATCCCAATCATTAACAATAAAAACAAGTTTCCTTGTTCTTTCTTCAGCAAAAAAGAAAAGAGTAATAAACTAAATCCAGTCATCAAGAAAATATTACCGAAAAAAAACGCAATACTTGTTTGCTGGAGCATAGTGATTCCGCCAACGACAAAAAACAAAAGTGTTTGGATCAAGATATAAAGAGAATCCATTCCTAAAATCGAAGGCGTTAAAAATTGATTTCTCGTCACAGTCTGGAAACTAATTGTTGAACCGCTCACTGCCAGTGCAGTCAGCACGAAAGCCGCTACCCGTCTGCTTCGAATCTGCCAAGCAAATTGCCAGTTGCCATACGTTTGAAAAGTTAAATACAAAACACAGAAAGCTGTCGCTGCTATTGTTAGGATAAGAAATAAATACGTTTTTTTATTACGCAAGTTTCTTCCTCCTTGTCAGCAGATAAATGAATACCAAACCGCCAACGATCCCTACGATCACACTCACAGGAATCTCATAAGGAAAAATAACAAGCCGAGCTACTATATCGCAGCTGATAAGAAAAACACTTCCCCAAAAAGCCGTTAATCCCAGCGTTCCTTGTACATGATCGCCATAAACCCGAGCGATGATATTTGGAATGATCACACCTAAAAAAGGAATGGTGCCCACCATGATCAAAACAACGGCGCTTGTCATCGAAACTAGTCCAATACCTAACAGCTGCATCTTTTGGTAATCTAACCCGAGATTCACCGCAAAGGATTCTCCCAGACCTAAAATCGTAAAATGGTAAGCAAAAAAAGTGATAATGATGAATAACGGCACTGTCAGATACAGCAATTCGTAACTTCCTCGCATCACCGTAGCAAAGTTTCCTTGAAGCCAGGAAGACATATTCTGGACCAGCTGATATTGATAAGCAAAAAAAGAAGCGACAGAGCCTAAGATATTCCCAAACATGACCCCTACCAGCGGCAGCATCATCTGATTGCTTTTCGGTAATAAACGAGTTAGACCTAAAAATAAAAATGTTCCGGCAAAAGCAAAGAGAAACGCCGTCAGAAACCGAACACTGATTGCCGCGTTCGGCAGAAAAAGCATGACACTTAAAATACCAAGGCGTGCGCTGTCGATCGTACCTGCTGTTGTTGGTGAAACAAACCGATTCTGAGTGATATGCTGCATGATTAATCCACAAATACTCATCATCGCTCCTGAAAGAAGTAAACTTGCCGTTCTCGGTATGCGCGTGACAAGCAGCAATTGCCCCGTTTGGCTGCTTAAATCAAAGATATCGCTTAATTGGATACGAGAAACACCAATCAAAAGCGAGACAGTACTCAAAAAAATCAAAGTAATGATTAATCTAAAATAACGCATTTAAAATCTCCTCGTCTAATTGAGAATGATTTTCATTCTTATTTAATTCTAAGTGAAGAATTGAGCAAAAGCAACCGCTTTTTTATCTTTTCAAACTTATTTTTTTCTGTGATATAATGGATGCACGACAAAGCCAAGGGAGGTATTTTCTTGTCACAAGATGAAGTAAAAAAACATTTGGACAAAGGTCGTTATGGCAGCCCGTTAGTAAATCCTGACGAACAGCATAAATACATGGGAACCTTTAGAGAAAGATGTTATCTGAGTATGACTATTTCTGAAATGAAAAAGCCAGAAAATCAGTCGCATTTGTTAGATGAACTAGACAGATACCCTGATGCTTCTATTTTGCTGAATGGTGCAATGCCAGAATCGCTGCAAAGCACGTATATTCAATTGGCTACACAGAAAAAAGCTCATTTTACTGTGATCAACGACTTTGTCACAGCTGAGCCTGAAAGTTTTGGTTTATTACTGACCGCTAAAGAAGCCGTCAATGAACCTGTGATCGATATTGAGGAAAAATATCCAAAAACAGCAACTCAACAAGAAGAGCCTGAGCAAACAGAAGATAAAAAAGAAAGTTTTTGGAGTAAACTTTTCCATTAAACTAAGCCCGCCTTGCGATGAACAAGATTCATTGCAGGGCGGTTTCTTTATCTCAAAATTTTTTCCCCTTTGTCACTCTTCTCTCCTTTTTTGAAATAAAGATTGACAAATTAATTTTTAGTCATATACTTAGTTACACAACTAACTAACCACATGTGCAAAAAGAAAGTTGGAAGACCATGGAATTTAATTACTCGAGCAATATCCCTTTATACATCCAAGTTGCAGACCAAATCAAAGAAGCTGTTCTCATTGGCAGCTTTCCTGAAGGGCAGCAAGTTCCTTCTACGACAGAGATCTCAAAAAATTTCAATATGAATCCTGCAACTGTATTGAAAGGAATGAACCTTTTAGTATCTGAAAATATTTTAGAAAAAAAACGAGGAATAGGTATGTTTGTTGCTTATGGGGCTTTAGAAAAAATAAAAGCCGAAAAAAAAGAAGCCTTTTTTGCTGATCAGATTGAAGCACTGATTTCAGATGCTAAAAAAATAGGACTTACAAAAAACGACGTGATTTATTTGATAGAAAGAGGGTACAAAAATGACGATTGAGTTATCAAATGTCTCTAAAACATATAAAAAGAACCAAGTGCTAAAAAATATCAATCTTATCTTTGAAGAAAATACCATTTATGGTCTGCTAGGTCGAAATGGCGCTGGAAAGAGTACATTATTGAATATCATCAATAACCGTATTTTTTCTGATACTGGCGAATGTCTTTTTCAAAATGAAACCAATCTTGACAATGAAAAAATCCAACGTCATTTCTTTCTAACAAGTGAAAACGATTTGTATCCTGATCAAATGAAAATCAAAAATATCTTCAAATGGACTGAAGAATTTTATGGCGATTTTGATTTTGGATTAGCAAACCAGCTTGCAGCAAAATTTAAATTAGATACTACTAAAAAATTTGGCAAACTTTCAACGGGCTATCGTTCAATCGCTAAATTGATCGTCGCTTTGTGCGTGCCTTGCCGTTTTATTTTCTTAGACGAGCCAGTGTTAGGTTTGGATGCAACACATCGTGATCTTTTTTATAAAGAATTGATTGCTGCTTATATGGATCGTCCTAGAACATTTGTTATTTCTACCCACTTGATTGAAGAAATCGCAAACTTGCTTGAGAAAATCATCTTGATAAAAAATGGTGAGATCATCTTGAATGCATCGACAGAAGAAATCCTTTCTAGAGCCAGCACGATCTCAGGTGAAAAATTTGCAGTAGAAACGTTCATCAAACCTTATCAGATCATCGGTACTGATTCACTTGGCAATCATATGACTGCTTATACTTTAGATGTTATAGACAGAACAACTTTGCCGGAAGAAATCATAATCGAACCTATGGATCTGCAAAAACTATTTATCAATTTAACGAAAGAAGAGAGTGAATTATAATGCGTATTCAAGCTGCGACAAAGTATCGTTTAGCTAATTATTATCGTCTGCTGGGAATCTTTTTCTTGTATTGGCTGTTCTTTTCGATTGTTTTACCAGGCGTTTTCGCAATAAGTGCAAATGCACCGATACCGATTGGAAATCCACTCATTTCTGCTTTTATTTATAGCGGAATCGCAACATTGTTTGTTACTTCTAAAGGTTTAAAATTTCTATTTCAAAATGGCGTTTCAAGGAAAACAATGTTTATCTCTTCGATTATCACGATTGTTTTAGGCAGCTTGTCTTTACTGCTGGTTTCTGATTTTTTTCAGTATCTCACATCAAAATTACCATTTATCCATGTGATCGATGATTTCACCAAAATTTACGGCCATCATTTCCATTCTGATTTAAGTAATTCTGTGATTGTGTTTGTTTTAGGTATGATGATCATGATTGCCTTTTCTTCGATTTTCTTATTGCTTGGTACATTATTTAGTGTTATTACTAAGACACAAAAAATGATTTTTATGGGATTATTGATTTTTATTCCTTCTCTTCTTGTCATTGCCTTCCAGCAATTGAACACAGATACATGGTTGAAATTACTTGATATTGGAAAATACGTTATTGGTATGCCAAAGCATTCGCTTGATTTCACGCCTTTTCATCCAATGCTATTCAGTTTTTTGATTTTTTTGATCTGCAGCATCTTTTATTATCTGCTTGTCTCTACTATCCAATTGAATATGTTGAAAGAAGATTGACACAAGAAAAACACCGTGAAAATAGCTTTTTCACGGTGTTTTTTTTTACATTACTTCTGGATATAAAAGGTGCAAGACATCTTGCGTCAATCTTCTGCTTTTTCCTGCAAAAGGATAGACATGCATGTGCATTGCTGGATTGAAGTTTGCTTCAATGATTCCATAAGCTTCAGGTGTTGTGGATGGGTCAACTTCTTTGTCAGGAATAATCAAGTCGATTCCGCTGATTTTTGCTCCTAACGCTATGACAGCTTTTTCTGCGATTTCTTTGTAAGCTTCTGAAAATTCATCTGTTACATCGATTGAATCCCCGCCAGTACTGATATTGGAGTTTTCTCTCAGATAAACGATTTGTTCTTTTTCAGGAATTGAAGCTGTCGTCAAGCCTTGTTCTTTGAGCATCAATTGTTCAAGTTCTCCTAACTGGATCAATTCCAAAGGTGCTCGGTGATTGGTTCCTCTTAATGGATCTTGATTTTTGTCATTGACTAATTCTTCAACTGTATGGATGCCATCACCCACCACATTTGCAGGAATACGCAACAAGATGGCTTTTGTTTTCCCATCAATGACAAAGAATCGGTATTCTGTCCCTGGAAGAAATTCTTCAACAAGTACGGCAGAATCTTCATCAAAAGCAAGTTTCAGTCCTGTACGATAATCGTCAAATGCCGCGCCTTCTTTAAAAATCGTGATTCCTAAACCATAATTCGTTGATTTTGGTTTGACAACAAACGCTTGTTTTTCAAAACGAGGATAAGCCCTCAAAGCTTCTTCCATCGATGTGAATTCAGCCCCTTTTGGCACACGGAAACCTGCTTTTTCCAGCACTTTTTTTGTCACGATTTTATTTTCCATGATCAACGGTACGATATATTGATCTTTGCTTGTCATATTCGCGTTTTTTACATATTCGATATGATCTTTGAATTGTAAACGAACAAATTGATCTTGTTCGTCCAAAACAGTGACTTCGATTCCTTTTTGGATAGCATCAAATAACATGATTTGCGTAGACAATTCCATTTCTCTGAAACCAGCTAATTGATAAGGGCGTTCATGGCTTTCTTGGTAATATTCCTGACCAAGTGCCATTGCTAACTCATGCTGGCTGCTAGCTTGGCTTTCTTGATACAAACGTGCTGCAAGCGTAAGTTCTGGATCATCCAGCCAACGTTTCATTTGGTTCACAAGTTCGATTTCTTGATCTAAACCTAACGCTGTCAGCATTTCTTTCATTTCAGCTAAAAGTGTAAGCCCTTCTTCATATTGTGCTGTTTTTGCTAATGGATTTTCTAATGCTGTTTCATCATTCCAGTGGTTTCCTGCTGCGACCCATTCATCAGCAGCCTCTTTTTCTTCTGTCCATAACATCAGTAAGAGGAATAATTGCAAGAAACGTACTTCGTTTTTCGTGATCCCTAAGCGGTCGTAGGGATTTAAGTCAATATTTCGTAATTCGATATAACGGACACCTGTTTTTGCTAAATCTGCTACTTTTTTGCCGCCTCTAAAGCGTACAGGGGCATAGAACTCTTTGTCTTCAGAAAGTTTTCCTTCGTCTACCATGCGTTCAATATCTGCAAGATATCTTTCCATTGAACGATAAGAAACTTTTACATTTGGTCGATTTCTGTAACCGTAGCTGCTGTTTCGGATACTTCGAACAGGTTCTTGAGGCATTTCCTCATCAACAAAGTAATTCGCTTCGCTGACAGGTGATGCGCCATACAGATAAGTCAATAACCAGCGATAACGCAAAAAGTTTCGACCGACTTTCATATATAGATCCGTCTTGAAATCAGCGAAATCTGTTTGCTCTGTTTGCAGGTTAAACAATTGTTTTAATAAATCATCGCCAAATTCAAAGTTGAAATGGATACCGCTGACCATTTGTTTCCTTTTACCGTATTCTTTTGCTAAATAACGTCGATATAAAACATCTTCAAAAGTCGATAACTTGGCAATAAGGATATCTTCGTCTTTTTCTGGTAAAGCAGGCGGCATACTCAAAGGCCAAATCAATTCATCTTCTGGAATCGAGCGAGCAGCTACATCATGGATTGCTTCCAAATACTGAAACAGTTCGTCGATTGATTCTGTTACTGGCGTGATTACTTCTAACTGTGTTTCGCTGAAATCAGTTTGTATATATGGATGATAGGAGCGATCGCCTAAAACATCTGGATGTTCTGTTTGTGCTAAATTCCCTGACAAAGTCACGCGCTGTCCTTCACGCTCAATACCAAAACGAGCTTGTTCGATGTAAGGAAGTACGCTTGGATGCTGCAATAATTCATTTATGTTCATTTTGATTTCCTCCACTTGGTGTCATTGTCATTATAGTAGAAATGAGGAAGAAAAAAAAGGTTGCTGATTGTTATTGCTTTCATAAATGAAGCACAGTTTTATCAAAAGATTTTTCTACTGTTATTTAAATAGTTATTTGGTAAACCATTCTTTTCCATTATATTTTATCATGCTGTCGATTCCAGCCAGCACAGCTTCTTCATTTGTTTTGGTTGGCTTCCAACCTAAGAGTTGTTTTGCTTTCTCATTGCTGATGTCACGATTGATTTCCATTAATAGTTTTCCTTCTTTTGCTCTTTGATTGAATAATGCACCTATAGTTACAGCCCAATTCGGTAACTGTTTTAGTGACAATTTGCCAGCAATTTCTGGGCGTTTTTTTTGGATCAGTTCTGCGATTTCAACTAAAGAAATTTGCCCATCAGCAGAAGCAATGAAACGTTCTCCTGCGGCTTCTGGTACAAACATACTGCGAATATGCAAAGAAACGACATCTCGAACATCTATAACATTCAACGGAAGCGGTGGAATTCGTTTGAAAGTTCCATCAAACAAACCTGTCAGAAGGCTGAAACTGCCAGAAAAATGTTCATCTAAAGAAGGACCATAAATGGCGACAGGGTTCACTGTTGCAAATTCAAAAGAGGGTTTTTCTTGTTTTACAAACGCCCATGCTGCTTTTTCCGCTAATAATTTTGATTTTTCATAGATCGATAAGCCAGCTTCATTTTCATCCGTCCAATCTGCTTCTGTCGTTATCTTTTGGTGGTTTTTATTGCTAAAGCCGATTGCGCCAAAATTTGAGGTCATCACTACGCGTCTTATATTGGAATGGCTAGCTGCTTTCAATATACGAATGATCCCTTCTTTTGCTGGGCGAATCAATTCATCTTCATTTTCTGGTTCTCCGAAAAATACAGGAGAAGCCATACTGAATACATATTCACAGTCTGCCATCAGTTCTTCCCAATGATCATCTTTCGTTAAATCTGCTTCAGCAAACACTAGATTTTCTATATTTTTTGCACCGTTCTTTTTCAATGTTTCGATAACACGTTGACTACTTTTTAAAGATCGCACGGTTGTTTTTACTGGATAGCCTTCTTGTAACAATCCATAAATCAATTGCATCCCTAAAAAACCCGTTCCGCCAGTCACTAATATATATTTTTTCATAAGTATTCCCTCTATTCTTAGTTGTTGTTTGTGAAAAATAATGTGTTGCGTTATAGTGACTTTAAACCCTAGACTACACTCTAGTGCAACTAAAAAGGAGCAAGATTTATGACTTATACGATTAAAGAAGTATCAGAGATTTTTGATCTTTCTATATATACTTTACGTTATTATGACAAACAAGGTCTTTTACCTTTTGTCTCAAAAAATGATTCTGGTTATCGCGAATTCACCGAATCTGATTTAGGCTTCATTTACACGATTTGTTGTCTAAAAAATACCGGAATGCCGCTGAAAGATATCCGCACATACATCGACTACTGTATGCAAGGTACCTCCTCAATCGAATCTCGTCGTCAATTATTGGAAAACCATCGTCAGAATGTGCTTGAACAATTAGAAACTTTGCAGACGAACCTCGCTGAAGTCGACAAAAAGATTGAAGATTACAGTTCGCCTGACGCAGAAAAAATTATTACAGAAAAAATCCAGAAAACCCGTTTAGAAAAAGAAAAGTATGCATTGAATGATCCATTTTTCCATACTTCTAAATAACACAAAAAGACTGATTTCCATCTCGCTAGCTGAATGATCGGCTGCGAAAGGGAAACCAGTCTTTATTTTTTTGTTTACAGATTAATCTTCTTTTTGGAGCAGACCTTTGAAGAGTCCAACGACAAAATCATTTGGATCAAATGGTTCTAGATCATCGATTCCTTCACCTAAACCAACCAATTTGACTGGTAAATGAAGTTCATTTCGAATGGCCAAAACGATACCGCCTTTTGCTGTACCATCCAATTTTGTTAACACTAAACCAGTAACATCAGTTGTTTCTTTGAATTGTTTTGCTTGGACCATGGCATTTTGTCCTGTTGTAGCATCTAAGACCAATAACGTTTCCTGCGGGGCTTCTGGCAATTCACGCTGAATCACGCGCTTGATTTTGTCCAATTCGTTCATCAAATTGACTTTGTTTTGCAGACGTCCTGCTGTATCGACTAAAAGGATATCGGCTTGTTCTGCTTTGGCTTTGGTGATCGCATCAAAAACGACCGCTGCTGGATCGCCGCCAGCTTTGCCGCGTACGACTTCTACATCTGCGCGTTCGCCCCAAATAACTAATTGATCAATTGCACCTGCTCGGAATGTATCCGCAGCAGCTAACAAGACTTTCTTGCCTTCTGTTTTGTATTGATGTGCTAATTTTCCGATGCTGGTTGTTTTTCCGACACCGTTGACACCAACAAATAACATAACAGTTAGTCCATCTTCATTGATTGTTAATTCGTTGACTTCGTTCATGCCTTCTTGTTCATAAAGGTCGACTAATTTTTCGATGATCGCGTTTTGGATCTCAGCAGGTTTCTTTGCATTACGCAATTTTACTTCTTGGCGCAAATCTTCGCTGATTTTGATTGCTGTTTCAAAACCGACATCTGCACCGATCAATGTTTCTTCTAATTCTTCAAAAAAGTCTTCATCGACTGTTCGGAAATTTGCGAACAGTTCATTCATCCGCTCGCCGAATGTTTTACGTGTTTTTTCCAGTCCTTTGTCATATTTTTCCTGGACTTGGACTTCTGTTTCTTCTGGTTTTTCTTCTCCAGTAAACGCGCGTTTGATTTTGTCAAAAAATCCCATGTTTTCCCCCCTATGCTAATACAAATTTTTCGATAACTTCGGCAACGCCGTCTTCTTCATTGCTTGAAGTGATATAATTTGCGACTGCTTTTACTGCATCCACAGCATTGTCCATCGCCACACCCATTCCAGCATATTCGACCATTGGCAAGTCATTTTCTTCATCACCGATCGCCATGACTTCTTCTGGCAAGATCCCTAAATCTGCTGCTAAAAGTGAGATACCGTAAGCTTTGGTAACTCCTTTAGGCATAAATTCCAGCAACATACTTCTTGTCTTGATGATTTCATATTTCTCATGGAAATGTGCTGGGATTTCTTGGATTTTTGGATCGAGAATTGATTGATCATAAGCGATAACTGCTTTGTTCAAAATCATATCTTCTGTGATCATCTCTAATTCTGCTGTTTGGAAGTCAAGCAGGCTGTTCAATACGTTATACAAAGATTGCTTTTCAGGAGCTGTCGGCAATTGTAAAACAGTTCCGTCAGATAACACATCTAAAGGTAACTCTAATTGTGCAGCCAGCTCGTACAATGCTTGGATATCTGAAACTTGCATGACTTTTTTTTCAATGATCGTACCTGTATCATTTTGTTGGACTAATCCGCCGTTGAAAGTGATACTGAAATCACCTTCTTCGACAAGTGTCAATTCTTCCAAATAATGAGCCATTGCCGCTAAAGGGCGGCCAGTGCACAAGACGATTTTCACGCCTTGTTCTTTGGCTTTTCTTAGTGCTTCTTTGTTTCTGTCAGAAATACATTTTTCTTCGTTCAATAATGTGCCATCTAAATCTATGGCGACTAATTTGATCATATTTTCTCCCTACTTCTCGACTGCTTCGATTTTTCCGTCTTCTTTCACGTCTTCCATCCGAACGGAAACGATTTTTGATACACCAGATTCCTGCATCGTAACACCATATAAAACATCAGCAGCTTCCATCGTTCCTTTACGGTGCGTGACGACGATAAACTGGGTATCGTCTTGGAAATTGCTTAAATAGCGTCCGAAACGTGCGACATTTGCTTCGTCTAGGGCAGCTTCTACTTCATCCAGAATACAGAATGGTACTGGACGGACTTGGATGATCGAAAATAGAAGTGCGATTGCTGTCAGCGCGCGTTCTCCGCCAGAAAGCAAACTTAGATTCTGTAATTTTTTGCCAGGCGGCTGTGCTTCGATCTCAATACCAGTTTTCAGCAAATCGGTTGGATCTGTCAGCACTAACTCTGCCCGACCACCGCCGAACATGTTTGGAAAGACGACTTTAAATTCTTTACGGATAGCCTCAAAAACTTCTTTGAAGCGTGTTTTTACTTCATTGTCCATCTCAGTCATTGTGTCGAACAATTGATTTTTTGCAGATAAAAGATCATCTCTTTGGGAAACCAGGAATTCATAACGTTCGTTTACCTGATCGTATTGTTCGATCGAATTCAAGTTGACTGGACCAAGTTTTTCGATTTTTTCTTTCAATACTGCGACTTGCTCTTTCGCTTCATCGATTGCTTCTGTTTCAGTATACTCTTGAAGTGCTTGTTCGAATGTCAGCTGGTATTCACCAGATAGATAATTCATTCGGTTTTCTAATGTCATCTCTGTACGATTTTTTTGGACATCGATTTTGGTCTGCTGCGTCAAATACTCTTTTTGCTCACGGTTTTGTGCTGCTTGTTTCGCTTCACCCGCATCGATTTTTTCTTGGATACTTTCTCGTTCGCTTTTGGCATTGTGCAATTCTTCTTGCAGCTGTTCACGCTGTATAGATAATTCATTGATTTGCGCTGTCAGACTCTCTTCTGTCACTTCATGATCTGAAAAGTCCGCAGTTAAAGCTGCCAGTTGTTTCGTGATATTCTCTTGTTTTTCGACAGCTTCCATTTTTTGGACACGTGCCCCGCGAAGCTGGATCTGCAAGTGATTGTACTGTTCTTTCAACACGGCGAGACTTGCTTGTTCTTGCGCTTGCTGATTTTGTAGCTTGATTCGTTTTTCTTCCATCTGATCGCTTTCCTGGTTCAGCGATTTGATTTCTTCATCAATCGATTGGCGTTGTGCCTCGATTTCTTGATGCTTACGTGTCAGCTCTTCTTTTTGTGCTTGATATTCAGCAAGGAATTGTTGTAATTCTCTTGTTTCAAAATTAGATATCTGTTGTTCTTTTTCAAAGCGCGACAAATCATTGCTTACATTTTGCAGCTGATTATCGATTTCTTGTTCTTTAAAACGCATTTGTTCATTGGCTGAGCGAAGTTCTTCTTGTTCTTCACTTAACTTCTGGACTTGCTGCTGCAAGGCTTGGACTTGTTTTTCTTTCGATTTCAATTTTTGGTCTGCTTGTTCAAAATCATTCGTCAATTGTTTCAATTCCTGATTTTGTGCAAACAAACTGCCTTGGTTGCCGCGTTTATTGGCACCACCAGTCATTGATCCGCCTGCATTCATCACATCGCCCTCTAAAGAAACGACTCGATACTGGTAGCGGATTTTTTTAGCCAGCGCATTCGCACTTTCCAGATCTCTTGCCAAAAGGATCGTTCCTAGAAGATTATCGACGATTGTTTGGATTTTTTCCGGAAAAGCAACTTGTTGTCCTGCAACGCCCATGAACCCATCGATTTCTTGTGCTTGAGCGATGATATGATCTGGAAGCTGACGTGGTTTGATCGTTGTCAATGGCAAGAAAGTTGCCCGACCGCCGCGTTGCTGCTTCAAGTAAGTGATTGCTTTACGCGCATCGATTTCATTTTCCATAATGATGTGCTGTGCTGCGCCGCCTAAAGCTGTTTCAACAGCTAGTGTAAACTCTTCAGGAACTTCGATCAATTCCGCAACTGCACCAACGACGCCTGACAATTGCTGTTTGTGTTGAAGGACAAGACGAACGCCTTGATAAAAACCAAAATAATTTTCTTGGATTTCCTGCAAACTTTTTTGTCGTGCGCGTAATTGCTGGACTTGGTTCATCAGCTGGTACATTTGCTGCTGCTCTTTCGCAAATGCTTCTTGTGCTGTTTGTAATTCCGTTTGTACTTCTGCAAAACGCGCTTTTTGTTCAGAGAATAGGCGCACAAGTTGCTGCTGTTTCTCTGTTAATTCTTGTTTTTGGACCATCAGTTCTGCAACTGTCGCAGAAACTTCGGATTGTTTTGCTAATGTCTGCTGATTCTTGGCCGTTTCTTGCTGGTGCTGTCTTTCAAGATATTTCAGCTCGTTGCTGACTGAAGCTTGTTCCTGCATCAAATCAACATATTGATCACGGAGTTCTGCCAACAGTTCTTTTGTTGATTTTTGGTACTTTTCCAATTCTTGCTGTGTATGGACAAAACGGGTTTCCGCTTCTTGGATTTCTGCTTCTTTTTCTTTGGCTGTTTCTGCTAATTCTGCATAAAGTTTTTCAAAATGCGCGACTTTGCTTTCGGCTTCTTTCAACGCATCTTGGTATTCTTTTGAGCTTTTTTTCGTGTGTTTCGAGCGCTCGATCAGGACTTCTTTTTGCCCTTCCGTTTGCTTCAGTTTTTCTGATAAAGTCAGAAGTTTTTGCTGATTTTTTTCCATCAAACGATCAGTTTGGTTTTTCTGTTTGCGCCAGCCGATAAGCACTGTTTCATGTTCTTCGATCTGCGCATTCAGTGCGTCCAATTGTTTGGTGCAGCGTGTGAGTTCTGCTGATTGCTTTTCCCATTCTTGCTGTGCTTGTTTGATTTCTGCGATCAACAAAGAAACATCTGTTTGAGTCAGCTCTTCTTTTAATTTCAAGAATTCTTTTGCCGTTTCACTTTGACTCGCTAAAGGAACTAACTGCTCTTCCAGTTCATGGATGATATCTTGGACCCGACTTAGATTATCTTCTGTTTCAAAAAGCTTTTGCTCTGCTTTTTTCTTACGCTGTTTGTATTTCAGTACACCTGCTGCTTCTTCGAAAATCCCACGGCGATCTTCTGGTTTGCTGCTGAAAATGGCTTCTACTTTACCTTGGGAAATGATTGAAAAGGATTCTTTTCCTAGCCCGGAATCCATAAATAATTCTTGGATATCTTTCAGGCGGCAGCTTTGTTTATTGATCGAGAATTCGCTCTCGCCAGTTCTTCGATAACGGCGGCTGATACTGATTTCGTTGTATTCCAATGGCAAATAATGGTCACTGTTGTCCAGCACAACGGTTACTTCTGCTATATTCAATTGTTTGCGGGAATCTGATCCCGCGAAAATGATATCCGGCATTTTTCCGCCGCGTAAACTTTTGGCTGATTGTTCACCCATGACCCAGCGGATAGCTTCTGTAATGTTGCTTTTTCCGCTGCCGTTTGGACCAACCACCGCTGTTACGCTATTCTCAAAATCAATCACTGTTCGATCAGCGAATGATTTAAAACCGGCGATTTCGATTCGTTTCAAATACACGAATAGTTTCCCTCACTTACTTTATTAAGGCTGCTAATGCATTTTCCGCAGCAGCTTGTTCCGCTAATTTTTTTGATTTACCTTGGCCAACGCCAATCAATCGATCATCGACATAGACTTCGATTGAAAAAATACGTTCGTGGGCTGGACCTTCTTCGTTGATCAGACGATAGTCAATAATGACATCTCCTGCTTTTTGCAAAACTTCTTGCAATTTTGTTTTGTGATCCATCTCATGTGAAAAAGCACCCGCTTGGATTTTCGGAAAAATAACAGCTTCAATAAATGCATGTGCTGCTTCAAATCCTTGATCTAAATATAATGCGCCTAAAAAAGCTTCGAAAAGATCGCATAACAATGCGGGGCGTTGTCTTCCGCCAGAATTTTCTTCCCCTTTTCCTAAAAGCACATATTGATCAAAATGGCATTCTTTTGCGAATTTCGATAAACTATCTTCTCGAACGATGGCAGCACGCATCTTTGTCAATTTTCCTTCTGGCATCTCTGGAAATACACAATATAGATATTGCGAAACCATCAATTCCAAAACTGCGTCGCCTAAAAATTCTAACCGTTCATTGTCAGATAAGTTTAAATTGCGATGCTCATTCACATAGGATGAATGGGTAAAAGCTTGTTCGAGCAAGTTTAAGTCATGAAAAACGATGTGGTATGTTTGTTTAAGTTCTTGTGTCAGCTGATTGTCCATTCTCCACATTCCTTCTGTAGGGATTTTTTATAATACCTCCCTATTATACTGTTTTTTCTCTGTTTTTGAAATGCTTGAGTCAAAAGTAAACAAAGGCTTAAGAATAGGAGCTGGAAAGAAGTTTTTACCTAAAAAACAAAAAAACCGCTGGACGTTGAATGGTCCAGCGAGTTTCTTTTTAATATTTTCAGATTGATTATTCTCTGTTTTCTGAAGTTACTGTCACTTTTGCCCATGGATTTGATGCTTCATAAGACCAATCCCAATCTTTTACGCGATTGTTTACTGGCAAAATCTCATTACGGAACAATGTCGGGATCGCAAAAGCTTCTTCAAATGCGTATTGCTGCCATTCTCTATAAGCGTTCGTTTGGTAATCTTCATCAAACGCTTCACTTGAATTGATGTTGTTGATCAACTCTGTGTTCTTGTCTGACTCATAACGTGTGTAGTTGAATGCTGCATTTGCTCCCCATAGACCTACAGGATTTGGATCATTTCCTGTACTCCAAGCTGCTTGGTAAACATCGATTTCAGGATCATCATTTTCCAAACGGTCATAGAAAGCATTGAATTCGATCAAACGGCCTGATGTATATTCTACTTTCAAACCAATCTCATTCCATTGTTGAACGTAGTAATCTGCAAGAGGCTGTGCTGTTTCTCCGCCAGACATAGAAGCAAAGTTGATAACTAACTCGTTGCCGTCTTTGTCTTCACGGAAACCGTCGCCGTCTACATCTTTAAAACCAGCGTCATCCAATAATTTATTTGCTTTGTCGATATCTTGCGTAAATCCTTCCATTTCATCATCGTGGAAAGATTTGAATACTGGCGGGATCAAGCTTGTTGCATTACGACGCAAACCAGCATAGAAACGTTCGCCCACAGCATCATTGTCTAAAGCATAACCCATTGCTTGGCGCAATGATTTGTCAGCCATTTTTGAATTAGGATCATATTCGACAGAACGTGTATCTGCGTTCCATTTTCCTAATTTGAAGCCGATATATGTGTATGAAGTTTGTTCACGGCCAAGGTTTGTATATCCTTCTACATCTTGATAAGATTCATACGTATCTGTCGGCATTTGGAAAATCATATCATATAGTTTTGAATTCAGCGCTTCAGTAGCACTTGCTGTTGGAACAGATTTCATCGTGATTTTCTTCAATTGAGGTGTGCCATTCCAGTAATGTTCGTTTGGCAAGTATTCAACTGACTCGCCTGGAATGATGTTGCTCATGTAGTATGGACCAAATGTAACTGGCGCTTTACGAACTTGATCGCTGGATTCCATGTCTTTGACTTCTACGCCTTCTAATGTATGTTTAGGCGCAGCATATGACCAGATTCCGCCGCCGGATTGAAGCATACTTGGTTCAACTTCTTTGTATTCGATCTCAACTGTTTTATCATCTACTTTTGTGATACCAGAAATCGTATCTGAATCACCATTATGATATTCTTCCATTCCTACGATGTTTCTGAACGTGTCATCGTAGCGGATACCTGTGTAATCTTTATGTCCAATGATTTCATAAGGGAAAATCACATCATCTGCAGTCACATCTTCACCATCTGACCATTTGACGTTGTCTTTAATAGTGATTGTTGCTACTTTTCGGTCTATATCCAAATCTAATGTTGCAGCACCGTCATCCGTGATCTTAAAGTTATCATCATTGGAAAATAGTGCTTCGTGAGATGGTTCCATAAACATGCGGTCGAAAGCATCTTGGTAAAACTCCCACTGGAACAATCCTTTGAATTGGCTGTCTGTTGCAACAGCTGCTTCTAACACGCCGTCTTCGATTGGATCGTTGTCGTTTTCCATTGCAATCGGAAATTGAGTTACATCATTGCTGGCATTTGAATTGTTGTTGGCTGAGTTGTCGGTGTTTCCCCCTCCGCCGCTGCAAGCTGCTAAAACCATTGCGGACATCAGTGTTGCAATTCCAAAAACTTTTTTCTTCATTTCCTATATCCCCCCTGCTATGTGTGTTATCCCAAACGTTGGCGAGCATCAGCTGAGCGTTTGAACGCCTGTCCAACGTAGTTTATACTCAACATCAAAACTAAGATCAGAATCGATGCAGGTAACCAGATCCATTGCCGATTGACTAAAACATCTCCGCTGCTGGCGTAACCAATCAATGTACCTAAACTTGGCACATTTGCCGGCAAACCGAAGCCCAAGAAAGTCAACGTTGTTTCAATTCCGATATTTGCCGCAAAATTCATTGTCAGGTTGGTAATGATCAATGAACTAAGATTCGGCATGATTTCTCGAAACATGATTTTGAAATCACCGGTACCCATTGTTTTAGAAGCATTGACATAATCGCGGCGTGCTTCCGACAAAGTCTTACTTCTAAACAGCCGCGCTTTTGCGACCCAATAAAAGGCACTCATGATAAAAATGAAAGACCATACGTTGTAGCGAGGAATGATCGAAACAAACACGATGATGATCAGCATGATCGGTAAAATCATGATGAAATCAACGATACGCATCAAAATGTTATCGATGAGTCCTCCGTAAAAACCAGAAATGATCCCAAGACCCACACCGATGATCGATGTGATGATCGTAATAGCAAATCCTATTGTGACTGAGTTTCTAGCACCAATAATCAACTGGCCAAAAACATCCCGGCCGCCTTCATCTGCGCCAAGCAGATACTGCGAACCATTCATTGAAACGGCTCCCGGCGGCGCATACTTGTCAAAAATACTTACAAACATTACTTTATCTTGATCTATAAGAACCGCACCGATAAATATCACTAATAAAATAATGACCAGCAGTCCCAGAGAAAAAATCGCGATTTTATCTTTTTTGAACTCTCGAGCAATCATCCGGATACCCATTGGCGGGATGCTTTCTTGAGCGACTTCTTTTGTTTTATTACTCATTTGCATCATTCTCCTTTCTGTCGTTGATCGTTATTGGATTCGAATACGCGGGTCGACGATACTCATGATGATATCTGAAAGCAGCGTACCCACTAATGTCGCAATCCCTAAAATCAAGACCAAAGAAGTAATGACTGTGTAGTCCCGCTGACCGATTGAATCGATGAACAGTTTTCCGACACCAGGATAACCAAAGATTTTTTCAATAACGACGGAACCTGCGATCAATGAAGTGATTTCGTAGCCCATCTGGGAAGCCATTGGTAATGCTGCATTTCGGAAAATATGGCGGCTGAATACTTTGCTTGTAGGAACACCTTTTGAACGGGCTGTTCGTACAAAGTCTAATGATTTGGAGTCGATCACTTCGCTTCGAAGATACTGGATCGTTACTGCTGTAGCTAAAAATGCTTGTGTGATTGCCGGAAGCAAAATGAATTTCATCCGGTCAAAGAATTGAGCAACTATTCCGCCTTGCATCCCTAATGTTTGTGATCCGCTTGTTGGGAACCAGCCTAAACGGTAACCGAAAACGAATAGCATGATCAGACCAAAGATGAATAATGGAACGGCAAAACTGAAGAAGTTATAAATGACCACGATTTTGTCTAAAATCGAATTTTGGTAACGCCCTGCGAGCATTCCTAACGGCACCGCGATCAAATAGGTAATAATAACTGTTAGAACAGAAAGATATAATGTATTGACGACACGTTCGCCAATCAGTGAGGAAACTTCTCGTTTATATAAGAAACTTTGTCCAAAATCACCTTGTAACGCATTTCCTATCCAACGAAAATATTGTTCATACCATGGATCATTCAACCCAGCTGCTGCTCTCATTTGTTCAATAACTGCAGGATCTTGGTTCGGATTGATCAACCCAGTAAAAGGATCTCCTGGCATTGCTTGCGCTAATAGAAAAATCAAAATACTTAATATGATGACTTGCGGAATCATCAGCAATACTCGACGCGAAATCGTTTTCCACATTAGTCAGCACCTCCATCTCTTAATGCTACTTTGTGCGTCTCATTGATCGTATGCAGATCATATACCCGTCCAGCTGAATCATAATACTTTTGCTGATTCTGGATATATTCTCTTTCAACTTTGCGGCGATTTTCTTTATGCATTTCCCGATTCTCCACGTCGATTCTCGGAATAGCAGATAAGAGACGTTTCGTGTAGATGTGGCGCGGATCTTCATAGATATCTTTTCTGGTCCCGATTTCTACAAAGCGCCCTTTATACATGATCGCAATGTTGTCGCACATATGTTTTACAACACCTAAATCATGAGAGATAAATAGGTAGCTTAAGCCAAATTCTTGCTGGATTCGTTTCATAAAGTTCAACACCTGAGCCTGTACGGATAAGTCAAGGGCAGATACCGGCTCATCGGCTACGATCAATTTTGGATTCGTCGCCACTGCTCGCGCAACACCTAGACGTTGTCTCTGTCCTCCTGAGAATTCATGAGGATATTTGTAAAGGGCGTCTTCCGGCATGCCGACAATGTCTAGCAAATGTTTTACTTTTTTCTTTTCTTCTTGATCGCTTAGCCGTTCAAAGTTTCGAATCGGTTCTGCGATGATATCCAATACACGTTTTTTAGGGTTCAAGCTGGACATCGAATCTTGGAAAATCATTTGGACATCTTTGTTATAGCCGATTTTTTTTCGGTTGCTTGCGCGAGAAACATCTTTTCCTTCATAAATGATCTCGCCGCCGCTGATTTTTTCCAAACCTACGATTGCTTTTCCAGTCGTTGATTTCCCTGATCCGGATTCGCCCACCAAACCATATGTCTTTCCTTTTTCAATCACGAAATCGACCCCGTCGACAGCAAATACATGGTCTGTTACTCGGTTCAGAAAACCGCTGCGAATAGGATAGTGTACTTTTAAGTCTTTGATCGTTATTAGTTCTGTCATCTACACCTCTCCTTTTTCGTCTCTAAAATGAAAATGCTTATAGCAGGAACAACGTACAAGATGTCCTGGTGCTATTTCATGTAAAACCGGGTTTTCTTCGTGAGCGCTCTCTGGGATCCAAGGAATCCGCGGAGCAAAACGGCAGCCTTTTCTTGGCATATTTTTTAGTGAAGGAACCACACCTTCTATAACATGCAATTCAGCATCGTGGTCATCTTCTTGCGGGATGGAATTCAATAGTGAACGGGTATATGGATGTTTTGGATGGTCAAACAACTCTTGGACTTCTGCAACTTCGACAAACTGTCCGCCGTACATCACTGCCACACGATCAGCCATTTCTGCAACGACTCCTAAATCGTGAGTGATCAAGATGATGCCGGTTTTCGTTTCTTCTTGAAGGTCTTTCAGCAAATCTAAAATCTGTGCCTGGATCGTTACGTCTAACGCTGTCGTCGGTTCATCCGCGATAACGATCGGCGGTTTGCAGGCAATAGCGATGGCGATGATCACACGCTGCCTCATTCCACCAGATAATTCATGCGGATATTGGTGTCCAACGCGTGCTGGATTTGGGATTCCTACTTGTTCCAAAAGCTCAAGTGCTCTTTCTTGACGTTCATTTGGTGTCATTTTAGTATGGTAGTATAGACCTTCTTTGATTTGATCTTCAATTCGCATCAAAGGGTTAAGAGCAGATAACGGATCCTGGAAGATCATTCCAATATCATTTCCTCGAATCTTGTTATATAAAGTTTCGTTTAATTCAACCAGATTCAGGTCTTTGTAGAGGATCTCACCGGTGATTTTGGTATTATTGGGATCTAACAGTCCCATAATAGTAGTAGCTAATGTACTCTTTCCGCATCCGGATTCTCCAACGATGGCTAAAATCTCATTTTTGTCTAAAGTAAATGAGACGTCATCTACAGCATCGTAGAACTCATCTTTGATCCTGAATCCTGTGTGCAGATTCTGAATATCT
This sequence comes from Enterococcus faecalis 13-SD-W-01, assembly GCA_000415185.1. GTDB lineage: Bacteria > Bacillota > Bacilli > Lactobacillales > Enterococcaceae > Enterococcus_B > Enterococcus_B faecalis_A. The sequence continues at coordinate 228,226 of KE351647.1, forward strand.
AATAATTGATTATCTGACAAACGAATACCCCTTTCTGCCTTCTTGTTAATAGAAGTTTGAATAGTACGGAAGACATCTATTTCTCTATATAGAAAAAAAGGATTCCACAAATCCTTTTCTTAATATAGCATAATAGTTTTTTAATAATTATATATAAAAACGTTTTAACATGCAACCCTTGTTTTGTTATAATTGTAAATTGTCAGAAAACTCCGTCTATTTAAGCGCCTTCTAGTTTGTTTTATGAGAACATTTCCTATTTAAAGTACAAATGAAAAAATAAGTACAAATGTTTTTTTATGAAAATTATAAAATAAAAAAACCGCAGCAGTTTTTCACTGCTGCGGTCCTTTTTGTCTATTTCAAATGTTCTGAGATGTAGTTTACAGCACCACCGACTGTTTCGATTTGTTCTGCATCTTCATCAGAGATCTCTGTGCCAAATTCATCTTCTAATTCAAGTACGAATTCCATAATGCTGATAGAATCAGCTTTTAAATCATCTTTGATATTCAACTCATCTGTTACTTTGTCCGCATCCATATCAAAATGGTTCGAAATGATTTTCGCTACTTTAGTAAATACTTCTTCACGAGTCAATTTTTTCACCTCCAACTTCGAGAGAGACTACCTTAATCAAGGCTAATTTTACTGACAATTATCAATAATGTCTACCTTTTTTTAAAAATTAAGGGGTAAATCTTAGCTATTTATTGGTTTTCTTCTTTTTCGAAATGTTCAACAAGCTGCCCAACAACATTTGTTTCCAACATTGTATGGATTTGGCGAATCGTATAACGAACAGCATCCGGTCCTGTTGCACCGTGCGTTTTGACAACTGGCGCTTTCAGCCCAAATAAAACTGCTCCGCCATGGCGGGAATAATCCATTTCATCTTTCAATGAACGCAAACCATTCTTCAACAGCATCGCACCCATTTTTCCTTTGATACCTTCATTCATGATCGAGGCTTTCAACATGTCCATCAAGTTCAAAGCTGTTCCCTCGATAGATTTCAAAACGGCATTTCCAGTAAATCCATCTGTTACGACAACGTCTGCGACACCGTTTAGCAAATCACGCGCTTCGACATTTCCGATAAAATTCAAGCTTGTTTCTGCTTGAAGTAATTCAAATGCCCGTTTTGTGACTTCGCTTCCTTTTGTCGGCTCTGTTCCATTATTCAACAATCCAATTCTTGGACGTCCGATACCGCGAACTTTACGCGCATAGAAAGAACCAAGAACGGCATACTGTAAAAGATGCTCTGCTTTATTATCTGCATTTGCACCTAGATCCAACATGTCAAAGCCGCTGTCTGGTTTGCCCATCACTGGCAATGTAGACATCAAACCAGGACGTTCGATATTTTTGATACGTCCTACAATAAATAAACCTGCAGCTAACAGCGCACCAGTATTTCCAGCTGAAAAAATCGCATCTGCTTCACCGTTTTTGACTGCTTGAGCAGCCAAGACCATGGATGCAGTCTTTTTGCGGCGAATTGCTTTGACCGGCTCATCATCGCTGTTGATCTTCTCATCAGTATGGATAATAGTGATATTCTTTTCATTTGTTAAATATTTTTTGATCTCGGATTCTTTCCCATAAAGCAGGAATTCGACATCCGGAAAATCTTGCTGGGCTAAAGAAACGCCTTCAACGATTGCTTTTGGCGCGTTATCTCCGCCCATTGCGTCTACTGCAATTTTCATCGGTTTGGTTTACTCCTTTTTGTTTTAATCAGTCCAAGTATAGCATATCCTTTAATCAAAATAACGATTATCATGCTTTTCCAGCTGCAGACTGTTCGTCAGCGGCTGGTATTCAGGCAGCAAGTGCCAATCTTTTATCTGCCAAATAACGGCAGCTTCTTCTCTCGCTACTTCCAGTACATTGCCGTCTGCAACCAAATCAGCGATCGCAAATTGCGGCAGCCCGGATTGGCGAAACCCGAAGACTTCTCCTGGTCCTCTTAATTCTAAATCTTTTTCACTGAGAATAAAACCATTATTTGTTTCCGTCATGATTTTCATCCGTTCGACACCTAGTTCGTTTTTCGGATTCGCCACCAGCACGCAGTAAGAAGCATCTTTCCCCCGTCCAACACGGCCTCGCAATTGATGCAGCTGTGCCAAACCAAAACGATCTGCATCCATGATCAGCATGACTGTTGAATTTGGCACATTTACACCAACTTCGATAACTGTTGTAGAAACCAAGATTTGCATCTTGTTTTCTTTGAATGTTTCCATGATTTCTTCTTTTTCTTGGTTTTTCATTTTCCCATGGAGCAAACCAACTTCATAATCAGGTGCATAAAATTCTTTTAGTTTTTCATAGATTTCTACGGCATTTTTTACATCCAGTGCTTCTGATTCTTCAATCAGCGGACAAATCACATACATCTGATGTCCTCTTCGTAATTCTTTCCCCGTCCAATCCAGCACACTGTCTAATTGCGGCGAACGGATCCATCGTGTCTCGATCGGGATTCGCCCTGCAGGAAGCTCGTCGATGATCGACACATCCATTTCACCATAAGCAGTGATGGCTAATGTTCTTGGGATCGGGGTCGCTGTCATGAATAAGACATCTGGACGCCAGCCTTTTTCTCGTAAAACTTTCCGCTGGTTCACACCAAATCGATGCTGTTCATCTGTGATTACAAGCCCAAGATTCTTGAATTCTACCCCTTCTTGGATCAACGCATGGGTCCCTACAATGATCTGGATATCTCCTGCGGCTAATTCTGCCAATAATTCTCTTCGCTCTTTAGCTTTGCTTGAACCAGTCAAAAGACCTAATTTCACATCTGTATCAGCAAACAGCTGCTGCAGACTTTCCATGTGCTGTTGTGCCAGAATCTCTGTCGGAACCATCAATGCGCCTTGGAAACCTGCTGTCACTGCTGCAAATAACGCAATAGCTGCCACGACTGTTTTTCCGCTTCCTACATCTCCTTGAAGCAGACGCTGCATATGTTTAGGGCTGCGCAAATCACGACAGATCTCATTGGTCACCCGCTTCTGTGCGTCCGTTAGTTCAAAGGGCAGTTTTTGGGTAAATTCTTTTAACTGCTGAACATCGTATAAAATCGACAGTCCGTTTTTTTCCGATTTTTCTGCTTTCTTCAATCCTTGAAGCTGCATTTGGAAAAGGAAGAACTCTTCAAAAACGACTCGACGCTTTGCTTGGTGGTTTTCTTCCCGGTCTTTCGGAAAATGCATGCTGCGGACTGCTGTTTTACGATCCAGAAGCCGATATTTTTCAACTAATGATTGAGGAAGGTTTTCTTCAATAAATTCACCATATTCAGCGAACCCTTTTTTGATCAAATCAACTAATGTGCTTTGACGAATCGATTTGTTGACATGATAAATGGGCGAAAATCCGTCATCGTTTTGTGAACTAAGAATCTTCATCCCGCTTAATGCTTTTCTTTTGGCATCCCATTTTCCATAAACAGCGATTTCTTCAGATACAATGATCTTGTCTTTTAAATACGGCTGGTTGAAAAAGGACACATTGAATACATCGTGGTCCTGCATCATCCGAAACTGAAGTCTGCTTTTTTTATACCCAAACCGGCTCATTACAGGAGGAGAAACAACTAATCCTTTTAACGTTACTTTTTCCTGATCTTGGATTTCTTCCAAGCTTCGTTCCTGGATATCTTCATAACGAAAAGGATAATATGTCAATAGATCTTCAATCGTTTCGATTCCTAAGCCGTTTAACGTGGCAGCTCGTTTTTCTCCTACACCTTGCAGAACGGTGATCGGATCTTTCAAATCCCGCATAAAATCCTCCTTTTCTGTTATCCAGATGACTAGTCTAAAAGAGACTGGGACATATGTCAGCCAGTCTCTTCAACAAAATTATTTGTACTTGATCTTCAATACGAAACGTTATTCTGCAGAAAATAGATATGGATAGACTGGCTGATTGCCTTCGTGGATCTCGATTTCCAAATCAGGATGTTTTTCTGTCAGTTTGTCCGCTAATTTGTTTGCTTGATCTTCTTTTCCTTCTTCACCGAAAATGATTGTTACGATTTCTGTATCTTCTGTAATCATTTTTTCCAGTGTGGCAAAAGAAGCTTCAGCGATGTCCGGCATTGAGACAACGATTTTTCCATCGATCATGCCTAAAAAATCGCCTGCTTTGATTTCTACACCGTCAATCGATGTATCGCGGATTGCGTTTGTTACTTGTCCGCTGACTACATTTGACAACATTTCTGTCATCAATTCTTTGTTTTCTTCCAATGAAGCTTGATCGTTGAATGAAAGCATTGCAGTCAATCCTTGTGAGATCGTGCGTGAAGGAATCACGACAGCTGGGATTTCAGTCACTTCGGCTGCTTGATCTGCTGCCATGAAGATATTTTTGTTATTTGGAAGAATGATCACTTTATCAGCATTCACTTCTTCAATAGCTTTCACGATATCTTCTGTGCTTGGATTCATTGTTTGTCCGCCGCTGATGACATAGTTGACACCTAAGCTTTTGAACAATTCTTGAACACCATTTCCTGCTGCAATCGCTACGATACCATAAGGAACACGAGAAGCTTTCGGTGCTGCTGGTGCAGGTTCGTTGTCGTTTTCTAAAATCGTTTCGTGCTGCACACGCATATTGTCGACTTTTACTTTGACTAATGAACCGAATTTTTGACCATAGTTCATGACTTCTCCTGGATGTTCAGTATGGACATGGACTTTGATGATCTCATCGTCATTGACCACAAGCAGAGAATCTCCTAAAGCATCCAAATAGTTGCGGAATGTTTCATAATCGAATTTGCTGTCGGCAGTTGGACCTTCACCGATCTTGACCATGATTTCCGTACAATAACCAAATTTGATGTCTTCTGTAGCCATATGTCCTTGGACACTGCGGTGATGTTCTGCATTCACCATTTCATCCATTTCGCCTGGCGAAGGTTCAAAAGAGTCATCTGCTTCAAATTCGCCGTTCAGCGCACTTAAAAAGCCTTCATAAATAAACAAAAGTCCTTGTCCTCCGCTATCTACAACACCGACTTCTTTTAATACAGGTAACAAATCTGGTGTTTTTGCTAAAGCTTTTTTACCGCCAGTTACAACAGCAGTCATTACTTCAACTACGTTATCTGTTGTGTTAGCTTTCTTTTCGCCTGCTTTGGCTGCTTCTCGAGCAACTGTTAGGATCGTTCCTTCCACAGGCTTCATTACAGCTTTATAAGCTGTTTCGACGCCATGCGTAAAAGCAGCCGCTAAATCTGCCGCTGTCAAAGTTTCGACATCAGGGATCTGTTTTGAGAATCCGCGGAATAACTGAGACAAAATAACACCAGAATTCCCTCTAGCACCCATCAAGAGTCCTTTAGAAAGTCTTTCTGCTAATTCCCCTACTTTTTCAGAAGCGGAATCACTGACTGCTTTTGCCCCGCTTGTCATAGATAGGTTCATATTTGTCCCTGTATCGCCGTCCGGTACGGGAAATACATTTAATGAATTGACATATTCTGCATTTGCTTGCAGACGATTCGCGCCTGCCTGAACCATTTCCTGGAACTGACTCGCGCTGATTTCTGTTACGTTCACCTAGATAATCCTCCTTCAGATTGACTGCTGACCAAACAGCAAGACTCTTGCCTAGTCAGGCAGTACACGAACACCTTGTACAAAGACATTCACGGAATTGGCTGCTACACCAAGTAATGCTTCTAAATTATATTTTACTTTTTCCTGCACATTGCGTGATACTTCGGAAATTTTTGTTCCATAACTAACAATCGTATACACGTCTACTGCGATTCCGTTTTCTTCTTGACGGACCACGACGCCTCTTGAATAATTTTCTTTACGCAAAATCTCTGTGATATTGTCTTTGATTTGATTTTTGCTGGCCATGCCTACGACACCAAAGACATCTGTTGCTGCTCCGCCCACAACGGTTGCAATCACATCATTGGTAATCTCGATCATCCCAGCTGAAGTTTGAATTTTTACAGCCATGAATAAGCCTCCTTAACGGCAAAATACACCCATTTTTCTACTATAGTATTTTATCATAGCATGTATTGAAATAAAAGGCAGTTAATCGTAAAGTGCCCGAAATGCTTGTTTATACAACCAAAATTCTTAATAACTTCGTCTAATTTACAATTTTTGTTCAGAGATGTCAATTCGGCTTCCGGCTGATTTTCAAAGATATTTTCTGAAAAAACACCTTTTATCCGCAACCGGCTTAGCTGATCAGTCAAAAATAGCGCAAAGCTTCTCTAATTAGGGTCTTGCAAAATGTTTGCTTATATGATAAGTTATTTTAGTATGAGCTGAATTATATATTGCTCCAATATCAAGGCAAAGGAGGAAATTTAAATGGCAAAAGTTTGTTACTTTACAGGTCGTAAAACTAGCAGCGGTAACAACCGTTCTCACGCTATGAACTCAACAAAACGTACGGTTAAACCTAACTTGCAAAAAGTTCGCGTTCTTATCGACGGAAAACCTAAAAAAGTTTGGGTGTCAACTCGTGCTTTGAAATCAGGTAAAGTTGAGCGTGTTTAATTTTTAATAGAAAACATCTGGACCGTTCACTTATTGAACGGTTTTTTTATTTCCTTGCCGGCAAGTTTTGAAAACTTGCCGGTTTTTCGCTGAAAATCTCCCAAAATAGAGATTTTCGATAAAAAAGAGACCGCAACATTTCGAAATGTTGCGGTCTCTTTGTCTTTTATATGTGCCGTTGCTTCCCCAACGAATGATTATATGTTTTTTTATACTATAAATATAGCGCGTTTTCGTACGATAGTCAATACTAAAAAAAGGCTTTTTGGCGACATTGTATCCCTTTTATTTTATTTTCCAGAAAAAAATATTACTCAACAAGTTTAAACTTACACATGTTATTTATTATTTATTTTAGAAATTTTTGTGAAAAAACAGCTCTTCTTTTTAGTGTTATGCGCGTATGTGATACACTATGATTAACATTCTTAGAAATTTGGTGACGTATAGATGACAAAAATAATCAAAAATTATTTTAAAGAAAACGGCATATTTCTACTTGCTAGTTTCTTTATTCCTCTTCTTATACTTGCTGCTGTCTATTTAAGTATCGGCATTTATCCTGGCAGCGATCGCAGCGTCTTAGCAAGTGATGCATTCTCGCAATTTTCAAATTTTCACGCTAGTTTTCGAAACATGCTGACAGGGAAACAAAGTATTTTCTATACTTGGAACGCATCGATGGGGCTGAATTACCTTTCGCTGATTTCCTATTATCTCGGCGGTATTTTTACACCACTTGTCTTGTTCTTCCCGAACCAGCTGATGCCGGATGCTCTGTACTTTTTGACATTGATCAAAGTAGGATTCGCCGGTCTGTCCTTTTGGTTCCTTGCTCGACACACATTTAAGATTCCTAGATGGGGGCATGTAGCTTTGAGCGTGAGTTACGCTCTGACTTCTTTTGTAACAGCACACTCAGCAATCATTATGTGGCTTGACGCTTTTGTCTATCTGCCTTTAGTGATTTTGGGCATCCATCTTGTTATGGATCAAAAACGGCCTACTCTTTTATTTGTAAGCTATTTGCTGTTATTCTTGTCCAGTTTTTATATGGGTTTCATGGTGGGTGTCTTTTCTTTCTTATATTTCTTGGCACGCCTTTTCACAAAATGGAGTGTCTACAAAAAATCGATCTTGCCGTACGGGATTACTTCTTTATTAGCCGGCGGAGCATCGATGATCATTATTTTACCCGCCATACTAGATTTACGGTCAAATGGTGAGGCACTGAGTCAAATCACTACGTTAAAAACAGAGGCAACGGCTTTTTGGGACATCGTCATGAAAAATATGATCGGTGTTTATGATACGACGAAATATGGTTCGATCCCATTTATCTATGCTGGATTGTTTCCGTTAGTTCTGTGTTTGTTTTACTTTGCTGTAAAAAAAGTGCCTTTGATCAATAAATTACTATTTGGAAGCTTGTTTGCTCTCTTGATTGCCAGCTTCTATCTTGTTCCTTTGAACTTATTCTGGCACGGGATGCACGCTCCGAATATGTTTTTATTCCGTTATGCTTATCTGTTTTCTTTCTTAGTTTTACTTCTAGCAGGTTATGGCTGGGAAAAATTAACAGAAGAAGACAAAGGGTTGTTTTCAGGTATCGTTATTGTCCTAGCAGCAATTTTTGCGATTGCTTGGGGCGTCAAACCAGCTGAAAGCTATACTTATGTAACGGTGACTTCCTTTATCCTGACACTTGTTTTCCTTGTTTTGTATCTTTTTGCCGTAGGAATCTTCCAATTCCACAGCATTTCGATGAAAAAATTAAGTATTTTGTTGTTGTTATTGATGTCTTCAGAAGCAATTGTCAATACAAACAGTATGATCCACGGTATTTTGGATGATTGGAACTATGCTTCACGAAGCTTGTTCACTGATCCTTATCCCGATATCAAAAAATTGGTCGACGAGTCGAAGAAAGATTCTGATCAATTCTCTCGTTTAGAAAATCTTGACTCTGTTTCTTCCAATGATTCATTTAATTACGGCTACAGCGGAATCAGTATGTTTTCTTCCATCCGAAATCGAAATTCATCTTCGTATCTTGATCGTTTAGGTTTCCGTTCACGAGGAACGAATCTAAACATCCGTTATGCCAATAATACTTTATTGATGGATAGTTTTACTGGTATCAAATATAACATTGCAAAAGATGGATTCAGCAAATACGGGTTCCAACAACTTGCACAAAGCGGCGACTATACTCTTTATAAAAATAGAAATGCTTTGCCGCTCGCATTTACTGCTCCGCTTTCGATCAATGATATTGAACAGCCGCTGACAGATAACCTGACAAGTCAAACAAATTTGATCAATGGTCTTTCAGGATTAAATCAGCAATTCTTTACTTTTTATGAACCAACGTTTAAAAATCAGGTAAATACAAAGATTACAAATAACGGATCAACCGTGACTTATGGTGAAGTTGAACCAAATCAGCCGAAAGACGTCACTTGGGAAGTACACGTTCCTGCGAATACGCAAGCTTATCTAAGCTTATTCCCAACGAATTTTGCGCAATTAGAAAGCTCTACCGCAACAATTACTGTCAACGGCTCTCAACGCAAATCACAAATCGGTATTTCTGGTCAATATTATGATCTTGGTTATTATTCTCAAGATACAACAGTAACATTCACTGCAAGCTTCTATGGGACACCAGAAGTCAGCTTCATGAATCCGCAAGTCGTTGGTTTGGATGTCGTAGCTTATCAAGCAGCAATGAATCAAATCAACAAAAATGGCGTAAAAATGGACGTCAGCGGGCGAAAAGCATCTGGAACTGCAACTGTTGCCCAAGATTCTATGCTTGTTACAACGATCCCTTATGATAAAGGCTGGCAAGTGAAAGTCGACGGGAAAAAAGCGGAAATCGAAAGTTTCCAAAACGCCTTCTTGATGGTCAAACTTCCGGCGGGCGAACACAAAATCACGTTCAGTTATCTTCCGCAAGGCTTTATCATAGGCGCTATCTTGTTCGTTCTCTGCATCGCTCTGTTTGTTTTATATGTCTGGTATTTAAATAAAGATAAACCGCGACCAGTTAAAAAAAGAGAGCGACGCTATAAACATAGTTGATCCTCTTTAACGATTGAAAAACCCAGCACAGCAGGAAACCTGCTGTGCTGGGTTTTTAATGTCTGTCTCTGCTGACAGTCGCTGGCTGCCTTTTTTGAAAGTTTGCATTTTGGCTATTCGAACGTTGTATACTAGATGTTCTTGTTTGATTAAATCCACGTGGAGGTGCAGCTTCTTGGCTTTGTTCCTGCACTTTGGTTGTTTGTGCCATTGGTTTAATGAAATTTCGGAATACAGGCAGTCCGTTCATCCATTTGTTCCAATTTGATTGTGGGAATCGTGGGAAGTTTATACCTTTGCTTTCTTTCTTGGGAGTTGAAGCTTGCGATTTCGGAAGCTGTTTAACTGCTTCTGAGAATGCTTGGGCATTACCTTTCATGCAAATTACGTTTTTATCCATTTCTGCCAAACCATCTTGTCTTTGAATAATTTTTTTAGTGACGGTAGCTTGCAGTTTCTTTTCTGGTTCTGGGTTCACAACCGTTTTTTCTGGGTTACTTTTTTTACTATTGATAGACGCAGTTTCGATTTGTGATGATAAACTTTGCTGAACAACGTTTGTTTTTTCTGGATTACGGTTGTAAGTACTTGAAAAAGTTTGTTGTACTATTTTGGCTGCTGTTACTAGTGAGTCTTCTGGACGTAAAAGATTGTGAAACTCTTTTTTCACCTGTGCTGTCTCTTTTCCAAAAATTTTACTCAACTTGATACCAAAATGTTTTTCCGCTTTTTTTAGTTCTTCACGCACTCTTAGTTCCTCATTCAGAAATGTTAATTCTTCTAATTTATTTCTTTTTCCTGGTTCTACACTTGATATAAATCGTCTTTGTTGTGAATTTTCATTTGATCTTCTCTCTTTTTTTAACGCTTGTTGTAATTCCTTTTCTAATTTATTTTTTTTAGTTTCCAGCGCTTTTGTCTCTAAGTTTTCCAAATTTAATGGTAGCTTTTCAGTTTTTATCTCAAAAGAAGCCGTCATGTTAGATACATGAAACTTTTTGAAGATCTTACTGTCTTCTACATTATAAAAACTTTTCTGTTTTTTTGACTGTTCAGTGAAGTATTTAACTAATTGTTCTTTTATCTGTTCTTTTAATTCGACGTTTTTATTTAGTTGTTTATACATTGCTTGAATCTCTTTTTTCGGATCAAAATTTGTCTGTTCACTTAAATCAGAATTTTTTCTATCCTTGTATTTATCGTACATTATAATAAACGAACTTTCTAACTTTGCACATTGCGCTGCGAATTCATCAAAACTAGTACCTGAAGCTTCTTTAAAGTACTCTCTTATAATACTTTCTGCTTTTACACTGAAGAGAAGCTTTGAATTATTTTGGAAATTGTTAGGATTTGCCAAATAATTTTTTATCCCAACATCTGTAAATGTATCTAGGAATGTTTGTTTTTCTTTATAGATACTTAGCTTGTCTTCGCTAGACAGCTTCTTACCTTCCATTATAAAATTAAAGAATCTAGGATCATAGGTAATGATATCCTTCTTCATTCCACGTACAGTGTCATGGTACCTCTCCATGAACTTCGCCTCTTTATCTTTCGTTGAGTGGGCAATTGCATATTGATCTACCAGCATATCGATGCGTTTTTTCGTTTCTTCTAGTAATCGTCCTTTCCTTTTTTCTAAAAACTGTTTGCTCGCTCTATCTGTCAACTCTTCATTCATCTTATCCCCTCCTATCTATTTAGCTACAGTATATAGGAAAAAATTCGCCTTTTTTTCTGTTCTCTTTTCACCTTTTTCTAAAAATAGAAAAGAACGTTCTCAGTAGTTTGAAAACGTTCGTTGATATACGATAAGTATGATATGTGTTTAAACAACTTTACATTAGGCAAAACTCTCTTTTTCAGTACGAATTGTTGAATAATGGTTTCGCTCTTTCGATAGTATTTGTCTTTTTGCTTTCGCTTCTGCATGATTTCTGACTGTTTCTATTGTTTTTTTATATTCTTGATTTATACTTTCATTTGAAACTGATCTTTTTTTTACTATGTTGCGACGAAAACTCGAGTTCTGTTCTGTTATTTCAAAAAGTTTATTGTAGTGTGTATCTGTCAGATCAGTTATAGAATGTTTGGTTTCAGGGGTTTGTATCAACTGGTCGTGTTTGTTTTCTTCCGCTTGCATTTTTAGTCGTCTTGCGACTAATACGTTCCTCAGCTCATCCATATTGAATCCTGTATTTACAGTTTCCAAGTTTGTATTTCTCAGAACAGCTTGGTTTTTTGCTGCGTGTATTCGATTCTCTTTCTTGTTAGCCTCATTTATTTCTGCATATATAGGTTCTTCCTTAATGGCTTCTGTTTTTTCTGTATGTTGTTTTTCACTGACAACTTTTGATACTTCTGCATAGTCTGATTCAATAACAGGGGTTCTTCTTTCTATATATTCTGGTACACTTTTTGACATACTAGATTTCTCGCCTGGCAGAGGCGGTGGCACCGGGATGTAAGGCGAATCAATAACATCATTAGACATACTGACATTTGACTGCGGGATAGCAGGTATTGATGGGGCTTTTCGTGATACTACAGCTTCATAATTAGGATCTGATTCCCGATTCGAATCAACTGTTAATGTTCTCTGTTCAACATTCTCTTCTTTTGTTATGTTGCTGTGTTTTAATATATGCGGGGAATCTGCCGCACGGAATTTGTCTCGTAGTTCATTCCATTTTGAACGGTAATTATTGACTCTTGTACCAGAGACAGCATTGCTTTTACTATAGATTTTTTTCACATCGGTTCCTGCAATTTTATCTAGTTGTGCTAAACACTTTCTGATTTCAAATTCTTCTTTGTAAACAGCTATTTCATTTAGTGTATTATTAAAGCCGCTATCTTTTACATCATTTGAATTGTTTTTCAGAAAACTATTCAATTTCGCTTTTCTTTCTTGTAATTCTTTATCTGTTAAGTATGCTAGATAAGCAGATAACGTCTCAGTCTCTTTCTTCCGATCATCATTAATAACATGGATTCCATTTTTTGCTGCTGTTTTGCTAGTACGCATATCATAAAAACTTTTCTGAGAGTTTAACTTAGACTTGTCAATATAACTACATAAATCATTATGAAAGGCGTTTATTTCTGCTAGAGAAATAGTATCTTTCTTCATAAGTTCACGAGAATTATTCTTGATTTTTTCTTGTAAATGTTTTTTTTCCTGTTTTTCTAATAAACTTAGATTATATTTTCTATAGAATTTTTCAGGTTCAATTCCTATCGCTTGCTTGACTTCATTTCTTGATTCTTCTTTTATTTTTATTTCCTTTCGAATTTCAATCAACTCATGTACGCTTTCAGCAAATGTAACTTCATGTCTATTTTTTTTGTTTTTTTTCAAATACGTATTTAATTCTTTTTTCCTGTCTTTTAATACTTTAAGAGAATTGGAAACAATAGGTAAAGGCTTAACTTGAGCTTCATTTGAACGTCTATTTGGGACAACATACTGATCTATAATCTGGAGAGTGATGTTTAAATCTTTCAGTGTTTTACTATCGCTGATGCCGTCATGAGTTAATTCTCTGTGCTTCTTTTCTATTTCATTGATAAATTCATTGATTGACTTGTAATCATCTTTTATCCTAATAATTTCGCCACCTGTAAGAAGATTTTTTTCACTTTTTTCATGCAGCATTTTTAAGTCCTTTAATGCAAGAATCAATGCTGGATTCTTTTCTGCTTTTTGTTTTTCGACCATTTTCCTGTTCTCCTTTCCGTTTATTGCCTTATATTGTAGCTTAAAAAAAATCATTTTCTGTTTCTAGTTTTTCTTAAAAAATAAAAAACGTCCCCGAAGATTCGAGAACGTTTTGAAAAATACTGTAAAATAGAAAGTTTATTGCTTTTCTAGATCAGCCTCATAACTTACTTTATAAAGATATAAACCTTCTGGGTGCGCTGTAGGACCTGCTAGATTACGGTCTTTTGCGGCAATGATTTTAGGAATACTATCTTCTGGCAAACGGCCATTGCCGATTTTGAGCAATGTCCCTACTAGGATTCGGATCATTTTGTACAGAAATCCATTTCCTCTAAAGGTAAATACCAACTCATCTCCTGCTTCATTTACTTCCATTTTTGCTTCATAAATCGTCCGCACCTTGTCTTCGATCGAACTGCCAGACGCACAAAAAGAGGTAAAGTCATGCTCCCCTAACAAGTCTGGTAATGCGCGCTCGATTTTTGCTAAATCTAAAGGATAAGGAAAATAGCTTGCGTAATGTCGGCGGAAAGGACTTCTTGGTTTACCGATATCAACACGGAAGCGATAAGTTTTTTCTTTTACCATATACCGAGCATGAAAAGTTTCTGGTACGATTTCTACTTGTTTCACTGCAATATCTTCAGGAGATTGCGTGTCTAAAGCAAACCGCATTCTTTCCAACGGTCGCTCTTCCGGATAATCGAAATGGATCACTTGTCCTTCTGCATGAACACCTGCATCTGTTCGTCCTGATCCAAAAACAGTGATTGGCTTGCCATTTGCCATTTTCATCAATGTTTTTTCAAGCTCTTCTTGGACTGTTCTGCCATTTGGCTGTTTTTGAAAACCGTTGAATTGTGTACCATCATAAGCAATGATTGCTTTGTAACGTGTCATTTTCTTCCTCTTTCCTTTTTATACCGAATAAAAAAGGCTATAGATGAACCTGCTTCGCCAGCAAAGAATGGGAAACCGATTCAACTACGCCTTTTGTTTACATAGCTTTGATATATTTGATTAAAGCATGATGCCTTATCAACTTCTTAAAAAGATCAATAATCCAGTCAGCACAGCAAACACTACTAGAACCATTGTGTCTCTCATATGCCAATGCAAGACCCGATATTTTGTTCTTCCGTCTCCGCCTTGATAGCCTCTTGCTTCCATAGCAGTAGCAAGATCTTCTGCACGATTGAAGCTGCTGACAAATAATGGGATCAGCAATGGAATCACTGCTTTCATTTTTTGGATCAGACTTCCTTCACCAAAATCCACCCCTCTTGCCCGCTGCGCATTCATGATCTTCTCTGTTTCATCCATCAATGTTGGAACGAAACGCAATGCGATAGAAAGCATCAATGAGATCTCATGGACTGGGAAACGGAAAACAGCTAATGGGCGCAAAAGATATTCGATGGCATCAGATAATTCTAATGGAGGAGTCGTCAATGTCAAAAGTGTAGACATAAAAATAATCAAGACGAATCGGCAGAAAATAAAGATCCCATTTAATACACCGAATTCTGTGATGTTAAAGATTCCCCAGCTCCAGTACGTTTCGCCGCCCTGTGTAAACAACACTTGAAGTGCTACTGTAAACAAGATCAGCCAAATCAATGGTCGAATGCCGCGAATGAAAAATTTTATATCAACTTTAGACAAGAAAACTGCTCCTAAAGTCAAGACGCCTAAAAGGGCATAGGTTTGCCAATTGTTAGCTAAAAAGATAATTCCGATAAAGTAAAAACTAGCAAGCAACTTTGCACGAGGGTCCATACGATGGACGACTGAATCCCCTGGCATATAGCGGCCGAAAATCAATTTATTCATCATCTGCATGACCTCCAGATAATGACAAGATTTTATCCGCTAATTCGTCAACTGTTAGAGGCAGTTCAGGAATAGCCATGCCTTTTTGGATCAATCGTTCTGCGAATTCTGCTGCTGCAGGTACCCCTAGTTGTTTTTCTTTCAGCCATTCTAAGCTTTGGAAAACATCTTTTGGACTCCCGCTTTTAGCAATCTTGCCTTTTTCTAGTACATAAACGTAGTCCGCATAATTTGCTACATCATCCATCAAGTGGGTTACTAGAACGATCGTCATGTTTTTTTGCTGGTGAAGCGCCCAAAACATTTCCATCATTTCTTTTCTGCCTTGGGGATCTAATCCCGCTGTAGGCTCGTCTAAGACCAAGACTTCCGGTTTCATCGCCAATACCCCAGCGATAGCCACACGTCTCATCTGTCCCCCAGAGAGCTCGAATGGTGAGCGTTCAAGATAGCTTTCATCCAAACCAACTTGAAGAAGGGTTTCTTTTGCCAATTCTCTTGCTTCTTCTTCGCTGACACCAAAATTTTTCGGTCCAAAAGCGATATCTTTTGCTACTGTTTCTTCAAACAGCTGTGCTTCTGGGAATTGGAAAACGATACCGACTTTTTTGCGGATGGGTTTCAAGTTTTTGTTGTCTGTTTCTGATGTAATTACTCGATCACCGATTGTTACAGTACCAGCTGTTGGTTTGACCAAAGCATTCAAATGCTGAAGCAATGTAGATTTCCCGCTTCCTGTGTGACCAACTAATGCTGTGTAGCTTCCTTCTTTGATCGATAAATTAATGTCGAATAAAGCACGTTGTTCGAATGGTGTATTGGGTTGATACGTATAGTCTACTTTTTCAAAATAGATGTCCATAACCAGTCCACCATCCTTTCTTCTGTCATATACTCGTCGGGAACGGCGATGCCGCGCTGTTTCAATGCGCTTTTTAGTTTTTCTGGGAAAGGAAGGTCTAACCCAAGTTCAATGAGTTTAGGACCGGCAGAAAAGATTTCTTTTGGTGTTCCCTCTTCCACAAGTTCGCCTTGTCTCATCACCAGGATACGATTTGCATTGGCTGCTTCGTCAATATCGTGCGTGATCGAGATAACAGTCAAATTACTTTCTTCTTTGATTTGTTGGATCGTCGCAATCACTTCTGCGCGCCCTTCAGGATCTAACATGCTGGTTGCCTCATCCAAAATAATGATATCTGGACGCAAAGCAACAACACCGGCAATTGCGACTCTTTGTTTTTGTCCGCCTGATAAACGTGCAGGTTCACGTGTTGAAAATTCAGACATCCGAACTTTCTCCAAAGCATCTTTTACGCGCACAAGCATCTCTTCACGAGGAATTCCTTGGTTTTCAAGCCCGAAAGCTACATCGTCTTCAACTGTTGAGCCCACAAACTGATTGTCTGGGTTTTGAAAGACCATTCCAACCATTTTTCTGATTGTCCAGATCGTGTCTTCTTTCAAATCAAGCGCGCCGATTTTTACTGAACCAGATTCTGGTAAAATCAGACCATTGATCGTTTTTGCTAAAGTAGATTTTCCAGAACCATTGTGTCCAATTATCGCGATCCATTCGCCGCGGCCAATCGTAAAGGAAACATCGTTCAACGCAGGACGAAGATCATCAGGCTGGTATTTATAATTAATATTCTTTAATTCAATAATCGGCTCCATGACTGCTCCTTTTCATCTTAAAGTTCTTTCTAACACTAACAAAAAAAAATAAACTTTTCAATTATTTCTTCACTTTGTCAAAGTACTTTTTTATATCTTCAAAGAGTGTCTTGACATCTTTTTGAAGGTATAAAAAAACACTTTATGATGAGTGCTTACTCCCCAGTTTAAAAACTGGGGAGCAGCGCTGAGCTAGACTCGGAAGCAAGCTTCCAACATCATAACACTCTAAAAGAATCATCTATAAAGTGATGTTATTAGTGTGATTTTAGACAAGTTCTAAGATTACCATTGGTGCACCGTCACCGCGTCTTGGTTCTGTTTTCAAGATACGAGTGTATCCACCTTGACGTTCTGTGTAACGTGGTGCAATATCGTTAAATAACTTTTGCAAAGCTGATTCAATGACGATCTCTTCGTTTTCTTCACGAACACTTGCTACTTCGTTACGTACAAAAGCTGCTGCTTGACGACGAGCATGCAAATCTCCGCGTTTGCCTAGAGTGATCATTTTTTCAGCAGTTGAGCGAACTTCTTTCGCACGTGCTTCAGTTGTTACGATACGTTCGTTGATTAATAAATCAGTTGTTAAATCACGCAACATCGCTTTACGTTGGCTAGATGTGCGTCCTAGTTTACGATAACTCACGTTGGTTTCCCTCCTTCGTAAAAGGTTTTAATCTTCTTTACGCAAACCTAAACCTAAATCGTGAAGTTTTGCTTTCACTTCTTCTAATGATTTACGTCCCAAGTTGCGGACTTTGATCATTTCTGGTTCAGATTTATTCGTAAGTTCTTGTACAGTATTGATTCCTGCACGTTTCAAACAATTGTAAGAGCGAACAGATAAATCTAATTCTTCAATTGTCATTTCCAGCATTTTTTCTTTTTGTGTTTCTTCTTTTTCTACCATGATTTCAGCATTTTTCGCTTCATCTGTCAGATTCACAAAAATATCTAAATGTTCAGTCATGATTTTTGCAGATAGACTCATTGCTTCAAGCGGTTCGATTGAACCATCTGTCCAAATCTCCATCGTTAATTTGTCAAAATCTTCACGGTGTCCGACACGTGTATTTTCTACTTGGTAGTTTACACGACGAACGGGTGTGTAGATAGAATCGACAGGAAGTACACCGATTGGCATATCTTCTTTTTTGTTTTCATCTGCTTGAACATAACCACGACCAGGTTTCACTGTTAAGCGAGCGTGGAACGTAGCTCCATCTGAGACACTGCAGATGTACATATCTTTATTAAGAATCTCTACATCACTATCAACGATAATATCGCCAGCAGTTACTGTAGCAGGTCCGGTAATATCGATTTCAAGGGTTTTTTCTTCTTGGCCATACATTTTTAGCGCTAAGCCTTTAATGTTCAAGATGATTTGAGTGACGTCTTCTCTAACACCTTTAACAGTAGAGAATTCATGCAGTACACCATCGATTTGAATATTAGTGATGGCAGCACCTGGCAAAGAAGATAACAAAATACGACGTAGGGAATTTCCTAAAGTAGTCCCATACCCTCTTTCAAGAGGTTCAACGATGAACTTGCCATAATCTTTTTCTTCATCAATTTTTGCGATTCTTGGTTTTTCGAACTCAATCATTCTTATCTTTACCCCTTTCAAAACGAAAAGTGTCTTGTTCAATGACGTTTCTAGTAGAACTCAAAATGAGCGGCACTCATTAAACACGACGGCGTTTTGGAGGGCGGGCACCATTATGAGGAACTGGAGTCACGTCACGAATTGCAGTCACTTCTAAACCTGTTGATTGTAATGAACGAATTGCTGCTTCACGTCCAGAACCAGGTCCTTTAACTGTTACTTCGACAGTTTTTAGTCCGTGTTCCATTGCTGCTTTAGTAGCAGTTTCTGCTGCCATTTGAGCGGCAAAAGGAGTTGATTTTTTGCTTCCTTTAAAACCTAACGAACCAGCTGATGACCACGCTAATGCATTTCCGTGAGTATCAGTGATCATGATGATAGTGTTGTTGAATGTAGAATGGATATGTGCAATCCCTGCTTCTATATTCTTTTTCACACGGCGTTTACGATTCACTTTTTTTGCTGCCATGAAGTTTTAACCTCCTTCACTTAAGAATTATTTTTTCTTGCCAGCGATAGCGCGAGCTGGGCCTTTACGAGTACGTGCATTATTTTTCGTGTTTTGTCCACGAACTGGTAATCCACGACGATGACGGATTCCACGGTATGAACCGATTTCCATCAAACGTTTGATGTTCAAGTTCACTTCACGACGAAGGTCACCTTCAACTTTTAATTTATCAACTTCCGCACGGATAGCATCAGTTTGTTCGTTTGTTAAATCACGTACACGAACATCTTCTGAAACACCAGCGTCAGCCAAGATTTTTTTAGCAGTAGTGTTACCAATACCATAGATATAAGTAAGTGAAACTACTACACGTTTATCACGAGGAATATCTACTCCTGCAATACGAGCCATATTTGTTACACCTCCAATTATCCTTGACGTTGTTTATGTTTTGGATTTGCAGAACAAATCACCATAACGCGTCCTTTACGACGAATTACTTTACAATGTTCACACATTGGTTTTACTGATGGTCTTACTTTCATGATAATACCTCCTGTAGTTTGACGGAGTACAATTATTTAAAGCGATAAGTGATACGGCCACGGCTCAAATCATACGGAGATAACTCAACCGTTACTTTGTCGCCAGGTAAGATACGGATATAATACATACGAATTTTACCGGAAACAGTGGCAAGAACTTGGTGTCCGTTTTCTAATTCAACTTTAAACATTGCATTCGGCAAAGTTTCGACGACTGTACCTTCGACTTCAATCATATCTTCTTTTGCCACGCACAGTACCTCCTTGTACTTGTTTCGCATTTTCACACGATAAAATGGCGGAAACTGCAGTTCCCACCTCAAAATTCTGAAAAATGGATAATCTAGAGAGATTCTCCAGAAGTCGGACTGTCATATTCTATCATAGTTTATCGAACTTGACAAGTGTCACTGCATTATGCAAGTCGGTTACGGGCAATCATGCTATTTTTCAATGATCTTTTGTACATCAGTAAATACAGCATCGATTTCACGATCACCATCGATAGTATGCAATAAACCTTTTTCTTGATAATAAGCTAAGATTGGTTCACTGTTTTTGATATTGATAGCTAAACGATTACGAACCGTCTCAGGTTTATCATCTTCTCTTTGATAGAATTCATGTCCGCCACAGCGATCACATGTTTCTTCAACTTTTGTTGGGTTGAAGATCTTGTGGTATGTTGCCCCGCAGTTTTTGCAGATGAATCGGCCAGCTAAACGCTCAACCAATACTTCTTCTCCAACATGGATATCGATGACAGCATCAATTGTTTTATTTAATTCTTTAAGCATTTGATCCAGAGCTTCTGCTTGTTCTAATGTACGAGGAAAGCCGTCTAATAAGAAACCTTTCTCCGTATCAGATTCTGCTAGGCGCTCTTTGACGATCCCGTTCGTTACTTCGTCGGGAACTAACTCACCTTTATCGATATAAGACTTTGCTTCCAAGCCAAGAGCTGTTTGGTTTTGCATTGCTGCACGAAACATGTCTCCTGTTGAGATGTGAGGAATACCGTAAGCGTCAATGATTTTTTCTGCTTGGGTTCCTTTTCCCGCACCTGGGAGCCCCATTAAAATGAGGTTCATTTTTTTCCCTCCTAATAAGATGTGAGAACGGGAGGTTGTGACAAAAGTGATACACTCGCTAGGAGTTGCTGAATCGACTTATTGTCCCAGCCTCACTTTCTTACGTTTAATCAATAAAGCCTACGTATTTGCGTTTCAGCATTAAGCCTTCTAACTGTTTCGCTGTTTCTAGCGCTACACCGATAACGATCAGCAAACTTGTTCCACCAAGGCCGATTGATTGTGGAAGATTCCACAACATTTGAGCAATGATTGGAAGTAATGCGACTAATCCTAAGAAAATCGCACCAACTGTACTTAATCGCATCAATAGACTTGAAACATACTCTTCAGTTCCTTTACCAGGACGCACACTTGGTATATAGCTTCCTTGTTTTTGCAAGTTTTCCGCTAATTTCTCAGGGTTGACTTGAACAAAAGCATAGAAGAAAGTAAATGCGACGATCAATACCGTATAAATCGTTGCACCAGGCACCGTATTATAGTTAAAGATCTCCATCATCACTTTATACCAGCTTTCCGCACCAAATCTTCCGCTCAATGCTTGTAAAACAGCATTTGGTGTAGCAATGAATGAGCTGGCAAAGATAACTGGGATAACCCCAGCAGCATTGACTTTCAACGGCAGATAACTGCTTGTTGGTGCTCCTGCTACGCGCTTCGTATATTGGATTGGAATCTTACGTTCAGCTTGTTGGAAAAATGTGACGAATGTAATAATAACCAATACTGCGATCAGTAAACCTAACACAAAAAGTGCAGATTTCCAAATGTCTGAAGGATCGATATTTACAAAATAATCTTCGTAAAGTTCTTTGATACTTTCAGGCAATCGTGAGATGATCCCAGCAAAAATGATCATTGATACACCGTTACCGATTCCTTTTTCTGTGATTTGCTCACCAAGCCAAGTAACAAACATCGTTCCAGCGGTCAAAATCAAACCGATTGTTACATATGTAGTTACATTTGGGTTAGTTACAAAACCTAATTGAGCGTATTGGTTAAATCCAGCAGTGATCCCAACTGATTGGACAAAAGCTAAAACTAATGTCAAATAGCGAGTTGCTTGGTTTAATTTCTTACGTCCTACTTCCCCTTGTTTCGACCATTCTACGAATTTAGGAACAATGTCCATTTGCAGCAATTGAATAACGATTGAAGCAGTGATGTAAGGCGAAACACCCATTGAGAAAATGGAGAAGTTTTGCATTGCACTACCGCTGACCAGATTCAACATGTTGAAAAATGGCAAAGAAGTAAGGTTTTGCAATGTGCTGGCGTTTACGCCTGGCACCGTAATGTGGGCACCAAGACGAAACACTAATAACACAAAAACAGTAAAAAGGATTTTGGATCTAATGTCTTTGACTTTAAAAGCATCTTTTAATAGTTTAAACATTAAATCACCTCGATTGATCCACCAGCAGCTTCAATAGCTTCTTGGGCTGCTTTCGAGAATTTAGCTGCTTTAACAGTTAATTTTTTAGTCAATTCACCGTTTGCTAAGACTTTGATTCCAGCTTTTTCGTTTTTCACGATTCCAGCTTCGATCAACACAACAGGAGTTACTTCTGTTCCGTCTTCAAAACGATTCAATACGTCTAAATTAACTACTGCATATTCTTTACGGTTAACGTTAGTAAATCCGCGTTTTGGTAAACGACGGAACAAAGGTGTTTGTCCACCTTCAAATCCTAAACGCACACCACCGCCTGAACGAGCTTTTTGTCCTTTTTGACCACGTCCGGCAGTTTTTCCGTTACCAGATGAAGTACCACGACCAACACGGTTACGTACTTGGCGTGAACCTTCAGCAGGTTGTAATTCATGAAGTTTCATAGGTTTGGCACCTCCTTAATAAAATCTAGATTTAGCTTTTTTAGATTTCTTCAACGTCCACTAGGTGAGAAACAGTGTTGACCATGCCTTTGATTGCATCATTTGCAGGCTTGATAACTGTGCTGTTCATTTTTTTAAGACCTAACGCTTTAACTGTATCGCGTTGGTTTTGAGGACGTCCGATAACACTGCGTTTTAAAGTAATTTTTAATTCAGCCATTATTGTTGTCCTCCTTATCCGATTAATTCTTCAACTGATTTGCCGCGAAGTTCTGCAACTTCTTCAGCACGTTTCAATTGTTTCAAACCTTCAACAGTTGCGCGAACAACGTTGATTGGTGTATTTGAGCCTAATGATTTAGATGTGATATCTGCCACACCAGCTAATTCCAATACGGCACGAACTGGTCCGCCAGCAGCAACCCCAGAACCTTCAACAGCAGGTTTCATTAGGATTCTTCCACCACTGAAAACACCAATTACTTCGTGAGGGATTGTTGAACCAACCATTGGCACTTCAACCAAGTTTTTCTTCGCGTCTTCGATTGCTTTACGGATTGCTTCTGGTACTTCTTGTGCTTTACCAGTACCGAAACCAACGTGTCCGTTTTTGTCACCGACAACAACTAAAGCAGCAAAACGTAGACGACGTCCACCTTTAACAACTTTTGTTACACGGTTGATCGCAACAACGCGGTCTTCTAATTCCAAATGTTTTGGATCGATATAAACCATGAATGGTGTTCCTCCTTCTCTTAAAATTCTAGTCCGTTTTCACGAGCTGCTTCAGCTAAAGCTTGCACGCGTCCGTGGTAAAGATATCCGCCACGGTCAAAGACTACTACTTTAATACCTTTTTCAACTGCGCGTTCAGCAACTAATTTGCCGACAGCTTGAGCTGTTTCGGTTTTTGTTCCACCTGAAATTTCTTTATCCAAGGTAGAGGCACTTGCTAGCGTCACACCCGCTACGTCATCAATTACTTGCGCGTAGATGTTTTTATTCGAACGGAAAACGTTCAAGCGTGGGCGCTCAGCAGTACCAGAGATAGTGTTACGTACACGACGATGTCTTTTCTGACGTGTTTTGTTCTTATCTGGTTTTGTAATCACAATTGTCACCTCTTTAATTTTATTGTACTACTATTTCAAGCAGCGAACGAGTTGCGGAAAAGAGAAGCCTGGACATGAGATAAACAATTGTTATTAAAGATGATCTTCAATAAGAATCTTTTTTCTTGCTGCCTGCTTCTATCGTTTTTCCAAATGCACCTCTTATTATTTACCAGTTTTACCTTCTTTACGACGTACATATTCGCCAACATAACGAATACCTTTGCCTTTATAAGGTTCTGGAGGACGAACTCCACGAATATTCGCAGCTAATTCACCCACAGCTTCTTTGTTTGCGCCTTTAACAATCACTTGTGTGTTTGCAGGAACTTCAACAGTTACACCAGCTGGCGGTGTGATTTCTACTGGATGTGAGTAACCAACGTTCAATACAAGTTTTGTTCCTTGTAATTGCGCACGGTACCCAACCCCGATCAATTCTAGTGCTTTTTGGAAACCTTCGCTGACACCAACAACCATGTTATTGAAGTTTGCACGAGTTGTTCCATGAATAGTTTTCATTTCTTTACTGTCATTTGGACGAGTGAATGTTACTTCGTTTCCTTCGATATTCATTTTGATATCAGAAGAGAACTCACGAGTCAATTCACCTTTAGGCCCTTTAACTGTAATGTTGTTTCCATCTTGAGTAATAGATACTCCTTCTGGAAGAACAACGATTTTATTTCCAATACGGCTCACTTAAAGACACCTCCTTATATTTCTAGTAGATTACCAAACGTAAGCTACTACTTCGCCACCAACGTTTTTTTCACGTGCTTCTTTATCAGTGATAACACCGTCAGAAGTCGAAATGATTGCGATACCTAAACCGTTCAATACTTTTGGCACTTCGTCAGCTTTGACATATGCACGCAAACCTGGTTTAGAGATACGTTTTAAGTTAGTGATAACACGTTCGCCGTTTTTACCATATTTAAGGAAAACACGGATAACGCCTTGTTTGTCATCTTCAATATATTCAACATCGCGAACAAAACCTTCACGTTTCAAGATTTCAGCGATATCGCGTTTGATTTTTGATGCAGGTACTTCTAAAGTCTCATGTTTTACCATATTGGCATTACGGATACGAGTTAGAAAATCTGCAATTGGATCTGTCATGACCATTGAGCTTTTACCTCCTTTATGCGAATTTACTTTTTTACCAGCTAGCTTTCTTCACGCCGGGAATTTGTCCTTTATAGGCAAGTTCGCGGAAGCAAATACGGCAAAGTTGAAATTTACGATAAACTGAATGTGGACGTCCGCAACGTTCGCAGCGTGTGTATGCTTGTGTTGAGAATTTTGCAGGGCGTTTATTTTTAGCAATCATTGATTTTTTAGCCACGTAGTTCGCCTCCTTTAATTATTTTTGGAATGGCATGCCTAATTGTGTCAACAACTCACGTGATTCTTCATCAGTGTTTGCTGTTGTAACAATAACGATGTCCATACCGCGTACTTTATCTACTAAATCATAATCAACTTCTGGGAAGATCAATTGTTCTTTAATACCTAAAGTGTAGTTTCCACGACCGTCAAAGGCTTTTTTACTTACACCATGGAAGTCACGAACACGTGGTAGAGAAACACTTACCAATTTGTCTAAGAATTCATACATTCTTTCGCCGCGCAATGTAACTTTCGCGCCGATTGGCATTCCTTCACGTAAACGGAATCCAGCGATTGATTTTTTAGCTTTTGTGATCATTGGTTTTTGACCTGTGATCAAAGTTAATTCTTCAACTGCTTTGTCCAAGTTTTTAGCGTTTGATACCGCATCACCAACACCCATGTTGATGACGATTTTTTCAACTTTAGGTGTTTGCATAACAGAGCTATAGTCAAATTTTTCCATCAATGATGGAGTTACTTCTTTAAGATATTTTTCTTTTAGGCGGTTCATTCAGTAAGACCCTCCTTCCTTAAACTTATTATTTATCTAAAACTTCGCCGGTTTTTTTAGAAAAACGGACTTTCTTGCCGTCAACGACTTTGTAACCTACACGTCCAGCTACACCAGTAGGATCAATCACCATTACGTTAGAAACATGAATTGGTGCTTCCACCTCAACGATTCCACCTTGAGGAGCAGTTTGAGACGGTTTTTGGTGTTTTTTAACGATGTTCAGTCCTTCGACAAGAACTTTATTTGTTTTAGGGAACGCTGCTAATACAACGCCTTCTTTGTTTTTGTCTTTACCAGTGATAACTTTAACTTTATCGCCTTTTTTAACAAACATTACTGTTTCGCACCTCCTTTGATAAGTGACTCAAGATTATAAAACTTCTGGTGCTAGTGAAACGATCTTCATGAAGTTGTTTTCACGCAATTCACGTGCAACTGGACCGAAGATACGTGTTCCACGAGGACTCTTATCATCACGAATAATCACTGCAGCATTTTCATCAAATTTAATGTATGAACCGTCTGTACGACGAGCTCCTGATTTTGTACGAACGATAACGGCTTTAACGACGTCACCTTTTTTGACAACCCCACCTGGCGTTGCTTGTTTTACCGTAGCAACGATAACGTCACCAATGTTAGCAGTTTTACGACCAGATCCGCCAAGGACTTTGATCGTTAAGATTTCACGTGCGCCTGAGTTATCAGCGACTTTTAAACGACTTTCTGCTTGGATCACGTTGTGTATCCTCCTTTCAGATTTTGCATTCAATCTATATAGGAAAATCTCGTGTTATTAGATAACAACTGCTTCTTCGACTACTTCTAGTAAACGGAAACGTTTTGTAGCTGATAATGGACGAGTTTCCATGATTCTCACGATATCGCCAACTTTTGCTGTGTTGTTTTCATCGTGTGCTTTGTATTTCTTAGAATAGTTCATGCGTTTGCCGTAGATAGGATGGTTTCTTTTTGTTTCAACAACGACCGTAATGGTTTTATCCATTTTGTCTGAAACCACGCGACCTTGGTAAACCTTGCGTTGATTTCTTTCTTCAGTCATACGATTAATGGCCTCCTTCCACTATTACTTAGCTTGTTCACGCAATACAGTTTTGATGCGTGCAATCGATTTACGTACTTCTTTAATACGTGCAGTGTTTTCTAATTGACCTGTTGCTAATTGGAATCTAAGATTAAACAATTCTTCTTTCAATTGTTTTTCTTGATCAAGCATTTCGGCAGTGGTTAATTCTCTGATTTCTTTAACCTTCATTCGATTCACCACCCATTTCCTCACGTTTTACGATCTTAGTTTTCATTGGTAATTTGTGAGAAGCTAGACGTAACGCTTCACGAGCAACTTCTTCAGACACGCCTGCGATTTCAAACATGATTTTTCCACGTTTTACTGGTGCAACCCATCCTTCTGGTGCCCCTTTACCAGAACCCATACGTACCCCAATAGCTTTGGCAGTATAAGATTTGTGAGGGAAAATTTTAATCCATACTTTCCCACCACGTTTCATGTAACGAGTCATTGCGATACGAGCAGCTTCGATTTGGCGGTTAGTGATCCAGTGTGAATCAACAGCTTGCAAACCGTATTCTCCGAATGCTACTTCTTTGCCGCCTTTAGCTTCCCCACGCATTTTTCCGCGGAATTCACGACGGTGTTTTACACGTTTAGGTACTAACATGATTATTTCCCTCCTTTCTCAGTGTTCTTTTTAGTTGGAAGAATTTCTCCACGATAGATCCACACTTTAACTCCTAGTTTTCCGTATGTTGTATCTGCTTCTTCCCATGCGTAATCAATGTCCGCACGTAATGTATGAAGAGGAACAGTTCCTTCAGAGTATCCTTCTGAACGAGCGATATCCGCACCATTCAAACGACCAGATACTTGAGTTTTGATTCCTTGAGCGCCTGAACGCATTGTGCGTTGGATGGCTTGTTTTTGTGCACGACGGAAAGCTACACGGTTTTCTAATTGACGTGCAATTCCTTCGCCCACTAATTTTGCATCTAAATCTGGTTTTTTGATTTCCACGATGTTGATGTGGATTCTTTTACCAGTAAGTTTATTCAGTTCTTTTCTTAAGTTTTCGACTTCAGAACCGCCTTTACCGATAACCATACCTGGTTTAGCTGTGTGAATTGAAATGTTTACACGATTTGCAGCGCGTTCGATTTCAATTGTTGATACAGCAGCATCAGCAAGTTTAGTTGCGATAAATTTACGAATTCTTAAATCTTCGTGTAAGAATTCAGCATACTCTTTTTCAGCATACCATTTAGCATCCCAGTCACGGATGATGCCTACACGCATTCCAATTGGATGTACTTTTTGACCCACTGATTATCCCTCCTTATTTTTCTGATACGACTACTGTGATATGACTTGTACGTTTGTTGATTGGAGAAGCTGATCCTTTTGCACGTGGACGGAAACGTTTCATTGTTGGTCCTTCATTTACAAAAGCTTCAGATACTACTAAGTTTTCAACATCTAAGTCAAAATTGTTTTCTGCATTCGCAACTGCGGACATCAAAACTTTTTCGATGATTCCAGCAGATTTGTTTGGCGTGAATTTCAAGATTGAAATTGCATCCGCAACACTTTTGCCTCTGATAAGATCGATTACTAAACGTGCTTTACGAGGTGAAGTGCGAACTGTTTTTGCAGTTGCTTTAGCTGATGTGATTTGTTCTGCCATTTGGATTTATCCTCCCCTCAAATTAGCGCTTAGTTTTCTTATCGTCTGCAGCATGTCCACGATAAGTTCTTGTTGGTGCGAATTCACCTAATTTGTGTCCTACCATGTCTTCTTGGATGTAAACTGGTACATGTTTACGTCCATCATAAACTGCGATGGTATATCCAACAAAACTTGGGAAGATTGTCGAACGACGAGACCAAGTTTTGATAACTTTTTTCTTTTCAACCCCTGCTTGAGCTTCGACTTTTTTCATCAAATGCTCATCAACGAAAGGTCCTTTCTTTAAACTACGACCCATGGTGAACCTCCTCTCAAAATGTGCGACACATGGTCAAAGAAATTATTTATTTTTACGACGACGAACGATAAGCTTGTCAGATTTAGCTTTTTTATCACGAGTTTTGTAGCCAAGAGCTGGTTGGCCCCAAGGTGATACTGGTGCTTTACGTCCGATTGGTGCTTTACCTTCACCACCACCGTGTGGGTGATCGTTAGGGTTCATTACGCTACCACGTACAGTTGGGCGTTTACGCATCCAGCGAGAACGTCCTGCTTTACCGATGTTGATAAGTTCATGTTGTTCGTTACCAACTGAACCGATAGTTGCACGGCATGCAGCTAAGATCATACGAACTTCGCCTGAGTTCAAACGGATCAATACGTATTTGCCTTCTTTACCAAGTACTTGAGCACTTGTTCCAGCTGAACGAATCAATTGTCCGCCTTTACCAGGTTTCATTTCGATGTTGTGGATCACAGTACCAACTGGGATGTTTTCTAATGGTAGAGCATTCCCTACTTTGATATCTGCTTCAGGACCTGAAACAAGTTTCATTCCAACTTGTAGTCCTTTTGGTGCTAAGATGTAAGCTTTAACCCCATCTTCATAATGTACTAACGCGATGTTAGCTGAACGGTTTGGATCGTATTCGATCGTTTGAACAGTTGCAACAACGTTATCTTTGTTACGTTTGAAGTCGATTACGCGGTATTGGCGTTTGTGACCGCCGCCTTGATGACGTACAGTAATGCGACCGTTGTTGTTACGACCGGCATGGTTTTTCAAAGGTTGTAACAAAGTTTTTTCAGGTGTTGATGTTGTGATTTCAGCAAAATCAGAACCTGTCATGTTACGACGACCGTTTGAGGTAGGTTTGTACTTTTTAATCGCCACGTCTTTTCCCTCCTATTTAAATAGTTATTTCAGTAATAGCTTATTCAGCTTCGAAAATTTGGATTGCTTTTGAATCTTCAGTTAATGTAACGATCGCTTTGCGACGTTTTTTTGTATATCCTGCATATTTGCCCATGCGTTTGAATTTCGCACGAACGTTCACGATGTTCACGTTTTTGACTTTAACGTCAAAAGCAGCTTCTACCGCTTGTTTTACTAAAGTTTTGTTTGCGCGAGTATCCACTTCAAAAGTGTACTTTTTATCATCCATAGCAAGCATTGACTTTTCAGTGATTACTGGGCGTTTGATTACGTCTAGTAAGTTCATTATGCAAGCACCTCCTCAATTTGAGTAAGAGCAGTTTGCGTTGCTAAAACTTTTACGTTTGAAACGATATCTAAAACACTTACGTTATCAGAAGTAACTACAGAAACGTTTGGCAAGTTGCGTGCTGATAAAGCAGCAAAGTCATTACCGTTTTCTAGTACTACCAATACTTTAGAGTCAATAGACAAGTTAGCAAGCACTTGTTTGAATTCTTTTGTTTTTGGTGCGTCGAAGCTTAATCCTTCAACAGCAACTAAGTTATTTGAAGCAACTTTTTCTGATAAAACAGATTTCATTGCTAGACGACGAACTTTTTTAGGAAGTTTGTAGCTGTAAGAACGTGGAGTTGGTCCGAAGACTACGCCACCTCCGCGCCATTGTGGTGAACGGATAGATCCTTGACGTGCACGACCTGTTCCTTTTTGACGCCATGGTTTGCGGCCACCGCCACGAACAGCACTACGGTTTTTAACAGCGTGTGTTCCTTGTCTTAATGATGCGCGTTGCATGATGATTGCGTCATACACAACACTTTCATTTGGTTCGATACCGAAAATCTCTTCGTTAAGAGTGATTTCACCATTTTGGCTACCATCTTGTTTAAATAATGCTACATTTGGCATTCCTTAGTTCCTCCTTTCTTCCTACTATTATTTAGCTTTCACAGCTGATTTGATAGTGATTAGTGATTTTTTAGCTCCAGGAACGTTACCTTTGATCAAGATTACGTTTCTTTCAGCATCTACACGTACGATTTCCAAGTTTTGGATCGTTACGCGGTCGCCGCCCATACGGCCAGCAAGACGTTTGTTTTTAAATACACGGTTAGGTGCAACTGGACCCATTGACCCAGGACGACGATGGTAACGAGAACCGTGAGCCATTGGTCCGCGGCTTTGGCCGTGACGTTTGATAACCCCTTGGAATCCTTTACCTTTCGTTGTTCCTGTTACATCAACAATGTCTCCTGCTTGGAAAACATCAACTGTAACTTCTTTTCCTACTTCATATTCTCCTAGCTCAACATTTTTGAATTCACGAATGAAGCGCTTAGGAGCCGTGTTTGCTTTTGCAACATGACCTTTCGCAGGTTTGTTTGATAAAACTTCACGCATATCTTGGTAGCCGACTTGAATTGCTTCGTAGCCGTCTGTTTCAACAGTTTTCACTTGTAAAACTACGTTTGGAGTAGCTTCTACAACAGTAACTGGAATCAATTCACCAGATTCAGTGAAGATTTGTGTCATTCCCACTTTTTTCCCTAAGATTCCTTTGGTCATGAGTACACCTCCATTAATTTTTTTAGTTTGATTATAGTTTGATTTCGATGTTTACACCAGATGGTAAGTCTAGCTTCATCAAAGCATCAACAGTTTTTGGTGTTGGATTCACAATGTCGATTAGACGTTTGTGTGTACGCATTTCGAACTGTTCGCGTGAGTCTTTGTATTTATGAGTCGCACGAATAACTGTATAAAGGCTGCGTTCTGTTGGTAACGGAATCGGACCTGATACGCTAGCTCCAGTTCTTTTTGCAGTTTCCACGATTTTATCCGCTGATTGATCTAATGTACGGTGTTCATATGCTTTCAAACGGATACGAATTTTTTGTTTTGCCATCTTGTTCCCTCCTTCGCCTATTTTGAAAAGTAGACATAGCTCCACGAAAATTTCCGTCACGCTCGTTCGTGGCAAAGCGTCCGGGCGTGTCGCAACCTCTCGTTTCTTAGCCGACGAAAATAGTTTTTCGTCCTGTGTGTGTTCATCAATGTAAACAGCACCTTTGTAATTATATTATAGATAAGTTTATAAAGCAAGAACTTTTTCGGTAAATAATCACTTGTTTTCATTATTTTTCATAAAACAAAAAAGGACCGCGATGTCTTGCGACACCACAGTCCTTTTATTATCCGAATACAATGTTGCTTTTAAAGGATCGCTCGAATCAAAAATTAAGCTTTGATTTCTGTAACGACACCGGCACCAACTGTACGTCCGCCTTCACGGATTGAGAATTTAGTACCGTTTTCGATAGCGATTGGGTGGATCAATTCAACTTCCATTGTTACGTTATCGCCAGGCATAACCATTTCAGTTCCTTCTGGTAATTCAACAACGCCAGTTACGTCAGTTGTACGGAAGTAGAATTGTGGACGGTAGTTAGTGAAGAATGGAGTATGACGTCCACCTTCTTCTTTTGTCAACACGTATACTTCAGCAGAGAATTTTGTATGAGGTGTGATTGTACCTGGTTTTGACAAAACTTGTCCACGTTGGATATCTTCACGAGAAACACCACGTAGTAAAGCACCAATGTTGTCTCCAGCTTCAGCGTAATCCAATAATTTACGGAACATTTCAACCCCTGTAACAGTTGTTTTAGCTGTTTCTTCAGCGATACCAACGATTTCGATTTCGTCACCAACACGAACTTGTCCACGTTCAACACGTCCTGTAGCAACAGTACCACGACCAGTGATTGAGAATACGTCCTCAACTGGCATCATGAATGGTTTGTCGTTGTCACGTTCTGGAGTTGGGATGTATTCGTCAACTGCAGCCATCAATTCAAGGATTTTTTCTTCGTATGAAGCGTCGCCTTCTAATGCTTTCAAAGCAGAACCAGCAACTACAGGAACATCGTCACCAGGGAATTCGTATTCTGTTAATAGGTCACGAACTTCCATTTCAACTAATTCAAGTAATTCTTCATCGTCAACCATGTCAACTTTGTTCAAGAAGACAACGATGTAAGGAACACCAACTTGGCGAGATAGCAAGATGTGTTCACGAGTTTGAGGCATTGGGCCGTCAGCAGCAGAAACTACTAAGATAGCTCCGTCCATTTGAGCAGCACCAGTGATCATGTTTTTAACGTAGTCCGCGTGTCCTGGGCAGTCAACGTGAGCGTAGTGGCGTGTATCTGTTTCGTACTCAACGTGAGCTGTTGAGATTGTGATTCCGCGTTCGCGTTCTTCTGGAGCACCATCGATTTGATCGTAAGCCATAGCTTGGCCGCCGTTTTTCTTAGATAGTACAGTTGTGATTGCAGCTGTTAATGTAGTTTTACCGTGGTCAACGTGGCCGATTGTACCAATGTTAACGTGTGGTTTAGAACGGTCAAATTTTTCTTTTGCCATTTTAAAATGTCCTCCTAATAATACAAATATGATTTTTTTATCTGATAGGTATACGATACATAGTATGTATCGTATGCCCATATCATCGATAGTTATTTTACACGAAACTGTATCAAAAATACAGCCTCTTCGTTAAATCTCTCGATTATACCTAGATTGTTTTAAGAATTATTCAGCTTTGCCGCCGTTTTTCTTAATAATTTCCTCTTGGACAGATTTTGGTACATCTTCATAGTGGTCAAATACCATCATAAATGTACCGCGTCCTTGAGTTGCTGAACGCAATGTTGTAGCGTAACCGAACATTTCAGCCAATGGTACGATCGCATTAACGATTTGTGAGTTACCGTGTGCTTCCATACCTTCAACGCGTCCGCGTCGGCTTGTTACGTGTCCCATGATATCACCTAAGTAATCTTCTGGAACAGTGATCGTTACTTTCATCATTGGTTCTAAAATTACAGGACGTGCGTGTTTTGCAGCAGCTCTTAAAGCCATAGATGCAGCAACACGGAACGCTGTTTCATTGGAATCGACATCATGGTATGAACCATCGTAAAGTTTTGCTTTGATATCCACTAATGGGTAACCAGCAAGAACCCCGTTGTTCATTGATTCTTCTAAACCTTTTTCGACAGCTGGGATGTATTCACGAGGAACCACACCACCGACGATTGCGTTTTCGAATTCGAATCCTTTACCTTCTTCGTTTGGTGTAAATTCAACCCATACGTGACCGTATTGACCTTTACCACCAGACTGACGTACAAATTTACCTTCAGCTTTAGTAGCTTCACGGAATGTTTCGCGGTAAGAAACTTGAGGCGCACCTACGTTTGCTTCAACTTTGAATTCACGTTTCATACGGTCTACTAAAACGTCCAAATGCAATTCACCCATACCAGAGATAACT
This sequence comes from Enterococcus faecalis 13-SD-W-01, assembly GCA_000415185.1. GTDB lineage: Bacteria > Bacillota > Bacilli > Lactobacillales > Enterococcaceae > Enterococcus_B > Enterococcus_B faecalis_A. The sequence continues at coordinate 261,956 of KE351647.1, forward strand.
GTTTCACCAGTTTCAACGTTTGTTTCAACGCGGAATGATGGATCTTCTTCAGCAAGTTTTTGTAGAGCGACACCCATTTTATCTTGGTCAGCTTTTGATTTAGGTTCAACAGCGACTTGGATAACTGGGTCAGGGAATTCGATTGACTCAAGAATAACTGGTGCATCTAGCGCACATAGAGTATCCCCTGTTGTTGTATCTTTCAATCCAACAGCAGCAGCAATATCACCTGAGTACACTTTGTCAATTTCTTGACGTGTATTCGCGTGCATTTGCAAGATACGTCCAATACGTTCTTTTTTGCCTTTAGAAGCGTTCAATACGTATGAACCACTTTCAAGGACACCAGAATATACACGGAAGAAAGTTAGACGACCTACGAATGGGTCAGTCATTACTTTAAACGCTAATGAAGCGAAAGGAGCTTCGTCATCAGCTGGACGTGTTGTTTCTTCGTCTGTTTTTGTATCGATACCTTTGATAGCTTCAATATCAAGCGGTGAAGGCAAGTAATCAAGAACAGCGTCCAACATTAATTGAACCCCTTTATTCTTGAATGCAGAACCGGCTAATACTGGGAAGAACTCAACGTTGATTGTTGCACGGCGGATACCAGCAACTAATTCTTCTTGAGTGATTTCTTCGCCATCTAGATATTTCATCATTAGTTCTTCGTCTGTTTCAGCAACAGCTTCGACTAATTTTTCACGCCATTCATTTGCTTGGTCTACATATTCTTCAGGGATTTCAGTTTCCTGAATATCTGTTCCTAAGTCATTTGTGTAGATTTCAGCTTTCATTTTTACCAAGTCGATGATACCAGTAAAGTTATCTTCAGAACCGATTGGCAATTGGATTGGATGAGCGTTTGCTTGCAAGCGATCATGCAATGAGTTTACTGAGTATAAGAAGTCCGCACCGATTTTATCCATTTTATTACAGAATACGATACGAGGCACTTTGTACTCAGTTGCTTGGCGCCAAACTGTTTCAGTTTGAGGCTCAACACCTGATTGGGCATCAAGAACGGTTACCGCCCCATCCAATACACGTAGAGAACGTTGTACTTCGATTGTGAAGTCCACGTGTCCAGGTGTGTCGATGATATTTACGCGATAGCCTTTCCACTGCGCAGTAGTAGCAGCAGATGTAATTGTGATACCACGTTCTTGTTCTTGTTCCATCCAGTCCATTTGTGAAGCACCTTCGTGGGTTTCACCAATTTTATGGATTTTACCAGTGTAATACAAGATACGCTCTGTTGTTGTAGTTTTACCTGCATCAACGTGAGCCATGATACCAATATTACGAGTTTTTTCTAACGAAAATTCTCTTGCCATTTTCTTACTCCTCTCTCTATTTAAATCGATTGTAAATTGACTTTCTGCTGTTGTTTAAACCAACAGGCAGAGAGGATCTTACCAACGATAATGAGCAAATGCGCGGTTCGCGTCTGCCATTTTGTGTGTGTCTTCGCGTTTTTTAACAGAAGCACCAGTGTTATTGGCTGCATCCATGATTTCTTTCGCTAGACGTTCTTCCATTGTATGTTCTCCGCGTAGGCGAGCATAGTTCACTAACCAGCGTAGAGCTAAAGTGATACGACGTTCTGGGCGAACTTCAACTGGTACTTGATAGTTAGAACCCCCAACACGACGTGCTTTAACTTCAAGAACAGGCATAATGTTGTTCATTGCTTGTTCGAAGACTTCTAATGGATCATTACCTGTAGATTCTTTGATGATTTCAAAGGCTTTATAGATAATTTTTGATGCAGTCCCGCGTTTTCCGTCAACCATTACACGGTTGATCAAGCGAGTTACTAATTTTGAGTTATAAATAGGATCTGGTAAAACATCACGTTTTGCAACAGGACCTTTACGTGGCATCCGTAACTCCTCCTTCCGAAATAGTTCTGCTTATTAAAATAAGTCAGTTTGTTTGATTGATTTGATTAAATTTATGCTTTAGGTTTTTTAGTACCGTATTTAGAACGGCTTTGTTTACGATCGTTAACACCAGCAGTATCTAGTGCACCACGAACGATATGATAACGTACCCCTGGTAAGTCTTTTACACGTCCACCGCGTAGCAATACAACGCTGTGTTCTTGTAAGTTATGACCGATACCTGGAATATAAGCAGTAACTTCAATCAAGTTTGACAAACGAACACGAGCATATTTACGCAAAGCTGAGTTCGGTTTTTTAGGTGTCATTGTTCCCACACGTGTAGCTACCCCACGTTTTTGAGGAGAGTTCACGTTTGTTTGAGTTTTCTTGAAACTGTTATATCCTTTGTTCAATGCTGGTGAATTTGATTTTTCCACCTTTGATTTACGAGGTTTACGTACTAATTGGTTAATTGTAGGCATTCCTTGTTTTCCTCCTTCCTCGATTCGCTTCTAGTTCCACACATCCAGGTGGTTCTTTTTTTGCGATAAAAAATAAATGCAATCTTCCTGCATTTTATCAAATTATGCTTTGATAAACAGTCAGCACGTCTCCATACGAGAGACCTGTAGATAAAGCACCTTTGTTAGGATAGCATGATTACTTTCGTCTGTCAACTTCTCCAAAAACATTTTTTTAAACAAAGAAAACACGCAAGTAAGTATATCTTTTTATTGATAGAACCGCTAAAATAGCTTTGAAAACTTAAATCAAAAGGTGGAGCGTAAATATGAACTTAAAACAAAACGCCGGCATCGAAGCGGCGAAATATGTCAAAGATGGTATGGTCGTCGGACTTGGCACAGGGTCTACAGCCTATTATATGGTTGAAGAACTAGGCCGCCGTGTCAAAGAAGAAGGTTTAAGCATTATCGGCGTGACTACTTCCTCTGCTACTAAAGAGCAGGCAGAAGCTTTAGAAATACCATTGAAGAGTATCGATGATGTTGATCATGTTGACTTGACGATTGACGGCGCAGATGAGATCAGTGAAGATTTCCACGGTATCAAAGGCGGCGGCGCGGCCCTTCTTTTTGAAAAAATCGTTGCTTCTTATTCTAATGAGATTATCTGGATCGTTGACGAATCCAAATTAGTTACAAAACTTGGCGCATTTCCTTTACCTGTTGAAGTGATTCCTTATGGTTCGCAGCAGCTGCTTCGGATTTTCAAAGAAAAAAACTATGATCCTTCCTTACGTTTAGATGAGCACGGTTTCCCTATTTTGACAGACAGCGGACACTACATCATTGACTTGCACCTTCAAACCATTGAGGAACCAGAGAAACTAGCTCACTATCTAGACAGCTTGGTCGGCGTAGTCGAACACGGTTTATTCCTAAGCCTTGTTTCAACAGTGATCGTCGGAAGTGAAGCTGGCGTGAAAACACTGCACTCTTCTCATTAAAAATTTGATTTAGAAGCAAAAACACGCACATGGCCGCTATTATTTTCTGCCAGAATGTGCTACATTTTTACTATTATATATATGAACAATAAAAAACACTGCTAGAAAGGAACCACTATGAAAATTATTGGTTATGCTCGTACGACTATCAATGATCAGAATCTAACCGAGCAAATCGACAGACTCTCTGCATTCGGATGTCAGGAGATTTTCCACCACGCTTATGACGATCAAGAAAAATTGATGGAGGAACTGCTGGAAACAGTGATACAAGAAATGCAGCCAGGAGATACACTTGCTGTATGCCAACTTCATCGTTTAGGGAAATCGACGCGTCAGCTGACAGAGTTGACAGAGTTTTTCAAAAAAAATGAACTGCATCTTGTTAGTTTAGATGAGGAATTAGATACTCGGAAACCAATGGGGAAAATCTACTTCCAGCTGATGGCTGGTTTGGCCGATATGGAATGTGCGTTGATCAAAGAACGAACTCTTGTAGGCTTGAACGAAGCACGTAAAAAAGGGAAAATCGGCGGCAGGCCAAAAATCGATCCAAAAACGATCAAGAAAATACGTCAGCTTTACTATGAGAAAAAAGAAACGATCCAATTCATTTCTGCAAAATGCGGCGTTTCCGTGGGGACTTGTTATAAGTACATCAATCTTTCAGAAGAAGAACTTCCGCAATTATTTTAAATATCTTATAAGAGGTTGAATAAAGAAAGCGAAAAAAACTTCACTTTGACAAAGAGGCTGGCAAGGGTATTGCTAGCCTCTTTTTTTGAAGAATTCTGGTCCAAGTTTTGAAAACCAGCTTTTCTTCTCTTCCCTACTTCTGTAAAAGCAGAATTCTTATCTATTTTACATTGGAAATTTAGTCAAAAAAATTGTACAATAGCAAAGGAATTGAAAATTTCAGAAACTATATTATTTAAAGGAGAGCTAAATATGCCAAAATTAGTTTTTTCTCGTCATGGACTTAGCGAATGGAATGCGCTAAATCAATTCACTGGCTGGGCTGACGTAAACTTAGCACCAGAAGGAATCGAAGAAGCAAAAGAAGGCGGACGCAAAATCAAAGAAGCTGGAATCGAATTTGATATTGCCTACACTTCTGTTTTAACTCGCGCAATCAAAACATGTAACTTGATTTTAGAACATTCTGACCAACTTTGGGTACCTCAAGTTAAATCTTGGCGCTTAAACGAACGTCACTATGGTCAATTACAAGGATTGAACAAAAAAGAAACTGCTGAAAAATACGGAGACGATCAAGTACACATCTGGCGTCGTTCTTACGATACTCTTCCTCCATTAATGGACGAAAACGATGAAGGTTCAGCAGTAAACGACCGTCGTTACTCAATGTTAGACAAACGCGATATCCCTGGTGGAGAAAACTTGAAAGTTACTCTAGAACGTGCATTGCCATTCTGGCAAGATGAAATCGCACCAGCTTTGTTAGATAACAAAACTGTTTTAGTTGCTGCACATGGTAACTCTCTACGCGCTTTAGCTAAACACATTGAAGGTATTTCAGACGAAGATATCATGGATCTTGAAATCCCAACAGGTCAACCACTTGTTTATGAATTAAACGATGACCTAACAGTAGCTAAAAAATACTACTTATAAGATAGTAAAAAAAGCAGTTCCAGTCTTCGGACTGGGCTGCTTTTTTTGTTTTTCTCAGCTATGTTTCTCTCTTTGATTTTTTCTCCTAGCTCAAAGCTTGGATAAATCGTTCGGTGATCTCTTTTGGCCGCGTGATGGCTCCGCCGACAACGATTCCCGCCACACCTAATGATTGGATTTCTTTTGCCTGTTCCGGTGTATGGATCTTGCCTTCCGCGATCACACAAACATCTGCTTCAAGCAATTGTTTGATGAGTCCAATATCTGGACCTTCTGTTTGCAGACCACTTTCGTTTGTATAGCCGCTTAATGTCGTTCCTACAAAATCAACGCCTGCTTGATATGCATTGAGTCCTTCTTCAAAGGTAGCGATATCTGCCATCAGTAGTTGATTCGGATATTTTTCTTTGACTTTCTTGATGAATTCATTGATTGACAATCCATCATGACGTTTTCTCAATGTACAATCCAACGCTATTACTTCTACCCCTTCAGCAGCTAGTTCGTCGATTTCTTGCATCGTTGCAGTGATGAACGGCTCTTCTGGCGGATATTCTCTTTTGATGATCCCAATGATTGGCAAATCGACTTTTTCTTTGATTTGTCGTATGTCTCGAATCGAGTTTGCACGGATACAAGCTGCTCCAGCTTCTTTTGCCGCTAATGCTAGCAAAGGCATCACTCCCCCAGCTTCTGTATATAGCGGTTCTCCAGGTAAAGCTTGGCAAGAAACGATAAGCCCTCCGTTGATTGCTTCTAAAAATGCTGCTTTTTCCATACTCCAAAACGCTCCAATCTTATCACTTGATACAGTTTTTCTTTCTAAAATCACTATAGCACACGCTTACATGGTTGTAAAAATCAATTCAATCAAGCTTTTCCTAATTTTAATAAGGCTCATCACTCATTTAACTTATATAAATACAAATAATATCCCTGAGAAAATAGTGCCTAAGAGAAAATACTTGATACTCCCTTCACCGCCGTCAGGTAATTCAAATTTGATAATATTCATAAGCAATGCTCCTGTGATAAGAGCTTCGATTGAAATAACTACATAATAAGGCAGCGTGAAAGCCATTGAGAGAACAGCACCTGTGAAAATACTCAATGAAAGTAAAAATCTGCCAATTTTATTGTATAATTCGCCATGATGATGATATAACGTCCAATCGTTCATCAAAAAATGCAGTCCGAAAGCAAGAAAATAGGTCGCTATGTAAAACCGCTCAGAAAGCGTATTGGCAATCACAATATAACCAATCATTAAATTATAGACCATATGAAAGGAGATATCCGACCAGAAAAAAGCATTTTTGGCACTAGCTATATCTTTTTTCTCTAAAACCATAAATGTTCTTTCGTCTATTTTGTAGGCCACGTAGCTTCCAACTAAGCCTACCAATACGATTGCATAAATCGTATGCGTATAAAAAACACCCGTCTCCCAAGCAAATTCCTTAACTAAAATTGTTTGAAAATAAGCTAAATGCGGCAATAAGTGAACAATTGCATAGGATATACCTACTCCGGCAGCAAGAGAACTCATTACCTGAACATTTAATTTTCGGGATAAAAAAAAGTTGGAACTTAAGTGGATAAAAATAAAACCTGCCACGATGATAAAATTCACTAAATTTTCTGCCATAATACGTGTTGTTTGTTCCCTTTCTTTCACTTCTCGATTTTTCTAAGTTTCTATTTTATTGTTAACTTTTTTGTGATCCACCCAAAAGAAACCGTGCTAAACTCGCTTAACAGAAAAAAGATAGTGCGGCATATCGACACCACGATAATGCTTGATGAATTCTCCTTCTATTTTCATGCCATTTCGCAGAGCAACATTTTGTGAGGCGCTGTTGCTGTCACGGATGATTGAGTAAACTTTCTCAGCGTTCAATGTGTCAAAAGCATACTCTTTGCAAGCAGCCGCTGCTTCTGCTGCATAACCGTGATGCCAGAATGCTTTCTGGAAAAGGTAGCCTATTTCAAGAACCTTTTGCCCATTGTAATTTTGCATCGTCAGCCCGCATTGCCCAATCATTTCGCCTGTTTCTTTTAAAAGGACTGCCCATAAGCCAAAGCCGTATTCTTTATAATTGCGGAGCTGTTTATCTAGCCATTCTTGTGTTTCAGCATCAGAAAAAGCGCCTTCATAAGCATACATGACAGCTGGATCTTGTAGTATTTTACGTAAAGAAGAGTAATCAGATTGTTTCATTTCGCGTAAACACAATCTGTTTGTTTCAATCCTAACAACCATTTATATATACCTCCAATCCAATGCGACACTATAATAGATTATAGCAGACTGCTCTTTGAAAGCGAATTTTTATTCTATTTTAGCTATGTTATAATAATGGGAACAGTAAAGTTTAATGACGGTGGCGACTTCTGAAAGGTGGTGGTGCTTATGAATGTAAGTGCTGAAATCTATGAAAGGAGTAAGCCTTTTGTCTGCATATGAGACGATCCAGACGATTCTAGGCTTTGGTATGTTTACCATTGCTTTGATCAGTGTGGTTGTGAACATGCTTAAAGACGACAAAAAGAAATAACCGTCACTTTAGCGAGGGTCGGTTATTTCTCAGTAAATAATTAGTCTAAGCCGCCGTTCTTTAAACGGTGCTGTCGGGGAGTTGTTTGCGCAACTCCTCTTTCGTTGTTAATTATAGCAACAAAACACCCTTTTTACAATCACAATGACAAATGAATAATTCTCATGAAAGGTATGTTCCTGTCTAAAAAAGCAACCAGTCATTCACTTTAGCGAGTCTGACTGGTTGCTTTCATTCGTAATTAAAAATTGCTGCCGTCTTAAACGGTGCTATCGGGTAATTGTTTGCGCAACTCCTCTTTCGTTGTTGATTACTCCCACAAAACAATTTCTAAACAAAGGTTAGATAGATTATTGAACACGTGGTTCTGAATTATCTTTTACGCGTTGTGCGCCTTTGTCTACTGCATGTTTTGCTTTGTTTGTTTGCTTAGAAGCAAATTCGCCAGTTGCTTTGGCTGCGCCTGTTACTTTATCTTGAACTGTTTGGCTGTCTTTTTCATATTCTGCTACTGTTTTGATGTCTACTACATTGACATTTACTTCAATAACATCTAAATGAGTCATGTTTTTGACTTCTCGGCCAATCAATTCTTTCATTTCATCATAGATTTTTTCGATATCTTTTCCGTATTCAACCACAACATCCATATCTACAGCTACTTGTTTCTTACCTACTTCTGTTTCGATACCGGCTGTAAGGTTGTCAGTGTTCACTAATTTTTCAGCAATATTAGAGAAGAATCCGCCGTCAACTGTCAATAAGCCGTCTACGTTTTCTAATGCGATCCCGATGATTTTTTGGATTACCTTGTCTTCATAAGTCAATTCACCATTCATAGATGAGTTCCCCATTTCATTTGTTTGTGTGTTACCTGGTGTTACTCTAGAAATATTTACGTTTTTGTTGTCTTCGAATGCCATAATCGTTTCCTCCTAAGATTTAAAAATATTATCTAATAAATGTGTTTGTTTTAGATAAAAGCCGATACCAAGTCCTATGGCTGCCATTATCAATAACAGCAGTGTTTTGAAAAAACCAACCGTTATCCATAAGATCCCTAATATCAAACCTAATCCGCCGAAAATAATTGGAAGTTTGTATTTAGAAAAAAATTCATTCATTCAAGCCCCTCCTTAATCCACTCGAGAGTGCGTATTGTCTTTAGGGTCTTCATTTTCTTGATAACCGCTGTAGCGGACAGCTACTTTCACGTTATCTCTGGTTCCTAATACGCTTTGTATATGTTCTTCGATGGTTTTCATCAACGTTCCTGTTTGTCCGATCAATGAAGATGTTCGTTTCAACTGGCCTTTGATTTTGACATCGATTTTCCGCTTAGTCGCGTGAACATTTACTTTAGGCGAATCAATAAATTCCTCTTGATGCAGCTGCGAACGTACCAGCCCTTCAATCGCTTTTTTATCCAAAGTCAATGTACCGTCTTGACGTTTCAATACAAATGTTTCTTTTGCCTTTGGAGAAAAAAGAAGGAACAGCCAGAAAAGAATGATCAAGCAAATAAACCCTATAGCCACCCAGAATGCATATTGCTGTACATAATAATTGGTCAAAGTGAAAAACCGGAATCTTTCCAATGGAATCGGCATAAGATATGGGACATTTATCAGCGCCAATATAATGAGCACTGAGAGCAGCAGTAGACTGCCGATGACACTAATTACTTTTACTCCTCGATTCATTTCACACCTCCTGCAACTCTGTTTTTTCTATAAATTAATGGCTTCGCCGCCAGTAACTCCATAAATTTGTGCTGTTACATAACTTGCTTTGTTTGAAGCTAAGAAAACATATACAGGTGCTAATTCTCCTGGTTGACCAGCTCGTTCCAGCAAGCTTTGTTGGCCAAATTCAGGAATATCTTCTTGGGGCTGACCATGATCCAATTGAAGTGGTGTCCAAATTGGGCCAGGTGCTACACCATTGACACGAATCCCTTTTGGCGCAAGCTGTTTGGCTAAACCGATAGTGAAGTTTGCAATCGCAGCTTTCGTTGATGCATAATCTAGTAAATGTTCACTTGGATTAAATGCTTGGACAGATGTCGTCGTGACGATAGCTCCGCCAGCTGGCAAATGAGGTTCTGCTTCTTTTACTAAGGCAAACATTGCAATGATATTAACAGTAAAAGTATCTTTTACTTGTTGGATCGGTAATTCAGCGATAGATTGCTGAGAAATTTGTTGTCCAGCATTTAGGACCATCGTATCTAATCCACCTAAACCGTCGACAGCTTTTTGGATGATTTCTTTTGGTGCTGAGTCATCTCTCAAATCATATGGAAGCAAGATAACTTTTCTCCCTGCTTTTTCGATATAAGAAGCCACTTCTTTTGCATCTTCTTCTTCACCAGGGAAAAATTGTAACGCAATATCTGCACCTTCTCTTGCATAAGCGATTGCAGCAGCACGTCCAATCCCAGAATCGCCTCCAGTAATCAAGACGCGACGGTTTTCTAATTGACCGCTTCCCTCATACGTTTCTTCACCGCAATCCGGTTCGGGTGTCATTTTCTTTTGAAGCGCCGGAGTATCCTGATCTTGTTTCTCGAATTCTTCCGTGTGATACAATTTTCTTGGATCAATCAAATTTGGTTCTGCCATTGTTTCTCCTCCTTATAATTTGAACATTTTATTTACTATAGTCTTTTCTTGATAAGTGCCAACCGACCAGAGCTGTTAGAATAACTGCGCCGATTATTACTAAAAAGAAACCTAATGTTGAATTTTCACCTGGCATCCCGCCAGTATTCATTCCCCAAAGACCTGCAATCAACGCTGGAATAGAAATGATCAACGCTGCGGAATCCAAATATTTCATTAAGTGGTTTAGATTGTTATCCATCATTCCGTTGAACAAATCTCCGATGCTTTCCAGCAGGTCACGATAAATCACAATCATTTTTTGTGCTTGCCGCTGACGTAAATGTACATCATAAAGCAAATTTCCTTCTCCTAGCCGTGTGGTAAAATTTTCATCTCCCCACAATTCTTCCATCGTGCTTTTTTGATCCCTTAGCGTGTGGTCAATGTACACAATATTTCTTTCCAAGGTTGCTTGCCTAAACAATTCCTCGTTTTCGGTCGTTTTTCTCGCCGCACCGTCCAGCTGATCAATCTGTTTTTTCATCGTCTTCAATTCATCAACGAAATGGTTGTAGATGGTCAGAATGGAATACATCAGGATTTTTTCGAAAGAAATAAGACGAACACCATATTCTTCACGTAGATTTTCAATAAAATTGGCTTTACTGTGCTTGCTGTCTCTGCATGTGATCATCAGACCTTCTGAAATGATGTGCACGACTGGTTTCAAACGATCTTCTATTTGCCCCTCTGTTTTTTCTAAGTCAATCAAAGCAATTAACAAAGGGTCTTTGAGTGTTGTTTCTGTCAGAGATTCGATCCTGGAAACTTCTTCTGGATAGGTACTGCCTGTAAATGTATCATCAGGCAAATGAAACTTCTGAATCAGTTCGCCCACTGCTTCATCATCAGAGCCGTCTGCAATGAGCCAATTGTAATTACTCTCATCTGTTTCCACTACTCCTTTTTCATCCACAAAGTAATAAGAAAACATCTGAATTCCCCTTCCTGACTTAAAAAACTGCAACTATTAGCGATAAACAGAAATGAAACGATAAAAATAAACAGTTATCTAATAGAAAAAAACATTTTGAACCTCTCATTCAAATCGAATGACCTTTGATAAAAATAGATTCAAAAATAATGGTAGGAACCGCTTTTTATTTTAATCATCTTCTAACCTACTCTACATCAATAATATTCCTTTTGTTATTTTCACGCAAAAAATATGTTCGTAAATTTAGTTATTTTTTGGTAAAAAACCTTTATATCATAAGAAAAACACTGAAAAACAAGCGTTTGTCTTTATTTTTCATTTTCTCTTCAAATTTTCCAATTTAGAAACAGTTCTCTTTTCTTTTTTAATCTAAAAGACAAAAAAGCCGTTTCTTTGGAAAATCCAAAGAAACGGTCGAATTTTTTAACGTTCAGAAATCTACACATTCTAAATGCAGATTTTTGATTCTGTATACTTTATCACACAATGTACGGATGTCTTCTTTATTATGACTAGCAATTAATATCGTTGCCCCATCATCTGCTAAGTTTTTGAATAATCTCCGCATCTTTTCAACACTCTCTTCATCTAATGCATTCATTGGTTCATCAAGCAGGATCAATTTTTGATTTTCCATGATTGCTTGAGCAATACCAAGCTTTTTTTTCATTCCTAATGAATAATTTTTTACTTTTTTGTCTTTTTGTTTTATTAATCCTACTTGATCTAACGTATGCACTATATCTTTATCTGATATTTCATTTTTGATTGTAGATAAAAGTTTCAAGTTTTCAAATCCAGTGATGTCTTCCAAGAAAGACGGTTCTTCGATAAGCACACCTAATTTATCTGGGAATCTTTTATTTTTAATGATATCAACTTCATTTACCTTAATCGTTCCGCTATTTGGAAGAATAAAACCTGCTACGAGTTTAAATAAAACACTTTTTCCAGAACCGTTTTCTCCTATAATGCCGATAATCTCATTTTTTGAACATTTAAAAGACATTTCTTCAAAAATCTCAGTATTTTTGAATTTCATATTTATTTTATTCATTTCTATCACGTTCAAAGGATTCACTCCATTCCGTATGTATTTAAATATCTCACTATAAAGCTGCCGATAAATAAGTTTTGGATGATTTGCCAGAATATATTTATTCCTAACGAGTTTCTGCCCGCCAGCTCTAAATTCATTCTTGATGCAGACAGAATCGTTGTCGTTACTATAGGAAAAGCGCCTTCCCCCATAAGAGGATATGAAAATATATAGCATAACAAAAAAAATGTCAGACTTGAGAAGGCAATCGTTTCTTTTTTTACAATGTATTTTAGTAGTAAATAGAAGTTGAGAAGAGAGAGACTTGAGAAGATATTAAATAAAACATACATCATGGTTTCCATTGAAAAAAATAATTGATAACTTATATTTACTTCATGAGTAACCAGCGAAAGGGTAAATAAATAAATCATTAACGTAATCAACGCGATTCCCCAATACACTATACTTAAAAAAAGTGCATAAGACATAACCGTAAAGTACCAAGTATTCCTTTTTTTCATTCTGCTAAAAAGCAAATAACGATAGGCGTCCTCTCTAAAATTCGTTGACACAGAGAAAGAGTAAATAAATACTAAATTTAATACTAAAAACCGTATAATCGTTAGCACTGAAAAATCTTTGTAAGGTACGCCGCCCACGATTGAATGATAAATCGGCTCTATAGTATGACCGACATCAATAAGCGTCGATACATAAACGACAACAAACATTCCTATGACTAATAACAGCGTCTTGGTATTTTTCAACTGATAAAAAAAGAGCTTTTTCGTTTTCTTATTATTGTGCATGCTTTACTCTCCTAAATTAGTACGTTGATACAACATATAAAGTAAGACATAGCTCATCACTAAAAGGAACAGCCAATAGAATAAACTAATACTTATCGATATAAATTGGCTCGTTTCATTAAACCTTTCCAAATAAATCAGAGAATGATTGATTGGCATCATTTTATTTAAAAGTGATGCAGTCGGTATTTTATAAAAATATACTTGGCTGGCTATTAAAAGAAACAAAAGAATGAAACTGATTCCCTTCTTTTTTGACCATACAAAAAGAAAATTGAACACATTTCCTACCATCAATAAATACAAAAAGAAAAAGAGGATAGAAAGTCCCACTTGAGAAATTAAAGAAACTTCTTTGTTAGGGATCGCTTTTAAGGTGTTTTCAAAAAAAGAAGTGATTTCTTGACTCCATTCAGATTGGAAATCCAAACGAAAGATGCCCATAAGCAAGCCGATCAATAGTATAGCAGCCATGTATGCTAATGTAGTTTCGAAAACCACTCTTGCATCAGAAAGAAATAAAATGCGCCTGCTTTTCAACCTAGAAATGCAGTTATAGTTATTTAAGGAAAAAGAAAACTGATAATTTATAATGATTAAATAAAAGATAGGAAATCCCAAAACTGCCGTATATAAATTTTGAAAATTGTAGAGAAACCATAGAAAAAAATTACCGCTAAATGGTTCTGCCCAAAATTGATAATAAGACAGACTGATAAGCACGAACAAAAAGAAGAAAAGAACACCGACATTAGAATAAATCCTTTTAAACCTGATACGATCAACTTCTTTAAGCATAAGCATTTAAGTCCTTTTTGTGATTTTTTGATAACCCATTAGGAATGTTGCACTAGCTAGTACAAATAATTGCACAGTTATTAGAAAGACAGTGGTTGATGTATTTGAAGTGATATCAAAAGTTGTGACTGGTTCGTATCTATCAAGTCCTAAAAACGGAAAAACAAAAGAAGGAACAAAGTAAACAAGGAGCGGGAAAAAGACACAAATATATTTATTTTTGAAAAAGAATGAGGATACTAAGCCAACATTAGCGTAAATAAAGCCAAAAATACTACTATTAAAAATAAGAATCATTGCATACAGCAGCTGATTTTTTTCGTATACTTCTGAAAAAGCTCCTCCTATAGTCCCCACATATGCACCAGAAAAATCTGGATAGATCATTAAATTTACAGCCAATAACAAACTTAGCGGAATGAACAATGCGAGAAACCCAGAAAAGCCAACGCTTACAAATTTATTCATGAAATATTTTTTCTTTGTTTGCCGAGTAAAAATTGCCGTAGTCATATTATTTTGGGAATCGTTGATATAAGCATCTGCCATGGGTAAAGCAGCCAGTAATGGTGCTAGTAGAGGCAATATAGAGGACGTACTTAAACTAAAACCAGAGAAAAAGATTGTCAATCCCTGCTCCATCTCTATCATGAGTCTATTGCCTGTAATGCCTATCACCATACATAAAATCGATAATACGAACGAAAAAACGAACAATTTAGACTTCAGCATCAATTTTAATTCATAAGATATGTATTTCATTTAAATGGACCTCCGTTATTATGTCATTAGTATATAGCACTTTCACCACTCCATTGTATTTGTCTAATAAAAGGTTGTTTTGGCCTCATAATCGTTTAAATATACACCAACACTTGTTATTTATTCATCATTTTAAACCGGCATTGCCCTTCTCATTCTTCTGAAAAAAACGAACAATCATCTTTTAAGAAAAGAAGGACAAAATCCGCTTCACAGACCTTGTCCCTCTTCTTACTTGATTTTACATCTCTGTCATACTTGCTTGATAGATTGCTTCGACATCTTCTGCATGTAATGGAACAAAGGCAGTTTCAGAAATCGAGCTATGGGCAACAGCTTGTTTCGCCATTTCTTTGAAGTCTTTATCCATGTCGATTCCAACTTCTGGTAATGTCATTGGTATGCCGCAAGAAACAAAATAATCATACAATTTTCTGATTCCTTCACGTGCTGCTTTTTCTGGATTTTCTTCTTGGACACCCCAGACTTCTTTGGCAAAACGTGCGAATTTAGGTGTTGTTTCTTCATTTAAAATATGCATCATCCAACGTGGAGTTAGAATAGCTAGACCTACACCATGCGTGATGTCGTAAAAGGCACTTAATTCATGTTCCATCGCATGACAAGACCATGAACCTTTTTTCCCGCTGCCTGTCAATCCATTCAAAGCTAGCGTACTTGCCCACATTAAATTAGCACGTGCATCATAGTCTTCTGGATTTTCTAAAGCGATTGGTACATTCTTGATAACTGCCTTCATCAACCCCTCCGCTACACCGTCTTGGACATCCGTACCCGGAGTAGAATCAAAATAATTCTCCATTAAGTGGCTGAAAATATCCGCAGATCCAGCAGCTGTTTGATATTTGGAAACAGTAAATGTCGTCGTTGGATCAAGGAAAGAAGCTTTTGGCAGCATTTCCCATCCGCCAACTCCTAATTTTTGATTTGTTTCTGGATTTGAGATAACTGCTCCGCGATTCATTTCGCTTCCTGTCGCAGCTAGCGTCAACACAGTAACGATTGGTAAAACTTTTCCAACACTTGCTTTCTTGATAACAAGATCCCAAGCGTCGCCTTCGTAAAATACACCTGCTCCGATGACTTTGGCACAATCAATCGTTGAACCGCCGCCAACAGGTAGGATGACATCTATGTTATGTTCTCGGCAAAGTTCCACACCTTTACGGACTGTTTCAATCCGAGGATTAGGCTCTACGCCGCTTAGTTCAAAAACGTTGAATCCATGTGCGTGCATTAAATCATTGATTTTATCATACAGACCATTTTTCTTGATGCTGCCTCCGCCATAAACAAATAGGACATTGGTGCCAAATTGTTTCAATACTTCTGGAAGTTCATCTAAGCGATCTTTTCCAAATCGGATATCTGTTGAGACTTCAAAACGAAAATTTTCCATGTTACACGCTCCTTTTTTTATTGATCATGATTATCATAAACAAAAAATGCGGATAGAACAATAGATTTGATACTATTGGTCTACCCGCAGGCTATCGAAAATTTTTAATTATTGAAAAAAGTGGTTTATTGGATGATCGTCTCTAATCCAGCCTCGATCATTTCATTGAATGTTGTTTGACGTTCGCTGGCTGTTGTTTCTTCACCAGTGATCAAATGGTCGCTGACAGTACAGATTGCTAGTGTTTGGACATTGAATTTTGCACCTAGATAATAAAGAGCTGCTGCTTCCATTTCGACGCCCATCACCCCTAGTTCTGCCAGTTTCATTGTCTCTGTCAAATCATCTTTGTAAAAACTATCTTCAGACAAAACATTACCGACATGGACTGTAAATCCTTTTTTCACGGCAACTTCATAAGCGTTCTTCATCAATTGGAAATCAGCGATCGGCGCAAAATGAAATTGTTGAAAATTCTTTTGGATCATAGAAGAACTTGTTACTGCTCCTTGTGCAATCACTAAATCGCGGACATGGATATCTTTGGATAATGCGCCGCATGTGCCTACACGCACCAATTTTTTCACATCATAAGAATTGATTAGTTCGTGGGCATAAATCGCTGCTGACGGCATTCCCATACCCGTTCCTTGGACAGAGATACGTTCTCCTTGATAATACCCCGTATAACCTAACATTCCGCGAACATTATTATAACAAACAGGATTTTCTAAAAAAGTTTCTGCAATATATTTTGCACGCAGCGGATCTCCTGGCAGCAAAATCTTTTCTGCGATCTCACCTTGCTTTGCTTCGATATGGACACTCATGGCTTACCTCCGTTAATTAAAGTATAGTCAGTGTTTCTTTTACCAATGTTTTGAATGATGCTTTCACACGTTCTGTTGTTTCTACTACTTCTTCATGATTCAAGCTTGATTGCATGCCTGCTGCTAGATTTGTGATACAAGAAATACCTAATACCTTCAATCCGCTATGGGCAGCAACGATTACTTCAGGAACAGTAGACATACCGATTGCGTCCGCACCCATTGTTCGTGACATTCTGATTTCTGCTGGTGTTTCATAAGTCGGACCTGAGAAGCCCATATAGACGCCTTCTTTGATAGCCAAACCTTGTTTTTCAGCGGCTGCAGCTGCTTTTTCACGATATTCTGGTGTATAGGCATTGCTCATGTCAGGGAATCGAGGACCCATCTCGTCGAAATTTGGGCCAATCAGCGGGTTATCACCAGTAAAATTGATATGGTCAGTAATCAGCATCAAATCGCCTGGAACAAATGATTCATTTACGCCGCCGCAAGCATTCGTTACAATCAATGAATGGGCTTCAAGTGCAGCCATTACTCTTACTGGATAAGTAACTGTCTGCATAGAATGGCCTTCGTAATAATGGAAGCGACCTTGCATCGCTAAAACTTTTTTGCCAGACAAAGTACCATAAACCAACTGCCCAGCATGACCTACTACTGTAGAAACTGGGAAATGTGGAATATCGTTGTAATGGATAGTAACAGCATTTTCGATTTCTTCTGCTAGTTCACCTAATCCTGAGCCTAGAATCAATCCAAATTCAACTTCTCCTACTCCTTGTTCAAGGATAAATCGAGTTGTTTCTTGCAACATTTCATTCAACTTAGTCATCCGTCTTATCTCCTACTTCAATAATTTTAAGAAACTTTCGCCATTTTCTGTTGGAGCTACATCAAAGTTTTCTGCAATTGTTGCTGAGATATCTGCGTAGTAGCCTTGAGGAAGTGCTCCTTGCTGCTGCATTTTTTTACTGTAAACCAATAATGGGACATATTCACGGGTGTGGTCTGTTCCTGGGAAGGTTGGGTCATTTCCGTGATCGGCGGTGATCATCAATAAATCATCGTCTGCCATTGTGTCTAAGATTTCTGGGATTCGCAAATCAAATTCTTCGATTGCATGGGCATACCCGACAACGTCGCGGCGATGGCCGTATAATGCATCAAAATCCACCAGATTTGTAAAACTTAATCCTGTAAAATCTTTTTTCATGACATTCAACAATTGGTCAACGCCATCCATATTGCTTTTTGTGCGTACAAACTCAGTGATGCCTTGTCCGTTGAAGATATCGTTGATTTTACCAACAGCAATCACATCTTTTCCGTCTTCTTTCAATGAATCCAAAACAGTATGACCGAATGGATCAAGCGCATAGTCATGACGATTGCTTGTTCGTGTAAAGTTTCCTGGTTCTCCAATGTACGGACGCGCGATAATACGACCAATCATATATGGCTCATCTTTCGTGATGTCACGGACAAATTGGCAAATACGGTAAAGTTCTTCTAATGGAATGATTTCTTCATGTGCTGCGATTTGCAGTACTGGATCGGCAGAGGTATAAACGATCAGATCTCCTGTTTCCATTTGATGTTGACCATAATCGTCAATAACAGCTGTTCCGCTATATGGTTTATTGCAGACGATTTTTCTGCCGGAAAATTCTTCGATTTGATCCAATAATTCTTTCGGGAAACCGTTTGGAAAGACACGGAATGGTTTTTTGATATTCAATCCCATGATTTCCCAATGGCCAGTCATAGTATCTTTACCAACAGATACTTCTTCTAATTTTGTCGCATAGCCTTGATGGTCTTCTACTGCTTTGACTCCTTCAAGAGGACGGATCATACCTAGACCAAGTTTTTCCAGATGAGGAATCGTCAATCCAGCTTCTTTTGCGATGTGACCTAATGTGTCTGCTCCGACGTCATTGAATTTTTCTGAGTCTGGTGCTTCACCGATTCCGACTGAATCCATAACAACTAAATGTACACGTTTAAACATGGCTTTTCCTTCTTTCTTTTTTCTTTCTTAAATAAGGCGTCCACGGATTCAAGATTTCTGTATCCGCAAACATCTTCTTATTAACAGATTAGCGTAAATACACAAAAAAGGCGAGACTAAGAAACATTTCCCATAGTCCCACCCTTTCAGCAACTAAAACGTTATTTCGATTTGATGTAATTCTTCCCGTTTGCTTTTGGTCCAGATGCTTTGCCTAAGAAAACGACTAAAACGATGATCGTTAAAACATAAGGAGCAATCTGCAGCAAGACTGGCGGAATAGAAGAGATAACTGGCAGTTGGGCACCGATGATACTCAAACTTTGAGCAAAACCAAAGAATAAAGATGCGCCCATTGCGCCTAATGGATTCCATTTTCCGAAAATCATCGCAGCCATTGAGATAAATCCTTGACCTACGATTGTTCCAGCAGAGAAATTACCTGAGATCGATTGAGCAAAAACTGCGCCGCCCATACCGCCAAGTAAACCAGAAATCAAGACACCTGAATAACGCATTGCGTAAACATTGATCCCTAATGTATCTGCTGCTTGCGGATTTTCACCCACAGAACGTAATCTCAAACCAAATCTTGTTTTAAAAATAATGAACCATGCAATAACTGCAATCACGATTGCTAAGTATGCAGGTAAAAATGTATTTCTAAAGAAAATCTGTCCAATCACTGGGATTTTTGACAGCCCAGGGAATGAATAATAACCTAAGTTGAAGTTGATATTGTCTGTCTGACCTTTGCCATACCAGACTTTGATCAAAAACACACCTAACGCTGGCGCCATCAAGTTGATAACTGTCCCGCTGATGATATGATCTGCACGTAAGCTGACTGTTGCCACCGCATGAAGCAGAGAGAACAAGACACCGACTGCACCACCAACCAAAATCGCGATCCACGGAGTCATTGCGCCTAATGTCGGACTCATCGTCAAGTTAAAGACGATTGCGCTGAACGCACCCATGACCATGATACCTTCCAAACCAACATTGACGATCCCGCTTCGTTCAGAAAAGGTTCCTCCCAAAGAAGTGAGGATCAACGGAGTCGAATACACAAGCGTTGAAGTAAGAATCAACGAAATCAAACCTACAGTTGACATTATAGATCTCCTCCTTCCTGATCTTGGTTCGTTGGTTTAGCTTCCAAGTTAGCAACTACAGCTGTTTGTTTTTTACCTTGGAAAAATTTCGCCATCAAGAAACGGATCAAGAAATTGATACCTACAAAGAAAATGATCAATGCGATCGAAACATTTACGATCTCGAATGGGATACCAGCACCAGTCTGCATACCCAAACCACCGATTTTCAAAATACTGAATAACAAAGCCGATAACAAGATACCGATGGAAGAACCAGCACCTAGAAGAGAAACGGCCATACCGTCAAATCCAATTGATAGAGAAGCTGTTTGTACGAAGAAGTTTTGATATGTTCCTAAACCTTCTACAACGCCTCCTAGACCTGCCAATGCGCCAGAAATGACCATTGACAAGACGATTGTCCGTTTGCTGCTCATACCTGCGTATTCCGAAGCAAATGGGTTCAAACCTACCGAACGGATCTCATAACCAAGCGTTGTCTTTTTCATCAAGAACCAAACGGCAACTAATGCAACTAATCCTAAAATCAAACCGCCGCTTACTCGTGAGCCGCCGAAAAATTGTGTTAACCAAGGAATTCTCAATGAAGCATTTTGACTGATCATTGCTGAAGAATCCAAACTTGTACGGAAACTTTCAGGCATCACTTCATGAAGCATGAATGTACTTGTATAAAGTAAAATATAGTTCATCATAATTGTTACGATTACTTCACTTGTCCCAAAGAATGCACGCAGCAAACCAGGAATAGCAGCTGCCATTGCCCCTGCTAATGCGCCTGCGATCACACATAAAGGAACAAGGACGATTTTAGACATATCTGGAAACGCTAAAGCGATCCAAACACTAACGATCCATCCGCACAATGCTTGTCCAGAAAGACCGATATTAAAGAAGCCGGCTGAATTCGCCACTGAGAAGCCAAGTGCTGTGAAAAGCAATGGCGTTGCTTGTCTTAATGTCTCACCGATACTTCTTTGTGAACCAAGTGATGCGTTCAGCATCGAAGAATACCCAGAAATAGGGTTAAGGTTAAATACTGCCATCAAAACAGCTCCTAAAAGCAAGCCGATAATTACTGAAATGATAGGCACTAGTAGATTACGGATCTTTTCACTGCGATCATTCATGAACGCCACCTGCCTTTTCTAACTCTTTCCGCGCTTCTTCTAACGAGTAACCTGCCATTAGAAGACCCAATTCATTTTCAGTTGTTTCTTTTGGATCAACAACTCCGACGATTTCGCCTTCGTGAATTACCGCGATGCGGTCAGAAACATTTAGAATCTCTTCCAATTCAAAGCTGATCAATAGAACTGCTTTGAATTTATCTCTTTGCTCGATCAAACGTTTATGGATAAACTCGATCGCACCGACATCAAGTCCGCGGGTTGGATTTGCAACAATAAGCAAATCTGGGTCGCGGTCTACTTCACGAGCGATGATTGCTTTTTGCTGATTTCCGCCAGAAAGAGCTTTTGCAGGGACGATTTCGTTTGTTGTACGAACATCGTATTCGTCAATCAAATTACGAGCGTGTTCATTGATTTCTTGATAATTCAGTACACCGAATTTGCTGTATGGCTCTTGATAATAAGTTTGCAGACCAATGTTTTCTGCTAAGGTCATATCAAGGACTAAGCCATATTTGTGGCGGTCTTCCGGCACATGACCAACGCCAGCTTCAGTGATTTTACGTGGTTTATGATTTGTAATATCATTACCGTTTAGGCGGATTTTTCCGCTTTCTGCTTTTCGAAGCCCAGTCAATGCTTGGACAAGCTCTGATTGTCCATTTCCATCGATTCCAGCAATTCCCAGAACTTCACCAGCGCGGATTTCCAAGCTTAGATTTTTCACTGCTGGGATGCCGCGGTTTTCATTGACGACAAGATTTTCGATCGACAACACCGCTTCTTGCGGGCGTGCTTCTTTTTTATCTGTTTTAAATGAAACGGAGCGGCCAACCATCATATCAGCCAGTTGTTGTGAAGTAACATCTTTCACATCTACTGTTCCGATTCCTTGGCCTCGACGAATCACGGTACAGCGATCTGCGACTGCTTTGATCTCATCTAATTTATGCGTAATCAAAATGATTGATTTGCCTTCTTTGACCAGTTCTTTCATGATAATAATCAATTCTTCGATTTCTTGCGGGGTCAATACTGCTGTTGGTTCATCAAAAATCAATACTTCTGCACCACGGTAAAGAGTTTTTAAAATCTCGACACGCTGTTCCATCCCGACTGAGATATCACGAATGTACGCATCTGGATTAACAGATAATCCATATTGTTCAGAAACTTTTTGGATTTCTTCACGGGCTTTTTTGCGGTCAATGACACCAGCTTTGCTTGGCTCACTACCTAAAATAATATTTTCCGTCACTGTAAATGCGTCAACGAGCATGAAATGCTGATGAACCATTCCGATACCGAGCTGATTTGCTTTTGTAGGACTAGTAATTTCTACTTTTTCTCCGCGCAGCAAGATTTCACCGGAAGTTGGTTCTAAAAGACCTGATAACATATTCATCAATGTCGATTTGCCAGCGCCGTTTTCTCCTAGCAGTGCATGGATCTCTCCAGGTTTGACCTGCAAGTTGATATTGTCATTGGCTTTGAAGGTGCCAAATTGTTTGGTGATGTTCTTCATCTCAATGACAAAGTTTTCTTGAACCACATTTTTCACATCCTAACGATTTATATCCAGGGCAACGATCAACAAAAATCACCAATGTTGCGATGATTTATCTAAAGTGATGAAACACTTCGGGATTTTGCTCCCTTATTCAAAGAGGTCGTGAACAAAGCGTTTTGACTTGAGCATTAAAGAAAAAATCTGTGAAACAGCTTTTCATGTTTTGCAGATTTTTGAGTTAATGCCGAAAGTCAGCTTTGTGAACACCGTTTAGAAAGAGGTCGTGAACTCAGCGCTCTGCTTTGAGCAGTAAGGATAATTTTTTAAAAGTCGCTTCTCAGACTTTTACGAAAATTTGACTTAGTGCCGAAAAGCAGCTGAGTGAACACCGTTTAAAAAGAGGTCGTGAAAGAACCGTTTAGCTTCAAGCAGTAAAGAGAAAAACTTTAAAACAGCTCTATCTTTCCAATTTACGATCTCTTTGAATAAAGAAACAAATACATTTAATCTAAACCATAGCCTTGTCAAACGGATGTCCAACAAGGCTATAGAAATTTTATTAATTTTCAGGAGTTTCTGGTACTTTGATGTCGCCTGCGATGATTTTTTCTTTTGCTTCATCAACCGCTTTTTGTGCTTCGTCAGAAAGTTGTCCTTTTGTCAAACCAACACCGTCTTCTTTCAAACCGTAAACAGTGTGTTCGCCGCCAGGGAATTTGCCGTCAGCAGATTTTTGTGCCAAATCTTTCACGACTGTATCTACGCCTTTAAGTGTAGATGTCAAAGTGAAGTTTGCATCTTTGCCGTCTTTTGTATATGAACCTTCGTCTGATTGGTCACGGTCAACACCGATAACCCAAACTTCTTTTTCGCCAGATTCATTCAATGATTTCGCTTCTTGGAAGACACCATTTCCTGTACCGCCTGAAGCGTGGAAGATGATATCTGCATTTTGTCCGTACATTGCTTGTGCGATTGAACGTCCTTTATCAGGAGCATTGAAGTCACCTGCGTATTGGTTCAATACTTTGATATCTTTGCCTAATTCTTTAGCACCAGCATCAACACCAGCTTTGAAGCCTGCGTCAAAACGGTCGATAACTTCACCTTTCACACCACCAACAAAACCAACAACATTTGTTTTTGTTGTGTAAGCTGCTGCGATACCAGCTAAGTAAGAAGCTTCGTTATCTTTAAATGTTGCAGATACGACATTGTCTAACCCATCAATAACATCATCGATAATAACAAAGTTTGTTTCTGTGTTGTTTGTTGCTTGTTCTTTGATCGCTGGTTGTAATTTATAACCAACACCAAAGATTGTTTTGAATCCTGCGTTTAACGCTTGGTCAATATTTGGGATATAATCTGATTCGCTTGCTGATTGGAAATATTGGTAGCCGTCGTTTCCGCGAGAAAGATCATTTGCTTTCCCCCACTCTTGCAGACCTTCCCAAGCAGACTGGTTAAATGAACGGTCATCGACACCGCCTGTATCTGTGATCAATGCAGCAGTTGCTGTACCATTGCTGTTTGAGTCACCTGAGTCTGATGATCCGCCGTCTCCGCATGCTGCTAGAAATAGTCCAGCAGATAGAGCAATCGCGCCCAAACCAAATAATTTTGCTTTTTTCATTTCTGTAAAGCCCCCTAAATATAATTGTTTTTTTCCAACAGTCAGATGACTGAATGAACGTAGATTATAGATCTTTTTCTGTAAAAGCATATGGCAGCAGCTGTCGGACTGTCATTTCTTTGATGACGCCCTCATCGCCTACTAATGTCACAGGCATTTCTGGTGAACAAAACTCAGCCATGACTTGGCGGCAAGCTCCGCATGGTGAGATTGGTTCTGGTGTGTGTCCAGCGACGACTAAATGACTGAAGTTTTTTTCTCCTTCAGAGACTGCTTTAAAAAATGCTGTGCGTTCTGCACAATTTGTCAAACCGAATGATGCATTTTCGATATTGATTCCTTGATACGTGTTGCCTTCATCTGTGACAAGACAAGCGCCTACTGGAAATTTTGAATAGGGTACATACGCTTTATCCAAAGCACTGACTGCACAGTCGATCCATTCTTTTTTTGCTTTTTCAAATCCGCTCATGATTCTAGTATCCTTCTCCTGATGTACCAGAAACGATTGCAACGCCTGCGCTTGTTCCGATACGTGTTGCTCCTGCTTCGACCATAGCCATTGCTTCTTCTGCGTTATGGATACCGCCAGAAGCTTTAACGCCCATATCTGGTCCCACTGTTTGGCGCATCAAGCGAACATCTTCTGCTTTTGCACCGCTTGTTGAAAATCCTGTTGAAGTTTTAACAAAGTCCGCGCCTGCTGCTTTTGCTAATTCACATGCTTTGACGATTTCTTCGTTATTTAATAAAGCTGTTTCAATGATTACTTTTACAAGAGCTTTATCTTTAGCTGCTTCTACCACAGCTTCGATATCTTGTTGTACTTTTTTATATTGTTGTGATTTCAAGGCACCGATATTGATAACCATATCGACTTCATCTGCACCATTTGCGATCGCATCTTTTGTTTCGTAAGCTTTGACGCTTGATGTGTTTGCTCCTAGAGGGAATCCAATAACTGTACATACAGCGACTGGTTCACCTGCTAATTTTTCTTTTGCAAGTGCTACCCATGTCGGATTAAGACAAACAGAGAAAAATTGATATTTTTTTGCTTCTTCAATAATGCGTAATACATCCTCTTCTGCAGCATCTGCTTTTAAGATTGTGTGGTCGATCATTCTGTTTAATTCCATTTGTATGCCCCTTTTCTATTCTGTGATGATTGCATGGACTAATGTTGGTTTTTCCGCTGTTTCACTTATTTCAATATTTTGATATAACAATTTGGAAACATCTGCTATATCTGGATTATTGCTGTAGATCGTCAGCAGCGATTCGCCTTTTTGGACGTTGTCGCCAACTTTTTTATGCAATCGCAAGCCAACTGCGTGGTCGATTGTATCTTCTTTTGTTTTGCGTCCGGCACCTAGCATCATCGCTGCGATTCCTAGTTCTTTCGCTGCAATTTTCGATACGACACCTGAATCCTCGGCTGGAAGCTCAATCACATGCTGTGCTGTGAGCAGTTTTTCCGGCGCATCCACGATTGAAGGATCCCCGCCTTGGTTTTGGATCATTTCTTTGAATTTCGCTAAAGCTTGACCAGACTCTAATGCTTCTTCTAACATTTTTCGGGCCTGTTCAGCTGTTTCTGCTTTCCCAGCCAAAACAACCATTTGACTACCTAGGACATAACACATTTCCAATAAATCTTCTGGGCCGTTTCCTTTTAATGTATCAATGGCTTCAACAACTTCCAAACTATTGCCGATTGCTTCACCCAGCGGCTCGGACATATCCGAAATCACTGCAATTGTTTGTCTATTTGCTAGTTTGCCGATGCTGGTCATTGTTTTCGCTAAGCGTTTAGCATCGTCGATATTTTTCATGAACGCGCCGTCGCCGATCGTCACATCCAGAACGATTGCATCTGCACCTGAAGCGATTTTCTTACTCATAATAGAGCTTGCGATTAATGGAATCGAGTCCACCGTTGCTGTCACATCTCTTAATGCGTAAAGTTTTTTGTCTGCTGGTGCAAGATTTCCGGATTGTCCGATAACAGCTACATTGCTTTCATTTACTAATTGTATGAAGGTCTCATCTGAGAGTTCTATTTTAAATCCTGGGATTGCTTCTAATTTATCAAGTGTTCCGCCAGTGTAGCCTAGACCGCGTCCAGACATTTTTGCAACAGGCACGCCAACACTTGCGACAAGCGGAGCAAGTATCAAAGTAGTTGTATCACCAACGCCTCCGGTAGAATGTTTGTCTACTTTTATGCCGTTGATCACACTAAGGTCGATCACGTCACCTGAATGGGCCATTGCCAAAGTTAAGTTCGTGATTTCCTCATTTGTCATGTCTTCATAAAAAATTGCCATCAGTAATGCACTGACTTGATAATCGGGAATCGAACCGTTTGTATAGTTCGTGATTATATAGTCGATTTCCTCTTTAGATAAACGATCACCGTTTCTCTTTTTTTCAATCAAATCTACCATTCGCATCGCTTGATCCCCCTTGTCTCCACCAAATATTATACATGATTTTCCTACATGGTAAACCACTTTAGTAAACTGGTTTACTAAAGTCTACAGAAATATTTCCTCTTTTTGAAAACACTTACAAAAGCAATATACCGCCTAGCTAGTTCTTTGTCAATGCTTTTACGCTCTCACGAATAATTAATTTTGTTTCAAAAATTTTGTTCGGAACTTGTCTATCCGGGAATTCGATCGCATCAATCAAGAATTTTGCTGAATAAAAGCCGATGTCAAAACTTGGCTGTTTAACCGTTGTGAGTTTGGGAATCATATATTCAGACAGTTTTAAGCCGTCAAAACCAACAACAGAAATATCCTCTGGTACACTTTTACCGATTTCATCAATTGCCTGATAACAACCAATCGCCATAGCATCATTTCCGCAAAAAACAGCGGTTACATCTTTGTGACGAAGCAATCGTTTGGTTGCGGTATATCCGCCTTGGACCGTCAAATCTCCGGGTTCGACCAATGCGCCGCTAAAAGGGATACCTGCATCTTTCAATGCGTGCTTATAGCCGTTGAACCGCTCTTCTAATTGATAATAGCCAGTCGTTTCTTTCAACATACCGATCTTTCGATGACCTTTTTCAATCAAAAGCGAGACTGCCTTGTACGCGCCCTCGTATTCTTTTACAATCAAACGCCCTGTGTCTCTGTTATTCAAACCGCGGTCAATCAAGATAATAGGGACATTTTGATAGAAACCGCTGTCTAAAGAAAATTCCTCTGGCAGCAGATTCGGCGTCGCAAAAAGAATCCCGTCTACTGAACGATGCATCAATTCTTGCAAATATTTTGTCTCGTTTTCTTGACTATGTCGGGAATTGCATAACATGATCACGTACCCTAAAGGATTGAGGTAGCTTTCTACTCCTTCAATCAGTTTTGAAAAGAAAAAATCTGTAACATCCGGAACGATCATGCCAATCGTTTTTGAATGTCGATTAATCACATTTGATGCGAAGTAATCTGGTTTATAATGATGCTCGTTGACGATTTCCAACACTTTTTTTCTCGTTTTTTCGCTGAATCTGCTGCCTTTATTGTTCAAGATCTGTGACACGGTTGTCACAGATACACCAGCCATTTCAGCAATATCTCTGATTGTTAGCTTCATTTGCCCTCCCCTATCCGTTCTTGCTTGTTTTGTTTTAAATAATCAGTCTTCTTTTATACTTTTCAAAATATAATAGCCTTTGTCTTTTGTAACGATTTCTACATTACCGAACGTTTCTTCCATTTTTTTCTGAGCACTTGGCGCCCCTTGTTTTTTCTGAATCACGATCGTTAATGTACCGCCTTTTTTCAACCGTGGATAGGCTCCTGTCAGAATCTCGTGAACGACTTTTTTTCCGGCTCGGATGGGTGGGTTGCTGACGATCGCTGCATAAGTATCTTTTACTTCTTCATAAATATTTGATTGATGGACTTCCACATTCTCGATATGGTTTCGTTTCGCATTTCCTTCCGCTAATCCGACAGCGCGCTGATTGATATCGACCATTTCTACAGGTAATTGGCTGGCATAAGCGAGAGATAAACCAATAGGGCCGTAACCGCAGCCTACATCTAAAATTTTCCCTTCTGGCAGCTCTGTCCAAGTAAAGGCGTCGATCAATACTCGGGAACCATAGTCCACTGTTTCACGTGAAAACACCCCAGAGTCTGTCACAAATTGGAATTTCTTCCCTTTGAGTTCAAAACTCCATTGTTCTAAGTCATGTGCCGTGTCTGGCTGTTCTGTATAATAATGGTTTGTCATCGTCTTCATTCCTTTAGTTCTGATTGTTCATAGTCTACCTTTAATAGATAGTGGAATCAAGAGGATCTTCGCAACTTTTGGCGCCATATTTTACTGAAAGACGAACGAAAAAGCGCAGTTGTCGTTTTTTGTTCTAAAAAGTCACTTTTTAAAACAGCTGTTCAAACTTTATTATTACCTGTTTTCTTTCCAAAGAAAAACGCTTTAAAAATCATTTCTGAGATTACTCTTAAAACTTGTACTTTAAGTAGTATAGTTTATAGAATTTTTATGTTAGAATAAGTCCATTGACGGGAGAATTCTGGAGGCTGTTATGAATGATTTAATGAACTATTATCGTATCGCCAGAGAAGAGTGGCAAGAGTTTTATCGAAATGGTCCTGCTCCTCTGACACAAGAAGAATTAGATAGTATCAAAAGTTTGAATGACCGGATTTCCATGCAGGATGTCCAAGATATTTATATTCCGCTGACCCACTTGATCCATCTTTATATGAAAGAATTTGAGTCGCTTTCTGTAAGCAAAGGCCTTTTTCTTCACAAATATACGTCGGTCCCGCCTTTTATTATCGGTATCGCCGGCAGCGTGGCAGTTGGAAAAAGTACGACCGCTCGTTTACTTCAAACGATTTTATCGCGAACATTTAAACGGCGAAATGTCCAATTGATCACGACGGATGGTTTTTTGTATCCAAATCGTGTGCTGCAGGAAAAAAATATCATGGATCGCAAAGGATTTCCTGAAAGTTATGATATGGAGATGCTGATCGATTTTTTAAACCAAGTCAAATCGGGAAAAGAAGAAATCAAAGTACCCATTTATTCCCATGACGTGTACGATATCATTCCAGAAGAATATGAATTGGTCCAACAACCGGATATATTGATTGTTGAAGGAATCAATACATTGCAGCTCCCAGCAAACCAGCAAATCTATGTAAGTGATTTTTTTGATTTTTCTGTGTATGTCGATGCAGAATCCGAATTGATCGAAAAATGGTATCTTGACCGCTTTGGTGCTTTACTTGATACTGCTTTTCAAAAACCGGAAAATTATTATTATCAATTCGCGATCGGCGACCGGAAAGAAGCCTTTAAAATGGCAAAACAAGTATGGAAAGATGTGAATCTGAAAAATTTGACTGAATATATCTTGCCTACTCGAGGCAGAGCCGATATAATTCTCCATAAAACAAAAAATCATATCATAGATTCAATTTTTATGCGCAAATATTAGCATTTTAAAATAGTTCTGCTATTTTGAGATAAATTTAAATGGATAGGGGTAATAGATGTGACAAACGTTGCCGATACTATGACAGACGTTGAAAAGATTATTGTATTAGACTACGGTAGCCAATATAACCAATTGATAACACGCCGAATTCGTGATTTAGGAGTTTTCTCTGAATTACTAAGCCACAGAGTAACTGCTGAAGAAATCAAAGCCATGAACCCGAAAGGAATCATTCTTTCAGGCGGACCAAACAGTGTCTATGATGACGGAGCTTTCGGAATTGATCCTGAAATCTTCAATTTAGGTATTCCTGTGTTAGGTATCTGTTATGGTATGCAATTGATTACTTACAAACTTGGCGGAAACGTGGAACCAGCTAAAAACCGTGAATACGGAAAAGCACAATTATCTGTTACTAGCGATGACGCTGTTTTATTCAAAGACACACCTCAAGAACAAACTGTTTGGATGAGCCACGGCGACCTTGTAACAAAAGTCCCAGAAGGTTTTGAAACTGTCGGAACAAGCAAAGACTGCCCTATCGCAGCCATCCAAGACACAACTAGAAACTTCTATGGTATCCAATTCCATGCTGAAGTACGTCATTCTGAATACGGAATCGAATTGCTTCGCCACTTCGCTTTTGATGTTTGCGGATGTGAAGGAAACTGGACGATGGATAACTTCATCGACATGGAAATCGAAAAAATCCGTCAAAAAGTTGGCGACAAAAAAGTGCTTCTAGGTCTTTCTGGCGGTGTTGACTCAAGTGTTGTCGGTGTTCTTTTACAAAAAGCGATCGGCGACCAATTGACATGTATCTTTGTTGACCACGGCTTGCTGCGTAAAGATGAAGCAGAACAAGTAATGGAAAGTTTAGGCGGAAAATTCGGCTTGAATATCATCAAAGTAGATGCGAAAGATCGTTTCTTAGACAAATTAAAAGGTGTTTCTGACCCTGAACAAAAACGTAAAATCATTGGTAATGAATTCGTTTATGTTTTTGATGATGAAGCGACAAAACTTGCTGGTAAAGAAGGCGTTTCTTTCTTAGCACAAGGTACGCTTTACACAGACGTGATCGAAAGCGGAACTGAAACAGCCCAAACAATCAAATCTCACCATAACGTTGGCGGACTGCCAGAAGATATGCAATTCCAATTGATCGAACCTTTGAATACATTGTTCAAAGATGAAGTCCGCGAATTGGGTACTCAACTTGGTATGCCTGATTCTATCGTTTGGCGTCAGCCTTTCCCTGGTCCTGGATTAGGTATCCGTGTCCTAGGTGAAATCTCTGAAGACAAACTAGAAATCGTTCGCGAATCTGACGCAATCTTGCGTGAAGAAATCGCGGCTGCTGGCCTTGACCGCGATGTATGGCAATACTTCACTGTTTTACCAGGCATCCGTTCTGTAGGTGTTATGGGTGATGGAAGAACATATGACTATACAGTTGGTATCCGTGCCGTAACTTCAATCGATGGAATGACAGCAGACTTTGCTCGTATCCCATGGGAAGTACTGCAAAAAATCTCTGTACGTATCGTAAATGAAGTCGCACACGTTAACCGTATCGTGTACGATATTACAAGTAAACCACCAGCAACAGTTGAGTGGGAATAAGAAAAAACCCGCTAGAAATGCCTGTATTATAGGTTTTCTAGCGGGTTTCTTTTGGAGTGGTCACAGTTTGGTCACACTTGTGTTCGTTATTCCTTTTTTTATCTGTCGTAAATTGATTCTTAGTTTCAGGTGTCAGATTGCTTTTAGAAAGATCAGTATTGAATTTTCTTATTTCCTAATAGGATATTGAGTGGAACAAAAAGAAATAATCAACAAACATTGATATCAATATTTGTTAGTTATTTATCCATTTAATATCATAAGTACACAGATTTTAAACAGGAATAAACATTAATTGAGAACAGAATTTTGTCAGTTCTATTATTTTTTTAACACTTATTTTATTTGTCTCTTTTCTTAAACTTTTTTTACCGTACTATTAAGCAGTAAAATAAAATTTACGATAAGCCATCCAATTATAAAAATATCTTGTGGATACATTTCATTGAAATTCGAAATCAACCAATAAATCGCCAATAAAAAATTACAAATTCCAACAAAAAATGCTATTTTAGTTTTTTTCAGAAACTACACCTCCCCCAACTAGCAGATTCATTCATGTACTAGAAACTTTTCTACCTCACTTTATCTGTTATAAATTTAACCTTAGTTTCTAAAATCAAATATATACTTGTAAATTACATAGGACCAAAGTTAAGTTTCAAAACATTATTTAAATCTGTAAAATTCTCTTCCTTTGTAAAGGGAACAAAAAAATCAGACTCTATCGAAAACATTTCTTCTAATAAGCTTCTATTGATCCTAAAATTATTTTCAATGCTTGGCAAATCAGTTAACTTATTTGTTAGAACCAGGTTAAAAATACTTCGTATTTTCCCAGGACGCTTAAATACAATCTCTCTATCCAAAGGTTCTTCTAATCGATAATTTTTTACAGCAATTTGTCGATAAAAATAACTATGCTGTTTTGGTGTAAGAAACCCTAACTTGTAAGCTCTCATTTCAAGTGCTTGAATGGATACATTATACTTCGCCTTTAAAGAGATATAACTATCTGGATTTGAAATCTTTTTTATTTCTTCTAAATCTTTTTGAATAATTCGCGAAGGCAATAAAAAGCACGAAGCAAAATAATCTGCTTCTCTTTCTACTTGTTGTCGTTCATTTTTATCTAAAAGAGAAAAGTCGACATATGGGTGTAGTAACAAATGTCCTAATTCATGAGCCAAATCAAAATTTCTTCTCACTGCTGATTTCTTTATACCTAATACAATGATCGGAACATCTTCTGTTGACCACGCACTATAAGCATCTGCCTTCCCGCCCACATTCTTTTCTAAAACATAAATTCCTGCCTTTTCTAATGATAATAATAGATTACCATTGTCAGGTTGAATACCTAGAAACTCTCTAGAAAGAGTAGCAACCTCTTCTATTTTTCCATTTGTTATTTCATCAAATAATATCTTAGAACTTTTTTGTCTAAGATCTAATAACTTATTAGGGGGCACATTTAAAAAACTTTCTAAATAACTAACCACTTTCGAAGCAACATTTAAATAAACTACCTCGCTATTAGTTTTTTTTCTTGAAGAAATATCTGCTTTTCTATATGCAACATTATTTTCAAAAAAAGTCTTTTCAATAATAAATTCTTCAAAGAAAAAAGAAGATTTCACTTGTAAAATTTCTTTCATTTGTAAGATATTTTCAAATGACGGTTCTATCATTTGCTTTTCAAATTGCCATATAGACTGTTCAGACACACGTAGTTTTTCTCCAAGTTCTTTACGTGAAAGACCATGCAACATCCTAATTATTTGCAGATTTTTCCCATAAAACATTGTGCTCTTCCTTTCTTAATACACTGCACTGGGAAAGCTAATTGGAGATTTCTTTTTCCTCTTTTGGAATTGTATAATCATACTCAGAAAGATCACCAATTTCTTCTTTTTCACCAATTACAGCAGAATATTCTTCATCCTCTATAATTATAGACGTAGTTTGTAAATAAGGTGTTAAATTTTGAATTAAATGTAATTCTTTTGTTTCATCATCAGGTAAAACAAGTAAAACTGATTCTATCACTTTTTCAGCATTAGTTTTATAAACTACAATATAAAAGTTTTCATATTTTGATAACTCTTGCTCTGAAATCATTGGTTCTTCAAATGGAAGTTCTAATTGAATTGAGATATTCGGCACTTTCTTTTGTCCTTTACGAACTGAATTAAGGATAGGTTTATTAATCTTAGCATAATCAGATAAATATTGACTTACCTTTTTCTTTTTTTCTTTTGAGAAAGTTTGCTGTAGTCTATAGTCGTTTTTTACGATAAAAAGAGAAGGTTTTTCTCCACCAAAGGAAAACTCTAAATATTCCCAACTTTCGCCTGCTTTTTCGCGTTTATTTTCCGCAAAATTTAAAGTTTTTCTAGCGACACCGTCATCAATAAAGTTCCCTTTTGTAAAAGCAAAACCAGCAGAAACTTTCAGTTTTTCTTTCATCTCTTTACGAATATCTAGATATTCTTTATAACCAAGTAATAACCCATCAACAACTAATTGTGCTTCTTCTGCATTTAGAACTTCATTTTCCATTTGTACAACTCCAATCTACTTATATTTGAAGTCATTATATCCTATATTTTTCTAAAATTGAAGAAAAGAATACAAAATAGCTGTTTTTTTTAAAGTAAACCCCAAAAATGAAAAGAATAATACTTATCAAAATATGTTTCTCTTCTTATAATTTTTAACTAAAACAAAAACAGTATAGCATATTGTTATATATCATTTTGCATCTTTTACTGTAAATTGATTCTTAATTTCAGGTGTTAAATTGCTTTTAGAAAAATTAGTTTGGATAGAACCAGTCAAATCATTTGCTATCTCTCTCAATGAATTTGGATACAAATGACCATATGTTCCTAAAGTCGTTTGTACATCGGCATGCCCTAATCTCTCCTTGATTCGAAGTGCATCTTTTCGCTGTGATATAAGCAAAGAAGCATGACTATGTCTTAATCCATGTATCCGAATTATATGAACACCAGCGATCGTTGCATGTCTGCTCATAATATGACGGATTGTATATTTCTGAGTAGGTACTCCATTGTAAGAAAGTACAAATAACATACCTCCTAATGAATCTTGTCGTTCCTTCCAAATTTTTAGAAAAGTAATTGTATCATCATCTAGTTCGATCGTACGGATACTAGAAGCTGTTTTTGGTTCTACAAATTCATAAGTTTTAGCATTCTTATAGTAGAGTGTTTTATTCACACGCAAATTTTTATTTTCAAAATCAATATCTTTCCAAGTTAATGCAGTAGCTTCTCCCAAACGCATACCTGTCATAAACAGCAACCAAATACAAATAAAACCAAAATGTTGGTACAAATCATTAATATAAAAAGTTGAAATGACTTTTTCAAATTCTTCTTTGGTCCAAAAATCAACTGTAGTTTTCTTTTTCTTCACATTACCTATAATTTTTGCGGGATTCTTTTCAAGTAGTCCCAAAACAACTGCTCGATCTAATGACATTTGAAAAATCCCAAATATATTTCTTACATAAGAGTTCTTATATTTACTTAATAAATTATTTTGCCACTTTTGAATGTCAATTGGTCGTATTTCTCTTAACTCCATTTTAAAGAAATAAGAGAAAGTTTTTTTGATTGTAGATAACCGATTTTTATATGTCCTTTCTTCCACTTTCCCTTGATAATAAGGTAGGAATAATTTATAAAAAAACTCCTCAAATAGCATAGTACTTTGAGAAGTTTCTGCTTCTTTTCCATAATTAGAAACAAGTTCGGCGTATGCTTTTTTTGCTTCTTTAATTGTTTTAAACCCTCTCCGTTTTTTTTGTACTCTTTTTCCTGTCCGTTTGTCGAATCCCAAACTAGCAGTAAAATAATATTTCCCATTGTTATCTTTTTTAAAATTAACCATGATTCTGCAAATCCTCCGCTACCTCTATCTTCATACCTAAAACTTCTTCTACAGATTCAACAGGTACCAGACCCAATCTTTTATTTTCGTAATAGGTATAGCCTTTTGAAACCATGATTGCTTTTGCTTGTCGTATGATTCCTTCAGACTGATACTTTCCATAACCTAATCTCATTAGTTCATTTTTTGTTATAACTACCATTCAAACACCTCATTTTTTATTCAGATAAAAAAGAACACTACTAAAATTAGTAGTGTTCTTTATTTTTACAATATTAAAAATATTGATTAATGCCTTCGTTAATAATCTTTCTAACAATTTTAAGCTTTCTCTTTCAAAACTAAATTGTAATATTACTACTCATCTAATCAAAAAATTTGGACAAAATTTCATTTTGTCTTACTTATTTTTCTGTTCTTTTCAATAATCATAAAATTTTTTACACGTTTGTAACCGTTAAAATGATTAATTCTTCCAAAAGCAGATTAAATTCGAACTTGATTAAAACTTCACATAAGAACTAGTTTTTTGCTAGCGGCTATGCAATAATTAAAATTGTCACCACAACAAAGAGGACGAATCCCCTTATTAACTTGTTCAAATAAGATACTAGGATCAGCTAACTCATAACCAATAAGAGAGACGACTTCTTGAACGACAGCGTCTGACATTTTTTTCGCCAATTCTTTTACATCTTCTGCTATATAAGCATCTTTGATTTTTACCCCTAACAAAAAGGACGGACGATAAACATTTCCTAGTTCTTGTTCTAACACATGAATCGTTTCATTCGCGTAATACTCACCAATTTCTCGACTTTCAGGATCAAATCCTTCGGCTAATTTATCAAACCGACTTCTTAAATTTAAGGTTCTAGGATACATAGTTAAATCAATATCTTCATACGTTCGTAAAAGATTCAATAAACTTGCCATCATTTCTTTATTCTCTTGCATGGCTTTTGGATTATTTTGAGAAATTGTTTTTGGTGTAACTTCATAATAACCCCAGATATCCCCTTCATTGTTTAACATTAAGTGATCTCTTAACGCTTTAAGCGGGCTTTCAACAGTAATCATACTTTTCCTTCTTTCTAAATTTATTTAATGAAAAAGTCGTATGCCTTCGACAACATACGACCTAAAAATTATTTGAATTGAATCGACTCCGTAATCTCTTCTCGTTTACATTTTTTTCCTTCACAAATAACAATATCTGGCAATTGAACCGTGAAATAGTAGATCAGTGAATCCAACAAATAATAATAAATTTTCTTCCCGTCAGGTTGGATTTTATTCATTAACATCACTGAACCAATCGGCACACCGACATAACATAGCATATACATAAATTGAAATGTTTTTGCCAATGTTGCAATCATTGAACCAAAGAACAAGTTTATGAGTAAAGCTACTACAATTGCCGTCACAGCATCTACTACGACAATTGCAAAAGGTAATCGAAAAAAATTAGGAATATCTTGAATGCGGTAAGGCTCTTTAAATATGGACGTATAATTGTACGCTTCCCAATCCATACTAACCACCAAACACTTTTCCTAAAATATTTCCAATGGCATCTAATACTTTTTCAGGATTTCCTAAAAAGAACCAAGCCAAGGCGCCAATTGCAAGCCCGCTAGCCACACCAGCAATTTTCGATTTAGAAAAATGCTTAATCACATTAAAAACAACAAAACCAATCACAACATATTTTCCCTGTTGCAAAATAAAAGTTAATAAACCTTTCAAATCCATCAGTTATTCACTATCCTTCCATGTATGATTTAATTTTTTCACATAATATTTATCTGATTTTTTTACTAAATGTAGCGTCAGTTGTTCTTTTTGCAAAATTGAAGTATCTTTATCTTTTAAAGACACATCAGCTTTCACAATTAAACCATCATCTGCTTTATAAATTTTTGATTCCACTTTATCTAAGGTAAAATTCCCATTTAATCCTTCGGGATTATCCATCATGTATGCCATATCGGCAGACGAACTTTCACAATATTTCGTTAGAAAATCAGAAACAAATTTTTGTGCCTCTTTGTCTGTTTCATCATCCACTGCTTTTAGTTTTTCCATATCATAAGTAATAGATTTTACGTTTGCTTTGGTTGAGACTGGCTCAGTAAAATAAGGATAAGCAACCACACAAAACGCATGATTTTTCTTACTAAACGGAATATTCAAAACTTGGGTTGCTTCTACTTTTTCGGTATCTGTCACTTCTTTTGTAGTAGTTGTCTCTTTTCCTTTACTGTCTTTGTGTTTTTCTTCAATCTTTTTTGTTACTGGTGTTTCGATCTCATAATTGACTTGGTAACTCGCAACTGATACACCATCAATATTTTTTAAGGAGATCAGCGTAGCTTCTTTCAAAGACCGTTTAGCAGAAAAAGAAACCTCATTCTCTACTAATCCGTCAGCATAAAAGTTTTTCACAAGATTTTGGGATCGTTCTTTAAAGGCTTCATTATCATTGGAAACATTCATGTACTCATCCACAAAACGATCCATAAAGGATTGTAATTCTGGAGTAAATAAAATTTGATTCTGATTCGAACCGTGAACATCATTTTTTAACATCACAACTGATTTTTCTACTTTAGAAATATGATTACTAACTGCACCAGCTTTGATATATGCGCCCACACCCGAAAACAAAACCAGCACTAGCCCACCCATGACGACACGTTTCACTCCTTTTATTTTAATCCCTTTTTTCTTAGGCATATTTTCTGTCTTATCTTTTTCCTTCTTCTTAAATTTAAAATCCATATTAGTTTCCTTTCCGATAAATATTTTTGGAGTATCATTCGTTTAGAAAATTAAAGTTTTTTCTGTTATCAAAATAAACAAAAAGGCATGACTACTTCTCAATGCCTTTTTGTTTATAGATTTTGATATTAGTTATAAATAAAGTTTTCTAAATGTTCTTCAAATATTTTAAGAAAAGTGATTTTATTCACTCTTTCAGCATAAATTCTTTTTCCTATCACACCTTTATGTGAATGATATCCTCCAGCATAAAAATAATAGGAATAACTGTTATACATTTTTTCGCCAGTTGGTCGTCGCCGATAGTAACCTTCTACAAAAATACTGTTATATTTCAAAAGAAATTCAGCTACAAATTCTTTCTTAAAATAAATAGGTACATCAACAATACCTTTAGTCATTAAAAATTGTTTATATTGTTCAATATGAACAATATCTTCATCATCAATTGCATTCTCAAACACATTAAATCCATGTAGTCTAAGCATATCTGGAATAGAATATTTAGCATATTTTTTATAAAAATCACTTTTTTCTCTAAAGATAGGTACAATAGACACTAGCACCACCTCCTAATTCAAAAGCCTTGAAGTATCAATTGCATAATATTGCTCTTTAATTATTCAATATTATTTCGCCATTTTTTATTTCCCATTCAAACCATTCTGAAAAATCTTGTTTGAATCCATCAACTCTATATTTATCTTGCAAACGTGCTTCTTCTGCAGTTGACGGATCGAGATATGTTGGTTTATCTTTTGGACGTGCATAAACACCAATCCACGTATCGTAATCACCCTCAAAATAACTATCAACAATAAAACCTTTTTTACGAAGCTCATTTCTTACTAAGTTTTCAATCTTTTCCCTATTTTTAGGAACAAAATATTTATATCTATCTAAAAAATCATTAAAATCAGCAACCGTTAAATTAAATTTTTTGATAGATAAGAAATAATCACTCCAACAAATCTTATCAATTGGTTCCATAAAGTTTTCGTATATGGGATATAAATAATCACTTCTTTTTATTTCATATTGCCGATCACTAATTTCTGACGCTCCCGTTGCTGTACGTTTTTTTAGATATGGGATTGTTAAATTACCTTCCTTATCCAGCTCTTCAATCTGTTTCATGATCCTATTCAAAGTGGCTGTTGTTTTCTCTAGTTTTTCACTAACAAAACCACATTGTCTCGTGATCCTTAAAATAAATTCTCTGCTTACGTCCAATTTTTTTACCTCCCAATTTTAAAATGGATATTCTTCTTCTAAATTAAATTCTTGTTCCATGTAGTTACGTACTTCGCTATTTTGATCCGTAGTGAAGAGTAGGTCTTTTGCACTAACACAGACTTGGTCAATCAATTCCTCATGTTTTTCTTTTAACTCCGCAAAGTCAATTCGTTCCATCAATTCGTTAGTCCCTAATCTTAAATCAATTAACTTAATCATTTTTAGAGAAGGAGCTAAATAATTTGATAACCACCTTAACGTTTTTTCAATTGACGGCTTCTCAGCATGAACTGATAATCGAAGTCCTTCTAATTTATCAATCACGTCATACCATTCTTTGCAATATACTTTCATTCCATCTTCCACATCAAAAACAGTCAGAGACGCATTAACAACTTCTTTCACTAACCAATCTAGGCTTTCTCCACTTGATAAAAAATATTCAACAAATAAAAAAGCTTTCTCATCAGAAAGCCGTATCTCATATCTATTTTTTATTTCATATTTTTCTCTCGCTTCTTCAACCGAAAGTCCTTCTTTACGAGCTAGTTCATAGTCTTTTTGATAAAAATTAAAGTAAAGCGGGGATTGCCGACTACCAAAATAAAGAGACAAGCCTTTGTTAACTAGATTGCTTTTTTCAAAAGAAAAACCACCATTAAAATCGAAATTTTTAAAAGTAGTACTTACTAAACCCTGTTCAATTTTTTCTTTTAGTTTATACAAATTAAAATTAGGCTTTCCTTCAACAATCAATTCATCAAGAGCAATATCAATACGAGTAATTTTTGTATCAACAATGATATTTTTTCCAAAAATATCATCATCATACAATGATCTAAAAAATTCTGTCCAGCTACGGTTGTTATCTTCCTCAAAAACATCTTCTAGTTGACGGCAACCTTCACCCGACAAATCTAACATGATTCCCATATTCATATCCTCAGGATTTCTAAATAATCGAATAGAACCATATGAAAAAGTTTCAGTGTAATGGTAAAAACCACGTTCTTCATGAGTAAACCAATTCATATCCATATGCAAAAGTTTTTCAATAATCGTTTTTATATCTAAAGTCTTAAAACGAATCCTTAAGAAATCAATTTTCGCTTCAACAGAAGCTCGACCACCATCAAGGTGAAGACTATCAATAATTTTCATTTCCAGTTCTTTAGAAATCGTTCGCTTCCCCGATTCAATTTTAGAAATCAAACTACGTTCAATTTCTAATTTATCAGCTAATTCTTTTTGTTTTAGGCCCAACTCCTTTCTGAATCGTTTTAAATCAATACTTCTCAAACATCAAAACCTTCTTTCTTAAGAATGTGACAAACGCTAATAAAAAATGTGACAAATTTAAAATCGCTCAATCCCTTGCGGGACAAGACAAGTAAGCGACTTTTTTTAATAGGTTTGTAATTTCTACCCCCATGTTATAAAGCGGGGGTAGATTGCGTGTGGCGGGACAAGCCCACCACGCGCACGCCTAGCAACACTTGAAATATACGTCACTACTTACGTTTCACGCAGGAAAAGGGGTGTGCGCCTTATGGCGCCACCCCTTTTCCTGCTACGAAGTCAGCGACAATTTCAGCGGTTACTAGTCTCCACATTCGCTAAATTTTCTAACCGTAGAATGCGTTTTTTTAAATCTACGTTCTCTTGTAATGCTTTTTTAGTCAATTCAATTAATTTCTTAGTATCAGCTTTACTTTCTTCAAACTCCAGTTTCGATAAAGCAATTTCTTCTTGTTTTCTTTTCCCGTCTTCCGACATGAAAATCTTATAAATAGCTTCATTTAATGGCTTGTTTTCTAATCTTAAATCTGATAACTGTTTCAATTGCACAAGTTGAGAACTATCAAAAACTTTGTAACTATAATTCTTTCCGTTTCTATTTTTAGCGTATCTACGCTGAAATTTTGTATCAGTCATTTTTTCAATCTTAATACACCAAGATTTTAAAGTTTTTAATGAAATAGAATAATCAAGTTCAGACAAAATATCATTAAAATCGTACATTTTATCACCTCTATTTTTAGCATTTACTTTCTTCATATTTTTTGTTTTACTCATTAATATAAAACTTAGAAAGGAATTTTAATATGAAAAAAAATAAGGCAGATTCTATTTTTGATACTTTTTTTAGTTATTATTATTACTTTATATTCATGGTTTTCACTGCTACTCCACCTATGTTATTTACAGTAATACTTACAAGATTTAAATTTTTTGATATATATTGCTTTTATTGGAAAACTATCCTAATTTTTTTAGGTGCTTATTTTATACCTACTACTATTATTACTTTTATTTTTTTGAGAATATGGAACAAAAATAAATATTTTTTTGCGGGAAAAATCTATTCAAGAATGCACCCTAATATACTATTCAACAAAAACCAATTTAAACGAGTAATTGAATTATCTACCACGATAGTTACATTCATTCTTTTCATTAGCGCTCCCTTTTCGTTAGGACTATTTGATAATCCGTGGAATACATTTATGTTCATGGTTTATCCTATAAACTTTGGGTTTAAGGTTTGGGAATATACGCTCCCCAAAAAATCAAATAAACAATATTTTCCACACAGGAAATACAAATAAATATCCGGTATATATTTAGTTATTAAGTTTGTTACTTAATTCGTTAAGAATTTCATTTTCTGCATTTAAAACATTGTCGATATCCTCATGCGCTTCTTTTTCCAAATGCTCAGATATTCTTTTCGATACCTCTACTTTCACATCTTCTGACACTCGTTCGTAGCCTAATTTATCGCTAATTTTTATAAATTCAGTGATAAAATCGAACGAGTCAGGGACTTGTGGACTATAAAATTCACGTGCAATTTCCCCTCCACGAGCCACATAACCACGACCGTAAACTTTCAATCCATTAATTTTTTCAACAAATTTGAATTTCTTATTTTTATTTTCGTCTCCAAAAATCATAAATAAGCCCGTTTCGGACAAACGCCCCACGGACATGCGAAACATGAAATTATCACGTAAAGCTGTTTTAATAAATTCCCCATCTGGACGTTGCATAGCAACAATTAAAATGATCCCACATTGGCGTCCTTTCAAAACTAATTGAGATAAATATTCGTCAAATTCTCCCTCAGTCTTATAATCTCCTGCTAATTCTGCTTTAAAGGCAGCCAATTCATCAATGACAATGAATTTTGGCTTTAATCCATAATAGGCATAATTTTTTCCCATACTATACTTTGGACTATTGTTCATCATTTCAAAACGACTATTCATTAACTCAACACCTGTTTTTAAACAATTGGTAATGGCTTCCTTTCCAGTGTGAACTTTCCCAGAAAACAAGGGTAATTTACCCAAAGCCATCAAATCACTATTTTTAGGATCACAAATCTCAATATCCGCCATACCACAAAGAGCATAAATCAAGGACAGTAAAGTAAACGTCTTTCCTCCACCTGTTCCGCCTCCTAAAAGTAAATGCGGGTCTTTATCAAAATACCAATACAACCCCTTCATCAGTTGTACTTTT
This sequence comes from Enterococcus faecalis 13-SD-W-01, assembly GCA_000415185.1. Taxonomy (GTDB): domain Bacteria; phylum Bacillota; class Bacilli; order Lactobacillales; family Enterococcaceae; genus Enterococcus_B; species Enterococcus_B faecalis_A. The sequence goes on from KE351647.1 coordinate 304,779, forward strand.
CCTTTGTCAGCTTTCATATCTATAATAGATATACGTTTTTCATAAACATCCACAACTAATTCATAGATAATAAAACCTTTCTCATCGACAGTGGCAATATTATCAGCATGAAAAGCTGTTTCTAGAAAACCGCCTATAGATTCGAACTTTTCTTGAAATTTATTTCCAGAAGTTTCAAATGAAACAAATATACTCTCTTTTGAAGATTTGAAATAAACTTTAGGAAATTTGATTTTTTCCTTCAATTTACCATCACTAGTTTTTACTTGTTTTTTTGTGTAATAGTTGTTATCAATCAACATACGAGAAAGGATTTGGCGTTGCTCCACTTTTGAAAAATATCCAGACCGAAGAATTGAGGTTTTAATTAATAAATTAATGAGCAATAAACACCCAATTAAAACAGTAATAACTACTGCTACTGGTATTACATATGGTTGCCATTCTTTCACGCTTTTTGTTATTAAACTATAGATTTGCTGATATCCCACAAAATAGCTTAAAATAAAAACTACAGGCATAAGCAATAGCACTCTATACGTATTTAATAGATTTCTGCTAGAATAACGAATACGTCTACCATGATATCTAAATAACTTTTTTACCATTCGTTAAACCTCCACTCATTAGCCAGACATTTCTCGACTTTAATAAATTCCCCTTTCTGTCTAAAATCACTCATAGACCCTCCCACAACTATCTTCTATATGGTTCAACCAACGGATCAGTTAGAAAACTATTCTTCAATTGCTGGTATCCAACATGCTGTACAGTTTTATTTATTGAAATCCGATCATTTTCATATCCTTTTAAATATTGATTTCGTTCATTAAAATATTCGAAAGCTCGGTTACGTTCATACTTCTCAATAAAATATAAATCTTGTTTATCAAAAACAAATATTGACAATAGCTTTTCAGATTTTAAGGATTCAATATGAAAATGAATAAAATTATCTACGGTCAATTCTTCGTCTCGACAATCAAATAAATCTAACCGATAGACCCCAAAATTAGTGATTTGTTCCTGCAAATACGCATAATCGGGTCCACGACGATTGGCACTATAAAATTCATACCAACCTGTTTCTGCTTTACGTAATTCTACTTTTAACAAAGCTTTCGATCGATCAGACGATAAATCCGCAAAACTTGATTGTTGTATTACGTAGCGCACCATTTCTTCATACCGATAGAGATACTCAGAAAGTTTAATTTCTGAACCTAAATAAGTAATATTCATCTAATCTCATTCCTTTATGAATGACTTTCTCTTTCCATTCGTATGTCTTCATACTTTCCAGCCGATAAAATAGCCGTCACAGCGATTCCAAACGACATACCGATAAATAGCCACCTACAAATAAAATCATGCTACCCCCTCCTAAACTGGCTCACAACGAACCATCAATCGACCATCAGTGCCAGCAACTGAACTATCACAAGTAATTAGCGTCAAAATCCCATTTCCTTCTGAATCAAAAATCACTTGATTATCTTCTGCTGTAATCTGTTTTACTTTTGTGACCTTGAAATTCATGGTTTTATTTTTATAAGTAACTTGTACAAGATCATTTTTTTTCACGTTTTTAATGCCCCCAAAAAGCAAGCCAGCATTTGTCATATAATGACCCACTAAAGTGAAATTGCCTTTTCCCAATTCTTGATTAGCTTTCATTGTTCCAGCACCAACACTTAAATTTTCTTGACTCATTCCTTCTAAAATTGGAAGATTCATATTGATACTAGGAATTTGAATCATGCCAGCTCCAAAAGTAGAAACGACTTTTTCAGCATTCACTTTCTTCATTGCTTCCACAGTCAATGGCTTAACATCTTTACCAACATAATCAGGTTGTTTTTTAGGATCACTAATTTTGATCTCATTGCTCTGTCTTGCGTCTGTTGAATCTGATCCTGTTGTCTGACTACTGTTCGTTTTTTTCTGCTGTTTCTCCTTTTTCTCCATTGCTTGAATAGCGGTGCTTTGAACGCTTTGAGTCGTTTTATCTAATTCTTGTTGCTGGTGTCCAAAATAAAAATAAGAACTAAGTCCAGCGATCAAAAAAATAGTCAGTGAAACAACAATCAATTTCCAATGTACAAATAATTTTTTCATCATCTTCTCCTTATATAAAAAAGGAGTACCGATTTTTTCGATACTCCTTTTTCACTCTTATTTAGCTGTATTTTTGCGTTTAATAATGGAATAAGCAGACACTAGAAAAGCAGACACCCCAGCTAAAGCTAGACCAAGCAATCCTTTTGATTGATAGTTTTCTGATCCAGTTTGTGGCAATGGTGTTTCTGGCTTATTTACTTTGACAGTTTGTCCTTTATCGTTTAAATCCGCATGAGTAGCGATCACTTTTTCGCCAATTTTGACACTTTCAAAGGCTACAAGTTCTTTATTTTCTAGTCCAGCGGTATTAAACGTAAATTCAACATTTACCTTGCCATCAGGCGTTTTGGCGACAAATTTGGCTGTTCCAGTCACTTCTTTTCCGTCCACTAATAGAGCTTTTCCTGTTTCTTTATCCATTAGTTTTCCTGTAACAGTGTACTCTTTACCAACAACCAATCCTTTATAGGCAACTTCATCATTGACTGTTACTTTTTGATCGTTTGCTAGTGTTTTATCTTTATCCGCTTTATCGGTGGCTGTTGTACCGATCTTCGGCGTTTTCTTATCCACTTTGACAGTTTGCCCTTTATCATTGATATCTGCATGCGTAGCAATTACTTTCGTGCCAAAATAAAGATTTTCAAAAACAACTAGCTCTTTATCATCTAAACCTGCAGTATCAAAAGTAAATTCGACATTTTGTTTTCCATTCGCAGTTTTTGCTGTAAATTTAGAACTTTTAGTTACTTCTTTTCCGTCAATCATTAATGGTTTTCCTGTTTCTTTATCCATTAATGTTCCTGTGACAGTGTATTCTTTACCAGCAATCAAACCAGTATAAGATACTTCATCAACCACTGTTACTTTTTGATCGGTCGCCAATGTTTTATCTTTATCGGCTTTATCTGTTGCTGTCGTGCCAATTTTCGGTGTCTTTTTATCAACTTCTACCGTTTGCCCTTCATCGTTAATATCCGCATGAGTGGCTACTTCTTTATTATCAGTTGACATACTTTCAAAGACAACTAGCTTTTTACCATCTAGCCCAGCTGTATTAAACGTAAATTCTACGTCCTGTTTTCCATTTGGTGTTTTTGCTGTAAATTTACCGCTAGCAGTCACTTCTTTTCCGTCAATTACTAATGGTTTTCCTGTTTCCTTATCCATTACTTTTCCTGTAACAGTATACTCTTTGCCGACAATCAGATTTTGATAAGACACTTCATCAACAACCGTAGCCGTTGTATCTGGCGCAAGTACTTTATCATTGTCTGCTTTGTCGGTGGCTGTTGTTCCAATCACAATATCTTTCAATTTCCAATTGATTTTCTGTTCATCTGTCTTATGTTCATCATCAACGCTGATTAATGAATTGGCTGGTTGTACCGCAGAATCCCCACCGTATTTAAAAACATGAACAGATTTAATATCGCCCTCAGACGTAATTTTCAATTCACCTGTTGGTGTACCCTTTGGAATTTGAATGGTAATTTCTTGATTAAGTGGTAAATTGTCTTTTGAAATTTCTTTTCCGTCTTTGTTCAAAATCCGCATGCCGGGAATTTCCTTATCAAAGCTGACACTTGCTTTACCGTCTGTTTTGTTTGCTTCTGATTTGAACTTGTAGTTATAGTAAATATCATCCTCAGACTCGTTGACTTTTTTCAAATCATAGGTTGTATCAGTAGACGTTTTACCATTTTGAACGTGATCCCAAATAATATCAAATGCTTTGTGTACTCGATCAATTTCTTCTTGTGAACGTTCAGGAGTAGACCACACCATGTCTTCTTTTTTATAGTTGTTTGATAATATCCAAGAAACATATTGAGTAGCAGCACGTGCTTCTTCTGTATTCGCTACTGGTAATCCATTCAAATTGCTTTTTTTGGCATATCCTGCTTCATACATCCGATAAAATTCATCGCCTAGCTTTCCTTGAAGAGCTAAGGTATGACCATTAGGAGAAGGCTTCTCAGAATCCATACAATAAGCTTCGTTACCATTTTTATCAACAAAATCATGCGTAACCATATACTCTAGTGATCCATTAGAACGTTTAACACGCATATAACCTTTAATTTCTCCGCCAACTAATGAATAAGTCATGTCTTTTGGCGCTGTATAATTGATAGAAGCTTTTGTTTCACTTGCATTCGCTACGCTTTTCCCAGCACCAACACCCAAACCAGCCATACTTAATACCACTGCTGAATACAAGAACACCTTTTTATGAATCATCTTTTTCCCTCTTTTCAATTTTTGTGTTTTTTTCAATTGAATAATTAATACAAAAACGAGCATGGCGCTCTTATCATGATTTAACCTCCTTAAAAAAAAGAACTCACATTATTTAAAATGGAGTTCTAGAAAAGCTATTAAAAAAATCTTTAAGTTGTATAATTTAAGTAGGGAGTGATTAAAATATATGGCTAATAAAAATAAAGAGACCAATGATTTACTCAACCAAATATTAGAACAAGTTGGGAAAAATAATATATCGTATCAATTGAACAAACTACTTGAGAAAAAAATTGATTTAGATAAAAAGAAAAAATTTCCTCAGTGGATTGTTCCTACAGCAATATCTGCGAGTATCGCAATTGGAACATTTTATATCAATCACACAATATCCGTTAACAGTAGTCCTTTAGATTACTCAGTCCATTTAACAGAAAGCGTAGCTAAGGTCAGTAACAATACTGATAATTTCGACAAAAATTACTTTACCCTTTCTCCATTTGTTGAATATACACTCACACAAAATCATGGAGGAAAAGCTAAAGAAATGTACCTTATAAAGTTTCCACGTTCTAATAAAAAAGAGCTTAAAGTTATATCGGCAACTCCCAGTAATACTTACCCAGACTCATCAGAAAATAAAAAACAGCGAAAAATCAACCTTTTTGATTACAAACTTATTTGGAATAAGAATACCGATCACATATTTATTTTTGACTCGGATTTACAATATTCAACAACAACAGAAACCGTAGACACTTATTTTTTAATACTTAGAGGTAATAACAATAACAATGAAGTAATCACAGTCTTACAGAAACTCGGCGGAAAAAATGAAGATTATAAAGATACAACTTTATCCTTTAATAGCCTAGATATTTTCGATCTTCATAGCTGGGAACAACAAGCACATAAGACCAACTTAAAGGATTTCCAAAAAGTATATGACGAAACTATTTCTGAGTATAAAAAAGTTATTAATTTTACTAAAGAAAATTTAGTATAAATTAAACATATATAGACACTAGTAAACAATAATGGAAAAAATCAAAAAAGATTTACTTATTTCTACTATTCCTAAGAATATGTTCTTTTTTGGCTGCTGGATATAATCCATATATATTTCAGCAAAATTATTTATGATCCCATCCTCATCTCCTTTTTTGTATGCAAAAAAGACTTCTAAAGGATTAGTTTAGAAGTCTTTTTAAATATCTATTTAATTTATTTTATCGAACGGCTACTGCCATACCAGTTGTATTGAATGCTCGTTCATAGGTACCAGCATTGAGCCATTTAGCACCAAAAACAGGATCGACAACATGATAAGCACCGTCTCTAAAGCCATCAACTAAGACAACATGACCATTCCACACTGCACGTCCCCATGGCATTTGCTTAAATTGTGGAGAAGCATAGTTGTAAGTGATCCATGTAACCACTGGATTACCATTTCGAATTTCATTCTTGATTCCATTCGTTCCAGAACCTGTGATATTGACAGCATTTCCACCTACGTTTTTCGCCCATTGTACAACTGGATCAGCCATCATCCCTTGATACGTACCGCTTACGTTGTGGCGCCATTCGCCAGAATAGCCATGGTATGGGTTGCCATCTGAAGCTTTCGGCATAGAGTTAACGAAAGTCGTTAAGTTTTGATTTGTCGCAACGCCTTTATAATGTAATCCTTCTAATAATGAAGCCCCTTCACATAACATAGTGTTACCTTGCCAAACAACAGGTACATTCAATACTTTGCTATTGACTGGCGCTGGTGTCGGATTTGGTGTGCTGTTTGGCATTGCATACCAGCCTGTACCTTCAATCTTCCAGCCTTGTTTACTGATCACATTTTTTTCATTTTGATCTAACGTGTAATGGTGCCAATTCACATAACGATTATATAATCGTGTCACAGGAGTACCATTTGCCCCATTATAGGAGTAAAATGCAACTCCTTCATAAGTCCAACCAGTGTGCGAAATTTTGTCTCGTTCACCTGCATCAATCGTGTAAAAATGTTCGCCATTATAACGGTTATACAAACGATAAACAGGCGTTCCACTAGTAGGAGCATTCCATGCTACGCCCTCATAGCGCCAGCCAATACGAGTTAAACTATCTCGTTCGGCAGTCGTTCGAGTGTACAAATGCTCTCCACTATATGGATTATAAACTCGATACATTGGAATAGAACTATCAGCAAAAGTTGCTTGACCGATTGCGAAGCCTCCAAGCACCATTGCGCCTAGTACTAAGCCTTTTATTGTCGCTTTTTTCATCTTTTATCCTCTTTTCATTATGAATATATAGATCAATAAGACATACAGTTAAAAGTATATCATGTTAGATAACACTAAAAATAACAACGTCATAAAAGATCAATTTTAAATCATTTTTGTTACGGTATGATCTGCAAGCAACTATAAACTCGCTGATTTAATTTTATATAGGTTTTTTCTAGTCGTTCAAAGTGTTTTATTGATCCTAGAAATTGTAACTTTTCAACTCTAGTCATCCTTAAAGCTGAAATTAACTCATTGATTTTAATTCTTTGTTTATGCTGTTTCCTTAAAAAATCAAGAATCTGCTCTTCCAAAAAATACCCACTCCTCATACTAGAGATATCTTTCTCAAATTTTTACTTTCTCTATGAAAAAAAATAATACTAGTAGAATAACGTCTTTCTACTAGCCAATTAACTGGATTCAAGTGTTTATTTTTCAATAACCCTTTTTCTTTTCTAGTGGGGCGTTTCCCCTGTTTCATTTTTTTCCCTCTCCTTCTTTAATTGCTCTTCTCCAAGAAGAATAAAATCTTTTAATACTCCTTTACGCTTTTCTTTCTTTTCAAAACTTTTCTTCGCTTCCTGAAATGAAAATTCTAAATAAGGAAGTAGTTTCTCTATTTTTTCCAATTCTTTTTTTGATTTTTCAATTTCTTTTTCTAAACTCCCCCTATATAAAAATGTATTTCCTTTTTTTTTGCATTTTTTCCCTCCTTTATATTTATTACTAATGTCTATCAATAGAACAATTACTGACACAAATTAACAATAAAAGGGCACTCATTAGAATGCCCTAAATGGTTATTAAACGTAACCAACGTTCGTCCGAATAAGTAGTTTATCATTTCAAAACTCTGTCATTGTACGTGACAATAATTATTTATTTTCTTGTTTTTCTTTTGCTGGTTGAATTGGTGGCACGTTAGTAGCGCCCACTTTTTTAATTCCAGCAGCACGTATTTTGAAAGCTTGTTCTGATTGTACCGAGTTGTTATAGCCTTCATACGTACTTAACCAAGCTCTTGCAGTGACATGTCCTGTTAATTCAATTTCATCATCATATTCAATGCCTTTTACTTCATAATCTGGTGCAATCGCTATTTCTACTTGATCGTTTAATTTTTCAGAATAGATTGTCACACGTTTTTCTCTTGCGACATCAGTAACTTTATTTTCTGTATCACGTTCAAAAATTGTTTCAACTTCCAAAAAGTTCATTTTGCCAAAAGTACCTACAACGTCAAAATTTTCAATAATATTATCTTTAAATATTAAACTCATAATTACTTGTTCCCTCCTACTACCTCTAAGCGTTTTGCATAAACAACTAGATCCAATGATCGGCTATTTCCAATATTATTTCGTTTTGCACTAATGCGAACAACTGGATCTGTCAAACGAATTTCTTCACGGCCATTAAAGGATTGAGAGTTTCTTAACCCCGGAACAAAAATTTCAAAATCACGTTGTTCTGCGCTAGACGCAGAAAATACACGTCCTCTCACTGGACTACCGTTAACATACATATCCCGTTCCATACGAAATACTGCTTTAATTTTCTTACCTAATTGTTTTTCATTCAAAGCTACTTCTTGAATACGATTTGCCAAAATAATTTCCTTCTTTCGTTTTTACTATTTGCCCTCATTATTGAATTAATGCTGTTACCACAAATCTCCATCGTTAAACCATTCAATAATAAATTCATTTACTGGATTTCGACAAGACAACTCTACACGATCAAAATATCGACGAACATCTAAATAACTCAAATCTTGATCTTGTAGTTTATCTTCCATACGAGTTAAACGACGTTCCATAATCTTCGTAACACGTAACTTCATTTCGTGAATTTCATCACTATATTTATTCTTATCAATACCAGCTTTATAAATTGCTAAATCAGCTTGATCAAAAAATTCTTTTTCTAAACAACACCAGTACTCTTCCAATTCATGACTTGTTTTTATCATTTTCGACATAGCAATTTCCTTTCTATTTCGAAAAACAAAATAAGCACAATTAGAATGAACTAATTATGCTTAATCTATATAATGTATTTTTTGATACTTATTTTTCATATTTGATTCTTTTTATTCATGGTAGTAGAATGTGCATACTCCTGATAATAACTTAAAAATTCGCCTAAGCTATGAAATAAGCCATTATCTATTATTTAAAAAATAGATTACTTGGATACACCCAAGAAAAAATATTGCTCCAGAAAATAATACGTCTACCCATTCTTTTTCTTTTATACAATAGATCATTCCTATAAAAATTATGCTTAGCATTACACACGAAACATAAAGGTCACACAATGAGCAACACCTTCCGTTCTGTTGCTTTTTATTTCAAATAAAAAAGCACAACTAGAAGTTTCTAGTCATGCTACTTAAAAGGTATGATTCAAATTAAAGTTAACTGTTTCTTTCAGAAAAATTATTTTCCATTATTTTAAAACACTAACTTTAAAATTTTAGTGATTCTTTATTCATGGTAGTAGAATGTGCATACTGCTGATAATAACTTAAAAGTTCGCCTAAGCTATGAAATAAGCCATTATCCATTCGTTTCATAGAATCAATTCTTCAACGTGCTAACGATCATTAATCGTATCACGGCACGTTACTAGACCTACCATATACGGTGTACAACACTCCTCCTCTTGTCAAGCCTCTACAAACCTTCTCATCTTGTTTGTTTCAGCAATTACTTTCAACGTGTCATCACGACATGGTTATAGAAAATAATCAGATTCTTTAAGAATAGCCACCCTTCTATCATTAAGCGGAAATTACTCCAATGTTTTCAATGCCCTACCACTTAATTGCAGTCAAAACGGAAAACCTAGTCCTTAATAATAGCTAGAAACCTTCTATCTCAAATCTTCTTTGACATGGCTCTATTTACAGATTCCATTGCCACCTTGCAAACCATTCAACGGCTGGGTTGCTCCACCTCAACAAGACTTATAACCGTAAAGAAAAATATCCTTCTTGTATTATTCCGTCAAATCGCTTAAAATGAAATTGTCTAGATTTATTCTGAGTGTTTGCGAAATAGAAATTTATTTTCTTCTCGTGAACGCTTT
>KE351647.1:314537-328150 GCA_000415185.1 Enterococcus faecalis 13-SD-W-01
TTTCTTCTCGTGAACGCTTTTTTGTTTATTCAAATGTAAGGCTTCTTGCCTTATTAGAATATCTAATTTACAGATACTCTAATAAAACAAAAATTTCCAACTTTTTGTCAGCCTTTTTAATATGGCTGTTAACCATAAATCATGAATAAATACGTTTATTACGTATTACATTTATTAATATACTACGTTAAAACCGATATGTCAACCAAAAATATAGCTAAAAAACAAAACAAAATAAGAAATATCGGTATAAATGATATTATAGGTTTTAGAAAGGAAGATTTTTATGAATTTTGGAGATAAATTAAAAATGCTACGTCAAAGAAAAAATGTAAAGCAGAAGGAGTTAGCAGATTACCTTTTTTTAAAACAAAGTTCAGTTAGTGATTATGAAAATAATCGTTCCACTCCTAGTCCAGAAACTATTAAAAAAATAGCAGAATATTTTAACGTATCCGCAGATTATCTTCTAGATATTTCACCCAAAGAAAAAGATAAATTGGACTCTACTTTAGAAAGTGCACTAGAGGAGTTAAAAAACGAAGATACTTTACTTTTTATGAAAAACGGCGACATTGACGAAGAAACAGCTCGTTTACTAAAAATCGCTATGAAAAATGCTATTAGAACTGTAAATGATATGCAGGATAAAAATAGTTAAAATATACGAGGTGAGCTTGTTTTGGATAGTTACTATAAAATTAAAGAAAAAGTACACAACATTATAAATTTTTACTCAACTAATGACCCTAAAACAATTGCAGATTTTCTTGGTATTATCATCTTACATTCAGATTTAGGGTCAGTTGAAGGATTTCTTCAAACATATAGTAATAAATATATTATTCATGTAAATATTGCTATTGAAGACGAAAGAAAAAAAGATCGCATTATCGCACATGAATTAGGGCATTATTTCCTACATCGTCATCTAAACGTATTCAATGTAAGTACGCATACTCTCTCTCTTGAATACTCTTTAGAATATGAAGCAAATATATTCTCTTGTGAATTACTTCTTAATGATAAAACGCTAGAAGAAGAATTGACTTATATCCAAGGTATGAACATTTTTGAACTTTCCGCATTTTTTAATTTAGATTATGAAATTGTAAAAATGAAACATGATTTATTTTTTTTAGCAAAAAAAGAACATGTGTTCCGGTATTGAGAAATGTATTCTCAATATGTGTCTGTTCACATTTTTAGCACATTTATAAAAATTACAATTTCAAATAAAATATCTAGTAATATAACAATTTTCTTTATTATGGGCTACTAAAAAAATTTTAGTAATGTATAATTTAAATATAATAATTGATTGGAGGAAATAAAAAATGAAACGAATATTTATTAGCTTTGCAATCGAAGATTCTAACTTGAGAGATTTTTTAGTTGGTCAGGCAAAAAATACAAACAGTCCATTTGAGTTTGTTGATATGTCTGTAAAACAGCCTTGGAATGATTCTTGGAAGACTAGATGTAGAACGAAAATAAAAGGTTGTGATGGCGTAATTGCAATTGTGACAAAAAACACAATGAATGCTGATGGGGAACGTTGGGAAATCAAATGTGCTTCTGAAGAAAAAATTCCGGTTTTGGGAATTTGGGGAAATGATAACCACCTCGGTGTTAAAATTCCTCCTGAACTACCATCTTATAAAATGAGAGATTGGAAATGGGCAAATATTGCATCTTGGATTAATAATTTATAGGAGTTACAATTATGAAAAAAGCGCTAGTAATAGGTATAGATGATTACCCTACCATTCCCCTCAGTGGCTGTACAAATGATGCAAATGCAGTAACAGAACTTTTACAAACTAATGGTGACGGTTCACCAAATTTTGAAGTTGTCCAATTAAACAATGTTGCTACTAAAGCAGATTTACTTAGGTCTATAGAAAAATTATTTTCAGGAGATGCCGATATTGCATTACTATATTTTTCTGGACACGGTAGTGATTCAGGATCAGGATATTTAGTAACACCCGACTTTAAAAATTATGACTTAGGAGTACCCATGACTGAAGTATTGGGATTAGCTAATGCTTCAAAGTGTCGAAATAAAATTATTATATTAGATTGTTGTTTTTCTGGAAAATTTGGTGAATCAGGAGTTATTCAGGGTACAGACTCCTTCCTTGGAGAAGGAGTCACAATAATGTCAGCAAGTATGCGTGATGAAGTATCTATGGAGGTATCCGGTCATGGTATATTCACAAACTTGTTATTGCAAGGATTAAGAGGAAGTGCCTCAGACATAACTGGGAATATAACTCCTGCTAGCTTATATTCATTTATTGATCAATCTTTAGGTACTTGGGAACAACGCCCTGTTTTTAAAACTAATATTTCAAGATTTTTACCTATACGATCTATTGATCCACGTGTACCAAAAGAACTTTTGCGAAAATTATCAACTTTCTTCCCAAATTCCAGCGATGAATTTCAATTAGATCCATCTTTTGAGTTTACCAATGATCCAAAACAAGAACATAAAATAATTGAACCTTATGCAGATGAAAATAATGTTTCTAAGTTTAAAACACTACAACTATACGAGAGTGTAGGTTTAATAGAACCTGTGGGGACAGAACACATGTATTTTGCTGCAATGAATAGTAAATCATGTAAATTAACTGCTTTAGGATTACATTACTGGAGATTATCTAAAGATAAAAGATTTTAATTTATTTGAACTGAAGGTGAAATATGTTTAATCCAACTATAGATAAAACTTTTGAACTAACACCTGAGCAATTTGAACGTTACTCTTTAGACGTTCTAAAGGAACAAACCAAAAACCTTGAGAACTTAGTAATTGAACACGACAAGATCATTGAAACATTTGATGGTAATTATCAAATTGATGGATATATTGAATTTTCTTTAATGGGTGTAACATATAAAACACTAATTGAATGTAAACATTACAAATCACCAATTAATAGAGAAAAAGTACAAATATTACATTCAAAGATTAATTCAATAGGTGCTCATAAAGGTATCCTAATTTCTACATCGAATTTTCAAAGCGGAGCTGTTAATTATGCTAGCCAACATGGAATAGCGTTAATTCAGCTTACAGATACAATGAGTGATTATCAAGCACGTTCTATGGAAGGTGTAATTGTTGCGTCTGGACTAAAGCCTTATAACTATGGAAAACCTTATTCAGGTGTATTAATTGATGGTACCGGAAAAGGTACTTTTACTTGTTCTTATCTAAGTCGATCCAATAACGCATTGGAAGAGTTTATTAAAAAGGAAGCCAAATGCTAATTTTTAGAATATGCAAAATAAAATATTTCTAATTTCATAAATGAAATAACTTAAATAATCCTAAGCAGTGGTTACTTCTGTTCGCTCTATTTATTCAGACTAAAATAATATAATTTTGGTCACACTTTTGGTCACAGTTTAATTCAATTCAAATCTAATCACGCTAGCTATACCGTTAAAAATCCCAACAAATCAGTGTTGAATTCTCTTAATTCCTAATAGGCTATTGAGTGGGAATAAGAAAAAACACGCTAGAAATGCCTATATCATAGGGTTTCTAGCGTGTTTCTTTTAGCTTGATCACACTTTTATTTCTTTGTCCTAAAGCACATCAAAAACTTCCACACTAACTTCTTCATGCTTATTGGTTGGTGAAAACCAAATATCGTTCCATTCTTTCAGACTTCGTTCGAATTTTGTCCTCGTTTCATAATCTTCTCTTGATTGATAATAAATGTCTAAAACAATATAAACGTCCTCTCCATCTACTCTCTTAAATCGATCGATTCTTTGATTGGTGACATCTGATATAAATTTAGGGTTATTTGCAGATTCAGCAAACTTTTCCATTAATTCAGGCAAATCCTTTTGCTTTGTTTTATACGTGAAAACTACTTTGATCATACCTTATCTCCTCGTTCATTTTAGTGTTCTCAATTTTACCATAGAACCAGTCTTTCATATAACAAGTATGTTCTATTACGTTTTGCTCCTGATTTTCAGACAAAAAAATAGACCTAGTTATTCTTGAAAATTCAAGTTAATAACTAAGCCGATATGCTATAATCGTTGTTAGACAGTAAAGTTTAATGACGGTGGCTATCCATAGAAAGCGGGGTGGTGCTTATGCACATAAATCCAAACTTTTCAGAAAGGAGACGCCTTTTGTCTGTTGAGTCAGCGTTAGGTCTAATGATCAGTTTCGGTACATTTACCGCAGCTTTGATCTTTGGCATCCTAACCTTGGTCAATAAAAATGACAAAGAGAAGTAACCGTCACTTTAGCGAGGATAGTTACTTCTCTTTGATCTAACTATTAATCCGTCACCGTCTTTAGCGGTGCTGTCAAAAGGGAACTGTTGACGCAGTTCCTTTTTTCATATTCATTATAACATGGTTGTCTTCTTTTGTTCAATCGTTAAAGCGATTCTTCCTATTTATTGCTGTTCATCTGTGGATGGCTATTTTGAAAGGTCACTTCGATTGCAAACCAGTTGTTATCCAATGCGGCATTCATCGTTCCGTTCATGGATTGGATCAGTTTTTTCGAAAGATATAATCCCAAACCGCTCGCTTCAGCGTTAGAGCGCGCACTGCTTTCAGTGTAAAAGCGTTCAAAGACTTTTTCGATCCGCAATTTATTATCTGCTTTGAGGTTATTCCTGATTACAAGAGTGACTGCTCCGTTTTTCTGCTGATAGTGGATTTCTGCATTGTCTTTGGCGTAGCGAAGCAGATTTTGGATAATATTTTGTAAAACCCGTGTCAACATTAGTTTATCTGCATAAACATATAACTCAGTTGGTTGTTCAGTAAAAGAAACATTGATTCCTGCTTGCTCAAATGCTTCATAAAAAGAGAACAGATTCTCTTCTACCATAAGCGGCAAATTCAATTTTTCGATCGTCAATTCTCTTTGCTGTGTCTCGATTCGCGCTAAATCATAAAATTGATTTGTCATCTCAAGCAGACGATCTGTTGATTGGGCAATGATCTGCAAGTATTCTTGACGTTTTTTGGTATCTTCTGTACGCGCCAACAGCTGGACGTAACCATTGATAGCAGTTAAAGGGGTCCGCAAATCATGTGACAAACCAGCAATCGAAAGGCGGACATTTTCTTCCATAGCCCGAACATCGTGATTTTCAGTTTCAAAGTCATTAACCATTTGATTAATAGAATCAACCAGATGAAGCAAATTTTTTTCTCGAAAATCCAAGGAAAGGCGTTGACCGAACCGTGCATTTTTGGGCAATTCTAACATTTTTGTATTCAATTTTTTGATCTGCCGTTTTAATAAAATCACATAGAAAAGCAGAAGAAAAAGCAAGAAAATCAAAAAATAGATCATTATCGGTCCACTCTCCTAATCAAAACGAAATCCAACGCCCCACACTGTTTTGATGTATTCTGCACCAGCTTGCTTGAGTTTTTGACGCAAATTGCTGATATGGACATTGATTGTTTTGTCTCCATCAAAATAAGGTTCGCGCCAAATAGTTTCATAGATATTTGCGCGGCTAAATACTTTTTGCGGGTGAGTAATGAATAATACAAGCAGTTCATATTCCCGACCTGTCAAATGCAGGATCTGTTCCCCAATCTTTACTTCTCGGCTTTCTTCATCAATCATAATATTTTGATAGGACAAAAAAGTGCTCGTTTTTGTTCTGCCTTCTGCATGGCGCAGCTGTATCATGATTCTTGCCAATAATTCTTCCAAATCGAACGGTTTTGTTAAATAGTCATCCGCTCCGTTTGTCAGCATCTCAAGTTTAGAAGCAGTATCTACTTTTGCAGAAATCGCAATAACCGGTATATTCAATTCGTTTCGGATTTCACGGATCACTTCTTCCCCTGTCAGCCCCGGCAGCATCAGATCAAGCAAGACCAACTCGATTCTCTCGTTTTTTAAGACCAGTAATCCTTCAGTACCTGAGTAGGCGCTAAATACAGTGTAACCTGCACGCGTCAACGTTTCTTTCATTAATCCATGGATGATTGAATCATCTTCTATAATCAACAGTGATGCCATTGTTATCACCTTACTTTATATCTGTTTTGGAAAAGACCATATATCCTAACATTGATGATACCACGATTGTGACTACACTAACAAAAATCATTTTCGGAAATTGGCTGATTGCCCATTCTGAAGCAAAATTCGAATAGAACATATAACTTTGCGTAAACCACCAAGTGATTTCTTTTGTCGCTTCAAACTTCTGAAAAATACCTGGAACAAAACCCGTCCCAATCGTAAATAAAGAGGTCCAAACAATTGCCATGGCACTGGAACGAGCCCAAAAACCTAGGGCAACAAACACGCTCGTGACTGAAAGCATCAATAAAAATTGGACAATTACTACTTGCACTGCATAACTCATGTAATCTGACACTCCAGCTACTTCACCAAAACCAAAAGCTGCTCCATAGCCAATCACGCCGATCAAAGTAATAATAATCATCGCAATCAGCGTCAATCCTGCCGAAATCAGCCATTTTGTAAAATAGTAATGGGCGCGGCTTCTACCAAGAGAAAGCGCATTGCGAATCGTACCATTTTGAAATTCTTCTCCAACAATAAAACTAATGAACACCGCAATCACTAATTGGATAGCAGCGCCGATTTTCGCCATCATCAACACACCAGTCGCTCCATTGATTACTGTTTCTACTGGCTGCAGCAGCTCTTTTCCATTATTTGCTTCGCCAATGATCCCTGTAAGTTGAAGCAGCGGATAAAAAATAAAAATACCCAGACAGACCCAAAGTTTCCAGCTATGCTGTAATTTCAATTTTTCAGCCGTTAATAAATTAAACATGTTGTGACCCTCCAGTAAGCTGTAAGAAATAATCTTCCAATTTTTGATTAGCAATCGCTAAATGTGAGACAGAGATATTTTCCAGAACCAGTGCTCGATTGATTTCAGCAGTCCGTTCAAGTGCTTGGTAGATGCGGATACGAGAATTTGCGGTTACCTCATAGTCTTTGATGTTAAGTTTTTCTAATACAATGATTGCTTTATCTGGCTGGTCTACTTCCAAATCTATATAACGACGTGTTTCATTTTCCAGTTCTTCTCTAGAAAATTCCCGAATCAGCTTTCCGTTATGTAAAATCCCATAATGAGTAGCTACTTGTGACAATTCATCAAGTAAATGACTCGATAGCATAACAGTAATACCACGTTCAGAAACCAGCCGTTGGATGATTTCACGCATTTCCACGATTCCGGCTGGATCTAAACCATTCGTCGGCTCATCCAGAATCAAAAATTCAGGATTCGTAATCAGCGTAACAGCAATAGCCAAGCGTTGGCGCATACCAAGCGAAAAATTCTTTGTTTTCTTCTTCCCAGTATGTTGCAAGTTCATCAGCTCAAGCAGATTCTCGATCTCGCTTTCTCCTACGCCGCCATTTGCTGCTTGAACACGAAGATTTTCCCGTGCAGTTAAATCAGGATAAAGTGCTGGGGTTTCAATTGATTGTCCCATGCGACGACGCGCTTTTTGCAGTTCCGCAGCACCGCTTTTTCCAAAAAGTTCGATTTCACCAGATGTGCTTGAGATCAATCCCATCACAACACGCATAAAAGTCGATTTTCCGGCGCCGTTTTCACCAATCAGTCCATAAATCATTCCGCGCTTGATCTCAAGCGAGACATTCTCCAAAGCCGCGTGTTGCCCGTAATTTTTGGTAACTTTGCTGGCCTTTAAAATACTTTCATTCATTTAAATAACTCCTTTTTTATTGAGTATAGAATGATTATGGAGGAAAACGATAAATGAAATGACCGAAAAAGTATAAAGAAAGAATAAAGACAAAGGAAAAATCAAAAAAAATAAGCCAACAAACTTTGCCTGTTTTGGCTCATTTTCTTAAGAATCCCTATCTTCGTTCTAGTGAGGTTGAGGATTTACTTTTTTGTATATTTTTCGATTCTGCCCTTTGTTTTTCTTGGTTTAAAGTAATTTTTCCTTTTATATTTTCTATAGATTCTTTCACTTGTGATTTTTCAGCCACAAGTTCATGTTTAGGTTTTATTTTTTTAAGTTCAGAGTTTTTATTTTCTATACTTTTTTCTAGTGTTTCCACTGTTGCTTTATATTTCTGCAACTTTTCCTTTTGGCTCTCTTTACCTATAATTCTGCGCCAGAGTTTTCTTAATCCTCCCCACTTACTTACATTTGTGATTTTTTCAGAGATTTTAACCAATCCAGCTTTATCAGCTTGGATGTTGTTTTCTAACGCCTCAACCTTACCAATCTCTTTATTTATTTCCGACAGCTTTTTGTTTCCTGCTTCTTCTTCTCTCCTTAAATTTGAAATTTCTCGGTGTAGTGGATTTTGACGACGTTGTGGAAGATTCTCATTTAAAGACTGTTGGCTAGCCTTGCTTGTAAGACTTTCCATACTTGCTTGACGCTTTGGCTGTTCTTTATTAAGTTGAGCTTGTAGTTCGGTTTTTTCTTTTTCCAACTCTTTGATTTTAGTTTTTGCAGTGTTGATTTTAGTTACATACTCATCTGCAACTGTATCCAAGTATTGGTTTTCTGCTTTTGTTTTTTTTTCCTTCCACTCCGAAATATTTAAATTTTCTAAATGAATATTCTTGTTTATATCTATCATTTTTTTCTTTGTTGGCGAGGCCTCTCTATACTCTTTATCCCATTCTTCAAGACCTCTTCTCCTAGATTCTTTTGCTTCAAGAGCTTCTATCTTTTCAAGTGATTTCCCTCTTTTTATTTGTTCATGCTTGTTTTGTTTATCTTCTGATGAGTTTTTGTATCCAGTATTGGATTCATCATATCCCATAGCTGACTGACGCCGACTTTCTTTCGCCATTGTTTATCCCCCTTTTTTTCATCTTACGTTGAAAGTATACCATCGCTTTCTTTTCATTTTTTTCCTACTTTTTATCAAATTTGAAATTGCTGACACATGATTTGTAAGTTCTGAGAATAAAAAACACTTAACTTCTTAGTTTCAAGAAGCCAAGTGTTTTTTTCTATAAATATACTTGTTATACTGCAGACTGAAATTGGCTATTGTAGAGTGAGCGATAAAGTGTTGGTTGGCTCAGCAATTCTTTGTGCGTTCCTTTTTCAATGATATTTCCTTGTTTCATTACCAAAATCAGATCAGCTTTTTCAATCGTCGACAAGCGATGAGCAATCACAAAGCTCGTTCTGCCCTCTGTTGCTTTTTCCATAGCTTGCTGAATTTGGCGTTCCGTTCGAGTATCCACGCTGGAAGTCGCTTCATCTAGAATAACGACAGGCGGATTTGCTAAGAGGATCCGAGCAATCGTTAGTAATTGTTGCTGACCTTGAGATAACGTTCCGTTGTCGCTGGAAATAACCGTGTCATATCCTTGTGGCAATGCACGAATAAAGTGATCGCATTGCGCCGCTTTTGCTGCTTCGACAATTTCTTCTCTAGTAGCATCCATTTTTCCATAAGCAATATTTTCTGCTACGGTTCCTTCAAAAAGCCAAGTATTTTGTAAAACCATTCCAAATAAAGAGCGTAATTTTTTCCGTGAAAAATGACGAATATCCACTCGATCAAATTCAATTGTTCCATCATTGATTTCATAAAAACGCATCAGTAAATTGACTAATGTCGTCTTACCAGCGCCAGTTGGTCCAACGACAGCAATCGTTTGTTTTGGTTTAGCGGAAAATGCGACATCATTCATCAGTACTTTATCTTCAGAATAACCAAATTTGACATTTTTAAAGTTGATTTCTCCTTTTGGCTGCGGCAATTCTTTTGCTTGCTGTACTTCTGGTTCTTCTTCTTCCTGATCCAAAATGTAAAAAATACGTTTCAATGCAGTTAAGGAAGCTTGAATAGAGTTGATTACATACGAAGCAGTCGAGATCGGTTCAGAAATTTGGTTGATATACTGCAGATAGGCTTGCAGAAATCCTAAACTAATCCCACCAGATAAAACCAGGAAAGCCCCTAATATCCCGCTGGCAATGAAAGCCAGCTGATTGATAAATCGAATAACAGGATAAACAGCGTAATTTAGGAATTGTGCTTTTTTGAACGCCTCAAAATGTTTTTGGTTTTCTTTCCGAATACTTGCCTCTGCTTGTTCTTGCTGGTTGAAAGTCTTTGTTACCAGATTTCCTGACAAAAATTCTTCCATTTTGCTATTCAAAATACCTAATTCCCGTTGGCTCTCCTCTGCTTTCTGCTGATTGATAACTGTAAATTTTTTTGTGACGAATGTACTAATCAAAATCAGCACTAAAACGACCAAAGTGATTTTCATGTCAATATAGAACAACATGATTCCTGCAAAAAGGATCGTTGAAATCGAAGTGAAAAATTGGTTCATTCCTGTCAATAATACTTGTGATAACTGGTTTAAATCCGTTGTTGTCCGGCTGATGATGTCACCTACTTGATGATTATCAAAAAAGGACATCGGTAATTTCTTGAATTTTTTTGTCACTTCTTTACGAACTCTTAAAGTGACCCGCTCACTAAGAGAAGCCATTGCTCGTTCTTGCAACCATGAAAAAATACTGCTTGTGATTGCTAACCCAAGCAAAATCAAAATTGGTCCGGTCAACATTTCTTGAAAAGCTTCAAATGGGATTGAACGAATCGGATACTCACGCAGCAGCAATACCAGCCGATCGATACCAATCGCCGTCACAAAAGTTAAAATCACAACCAGCAAATTGCCGACAAAACTGCAAGCAATCAGTCCATAAAAAATTTTGTGTTCTGGCTGAATCATTTTCCAGAAACGTTTAAGTGTGCTGCTTTGATACTTGGATAACATAGTTTTTTCCTCCTTACGCAAGCAGTCCTTGCGAAGCTGCAAATTCTTGATAATAATGATTGTCGGCCAACAATTCATCATGGGTTCCTTGTCCAACGATCCGCCCTTTGTCTAAGACAATGATATTATCTGCATGGGCAATCGTACTTAATCGTTGAGCGACGATCAGCAATGTCTTATCACTCATTTCTTCCTGCAGCCGTGCTCTCAATAGTGCATCTGTTTTGTAATCCAGTGCAGAAAAGCTGTCATCAAAAACATAGATTTCAGCTGGTTTGATCAAAGCTCGCGCAATACATATCCTTTGTTTCTGTCCGCCAGAAAAATTGGCGCCGCCTTGCGCAACAAAACTATCAAATCGATCTGGCAAACTATTCGCAAATTCGTCTAATTGAGCGATTGAAGAAGCGTAGCTGATTTCTTCAGCAGTAGCATCTTCTTTACCCATCAAAAGATTTGAGCGGATCGTCCCGCTGAACAAGAATGCTTTTTGCGGCACATAACTGATAAATGAGCGAATTGTTTCTTGTTTCAGTTTTTGGCTGTCTATGTCATTGATTCGGATTTTTCCTTCTGCAGGTTTGTTGACTTTCAATAACAATTTCATCAAACTGCTTTTTCCTGAACCTGTCCCGCCAACGATAGCTGTTGTTTTTCCACGTGGAACATCAAAAGTGATATTTTCTAGGACAGGTTCTGCGTCTTCATTATATTTAAATTGGATATTTTCAAATGAGACAACAGTATCTGCGGCATTTTTATTGGTTAGTTCAATAAAGTCTTCTGGATCTTTGATTTCTGGTTCAGTGACCAAAACTTCTTGTAATCGTCTTAATGAAGCCAATGCACGAGGGATCATAACAAAAACCATCGCCCCAATCATCATGTATGCAATGGACAGAAAACTGTATTCCATAACTGCGGTAATGATACCGATTTGAGCATTGCCTTCAATCACCAGCATACCGCCGAACCACAAAATAATGGAGGATACCAAGCCCATGATCAAGAAGGCAATCGGCGTGATCCAAGCGAAAATACGATTGACACGAATCATTCCATCTGCGTAATTCTTGAATGCTTCATTTGCTTGTTTTTCCTCATAATCTTCGTTATTAAAAGCACGAATCATATTTATTCCTGTAAAAAATTCTCTTAGCTTCGTAGTGATCCTGTCCATTTTAGGCTGAATAGTTAATGAAAGAGGTGTTCCTTTCTTGACCAAAAAATAAACAACTGCTGAATAGACTAAGATAAAACCTGCTGTCAAACCCGTTAACACACTGGAATATTGAAGTGTTATCAACAAAGCAAATAAACTGATAATTGGTGCTGGTAAAATAAGCTGGAAAAAAATAACCAGCATTTGCTGTACATTGTCTACATCATTTGTCATTCGGGTCAGCAATGTATTGGAACCAAAACGGTCGATATCGGAAATCGAAAACTGCTGAAACTTATGGAAAAATTTTTCTCTTGTTTGGATTCCAAATCGCGCAGAGACCACTGCGGATAAATAGCTGGATAAAACTGCCGCACCTGCACCAATTAATGCCACGATCAGCATCTCTACGCCAATTCGTCTGATTCTTTCTTGGTCATTGTTGGCAATCCCTTGATCAATCAATTCTGCAACTAATTTAGGAACGCCAAGTACACCAAGAATTTGTATACAAATAAAGAATATGGTCAAGAAAACGAGTCCTTTGTTTTCTTTAATAAATTTTTTCAACAAATCCATTGTTATTCCTCCTTTTCTAGTTGACAGAAAATATACTACAGCTTAAAGTAGCTTTAAGGTCAATAGATGTTCAAAAAAATTTTCAACAAAAAATGCAATTGTTTTTATAACAAACAAAGAAATAGTCAAGGAGAGCTAAACGATGGATGAAAAATATTTCTCGATCGGAGATGTTTCCGAATTATTGAATATCCCTAGCTCAACCATTCGTTACTGGGATGCGGAAGGTTTGATTTCTTCTAAAAGAAATGACACAAATGGTTATAGGATTTTTGACATCGATGATATTTTCAAAATCTATGATATTTATTTTTATCGAAATCTGGACATCCCTGTCAAAAAAATGACGAACCTATATCAAAAAACACCGGAAGAAATGTATCAGACATTTGAAATAACGCAAAAAAAAATCGAGGAAACGATTCAAGAAAACAAACAGAGATTGGAAGAAATCCATTTTCGAAAAAACCATTTGAAGCTTATTATGAATGACGAATTACCTCAAAATATTCGACCAGATTTTACACGAATCTTAAAATCAAATTTTGAAGAGAAACATGTCATCAAATCCTATCTAAACAAACAGCTGATTCTTGGGATTTGCAATCAACCGGATGATTTGGAAAATTTGGAATACGGATTTTGTGTTACGGAAGATTGGAAAGTTTCTGAGCAAGAAGAAGTGTTATGGACATACGATGAACATGCACAATACTATTCTTTTCTTTTAAAAGTCAATGGAGATTATCCTAGTGAAAACAATCTTTCTGAAATCCAAACGTTAATGAATAAACAAGGTTATCAAACGGGCATCGTCTTTGGAGAGTACTTGTTTCGCAGTTTATCTGAACAAAATGTTTATGTTGATTATTATCAAGGCTGGTTGGAGATTTTTCGATAAAGTTTTCTATAGTAAAAAACAACAGAGGCTGCTACTTCCACAGCCTCTGTTGTTTGCATTTTTAAATTGGAGCAAAATATGTAAGGTAAATATTCGAACACTTTCACCTATCTCATTTTTAATTCTAAAAAATCGATTTTATTTTAATAATAATAAT
>KE351648.1:0-20271 GCA_000415185.1 Enterococcus faecalis 13-SD-W-01
AACTATACAATGAATGATTGAAGCTCTACATACAAAGTTGCAAGTTTTCAGTAAGAATGTTCTAACTTAGATGCGAAATGTGATGATTTTTAGACGAAGAGACCGTTACCTAACTGCGACGAAGGGTAACGGTCTTTTTTTACTTGCTGCGACTACAAGTATTCGTGGTTAGGATAGGCAACTTGCTTTCAGTTATTGTCTGTCCAGTTTTGTCATAATGAAAAAAAGAGCGATTTTCACGAAAGCACCTTGTTTCATAATAATTGGCAGTGTCGAAAGTCTGTAGTAAAGTAAAAGTGAGGTTGGATAAAAAAGGAGTGACTCTCATGAACTTTACCATCGATATTTTAAAAAGAGCACAAGAACGTTTAGAAGAAACTTTAGGCAAAATGACAGTAGATGAAGCCAATACAATGCCAAAACCGCTTATCAAATCGGTGACTTGGTTAGTATGGCACACAGCGCGGGAAATCGACTTGCAAGTCTCTGCTTTAAAAGAGGAAGAACCAATTTGGCTAAAGGAAAATTGGACAGAAAAATTCAACTTAGATTTGCCGGATGATACTCAAGATTGGAAACATACACCAGAAGAGGCAGCAAAAGTCGTTGTCCAAGATAAAGAACTTTTACTTGGTTATCTCGCAGCAAGTGTAGACTTAGCAATCGATTATTTCAGCCGGTTGGATGAAGACAGTTTAGCAAAAATCGTCGATACCAGCTGGGAGCCGCCTGTTACGCGTCAAGCGCGCATTGTTTCTATTGTGGATGATGCAGCCATGCATTCTGGACAAGCTGTTTATACCAGAAGATTGGTGATTGGGAAATAACGAAAAATAATGATGTGAATGAAATATACTCTAAATGTTGAACGAAAAACTCAACATTTAGGGTGTTTTTTATTGTAAGTATTCCTGTATTTTAAGTTAATTTAATGACGTTTACACCCATATTTTTGATTTTAGTTAAAATAGTTTCAGAACAAAACTGATCAGTAATCAAATAGTCAAAGACAGAGATATCTGCAATTTTAAATTTTGAGGTTAACCCTATTTTGCGATGATCAGCGACTAAAATTTTACACTTGAATGTTTTTTTAATCATCATTTCATTGATATTTGCTTCGTTTAATATTTTGGTAGTTATTCCATTTTCGAGACTGACCCCGCTGCATCCAATGATACATACATCAGCATTCATGGAAGAAATTGTATTTAAAGCTAAATCTCCGACCAATATTTCTTTTGGAAAACGTATTTCACCACCAGTCAAAATATAATTGCAATTTTTTTTATGAAAAGAATCTTTGATTTTTATATTATTTGTTACCACCGTCAAATGCTTCGCGCGAATGAACTCTATGGTTTTTAAGGCAGTGGAACTGGAATTTATGAATACGGTATCATAATCGTTGATATAGTTACTTGCTTCACGAGCAATTGCTTGTTTTAACAGTTCTGGTCCTGTTTGGTCGAAATCTGTTTTATTTTTATAATTGTAGGAACAATAGCCGTAAGTACGCGTAATTTCATTTTTTTCCTCTAATAAACCTAAATCTCTCCGGATCGTACTAATTGAAACGTTTAAACGCTCCGCTAATTCGAAAGGTGTCATTTGTTCTTTTTGCTGAAGTAATTCTAAAATATCCTTTTGACGCTTAGCAATTGCTGCCAGTGAATTTTTCATCATTTGAACTCCTTAAAATTTTTGAATAAACGATTTTCTTAACGCGAGCAATCATATAAAGACCTTTAACTGTTTATATAATACTAAAAAAATCAATAAAACAATCAAGAACACTATATAAAGTTCAAAAACTCATATAAAAGGGTTCTCAACGACTTTTTCACCCATTATGATTTAGTTGTAATAAATATCAAATTCATGAAAGGAGCAGTTAGAATGAATAAAAAAATCGATAATGTCACGAAAGAAAGATGGATCCTAGATACTTTTCCTGAGTGGGGCACTTATCTAAATGAAGAAATTGAAACAGAAAAGGTCGAAAAAGGAACATTCGCGATGTGGTGGTTAGGCTGTACCGGGATTTGGCTAAAAAGTCATGAGGGGACGAATATTTTGTGTGATTTATGGTGCGGGACTGGCAAGCGTACACACGGAAACGGCAGGATGAAAAAAGGCCATCAGATGATGCGTATGAGCGGTGTCCAAAAAATGCAGCCCAATCTGCGTACACAACCATTTGTGATTGATCCTTTTGAAATAAAAAATGTAAACGCTTTAATAGTTACGCACATCCATTCCGATCATTTAGATATCAATACAGCAGCTGCAGTTCATCAAAATTGTCCAGATGCAAAGTTCATTGGTCCAAAAGAAGTCGTGAATACTTGGCTGAAGTGGGGAGTTCCAGAAGAAAAAACAATCGTTGTCAAACCAGGGGATGAAGTGAAAATCAAAGACATCAATGTCGTTGCATTAGAGGCATTTGACCGGACAGCATTAATTACTTGTGAAGATCCCGAAGCAAAATTAGAAGGAAAAATGCCGCAAGACATGAATGAAATTGCTGTGAATTATCTATTTGAGACATCTGGAGGCAATCTTTATCATGCTGGAGATTCTCATTACTCCAATTTTTTTGCAAAACATGGCAATGAACATAAAATCGATGTTTGTCTAGGTGCGTATGGTGAAAACCCGCGTGGAATCACAGACAAGATAACTTCTGTTGACATATTGCGAATGGCTGAATCTTTAAATACTAAAGTAGTCATCCCAGTTCATTACGATATTTGGGCGAACTTCATGGCGGACCCAAAAGAAATCAACGAAATTTGGAAATTTAAAAAGGATCGTTTGAAGTATTCTTTCAAACCGTATGTTTGGCAAGTTGGTGGGAAGTTTATTTATCCAACAAATAAAGATGATATGGAATTTAATTTCAATCGCGGATTTGATGATGTTTTTGCTATAGAAAATGATACACCGTTCCCGTCATTTTTATAAAAAAGAGGTGGACAGATATGTTGAAATACTTTTTCGATAATGGCTTAGTAAAGTATTCCGATAAAAAAATCACAGATTGGAAAGAAGCAATTGAGGAAAGTTGTCAGCTGTTATTAGAGAAACAGCTGATTGATCAAACGTATGTTAAAGAAATCATTGATTGTGTAAAGAAATATGGTCCTTATATCGTGATTGTTCCACAAGTAGCAATGCCGCATTCTTCTGAGGATAGCCAAGGTGTTTTTGGGACAGCAATCTCCTTCACTAAAATGAAAGAAGCAGTTTTGTTTGAAAGTGAGGATGGAGCTAAATCTGCAAGTTTGTTTTTTACTTTAGCGGCTAAAAATCCTGATGAACATATGGAAAATATCCAAAATTTATCAGAATTACTGATGACAGATGGTTTGATAGAGAGTTTAGCAGCAACCAATTCGATTGAAGAGTATCAAGTGGTGATGGAAAAGTATAAGTTATAGGAGGGAAAAGAAATGGCAGATTTTTTATTGAATATTTGGACATATTTTGTAACAAACATCCTGACTCAACCGGCATATTTGATTGGGTTTATTGTACTGTTGGGCTATCTCTTATTGAAACGACCATTGTATGAGTGTATTGCGGGCTTTTTGAAAGCAACAGTCGGCTACTTCATTTTAGTGGTTGGTTCAGGTGGGTTAGTCAATAATTTTCGACCAATTTTAGTTGGATTACGGGAACGATTCAACTTGAATGCGATGGTTACCGATCCTTATTTTGGGCAAAATGCAGTAGATGCTGGGTTAATGGAGACGTTTGGCCGAACATTCGGCGATGTCATGATTTTGTTGCTGATTGCATTTGTCATGAATATTTTACTCGTTCGCTTTCAAAAATATACGAAGTTGCGGGCGGTTTTCACTACTGGAAATGTCCAAATCCAACAATCTGCCACAGCATTCTGGATTTTGTTATTCTGCTTTCCAGATTTGGGAAGAGTTCAAGTACTGATTTTTATGGGATTGATTCTAGGGTGTTATTGGGCTGTTGCATCTAATTTAACTGTGGGAATCACGCAAGAATTGACAGAAGGCGCTGGTTTTGCAGTAGCCCATCAGCAAATGTTTGGTATTTTTATTTTTGCTAAATTAGCCGAATGGATGAAGAAAAGGGATAAGAAAAAAAATAAATCAAAAAAAGTCGACAAAAAAATAGAAGAGATGAAGTTGCCAGGTTTCTTGTCGATTTTTAATGAAAATATGGTAGCCACGTCCTTATTGATGCTCTTCTTCTTTGGAATTATTTTATTAGTGTTAGGAAAAGATTATTTAATTCAAGCAGAATTTATCCAACCAGATCAAAGTTTCTTATTCTATATCATGACGACTTCATTAAACTTTGCTGTTTATCTCGCTATTTTACAATTAGGTGTCCGAACTTTTGTTGATGAGCTGACCCAATCTTTCCAAGGAATTTCAAATACGATTTTACCAGGTGCAGTTCCGGGAATCGATGTAGCCGCTACTTTTGGCTTTGGTTCTCCTAATGCAGTGACAATAGGCTTTTTGTTCGGTGCTTTAGGTCAATTTTTAATGATTGGTTTATTGATTTTGTTAAAATCCCCAACCATCGTTATTGCTGGTTTCATCCCGCTATTCTTTGATAATGCTGTGATTGCTGTTTTTGCCAACAACCGCGGCGGATTTAAAGCAGCCTGTTTGTTTCCGTTCATCTCTGGAGTTATCCAAGTTGGCGGATCTGCGATTTTTGCTACATGGATCGGTATGTCGAGATTCGGCGGATATATCGGAATGTTTGACTGGGCAACGGCATGGCCGTTATTTACGGTCATTATGAAGGTGCTGGGATATGCTGGTATTGCTGTAGTTATAATAGGATTATTGATTATTCCGCAGCTGCAATATCGAAAAAATCCAAAAGGGTACTTTATGATCGTTGACGATTACGAACAATATGCAGAAAAATACCAGGAAATAAATTAACTTTTTATTACCCAAAAGAAATTTAACTTTAGGAGGGAAAAGAGAATGAGAATTCTAGTATCTTGTGCAAATGGATCAGGAACAAGCTTAATGATGATGAGAAGTGTTGAAAAGGCGATGAAAGAACTTAGCGTACCAATCACTAAGATCCATCATTGTTCTATTTCAGAAGGGAAAAGTTCTGCCACGCAATATGATGTCGTCTTTACACCTGTAAACTTTTTAACGATGTTTGCTCAAGCAGAAAAAAAAGGCATTACAGTCATCGGCATTAAAAATGTGATGTCCGCAAAAGAAATTAGTGAAAAATTCGCTGAATCAGACGCATATCAAAAAAATAAGTAAAAGAGGGCAGCAAAATGAGCAGACCAAAATTACAGATTGCTTTAGATCACAATGAATTGGAGCATGCATTGGCAGATGTGATCAAAGTAGGAGAAATTGTCGATATTATTGAAGTCGGAACAATTTTATGCTTGCAGGAAGGTTGGAAATCCCTTAGCTGTATTCGGAGTATATTTCCAGATAAAATAATTGCAGCAGATACAAAATGTGCAGATGCTGGTGGGACAGTAGCAAAAAATGTAGTAAATGCAGGTGCAGATTTCATGACTGTGATCTGCTGTGCCTCAATTTCTACGATGGAAGCTGCCCAAAAAGAAGTCAAAGAATTACAAGTAGAATTATATGGTGATTGGACCTATGAACAAGCTGCTAAGTGGCGAGAAATCGGAGTTTGCCAAGCTATTTATCATCAAAGCAGGGATGCATTGCTTTCTGGTGAAACGTGGGGGGAGCGTGATTTATCAAAAGTCAAACGATTGATTGAAATGGGATTCGATGTTTCTGTTACTGGAGGTTTGGATATAAACACGCTTAATTTATTTAAAGGTATTGAAGTCTATAATTTTATTGTTGGAAGAGGTATCACTGATGCACCAGATCCAGTTAAAGCAGCAATGGATTTTAAAAATGAGATTATTCGTATTTGGGGGGAATAGTCATGGTGCAGATCGGTATTTATGAAAAAGCACTGCCAAAAGAAATCTCTTGGAAAAAACGGTTTGAATTAGCTAAAGAAATGGATTTTTCTTTTATCGAAATGTCAATCGATGAAACTGATGAACGATTAGCTCGTCTGGATTGGTCTGATGAAACGATTTATCAGCTGCGGGAAGATATGTTTGCGACAGGGGTTCGAATCAACTCGATTTGTTTAAGCGGGCATCGCAGATTTCCTTTTGGTTCTTCAGATGAGGAAAGTCAAAAAAAAGCTAAAAAAATAATGCAGAAAGCCATTGTTTTGGCTCATAAATTAGGTGTTGGGGTCATACAAATTGCAGGATATGATGTTTACTATGAAGAAAAATCGATGCTTTCAAGAGAAGCGTTTATTGAAGGGCTAAAAGAAAGTGTTAAATCAGCTTCTGAATATGGTGTGATTCTTTCGATCGAGATCATGGATGATCCGTTTATGAATTCAATTACTAAATTTTTGGCGATCAAAAAGCAGATCCGCTCACCCTATTTACAAGTCTACCCCGATTTAGGCAATCTTTCAGCATGGCCGGAAAACAATCCAGCATACGAATTGGAAAAAGGAATTGATTCTATCACTTCGATTCATTTAAAAGATACTTTTCCAGTAACCGACGATTTTAAAGGTCAGTTTAGAGATGTTCCCTTTGGCAAAGGATGTGTGGATTTCTTAGGGTTATTTAAAAGTCTAAAACGCTTAGAGTATGAGGGCACTTTTTTAATTGAGATGTGGAGCGGGGACGATCCTGATTTCAAAAAGAAAATTGAACGGGCAAAAGAATACCTCTATCCAAAGTTAACGGAGGCCGGCTATGATGTCTAGAGAACAAATCATTACCGAAATGAAACAGCGAGTTTATGAAGCGAATTTAAAACTTCCTAAATACGGATTAGTGAAACTAACTTGGGGCAATGTGAGTGAGATTGATCGAGAACTAGGCGTGATTGTTATCAAGCCGAGTGGTATAAACTACGAAGAAATGACAGCAGAACAAATGGTGGTCACTGATTTATCTGGCGAGCCGCTTGAAAAAAACAGCTTGAATCCTTCTTCAGATTTGCCAACTCACGTAATCTTGTATCAGTCTTTTGATCAGGTGAATGCAATCGTTCACACCCATTCCACGCATTCAGTGATGTGGGCACAAGCTGGGCGTGATTTGCCTGCTTATGGAACGACACATGCTGATGCTTTTTATGGCACGATCCCCTGTACACGTCAATTAACCGAAGAAGAAGTCAAGGATGCTTACGAAAAAAATACAGGCAAAGTCATTGTCGAAACATTTGAAGAAAAACGATTAAAAGCGAATGAAGTTCCTGGCGTGCTGGTTTATGGTCACGGGCCGTTTACTTGGGGGAAAACGCCTATAGATGCTGTAGAAAATAGTTTGATTTTGGATGAAATATGTTTAATGGCAAAAGAAAATGAAAAACTAAATCCTGCTATCCAAGAGATCCCAAAATATCTTTTAGATAAACATTATTATCGGAAACATGGTGAGAGTGCTTACTACGGACAAAAATAAGCAAGCAATTAAGATATAACGACAAACGAACACCCGCAAAAGCATATTTTACTGCTTTTGCGGGTGTTTGTTACTAAGTATAGGTTTAATTAAAAGCATATTTCAGACTCCTTTTAAAAATATCGTTGCCTTCCTGCTCAAGCACCAAGATAATATAATTATCTATCAATATTGTGAATATAAAAACACATCGAAAGAGTTTATAATTTTGAAAACGTTATCAAATCGTGCGGCATATAAATGGAAAAACAAATAAACAATAACATTTGATTTAATAAAGTATAAAGGTGGGTACTTATGGAAAAAATAATCAATGTTTTAACGTACCATGCAATGGCTGATGGGAAGACAAAAGACACAGAAGCCATCCAGCAAGCAATCGATGTTGGTGCAAAACAAAAACTTCCAGTAAAGTTTCCTGAAGGTGTTTATTTAGTCGGTTCATTGTTTTTAAGAGAAAACAGCCATTTGATTTTTGAAGAAGGAGCGGTATTGAAAGGAAGTCTTGATATCCATGATTATCCGGAAATCCCCACAAGAATCGCAGGCATAGAACTTTCATGGCCAGCAGCTATTGTAAATATCATCGAAACGAAAAATGTAAAAATCGAAGGTCCCGGATGTATTGATGGACAAGGAGAATATTGGTGGAATCTTTACTGGGGAAGGGATCAAAAAAGTGGACAACGAGCAATATATGATCAGCAAGGATTGCGCTGGTTGGCAGATTATCTTGTAAAACGTCCAAGAAATTGTTTAGTCTATCAGGCAGAAAACATAACAATAAATGATCTCTATCTGGAACGCTCCGGCTTTTGGAATCTCCAAGTAACTTACAGCAGAAACGTACACTTAGAAAACTTGACGATCCAAAACAATCACGGACCAAGTACAGATGGGATAGACATTGATTCTTCAACCGATATCCGCATAACTGGCTGTTCTTTTGACTGCGGAGACGACTGTATTTCTATCAAATCCGGCAGAGACGGCGATGGGCGACGCGTGAACAAGCCTTCAGAAAAAATAGAAATCGATCATTGCAAAGTATTGGGCGGATATGGCGTTACGATTGGAAGTGAAGTAAGCGGCGGAGTACGGGATGTTTTTATCCATGATATTGAATTTGACCATGCAGATTGCGGTATTCGAATGAAATCTTCGAAAGAAAGAGGAGGCTTCATTGAAAACATCGATGTAGAAAACCTGCGAATGACGAATGTCCAATTTCCTTTTTCTTGGATCATGGACTGGCACAATGAATACAATCGGAAAAAAGTTACAGCAACAGATAAAATACCCCATCCGGAAATCTGGCACGCGGTTGCAGAAGAAATACCTGAGGAACTGCAAATGACAAAAGTCCGAAACATCCATATCAAAAATGTACGTGCAACACTAGAAAAAAACGACCAGAAATCTTCACGCGCATTTGACTTAGTTGCTTTTCCAAACAAACCGATGGAAAATATCCTATTTGAAGATTGCCAAATAGAAGCCGCAGAACTTGGCCGAATCGCAGCAGTAGAAAAACTGGTATTGAAAAATGTAGAAATAAAAGTCGCTCAAACCAACAACCAGAGCAATGATACTTTTGACAATCGATAAACAAAACACCGCTATCTCTTCACAATCAAACTGAAGAGATGGCGGTGTTTTTTATGAAAGGCTCTTTGAATTAAAAATCACACGTTTATCCAACCATAGTGAAGAGCTAGTTGGACAAGAACGACCAAACTATTCATGCCGACGTGGGTAATCATCGAAGTCCAGATTCTGCCAGTTGATTTATATAAGAGACTAAAGAACGCACCTAAAAAGAAGTAAAGAAGCAAATGACCATCATTGTGTGCGACAGCGAAAAGAAGCGAACTGATGATCAAACCAACCCAGAAATTAGAATAACGAGCAACGATTCCCAAAATACTGCGGCGGAAAACCAATTCCTCCATGATTGGGCCAGCAATCGTTGTCGCTAAAATAAATGCTGGTGAAGTTAAAATCATTTTGATGATATCTTGCGTATTTTGTGATGGAGCGGTCTCTCCGAACAGCCAAACTTCCAACATGATAGCGATATTCTGTAAAATCAATGCAGCGAAGATCCCTAACAAACCGAAAAGAATGATTTTCCAAACAGAAGCTTTTTTAACTTCTGACTCTATCTTCAAAGGTTCTTTTTGCATAAAGTAAAAAACAAGTAACACAACTGCACCTAGACTGTAAGTCAATGTGGTAGCAGTAATCAAATCAGCTGCTGAATGGACAAGTCCTAGATAGCCTAGGATCAAAGGGGAAACAAACACAAGTCCATAGCAGAAAATACTCCAAAAACTGTATTTTTTCAGTGACATAAAATTCCTCCTTACTTATTAAATAGTATAGCATAATTGTTTACCCCCAGCACTTTGCCTAAAATAGAAAATCTTTGAACGAAAAGCTTGCAAAAAATAGAGAGAATGAGTATTATTAGAAACGTAGGTTAGCACTCTTGGTTAGAGAGTGCTAATAGATAAAAACTAGAGTTAACGGAGGGATTTATCGTGTTAAAACCATTAGGAGACCGCGTCATTATTGAAGTCGCAAAAGAAGAAGAAAAAAGTGTAGGTGGTATCGTTTTAGCTTCAACTGCTAAAGAAAAACCACAAACTGGTACTATCATTGCGGTAGGCGAAGGTCGTTTGTTAGAAAACGGAGAAAAAGTTCCTGCCGCTGTTAAAGAAGGCGACACAGTAATGTTTGAGAAATACGCCGGTACAGAAGTAAAATTTGATGGAAAAGAATATTTGATCGTGTCTGGAAAAGACATTATGGCAATTGTTGAATAAATACTAAAAAATTTATGATGAGGTGAATGGAACATGGCAAAAGAATTGAAATTTGCAGAAGACGCACGCGCTGCAATGCTTCGCGGAGTAGATAAATTAGCAGATACAGTAAAAGTAACATTAGGACCAAAAGGACGTAACGTTGTTTTAGAAAAATCATACGGTTCTCCTTTGATCACAAATGACGGTGTAACTATCGCAAAAGAAATCGAATTAGAAGATCATTTCGAAAATATGGGTGCAAAACTTGTTTCTGAAGTTGCATCAAAAACAAATGATATCGCAGGTGACGGAACAACAACAGCAACAGTTCTAACACAAGCAATCGTTCGTGAAGGCTTGAAAAACGTAACTGCCGGCGCAAACCCATTAGGCATTCGCCGCGGAATCGAATTAGCAACAAAAGCAGCAGTTGAAGAATTGCACAATATCTCTACAGTTGTAGATTCAAAAGAAGCTATCGCACAAGTTGCAGCTGTTTCTTCAGGTTCTGACAAAGTAGGTCACTTGATTGCTGATGCAATGGAAAAAGTCGGCAACGACGGTGTTATCACAATCGAAGAATCAAAAGGGATCGAAACAGAATTAGACGTTGTAGAAGGTATGCAATTTGATCGCGGCTACTTGTCACAATACATGGTTACAGATAACGACAAAATGGAAGCTGTTTTAGAAAATCCATACATTTTGATTACTGACAAAAAAATCTCTAACATTCAAGATATCTTGCCATTGTTGGAACAAATCTTACAACAATCTCGTCCATTGCTGATCATTGCAGACGACGTAGACGGTGAAGCATTACCAACATTAGTCTTGAATAAAATCCGCGGAACATTCAA
This sequence comes from Enterococcus faecalis 13-SD-W-01, assembly GCA_000415185.1. Lineage (GTDB taxonomy): Bacteria > Bacillota > Bacilli > Lactobacillales > Enterococcaceae > Enterococcus_B > Enterococcus_B faecalis_A. Next base: position 11,184 of record KE351648.1, read on the forward strand.
CGTAGTAGCTGTTAAAGCTCCAGGATTCGGCGATCGCCGCAAAGCAATGCTGGAAGATATCGCAATCTTGACAGGCGGAACAGTGATTACAGAAGACCTAGGATTAGATTTGAAAGATGCAACCATCGACAACTTAGGTAACGCATCAAAAGTCGTTGTTGACAAAGATAACACAACAATCGTTGAAGGTTCAGGTGACAAAACAGCGATCGAAGCACGTGTCCAATTGATCAAAAATCAAATCGCTGACACTACTTCAGACTTTGACCGTGAAAAACTGCAAGAACGCTTAGCTAAATTAGCCGGCGGTGTCGCAGTGGTAAAAGTCGGTGCTGCAACTGAAACAGAATTAAAAGAATTAAAACTACGTATCGAAGACGCATTGAATGCGACTCGTGCAGCGGTTGAAGAAGGTATGGTATCAGGTGGGGGAACTGCTTTGGTCAACGTGATTGAAAAAGTTTCTTCAGTAGAAGCTGAAGGCGACGTAGCAACAGGTGTGAAAATCGTTGTTCGTTCATTAGAAGAACCAATCCGTCAAATCGCTGAAAATGCTGGTTATGAAGGTTCAGTAATCGTCGACAAACTAAAAAATGTCGAACTTGGAACAGGATTTAACGCTGCAACTGGCGAATGGGTAAACATGGTTGAAGCAGGAATCGTTGATCCAACAAAAGTAACTCGTTCAGCATTGCAAAATGCAGCTTCTGTATCTGCATTATTATTAACAACAGAAGCAGTCGTAGCAGACAAACCAGAACCACAAGCACCAGCAGCACCAGGAATGGATCCATCAATGATGGGCGGAATGATGTAAAATCATCCCTTTAAAAAAGACTCGTCTCAGAATCGAGACGAGTCTTTTTTGTTTACGTTTAAATCGTTGAAAAAACAACCGAATTGATGTCTAAATAATTCAAGATATACAGAAACAAAACCGCACCGTTGATCAAAAAAGAAAAGACGATAATGGCATATCTTATTGTAAAATATGGATAGCCTTTTGGTCGAAAATTCGTGAATTTTTTGCCGCGATAGATGAAAACAAGCAAAAGCAGCAGGATGACCATTACGCCTTGAAAAATAAGACCAATATATCTTAGAGCAGGATTATGGACCTGCATAAAGTAAGCACCCATAGTCAAAAGATCAATAATAATAGCAAAAAATGGCAAGTAAATCCCTCCTTTTCCGTAATGATACAATAGAACTCTTTCAGAAGATAGTGACAATATTGTTCGTTTAATGTTAGATAGACCAATAGGAAATGAATCAAAAAATGGATAAATAATAAAAAAATGAGATAGTAAGTTCCAATTTTTTATGTTAAGATTTCCTTAACATTATAATGTATGCGCTTTCTGGAAGGTGAGAAAGAAAAATAAAAAAACAGGAGGAAGGTTTGGATGAATGGTTTGATGAGTTGGATGGAAAAGTATATTTTGCCTGTCGCTACAAAGGTTGGTTCTGAGAAACACTTAGTCGCTTTGAGAGATGCGTTTATTGGTACGATGCCAGCAACAATGGCTGGTGCGGTCGCTGTGTTGCTGAATGCGTTTATGCGTGATTTCCCAAATACATATTTGGGGCCGGAAAATGCTATTACTGCTTTTTTTCGACCGGTTATTGGCGTCAATGGGCTGATTTGGAATGGAACACTTGCTGTGATGGCGGTCGTTTTTGCGCTATCTTTAGGTGCAAATTTGGCGAAAGCTTATGAAGTAGACCCAGTATCTGGAAGTATTGTATCGCTAGTTGCCTTTATTATTGGATTGCCAGATAGTGCTTCGGCTGTTTTGTCATTGCCAGCAGCGTTATCGCAAGAAGCGGCGGACATGATTACCGCAGCGGGAGGTGTTTTGGAAAGTGCTGATGGTGGTCAGACACTGACATTAGGTGCATGGGGGTATTTCAACTTTGGCCGTTACATGGGCGGGTCAGGTCTTTTTACTGCCATGATTTTTGGTTTTATCTCTGTTCTCATTTTCTCTTTTTTGATCCGAAAAAATATTATTATTCGGATGCCTGATTCTGTTCCGCCTGCGGTCTCAAAAGCGTTTGCCGCTATTATACCAGCAGCTGTTGCTCTTTACACAGTGGGTGTCATCCATTACTTATTTAGAGAAGCAGCTGGCGTACCATTGATCGACTGGATTTCTGAAGCGATCCAAGCGCCATTGATGCAACTGTCTCAAGGGTATGGAGCTGTCTTTATCATTGTTCTGCTCGTTCACGTTCTTTGGTTCTTTGGGTTGCATGGTACCAATATCATGTCTCCAGTTTTACAGACTTTATATGGCACTGCGATGGTCGAAAATACCAATGCGTTTCAAAATGGCGATAAGATCCCGTTCAAATGGGTCGCTGGTTCGTTTGAAGCATTTGTTTGGCCTGGCGGAGCGGGAGTCACGCTTGTATTGATCATTATGATCTTGGTTCTTTCGAAGCGGGCCGATTATAAATTGGTCGGGAAATTAGGCGTTGCTCCAGGGATTTTCAATATCAATGAACCTGTTATGTTTGGTTTGCCAGTCGTATTGAACCCAGTATTGATGATCCCCTTTATCCTGGCTCCTCTGGCTACGGCAACGATTGCTTATTTTGCTACCGTTGGCGGATTAGTGGACCCGGTAGTTGTGAATGTTATTTGGGTAATGCCAACGATCATCAGCGGATTTTTAGCGACTGCGGGCGATTGGCGGGCAATTGTTCTGACACTCGTCAATCTAGCTGTCGCAGCAGTGATTTGGGCACCGTTTATCTTAGCTGCTAATAAAATCGATCCGAATTTAGGAGAACCAGAATAGAAAAGGTCTCCCCTAACTAAAAATATCCGAACGATAATTGGTTTGCTTCTGCATTTTAGCAATTCCTTATCATAAATAAGGCAAGGGATTTTAACCAAAAAATCGTTCGGATATTCTTTTTTTCTGATGTTCAAAAAAGTTTACTTGAAAATAAATCAATTAGTTTACTAAAACAGTCAATTGGTCAATCTTCTACATAGCATAACGATTAATAATCTTGTTCAATGCATCCGCAGCACCGTTGCCAATACGGTCATTGTAATAAGAAGCAAAGCGTTCATCTGCCACATACATTTCTCCTAGCCCTTTATGAGCTTCAGGCGTGTAAGAACCCCAACTGAAAGATAACCATTTTTTGTGTAATTGAAAGATCTCTTTTGCCAAATTGCTTTTGATGTCTGGTTCTTTTAGATAGCCAGAAAGTTTTACAAAAAGTTCTTGTTCTGTCTGCTGCATTTCTTGGAAATCTTCCTCACTCATTGAACCCCATTTTTTATTAGAGGCTTCGACTGTTTCTTTGCCGTATTTTTCACGGATTTCTTGTCCATATTTCTCTTCATTTTCTTGTAATTTTTGTTTCTTGAATGCTTCGAATTTTTCTTCGCTGCTCATGTTTCTCTCTCCTTTGTGATGGTCGATTGTATGTTGGATATTCGTCAAGAGGGCATCTAACTGTTCTCTTTTTTTCAGCAGCAGTTGTTTTTGCTCTTCAAACGATTGGATCTTGTCGAATTCTTTGTTATCTAACAGTTCACGAATCGTTTCTAATTTAAAGTCTAGCGAACGATAAAACAAAATCTGCTGCAGGCGGTCGATCTCATTTTCTCCATAGATGCGGTATCCGGAAGAATTGATTCTTGCTGGTCTGAGAAGTCCGATTTCATCGTAAAATCGTAATGTTCGTGCACTAACACCCGATAATTGTGTCATCTTTTTGATCGTATATTCCATTTTTTAACCTCCTGACATCATTAAGGATAACCCTTGACGTAACGGAAAGGTCAAGGATAAAATAAATAAAAACACTATTAATTTTATGTTATAATATAATTATAACGAACGAAAGAAAAAATAGACGGAAACTATTTTTTCAAATAGAAACGGTATTGAAAAAATAAGTGTTAGTGACAAGAAAAGGTAACATTTTGAATGGAAATAATTTAAAAACCACTTTATGAAAACGATTGCTTTCTAAAGGCGGAGGAGTATTTAAATGTTTCGTTTCAAAAACCTGTGAGACTTTTTCTTGTCAATGATGCAAGGAGCCGTTTCAAAAGAACTGAATCAAATGAAAAGAGGGATTTTATGAAATTAGTCGAAACACCAATCAATACAAACCTTACCATTAAAACTTTCTATCCGAAAGTCGTGGATTTTTTCTTAGGTGATGCCAACATCAAATACTACAAATTTTACGCTTTAGATCGTACGCAGATCCTTTATGCAGATACCTATGACAAAGAAGAACTGATCATGATCAATTCGAAAAAGAAAATCACCAAACAAGAAATCGATTATGCGATTCGCCGTATTTTGAAAAGTACACGTGAAGAAGCGGAAGTCCATGTCGGGGTAAAACAACAAATGGAGCGACTTGGTATCCAATTTACACGCCCAAATAAAGATATCGTGATCATCGCGAAAGAAAAAGAATCAGAAAGCTGATTTATTTCTTTAAAGAAATCGGTAAAGTTTTTTATCAAATAAGAACTGTTTCTTTCAAAATACTATTATTTATCAAAATACAGAGAAATTATAAAGAAATTTGACAAACAAATGCTTGTTTTTTTGTTATAATACGAACGGATCAATCAAGAAGAACGGAGCGGACAGTTTGAAAAAGTTTTTAAAAATAATTTCTTGGATAATAGGTGTTTTGTTAGGTATCGCTTTATGTATCTTCATTGCTTTCGAAGTATCACCGAGACCAGGTGTTTTCGTTATCAAAAAAGCTTTTGAGGGACAAGATAAAGTGACAGAGGTAAAAAGCTATAACGAAAATAAAGAGAAAGTGACAAAAATCAGCGATATCGCATATAAATCAGAATATAAAAAGAACCAGTTAGATATCTATTATCCCAAAGGTACGGCAGAAAAATTGCCAGTGATTTTTTGGGTGCATGGCGGCGGTTACGTGGCTGGAGACAAATCAGGGATGGAAGAATTTGCGTTGAGGATCACTTCTCAGGCGAAAGTTGCGGTGGTTTCTGTGAACTACGAATTAGCACCAGATTTAGAATATCCTGGTCAAGTAAAACAAGTGGATGAAATGTATCGTTATTTGAGTAAACAGAAAAGCAAGTATCCAATGCTGGATTTTGACCATGTATTTTTTGGCGGAGACAGCGCTGGGTCTCAAATCGCGTTACAGTATGCAGCCATCCAAACAAATTCTGAGTATGCGAAACAGATGAAAATGGATCAAGCGGTAAAACCGCAGCATATTATAGGAACGATTTCCTATTGCGGTCCAGTAGATTTAAAGCAGACAGCGAACGAACATTCAGATGATCGATTTTTGAAATTTTTTGTAAAAACAGTCGCATGGTCACTGATTGGAGAAAAAGACTGGAAAAACAGTCCGCAGCTGCTGGAAGCTAGTTTAGTTGATCATGTAACGAAAGATTTTCCGCCTACCTATATCACAGACGGGAATGCTTTTTCATTCCAGAAGCAGGGAATTGCTTTTGCAGATAAATTAAAACAGCTGAATGTTCCTGTACAGACACTCTTTTATGATGGAGAGAATAAAGTCATTACCCATGAATATCAATTTGATTATACGACACAGGAAGCTGAAACTTGTTATCAGCAGACAGTAGAGTTTATCCAACAGCAAATCAGCAGGGCGACTTAAAGATCATCCATAGAACAAAAGCGCCGCCGAATCATTTTCGGCGGCGTTTTTTTATATTTATATAATGTTGTTATTCCCAGATTGGTTTCATAAAAGCTGTTTTTTCTCGTTCTGGTCCAACTGAAAAAGTCGCGATTTCAACACCAGCTAGTTGGGCGATTCGTTCAACATAGTGTTGGGCATTTTTAGGAAGTTCTTTAAATGTCTGACATTCAGTAATGTCTTCAGACCAACCAGGAAGCTCTTCATAAATAGGGGTGCAGCGGCTTAAATCTTTCAAACTAGCAGGATAGTGTTCGATTTTTTTGCCATCTAATTCATAAGCAGTACAGATTTTCACTGTTTCTAAACCGCTGAGTACATCAATAGAATTTAGCGATAACTCGGTAATTTCAGAGACACGTTTTGAATGTCTGATAGCTACAGCATCAAACCAGCCGATTCGGCGCGGACGTCCAGTATTTGTCCCATATTCATGAGCGACTTCACGGATATGGTCGCCGATTTTGTCGGTTAATTCGCTTGGGAAAGGACCTTCGCCAACGCGGGAAGTATAGGCTTTGCAGACACCGACGACTTTATCTATTCGAGATGGCCCGATACCGCTGCCGCTTGCAACGCCGCCAGCAGAAGCATTAGAAGAAGTCACATAAGGATAAGTACCATGATCGATATCAAGCATGACTGCTTGGGCACCTTCAAACAAGACTTTTTTATTACTATCTAAGGCTTGGTTTAAGAGAACAGATGTATCGGTGACGTATTTTTTTAGTTGCTGGCCATATGCATAATATTCTTCGAAAAGCGTTTCTGCATCCATTGCAGGCTGATTATAGATTTTTGTAAATAGTTGATTCTTTTCTTTTAAATTATCAATTAAGCGTTCTTTAAAGACATCTTTATCCAACAACTCATTCATTCGAATACCTATACGACTAGCTTTGTCGATATAGGCAGGACCGATACCATTGATCGTCGTACCGATTTTTTTATCTCCTTTTGCTTCTTCTTGCAGACGATCCAATTCGATATGATAAGGTAAGACAACGTGTGCGCGATCAGAAATACGAAGATTATCTGTCGAAATACCGTTGTTTTTTAAATATTCAAGTTCCTTGATCAAAGATTTAGGATTTACTACCACACCATTTCCGATAATGCTTAATTTAGAAGGGTAGAAAATACCTGATGGAACAAGCCTCAGCTTGAAGTTTCTTTCTCCTAACTGGATTGTATGACCAGCATTGTCTCCACCTTGATAACGAGCAATAATATCTGCGTCTTTACTCAAAAAGTCCGTGATTTTTCCTTTTCCTTCGTCGCCCCATTGTGTGCCAATTACTACTATTGCAGTCACGCTAAACACCTCACTATGATTGATTACTGAACGATCATAACAAAAAAACTTCTTTTAATCAATAAAATACGAAAAATAAAAAATAAAATAAGCTTATTTTGGTTTAAAAACGAACGATATAAAATATTCTTGTTGGATATTGACAGCGTGGTTTTTATTTTTTATGATGAATATATGTTCATTCATCTTTTTTAGAAACAAAAATGGAGGGAAAAAGATGGCAACGAGAGAAGAACGTTTCAAGGCAATGCGAGAAGAAACAAGAAATAAAATCAAAGCAGTAGCAACCAAGTTATTTATTCAAAAAAGTTATGAAAAAACGACGATGGCAGATATTGCGAAAGCAGCAGGAGTCAGCAATGGCTTAGCTTATCGCTATTTTTCTTCCAAAAGTGAATTGTTTGGTGAAATCGTTGAAGAAGCAACAAGCGGTATTGGCGAAGTAGGCCGATTTTTACAGCAAGAAAAAGAACCAATCGATTTAGTAAAAGAGTTAGCAGAAATCATGCTTTTAGGTTTGAAAGAAGAGGAGGAGACAAAAGATCTATTGTTATTAGTGGTTCAATCTCTCTTTTCTAAAGATGAGACAGCGGTCATTAATAATTTGTTGGAAGAAGACAAACGGTTTATTGCGAAACTCGCTGAAGTTATTGAAGAAGGTCAAAAACGAGGACAATTTAAAGAAGGAGATCCGCTTGAACTAGCGATGCATTATATTGCTACCTATCAAGGAATCGGGATGGTCAAACTGGTTTTTGAAGAAGAATATATTTTTCCAGATATAGAGATGATATTAGGATTCTTAATCAAATAAGGAGAGAAAAAAGATGAGAAAAATAATAATAGAAGTAAAGAATCTAAGCAAAAAATACAAAAAGCAAGCAGCGGTCAAAGATGTCTCTTTCAATGTTTTTGAAGGAGAGATCTTCAGTATGTTAGGGTCAAATGGAGCAGGAAAAACAACGACGATCAATATGCTTAATACGTTGATCAAACCAACCTCAGGGCAAGTACTCATCAACGGGCATGATTTGATGCAGGAGAGTGAGGCTATTCGGAAGGAAATCAGTGTGACAGGGCAGTTCGCTTCATTGGAAGAAGAACTGACAGGTTATGAAAACTTGTCTTTACTAGGTAAATTAAACCATATTGAACCGAAAAAATTGAAGTCAAGAATAGCTGAACTTTTGAAAGAGTTTGATTTAGAAAATGCAGCAAACAAGCTGGTGAAGGAATATTCTGGCGGGATGAAACGTCGATTAGATATTGCAGCGAGTTTATTGAGTAGTCCTAAAATTTTGTTCTTAGATGAACCTACGACAGGGATCGATCCCCAAAATCGCATCAAATTATGGCAAATGATCAAAAAAATCGCAAAAGAAGAGAAAATGACGATTTTTTTGACGACCCAATATCTGGAAGAAGCAGAGTATTTAGCTGATTTTGTCGTTATAATGAATAATGGTTCAATCATTGAAAAAGGAACAGTTCAACGTTTGAAAAATAGTTACGAACAGCAAACTGTAGAACTTCTTTTTGAAACAATTACAGAAGAGGCTGTTTTTGAACTGCTGCAAGTAACAAAAGGCAGTTATGACAAAGAAAAGCAGCTTCTTTCGTTCCAAACGGCAGATAAAAGCCGAGATCTTCATCATGTTTTTGCTATTTTAGCTGAAAAGCAAGTTCAGTTAGAGGATCTGTTTGTAAAAGAGCCTCGCTTGGAAGATGTTTATCTAGACGTAATAAAAAAAGGAGCGTGAAACGATGTATTATTTGAATGATATCAAAGCAATGACTTATCGTAGTTGGAAATTAGGATTCAGAAGTGTGGACGCAATCATAACTGCGTTAGCTTTACCTATATTGATCTTGCTTGCATTTGTTTTTATTTTTGGCGGAGCAATCGATCATACTGGGCAGTATATCCAATATATCGTTCCGGGTATTATTGTGATGGGTGTGGGGCAAGTAGCTTCGACTACCGCTGTTTCGTTGGCAAATTCCAGAGAAAAAGGGATCTTGAAACGTTTTAAAACGATGGCTATCAATCAAACGGCTGTTTTATAC
>KE351648.1:20281-46387 GCA_000415185.1 Enterococcus faecalis 13-SD-W-01
CGAGATGAATATGACGATTTTTAAAGTTTTCTGTTCGTTGACGGTTTTATTGACTATGGCTTATCTTTTAGGTTTCAGAAGTAATTTTTCTGGTATTAGTTTTGTTCAATTTGCAGTGATCTTGCTTTTGTTAACGGCATTGATCAGCTGGATAGGGTTCCTTATTGGTTTGAGCGCTAGTCCAGATGCAGCGAGTGCTTTCTCATTTGTACTGGTTTTTCTGCCTTATCTAAGCAGTGCATTTGTGGATACAGAAACCATGCCGGAATTTTTGCAGATGATTGCCAAATATTCGCCATTTACTTGGGTGACAGAAGCGATTAGGGATGCAATCCATAATCAATTAAGCAATCAAGACTTTTTTATCACCTGTGGTTTTTTAGGGACAGTACTTTTGATTTTTGTCTTTTGGACCACAGCTCGCTACCGAAAAAAAGCGTAAAGCAGCGACTTTCGAAAAATTCTCCTTGATGCTCAAAGCAGAGCGCTGAGTTCACAACCTCTTTTTTACAAATAAATGAAAGTATCGTGAAAAATTCCTGTTTTGTAGTGGATAAGCTCCTTTTACACGATTTTTTGAAACATTATATGTTAATATATAGAAAATGAAATCTTGTAAGAGGAGTACTTATTACGATGAATAAAATTTACCCAGATGACAGTTTGACGCTACACACTGATTTGTATCAGATCAACATGATGCAGACGTACTGGGAATTAGGTCGAGCTGACTTGAATGCTGTATTTGAATGTTATTTCCGCGAAATGCCTTTTAACCATGGTTATGCGGTTTTTGCAGGCTTGGAACGCCTTGTCCATTATTTAGAAAACTTGACGTTCAGTGAGACGGATATTGCTTATTTAAGAGAAGTCGGTCATTATCCAGAAGCGTTTTTAGATTATTTAAAAGATTTTGAATTCAAAGCAACTGTTCGTTCAGCAAGAGAAGGCGAACTTGTTTTTAATAACGAGCCATTGATCCAAGTAGAAGGACCGCTTGCACAATGCCAGCTTGTGGAAACAGCGTTATTGAACATGGTGAATTTCCAAACATTGATTGCGACAAAAGCAGCCCGCATCAAATCAGTGATAGGTGACGATCCTCTTCTAGAATTCGGGACCCGTCGTGCGCAAGAATTAGATGCAGCGATTTGGGGAACAAGAGCTGCTTATATCGGTGGTGCAGACGCAACGAGCAATGTGCGCGCAAGTAAGATTTTCGGCATTCCTGCCAGCGGGACTCATGCGCATTCATTAGTCCAATCATACGGCAATGATTACGACGCATTTATGGCCTATGCCAAAACGCACAAAGATTGTGTCTTTCTTGTAGATACCTATGATACATTGAAATCGGGTGTGCCAAGCGCTATCCGTGTAGCAAAAGAAATGGGCAGCAAAATCAATTTTCAAGGTGTCCGTATCGATAGTGGGGACATGGCATATATTTCAAAACGCGTACGTGAACAATTGGATGCAGCTGGTTTTACGGAGGCAAGAATCTATGCGTCAAATGATTTAGATGAAGCGACGATTTTGAACTTGAAAATGCAAAAAGCAAAAATCGATGTTTGGGGCGTAGGAACAAAGTTGATCACTGCTTATGATCAGCCAGCTTTAGGCGCGGTGTTCAAACTTGTTTCGATTGAAGATGAAAATGGCGAAATGATCGATACGATAAAACTTTCCAGCAATGCTGAAAAAGTAACGACTCCTGGAAAAAAACAAGTGTGGCGTATCACCCGCAATTTTGATGGAAAATCAGAAGGCGATTACGTTACACTTTGGGAAGAAGATCCAAGAAAAGAAGAAGCTATTTTCATGTTCCATCCTGTCCATACATTTATCAATAAAACAGTAGAAGACTTTTCTGCTCGTCCAATTCTTCAAGATATCTTTATTGAAGGAAAACGAGTGTATGAATTGCCGACATTGGATCAAATAAAAGAATATACAAAACAAAACCTAGACTCGCTTTGGGAAGAATATAAACGAGATTTGAACCCTCAAAAATATCCAGTCGATCTGTCAACAGAATGCTGGAACCACAAAATGGCGATCATGGAACGTATGAAACGAGAAGTAGCAACATTGCATACTGAAATGTAAGGAGTGGGAAAGATGACATTACAACAAGAAATCATCAAAGAATTAGGTGTTCAGCCAACGATTGATCCAAAAGAAGAAATCCGAACAAGCATCGAATTTATGAAAGATTATTTGCGTCAATATCCATTTTTGAAATCATTTGTTCTTGGTATCAGCGGCGGACAAGACTCTACATTAGCTGGCCGTCTCGCACAATTAGCGATGGAAGAGATGAGAAAAGAAACAGGCGACGATGCTTACCGTTTTATCGCTGTGCGCCTGCCTTATGGTACACAAGCTGACGAAGAAGATGCAAAAAAAGCACTTGCCTTCATTAATCCGGATGTCAGCTTAAGCGTGAACATCAAACCAGCTGTGGATGCACAAGCCGAAGCATTGGAAGAAGCTGGTGTAGTGATCAGTGATTTCAATAAAGGAAATGTCAAAGCACGTCAACGAATGATCACGCAATATGCGGTCGCAGGTGAAAATGCCGGAGCCGTTTTGGGGACTGATCATGCCGCAGAAAATATCACAGGATTCTTTACAAAATACGGAGACGGCGGAGCAGATTTATTGCCATTATTCCGTTTGAACAAACGTCAAGGAAGACAGCTGCTGCAAGAATTAGGCGCACCAGCTGAGCTTTATACAAAAATCCCGACTGCTGATTTAGAAGACGGAAAACCAATGATCGCAGATGAAGTTGCTTTAGGAGTAACTTATGATGAGATCGATGATTATCTAGAAGGAAAAACAGTGCCAGATTCAGCACAAGAAAAAATCGAAGCTTGGTGGAACAAAACACAACACAAACGTCATATGCCAATCTCGATTTTCGATGACTTTTGGAAAAAATAAAAATGAGCTGTACAAGCCTTGTGTTTGTACAGCTTTTTTGTCAAAATATTCTTTTTTTAGAGTATAAGACTTTAGACCGATTTTCGTCAAAACGTTTGACACTCTGACTACTTAGTAATATTATATAGAGGAAATAAGCGATACTAAGTAGTGAAAAACAGGTTAACTACTTAGTAATACAATATAGAGGTGAGACATTTGAAAGGACTAACGGAACTGCTTAAAGGTGTCTTAGAAGGAATCGTTTTGCAGCACATCAGCAAAGGCGAAACATACGGATACGAGATAACTAGTTATTTGATTGATCTAGGATTCGAAGATATTGTGGAAGGCACTGTTTATACCGTACTGCTTCGGTTAGAAAAAAAAGGATTATTAAATGTTGAAAAAAGAAAATCCGAATTAGGACCACCAAGAAAATTTTATACATTGAATGATGAGGGAAAACGTTATTTAGCTGAGTTTTGGGAAAAGTGGTCATTTCTTGAAGAACGTTTGAACGAATTAAAAGGAGAATAAAAAATGAAAAATATTTTTGAAACATTGATTGGCTCGAAAAAAAGATATAACCAATATAAAAAAGAAAAAAATGCCTTGCCGGAAAATTACCGTTTAGCAATGGAAGCATTGGAAAAATACATGTTCAATTTTGCAAAAGGCGACGGATTCATGGTCGTATTAGAAGACGTTTTGCATCTTTTTCAAGAAAGTGCCATCGAAAATGTTCCTGTCAAAGAAATCATTGGAGAAGACCCTGTTGAATTTGCTGATGCAATCATGGCGCAATATCCAGAAGAACTATGGATCGTCAAAATCAGAACACGTCTGACAGAAGAAATCAAAAAGATAGGTGAATAAAGATGGAAGCAGTAAAAATAAAAAATATCAAAAAAAGTTATCAGCAGCAAGAAGTATTGAAAGGTATCACGTTATCTATCCAGCAAGGAGAAGTCTTTACTTTATTAGGTGAAAATGGTGCTGGAAAAACGACACTCATCAATATTTTAGCAACCTTGATCAAACCGACAGCGGGAGAAGCAGAAATCATGGGACAATCGATTTTTTCTGACCAATCAGCTATTCGTGAGATGATCAGCTTAAATTCGCAAGCGAACACATTAGACGAGGAGTTCAGCGGCTATGAGAATCTCAAATTAGTTGCGCAATTACGTGGATTGAAAAATAGTGATGCAGAAATCGAAAAGTTATCCCAACGTCTAGAAATGCAAGACTTTTTAAAACGCCGAGTAGCAGAGTACTCTGGCGGGATGAAACGACGATTGGATATTGCGATGTCTTTGATTGGCGACCCTCAGATCCTGTTTTTAGATGAACCAACCACAGGAGTTGATCCGAAAAACCGCTTGGAAATCTGGTCGATCATTGAAGAGATCCGTGCAGCTGGCAAGACGATTTTTTTAACAACACAATATTTGGAAGAAGCAGATCGTCTTTCGGACCACATTGCTTTTATCAAAGACGGAAAAATCGCTCTTTATGGAACACCTGCAGAAATCAAGAAAAATGTAGAAAAACGCGTAGCTCTGAAAGTAGCAGAAGCAGACAAAGAGAAAGCTCGGAAATTATTGAAAGAACAAGGACTCTTATATAAAGAAACTGCAGAATCTTGGGAAATCGAAGAACATTCTGCGCAAGAAGTCTTGAAAGTTTTGGCAGAACATCAACTGACGATCGAAAGTTTTGGTTTGATTGAAACAAATCTTGAAACGATATTTTTAGATGTCACAAGAAAAGAGGAAGAAAAATGAAATCACTCAAACAATTACTCGTATTGACGAAAAGGATCATGAAACAAAACATCACAAACGCAGATACTTTGATTACGGTTGTCGGCACCCCAGTTTTCATGTTGCTGTTTTTTGTCTATGTCTTTGGCGGCAGCATTGCAGTCAGCGGCAGTGAAACAAGTGCACAAGACTATTTGAACTATTCATTACCAGGATTTTTATTGATCACGATGACGATGGGCTCAGCCTATACAGCTTTGCGGATCAATAATGACAAATTAAAAGGATTCTTGAACCGCCTGCATTCTTTGCCTATCAAACGCTGGGTGATTTTAGGCTCCCATGTCACAGCTTCTGTTCTTTTCATGATTTTGGCAGAAGCAATCATTTTCCTTATTGGTCTGGTGATGGGTTTTGAAGTCAAAACTTCGCTGTTTGGGGTTCTTGGATTCTTTGGATTATCTGTTCTTTTTGCTTTTGCCATTACGCTATTGGCGATCCCATTCTCTTTGAAAGCAAAAAGCTATGAAGGAGCTGGTGGTTTTTCATATATTTTGATCATGTTGTTATTTGTAAGTTCAGCATTGATGCCAATGGATGGAATGGCAAAACCAATCGAACTTTTTGCGAAATACCAGCCGATGACACCTATTGTTGAAACTGCGAGAAACCTTTTGAATGCCACGTTTTCTGTAAATGCCAGCTACACGATTCAAGCAAGTGCTTGGTTAATTGGGCTGATCGTTTTATTCGCTTTGATGTCATATAAGCGCTACCAAAAAGTTTTTTCTAATGTATAATAAAGAAAGAACGGGAGGCGGTAGAAGTTGAAAGCAATCGAGATGAATATGGTCGTAAAAGACAGTTTAGAAGCATTAGCGTTATATGAAAAGATTTTCGATGTAAAAAGAATCGAAGTCAATGACTTTGTCAAAGGCCAAAATGAAGTGGTCTTTAGCATTTATGAGATGCGTATCCATATGTTGGATGAAAATCCTGAATTTCAAATGTATGCGCCAGACAAAGAAAAAAGTTTGCCGATTTGGTTCAATGTTATTGTACCTGATATCGCTGAAACATATCAAAAAGCGCTCGACGCAGGCTGTACAAGTATCCAGCCAGTCACAGAAATGCCTGAAATGGGTATCGCTATGGCAATGGTTCTTGATCCTTTTGGTTATGCATGGATGATCCATCAAATAAAAAAAGAAATTAGCCGCGAAGAACGATTAGAGATTTTAGAAAAAGAGTTTGATCGTAAAGAATAAAATCAACTGTCCAAGTTTCTGTTTTTATTCAGAAGCTTGGACTATTTTTTTTTGAAAAATGGAATAAATGATGTTATGGAAAAGAAAATAATCATTTGCATGAAATCGGTTGTTTTCCCTAGCCTTCTGCTTGTTTCCCAAGGTGAAATCATAGATACTAATAGAAAAGGGGGGATTTGATGTATAAGATTCGCTTAGTAGATACTATTTCAAAAAACTTTTTGAATCGGCTGCCAGCGCCGGTTTTTCAAATCGATGATCAGCGTCCAGACGCATTGTTGACTCGAAGTTCAGTCATCAAAGACAGCTGGATCACACCAGAACTTTTGGCAATTTCAAGAGCTGGGGTAGGAACGAACACGATCAATCGAACCAAAGCAACGGCAAACGGTACGATCATTATGAATACACCAGGAATAAATGCGAATGCAGTGAAAGAATTAGTCCTAGCTTGTTTACTGACTGCTGTACGTCCAATCTTTCAAGCACAAGAAATGGTGCAATCTTTATCAGGTCCCGGACTTCTTGAACAGGCAGAAGCAAAAAGAAGTGCTTTTGTTGGACAAGAACTTCAAGGAAAAACAGTCGGTCTGCTGGGCTTAGGTGCTATTGGAAAAGAAGTTGCGCGAATTTGTTATGAATTAGGGATGGATGTATTAGGTTATTCCCGCAATACGCCAAATCTAGAATATATAGAACAAGTATCGTTGGAGAATGTCTTGCGTTATTCTGATTTTGTAATAGTTATGCTGCCTTTGACAGAAGAGACGAAATATCTTTTAAATAATGAAAGATTATCGCTGATGAAAAAAGAAGCAGTCCTGATCAATGTCGGACGTGGAGAAATCGTTCAGAATGAGCACTTATTAGAAATATTGAATGAAGAGAAGCTCTCAAGATATATCACCGATTTTCCCAATGAACTGTTTCTAGGAAATGAGAAAGTTTTTATGTTGCCGCATATCGGAGGTTCTACTCAAGAAGCTTTGGCAGACAGCAGCAGAGCAGCAATACAAGCACTGCGCAATTTTTTATTGTTTGGGACAGTCAGGGATTCGGTGAATTTTCCATCAGTACGTTTGGTTTTCCGTTCGCCCTATCGCTTGACGGTTTTTTATGAAAGAACAGGACATACATTAACGGAGATTTTGCGTATTTTAGATAAAGAACAGCTCCTGATTGGGGATATGACCCGAAACCACAAAGAGGATTATATTTATACCTTGATTAATATAGAAAGTACAGATAAAGAAAAGTTGATCAAAGCAAAACAAAGAATCGAAGAGTTTCCAGAAGTAAAAAGAGTAAGACTTCTTCAACGACCAGCAAACTGATAGCCGATTTTCGAGAAGTGCTTTACTTATAGGAAGACAAACTCTACAATAAAGCTACTAAAAATAGAAAAGAATGGAGCAGTCCGTTGAAAAAATATACCGCATACCTTTCTGATAAGCAAAAACGAACGCTGCGCTATTTGCTGGTGGGCATAGCTGTTTTATTTTTGGTTATCGCAAGTAATCTTTTTTTGCAATGGTGTCAAAATGATCTTTCTGCTGAATTAGCAATGAAATTTGCTTTTTCTTGGCATACTCAGAAATTTCTGCTGGGCAGTTTTGTTTTGCTGACCTTTCTGGTTTTCTTGATCTCGGTGTCAGGCTCGATCTTATATGGCTCGATTTTCTACAGTATCTTGATCGTGATCTTAGGAATAGCGAATTACCTGAAAATGAACTATCGCCAAGAACCGATTTACCCAGATGATTTAAAAATGATCACAGAGTTTCAACTATTGAGAGAGATGGCTGGAACAGGAACCTTTCTTCTTTTGAGCGGTCTGGGATTGGTGGCTGTCGGACTTTTTATTTGGAGTGTGTACCGCAGTTTTAAAAAAGGCCGCCGTTTCCAAGTCGTACGAGGGGCACTGTTGATAACGTCAATCGCATTAATGGGTTATATCAGCAATTTCAATAATCCAAATAACTTGCTGCGCCAAGCGTATAATCGAACAGCGTTGTGGATTCCTTACAGTCAAAAAATGAATTACTATAATACAGGTTTTATCGGCGGCTTTTTATACAATCTGAAAGTTGATCCTATGGAAAAGCCAGACGGATATTCCAAAGAACGTATCCAAGAAATAACTAAGAAGTATCAAAAAGCAGCTGATGAAAGAAACAAGAAAGCTGACACAGAACAGCCGAATATTATTTATGTTATGAGTGAAAGCTTTTCTGATCCAAGCCGCTTGAATGGAGTCGAAGTCACCGGAAATCCATTAGCTGAATATTATAAAGTAGCAAATCAGACTTACAGCGGCAATATGCTTTCGCAAAATTACGGAGGCGGGACAGCAAACATCGAATTTGAAGCATTAACAGGTTTATCGATGGCGCTGCTCAATCCGCAAATGACTACACCTTACACGATGCTCGTGCCTAAGATGGATCAGCTTCCTTCTCTTGTTTCGACACTGCAAGCACGACAATATGAAACAACAGCGATCCATCCGTATAACACATCTATGTATAAGAGAAAAGATGTGTATGACGTGTTGGGATTTGATCAGTTTTTACATCAGGATACAATGACTCATACCGATACGATCGAAAATAATCCATATATTTCTGATGAATCTGCGTATCAAGAAGTGTTAGATATTTTAGCTGATCAAAAACAGCCACAGTTCGTTCATTTAGTGACCATGCAGACACATATGCCCTATAATGGAAAATATTCGAACTTAGACTATTCTGTAAAAGCGGATGGCGATGTCACGTCTATCAAAAATTATCTGCAAGATATTTCTTACAGCAGTCAGGCGCTGAAAAACTTTACCGAAGAATTGAAGAAACTTCCGCGTCGGACACTTGTTGTTTTTTGGGGCGACCACTTGCCAGGGATTTATTCACAAGAGACACAAGATGCAAATGATAAGCAGACGCTTCATGAAACGCAATTTTTGATGTTTGATAGTCAAGGGAATCTTGAAAAACAAGAAACACAAGATGCAATCACCAGTCCGTTTTATTTTGCCGCTAATCTTCTCGAGCAAAGTAATCAGCCGACAACAGGTTTTTATCAGCTATTGCTGGCTTTAGAAGAAGAGATTCCCGCATTTGAAAGAAGTTTGTTCTATCAAAATGGCCAGTGGCACGAAGAAGCACAGTTAAATGCAGAACAAGAAACGATTTTTGAAGAGTATCAGCTCTTACAATACGATTTGGCAGCAGGTGAACAATATAGTTTACAAGAAGGTTTTTTTGAGTAAGGAATTTGTACTTGAAAAATAAGCTTGTCATTTTATAAAAGAAACAGGTAAAATAAAAAAGAAGAGAAAAGGAAAGTAGGGATAGCAATGCGGCCGAATCTAGGTTATTATGTTCAATCCATCGATAATATCGTAAAAGAAACAGAAGCAATCGGTGAAGAAATGAACCCAAGTTATGAAAACATCAGAAAAGCGATCAATGAAGAAAAAGTCAGTGAACTATCAACCGAAATGTTAGCAGAAACACGCGACTTATTTGAAAAAGGAACAGCAAAATATCGCGATATGCTGAAAAAAATCAGTACATTGAGACCACCAGCAAAAGTCATGGGTATCCACAAGAAATTTGAACGTTCTTATATGGAATATGTGGCAGGATGCGAAGAAATGATCCAAAGTATCGACTTGGAAAAAGGGGTACAAGTAGACCTGTTTGACCAAGCAGAAGAAAAACAAGATCAAGCAACAGATGCAATCTCTGTGTCGATCCAAAAAATGACAAAAATGATGCTAGGTAAATAATTCTAAAATTAAACCGTATAAAATAAGAGGCTAACCTGTTATTTTGTACGGTTTTTAGATACAAAAAAATAATTAATACTATCTAAGTATGCGTTTACATATGGAATCTGTATTAAGAAATATTAAAGAACGTTCGTTTCGTTTGAAGAAAGATTGTTATCATCTATAGGAACAGGTACCATTTTTGTGACTGTGAAACGAACATTTAGATTCAGATGTTATTTAATTCTATACAAGAAAACTTGTTCAACTTTTCACGTGACATTCGTTAAGGGAGGTTTGATATGAAACTAAAAAATAAAATCGATTGGCAACTGCTTATCCCCTATCTTTTGTTAAGCATTATTGGGTTGCTGATGGTTTACAGCGCTAGTTCTTTTCGTTTGATTACATCAGATCAGCGAGCAGAACAGCTGCTGATTCGGCAGTTTGTGTTTATTTTGATGAGCTGGTTAATGATCTTTCTTCTTCAAAAAGTAAAACTAGAGTTAGTGATGAGACCATTGTTTGCTTACGGGATCCTTAGCTTTGGGATACTGAGTTTATTTCTGACACGTATTAGTTTTTTTGGCAGAACGATTAATGGTGCACAGCGCTGGGTTTCTATTTTAGGTATCCAATTCCAGCCTTCTGAAATTGTGAATGTGGGATTGATCCTTTATCTTGCTTATTATTTCCGCTACCGCAGAGGGACGCTGAAAGAATTGAAGAAGCCGTTGTTTCTGCTGGGGATTTGTTGTCTCCTGATTTTTTTGCAGCCGAAAGTTGCAGGGGTCTTTTTGATTCTTGTTCTGGCGCTGACCATGATTGCTACAGCGGAATCACCATTTTGGCTGACCTTGATTTTTTTCGGAACATTGATTGGCGGAGTATTGATTACTGGCGGTTTGGTGGTTTATTTGGGAGACCATGGCTGGCTGCCTGATTTTTTAGGGCATACGTATGATCGGATTCGGTTGATTGGCAATCCTTTTGAAGATCTTTATGGCCATGGATTTCAGATGGCGCATTCTTATTATGCGTTGTTCAATGGAGGGCTGTTAGGTCTTGGTCTTGGAAACAGCATCACGAAGCGCGGGTTTCTGCCAGTAGCAGAGACAGATTTTATTTTTTCTGTTTTGGTGGAAGAGTTGGGTTTGATCGCTGGGATCTTGGTTTTGGGAATCTTGTTCTTTTTGATTCTTCGTTTGTTCAGAAAAGCGGCATCAGCTTCTAATCAGCAGATTGGATTGATTTTTCTAGGAACAGGGATGCTTCTGCTGCTCCAGACGAGTATCAACATTGCAAGTATTGTCGGTTTAATCCCGATGACTGGTGTACCGCTGCCATTTATCAGCTATGGCGGTTCAAGTTATCTTATCCTAAGTTTTATCTTAGGGATCTGTTTGAGATTTTCCAACAGCGAAAAAGAGAAAAGTACAAAACGCCTTAACACGTTTGTAAAAAGGAAAATATCTATTCAAAAATAAAGAATAAAGACCTTTATTCCTTGGGGAACCAAGGAGTAAAGGTCTTTTTAAGACTAGAAAAATCAGTTTTCTACGTTTCGAACGTAGTCATTGAAGTAATTTTCTAAGTCTTTTTTTAATTGCTGATAGTCTTCTTCGCTGTATTCTTTTTGTTCGATTTTTCCATTAAAAAATGGAATAGCCAAATCTTCGCGTAATCTGTCTAATACTTCTTCGGGAGTCATTTTTTCACCTCTGTTATCGTTCAAAATACACGCATACACATTCTGGCGCGTAGATGTCTTTTTGGATCAAAGTCAGTTTTCCTGTTTCAGCTTCTCGTTTATATAAAGTCAGATTGTCAGAATTTTGATTCGCGCAAATTAAGAACTCATTTTCTGGGTTTAAGGAAAAATCTCGCGGGAAATCGCCTTCTGTAGAAATGAGTTGAATGCGTTCGATTTCTTTTCCGTCTTCTGAGATTTGGAAGACTGCAATCGAATTATGTCCGCGGTTGGAAGCGTAAAGGAAGCGGCCGTCGTTTGAAATGCGGATAGCTGCACCACCATTTTCACCTTCGAAATCATCAGGGATAGTTGAAGTTTTTTGCAATTCTTCAAAGGTACCTGTTTCCGCTTGATAAGATAAAACAGTGACTATGCTGTCTAATTCGCCAAAAAGATAAGCAAGCGGTTTTTCAGGATGGAAGACAAGATGTCTTGGTCCTGTGCCGTCTGCTGCTTTATAAATGGCCGCCTCAGTTAATTCTCCATTGTCAGAAACATCATACGTATAGACACGATCAGTTCCTAGATCGCAAACAACTAAACGACCGTCTGGAGTCAAATCAGTGTAGTGGACATGTGCGTGGTCTTGGTTTTTATGGGGACCAGTGGGCTCATCATGGTAAACAGAACTAGCAGCTTCTAATCCGCCGTTTTCTAAAATTCTGTAAACATTGATCTCTCCTTTGTGATAATTTGAGCCGTAAACGAGTTGTCGTTTTTCGTCGACTGCCACGTAACAAAGCGGAGCTCCTTCTTCTGTTACCGCATTCAAAAAGTGATATTCTGAATCATATGAGCCTGCGCCGCCTTGTTGGTCGACTGTGGTCACTGTATATAGATTTCCAGCTTGGCTTTTTGTCAGATAAGTTGGGCTAACCTCTTTAGCTGCTAATGAAAGACCAGATAACTGTCCTTTTCTTGTGTCTAATTCGATGGTGTAGATACCTTCGCTTATGCGGCGTGTGTAAGTACCCAAAATGAGTTTCTGAATCATATGATACCTCCTAAAATTTAAGATTTCTTCTTTATTCTAGCATATAATTATTCTCCCGGGACAAAGAAAGAGAGTGTGTTATAATAATTTTTGAAAGCAATTGAAGGAGCGATGTATATGATTCATTCAAATGTAATAGAAATCGGAACAGAAGCAATTAGCGAAAATGATCCAATTATGATTTTATTCGATAAAACGGCTACGCCTGCTTTAAGAAATTATTCAGTTATCCAAGAATTTCAAGAAAGTCCGACTTTTTCATTAGATGAAGGAGACACGATCACTTTCGATAATCAGGAATACCGCATTGAACATGTCGGCAGAACAGCCAATCAAAATCTAGAAGCTATTGGTCATGTCACTCTGATTTTTGATGAATATAAGCGAGAAGATGCTATCGTTAATGGTATTTATCTTTCACCGTATCAAGTACCTGAAATCCATCTAGGAACACATATACGCTACGACTAGGAGGATTGTCATGGGAGAGAAGAAAGAAAAAAAGAATTCCTGGTTTTGGAAATGGTTTTTAAATAATCAAGTTGTCACTGCATTGTTAGTCGTCTTGCTTTTGCTGGTAATCGTCTTTTTATTCACAAAAGTCTCTTACTTGTTTGAGCCAGTCTGGCAATTTTTAGCAATTGTAGGGTTACCGATCATCTTGGCGGGGATCTTGTACTATTTGATGAATCCGGTAGTTGATTATTTAGAAAAGAGAAATGTCCCTCGCATTTACAGCATTATCGGCTTATTTATTTTAGTCGTTGCGTTGATTGTGTGGGGAAGTGTTGTGATCATTCCGAAAATCCAAGAGCAAACAGTAAGTTTTATTAGTAATTTTCCAGAGTATATCCATACAATTGATGACAAGCTTACAGAATTTTTACGTAATCCGTTATTCAATCAATTTCGCAGTCAAATCGAGAGTACTGGTGACAAGCTGATGAATTCCTTTGGTGATATGTTCCAAAGTATTTCGAAAAGCACAGTCCAAAGTTTAGGAAGTTTCGTCGGTGCTGTTGCAACAGTCATCGTCGCCTTGCTGACAATGCCGTTCATCTTGTTTTATTTGTTGAAAGACGGACGTCAATTGGCTCCTTATTTCGTGAAATTTTTACCGACGCGAATGAGAAAACCGACATTAACTGTTTTAGGAGAAATGAATGCACAGGTTTCTTCTTATATCCGTGGTCAATTAACTGTCGCATTTTCTGTCGCAGTCATGTTCATTATTGGTTTTGCGATTATTGGGCTTGATTATGCGGTGACGTTAGGGATAATTGCAGGTTTCTTAAACTTGATTCCTTATCTTGGTTCGTTTTTAGCGATGATCCCAGCGGTATTTCTAGGTATCGTTGCAGGACCAGTCATGCTCATCAAGGTATTGATTGTTTTTGCAATCGAGCAAACGATCGAGGGTCGCGTGATCTCGCCATTGGTTTTAGGTAACCAGCTGTCGATCCATCCGGTGACCATTTTACTGGTTTTATTGACTTCAGGGAAATTGTTCGGTGTAGTAGGAGTTATTTTAGGAATTCCAGTTTATGCAGCGGCAAAAGTAGTGATTACGCATATCTTTGAATGGTATGCAACGATTTCGACATTATATGAAGATAATCCATTACAAAAAGTAGAGAAAAAAGAATAAAAAAACTGCCGGCGCATTAAAGCGTCGGCAGTTTTTTGATTAAAATGTTTTACCGTATTCGTCAGCTTTAGCTAAAGCTGCGCCTAATAATTCTTCTGCGCGGTCTGGTGTATGGTCGATTCCTTCGATGAATAATTGATCGACTTCTTCCACACCAATAAAGTTCAAGATTCCTTTTACATATTGAGAAGCAAGATCTTGTCCTCCGTAAACGCCGCCATTTGATTGGATATGTAAGGCTTTTTTGCCTTTCACAAGACCTTCTGGACCGTGTTCTGTGTAACGGAATGTTTTTCCAGCTACATTGACAGTGTCAAACCAAGCTTTTAGGCGAGTTGGAATGTTCAAGTTCCAAAGTGCATTTGCGATAACTACTTTGTCTGCTTGTAAAAATTGTTCTGTCAATTCGTTGAAACGAGTGATTTTTTGCTGTTGGCTTTCAGATAGACCTTCGAATGTTTCGCCAGCACGTAAAGCGCCCCAGCCAGAAAGTAATTCTGCATCGATTTCAGGAATATCATCTTGGTAAAGATCTAAAACAGTGATTGTATCTTCTGGATTTGTTTCTTTGTAGCTTTTCAAAAAAGTATCTAGTGCTTTGACTGAACGAGATTCTTCAGCAGTCAAAGGATGGCCTTTGACGATTAAAACAGTTGCCATAGAGCGGATTCTCCTTTAAATATGTTTTTTTTAGTTGAGTTCAACAGCGTTAGTTTACTTCAAAACAGCAGTGTCGGCAAGCGATATTCACCAAAGCAGACAGAGAAGACAGCCATAATATTCTTCATTTTAAGTAACTGGTGTTATAATTAAGTAGGAATTGAAGAAAAGAAAGGACTGATGAAATGCATTTTATCGGCATACTCTGTTTGATTCTATTTGCTACGACTATTGCTTCGCATATCTCAAGAAAGCTGGGTATTCCAGCAGTTATCGGTCAGCTTTTAGTTGGCGTTTTGCTGGGCGGAGCAGGATTGAACTGGGTACATCCAGATATATTAGTAACTGATTTTTCAGAAATAGGTGTTATTTTATTGATGTTTTTAGCAGGTCTGGAAAGTGATCTTTCTTTACTGAAAAAATATTTCCGTCCTGCAATACTGGTGGCTGTTTTTGGGATTGTTCTCCCAGTGGTCTTAGGATGGGGAACGGGTATAGGATTTAATGTCACCCAAAAAGAAGCGTTGTTTTTAGGAATTATTCTGGCAGCTACTTCTGTCAGCATCTCAGTAGAAGTCTTAAAAGAACTGAATGTCGTCAATACAAAAGAAGGTTCAACGATTTTGGGCGCTTCGGTCTTAGACGATATTTTAGTGGTCTTGGTTTTGAGTTTGAGCTTGACTTTCTTAACAGGAAAATCAGAAGGCAGTGTTTCATTACCGATTTTGATTTTGGAACAGATTTTTTACTTTATCCTGATTTTTTTATTGGTCAAATGGATTGCACCGTTTCTGATGCGTTTATCTGAAAAAATTTATGCAAATTCAGCAGTGATCATCATGTCTCTAGTTATTTGTTTGAGCATGTCGTATGTCGCTGATTTGGTAGGATTAAGTGCAGTGATCGGGGCTTTCTTTGCAGGAATCGCGGTTAGTCAGACCAAGGTCCAAAAAGAAGTGTTCCATAATATCGAAGCGTTAGGTTACTCTGTTTTCATCCCTGTCTTTTTTGTGAGTGTGGGACTTGAAGTGACATTTGACAGTATTGCTGAACGCTGGTTTTTCATTTTAGCGTTTACGATCATTGCGATTCTTTCCAAATTATTGGGCGGTTATCTGGGCGCAAAAGCAGCTGGTTTTTCAAGCAATAGTTCATTGATGGTTGGTTCAGGAATGATCTCACGAGGTGAAATGGCATTGATCATCTTGCAAATCGGACAACAAAGCCAGTTGATCGAAGAAAGCTATTATTCGCCGCTTGTGCTGATTATCTTGATCAGTACGCTTGTTTCACCCCTTGTGTTGAAGTATTTTACGAAGAAGATCTATTAAGAGGTTGGAAAATTTTTTACTGAGTAACAAAAAAATCCACTATTTATCTGAAGTCAGGCCATTATCTGGTCCTGACTTTTTTCTTTCTTTGCGGGAATGAAAATCACACTGTAAAAAATTCTGTTTTTCAAGTATAATACCTTAGGAACAAACTGGAAGGTGAGCGAGAAGATGGCACAACTATTTTTTAAGTACGGCGCAATGAATAGCGGAAAAACCATTGAGATTTTGAAAGTCGCACATAATTACGAAGAACAAAACAAACCAGTCGTATTGATGACTAGCGGGATCGATACTCGCGACGGTGTAGGCGTAGTGTCTAGCCGAATTGGTTTGAAAAGAACAGCGATCCCTATTTTTGAAGAAACAGATGTTTTTAAGACGATTGAAGAAATGACCTTTCGACCTTACTGTGTGCTAATTGATGAAGCACAGTTTTTGACAAAAGAACATGTCATTGCTTTTACAAAAATCGTTGATGAATTATCGATTCCAGTAATGGCCTTTGGATTGAAAAATGATTTCCGTAATGAATTATTTGAAGGTTCAAAATACCTGTTGCTCTATGCAGATAAAATCGAAGAAATGAAAACGATCTGCTGGTTTTGTCATAAAAAAGCGATCATGAACTTACATTATATCGACGGGCTCCCAGTTTACGAAGGCGAGCAAGTCCAAATCGGCGGAAATGAAGCGTATTATCCAGTCTGCCGACATCATTATTTTCACCCAGAGATCATAAGAGAAGGAGAATAACTATGTACGATCAATTACAATCAATTGAAGACCGTTACGAAGAGCTTGGCGAACTGTTAAGTGACCCAGAAGTCATCTCGGATACGAAACGTTTCATGCAGCTATCTAAAGAAGAAGCAAGTACGCGTGAAACAGTAGAAGTTTACCGTCATTACAAAGAAGTTGTCCAAGGAATCAAAGATACAGAGGAACTTTTGGGCGAAAAACTAGATGATGAAATGGCAGAGATGGCCAAAGAAGAATTATCTGATTTGAAAAAAGAAAAAGAAGTCTTGGAAGATCGCATCAAGATCCTTTTACTGCCAAAAGATCCAAATGATGACAAAAATATCATCATGGAAATCCGCGGAGCAGCTGGCGGAGATGAAGCTGCTTTATTTGCAGGAAATCTTTTCAACATGTACCAAAAATATGCCGAAGCACAAGGCTGGAAAACAGAGATCATGGAAGCTAGCCTAACGGATATTGGCGGTTATAAAGAAGTTATCATGATGATTTCCGGCGATAATGTTTATTCAAAATTGAAATACGAAAGCGGCGCGCACCGTGTCCAACGTGTTCCTTCCACAGAATCACAAGGACGTATCCACACATCAACGGCGACTGTTGTTGTAATGCCAGAAGCAGAAGAAGTAGAAATCGACATTGAAGATAAAGACATTCGTACAGATATCTACCATGCTTCAGGAGCCGGCGGACAGCACGTCAATAAAACAGCTTCTGCCGTTCGTTTGACTCACTTGCCGACAGGAATCGTTGTAGCCATGCAGGATGAACGTTCACAGTTGAAAAACCGGGAAAAAGCGATGAAGATCTTACGTGCCCGTGTGTATGATAAAATCCAGCAAGAAGCACAAAGCGAATACGATGCAAACCGTAAATCAGCGGTCGGTACTGGGGATCGTTCAGAACGTATCCGTACGTATAACTTTCCGCAAAATCGCGTGACAGACCATCGAATTGGTTTGACGATCCAAAAATTAGACCAAATCCTAGCTGGCAAATTAGATGAGATCGTTGATGCATTGATCATGTACGATCAAACATCTAAATTGGAAGCAATGCAAAATGGATAAAGTCACTTATAGAGAAGTCCTTGCACGGGCTTCTTCTTTTTTAGAAAAGCAGGGCAAAGAAGGCTACAGTATCCAATTTTTATTTTTGGAACGCAAAGGCTGGACCAAACTTGACTGGCTTTTACACATGAACGAGACAATAACGAAAGAAGACCAGGAGCAAATCAGCCAAGATTTAAAATTATTGGCAGAAAATCACCCGCCGCAATATATTCTAGGCTATGCTGATTTTTATGGACGACGATTGAACGTAACCCAAGATACATTGATTCCTCGACCTGAAACGGAAGAATTAGTCGAGCTTTGTTTGAACGAAACTTCAGAAAAGAGCTTGCGAGTGGTGGATATAGGGACAGGAACAGGTGCCATTGCCATTAGTTTGAAAGCAAACCGAGAAAACTGGCAGGTCAGCGCCGTCGATTTGTCACCTAAAGCGTTGGAAGTAGCGGAAGAAAATGCACGCCAAGCAAAAACAGCGATCCAATTTTATGTAGGAGACACACTTTCTCCTGTTAAAGACCAAACATTCGATATTATTATCTCGAATCCTCCGTATATCAGTAAATCTGAATGGTCATTGATGGATGAGAGTGTCCGAACTTTTGAACCGAAACTTGCACTGTTTGCTGAAGAGGATGGATTAGCAATTTACCGCAAAATCGCGCTGGAGGCGCCAGGTGTTTTAGCAGAGGATGGTAAACTGTTCTTGGAAATCGGATTTCAGCAAGGGGCAAAAGTCCAGGCGATTTTCCAGCAAGCATTTCCTCAGAAAAAAGTCGAAGTCAAAAAAGATCTTTTTGGAAATGAACGAATGGTTTATGTTTATTGACAATTGTGGAAAAAAATTTTTTTTGAAGTTTTCCATTATAAAAAAACACTGATATACCAATAAAAAATATTGTAAAAAACTTATCAACAAACTTATCCACTATTGACAAATCAATTTTCCACATTCTGTGGGTAACTAAGGGATAAATGGGTAAAAATCACTATTTTTATAAAAAGGGGTTGTGGACAAACTGTGGAAACTAAATTATACAAAGAAGAAGAATTGACAGAAGCAGCACAAGCGCTTAAAAACGGATCACTCGTTGCTTTTCCTACTGAAACGGTCTACGGATTGGGTGCTAATGCACTTTTGCCCGATGCTGTCATGAATGTTTTCGAGGTAAAAGGCAGACCGCAAGACAACCCGCTGATCGTGCACGTTTCTTCTTTTGAAGAAGTGAAAGCCTATGTGGATAACTTTCATCCGGCAACACGTAAAATTGTTGATCATTTCTGGCCTGGACCCCTCACAATGATTTTTGAGATCAAAAAAGACAGTTTACCGTCAGTTGTAACGGGCGGTTTATCCACAGCAGCATTTCGTATGCCGGATA
This sequence comes from Enterococcus faecalis 13-SD-W-01, assembly GCA_000415185.1. GTDB lineage: Bacteria > Bacillota > Bacilli > Lactobacillales > Enterococcaceae > Enterococcus_B > Enterococcus_B faecalis_A. Next base: position 39,619 of record KE351648.1, read on the forward strand.
ACAAAAAAACGCTTAACGTTATTAAAAAAGCAGGTGTGCCGCTGGTAGGACCAAGCGCCAATACATCCGGAAAACCAAGCCCAACGACTGCCGAACATGTTTACCATGATCTTAAAGGCAAGATTACTGGAATCATTGATGATGGTGCGACGAGAATTGGCGTAGAATCAACTGTTTTAGATTTAAGCGATCCGACCAGTGCGCCTGTAATCTTGCGTCCTGGAGCGGTGACGAAAGAACAGTTGGAAGCAGTAATCGGCAGCGAAGTGAAAATCGATGCACATTTAGTCAAAGAGGAAGAAACACCAAAAGCACCAGGAATGAAATATAAGCATTATTCACCAGATACAAAAGTCTTGATGGTTCGTGATGAAGATTGGGAAGCTGCGATGACTTGGATAAAAAAAGAGCATTTACGTGCAGGTATCTTGGCAGGTCCGACAATCGCTGAAAAGGTACGCACAGAATCAGCTGCTGTCATGATGTATTATGATGACACGGCAGAAGCTGCTGCAAAAGGTTTGTTTGCAGGGTTAAGAGGGCTTGATGAAGAAATACTTGGTTTGGATTACATCTTAGCCCAAGTTTTCCCGGAAAAAGGAATTGGAAGTGCCTATATGAATCGTTTGAAAAAAGCTGCTGGACAAAATTATTTTGAAAATAAGTAATTTCTTTTTTGTAGCATTTTTCAAGTGTGATACAATGCAGTAAATGAATTTGAAATTTTAAAAGGAGTTGTTGTTTGTGGTAGATTACAAAACGTTTGATCCTGATTTGTGGGCAGCAATTGCAAAAGAAGAAGAACGTCAAGAAAACAATCTGGAATTGATTGCTTCCGAAAATGTGGTATCTCCAGCAGTCATGGCAGCGCAAGGCAGTATTTTGACGAACAAATATGCGGAAGGATATCCCGGACATCGTTATTATGGCGGTTGTGAATTTGTTGATATCGTTGAGAATTTAGCAATCGATCGTGCAAAAGAATTGTTCGGCGCAAAATTTGCCAATGTCCAACCGCATTCTGGTTCTCAAGCCAACACTGCGGCTTATCTAGCACTGGTAGAGCCTGGAGACACGATTTTAGGAATGGACTTAGCAGCAGGAGGACATTTGACTCATGGTTCTCCAGTCAATTTCAGCGGAAAAACGTACCACTTCGTTGCTTACGGTGTTGACCCGTCCACTGAAGTTATCGATTATAACGTTGTTCGTATTTTAGCACGCCAACATCAACCTAAATTGATTGTTGCAGGAGCCAGTGCCTATGGTCGAACGATCGATTTTGCAAAATTCAGAGAAATCGCCGATGAAGTCGGTGCAAAATTAATGGTCGATATGGCGCACATCGCTGGTCTAGTAGCAGCTGGATTGCATCCTAATCCTGTGCCATATGCTGATATCACAACGACAACTACCCACAAAACATTGCGTGGACCACGAGGCGGAATGATTTTGACAAATAGTGAAGAATTAGCTAAAAAAATCAACAGCGCTGTTTTCCCTGGAATCCAAGGCGGACCATTGGAACACGTGATTGCTGGAAAAGCCGCGGCTTTCAAAGAAGCACTTGATCCAAGTTTCAAAGACTATTCTTACCAAGTAATCGCGAATGCGCAAGCAATGGTCAAAGTCTTTAACCAAGCAGTAGGAACAAGAGTGATTTCAGGTGCCACAGACAATCACTTGTTCTTAGTTGATGTACGCGAATTGGGAATAAATGGTAAAGAGGCAGAAGCAATTTTAGCCAGTGTAAATATCACAGTCAATAAAAACTCGATCCCATTTGAAACATTAAGTCCTTTTAAAACAAGCGGTATCCGCATTGGCACTCCTGCAATCACATCACGAGGATTCAATGAGCGGGATGCTATGCAAGTCGCTGAACTTGTTGTGAAAGCATTGCAAGCCAATGGGGATGAACAAGCTTTGGATGAAGTAAAAGCAGGCGTTCAAGAGCTAACACAAAAATATCCTTTATATCAAGCAAAATAACACGATTTTCTTGCCAAAAATCGGGAGATAGACTGGTCTTTCTCTCGGTTTTGTTTTACAATTAAAAAGAAACGACAGAACAAAGGAGAGTTACAAATGGGCAAATTTCAAGTGATCGACCATCCATTGATTCAACACAAACTGACTATTATCCGAGACAAAAATTGCGGTACGAAAGTTTTCCGTGAAGTTGTCGATGAAATCGCTATGTTAATGGCATATGAAGTATCACGTGATATGCCGTTAGAAGACACAGTGATCGAAACGCCAATCACTAAGTCTACTCAAAAAACATTATCTGGTAAAAAAGTAGCAATCGTACCGATTTTACGTGCAGGTATCGGAATGGTAGATGGCATCTTGGAATTGATCCCAGCTGCTAAAGTCGGACATATCGGCTTATACCGTGATGAAGAAACATTAGAACCTCATGAATACTTTGTAAAATTACCTGAAGACATCGACGCTCGTCAATTGTTCGTCGTAGATCCAATGCTTGCGACTGGCGGTTCAGCAATTATGGCAATCGATGCATTGAAAGAACGCGGCGCTTCAAATATCAAATTCGTCTGCTTAGTTGCGGCTCCAGAAGGCGTGAAAGCTTTACAAGAAGCACATCCAGACATTGATATCTATACAGCTGCATTAGATGAAAAACTAAACGAACACGGCTATATCGTTCCTGGTCTAGGGGACGCCGGCGACCGTTTGTTTGGCACAAAATAGCACAGCACAAAAAAGCTTGGAGAAGCGGGAAAACCGCTCATCCAAGTTTTTTTAGATCTTTGTCAATTGTTTGTAGTTTACAATCACTACGCCTTTGCTCTGAGTCATCAAGTTGTTGTTGTCATCGGTTTTATCGATTTCAACGACAGCGGAATTCTTCAGCTGTTTTGAAATCGTGCCGGTTTGCGTCTCGCCGTTAATTTGGAAGGTGACATGGGTATCGATCGTAAATTTCTTTCCCAATTCTGAGGGAATCACTGCTGTCGTAAACTGTCCAAAAGTTGCCATTTCACAAAACCTACCTTTCATATTCTATTATACCACGTTTTATGAAAAAATTCATGAAATCCACAAGAAATGACTGCTAACCACTTTACAATTTAAAAAATAACGTATATAATTTCACTTGTAATTCGCCAGCTTAGCTCAGTTGGTAGAGCAACGCACTCGTAACGCGTAGGTCACAGGTTCGATCCCTGCAGCTGGCATAAGAAAAACCCTTGATAGACAAGGGTTTTATTTTTTTGCTTACGCATAAATTTTGGCTTGGTGGCAGAATTTGGTGGCAGAATATTTTCATCGGTCATTATAAAATAACATCAATTTAGCAGTTCTGAAAATGCGTCAGAGGCCTTCTCGTCAGCCTCTTTTATAGAATGGGCGTATATGTTCATAGTGGTACGATAGTCTTTGTGTCCCAGCCGTTCCTGTACGGCTTTGGTTGGGATTTCAGGTTTTGAGATCAGATACGATGCAGTGGTATGCCTTAAATCGTGGAAACGGATAGGGCGCAAATTATTTTTTTCGGCAAACCTTTTCCAGTGTTTATAAAGTGAATCGGGTCTAACAGGGTTACCGTCAAACGTACCGAATACATATTTATGTTTAGGTTCTACACCAAGGGCTTCTCTGTCCTCTTTATTTTCTGCGATAAATTCTTTCATCAACTCTAAATAGTCACTGGGAACAGGCATGGTTTTACTATCAGACGCTTTTAACCCATCAACGCGGATGAGTCCCAATTCTTTCGATTGAATAAGCCTTTGATTAAACGTTATCTGCTTGTTTTCAAAATCTAAATTATCTTCCTCTAGTGCTGCTATTTCTCCCTCACGTGCTCCTGTGATAAAGGCCGTCATGACGATTGCCTGCGTTCTTATTCCAGCTGTGCTCAAAGTTTTTATAAGAGTTTTTATTTCTTCTACGTCATATGGCTTTGCAACAGCTTCGGTTTTTTTTCCTTTTTCTTTTGGCAATTTGACATCGTGAACGGGGTTTCTTTCTAACAAGCGGTACTCGTCAATAGCAACTGAGAAAAGATTACTTAGCGCGTTTAGTGCTTTTTTCTTTGTTTTTCGTGAAAGATCTTTGTTAGTTTTTAGGTTTTTCATTGATATAACCAATTCTTTTATTTGGTAAGGCTTTATATCTTGGAGAGTCTTTTTCCCGAGAGGTTCAAGGAATCGATTCTCGATAATAGCCGAGTAATCTTCATAGGCACGTTGTTCGAGATTTTGTTTCGCCTCTTTTAACCAATACCTATTATAAAAAAAGTTCAGGGTGATTTTCTCAGGCTCTGAAAATCCGTTATCTTCTAGCTCTTTTATCCATTTATATAGTAGGTAGTCAGCCTCTCTGTCATCTTCGGCTTTTATGTACTTAGATAGCCTCTTTGGATTTCCTTTTTCGTTATAACCTGTAGTTACACGTAGCAGGTACGCATTTTCGTTTTTCTTTTCGAAAGTTCCTTTTAGTTTTTGACCCATTTGAATCGACTCGCTTTCTTTGATACAATAGGCACAGTAAATAAGCCTATTAGTTAGGTTTTATTTGTTCAAGCACGCTCTTACTTTGGTCGGTGGGGCGTGTTTTTTTCTATATAATTAGAGATTCATAATATGGATTAGAAAGTAATAACTTTCGCTCCCAGCTTTGGCCTAATTCATACATAAGCTTTTCTCCTTCTCGGGCAAAGCTATTCATTATTTTCGATGTGGTTTGGCACGCTACATTGTATGAGGCATCAAATTCTGCCTGCAAGGTTTGTGTCAATCGTTTAAAAAGCGCAGCTTCTGAAATTCCGTATTTGTTAGAAATGAGTCCAGGTGAAGAGCTTTTCTTCAATTCATAAATGAATACTGGATCAGGTATCAACAAGATTGATGCGCCGATATTAGCTTGGAATTCGGGCAGAATATCAGAATCGGAATAACTTAATGTGTCTTTTGTGTCTGTAAAAAAATGTGTTTCCTCATCAAGATGATATTGGAAATGAATTATTTCATGAGAGATTGTAAAATTGATTCTTTTTTGAGTCATCGCTTTGTTATAAACGATGGTGGTCTCTAAGTCATCCCTGGTAATAAGTCCGGAAATTCTATTGCTCGCTTTTCCTTCAAAATCAAATCCTCTAATTTTAGCCTCTTCATAAATGATCGAATCCCAGATTATGTTTTTATCGTATTCATCGACGCTCATTTCTTTATCAAACATAATAGCTGTTGTCATTTCATTTACCTTGAATGAAAAATCTACATACTCGTCCACTGCGCTCATAATTATCTTACCTCGCCATCTTTTTCTCGTTTGATTTCTTCAATTCTCCATTTAAGAAATCTTTCCATTTCTTTCTCTACCTCGTCGAAATCTTCTTCACTTAAACCTTCCGTGTTCATGCGCATCATGATTTGCCTAGCAGATGACTTTATGGATTGGTCAGCGGGCTCCGAATTTGGGTTATCTGTTCTTCCTAGTAGATAGTCCACAGAAACGTGGAAGTAATTTGCGACCAGCTCTACTTTATCTACTCCTGGAGTATTGTGTCTCCAACGGTTGATAACCCCGTTTCCGAATCCGAGAGTCTCTTCTAGCTGCCTTATGGATATTTTCTTTTCACTTGCAAGCATTTTTATTTTTTCGTATAAATCCACTTGTATCAACCTTTCTAAATTAAATACAAGGAAATGTATACAAAAATACTACAAAACGGTTGACTTCGTAGAAAATATGTATATAATAATCCTTGTAAGATATTTGGATAGAAAAATAGCAAACTAAAAACATACCCTATAGCATTAAGTTTGGCGACCAAGTGCGAATTAAAGGCTTTGTTATGGGCTTATTTAACTATGCTCTGATTGTAGAATATTTGTATACGTATGTCAACAAAAATTCTAAATTTCTATCCAAATTTCTTTCTGTAAATATTAAAAGAAAGGAGCTGGAACATGAGCAATATCGAGAATGGCCGTGAAGCAATAAAAGAGTTTATGGAAGCTAACGGAATATCTGAGAGAGATTTAGCAACTGCATACGGAAAATCGAGATCTTGGGTTCAACGTGTTCTAAACGGAAAAGATAAGGGTCCAGCAGTTAACGCTTTTATCTTAGAAGTTATCAGAGATCATAAGATTAGAAAGGAGACAAGCCAATGACTAACTTAGCATTAGTCGACTTGGACGATTTACGAGAAATACTTCGGGAGGCTTCGAGTATTAGTTCGACAGCAGAAGCCGACGTTTGGTTCACAAAAGAGGCTGCGGCTTTTCTGAGAACTTCTCCAACTGAGGTGGATGAGATGGCTAGCAGGGGTGAACTCCCAGGAAGGCGAATTAAAGGACGGTGGCGTTTTAGCTCTGTCGCATTAAATGAATGGCTAGAATACAGAAAGAGTGAGGAGGCTGACAAATGAACAAAATCAACACAACATTAGTATTTGTCGCTCCGTTCCTCATTTACCTACTAAGCGTGTGGGGCAGCTATCAAGCGTTAATCGGCATCGTAGCCTATACGTTTTGGCTGATGGGAAACCTAGACGAATCACATTTTGTAACGAAAAAAAGACACGGTAAACGTGCGTAGGAGGAAAACAATGGCAAACACAAAATTTAGATTATTAGAAGATGACACAATCGAAGTATGGGGAAGAACACTCCACCGCATCGAAGCGCTAGAAGATTTTGCAGGCATTTCAAAAGGTGATAAAGGTGGCTATATAGAAAAAGAAGATAACTTAGCAACCTCTGGTGATGCTTGGGTCTCTGGTAATGCT
>KE351649.1:0-110023 GCA_000415185.1 Enterococcus faecalis 13-SD-W-01
TTTTACATGAGGTTTGTCTACAGTCTGAATAAAAGAGGATCGTTTTCGAGTATACCTCCAAACGACCTCTCAAGATTTTTTGATAAATGAAAGTTTTTCAGATATAAAAAAACTTAAATTCCCTCGATATTTTTTGTTTTTACGTTCATATATCTTAAATTTACGACAGATAAAGGCACTTAATCGAAAGTTAGGAATCATTATATTTAAGAATGGCTCTGAAATTTACTTTGGGCACAAAGTAATGAAAAAAATAGAAGAAGCACTGGAACAGATCCTATAAAAATAAGCTTCCGTCTATTCTTCTAAACAAAGTAATACTGTAAAAATAGTCTCCTCTTGAAAAATCGTATAGGACAAATTTTTATATTCTTGAGCGATTCGATGTAAATTACTGAGCCCCAATCCGTAATGTCCTTCTTTTGATGTAATCCCCCGCTTGCCTAGATTATCCAGCAGCACAGTGCGAATATAATTGTTTTTGACTAAAATTTGATAAGTACCTGTTTGCTTGTTAATCGTTAAATCGATAGACGGATTTTTTGTTTCTATACTTGCTTCAATTGCATTATCTAGAAGAATTTTGAGACACCTAGCCAAATCTAAAGGATTCATAGGCAGTTCGTTGATTTCTGTATGAATAGATAATTTGACTTTGATCCCCATATTTCTTGCTCTATTTACTTCAATCAAAAGCACACTCTTGACCGACATACTTCTGACCTTCGTTAATTCTTCCGTATTATTTTTTGAGAAAATAATATCTTTAGAATAGTCTTTGATTTTCAAAAGCTGTTCTACTGCGCCTTCCGTATCCCCTTTTTCTAACAACACTGCCAATGTAAATAAAATCCCTTCATAATCATGTTTAAAATCTTCCAATTCATTGATTCTTTCTAATTTCTTTTCGTAAAAATTTATGATATTGAAAGCATCTTTATAATATGCCGCCGAATATTCCAGAAAGAAAAAAATACCAAAGAAAAGGATGCCTTTCATCAATAAGACGATGAATAAAAGCCAAAAGAACCCTTGATGCAACACCGAGTACATCAATTGGAAATAGACTATCAAACTAAAAAGAAATCCACCAAAGAAAATGAACTGTTTTCTTGTAAGTCTTCTGTCATAGATAAATAAACTTATTTTATTTTTGCTGTACCATTTTTTTATTCCTAAAATCCCAGCAAAATATAGGAAGAGCAAGAGTATTTGCAGACTGATCAACAGTAAAAAAGGATTTCTCACAGTTCCTATTTGACTAAAAAAACTAGATAGACTAAGCATACAAGCAACATTCATTTGAATGAAAAAATACATCCCTAATATATAGATAAAAGAGAAGAGATATTTTTTCAGAGAACAGACAAGCAAACAGAAGTTCAAACTGATGGCAGTCAAAATAAAAACGCCAGCTAAATTTGCAAATTGCCATGACAGCATACCAAAAATAATCAAGGATAAGGAAAAAACCAGCTTGTATCTATAATGTAAAAAATTTCTGCTTATATAAAAATCAAAAACAATATATTGCAAAAAAATCAATGCGATAAAAACTCTATCTTCCAACGAATGTTCTCCCCTTTATACAATCAGTAAGTCATTTTCTTCAGTATAAAGTATGAAGCAGCTACCTAGTCAATGAAACTTGACGAAGCAGCTGCTCCATAAAAAAGACACTTCCATACTAGAGAACATATGGAAGTGTCTTTTTAAAATTTGTTATTCTTTTATTTCATTTCAATTTTCAAAACCCATTATTCGAGGAAACTTTTTTGAACCAGTGTCCTGATTTTTTGATTGTCCGCTTTCTATCATTGGCCAAATCGACGGAAATAAACCCATAGCGATTTTTATAAGCGTTCGTCCATGACCAATTGTCCATGCATGTCCACATATGATAGCCTAAACAACTTGAGCCTTCTTGTATCGCTTGATGGACATATTTTAAATGCTCACTGACAAATTCGATTCGATAATCGTCGTGGATCATCCCATCTTCTTTTAAGAAGCGGCTCTCGTCTTCTACACCCATCCCATTTTCAGAGATAAAACAAGGAAGATTGCCATAATTGTCCCGTACATTGATCAAAATATCATAAATCCCTTTTTCATAGATTTCCCAGCCTCGATAAGGGTTCATTTTCTTATTCGGCATATCATAAATATCAAAATAATCTTCTGGCATTGGCGAAGCTGCTTCGTCGATCGGTGTCTCTTTCGCCATGATCCGCCGTGGTTGATAATAGTTGATTCCTAATAGATCGATCGTATTGTTTTTGATTAGTTCCAGATCACCTTCTTGCATTTCTGGCAGCAGTGCTAACTCTTTCAGGATCTCGACCAATTCTTCTGGAAAAATACCTTTGACTGCTGGATCTAAGAATGAACGATTAAAGAACGCATCAGCGATTTTTGCTGCTTTGACATCTGCTGGATTCTTTTCATCTCTTGGGTAACTTGGCGTTAGGTTCAAGATGATCCCGATCTGCCCTGTTTGTCCCAATTCTCGATACGTTTTGACCGCCAAAGCAGAAGCGAGTGCCTCATGATATCCGACTTGAACAGCATGTTTCATGTTGCTTTCTTCTGGATAATGAAGTTGATACAAATAGCCTGCTTCAACTGGTACGATTGGTTCATTATGAGTAAACCATTTTTTGATTTTCCCGCCAAACAATTCAAAACAGGTCTTCGCATAGTTTACGTACGCATCCACTGTTTCGCGAGCCAACCAGCCGCCTTTTTCTTGCAAAGGCATAGGCATGTCGAAATGATACAGATTGACAAAAGGTTCGATACCATTTTTGATCAATTCATCAAAATAGTCATGATAAAAAGCAACTGCTTTGGGATTGATTTCCCCTGTACCATCGGGGATCAATCGGCTCCATTGGATAGATGTTCGAAATGTATTGTGACCTGTTTGCACCATCAGCTGAACATCTTCTTTGTATTTTTGATAAACTTCAGATGCCTTATCTGGACCTACTTGATCAAAAAACTTTTCCGGTTCTTTAGCATACCAGTAATCAAAGATGTTCTCTCCTTTGCCGTCACCTTCAACGCGTCCTTCTGTCTGCGGCCCGCTTGCAGCAGATCCCCACCAGAAATCTTTTGGAAATTGATAGTTCATTTATTTTTCCCCTTTCGTTATTCCTAGTACTTGATTTTCCAGCAAAATCACTTGTTTCTGTGAATCAGAACCATTTTCAGATCCTTTGATTCTTTCTAACAGCAGTTGCGCTGCTTTTTCACCCATTATTTCTGCGGGTGGATTAATGGTGATTTGAGGCAGCATACTTTGTTCTTCTTTTGACAAATAATCATAGTGGCCAAAAGAAATATCTTGTCCAATCAACAGCCTTCTTTGATTGAAACATTCTAATGTACCGATCGACATATTATAATTGCTGACAAAAATCGCTGTTGCTCCCCAGTCCAATAATTCTTCTGCGGCTCGATATCCGCTTTGTCTCGTGTAGTTTCCAACGACTACTTTCAATTCAACAGTGGTTCCGCTTACCGCTTCTTCCGCACCTAAAAGCCTTTCTTGCGCTGTATAATCAATTGTTGGCGCAGAAATATACCCAATTTTTTTGTGCTTCTCTTTGATAAACTGCGTGATTGCTTCAAAAACACTTTGGCGGTCATTCAATAAAAGAGTATCCGCAACAGTCGCGATATCGGGACTATTTAAAGAAACAATAGGGACATGGATCTGTGTCAATTTCATTGCGTCCGCTTTTTCTTCGCCGGATAAAAAAACGATCAAACCATCAACTGCGTGTTTTAGTAAATGGTCGATTTTTTCATCATTTTGTTGAGGATTTTCAGAAAAACCACTAAGCAATATGCTATAGCCATTTTTTTCTGCTACTTTTTCTATCCCCGATACCACTTCTGAACCAAATCTGCTGGAGATGCTGTTCATCAGTAAGCCTAATGAAAAACTACGATTGTTTTTTAAGCCTTTCGCGATGATATTTTCTTTATAGTCTAATTCTTGGATGGCTGAAGCGATTTTTTCCATATTTGATTGCTTCAAGCGCTGCCCATTCAAATAACGCGAAACAGTTCCTGTAGAAACTCCTGCTAACTCTGCTACGTCTCTTATTGATGCCATAATCCTCTACTCCTACCAATCAAGATCGATTTCTGTTCTCAGATCCTCAACCATAATTTTTGTTTTTTTCGCATAATGCCAGTGATTATCTGCACCTATATATTGGAAATCTTCTGGTGACAAAGTAAAAGTAAGTGTTTTTTCTTCACCTGGTTCAAGCTGAACTTTGCAAAAATCCTTTAATAGTTTTTTGCGCTGGATCACAGAACCGCCTAGAAGTTTGACAAACAGAAGTGTACTTACTTTTCCGGCAATACGCCCTCTATTTTTAACTTTAACGGATACCAGCAGATTGTCAATATCTCTTTGACATTGAAGGTTTTCATAAACAAATTCTGTGTAGCTTAAGCCAGTGCCAAACGGATAAAGCGGCTGACCGCTTTGATCATAATAATCTGCATTGATCGAGGCATCTCGCTGATAATAATAAACGGGTAATTGTTGGCTGTTTTTCGGATAACTGATACTCAATCGACCACTAGGATTACTTTGACCAATCAATGTTTTGGCAATTGCCCGACCGCCTTCTTGTCCTGGAAACCAGCCAACTAATACAGCGTCTGATACTTCTTTGACTACTGTTAAATCATAGGGACGTCCTTGAATCAGAATGCTGACTATTGGTTTTCCTAACTCAGAGATTTTCTTTAATAAATATTCTTGATATCCGCCTAATGTAAGCGAAGCAACATCCACATTCTCGCCGGAATCCATATTGATTCCTTTTGAAGAAACAGCACCATTTCGTAAAAAAGTCATATCAAAATTTCGTGCACTCGAACCGCCCAATACCATAATGACGATATCCGCTTTTTTTGCGCAATCAAGTGCTTCTTTGATTTTTGCTTCTTGCTGGAATTCATTTCTGACTTCACAGCCCTCTGCATAAAGAATTTCTGAGTCTGACATGATGTGTTTTATTTCTTGTAAAATCGTTTTTTGCTGCTGCTCTTTTGTTTGCGGCGCAGAATAATCACCTAACAAATGATAGATATTGTCTGCATTTGGTCCGATGACAGCAATTTTTTTACCGTCAGCTGCTAGTGGTAAAATTCCATTGTTCTGCAAAAGAACCAAACTTTCTTGAGCGACTTCTTCGTTTAGTTTTCTTGATTCTTCTAACACGTGGTTTCTTTTTTCTGTGTCCATCTGGATAAAGGGATTTTCAAAAAGACCAAGTAAAAATTTGACAGCAAGTACTCTGCTCACTGCTTTATCTAGCATCTTTTCATCGACTGTTCCATCAAGGATTCCGTCTTCGATCATCGTATAGGTGTTGTCCCACAAACTAAGATCTACTCCGGCAGATAAAGCTTGTGCGGCAGCTTCTGTCTGTTCCGAATAAACATCTCGTAACCGATCTAATGCAACACCGTCTGCCATGACTACTCCTTTGAAGCCATTTTCTTCTCGCAGCTGGATTTCTAATAACTGTTGATCGACATGACAAGGAACACCGTCGATATCATTGTAAGCAGCCATTACTCCAGCAGCATTACGTGCACTGTGTAAAAGCGGTGTATAAACTTCAGAAAATTCACGTCTGCCAATTGGTACAGTTCCGGAATTATGCCCGCCTAATGCTTCTCCTTGTGCGATACAATGTTTCAAGACAACTCCAATCTGATCTGGTTTTTTGTTGATCTCGATTACACTTTGATCCCAAAAATCTGCTTCATCAGAAATCAATGTTCCTTGAAAACCTTCGATGATTGCTTCACTCATCCGCGCACTAAGGATTGGATCTTCTCCAAAACATTCTTCTGATCGTCCCCAGCGTGGATCTTTAAGTAAATCAAGTGTGGAAACCAACGCTAAGTGAACACCTTTTGCCGCCATTTCTTTTGCCATCAAACGACTTGTTCGTTTGATCAATTCTGTATCAAACGTACTGCCTCGCCCAATATTCGTTGGATAAGAAATACTATTGAGTGCTTGGTGACCATGGGGACATTCTTCAACAAGCAGCGCTGGGATACCCCAGCGAGATTGCTGGATGACATATGCTTGGACTTCATTTGCTATTTTCCAGCTTTCTTCTTCCGGTATTCCATTTGAATAGTCGACTTTTGACCATGGATCGGCTCGGAATAATCCATAAAGCGCGCCCAGACCGCCGCCCCATTTCACATGTTCTTTAAATTTTTCCGTCAAGCTGATCTCATTATCTTTCTGCTGATAGCATTCCCAGCCATACAGATGCTGATTTACTTGTCCCACTTTTTCGCTCAAGCTTAAGCGGCTCAACAAATCAGTCACACGCTGGCGGATCGTTTTCGTTGGATCTTGGTATGGATAGTTAACCAAGTTCTGTCACTCCTTCACGTTTCACTTTATTTGTCGCGATGACAAAAGGAATAAATAGGAACACATCTAAAATAATCAGTAATACGGTCAACACAGCTGCTTTGATGTCTCCGCCAGTTGCAATGAATGATTGGAATACAGGCGGCGTGATCCAAGGTGCTGCTGCCACTGTTTTATCAATTAAACCGATACTTGTTGCAAAATAGGCAATGATCAAATTGATAGATGGGATCAATGCGCATGGAATCATGTAAATCGGGTTCATTACTACGGGCAAACCGAACATCACAGGCTCCGTGATATTGAAGAAGCAAGTCGTTAAACCAAATTTTGCGATTTGACGCTGATCCTGTCTTCTAGAAACCCATAAGATAGCGATGACAAGCGGCAAGATACAACCGCCGCCGCCAATCAGACCAAAAGCATTTGTAAACGGCTCTGTAATAATGTTAGGAATCTCTTTTCCGGCTGAAAAAGCATCCATATTTTCCTGGATCGATTGCAATAATGGCGCTTGTCTAATCGGAGCTAAGATACTTGAACCGTGCATACCGAAAACCCAAAGAAAATCAGAGAAAAACTGCAAGAACAAAATACCTGGAACAGATAACACAAATGCTTTCAATGGGGTTTGGATCGCTAGTTCGATAAGACTAGGGAAATCCAAGCCAGCTAATTTATCCAGTGCAAAAACAAAAAGAGCGAATAATAGAATAACTGCTGTTTCTGGTATCAATGAATTAAAAGAAGTTGCAACTGCTGGCGGCACTCCGTCAGGCATTTTTATCTTGATTTTTTTGATCTTCGCTAATTTCATAAATAACTCAGTACCTAGGACAGAAGCGATCATAGCTGTAGCTAATCCTGAAGAAGATGTTAGGCTTTGCATAAATACACCCGTAACTTCTGCTGTGCTTCCGTCAGCCAATGTGACCATGCTTTGGACAGGCATCAAAATAAATAAGACCGCTACACTCAATACGCCTGCATGGACTGCGCTAAACGAAGGATCAGTCATTTCCCCTGAACGAATATAATGACTCGCTAGATTCCAACCAATGTTATAACAAACGACTACTGACAAAATACTCATTGTTCCGTTATTCACAATTGAAGCTAAATCAGCAAGAGAACTAAGATCAACAATTCTCTGTACAGCTGCATTTGAAAAAATCAACGCATTGAGCAGCACCATGATCGAGGCTGCCATTACTAACGGCATAGTGATGATAAAGCTGTCTCGAATAGCTAATAAATGACGTTGACTATTCATTTTTGAAACGAGTGGCAATAGTTTTTCAGATAATCTGTCTACAAAACTCATTGATATATCTCCTTATTTTTTAAAATTGAACCGGTTCAATTAGGAGAATACCATACCTTCATTTGAAACACAACACATTTTTGTATGCGTATACATAAATGTGTGAAAAATAAAAAACAGACTTTAGTCACCCTAATGCAGCTGACTAAAGCCTATTTTCATAGGGAATGTTATACATTGCTTAAATGGCATTCATTTTCCTTAATAAAAACACTAATTCCCCCAAGCTGGATTGTGGAAACCTGTAAAATAATATAAACAAAGATAGATGACCCAAATGCTGCCAAATAACAAAAAAAGGCATTTGCCAAATTTAGATTTTATTGCTTCTCCCAGCCCAGCAAACACCATGATCAGACCAATCGAAAATAAATTGACAGCATTGGTATAATAATTGTAAAAATCGGGGAATATAATAGTCAGTAAACTCACTGTCATACCAATTACACTTATATAAATAAGGAAGGAATCAAACAGATTCAAAGTTTTTACTTCCCAATTTTTTGTTATATATTTGATAAATCGGTTATTTGTTATCAAGTTGATGGCTCCTTTCATTTCATTATGTTTGCAATTTTTCTTTTCATTATAGCAAAAATCGAAGTATTATTTTTCAAATAATCGGATCAAAAAAAATTATCTAGAATAAAAAATGGCACACAAACAAGTAGAGGATACAAAAAATAATTTCGATCAGCACTTTTCATTCCTGTTACTTGATTTGCTCTCATTCTATCCCCTGACACAGCCGTACCAGATAATGCAATCCCTATTAATAACGTACCTATCCAGATGTATTGAACTGTGTTTTTTTCTAAAATAAAATAACCAATCGCAGCAAACATACTTGCTGCGGCAAACGTTAGTAGATATTTTTTCAATTTATTTTCTCCTTTTGATTCATTGTGTATTTGTATGTATGAAATCAAGCCTAAAAAAGAGCCAGAACTGGCTCTTTTTTATTGTTTTAATAGCACCTCAAAATTTTTATAAAATCACAATTCATGTATATGATTTTTACTGTTATTCCACAATTCTTCTGGTGAATATTCATCTGTATCATTAACCACGACTGTTCCATCTTTTTTTATTTCTACATTTGCACCCAGCCATACAGCATGAGGCGTCAATAACATGTTTCTTTTGGTTCCTTTCTTCAATGAAAAGGACTCAGTAAGTACTTTGTTTAAATTGGATCTTAGGTATTTTGTTTGTCCATTGTCAAATTCGATTTTTAAGATCGTACTTGCCATTTCTGCTTTTACTGCTTTAGGTGTTTGAGTTTCCATAAAATTTTCCTCCTATATATTATGTTTTTTTATTGCTGCAATAATTCGTTTCAGCTCTACTAAGAAAGCGTTTTCCATAATTAATAATAACATTTTTCCGAAATAAAAACAGAAAGATTTACATGATTTTATTGTCACGCTTATAATACAAATCCATCATAGAGAGCGCGATAAAAAGAAAACGGAATGGTTTCTGGACATTCCACATTCTCAACGATTCATTCATGACGACAAGAATAAACGGTGCCCTAAAATCAACTTCCTCGAGCGTAAATGAATGACTTCCTGTCAAAACAAATTCTCCAAACCCTTTTAAACTAAACAGTACAAGAAATATCCCAATGATGTATCTGCTGTCCCACTGTGTTATGCTTTCTTCTTTCATTCTGTCATTTCCCCAGTTCTCCTGAAATCTCTGTAATAGGAACAGGTTTTAGTTGTTTTCCATTCTTATCAATAATCGTTGTCTTGACGACGTTCTGCTTCTCTTGTTTCATTTTTGGTAAAACAACCCAGATAAGAATACCTGATAGTAAGATAACCAGTAAAAGTATTAGCGGCAGCTTTTTTTTCATAAAAAATCCTTTTCTTTTCTATAAATTTGCTGATGTGTTCACCTTAGAACAAGCGCTTACTTAAACAATAAATAACGAAATGTTGTTTTTCTTTTATTATATAATAGTAAGAATGAACAAACAACTGGTGATTTTATCCTAGTACCGCTGATTCATTATTCATCTTTCTATGTATTCAACTAAAAAAGAAAGCCTGCTTGATAGGCTTTCTTTTTTAGTTTTATTTGATGCTCTTGATTTTCAGATAGACATTTCCTGAATCTCTGTTTCGACAATAATTTTGCTGGTTCCTATATTTTATGATTTGTGCAGGATTTCCGACTGCTACCGCACACTCTGGAATATCCTTTGTGATCACACTGCCAGCGCCAATCACCGCGCCTTCTCCAATCGTTACGCCTTTCACAATGGTCACATTGCCTCCGATCCAAACATTTTTTCCGATAGTAATTGTTTCGTAGCGCTCATTGAAATCATAAGGCAGCAAATTCGATTCATAATTATAACTTGTCGTATAACAAGTGAATGCGTGCCCGATAACTGTTCCTGAGCCAATTGAAAGACTTCCTTTGCCTAATATTTTGGCATCTGGCCCTAAGTAGGTATCGCTTTCAAATCGAATCGATTCGGGATTTTCAAGCAAAGCATCACTAGAAATCCGTACATTTTCCCCAATAAACTTTATTTTCCTTTTTTTCTCTTAAATAAAAAATTTTCAATAAATTTCATGTCTGCACTTGCCTCCTTATACTTACTAGATAATTTAGGAAAGTATAACTTATACCGCCGTTTGCACCAAGCAAATTGATTTATTAAAAAAACACCGAAAAATAAGAACAAGAAATGAATACTTTTTAAAACGTTATTTTTTAAAAAACCACATATAATAGAATCAAAGGTAAAACAGCACATAATTCCAGTTATTTTATTGGGATTAGTTTACTATAAATATGGATATACCATCCCAAAAATAACAAAGTCGTTATTCATTGACAGAATTTTTAATACAATATAACATTCTACTAACGTTTAGCTAGCTACGTAAAAAATAAAATAGAGGTGTTTCAAATGTTCAAAAAAAATTATGATTTACATTATCCATACACTTACGGTGAGAAATCTTCTTTTGATTTATTTGCATGGTTCAAACTAATTTCCATCACTCTCTTCTCCTTCTTTTTCCTTACCTTTTTCTATAGTGACATGTTAGAACTGCTTTTACACGGCTCCTTTTTAGAGGCAGTTAAAAAACATTGGCCGGAATTCTCGGTTTTAGGAGGAATGCTTTATCTATTGATCAATATTGGCGGACTTGAGTGGGCAGCAAAAGACAATTGGAAGCTTTTATTCAAGAAACTGACTTGGAAAGATGCAAAGATAATTGTTGTTTTTACCATCTTAGCTTGGGTAGCTGCTATCGCTAATGCTCTTCTTTTTGGTTCTTCCGTGACGTCTACTGCTAATCCTGCACTTACTCATGATGTATCGACATTTTTTATCCATGGATTTGAAAGCATCTTCCAGCTTATGGGCGAAGAACTTATTGCGATCGTACCATTCTTAGCACTTGTTAGTTTAGGAAAATTCCTGAAACTAAATAACACATGGACAACTGTTATTGCTGTTGTATTGTCTTCGATCATTTTTGGCATGGCTCATACTTGGACTTATGGAGGAGTTGTACAAGGAATTATCAATACTTCTTTAACTCGTGTCGTTCTAACAAACGCTTATGTCAGAACAAAAAATATCTGGGTAAGTTATATTATCCATTACATTTTTGATATGAGTATCTTTACGTTATATCTACTTTTCTTCTAGTTCCGCTATTATAAAAACGCTTAAACTTTTTATTGGGCAAAAAACCAAACAATCGATTACTGATTAGAATTGGAGTGATATACATTGTTAGTCTTATATGTTTCCCCCAGCTGTACTACTTGCAGAAAAGCTCGAGCATGGCTAAATGCGCATGATATCCCATTTGAAGAACGAAATATTTTCGCAGAACCACTGAACAAAAATGAATTGAAAGCGATTTTAGCTGTGGCTGAAAATGGTACAGATGATATCATTTCGATTCGTTCGAAAGTTTTCCAAAAATTGAACGTAGATATCGATGAGCTTTCTATGTTCCAGTTGCTTCAACTAATGGAAGTCTATCCTAGTTTGATTAGGCGACCTCTCATTGTGGCTGAAAATGCTCTTCAAGTTGGCTACAATGAAGAAGAATTCCGACGATTTTTACCTCGCAGTGTGCGAAAAGTGAAGTTTCGGAAAGCCCAATTGATTGCTGGATTGTATCAAAAAGAGTTCCATTCTTTCTACAGCATCTGATTTTCTTTAAGCAGCATATTCAATAAGTCTATATCATTAAACTGACAACAAAAAGCACTTGCCATTTAGCAATCCAAAATGGCAAGTGCTTTTTGTCTAGAGAAAACTCTAACAATAGTTGATTTATAAGTATCTTTGTAAAAATATCAAGGTCGTTTGATACACCTCATCAGCGTAAGCTGCTCCGTGTCTTTTCCCTTCAATCAGCTTTACTTCACTAGGGACACCGTATTCTGCAAGTTTTTGCTGCAAATGATAAACACCGCTTAAAGGAACGAATTCCTGGATAGAATTTGCTAAAAAGAGCGGACCGCTTTTTTCAGAGACACGATGTAACGGGTCTGCTTGCTTTAAAAGCTCTAGATTTTGGTTCACATAATTTAATATAAACCACTTATAAAAAGCATCGTTTTTGCCTGTTTGATCAATGTCGCTGCCATTCGTTTGTTTAGTAGTTCTTTCCTGATTCATAACAGGCACTACTTGTTGATGCTCCTCCATCCAATCATACAAATCAATGATCCCAGACCAAGAAGCTGCAGGTATTCCTTTTGCTAAGGCTAATTCAACAGCCAAGTTTCCTCCAGCTGAAGCACCTATTGCGGCTATCTTTCCGTTAAAGCGATACGAGCTTGCATTTAACCATTCAAATACCTTTAGAACATCTTCTTTAGCTGCTGGGAAAATATCCTTAGGTGCTAAACGGTAATTGAGAACAACAACCAAGAAATCTTCCTTGGCTAATTTTTCTGCTAATGGTTTTTCTGGCTTTTTATCCCCGCGAAACCAACCACCCCCGTGAATCAAGATAATAGCGGCTTTTGCATTTTCACTTCCATAGAGATCCAGCATTAATCCATTTTCTTTATCATAGATGATGCTTTTTTCCATCTTCTCACCTCTTCAATAATTTAACTATCAATCGAACGACTATCTTAGCGTTTCGAAAATACACGTTGATAATAATCTGCCGCTTTCTTGTAGGAAAAAATCCATATTCCAGAAACTATAAAACGGCCAAACAGTCCGATAATCGGAATAAAAAAAACACCTAGGATCAAACTCAAATTAATAAAGATTGATAAAACGCTTCTGCGATCCTGGGAAAGAACTTTGACTACATGAGATGCTGGCGGATTTGCTTTCTTTACTTGGTATAACAATATCGAAAAAGAAAAGCTCCACATCGTATACACAACGATATAGCTCATTTCTGGCCAAAAAGCATTTGGATTTCGACCGACCCAGCTTGTCACTGAAGGACAGAGAGTCAGCCAAAAAAGCCAAAAAATATTTGCCCAAACTACCCGATAATTTATTTGTTCTGCCATTTGGAATACTCGATGATGATTGACCCAGATGACTGAAATAAAAATAAAGCTGACCGCATAGGCTAATAATGTACTTCTGATTTCCAGCAAAGATTGTAACCCGGCAAAATCGGGAATTTTGATGTCCAGTACTGTAACAGTTAAAATAATTGCCACAACAGCATCTGTAAAAGCTTCTAATCTTGATTTCGTCACTTTTTATTCTCCTTAATCTAACCATACATACTCGTAAAGTAATCATAATCATCTTGAAGTATCAGGAGATCATGATAGACATCAGACATATTTGATTGCGCCGCGTTAGATAAATCATAAATAAAAGAGGCTGGCAGAGACTCGATTCTTTGCCCATAAGAAATCCAATTAGTAATTATTTCCGGATTATAATTATAGCGCTCACAAAATTGCTCGAGTGAAAGTTTTAAATGTCTAAAAATATAGGATTTGATTGGATGTGCATAAACAAATGTATGTGTCATAGTAAAATTTCCCACCTTTATAATACGAGGACAATGATTCAGTCTCTCTTGTTTTTTCTATATTTTGTCTGTTTCAGCTTGTTCAACGGATGATTATTCGAGGAACTGTCAAATCAAAAACCGATTTTTGGACGATTATCCCCATAAATTCTTTGATCATACTTATAATATGCAGCTGATCTAATTTGTGCAGTAGATGGTTTATTTGTACAGAGAATAAATGGTCGATTTTCTTTACTATTTTTGTGCCATTATCGATTTTTTCATTCTCGTTGCTTATATATATCGTTTCGGAAGTTCTTTTTGACATATTCCATTCATTTTCATCTACAACTAACAAGATCGTCACTAAATTGATAACGATAAATACAAGCAGCATCAGCAAACCTTTACTAATGATTTCAGCAAACGATTTCATTTACGTTCCTCCTTACCACGGTTTCTTTTTGATCATCAAGATCCACTGTTTATAACAGTAGTGATTTTTAAGTTTTTTAAAGTTTATCACAACCCTATAAAATGACAATCAATGTTACTTATTCTAAAAAAATAGGCACTGCAACGGTAATCAGCGGCAGTTTTTATTTCATTCTCCTCCGTAAATAAGATTTCACCCTCCCAAAAAATAACAACCCACCCAACAGTAAAATGTAAAACCTTTCGCACCGTCCATCTTC
Source organism: Enterococcus faecalis 13-SD-W-01 (assembly GCA_000415185.1). Classification (GTDB taxonomy): domain Bacteria; phylum Bacillota; class Bacilli; order Lactobacillales; family Enterococcaceae; genus Enterococcus_B; species Enterococcus_B faecalis_A. The sequence goes on from KE351649.1 coordinate 14,446, forward strand.
CCCTGTTATGAAAAACTTCAATAGACAAAAAACTAAAAGTTATTTTATTTTTTCATTTAGAACAAAAAAACAAGAAAAACAGAAATAAACATTGATAAATCAACAACAAAATCAAATGATATATATGAAATAATTAAATAAGCAGTTTTTTTAAAATGAATTTCCAAGCCTTTTCGATTTTCAATTTTCAACATCTTGGTTATTATTATGCCAGTGAACGACATATACAGCTTCACAAAAAAACATTATCAGGAGGATCACAATGAAAAAAACAAGTTTATTAATCGGTCTTGGCGTAGGTGCTGCATTACTTTTAGGTGCATGCGGAGAGGCAAAAGAAAAAACAGATTCATCTTCAACTGAAGCATCATCATCTACAACTGTAGAATCAAGCAGCTCAGAAAGCACAGATAAAAGTACTTCTTCTGAGGAAAGTACAGAAAGCGCTTCTGAAACAAGCGTGATCGACAGCATGGTGGAAAGTACAGATCCTAAATATCCAGTAGGTTCCGAAGTAATCCTAAAAACAGATCACATGGAAGGTATGGATGGCGCAGAAGCAACTGTCACAGGAGCATATGAAACAACACTCTATGAAGTAACCTATGAATCAACAACAACCGGTGAAAAAGTTGAAAACCACAAATGGGTCGTTCAAGAAGAATTAGACACAGATCAAACTGATTTGAAAAAAGGCGACAAAGTTAAATTAAAAGCGGATCATATGGAAGGTATGAAAGGCGCAGAAGCAACAATTGAAGACGCTGTAACAGAAACAGCGTACATGGTCGACTACACACCAACAAATGGCGATGATGCAGTCAAAGATCATAAATGGGTAACAGCAGACGAATTAGAAGAAGCTTAAACCATCGTTCATTAAAAACAACATAAAACTGAGTAAGGGGCAGCCGCCGCTCACTCAGTTTTTTATATAAATAGGCGAATCAACGAAAGCGGTTGATTTGTTAACTGCTCTTATTTTTCTTAATTATACTATTCATAAACCAGCATTCATCAAAAAAATATGTAAACGTTATTTAGAACGTTATCGATAAATATTTTTATAGAAGAATCAGTTATTTAAGGAGGCGTTTGATGAAAAAAGTTATTTTCCGAATCGTTCTTGTTGGTTTGGTATCAACCCTTCTTCTTTATCTCTTTTATCGGTTTATCAACCATAGTTCATCATGTTTTTTTGGCGGTTTTGACAATACGACAGGAACGCATCAATGTAACATACTAGTCAAAATCGAATAATTATTATAGTATTTATAAACGTTATTAAAAACTAAAATTAAATAACTTATATAAAAACAAATCAAGGGGGATTTCAATGAAAAAATGGCTATCCAAGATGTTTTTGAATGATTGGGGAACATTTATCTCCCGAACAATTTTTTATAGTGCGGTACTGCTATTCTTGATTTACTTATACCACTACAAAAATATTCAGGGAGGAACATTTATCTACAATGAATTTTAGGAGGAATATTATGAAAATGAAATCAATCATCGACGCAATCGACTATTGGGGAGTCACTGACCCAGATTGTATTGCTTATCAAAATAACGAAACTTATACTTTCGGTGAATTAAAACAGGCATCCGATGCACTTGCCTTTTACTTAGAAGAACTAAATGAAGGACCGATTGCTGTTTTTGGCAATTTGGAATTCGAAATGATCGTGGCATTTTTAGGCTCTGTAAAAGCTGGTCATGCCTATCTCCCTATCGAAGCAAATACACCGAAAGAACGAATCGAATCAATCATTGATGTTGCAAAACCTGCGATGATCATCAGTGTTGCTGACGGCTTAGAGAATACACATTCGATACCTGTTATGACAAAAGAAGAATTACAATCCATCAGTAAACAAAAAACAGCTTTTTCTCCCCGAAACATGGTAAGCGGTACCGATAACTTTTATATCATCTTTACTTCAGGAACGACCGGCGCACCAAAAGGAGTACAAATCAGCCATGATAATTTAATAAGTTTTATTCAATGGGTATTAACTGAATTTGATATCGAAACAGGCATGCACTTTTTAGCACAAGCCCCCTTTTCTTTCGACCTTTCTGTTTTTTCTCTCTATCCAGCACTTGTTTCTGGCGGCGTACTGAAACCTTTAGAAAAAGCAACAGTACAAAATTTCCGAGAGTTATTTTCTGTGTTGCCAAAATTAAACTTAAATGTCTGGGTATCCACCCCTTCTTTTATTGATATTTGTTTGATGGAACCGACATTTGATGAAGAACATGTACCAGATTTAAAAACTTTCTTATTCTGCGGAGAAGAACTTACGAAAAAAACTGCTGAGAATCTATTAAAACGATTCCCTCATGCAAATATCTATAATACTTATGGCCCTACTGAAGCAACCGTAGCTATTTCAAGCATTCGAATTGACCAGCAATTATTGGAAAAATATGAAAAACTACCAATTGGCTATGTAAAAGAAGATACAACTGTTTCGATCATTCAAGATAACAAGCCTGTTCCTTTCGGTGAAATTGGCGAAATCATTATTTCAGGTCCAAGCGTATCAAAAGGATATTTGAATAATCCAGAAAAAACAGCCGCAGCTTTCTTTGAAAAAGAGGGATTGCCAAGCTACCGTACAGGCGATGCAGGAAGCCTGTCAAAAGATGGTCTTTTATTCTATGACGGACGGATCGATCAGCAAATCAAACTGCACGGTTATCGGATCGAACTTGGAGATATCCAACACAATCTCTTAAAAGATACACGCATCAAACAAGCCGTTGTCATACCAAAATACCAAGGGACAAAAGTCCAGCAGCTAGTCGCCTTTGTTGTGTTAGAAAATAGTCTGATGCAACCTGATTTTAAATTAACGAAATCGATCAAAGAAGAACTCGCTCATTTCGTCATGGACTATATGATTCCTCAAAAATTCCATTATGTTGAATTTTTGCCTCAGACAGTAAATGGAAAAATCGATCGTAAAAAACTATTAGCTGAGGTGAACCTTGCATGACGATCCCTCACATGATCCCTTATGCAGAACCGTTTTATTTTTTACTTTTAGCCATGGCACTTTCCCCGATCATTTTGTCTTTATTGATTCGTGGAAAAAGATTGCCTTTATATCAAACAGCAGTCACCCTATTCTTTTTATTCATTAGTTTTGGCGGGACCTATTGGATACAAGGTGTAACACTCGTTGCTTATATCCTTTGGCAAACTGCACTTGTGTGGCTCTATTTTATTCTTCGGCAAAGGAAAAATCAGTCAGTCTACTACTTTTTAGCTGTTATTTTAGCAATTGCTCCTTTGATCCTAGTGAAAGTAATGCCTTTCTTTGACAAAGATAAAGCTTCACTCATTGGTTTTTTAGGTATTTCCTACTTAACATTTAAAGCAGTTCAAATGCTGATTGAAATAAAAGATGGATTGATCAAATCGTATCAACCCTTCCGCTATATTCAATTCCTGCTTTTTTTCCCAACGATTTCTTCTGGTCCGATTGATCGGTACCGAAGATTTGAAGCAGACCAATTGATGCCTCCTGATCCTGACAAATATGTCGTTTTACTAGGTAAAGGAATCCAAAATATTTTTATAGGTTTTTTGTACAAATTTATTATTGGTTATCATCTTGGTCAACTACTGCTTCCAGTACTCCAAGAGATGTCACTGCAGCATGGCGGAATCTCTTGGTCATTGGTTGGTTATATGTATGTCTATAGTCTGTACTTGTTTTTTGATTTTGCGGGATATAGTTTGTTTGCAATCGGTACGAGTTATCTGATGGGTTATGAAACACCAATCAATTTCAACAAACCATTTTTATCTTGGAACATCAAAGAATTTTGGAATCGCTGGCATATGTCATTGTCCTTCTGGTTCCGTGATTACGTCTATATGCGTTTGATGTTTTTCTTGATAAAGAAAAAAATATTCAAAAGTAAAGTTGTTGCGTCGAATATCGGTTATTTCGCTTTATTTCTTTTAATGGGCGTCTGGCATGGATTGACATGGTATTACATCGCATATGGTCTTTATCATGCTTGCTTGATTTGTTTCACTGATGCTTGGCTGCGCTTCAAGAAAAAACATAAAAAACAATTACCTTCAAATAAATTTACCCATGGCTTGGCAATCTTCTTTACCTTCCAAGCTGTCTGTTTCAGCCTCCTGATTTTTTCAGGATTTTTAGACAAACTTTTTTTTACAAATTAATCAACTAATCATATAAAAATTAAGGAGAGATTACACATGGAAGAACAAATTTTAACTATTTTAGAAGAAATCACAGGAACAGATGAAGTAAGAAATAACAGAGATATCCACTTATTTGATGAAGGACTTCTTGATTCTTTAGCTTCTGTCGAATTATTTGTTGAACTAGATGGACAATTAGACGTCCAAGTCCCAGTTTCTGAATTTGACAGAGAGGAATGGGGTACGCCTGATAAAATCATTGAACAAGTAGCAGCTCTGAAAGGTTAAGTTATGAAAAAGAAACTTTTCGCGATTTTTGGACCAATCGTTGTCGCTTTCGGTCTGCTCGCTGTCTTTTTTACATCTCCTTACCGTCTAGACACTTACAATCCTGAAGTCATCAAACGTGCTTCAGCTTCAATGTCAGAAAGTGTGCTTGAAGGGGATGTAATCAAGAATAGAGCTTTGGCCGAAAAAGAATATGTTCCCTTTTTCGGCTCGAGTGAATTGAGCAGAATCAGCCCTTTGCACCCTACTCCTTTAGCTGAAAAATATAAACGCGGCTACACGCCATTCTTACTTGGCGCCCCTGGAACACAATCATTGATCCTCTCAATGATGATGGGCTCAACAGGAGAGATATTAAAAAATAAAAAAGTCATCGTCGTTCTTTCCCCTCAATGGTTTGGGAAAAATGGTTTGTCCGCTAATTCTTTTGACAAACGTTCGTCTGAACTTCAAATCTATGACTGGTTGTTCTCATTGAAAAAAATTACTTCTGCTGATCGTTATTTCGTCAAAAGATTATTGGATTATCCCAAGATAAATACCAATATTTCATTAAAAACGATTTTAGAAAACATAGAAAAAGGTCTCACACCTTCTGCCGAAAGCCTGAGCTACCAAAAACTTCAATGGAATATGCTCAAGCGAGAGGATGAGATTTTTAGCAATATCGGTATAGAAAACAAGCAAAAAATCATTGATCAATCTGTTGATCTTTTGCCAAATGAATACCAAGAAAAAACGCTGATACAGTTAGCAAATGAAATCGGTAAAAAAGAAACAAGCAATAATCCCTATGGTTTGAAAAACAGCAATTTTAATGGCCTTAAGGGTCATCTAGAGAAATTGAAAGATTCCGATAAAAATCAAGATTATCGTTTTTCACCAGAGTTTTCTGATTTCCAATTAATTTTGGATCAACTGGCAAAAAATCATTCAGAAGCATTGTTTATCATTCCGCCTGTTAATGGAAAATGGCATAACTATACGAAACTATCTCATCCAATGATGCAAGAGTTTGCTAAGAAGATAAAATACCAATTAAATAGTCAAGGTTTCAATCATATTGCTGATTTTACTGACCAAGCTGACACTGATTATTTCATGGAAGATGCGATCCATTTAGGTTGGAGAGGCTGGTTGGCTGCTGATCAAGCAATCAGGCCATTCCTTGAAGATGAGCAAAAGCCAAGCACTTACAAGATGGATAGTTCTTTCTATAGTAAAGATTGGCAGCAATTAGAACCAAGTAAATTAAAATAAATCATTTGACCGGCTAGATAATACTAGCCGGTTTTTTTGCTGTAAACTTTCCGAAACATAAGAAAAGACCAAGCGCTTGATACGCTCGGTCTTTTTATCAAAAATAAATAATTGCTGTTCGCTAAACACTTAGTTCCGTATACGGATACTTCAATTTGACCAGCTCGATGATCATTCGCAATTCTTCCAGGTTTTCTGGAAATTCCGGATCAAAAACCTTGCTGTGACGGCCGATTCCACCATTATCGATCAGCCGATAAATACGATTCCAATCCATGAACTGTTCGATTGTCTGAAAATTGCTGATCGGATAGCCGCCGCTGTCCAAAATCTCACTCACACGAAAAGCAAGATAGGCACTGTCGATCACATATTCTTTCCTTTTGCTATTTTCAGGATTCTTTACGACAAGTACTTTGCTTGGCTGATGTTTCAAGCTCCATTCCAGTAAAAGAAAAAAAGCATCCATTCGATAGGATTCTTCAAATAACCGAAATGCCGTATCTGAACGTCTGAAAAGCAGCGGAATCAAGTATTTTCGTTTATAGATCAGCATAGGTGCACGTTCAACTGAGCACTCTAAATAACGATTAAGATATCCCGTACCGACATAATTGCCTAAACGATATCCTTCTACCCCGTATTTTGCGTATTGTTGTGCTAATTGCGAACAATCAGAAATATTGACGGAAAGTTCTTCCACTTTTTGGTAACCGCTTAAAATACGCTGAAAAGGTTCTAGAATAATTTTTGCTTCCATATCTGCTTCCCCACTTCTAATGCACTTTCTATTTCTATCATACCACAGGTGTAAAATAGAAGGGAAATCAAATCAGAGAAAAAAGTGAAATTTTGTTGTTTGAACAGCCTCTTTTCGAAAAAAAAGAAGCCGAGACCCGTATACGTCTCGAAAGGTTTGATCAAGAATCAAACCTTTCGAAATCCACACGATGATCTCGCTTCTTTTTATTTTCGATAACTGCTCAGACTATTTAGTCTTCCAATTCTACGTTATGGAAAACATTTTGTACATCTTCTAAGTCTTCTAATGTATCGATGAGTTTTTCAAATTTTTCCAAATCTTCGCCTGTCAATGTTACTTCATTTTGAGCAATCATTTGGATCTCAGCGATTGAAAATTCAGTGATGCCTTTTTCTTTTAAAGCTTCTTGGATATTGTGGAAATCACTTACTTCTCCATAAACGATGATTTGATCGTCTTCTTCAAGTACGTCGCGAACATCGATGTCTTTTTCCATCAAGTACTCAAGGATCTCATCTGCGTCATCGCCTTTAAAGCCAAAAATAGCAGTATTATCAAACATGTAAGAAACAGCACCAGAAACACCCATGTTCCCACCGTTTTTACCAAATGCAGCACGTACATCTGCTGCAGTGCGGTTTACATTGTTTGTCAATGTATCAACGATGATCATTGAACCATTTGGACCAAATCCTTCATAACGCAATTCAGAATAAGTTTCATCTCCTGAACCTTTTGCTTTCTCGATTGCTCGGTCAATGATGTGTTTCGGTACATTATAGGTTTTAGCGCGTTCGATGACGAAACGTAATTTTTGGTTAGCATGTGGGTCAGGATCACCTGATTTCGCTGCCGCATAAATTTCGATTCCGAATTTAGCATAAATTCGACTGTTGTTTGCATCTTTTGCAGTTTTCTTTGCTACAATATTTGCCCATTTACGACCCATATTCTCACTTCGCTTTCTTTTGTTTAGTTGTTTCGCAACGCAAAAACGTCCTGTTCCATTATACTTGTGAATAGCCTTTCTGTGAAGCTTTTTTTATTGGAATCTTTGTCAGAAGCTCATTGTTCGTTTTCTTTTGGATAACGAAGCGGTATCCGGCCAAAATTTTGTTCCGGTATCTGTTTTTTCGGCATTGCGTAGAGTTTATCGCTTTTGATCAGGAGATTTGCTTCGTTGGCTTCTTTCTTGCCTATTCGAGTCAAAATAGGCGCCTCTTTTTTTTCTTTCAAAAATCGTTGGCCTGCTTTAGTGAAACCTAAGATGTTCAGGTACGTTTTTTCTTGCTGTTCTTGGATATGTTGAGAAGTAATATTCAACAAGACATAACAAGCTAGCCTTTGTAACCTTGTTCGTGTGTATCGCTTTGTTTTTACTTGGTCAAGAAATGCTTCAAAATTTTCTGCTCTCGCAGCAGCCTGTTTCAAACGTGTTTCGATTCCTTCACTCATTTGATAAATGTCTGTTAACTCATTTTTTTCGGAGGCAAGGAGCTGATAGCGCAGAAACGGCCAGTAATCTTCCCAAGTCTGGCGCGGATTTGCAAGCAAATCTTCATAGGTTTGAAGCGGTACAGTCTCTTTGAACGGCCGCTGTTCGCTCACGGCTTTTCTGATAGCCGTGGCGCTTGCGATATGTTCATGTCGGATTTCCTGATCATGATAATCAGCATTTTTTCGGTGAAGCGGAAAAAGTTTCATCGGCTGTTTGATTTTCGCATTTTCTTTTGCATAGCTCAAGGCCAATATTTGATTGGGTGAAGAAAAATCGATGGTTTCGCCTGACCAATTTTCTTGGAAAATCTGAGTCATTTTTTCAGGATAACTTTGTCCAGTCTCTCCGATTTTTTGGTATTCTTGCTGAATGAATGAATCATTTTCCAACGCCCAAGTGCCAAATGCTTCATAATCGAATTGTTCGCTGCCTTCTGTACCAAAACATAACGCATCACAGTTTAAAGCTTCCAATAATTTGATTCCGCCCCGAGCAAAATAATCTGCCGGCTGCACTGCCCATTCAGGTGGCAATTCCACCACGATGTCAACACCGTTTTGCAGCGCTTGACCAGCTCTTTGCCATTTATCTAAAATAGCTGGCTCGCCCCGTTGCAAAAAATTCCCGCTCATGACAGCAATCACTACTTCTGCTCCTGTTTTCTTTCGTGCCATTTCTGCATGATAGGCATGGCCATTATGGAAAGGATTGTATTCTACGATGATCCCGCAGCTTTTCATCTCCTTCACCTCCACTTTTTTTCTAAGTAAAAAAGCCTGTGACAAGTGCCAACCAGACTTTTTGGATAAATAGGAACAAAACACATTTGCCGCAACCGCTGAAGTTGAACAAATGTGTCTGCCGTTTATTTTTGAGCAACGAAAAACCAGCGTCTTGTCTCTTCATTTGGTTCTTCTTCGGTAAAATCACCATAAGCAGAAACAGATGAAAAGCCGCTATTTTCCAGCATTCTCAAATAATTATCCATCGTATATGTTCGTTCTGCATGCAGTTCATCGCGACGAATAAATAATTCCGACTGTTCAGGATCTTTGATAAAAAATGTCAAAAAGTGTTCAATGCTGTTTTGTTCTTCTCCTTTGTAGCTGTCCCACAGAAACGCAAATTCTTCCGTTTGGTAATGATAGCTGTATTCAGGAAAAACTTCATTGATCTGGTACATGGAATGAACATCGAAAATGAACGTTCCCTCTTCCTCTAATGCTTGGTAGACCTCGTCAAATACTTGTTGGACTTCTTGTTCATTTTTCATATAACACAATGAATCAGAGAAGGAAGTAATTGCTTGGTATTGGCCAACTTCAGACAGATCCAGCATATTTCCTTCAACAAATTGGATCGATACTTCTTCTTCAAACGCTCGTTGACTTGCCATCATCAGCATTTCTTCTGATAGATCAAGACCTGTCACATCGTATCCGTCTTTTGCAAAAGAAACAGCTAAAGCACCGGTTCCGCAAGCTAATTCTAAAATATTCTTTGTACCTTCAGGCAAATGCTTCTTGGAAAAAGCGAGCCATTTCTCGTACAATCCTTCGTCCATGACTTCATCATAGACAAAAGCGAATGTTTCGTAAGACATCCTAATCCATCCATTCGTGAAGATCAACAAGCGGTGCATCGGACCAAAGTTTTTCTAAGTTGTAGAAACTTCTTTCAGACGCATGGAATACATGGACGATTACGTCGCCAAGATCGATCAAGATCCATTTGCCGCCTTCTTTTCCTTCGATTCGGTTTACTTCTACCTTGTTTTCTTCTTCTTTTTCAATGATTTCTTCAGTGATTGCATTTAATTGACGTTCACTATTTGCTGAACAAATCACAAAATAATCTGCTAAAAGCGATACTTCGCGTACATCTAATGCTAAAATGTCTTCTGCTCGTTTTGAATCGGCTGCTTTTACAGCGATTTCCAATATTTTTTTACTATCTATGATAATGCTCCTCCTTTTATCTATCTCTTGCCGGCGACCCAATAATTATATGTCTCGATCGTTTTTGGATAGATTTGCTGCTCATTTTCTAAAAGATGCAGCAATGTATGTTTTGTTTCGAAAGCAACCGCATCGTCTAAACTGCTCATTGCGATTTCTCTTGCATCTTTGACCCCAGGAAAAGTTCTTCCAGGTTCAATATAATCTGCTACATAAATGATTTTATCTAAGACAGACATTTCGGCAGCACCGGTTGTATGAACACGGATTGCTTGTAAAATCTCCTCATCCGTGATGCCTAATTCACGTTCAACAAACGATGCACCAACTAGTCCATGCCAAATCGCATTGCCGTAGTTCAAAAGTTCTGGATCATATCCATCTCGATTGATCACCATAATGAATTCATCATCTGGACGTTCTTTTGCATAGTCATGAGTAAGTGCAGCGATACTTGCCTTTTCAGGCGAAGCACCGTACTTTTCTGCTAAAGCAACAGCAGCTTCTTCAACACCTAATACATGTTTGAATCGCTGTTCGCTCATCCGCATCTGCACTTTTTGAAGCAGCATCTCCCGGGAGTAAGCTGTGTATGATTGGTTATAATCCATTTTGATACAACCCCTCTTTTTCGATATATTCGATCACTTTGTCAGGAACGAGATAACGGACAGAGCAGCCTTGGCTGATTTTTTCACGGATTTTCGTTGAGCTGATTTCCAGCATCGGAACATCTACCCAGATAACAGGATAAGGTGTATCCATCTCATAACCTGGACGTTTGATCCCAACAAAATTGACCATTTGTGCTAATTCATCGATTTTATGCCATTTCGGCAAGTACTCGACCATGTCGCCGCCAATAATAAAGTAATAATCAGTGTCAGGATTTTTTTGCGTCAGAGCCTTCATCGTATCGTAAGTATAACTTTTCCCGCCGCGTTCCAATTCGATTGTTTCTATGGTCAAAAACGGGTTGTCTTCGATTGCTAATTCCAGCATATTCAAACGATGCTCAGCGGCGATCGTCTTTTTTTCATCCACATGAGGCGGCTGATAAGAAGGCATCAGATATACGCAATCAAGTCCTAGATTCTGTCCTGCCTGTTCAGCCATAACTAAATGGGCGATGTGTACAGGGTTAAATGTTCCTCCAAGTATCCCTACTTGTTTGCGTTTTTCAAAGAATTGCGGCATTTCTTTCGGGAAAACGTGTGAACGGACAAATGTACTAGTTTGCGCAGACATCTTGCTCACTCTCCTTAAACAGCGTTTACTTCTTTTGAGATTCTTTGGTATTTTTCTTTGCTTGATGGTTTGTACAAAACAAGGACTCTGCCAATGATCTGTACGATTTCGCATTGCACTTCGTCTTTGATGACTTGTGCAACTTCTTCAGCGATTTCGTCTGTATTTTGCAGTAAAGTCACTTTGATCAATTCTCTTTTTTCTAAAGCTTCATTTATCTGTACCAGCATTGCAGAATTGATCCCGCCTTTCCCGATTTGGAAAATGGGCTGCAAATGATGGGCTTTACTTCTTAAAAAACGTTTTTGTTTTCCTCTTAACATATTTATCCTTCTTCCTCAAATCAATGCTTTTCGTTTGATGACATCTACGCCTTTAGGAGCCCAGCCAGCCACGACTGATGGTTCTGTGACGGTGATCCAGCCTAAACCGGCAAAAACGATATCTGTTTTTTCTTTGATCGAAAATTCAAAACGGACAAGCTCAGGGAAATCCTCGACTTCGTCAGGACGCGGCGGCTGTAATAATCCGCCTACGTGTTTTTTGTAAAAGTCATCCGCTTTTTCTAATTTCGTACGGTGAAGCGCGACATCATTCGACACATAAGCAATAAATGAGCTTCGGCTGCCGCTGATAAAATCAAATCGTGCAAGGCCGCCTAAGAATAATGTTTGTTCTGGGTTCAGCTGATAGACTTTTGGTTTGATTTCTTTGGTTGGTGCAATGATCCGTAAATCTTTGTTCCCTAAATAGTGCGCCATTTGATGGTGATGGATGATCCCTGGTGTGTCGATCAAAAAGTGTCCATCGTCTAATGGAATCTCGATTTTGTCAAGTGTCGTTCCTGGGAACTGAGAAGTCGTGATCAAGTCTTTGACGCCTGCTGTGTTTTTGATGATTTGATTGATCAATGTCGATTTCCCAACATTTGTGACACCAACCACATAAACATCTCTTCCTTCACGATACTCTTCGATCTTTTCAAGAAGTTCAGACATCTCATGAGGTTTCTTCGCACTTGTCAGTAAAACATCGACTGGACGCAGACCTGCTTCATGGGCACGTTCTTTCATCCATTGTGTCAATTTCGGTTTCTTCAATGATTTCGGCAGGATGTCTACTTTATTCCCTACCAGCAAAACAGGATTATCACCGACAAAACGATGCAGTCCCGGAATCAGCGAACCGCTGAAATCAAAGATGTCTACTACGTTTACGATCAATGCGTCTTCGGTTCCTAAACTGTTCAAAAGACGTAAAAAATCATCATCTGTCAAAGAAACATCTTGGATCTCGTTGTAGTGGCGCAAACGAAAACATCTTTGGCAATAGATTTCGCCAGAAGCAATCCCTTTTTCTAATGCTGCTTTCGGCGTATATCCCAGTTCATTTGGTTCTTCTGTTTGGATACGCGCGCCACAGCCGATACAATATAATTCTTCGTTCATTCAATTCCACCTCGCCAGCCCATATCTGGATATTTCACCAGGAGATGTGCCATGATTCTTCGTTCACAAAAACGATTGAACTGTGTTTTCCAACTGTCTGTCTCAACAATAGGCTTGACTAAAATGCTTCGGATACCAGCACTGTTCGCGCCGCGGATATCCGTCATGATCTGGTCACCGACCATTACGATTTCATCATTGTTTACATTCAATTTTTTCTGTGCATGTTTGATTCCATGAGCAAAAGGTTTCATCGCTCTTGCTACGTACATCAGATCAAACTTTTTGATTGCACGTTCTACACGTTTTGAGTTGTTGTTCGATACAACGACTACCGGAATTCCAGCATTTCGCATTTCTAAGATCCAATCTAACAGTTCTTCGGTACCATCAGGATTGTTCCATGCAATCAATGTGTTATCTAAATCAGTCAACACAGCTTTGATCCCAAGATTTTTTAATTGTGCAGGGGTGATTTGATAGATGGCTTCGACCATCCATGTTGGTTTGTATTTTGAAAACATATGGTCTCCTCATTCAAAAAATGAAGGAGCACATAATGTACTCCTCAAACCAAGATTATACCGCATTTCTTTTAAAAAAACTACCATTCTCATTTAATCCTTTTATTTTCTTTGTCTAGTGATCAGAAAAAAGCTTTGCGCAAAAAAACACTCTGCCTCGCAATTTACTGTTTGGCAGAGTGTGCTTTTCTTAATATTTACGGAAACGCTGATACCGTTCTTCTAATAGCTCTGGAAGTTCTTTTGCAGAGAGTTCCGTCAATTTTTCGATCAGTGCTTTTTTCATCATCTGAGCGATTTTTGGTTGCGGCAGAGGTTCATTGTTAAACGTTTCAGGAATCACCTTATCAATGATTCCTAATTCAAGCAATTCAGGCGCAGTGATTTTCATCAATTCTGCGGCTTCTGCGGCGCGGCTGCCGTCTTTCCACAAGATAGAAGCAAATCCTTCTGGGGAAAGAACTGCATAAATCGTTTGTTCCAACATCCACACTTCATCAGCTAAACCTAGCGCAAGAGCGCCGCCGCTCCCGCCTTCACCGATGATGATCGCGATAATTGGTACTTTCAAGTCGGACATCTCTAACAGGTTTTTGGCAATTGCTTCGCCTTCCCCCCGTTCTTCAGCACCGACGCCGCAATAAGCTCCCGCCGTATTGATCAAAGTGATGACAGGACGTTTGAACTTTTCTGCCTGTTTCATCAAGCGCAATGCTTTACGGTAGCCTTCTGGATGCGGAGAGCCGAAGTTTCTTTGGATATTTTCTTGAAGGTCTCGTCCTTTTTGGATACCAATCACTGTGACAGGTTTTCCTGCTAAGGAAGCAACACCGCCGACAACTGCTTCGTCATCTCCAAACAAACGGTCTCCGTGAAATTCGCGGAATCCTTCAAAAATCTCATCAAAAAACTCTAAACTTGTCCATCGTTCTTTTGCTCTTGCCAGCTGGACAACTTCATGAGCTGTTTTATTCATGGTCGATCCAACCTTTCTGAGTATGCAATACGATCAAGTCGTAAATTACTTGTTTCAATTCTGTACGAGGAACGATTTGATCAACGAAGCCGTGAGAAAGCAAGAATTCAGCTTTCTGGAAATCTTCCGGCAATTCTTGTTTGATCGTTTGTTCGATCACTCGGCGTCCTGCAAAACCAATCAAACTTTGCGGTTCAGCTAAAATAATATCGCCTTCCATCGCAAAACTTGCAGTGACTCCGCCTGTTGTCGGATCTGTCAGACACGTCAAATAGAATAATCCTGCATTACTGTGTCGTTTGACCGCTGCAGAGATTTTTGCCATTTGCATCAAAGAGAAAATCCCTTCTTGCATACGTGCACCGCCAGAAGCTGTAAACAAGACGACAGGTAATTTTTGTTCAATTGCTCGCTCGAATAAACGGCAGATTTTTTCGCCAACGATCGTTCCCATACTTCCCATAATAAAATTAGAATCCATGACGCCAATGACGAATGGTTCACCTTGGATCGTTGCTTTACCAGTCAAAACAGCTTCGTGAAGCCCGTTTTTCTCTTGCATCGCAGCAACTTTTTCGGGATAATCCGGGAAATCAAGCGGATCTTTTGTCGTCAAATCTGTATCCCATTCTTCAAAACTTTTTTCGTCGATGATCAATGACAAACGTTCCCATGCACTGATACGGAAACTGTATCCGCAATGGGGACAGATTTTTTCTTTACCGATATCTTTTGTATAAATGATTTGTTTGCAATTGGGACATTTTGCCCATAGATTGTCAGGAACAGATGGCGAACTTGTCGGTTTTTCATGACGATTCGGATTGATCCGAATATATTTTTTCTTTTTAAACAGAGCCATCTATCTTCCCCCTATCTCCGTTTCTGGTACCCAGTTTGGAAGAAATTCTTCTTGTAAAAAGGCCGTACTGTAGTCCCCGGCAATGACAGCTGGATGACTGATCAGATCCATTTGGAATTCTGCATTTGTCACTACGCCATCTGTGACGATCTCGCTTAATGCACGCTGCATTTTCATCAGGGCATCAAAACGAGAATCGCCATGAACGATGACTTTTGCAATCATTGAATCATAATACGGCGGAATCATATAGCCTGAATAAACAGCACTGTCCACTCGAAGGCCCATTCCTCCTGCTGGAAGCAAAAGATTTTTGATTGTGCCTGGAGATGGTGCAAAATTGAATGCTGGATTTTCTGCATTGATCCGGCATTCGATTGCATGACCTTTAAATGTAATGTCTTTTTGTTCAAGATTCATTGGTTCGCCAGCAGCGATCTCGATTTGTTTTTTCACTAAATCGATGCCAGTCACAGCTTCTGTTACTGATGTTCTACTTGGATACGTGTGTTCATTTCCATGAAATAGAAATGACCTTCTTCATCCATCAAGAATTCGATCGTTCCAGCATTTTCATAATTCACTGCTTTTGCTGCACGAACTGCAGCAGCACCAAGATCATGTCTTTTTTTCTCAGAAATCACGACAGATGGAGATTCTTCGAGAACTTTTTGGTTGTTTCTTTGTAAAGAACAATCTCTTTCACCTAAATGCACAACATTCCCTGTCTTATCGCCAAGGATTTGCACTTCTATGTGTCGTGCTGGATAAATGATTTTTTCCAAATACATCTCATCATTTCCGAATGCAGCTGCGGCTTCTT
The DNA here is from genome assembly GCA_000415185.1 of Enterococcus faecalis 13-SD-W-01. Lineage (GTDB taxonomy): Bacteria > Bacillota > Bacilli > Lactobacillales > Enterococcaceae > Enterococcus_B > Enterococcus_B faecalis_A. The sequence goes on from KE351649.1 coordinate 30,286, forward strand.
GCTGCGCAGATGAAAAATGCTGAGGAAGCTCTTTTTTGTTCATCACTTTTCGAATCCCTTTTCCGCCGCCGCCTGCAGCTGCTTTCAGCATCACAGGATATCCGATTTTTTCAGCGATTGCCAATGCTTCGTCTACAGATGAGATCATGCCGTCACTTCCTGGGATAACAGGAACTTTGGCTTTTTTCATCAATTCTCTGGCATTGATTTTATTTCCCATCGCATCAATGGTCTCACTTTTAGGGCCGATAAACGCAATATTGCATTCTTCACACATAGAAGCAAATCGGCTGTTTTCAGAAAGAAATCCGAAACCTGGATGAATTGCTTCTGCTTTTGTGACGATCGCTGCGCTTAGTACTTGCTGTACATTCAAATAAGAATCTGAAGCTTTTGCTGGTCCGATACAAATGGCTTCGTCCGCTAACTGCGTATGAAGTGCTTCTTTATCTGCTTCTGAATAAACCGCGACCGTTTGGATACCTAATTCGCGGCATGCACGAATGATCCTTACGGCAATTTCTCCGCGATTTGCGATCAAAACTTTAGAAAACATATCTCACCTATCCAATCATAAAGGTTAGTTCAGCTTCAGCAACTTTTTTGCCGTCTACTTTTGCAACGCCTTTCCCAATTCCAGCTGAAGATCTGACTTTCAAGATCTCAACTTCTAAATACAATGTATCTCCTGGTGTTACTTTTTTACGAAACTTCGCTTTGTCTAATCCGCCAAAGTAAGCAGTTTTTCCTTTGAATTGTTCAAGTGACAATAAAGCGACTGCTCCTGCTTGAGCCATTGCTTCAACGATCAAAACACCTGGCATTACTGGTTCTTCTGGAAAATGACCTTGGAAAAACGGTTCATTGATCGTTACATTTTTCTTCGCAATGATCTTTTCGCCTTCAACCATCTCTTCCACACGGTCAATCAATAACATTGGATAACGGTGAGGGATGATTTCTTTGATTTCTTGAATATTCATCATGTTTTTCACTCCTATTTCGGCTGGATTCTGAAGAGCGGCTGACCAAATTCAACAACTTCTTCATTTTCAACTAAGATTTCAGCGATTTCGCCATCGACATCGCTAGTGATTTCATTCATCAATTTCATTGCTTCGATAATACAGATGACTTCACCTTTTGCTACTGGATCGCCAACTTTTTTGAAAGCTGGTTTTTCTGGTGAAGGTTGCAGATAAACAACTCCAACGATTGGTGAAACGATTTCTACGCCATCAAAAGCTGGTGCACTTGTCTGAGTTGCTGCAGCTGCTTCTGGCGCTTGTGCTGCCGGTGCTGTTTCAGCTGGAGCAGAAACAGTTTCTTGCACAGCAGCAGGCGCTGCTGCGGGAGCATTGCCTCTGCTGGTATTGTTTTTGTTCATGTAAAGTTCAAACTGACCTTCACGCAAATCAAATTCTGTCAATGTTGATTGGTCAAATTGGCTGACCAAATCCTTGATTTCTCCGATATTCACTTTTTAATCCTCCCAGCGTTTCATGCAAAGGACTGCGTTGTGTCCTCCAAAGCCTAATGAATTGCTCAGCGCATAAGTGATTTCTGCTGATTTACTTTCATTAGCAACCACATTCAAGTCGATCTCAGGGTCTTGATTTTCTACGTTGATATTTGGTGGAATAAATTGGTGCTCCAACGCAAGCAATGTAGCCAAAGCTTCCACTCCGCCGGCAGCGCCAAGCAAGTGTCCAGTCATTGATTTTGTACTACTTACATAGGTGTCTTTATAGCTATCACCTAATGCGATTTTGATTGCTCTTGCTTCTGCTACATCATTTGCTGGCGTACTCGTTCCGTGAGCATTCACATAACCGACTTGTTCTGGTTGGATGCCAGCTTCTTGCATTGCAAGCTGCATTGCTTTTGAAGCGCCTGATCCGTCTGGTGTTGGAGCTGTCATATGGTAAGCGTCACAGTTTGAACCGTAACCAACAACTTCACCGTAGATTTTTGCTCCGCGTGCTTGGGCATGTTCAAGAGATTCAAGAACTAAGACACCAGCACCTTCACCCATAACAAAACCGTTACGATTTTCGTCAAATGGTCGTGAACCTTTGCTTGGATCTGATTCTGTTGACAAAGCAGTCAACGCCGCAAAACCAGCAATACCCATTTCACAAATCGTTGCTTCTGTTCCTCCGGCAAGAATCACATCAGAATAACCATGTTTGATATTGCGGAAAGCTTCACCGATTGAATTCGTACCACTTGCGCAAGCTGTGACTATCGCTGTACAAATACCTTTTGCACCCACTCTAAGCGCGATATTTCCTGCGGCCATGTTTGCAATCGCCATTGGAACGAACATTGGTGAAACTCTTTTTGGTCCTTTTTCATGCATACGGATCACTTGGTTTTCGATTGTTGGCAATCCGCCAATACCTGAACCAATGATAACGCCGAAACGGTCTTGATTAAGTTTGTCTTTATCTAATCCGCTTAGGTTCATTGCTTCTAACGCAGCGTAGATACCATAGATTGAAAACATATCCATGCGTTTGCTGTCTTTTTTCACAAAATATTTATCAAAAGGAAAATCTTTCACTTCTCCTGCAAGAGTGATTCCTGTCTCTTCAGCGTCAAATTTCGTGATCGGTGCGATCCCGTTTGTGCCTTCTTTTAAACTTTCCAAAAAGCTTTCAGGGTCATTTCCGATTGGTGAAGCGACGCCATAGCCTGTAATTACTACTCGATTCATTTATTTCCTTCCTTTCTGTTATCCGTGCATAACCATGCCGCCGTCAACATTGACAACTTGCCCAGTTATGTAAGGATTTTTTGCTAAAAAGACTGCTGTTTCTGCTACGTCTTCTACATGACCAAAGCGCTGTAAAGGAATTTGCTTCACGGCTTGTTCTTTGATCTTCTCTGGTAATACTTCTGTCATATCCGTCTCGATGAATCCTGGAGCGATAGCATTGCAAGTGATGCCTCTGCTGGCTGCTTCTCTAGCGACAGATTTCGTAAAGCCGACAACGCCTGCTTTGCTGGCTGCATAGTTTGCTTGACCAACGTTTCCAATCAAGCCAGAAACACTTGCTAAGTTGATGATCGCGCCTTCTCTTAGTTTCATCATTTTTTTCAATACATGTTGTGTCATATTGAATGTTCCAGTCAGATTGATATCTAAGCAGCGTTTGAAGTCTTCTGCATCCATACGCATCACTAATTTATCATTTGTGATACCGGCATTATTGACCAAAATATTGATTGCGCCTAGTTTTTCTTCTGCTTCCTTGATCATTTCTCCTGCTTTTTCATAATCAGAGATATCACCGGAAACACCGACACAGGAAACACCGTATGCTGTGATTGCATCGATTTTTTCTTGAGGGATTTCTCCGCGTCCGTTTAAAACGATATTCGCGCCTGCTTTTGCAAAGGCTTCAGCAATCGCTGCTCCGATTCCTCGTGTACTTCCTGTGATGAAAACATTTTTTCCTTTGACTTCCATGACTTACCTCCCAGATAAGAATGTAATTGTTTCTTCAAGTGTTTGTTGATTTTCAACGCGATGAACAGGGATTTCTTTATCGATTTTTTTCATAAAACCGCTCAAGACTTTTCCTGGTCCGATTTCTACGACATTTGTGATGCCAAGTTGTTTCAGCTGTTCGATACTTTCATAGAAGCGAACGGGTGACATCACTTGTCTTCTTAACAAATCAGGAATCTCTGTTTTTGTCATGACTTCTGTCGTCGTATTGCTGATCACTGGTATCATTGGTTCGCTGAATGTGATTTGTTCAAGAACTGAAGCTAACTTATCTGCAGCTGGTTTTAAGATCGCTGTATGGAAAGGTCCGCTCACATTTAACGGGATCATGCGTTTTGCGCCTTTTTCTTTCAAAAGTTCAACTGCTGCATCCACTGCTTCTGCTTCTCCGCCGATCACGATTTGTTGAGGCGTATTGTAGTTTGCAGGCGAAACGATGCCGTGTTTTGATGCTTCTTTGCAGCTTTCTTCGATCCATTCGATTGGCGTATTCATTACTGCAACCATTTTGCCGCTGCCGTTTGGTGCCGCTTCTGTCATCAATGCACCGCGTTTGGCAACTAGGGAAACAGCTGTCTCAAAATCAAGTGCACCGCTTGCAACTAAGGCTGTGTATTCTCCTAAGCTTAGTCCCATTGCTGCATCTGCTTTTATTCCAGCTTCTTCTAATAGACGCCAAAAAGCTGTGCTGACAGTCAAAATAGCTGGCTGTGTGTATTGTGTTTGGTTCAATCGGTCATTTTCAGTGAAACAAAGTTCTGCCATATCATAACCGAGAACATCACTAGCTTGGTCAAATGTTTGCTTCACGATTGCGTGTTGATTGTAAAGTTCTTCGCCCATTCCTTGATATTGGGCACCTTGCCCGCTAAATAAAAATGCTGTTTTCATGCTATTCTCCAATATTGTTTAGACATATAACTACGGTTTCATTATTCAAAAAGGCCAAGACAACTCTCTTAGGAATTGTCCCAGCCCCCAACCTTATCGATTAATTATGCAATTTGTTTTTCAACGTAAGTAACTAGATCTTGAACAGTTTTGATGCCGTCTTCTGTTTCGATCTTCACATCAAATTCGTCTTCGATCTCGTTGATGATTTGGAATAAGTCCAAGCTGTCTGCTTCTAGATCTTCTTGGATGTCTGTTGTCAATTTGATTTCTTCTGTTTCTTTACCTAATTCTTCTGCAATAATTTCTTGAATTTTTTCGAATACCATACTATATATTCCTCCGATATTGTTTTCTCATTTTTATTATTTAACAGTTTACAGCTCTATGAGGATACTTCCCCATGTCAAACCGCCGCCATATCCTGTAAATACGATTTTTTGTCCGCTGCCAAGCTTGATTTTCCCGTCATTCACGGCTTCGTCCAATAAGATTGGAATGCTTGCAGCTGAAGTGTTGCCATATTTATCCATATTCATTAAGAATTTTTCTTGCGGGATTTTTATTTTCCGCGCGATTTTTTCAATAATCCGCCGATTTGCTTGATGCAAGAGCAGATAATCTACCGATGTGTCATTAATTGTTTCTTTGATATTTTCAGCAACATCTCTCACTGCAAAATCAAAGATATCTCGTCCTATCATTTTCAGATAATAAGAAGATCCAGTCTCTCCCGTTCCTGTATAAAACGGGCTGTTGTTTCGCTGATATCCTGCTGTCAAAGAGCATGCTCTTTTGCCGTCTGCCTCTAGATGTTCTGCTTGAATCATTTGTTTCTCATTTGCTTCCAGCAAAACACCACCTGCGCCATCTCCAAATAGGACTGCTGTTGAGCGATCTTCCCAATCGATCAGTTTTGAGAGAGTCTCTCCGCCGATCACGAGTCCTTTTTTTGAACCGCTGCGAATCAGTTTCTCTGCAATGCTCAAGGCATAAACAAAGCCTGAACACGCGGCACTGATATCGAAAGCCATCGCACGGACCGCTCCGATACGGCCTTGGATTTGTACAGCCACAGAAGGAGTCGTATAGTCAGGAGACATTGTTGCGACGATGATGAAATCCAAATCTTCTGGAGCAGTATTGCTTTTCTCTAACAGGTCTTGCGCAACCAGAAAACAAAGATCTGAGGTTTCCTGATCTGTTACACAGCGGCGTTCTTTGATACCTGTTCTTGACGAGATCCATTCATCCGATGTTTCCATCATTTGGGCAAGATCATCATTGGTCACGACTTTTTCAGGTAACGCACTCGCTGTTGCAGTTATTCTTCCGAATTGTTCCATCAAAGCTCCTCACTTGTACTCTTGCAAAAAATCATGCAAGTTTTTCAATGCATCCAGTAAAGCTTGTTGTTTGTCATTATCCATTCCGGCCAAAATGTTCTTGACCATCTCGCGGTGAAAATGCTGGTGCACGCGATAAAGCAATTTACCTTTTTTAGTCAATGCTAATTTCACGACACGTCTGTCATCTTCGCTTCGGATACGCTCAACATAGTCTTTTTTAACTAATTTATTGATGGCAGTGGTTAGAGTCCCAACAGTGATCGACAATTCTTTGGCGACTTCTGAAGTTGTTTTCTTCTTATACATGCCGATTGCTTCGATCGTATGCATTTCTGTAATCGATAAATCGTTGAATTGCGATTTTTTCAATTCAGATTCTTCGATGATCAAAATGTCATTAAAGACACTCACGAGATAATCGTTAACTGTTGTTAAATCTGGTTCCATTTTCCACCATCCGTTAAATTAGTTTGATTATCAAATGTTTTGATGTTCAAACTATATCTTAACTTTTTTCAAAATGCAATAAAAAATCGCAAATTTTTTTGTTTCTCAAATTTTTTTAAGTGAAAATTCATTTACATTCTTTGATAATCAACGGACTTTCAGATTATATCCAAAAATCAAATTTCTGCAAAATATTTTGATTATCAAAGTTTTTGGTGCACGTCTGCATCTTTTTTCCTTCCGATTTTTATTTGGGGTTGTTTCAGCTTTTTTAAAGGTGTTCAAGTTTGCTTGTCCTCTTCTGACCTTTTTGTTATAGTCTATGTGATCTTGTTCGTTAAGGAGGAACCATGCTTAAAGAAAAAGTTAAGAATCTGCCTATGCTTCCTGGGGTTTATCTCATGAAATCGGAGGATGGTTCGGTCATCTATGTCGGTAAAGCAAAAAGATTGAAGAATCGCGTCAGCAGCTATTTTCGGCAGAATAAACAACATTCAAAAAAAGTGCTGCGGATGATCCATCATATCGCAGATTTCGATTTTGTCGTCGTAGATACAGAACTTGATGCGCTTCTTTTAGAATGTCAGCTGATCCAGCACTATCGACCTTTTTATAACCGACAAATGAATTATTTCAATAACTATAATTATATCCAAATAGCTGAAACAGGCTTCACGATCTCAAATGATCCGACTGCTCAAACATATGGTCCGTTTCGCTCTTATAAAAAAATACCGACGATTTTACATATTCTTGAAGAAACTTATCAAATGCCTTGGCTTTCGCAAATCAGCTTATTAGCATTGGGTACCCAGCTGCCGCAGCTTAGCAACTATTCTTTCGACCAAAAGAAAAAAGAGATCCAAGGGTTGTTTCAAGGCCGAAACAAAAAAATCGTTCGTTATTTAAAAACAAGACAAAACCATTTTATCGAACAGTTAAATTTTGAAAAAGCGGCATTGATCCAGGAAGAAATCGCGCTAGTGGAACATTTTATCGCTCATATCCAAGAACAGAAAAAATTTCTCCGTTTACGGGAAACCATTCTTTCTATGCCGTTAGCTGCAGATGAAACGCAAATAAAACATTACTTGATACAGTTCGGACAAGTAGCTGATACCATGATTTTACCGGAAGGGATGCCCGCAGATTTTTCTCAAGTCAATAAGCGCTCAGCCGTCTTATCTAGAAAAAGACAGCTTTCAAAAACAGAAATCGATCCTGTCCAGATTTTGATCAGTTATCAGAAAAAAATAAAAAAAGAACAGCTTGCCTCGATCGCGTTGTAAACGCACGTCGGATAAGCTGTTCTTTTTTGTTTGCAAAACGATTATTGGATCAAGTCGTAAATTTCCATTGCAACGATGTCAATGTTGTCAAATTCATATTGTTGATGTGTATCTGCTTCTGTAAGCTCAAACGTTTCAGTTGTTTTATCGTAGGTCACGGTACATTTCTCTACGCCTTCTTTTTCAAAGCGACGAACTTGTAGCTCGTTGTCAGCTGATTCGACCATAGCCTCCAGTCGTTTGATAATAGCGACTAATTGTGAATGTGTCATCTCGGAGGTCCCCCTTTTCTTATTTCTGTTATATTGTATCAAAAGCATGGCTCACTTGCATTGCTTTTTACGAAAAAAACGAGTTTTTTAAGAATTTTTCTTTGGTATTTTGCCATCTGGCCACCAAAGCTTAATCAATGCCTGGGTCCCGTCGTTTTCAAAACCGCTTTCTTCCAATTGTTCATAAAGGATTTTCGCTTGTTTTGTTGCTGGAAGTTCTACATCCATTTTTTCTGCTTCGTCTAATGCGATCTTCAAATCTTTGACAAAATGTTTAACAAAGAAGCCTGGAGAGTAATCCCTTTTCAAAATGCGAGGCGCATAATTGCTTAAAGACCAGTTGGCTGCACTGCCGCCTGAAAGCGTCGCAATGACTTTTTCTAGATTTAAGCCTGTTTTTTGTGCATAAACCAGCATTTCCGTCATGCCAGTCATTGTTCCAGCAATCATGATTTGATTCGCCATTTTTGTGTGCTGTCCTTTTCCGGCTGTTCCGTGCAATGTCACTGTCGTTCCGAAAACGTGGAATAACGATTCTACTTTTTCATAAGCGGCTTCTTCTCCGCCGACCATGATTGTTAACGTACCGTTTTTTGCGCCTAGATCACCGCCTGATACAGGCGCATCTAAGGCGTCAGCATTTTTTTCTTTGGCAGTTGCAGCGATTTTTTCTGCTAAAGAAGGCGTACTTGTCGTTAGATCCACGATGACTTTCCCTGCAACATCCGCTGAAAAGATTCCGTTTTTGCCATAGTAGATTTCTTCCACGTCACTTGGATAACCAACCATCGTAAATACGATTTCGCTATTTTCAGCTGCTTGCTGCGGTGTATCTGCCCATTCAGCGCCTTCTTCTACTAAAGCATCTGCTTTGCTCTTTGTACGATTATAAACAGTTACTTGATGTTTTGCACCTAATAAATGGCGAACGATCGAGCTTCCCATCACGCCAGTACCAATAAATCCGATTTTCATAGTATTGCTCCTTTCAAAATAAAAAACCTTGATTCTAGTATACGCTAGAATCAAGATTTTTTAAGTAAAAAGTTTTTTATCGCTTAAATGAGTTCAATTTTGTTTTGATTCGTTCGATCGATGCTTCTTCTTCTTTGCGCCGCTGCTCTTCTTGGTGATAAATGATCATATCTTGATAGAATTCGATCATCGCTTCACCAAAATGCGTAGAAGAGATTTCGTAGAGTTTCGCGTTGAGTACATCTGGATCTCGTGGAATATTGCTGTTTATATAATCAATAAGTGCAGAAGAAAAATCTTGATCCGATTTAAATGTACGTCCAAGCGCTGGATGGTCAAACAAACGATTCAAATAAGCATTGCCTTCAACAACGCAAGGAGTCCCTGATGCCATGGCTTCTGTGTAAGTCAATCCTTGTGTCTCAGAAGTCGAGGCACTGACAAAATAGTCGGCTGCTTTGTAATAAAAAGCAACTTCATCATTATCGACTTCTCCTGTAAATTGAACAAATGAAGAGATTCCCAATTCATTGATCAATTCTTTGAGTTCTTCTAAATAAGGTCCTTTTCCGACGATCACCAGCCTTGCATTTGGAAAGGCCTTAAGAACCTCTGGAAAGCCGTTAGCGATTGCTTGGATATTTTTTTCATAAGAGATTCGGCTCAATGACAAAATCATCAGTTGATCTTTTTCAATGCCCAATTTCTCTCTTAAAGCTTGTGTTTCTTCTACTGTGATTTCTGGTCGTTTGAATTTCTCGATATCGATCCCAGTTGGAATAACACGCAACGGCGCAATTACACCATAGCTTCTCAACGTATCGATCACACGCTCGCTTGGACAAACGACGCCTGTTGTGTGATTCGCAAAGAGCCGTGAAAGATATTTTACGTGTGATTGACGCAATACTTTTCCTTTAGCGATGTAATGGAGATAATCTTCGTACATCGTATGATACGTATGGATCACTGGTATTTTTAATTTTTTTCCTACAAGTTTCCCTAAGATACCTGCGCCAAATTCTGTATGTGTATGGATCAAATCTAATTCAAGTTCTTTTGCGACCAGGTATGCATACCACATGCCGCGAACCACGATTCGTCTATCTTTAAAAGAAACAAATGGTACACTCGGCATTCGAATGATATCTTTTTCTGACTCTTCCGCGTTAGGATCAGTCGTCGTGAAAATATGCACCTCATGTCCATGTTTCTCAAGTTCTTCTTTTAATGTTTTGATCGATGTTGCCACTCCACTTACTTGCGGAAAATAGGTATCGGTAAAAAAGCCGATTTTCATTTTTCTCGCCTCCAAACTACCCTTTATTCTTTTTTCGCATACAGCAATTCTTCGCTGTCTAATACTTTTTCATATACTTCTTTTAACTCTTTTCCAATATGTTCAATACTTCGCTCTTGTGCCGTCTGATACCCTTTTTCAACCAGACTCGGGACTTGCTTCTCAACAATTGCTTCTATTAATTGTGTGAATTCTTCATTTGTACGTCCCATGTAGCAGTTTTCTTTGTCTTTTAACCAACCCTCATAGACAGGGATATCTCTTACCAAAACATTCTGTCGGCTTGCTAAAGCTTCCAAGACAACGATCCCTTCTGTTTCTTCATAGGATGGGAAAAAGAACAGATCTGCGCCTGAATATGCGCCTTCAATGATTTCTCCTTTGATATATCCTGGGAAAATCACATTTTCTGGATGATCTTCCTTAACGATTTTCCGAATGTTTTTCGGAATCGAATACATTGGAACATGTCCAAACCAGATAAATGTATATTCCGGCATTTGTTTTGCGATTTCGACAAAATCAATGATTCCTTTTCGTTCAAAGAACAAACCGACACAAATCACGACTTTTTGTTCCGGACTCAAATTAAAATGTTCTCTGAATTTTTGTTCTTTTTCCTGACTTGGCTGATATTTTTCCAAATCGATCCCGTTAGAAACAGCTTTGATTGGTAATTTGATTCCATAGCTTTCTAACAATTTTTTCGAATATGGTGTCGGCGTGATCAGATAATCTGCTTTTTCATATAAACCAACAAGATATTTTTTCACCAGCGGCGACAATTGGTTTGATCCAATAAAGGAATTTCTAAAGTCCTCTTCTGTCGAATGCGCATGGTAGACGACTTTCTTGCCCGCTTTTCTTGCTTTGTTCACCATATTGTGACTATTGATTCCATAAGTATTGATATGTAAAATATCATAATCTTCATTATTGTCTAGCGTATACGATATCCCTGCATCTGTTAACGCGCGTTTCTGATGATCCAACGCGCGGCCAATGCCGGACTTAGCAAGTATTTTTTCACTCTCGAAATATAATAATACTTTCACCTTGCAGCCCCCTTCGTTTCTATAGTATAACACAGCCTCGAAACTGTCACTCAATCTTAAGCCCTATTTTTATTTAGAGGTTGTGAAAAAGCTGCTCAGCTCCGAGCGATAAGATTCTTTTTTCAAACAAAACGGATTTTCCGCGTTTTGATTGGAAAAAGCTTATCGCCGAAGGAGTTAGCTTCTGAACACCGTTTACTAGAGGTCGTGAAAAAGCTGATCAGCCTCAAGCATTAAAGAAGAATCCGCTAAAACAGCTTTTCATGTTTTAGCGGATTTTGAGTTAATGCCGCAGAGGCTAGCTTTTGAACACCGTTTATTAGAGGTTGTGAACGAGCTGGTCTGCTCGAAGCGGTAAGACTCTTTTTTATTGGGAAATAGCTTTCTATATTTTCCAATAAAAAAGCTTACCGCCGCAGGAGCTAGCTCGTGAACACCGTTTAAGCAGAGGTCGCGAGCAGCATGTCCTGCTTCAAGAATTAAGAGAAGGAATTAGAAATAGCTTTCCATATTTTTAATTTCCTTCTCTTAATTCCGCAGAAGCAATGCTGTGAACACCGTTTATGAGAGGTCGTAAACTCAACGCTCTGCTTTGAGCATTAAGGAGGATTTTTCGAAAGTCGCTTTCCGCATTTCCTTAGATTTTTTTAAAACAAAAAAACACCTCTTACGATTCCGAAGAATCGCAAGAGATGTTTTCTGTTGTTAGCCATTTTTTGCTAAACGATAAGCTTGCTTATTTCACGTATTCGTTAACAAGTTCAACGACTTCTTCCATTGTATCGCATTCATTGATTGCGCGATCTGCAAGTTCAGCCATTTTAGTTGTGTCTAAACGTTTCATCAAGCTGCGTGTTTTAAGGATAGATGTTGCACTCATTGAGAACTCATCTAGTCCCATACCTACTAGCAATGGTACAGCTGTTTGGTCGCCGGCCATTTCTCCGCACATACCAGCCCATTTACCTTCAGCGTGAGCTGCGTCAATCACGTTTTTAAGTAAACGCAAGATTGAAGGACTGTATGGTTGATACAAGTAAGATACACGTTCGTTCATACGGTCAGCAGCCATTGTGTATTGGATAAGGTCGTTTGTTCCTACTGAGAAGAAGTCAACTTCCTTAGCAAATTTGTCAGCAATGATCGCTGCTGCTGGGATCTCGATCATGATACCCACTTGGATAGAATCTGAAACTTCTGTTCCTTCGCTGATCAATTTTTGTTTTTCATCTTCAAAAATTGCTTTTGCAGAACGGAATTCTTTCAAAGTTGCTACCATTGGGAACATGATACGCAAGTTTCCGTGAACAGATGCACGAAGCAAGGCACGCAATTGCGTACGGAACATTTCGTCACCTTGTTCTGATAGGCTGATACGCAATGCGCGGTAACCTAAGAACGGATTCATTTCATGTGGTAATTGCAAGTAAGGCAATTCTTTGTCTCCGCCGATATCCATCGTACGAACAACAACAGGTTTGCCGTCCATGCCTTCCAATACAGCTTTATAAGCTTCATATTGGTCTTCTTCTGTTGGGAAGTCTGGTGCATCCATGTACAAGAATTCTGTACGGTATAGACCGATTGCTTCTCCACCATTATTGTGAACACCTGTTAAGTCTTTTGGTGTACCAATGTTTGCAGCTAATTCAAAATGTTTGCCGTCAGCAGTAACTGTTTCAGCATTTTTTAATTTTTCCCATTCTGCTTTTTGGGCTGCAAATTCTTGTCCAGCTTTTTCAAACTCAGCTTTTTGTTCATCAGTAGGGTTCACGATTGCGTCCCCTTCGATTCCGTTAACAGCTAAGATGTCGCCTTCTTTGACTTTAGCAGTGATCTCTTTTGTTCCTACGATTGCAGGGATTTCTAGAGAACGTGCCATGATGGCAGAGTGAGAAGTACGGCCGCCGATATCTGTAATAAATGCCTTTACATATTTGCGGTCTAATTGTGCTGTATCACTTGGTGTCAAATCATGTGCAACAACGACAACTTCTTCGTTGATCATTGAAGGATTTGGCAAAGTTACACCTAATAAGTGTGCTAAGATGCGTTTTGCAACGTCGCGGATATCTGCTGCACGTTCTTGCATGTAAGCATTGTCTTCCATAGCTTCGAACATACCGATATACATATCTGTTACTTCTTTAAGTGCTGATTCAGCATTTACTTTGTTATCTTGGATATTTTGCTTGATTTGACCAATCATCTCTGGGTCTGAAAGAACCATCAAATGAGCGTCAAATACTTGCGCTTCTGCTTCACCTAGGCTTTGCGCTGCTTTCTCGCGAATTTGCTGCAATTCTCCAGTAGATTTAGCTAAAGCATCATCTAAACGAGCTTCTTCAGCTGCTGTATCTTCTACTGTTGCTTTACTGAAAGATAAATCCGGTTGAACTAGCAGGTAAGCTTTCGCAACGGCTACACCGTCACTTGCGGCAATCCCTTTTAGCATTTCAACCATTATTCAGATAATCCTTCTTTCTTCATTGTTTCTACGATAGCTGCCATTGCGTCTGCTTCGTCAGCACCTTCAGCTGTGATTGTTACGTCAGAACCTTGACCAACACCTAAAGACATAACGCCCATGATTGATTTCAAGTTTACTGATTTACCTTTATACTCTAGATTGATATCTGAGTTAAATTTGCTAGCTGTTTGTACTAGTAATGTAGCTGGACGAGCGTGGATCCCTGTTTCTGCTACTACGTTAAATTCTTTCTTTTCCATATTGATCGGTCTCCTTTAAGTGAGTGTTGTTTTTATGTGAGGGTTTTCTTTTTTAGTAGTTTAAAACGCACTAAACAAGTTCAACCCTTTCATCTGTAAAGATTACCATTTTTTTTTATTAGTTACAACAGTTTTCATTTAAATTCGGGTAAAAACTCCATGAGTAAATCTCATAGAGTGCGAAACAAATCACTTGATTCTTCCTGTATATTTTGTATAATAGCCTTAAAGGTCAGTAATGGTCAAATAAGATCAGCTGTCTTTTTTATGTTTAAAAATATTATAAGGTTAATTAAGGGTTATTCTTTTACCTCATTAAATAGGAGATGTAAAATAATCATGAACCCATTTTTTGAAAGGACGTGAAGATCCATGCTTTGTCAGAACTGCGGAAAAAACGAAGCAACTATCCATTTATACGCAAACGTCAATGGACAAAGAAAACAGCTGGATTACTGCCAGAGCTGTTATCAAAAACTTAAAAATCAACAAAATGGAGGTCTGACCAATATGGCCCAAAATGATCCTTTTGGTTTTGGCAGCTTAGATGATTTATTCCGATCTATGTCACGCCAAATGCAGCAAGGCAACAATTACGATCAAACGCCCCCTACTCAATTCGGCGGCGGAAATAATTTCAATGGTGGACAACCACCGCAACAAGGAACACCAAGCGGCCTTTTAGGCGAATATGGTATCAATATCACGGAGCAAGCACGGCAAGGAGATATCGATCCTGTTGTCGGACGAGACGAAGAAATCAAACGCGTCATTGAGATCTTGAATCGCCGAACAAAAAACAATCCTGTATTGATCGGTGAACCTGGTGTTGGTAAAACAGCAGTCGTTGAAGGTCTTGCTCAAAAAATCGTTGATGGAGATGTTCCTCAAAAATTGATGGACAAAGAAGTCATTCGTTTAGACGTCGTTTCTCTTGTTCAAGGAACAGGTATCCGCGGTCAATTTGAAGAAAGAATGCAAAAATTGATCGAGGAGATCCGCGAATCAGAAAATGTCATCTTATTTATCGACGAAGTCCACGAAATCGTGGGTGCCGGTTCCGCAGGTGACGGAAATATGGATGCTGGCAATATCTTGAAACCAGCATTAGCTCGCGGCGAATTACAAATGGTCGGTGCTACTACTTTGAACGAATACCGTATTATTGAAAAAGACGCTGCTTTAGAACGTCGGATGCAGCCAGTACGTGTAGACGAACCAACCGTTGAAGAAACAATCACGATTTTACAAGGGCTGCAAAAACGCTACGAAGATTACCATCACGTAAAATACACAGATGAAGCAATCAAGGCAGCGGCTACATTATCTAACCGCTATATCCAAGATCGCTTCTTACCTGATAAAGCCATCGACTTGCTGGACGAAACAGGTTCTAAGAAAAACTTGACGATCCAAATCGTAGATCCTAAAACGATTGAGAAAAAATTACAAGAAGCAGAAGCACAAAAACAACAAGCTTCTCAAGAAGAAGATTTTGAAAAAGCAGCTTATTACCGTGATCAAATCAACAAACTTCAAAAAATGAAAGAACGCCAAGTCAGCGATGAACAAGCACCTGTCATCACTGAAAAAGACATGGAACGAATCGTTGAACAACGAACAGGCATCCCTGTCGGCGAATTGAAACAAAAAGAACAAACACAATTGAAAAATCTTGCTGCTGATTTAGAAGCACACGTCATCGGTCAAAACAATGCGATCGAACGTGTCGCAAAAGCAATCCGCCGCAATCGTGTTGGTTTGAACAAACAAAGTCGTCCAATTGGTTCCTTCTTATTTGTTGGACCAACCGGTGTCGGAAAAACAGAATTGGCAAAACAACTGGCTTATGAGCTTTTCGGTTCAAAAGATTCAATGATCCGTTTTGACATGTCTGAATACATGGAAAAACACAGTGTCTCTAAATTGATTGGTTCTCCTCCAGGTTATGTCGGTTACGAAGAAGCTGGACAATTAACAGAACAAGTCCGTCGCAATCCTTACAGCTTGATCTTGCTGGATGAAGTAGAAAAAGCACATCCAGATGTCTTGCATATGTTCTTGCAAATCTTGGATGACGGTCGTTTGACAGATGCACAAGGTCGAACAGTCAGCTTCAAAGACACGATCATCATCATGACAAGTAATGCTGGTACTGGCAAAGTAGAAGCAAATGTCGGCTTTGGTGCTGCTCGCGAAGGTGTGACACGTTCTGTTCTTAACCAATTGAACAACTATTTCACACCAGAATTCTTGAACCGCTTTGACGGCATCATCGAATTCAGTGCATTATCAAAAGAAAACTTGATGAAGATCGTCAGCTTGATGCTTGAGGAAGTCAATGATATGCTAGCTCCGCAACAATTGCACATCGATGTTCCGGAAACAGTAAAAGAAAAATTAGTAGACTTAGGCTATGATCCTTCCATGGGTGCTCGTCCATTGCGTCGAACGATCCAAGAACAAATCGAAGACGGTATTGCTGAGTTTTATCTTGACCATCCAACGATCCATGATTTAAAAGCAAAATTGGATAAAGACGGTAAAATCGTCGTTACTTCAAAACCTGAACGATTAGCAAAAGAAGAAAATCCAGAAGCTGCTGAATAAATTTCTATTATGGCCAACTAACAAGTTGTCCATAAAAAAACAGCTAACTATGCGGCAAACATGAAGAAACGTTTGCTGCATAGTTTTTTTATTGTTATTTTACACTCTCCTTTCCAAGGCAAAATCCTTTCTATTTGATTAAAAACCCCTTATAATTAAATAAATCAACCCTTAATAACAAGAGAGGTGGGTACTATGAAACTAGTGAACGTAACGAATAGCCATTCGCGATTAGTGTTGAACCAGCTGGAAAATACAGATGCGTATCTGGCAAAAGTCTACACCGCAGGAAACACTACTGTCATCTACACTGAAGCACCTGCACATAATGAGATTCTGCTCGTCAATAACAAACGCAACATCCAGCCAAATGAAGTCGCTGAAGTCAAAGAATATTTCTTAAAAAAAATCCCTAGCAACTTATATAAAGAAGACGAAATCTCAATCATCGAGTTGGAAGGTCTAGTAGAGATCTCTGTACCAAAACATGCCTCCGATGAAAGATTAGCCATTTAAGAAATGTCGCAATAAACGTTTTTTACTTAGTGCAGAAGATCAGCTTTGCGTACATCCCTTGTTCGAAGCAGGTTCAATCAGCTTCGACTTGATAATTTGCAGAAAAATCAGATCAACCGAGCAGTTTTTAAAAAGCTGCTCGGTTTTTTGTGCTATTGCTTCTTCCTTTTTTTCGCTTCTTTTGCTTCTTTTGCTTCTTTCTTTTTTGGTGCAGGATTGCTGTCAATGATTTCTCTTACTTCTTTGACTATTTGCGGCTGCTTTTCCCAATCTTTGATATCTAATAGTCGGCATAATTTGAGCATGTCTGTCTTTTTCTGTAATTTTCTTTGTTTTTTCTGCGCTTCTGTTTCGTTTGTCATTTGAAAATGCCTCCTTTTCTTTTTACTAATAAGATACGCAGAAAAACAGGAAAATTTTTTATTTTTATAAAAATTTGCGGTTTTCTCATTTTGTCCGCACAAAAAAGCAGCTGATCATTTACAGATCAGCTGCTTGCTTTATTGTTTTATTTTTATAGAAGTGTTTTTAATTCAACATCTGGATACTTGTCCGCAAACCAGCGTTCCGCAAACTGATTTTCAAATAGGAACAATGGTTGATCAAAGCGGTCACGCGCTAAGATGTTTCGGCTTGAACTCATTCTTTCGTCTAAGTCTTCCGGATTGATCCAGCGTGCGATCTTATTCCCCATTGGCGACATGATGACTTCTGCATTGTATTCATTCATCATTCGATATTGGAACACTTCAAACTGCAATTGACCAACAGCGCCGATAATATACTCTTCTGTTAAATAAGTTTTGTATAATTGGATCGCGCCTTCTTGCACTAATTGATAGATCCCTTTATGGAAAGATTTTTGTTTCATGACATTTTTAGCAGTGACTTTCATGAACAGCTCTGGGGTAAATGAAGGCAGTTCTTCATAAGCAACTTTTAATTTTCCTTCATAAATCGTATCACCGATCTGATAATTCCCTGTATCGTACACACCAATGATATCGCCAGCTACTGCTTGTTCCACATTTTCTCTGGCATCAGCCATAAATTGTGTCACGTTGCTCAATTTCATTTTTTTGCCAGTACGTTCTAAAGTCACATCCATCCCGCGCTCAAAAGTACCGGAACAAATACGGACAAAAGCAATTCTATCGCGGTGCGCTGGGTTCATATTTGCTTGGATCTTAAATACAAAACCAGAGAATTCTTCTTCGTAAGGACTCACAGTCTCTTCTTCTCTTGTGTTATGTGCGTATGGAGATGGCGCTAGATCAACAAAGGTCTCCAAGAATGTTTGAACGCCGAAGTTTGTTAAAGCTGAACCAAAAAATACTGGTGTTTGTTCTCCACGAGCAATCTTTTCTTCGTCAAAAGCATCACCAGCTTCTTTCAACAGCTCTACTTCTTCTAATACTTGCTGATACACGCTGTCTTCTGTCAATGGATGGTTTTCAGGCAGCAAGCCTTCTTCATCCAAAACAGCAAAACGCTCATCGTTATAGTTTTCTGGACGATAGAATTCCACTCGATTATTGTGGATGTCATAAAGACCTTCCAATCCTTTTCCCATACCGATCGGCCAATTCATTGGGTAAGATTCAATATCTAAAAGTTCTTCCAATTCTTCTAAAAGCTCCAAAGGTTCGCGACCGTCACGATCTAGTTTATTGATAAATGTAAAAATCGGGATACCGCGTTTTTTAACAACTTTGAAGAGTTTCTTTGTTTGTGCTTCGATCCCTTTCGCGCTGTCGATGACCATCACTGCACTGTCTACGGCCATCAATGTTCGATACGTATCTTCTGAGAAATCTTCATGTCCAGGTGTATCCAAAATATTGACGCGTTTTCCCTGATAATCAAACTGCATCACCGAACTCGTAACAGAGATTCCACGCTGCTTTTCGATCTCCATCCAGTCAGATTTCGCAAAATTTCCTGTTTTCTTTCCTTTAACTGTTCCGGCTTGACGTATCGCTCCCCCAAATAAAAGCAATTGTTCTGTGATCGTTGTTTTCCCCGCATCCGGATGGGAAATGATCGCAAATGTTCTTCTGCTGTCTACTTGCTGTTTCAAATTTGAATTATTCATTATTTACTCCGTTTCTACTTACTTATATTATGCTTTCTCTTGCTCAACTCAGATAGTATATCATTTTTAGCAGGATATTTTAATACTTTTCCCCATGAAAAAAAGGAAGAGCCTTTCAAATGGACAAGGCCTTCCTTCAACTTTTGAAGATATAAACCAAAGCAGTTCTTTATCTGCGCGGCTCGTCTTCTTCAAATTCTTTTCTAAAGTAACGGCGGTCCTCTTCTGGAAGAACCTCTGTTTCTTCTGGATCATGGAATTTCACACGTATTTTCAAGACACGTGAACCTTCCATTTCTTCCGTGATCAAGGTGATGTTATCAACGTCGAATGACATGGTCTCTCCTTCATCAGGGATCATCCCCAATGCAGTGATCAAGTAACCCGCCATCGTGTCAACGTCACTCATATGAAGATCTGTTTCAAATAATTCATTGAACTCGTCGATCAGCATACGCCCTTGGATAATATATTCGTGGTCATCGACTTTCTCATACAGATTCTCTACTTCATCGGATTCATCATCGATTTCACCGACGATTTCTTCCAGTAAATCTTCTAATGTAGCTAAACCAACGACACCGCCATATTCATCCAATAAAATCGCCATTTGATTTTGTGTTTTCTTTAATTCATATAACAAGTCATCGATAAAAATCGTTTCAGGGACAAATAATGGTTCTTGGATGATTTTTTTCATATCCAATTGTTCAAACCCAAATTTGTGTGCTGCTTTTAAGAGATTCTTCGTATGAAGGATCCCAACGACTTTATCTTTATCTTCATCATAAACAGGAATTCTTGAAAAATTCTCTGATAATACGTCATTGATATTCTCTTCGATCGTATCATTGATATCGATCATAAAGGCATCGGTTCTAGGGACCATGACTTCTCTGGCTACTTTTGTGTCTAAAGAAAACACTCCTTGCAGCATTTCTAATTCGTCATTATCTAAAACACCTTCTGTTTCAAGCATATACCGCATTTCATCACGTGTCATTTTTGAATCTTCGTCATCGAAAGTCATAGGCGTGATTCTTGCCAGCAAACTTGTCGAAGCTGAAAGCAGCCAGACGAAAGGTTTTGCGACAACACCGATGATTTGGATAAAACGTGAAGTAGCCTGTGCCACTTCTTCTGATTTGTTCAGCGCGATTCGTTTCGGATACAACTCGCCGAAAACGATGGAAACATAAGTCAAAATCGCAAGTACAATGATGTTTGCAATATTCTTAGCAGCAGGTCCTCCACCTAAAAGCGGTGCTAAACGTGTCGATAACGTATTAGCTAAAGACGCCCCTGATAAGATATTGACCAAAGTGATACCCACTTGGATCGTTGACAGGAAGTTCGTTGGGTCTTGTAAAACTTTCAACAACTTTTGAGATTTGACATTTCCTTCTTCTGCTTTTTGTTCGACACGGCTCTTATTGATTGAAACGACAGCAATCTCTGAAGCCGCTAAAAAAGCATTGATCAGCGTTAAAACAATCAGTAATAAAATCTGCGCTAACAGCGACTGACTCTCAGGGTCAGCATTCATAATCGCATTCTCTCCTTATTTGTTTGTAGAAAAAGAGGCTGCAGAAAATGGCAGATTTGTTTGATCTGGATGATCCCACTTCTATCATTTCCTCACAACCGCCCTCTCAGCAATTGATTAGTCTCTAAAATCGTATCACAAAGGCTTTTTCTTTGCAATAAAAATAGCACTGATTACTGTGTTGTCGCAATTTTCTTCGCATTTTCGTTTTTCTTGTCTTCTCTGATACTTTTTGCGATATAGACGATGATCGTTTTACAGATCGCATAAAACGGCACACCTAGGAAAATCCCTAGAAGACCAGCGATATTTCCAGCCACAAGCAAGACGATGATGATCGTCAAAGGATGGATCTGCAATGATTTTCCAATCACGTTTGGGTAAATGATGTTACCGTCAAGTTGTTGTACGATCAAGACAACCACACAACATAACAATGCTTTGAATGGTTCATTGAACACTGTAACAAGGAAAGCTGGCGCTAACCCTAAATATGGTCCAAGGTATGGGATCAAATTCGTCAATCCTGCGATCACACCGAACAAAAAGGCATATTCTACACCAATCATCCAATAACCCAAGAAAGTAAACGTTCCAACAAACAAACATTCGATCGCTTGCCCGCTGATATAATTTGCCAAGGTTTTATTCAACTGGCCAAGTAATTCAACAATTTGATTTTTTCTTTTTTCAGGAAAAAGATGTTGAACATTCGGTACAAGCTTCTCACCATCTTTCAGCATATAAAAAAGTATAAACGGCGCTGTGATGATTACTACTGTAGCAGACGCGATAGAACCAACAATCGATCCTAGACTTGTCGATACTCCGCTTAAAAACTGCTGGATGATCGTCCCATAAGAAATATCTAATTGATCCATGTATTTCCCTACATCAAGATCCTTGAATACTGGTAATTGTGAAATTTCTCTTAACCACGCTTCTACTTCACGAACAAATTTCGGCATGTTGGAAGCTAGTGAAGACAGCTGCTGTACCAGATTAGGGATCACGCTAAGCAAGATCCATACGATAGCTGCCAGTAATAAAAGAAGCACGATAACGACAGCCAGTGTTCGTTTGATTTTTGTCTTCATCAATAAGTTCACGATTGGATTCAATATGTAATAAAGAAAACCCGCGATCAATACTGGTGCAAACAATGTCGAGAAAAAAGTCCCGATTGGTTCAAAGACAAAATTGATTTTTGAAGAAACAAAAATCAACGTAGCAATAATCAATAATTCTAACGACCAAAACATTAATTTAGATTGTCGTAATTTTTCAAACAAAGTATCCTCACCTCTCTTTTACCAGTATATAGTATCTTATCTGAAATTTCTCTTTTTATTACAGAATTTTCCGTTTTTTTATTGATTGAGATGGTGTCCGCTTTTCATTTTTTACGCTTTCAAGTATACTACTTCCTGAAAGGTGGCTGAACGAATGAGAATCGTACAAACAAAAGATACAATGAGTGATATTTACCTTGATGCTGTTAGGATCAGACATCAAGTTTTCATGGTTGAACAAGGCGTTCCTCCTGAAAGAGAAATCGATAAAGACGAAGCAAACAGTGTGCATTTCGTTCTTTATTCCGATAATAAAGAACCAATGGCGACCGTTCGTCTGCTCCCATTAGAAAATGGAAAAATGAAATTGCAGCGTATGGCTGTTTTAAAAGAGTATCGCCGACAAAATCTCGGAAAACAAATCGTCGAAGAAGCCGAAAATTTTGCAAGAAAACATGGGTATAATACAATCTTGCTCGGCGCCCAACTTCCAGCAGTGCCATTCTATGAAAAAATGGGCTATCAATCGTATGGCGATGTGTTTATCGATGCGGGAATGGAGCATTTGAATATGGAGAAGAGGTTGTGAACTCAGAGCTCTGCTTTGAGCATTAAGAAAAATTTTTCGAAAGTCGCTTCTCAGACTTTTGCGAAAATTTGACTTAATGCCGAGAAGCAGCTGAGTGAACACCGTTTATAGAGATTGTAAAAGAACCGCTTAACTTCAAGCAATCAACCCTAATAAAAAATCCAGGAAACATGAAAAGCTGTTTCCTGGATTTTTTCTGTTTTTTAAATTCTGTCAGTTCTTTTTTACCAACAAAAAACCGGACAAGAAGGATGGTGGAAACACCTCTCTCTTATCCGGCTGTTGAAGCAAGACTTTTACTCTTTGCTTACGTTTTTCTCAAAGTTAAGTTCTACCTCTGATTATTTGCGCGACAATTGCTTGTAACGGTTGTACCAAATATCGATATAGCCTTCTGAGAACGGCCCTTCTCCATTATTGATCCAGTCAACCAAAATCTTCACATTTTCTTTTAGGATGAAATCGATATCTTTCGGATAATCCATCAGCTTGCTGTGCATCTCGTACTCATCAACATCCAATAAACGCTTCTCACCATCAGGGAAAACCTTGATATCCAAATCATAATCGATATACTTCAAGGCTTCATCATCTAGTAGGAAAGGTGAAGCTAGATTACAATAATAGGAAACCCCCTTTTCTCTAATCATTGCTATTACATTAAACCAGTATTTCTCGTGGAAATAAACGATTGCTGGTTCGCGAGTCACCCATCTTCTGCCGTCAGATTCAGTTACTAACGTATGATCATTTACACCGATCACCGAGTGTTCGCTTGTTTTCAATATCATGGTATCACGCCACGTTCGATGCAATTTGCCGTTGTGTTTGTAACTTTGGATCGTTACAAACTCTCCTTCTTTTGGAACTCCCATAGCGACCCTTCCTTAAGCAAATTTTTTGCTTTGTATTCGGGTGTTGTTCATTACACCGACATCGTAATTATTATATCAATAAAAAGCTTCTTTGCCTAGAAAGGATTACGATAGTTTTGATTTTTCTCTAATTGATCGACCAACTTGACTTGCGGTTTTGGGAAAACAAGCGAATCAAATTTTTCCGGACTGATCCAGCGCCCATTTTCATTGTCTGGAAAAGCCCCTGCATTTCGCCCATAAAACAGCAGGATATGCCATTTCAAATGGCTGAAAATGTGTGTGACTTCTCCCAGATGACGCTTTTGCCAGACGACTGGCCAATCAGCTGGAAAAGGAAATTCTTCGCTTTCCGCGACTTGGTCAAAATCAAATAATGTAGGTTCTTCTTGTTCTTCCCAGCGTTTTTTCCATGCTAAGAATTCTTGTTCGTTTAACTCAAATAAAGGAAAGGTCCACATGTTTGCCAGCAGTTTTTGATTCGTCCGCTGTTCAAGATAGAATTCACCGTTTTGGTTTTCTACAGCTGCTGCGACATAATAAACATCTTTCGGCTTTGTTTTTTTCGTTTTAACTGGGAAAGAAGTCTGGATACCTTTTTCATAAGCTAAGCAGTATTTTTGGATCGGACAGCTTTCGCATCTCGGTGATGTCGGCGTACAGATCGACGACCCAAGATCCATCATTGCCTGATTGAATTCACCTGGATGCTGCGGATCGATGATTTTACGCATTGCTTCATCAAAAACTTTGCGGCTTGATGCTTTTGCTATGTCTGCTTCGATACAAAACAACCGGCTGACTACACGCATGACATTTCCGTCAATTGCAGGTTCAGGCAACTCAAATGCGATACTGGAGATTGCACCTGCCGTATAAGGACCAATGCCTTTCAGCGAGCTGATTTCTTCCAATGTGTCAGGCATTTTCCCATCGAATTCTTCCATGATCTGCTGGGCTGCTTTTTGGATATTTCGGACTCTGGAATAATACCCCAGACCTTCCCAAGCTTTCAACAAGCGTTCTTCTGGCGCATTGGCCAAGTCTTCGATCGTTGGGAACCATTCCATAAAACGATAAAAATAATCGATTACTGTATCTACTCTTGTTTGCTGCAGCATGATTTCTGAGATCCAAATACGATAGGGGTCGCGGTCATAGCGCCAAGGAAGGTTTCTTTTTTCCTTTTCATACCAGTCTACAAATTCCGTCTGAAAACTTTTGATTTCTTCTTCAGACCATGTTTCCCAATATTTTTCTTCACTCATCTTGTTCTTCCTTTTCATCAATGAATCGTTGGATCTCTTCCAAAGAAAATCCTTTTTGATATAAAGATTGCTTAACTTTTTGTTTTTTCTTTGAAAGATTTAGTCGTTGGTGCTTGCGCCAAAGTTTATCGCCTTGTGTCACTAACGCTTGGTATTCTTCTTCTTCGTCTGGTTCTGACTCCAAACTATCGATCGCTTGCTGGATGATTTCTGAAGAGAATCCTTTGTTCATCAAAGCTTGTCTTGTTTTTTGAAGTGTCTCGCGATGGCTGCGGCCGCGGTATTTTCCGACCGCTTTTTCTGCTGCATGGATAGCGGCATTCAATTGTTCTTCTTCTGGGTATTCAAGCAAAGCCTGTTCTACTTTTTCCGGTGAAATTCCTTTTTGCTGCAGCGCCTGTGCGATTTTTCTTGGTCCTTTGTCGCTTAGACGCATTTGTGTACGAACATAGCTTTCGCCGTACATACGGTCGTCGATCAAATCAAGTTCTTTCAATCGCTGAACGATTCTGTCACGGTCATTTTTGTCGATTTCTTTGTCTCTAAGATAAGTATGGATCTCTTTTTCCGAACGCAGCTGATAACTCAAATAATTCATCGCTTGCTGCAAACCATAGTCATACTGGCTGTTTTTTTCGATTTCTTCAATGGTCTCAGGCTCAAGCTCCATTCCTTTTAGTAGACGATAATGGACCAGACGATCTTCAGAAACTCTCAGTTTTCGGCCATCCGATAATTCTACTTGGTAAAAAGGTCCTTTTTCTTTTCCAACTCTCACAATCGTTATCATAAAAGTCCCTCCTCGAACATATATTCTCTATCATACCATAGAAATTTTCCGTCATCAGGTATTTTATGTTAGAATGTACTCACTATAAAACAGTAAGGAGAATCCTATGACAGAAACAGTTGTCAAAACAGGACAAACGATCCCTTTAAAGATCAAACGTTTAGGTATCAATGGCGAAGGAATCGGTTATTTCAAACGATTGATCGTTTTTGTGCCCTACGCATTGCCCAAAGAAGAAGTAATGGTGAAAATCACCAAAGCAACCCCTCGATATGCGGAAGCATCCTTGGTCCGCATCAAAAAAACCAGTAAAGATCGTGTAGTTCCCCCTTGTCCTGTCTACGAAGAATGCGGCGGCTGCCAGCTTCAGCATTTAGCTTATAACGCACAATTGGATTTTAAAAGAGATTTGCTCCAGCAAGCGTTGGAAAAATTCAAACCCGCGAACTACAAAAATTATCAGCTGCTCCCAACGATCGGAATGGATGATCCTTGGCGATATAGAAACAAGGCGCAATTCCAGCTGAGAAAAAATAAAAAAACGCAAAAAACAGAAGCGGGTCTTTATCAGCCGAATTCGCATCAGCTCGTGCCGATCGTCGATTGTATCGTTCAAGAACCTGAAACCCAGAAAGTGATGAATACGGTCGTCCAGTTATTGAACAAATACGACTTGCCGATTTATGATGAACGGACGAACAGCGGTATCTTCCGAACAATCATGGTCAGAATGGGTATTGAAACGAAAGAACTTCAAGTAGTCTTTATCACTAAAACAGCAAAATTCCCGCAAAAAAACGCACTGATCCGTGAAATCAATCAGCGTTTGCCCGAAGTAGTTTCCATCATGCAAAATGTACAGCCGCAAAAAACATCCATCGTAATGGGCGATGAAACGATTTTTCTTTGGGGAAAAGAAGCCATTGAAGAACGATTGGAAAATATCACTTTTGATTTGTCTCCGCGTGCGTTTTTCCAATTGAATCCTCGGCAAACAAAAGTCCTTTACGCTGAGGGAATCAAAGCACTTGAGTTAAAAGAAAATGAAACAGTCGTTGATGCTTATTGCGGAGTCGGAACGATTGGTTTAAGTTTAGCAGACAAAGCAAAAGAAGTCAGAGGAATGGACATTATTCCTCAAGCAATCACCGATGCCCAAAATAATGCGCAACGCCTTGGGTACACCAACACACATTATGAAGTAGGAACTGCTGAGGAATTGCTGCCGAAATGGCTAAAAGAAGGATTCGATCCGGATGCTGTCATCGTTGACCCGCCTCGTACGGGATTAGACAGCAAATTGACCCAAACGATTTTGCAGCAGCCGCCTCGTAAAATGGTTTACATTTCCTGCAATGTTTCTACATTAGCAAGAGATCTTGTCTCTTTGGCAAAAGTTTTTCATATCGATTATCTTCAATCAGTGGATATGTTCCCACAAACAGCGCGTTGTGAAGTAGTTGTAAAATTAACAAGAAAATAAAAAGAGAGAAGCAAAAAAACTGCTGAAAACATTTGATGTTTTCAGCAGTTTTGCTTTGATTGACTATTCTGCCGCTAATAATTGACTGTACCATCCTGATTATTGTTTACAGAAGGATCGTATGGGTCACTGTATTGATTATTTTGGTTATATGTCCCGTCTTGATTGTAAACTTGTCCAGAGGTGTCTTGAACATAGCCGCTTTGTCCATATGGATCTTGAACCGTATTAGGATCTGAATACTGGTAAGTGTTTTGATTATATCCAGTACTTTGGTCATAGCCGCCAGTATCACTGGAGTAACCGTAAGTAGTATCGTTTTGACCTGTACCAGATGTATCTGTTGCTTCAGAACCTGAACCGGAGCCGTCTTCTGAATCATCGCGGAACATCAGGTAGGCATTTTCGTTATTCAAGTTCGGTAATGTATCGCTTGGATCGATATCTAATTGCTTTTTCAATTTATTTTGTATTTTCAGCAATTCATTTTGTCCAAGGATCTGATAATAAATATCGTTGATCGTTGTACTTTCTCCTTGCAGCTGATCTTGTTGGATCTTATTGAAGGCTGCAGTATAATTTGTGGCGACGTCCAGCATATCGTCCCAATCCAAGTCTGTTGTCACATTCTTTTCAACTGCTTTAAGGATTTGTCTATAATTGCTTACACCATTCAAACTTAGAACTTTGTTGACGATCTTTGTTACAACTTCCCGCTGACGACGCTGACGACCGATGTCACCTTCTGGATCTTCATGGCGCATTCTGGAATAAGCCAACCCTTTTTCTCCATCCAGCGTTTGTTTTCCAACACCTACATGCACGCCATCAAGTGTAAAGTCGATTTTATTGTTGACTTCGATCCCGCCAACTGCATTGATCAAATCTTCCATACCGTCCAAATTGATCGTCACATAATGGTCGATTGGTATATCCAAAAGCTGTTCGATGGAATCCATTGCCATATCTACACCGCCGAAAGCATACGCGTGATTCAGCTTATCTACAGTCCCATAACCGACGATATTCGTATAAATATCTCTATCTAAACTAATAATCGTTGATTTCTTTTGCTTAGGATTCACTGTAACGACCATCATCGTATCTGAACGCCCTTGTTCTGTTCTTCCCAAACCGCCAGTATCCAAACCTAGCAGCAGCACAGAAAAAGGCTCCTGATCGTCGATACTGACTCTTGAGTCACGCCCTGAAGGAACACGATCAGCACTTTGAGTAATCTTATTTACTGTACGATTCGCTTCATTCATCAACTTGATCCCGTACGCTGAAAGCCCCGCGATCAAGATCACTATCACCCCTAATATACTTAATATGATCTTTTGCCAACGTTTCATAGCACACCTCTATCTAACATATTCTTAAATATTTTCTCATATAGACAGCTAATCAGCAAACCTGCTTTTTAAAAATAAGAAAACTTTAAAAAAGTAACTTTATTCACAATTGCTGAATACTATGTAATTTTCTCAAAATTCTTAACTATCATACCATAGCTTTTCTTTTGTTAAAAGCCTGAATATCCATCATAGAAACAAGCAAAAAAGACACAGGCTTCTGTTGAAGTCTGTGTCTTTATTCAACAAATTGATTATAATTTAGTCACTTCAGCAGCTTGAGGTCCGCGTGCGCCTTCTACGATCTTGAATTCAACTTCTTGTCCTTCTTCTAAAGACTTGAAGCCGTCTCCTTGAATCGCTGAGAAGTGAACGAATACGTCATCTCCACCATCTACTGTGATAAACCCAAATCCTTTTTCATTGTTGAACCATTTAACTGTTCCTTGTTCCATAAGTATATAGCCTCCAAAAATTTCTTGCAAGAACCCTTGCAAGAGTATTATACCTAATTTAGAAAACGCTCGCAAGTCTATGTCTGCTTATTTTCTCATTTCTTCTAAAAAGTCGATATACGCTGCTTGCTCCCCAGTTTCAACTATTTCGAGCTCAGAAAAATCACCAAAAAATGCCTCATTTTCTCCCGTCATCCAATGTGTTATCGTAGCGTTTCCAATCAATTCCATCCAATAACTGCCTTCTGTATTTTCATGCACTACTGTTTTCACTATCCCGCCAGCATTCCTTACCGTGACTTCTTCATAAAAGCGTCTTTGGTATAACAAATCGTACAATAACGCGCTCGCACACATTGCCGTACCGCATGTACTAGTGTAGCCCATTCCCTCCTCATAAGTACGAACAAATAACTCATTTTCAGCTAAAATCTCGACAAAACTCAAAATCATTTTTTGCGAAAATAAAGGATTCGGCTGTGCAACCAATGCTGCAATCCTTTCAAATTCTTCACTGATCAATGTTTGATGGTCGACAAAAGCGATCAGGTGCGGGTTGGGTGCTGCTACTGCAGAAAAACGGATAGTTTCTGACAATTCTGGAAGGATCTGGTCGATGATCCGGTCTTTCTTTCTGGCAGCAAATGCTTCTGGGTCAAAACTGACAGGCGAGATCTCTACTTGGAAAGCGGGCACGTTTTGGTGAAATTCTCCTGCACGTTTTGCTTTGAGATTTGCAAACATCGTTTCGATTTGGAAAAGTTCTTGGTTATTTTTTTCACTCAAATAACGAGCTGCTGCCCGCAGTCCATTGCCGCACATCGTTCTTTCTCGTCCTTCATGATCAAAGGCTTGCATTTTTGCCAGCGCATTGCCCGGAGCTGCTTCAGAAACTGCGATAAGCCCGCAAGCCCCGTCAAGCAACCCCGTCCGCCAATCGCATAATCTTTTTGCTAGTTCTTTTAATTGCGGCATTGTCAGAAAATCTTTTGTAGTGTCCACTAAAAAGTAATCGTTTTCAGAAGCGTGTACTTTGTATACTTTCACCATTCCCATTCCTTCCTGCTCTGCTTTTTTAAATGAAAAACAAAAATAGACCGAAACAGATAAAAGCAAAATCATGCTTTTATCTATTGATCGGTCTAAAAATCTACTGTTATTTTGCAGCGTCGAAACGTTTGTTTACTTCATCCCAGTTCACAACGTTCCAGAAAGCAGCGATGTAATCAGGACGCACATTTTTGTATTTCAAGTAGTATGCATGTTCCCAAACATCTAATCCTAAGATAGGTGTTTTGCCTTCCATCAATGGTGAATCTTGGTTCGCTGTTGAAGTGATAGCTAATTTTCCGCCATCTAAAACAAGCCATGCCCAACCAGAACCAAAACGGCCTGTTGCAGCTGTTTTAAATTCATTTTTGAAAGATTCAAAATCGCCAAAAGCTTCTTCGATCGCTTCTTTGATTGCTCCTGTAGGTTCGCCGCCAGCGTTTGGTGCCATGATTTCCCAGAAGAATGTATGGTTCGCATGACCGCCGCCATTGTTGCGGACAGCTGTACGGATATCTTCAGGAACAGCATCCATGTCAGAAATCAATTCTTCCACTGATTTTTCACCTAGTTCAGGATGTTTTTCGATTGCTGCATTCAAGTTTGTTACATACGTATTATGATGTTTGTCATGATGAAGGTGCATTGTTTCTTCATCGATATAAGGTTCTAGTGCATCGTATGCGTAAGGTAACTCTGGTAATGTATAAGCCATTTATAAATTCCTCCTCAGAATATAACTATTGATCGTTACAGTAAAAGAGTAACAAAGAGTTGCAAATTCTTCAAAACTTATGCCTCGTCACGCTTATCTTTTGCTTCTTCGGCTAAAATCTCTGTTTCTTTAAAGATAAATAACTTGCTGAAAACATAATTCGCTATGACAACGAGGATCTGTGTAATGATTTTTGCTACAAAATCGTTACTGTGAAGAACATTGATCAGCAAAAGCATCGAGCCCATATCCAAACCATAAGAAACAAGGCGATAGAAAATAAATTTGCCGAATTCTACTGCCAAATGCCCAAAACTAGGCGATTTGGAATGGAAGACCCATAGTTTGTTCGTCACAAAAGCAAACAAAACGGAACAGATCCATGAAATCGTGTTTGAGACTGGCATACTCAAATGGAACATGCGTAAAGCAATCGCAAAACTCACGATATTTACGACAGTTGCCAAACCGCCGTAAAAAAGATAGATAAAGACTTCCCAATACCCTTTTTCTTCTAACAAATGCCTAAATTGGCGATATAATTTCATAAGCTTCCCTGCCTTTAAAAAACGTTCCTATTCATCATACTCTATTTTTTGCTTTGTTTCATCTTCATTTGTAAAAAATAATTTTTTTTGGTCTTTTGCATGGACTTCTGCCTGGATCGTCACGTGAGTAAACGCGTATTTTTCTTTAAGCAAATAAATGATTTCTGGATAAATCTGTTCTATTTCACTCAGCATCTGATCGTCAAAATCGATATGCGCGTCAAAAATGATCTGTTTTTCATCGTACTGCCAAGCATGGATATGATGGATATCTTTTACTCCTTTGATTGCTTTTATCTCTGAAGATAATTGCTGATAATCGACAGCTGGCGCAGTTTGCATCAAAATATCTACAGCTTTTTTGACTATTTGAGCTGCTTCGATCAAAATATACGCTGAGATCAGCAGTGTAATGACAGGATCGATCCAATAAACATGGAAAAAACGGATCAAAACAGCACCAATAATTACACTAACCGAAGATAACGTGTCACTTAAAAGGTGAAGATAACTTGATTTTACATTCAAACTTTCATCCGCTTCTTTTTTCAGCAGAAGAACCGAAAATAAATTTGCTAAAAGACCGATTACGGCTACGATCAGCATCAAATTTCCATCTATTTTTTCTGGCATAAAAAACCGTTTCACTGCTTCTATCCCTAAAAAGACAGCAAGTCCGATCAGAACAATGGAATTAATAAATGCACTAAGAATCTCTGATCGGCGATAGCCGTAAGTCTTTACTTCTGTTGCTTCTTTTTGCGCAATTTTTCTGGCAAAATAAGAAAGTGAAATCGCTAAAGTATCGCTCAAATTATGAAAAGCATCTGAAACCAATGACAAACTGCCGGATAACACTCCGCCAACTAATTCAGTCAATGTTATCACCGCATTCAAGAGAACGACCCCTAACATTTTTTTTGCTGATTGTTGTTTGTGCTGCATGCTGCATCCTCCTTTCTCTTCATAGAATATCATTTTTTCAAAATATTCCCCATCGTTTGCATTCCTCCAAGCCTTTTTTGCTGTCGTACTTGTATTTCTAGCCTTACTCCGATAGAATTGCTGTGAAGAACCTATTAATGATAAGGAGTTACCATGACAACAAAACAATTGATTATCAGTTCTCTTACCCGTTTTAAAGACCTAAAAAGTTCAAGAGATGTTCCATTTTGGAAAGCCATCATTTACCTCTTGGCTTTAAGCATCATTATGGCTTTGCCGATTTCTTATCAAATTTCCCAAGTGCTGCGCAGTATCCATTCCGACGGTCAGCAGATCGCTGAAAAAATTCCTGATTTTACGATTGAAGACGGCAAGATCCATACTGAAAAAAAGGAAGGATTCATTTACCAGACAAATTCGATCATTTTCACTTTTGACCCTGAAGGAAAACGTACTTCAAAAGATGTTGCCACTGATTTGATGGGAAATTTCATTAGTTTTGGCTTACTGAAAGATGAATTAGTCATTGCTCTTCCAAATTCCGGCCTTACTTCTTCCTTATTTGGCGACAATACGTTGGAAGTTTCTTATACAAACGAGACCCTGCAAGGATTCGACGGCACGCAATTACGCAATATGCTTGGCGAATCAGCAATCCCTTTCTGGGTGAAAATCGTTGTGTTTTTAGCCGCAATTTATCCAAGTTTTCTTAATCTGCTGTTTTTATTGATTATGGGAACGTTTAGTGCGTATATCTATGCTCGTCTGCGTTTGACACGTGCAACCTTTCTTGAATGTGCGAAAACGATGATCTATTCTTTTACTTTGCCTGTTTTGATCTCTACGGTATTGCTTGTATTTCTGCCGACTTTTGATACAACGATGTTTATCCTTTTTGCGGGACTCTTCATCTTTATCCAAGCGGCGAGAGAGTGGCCAAAAGTGCCTATAGGTAAGTAGAGGTTGTGAACAAAGCGTTTTGACTTGAGCATTAATGAAGAAATCCGTGAAACAGCAAAACAATTTTATGTTTTGCTGTTTTTTGATTATTATTCCAATCAGATTTGTTGGATCATTTTTTTGTTGTTTAACTATGGACAAAAACCACTTGCTGCAACTACTTTATCAACTCATATCTTTTTGTTTTTTGTTTTTTCTTTGTTACACTTTTCATTAGAAAGGTGGTTACAAAAAATGGCAAAAAAAATTATTTATTCTACACGTCCTTTCCGCGAGACATTTGTCGAAAAGATTGCTGCACTTGCTCCTGATTATGAATTTAAAACAGAACTGCAAGCTGGAGATTTCGAAAATGTCGAGATTTCTCTAGGATGGGATAGCGAACACCAAGACCAGCTGCTTCAATCCCCTTCTTTAAAATGGGTCCAAGCAATCTCTGCTGGTGTCGATTACTTGCCGCTGAAACAATTTGCTGAGAAAAAGATTCTTTTATCAAATGGCAGCGGTATCCATCAAGATTCTATCGCAGAGCATGTGCTTGGGATCATTTTTGGCATTTCCAGAGGGCTCTTCCAATCTTCCCGAGACCAAGCAAATCATCGCTGGAACCCTGAATCTATCCATTACCAATCAATTACAGATCAAAATCTCTTGATTATCGGGACCGGACATATCGGGACACGTTTAGCGCAAAAAGCTGCGTCATTAGGAATAAATGTCTATGGTGTAAATACCACCGGACATCCTGCAGAGAACATTGAAAAAACCTATCCACTGGAACAATTGAAAGATATTCTGCCTAATATGGACATCGTAGTGAATATCTTGCCGCTGACTGAAAAGACTCATCATCTCTTCAATCAAGAATTGTTTCAGTTTTTTGCAAGACAAGCTTTGTTTATCAACGTAGGACGCGGAGCTTCAGTCAAAACAGATGATTTGGTCACTGCGTTGTCTGAACAACAATTTGCCTTTGCTGCATTAGATGTATTCGAAGAAGAACCGTTAGCTGAAGATCATCCGCTTTGGGACATGGAAAATGTACTCATCACTCCGCATATTGCTGGATTGACTGCTCATTTCCAACAAAAACTGATGGCGATCTTTTTAGAGAATCTCAAAGAATATACGACACGCCAAATGATTACAAGAAATAATGTCGACTTAAACGCCGGCTATTAAGAAAAAAACGCTGCAGCACCTCTCTTTAAAGAAGTGCCGCAGTGTTTTTTATACTTCGTCAAAATGGTAAACTGGTTCATCTAACTTAGGATCATAGTCGACGGTTAGATGAAATCCCTTGAAAAACCATTCATCTGCTTCATCGATAAAAAATTCGATCCCATTGATTTTTTGTTCTATTAAAGGTTGTTCAGGCTTCTCTACCGTCATCCCGATCGAAAAACCTTCGTGAACTTCTGTGCTTCCGTAGACTTTACCAAAAAAACGAATACCTAGATTTTCTGGCGGAGCTACTTCTTCTTTGAACCATTTTTGTGCATTATCTGTTACTGTCAATTCCATTTTTTCCACTCCTATTGGTTCATTTTATCATCAAGGATATCTACATCTTCTGTTTCACCGATCACGACCAAATTATCATTTTCCAATACTACTTCGTCAGCAGCTGGTGAAACGATGATTTTTTGATTCGGGCGTCGAATTGCTACCACGGTTAAATCATAACGTTGTCTGAAATTCAGTTCTTCTAAAGTCTTGTTGAAAAATTTCGGATTTGCTACTCGGATCTCAGCCAATGAATAGTCTTCCGAAAGTTCTAGATAATCCAAGATATTTTTTGAAACAAGATTATGAGCAATACGGATACCCATATCTCTTTCCGGGTGGACGACCCGATCTGCTCCGATTTTTTCCAAGACCCGAGCATGATAGCCGTTTTGTGCTTTTGCCAAAACACTTGGCACACCCATTTCTTTGACCATCAATGTAACCAAAATACTTGCTTGGATGTCTTCTCCAATCGCAATAATCACATGGTCAAAATTACGAATACCTAAGGAACGAAGCGTCATTTCATCCTGTGCATTCGCCACCACCGCATGAGTGGCAATATTCATGTATTCGTTCACTCGGTCTTCGTTGCTGTCGATTGCCAGTACCTCTTGTCCCGATTCAATCAATGTCCGGCAAATACTTCCGCCAAAACGGCCTAATCCAATAATCGCAAAATTTTGTTTCACTTTTTTTCTCCTTTTTAGGCAGCTGCTTTTATTATCAGTATAACAAAGCCCATTTGAAAACAAAAGTTATGGATACTGAAATCACTTTTTTGAAAGAACATCTTTTTCAAAATAAAAAGAAAACAGTTATGGATAAGTAAATCATTCTCACCCATAGCTGTTTTCTTTATAATAAATCACTCGGTTTATCTATAAGCTTTCACCAGTCGCTCCTTCAACGATACGTTTGGCGATTTGATCGATATTTCGGCGGATATTCGCTACATCTCTAGAGTTTGTGATGAAGCCAAGCTCTGCCAAACGATAAGGGATATTTCTAGAATGCAAGACATTCATATTCAGCAAATCTGCACGAGCACTTAAGCCGTTTGTTTGAGCCACAGAGCCCCACCAGCCGACATGATCACGGATCGTATTCGCAATCGCGAAATTCTGTTCTGTTCTGAAATTACTGTCTCTATGAACGATCACGTGTCCGCCAGTACTTATCTCGATTGCTCCAGCATCCAAATGGAACTCAGTAACAGAAGCAAAAGTAGAACTGATTGTGTATGCTCCTTGCATTCTTCTTGAATCTTGGAACATATCTGCATTGGTATCATAGAAAGTAATTCGATTTTGAGAAAGACGATCCGCCCATCTTCTTAAATATGGAAGAAGTTCATTTCTTGTGAAATCTCGTTCATTGACACCATTATATGTGGCACCAGGATCTGCAACACCATGTCCCATAACGAAAAGGTGATCAATACTTGTACGGTAAGGCGTATCGGTAGAACCTGGAGCAGCCGCGCCTTTTCGAACAATAACGATCTGGACTGCTTCCATTGGTAAGTTCAAACTTGACGTACCTGCACGCTGATCGTTCCTTGCCCAGCCTAACCAGCCGAAACGAGCAGAATGAACACGATAATAGACATCATAGAAGCGGTTCAGTTCTCCAGTTAATCTAATCCTAGCAGCTTCTACTCGTAACCTCCTTCCAGTTGTTCCTGCCAAGGCATTATTGCGAACGTATGGTTGCCAACCTATGTCTTGGACGTAGGCTGTATATTCAATGTTTCCTGTAATTGGCGTATTTGAAACGCCAATCCGTAATCCTTCTACTCGTAAAGAACGTCCAGTTGTTCCTGCCGTTGCACCATTTTGTTGAGTTGCTTGCCAACCAATTTCTTGAACATGTGCTTGGTAATTGATGGTTGGGATACTGATTTCACTACGATTATAAAATGGTGTGCCTCCTCCTGGAGCTGATTGCCCTTTAGGCACTAACTGTACTTGGATTGCTTCTACTCGATAAAGAAAACCAGAAGATCCTGCATTTTCTCCATTTCTTGCCCAACCCAGCCAGCCAAACTCAGCAGAATGGACACGATAATAAACATTATAAAACTGATTAAGTTGTCCCGTTAACCTTACTCTAACGGCTTCAACTTGTTTTCTTGCTCCAGTCGTACCTGCTAAATCACCATTTTTTACAAAATTTTGCCAGCCTATATCTTGGACATGAGTACTATACTCGATATCGCCAGTTAAAGTAGTATCAATAATATTCATTCTTAATGCTTCAACACGTAATTTCCGTCCTGTTGTACCGGCAGTTGATCCGTTTACTTGAGCATTTTGCCAGCCTATATCTTGGACATGTGTCTGATAAGAAATAGTTGGATTATTCAGGTTTCTTTCAAAAAAAGCATTTCCGGTCGTTGGTCCAGATTGACTTTTAGACACCATTCTAATCTCTAATGCTTCCATCCTATAACGATATCTGGCTGTTCCAGCATTCTCGCCATTTTTGGCCCAACCTAACCAGCCAAATTCCGCTGTGTGAACACGATAATAGATATCAAAGTTCTCCTTTAACTGACCTGTCAAACGAATCCTCACAGCTTCCATTTGTAATTTTTGCCCTGTTGTGCCAGCTATTCCGTTATTTCTAGTAAAATTTTGCCAGCCTATATCTTGAACATGTGCACTATATTCTACATCCCCAGTTAAGTTGGTATTATTTACATTTACCCTTAGTGCTTCAATTCGTAGCCTTTGTCCCGTAGTTCCTGAAGTTGCTCCGTTTGTACGAGCTGCTTGCCAACCTATATCTTGTATATGCGTTTGATAACTGATCGTCGGCTGCGCAGCTGCACGCGCTGTATAATTTTCTTGCTTCTTGTCTTCCGCTGCTTTTTCTGAAGTTTCCGATGTTTCAGTCGTTTCAGAAGTTGCTGTTTCTTCAGATTCCGTCACAGTTATGTCAAATGTTCCTAACTTGCTTTCGCCATCTTTCAACGTAATGATTGTTTGTCCAGGGGAGACTGCTGTCACTACGCCTGATTCATCTACAGAGGCAATTGCTGGATCTTCTGTTTCCCAAACTGGTTCTTTGATTTTACTTTCTTCAGGTACAGTTGTGTAAGTTAATTCTTTTGTTTCCCCAGGTGCTAGTGTTAGCGACTGTTCATCCGGAGTGATTGCTTCAGGTGACTTTTCTTCATATTGGATCTCTGCTTGAATCGACAAATTTTGATCTGATTTTTCATCCAAAACAGCCTTTTCAGAAAAATCAAGTATGTATTCATAAGTCAGAGGCACTTGTTGTTCAGAAGTGAACATCCCTTCTTCATATTGCCATTCTGGCGAAGTGATCGACAGTTTTTCCGGATCAGGTTGTAATGCCTCATCTTGGATCTGCCATTTTTCCTGCGAAAATACCGCTTTTGTCTCGATGGTTTGATGTCCGCCAGCAAAGAATGTCAGCTGATCATTTTCCGATAAATCTAAATCTGTCAGCTGATTATATGAAACATCTAAATAAGATAAATGTTCCAATGAATGAACGTCTAATTCTTTAAGTGCATTCTTTTGGACATCTAATTTTTCTAAGTTTTTGAAAAATGTGATGCCTTCA
This sequence comes from Enterococcus faecalis 13-SD-W-01, assembly GCA_000415185.1. Classification (GTDB taxonomy): domain Bacteria; phylum Bacillota; class Bacilli; order Lactobacillales; family Enterococcaceae; genus Enterococcus_B; species Enterococcus_B faecalis_A. The sequence continues at coordinate 68,309 of KE351649.1, forward strand.
AGCGATTCGATCTCTTCCTCATTGATGATCAATTCTTTGGTATCCGTTAATTCATGAGATAAGACACCATCTTTCTCTTGATCGATATTTTCTGCGAGCCATTGACGAAAATGTTCATCTGGGAAATTGGTTTCATTGATTTCCACGCTATTCTCATCTTGTGCTTCTGAACTGTTGGTCTCAGTCGTTGTGTCTGTCGTTGACGAAATAGTGCTTTCATTTATTTCGCTGGTCGATGAATCGGTTTCAGTTTGTGAATTGCTTTGAGTACTCTCCGAAACGTTTTCAGAACTCTGTACTTGATTCCCACTCGTCGTTGTTTGTGTCACAGCATGTACGCTAGGCGTGATGCTTCCTGTCAATAATAATAATGCTGAAAAACAGCCTATCCACTTTTTTATCATAGTTTCCTCCAAAACATTTAATTAATCCCCTATCTAATATTAAACTATAAAAAGCGAATAATGAAAAGTTGATTAGACAAAAAAATACAACTATCTTGTTTTTTTGAACGAAAAAACTGCAGAATATACTTCTATAATAGAAATATATTTTGCAGTCGACTCTAAAATAAGTTATTTGGGATTTATTTGACTAGTCCATGTTTAAAAGCGTAAATCGCTGCTTGGGTACGATCATCCACTTCCAGTTTAGCCAAAATATTCGAAACATGTGTTTTTACAGTTTTCAACGTGATAAATAATTCATCCGCAATTTCCTGATTGCTCTTTCCTTCCGCAATCAGCATCAAGATCTCATTTTCTCGATTCGTCAATTCTTCATGAAGGATCGGTTCATTTCTGCGGCTCATTTTTTCCATCATCTTGCTTGTCACTTCTGGTTCGAGTACTCGTTCGCCTCGTTGTGTTGCACGAATAGCATCTGCGATCTCGTGCGCAGTTGATGTTTTGAGCAAATAACCAGCAGCTCCTGCTTCAATGGCAGGATATACTTTTTCATCGTCAATAAAACTTGTTACGATGATGATTTTTGCTTCTGGCCAGTCTTTTAAGATTTTTTTTGTGGACTCGATACCGTCCATCTCATCCATGACTAGGTCCATCAAAATGACATCTGGCCGCAATTCCATTGCTTTTTCATAGCCTTCTCTGCCATTTTCTGCTTCTCCCACTACCTCAATGTCATCTTGGATCGACAAGTAAGAAGAAACGCCTAAACGAACCATTTCGTGATCGTCTACCAGCATTACTTTGATCATCTTCTGCTAAACCTCCTTGATTAATGGGACTTTGATTTCTACGCTTGTGCCCTGTCCTTTAAAACTAATGATTTTTACTGTGCCGCCAATACCAGCCACACGTTCTCTGATATTATTCAGCCCGTAACTTCCTGTTTTGCTTTCATTCATATTGAAACCAGTCCCATCATCCACGACGCGTAATAAAAGATTGTTATCGATTCGTTGGAGATAAACTTCCAATTCATTTGCTTTAGCATGACGCAGCGTGTTCGAAAGAAGTTCTTGGACGATTCGGAATAAATGATCCTCGATTGAATTTGATAATTTGATGTCTTCGATTTCCCATTTCAGAGAAATCTGGATCTTATTTTGAAGTTCTCTTAATAATTGCTCGATACCTTGTTTCAAACTCTTTTCTTCCAAGTTCACCGGTCTCAAGTGCAGCAATAACGCGCGCATCTCTGATTGGGAAGCATTGATGATCTCTGCCACCATTTTAAGCTGCTTTTGGAAATTTTCTTGAGCATTCGTTTTTTCTGCTTGCTCTGTCAAAGCTGACATCATCATCATCGCAGCAAATAACTGTTGAGAAACAGAATCGTGCAGTTCTCTGGCCAAACGATGCCGTTCTAATTCTAAGATTTCTTCTTTTGTTTGTCCATCTACGTATTGCGGCCGGCTGTTCAGTATTTGGAGCTCACTGGACATCTCTACCATTTTTTCTTTGATTTTATTGATTTCGTGGTCAACTTCTTCGATATATAGATCATCTTCTGCGCTTGGAATGGGTTTGTCAATCACTTTTGATTCATAATTTCCCATTGACAAGGCGCGCAATTTTTCTTCGATTTTACCATATCTTGACTTCTGAATAACAGTCATTAATAAAAAAGCAATCAATCCCATCCCCAAAGAAATAGCAAATAGATGAAAAATCAGCGGCACATAAAGCAAACGTGCATGCAGCAATTCTGCCCAAAGATGGGTCTGTTTACTTGCATAAAAATAAGTGAATAACGCAAAAAGCATGACTAAAAATGTACTTAGCGATACGTATAATGAGAACATCGGGCGGGAGATCTTTCCGATCATATACGTATCACCTCGATGTCACCTAAAAGAATATTCGTAATGATTTTTAATCGACGAGGATTTTCATCGTAATCATTACTGTAGATTCGAATAGATTCGTTTTTAAGAGAAAGATGCTCTTCTTCAAACAATACATTCCCGAATAATGTTGCGTGTTCTAAACTAATCGCCACGCCAACAGGTACCAAGAGCCTTGTACGTCCAAATCCTTTTCTGACAATCACGATATTATCGTCTTTAGGCAAAAGTGTATTCCCTAAGTCAATGATCGTGTCCCCTGAAAAAACCGCAATATTTATATCGTCCCATTCATATACTTGGGTGCCGATTCGTTGATTTCCAAATAATTGTTGTTTTGTTCGTTCACTATTATGGCTTTTTACTTGTTCTGTTTGTACCATGATCATTTGTTTTTTCCGCCAAAAAGCATTTTTCGTCAAATCAAGTCCCGAGATTTCCACACCTTTTAAGCCAATGAATAAAATAGCAAAAATCACCATCAGCCATAGTGCAGGGCTATTGACTAAACTAATGAATATGACTAAACTCCCCAGGATCAGCTGGAAATTTTGAAATCTGGTTCGTGGTTGTTTTCGGAATGCAAGATAAATATTAAAAATACCAAATAGTACTAAAATAAGAAGTCCTATATTATTAACGATCTGCCAAACAGCAAATAACAGCAGCAACGCTTCGACTACTAAAAAAAAGCGCCAAGAACTATTCATTTCGTTGCCCTCCTTTATCACTTTCTCTCTAATCATACCTATTTATCAGACTTTTGGCTATCGGTCCCGAGATGTAAATGACTGTTTTTTACAAATAAAGAAGCCGAAATCTACGAAATTTTCCAAACAAAATTCGTAAATCCCGGCTTATCTCATTTTCTTAGTATAAAAATCAGCTTACGCTTGTTCCAATTTTGTGATTTTCACAAGCATGTCGCCGCCTGGTGTTGCAATGGTTACTTCATCATCGATTTTTTTCCCGATCAACGCTTGTGCGATTGGGGAATCATTTGAGATTTTTCCTGAAAATGGGTCAGCTTCTGCACTGCCGACGATTGTATATTCTTCTTCTTCTCCATCTGGAAGTTCAATGAATGTGACTGTTTTACCGATTGATACTTCATCTTCATCTACACCATCATTATCGATGATTTGTGCAAAACGGATCATTGTTTCTAAAGTCGTGATACGGCCTTCCACAAAAGCTTGTTCGTCTTTTGCTGATTCGTATTCAGAGTTCTCTGATAAATCGCCGAAGCTGCGTGCGATTTTGATACGTTCGATGATTTCGCCGCGTTTGACTGTTTTTAATTCTTCAAGTTCTTGCTCTAATTTTTCTTTACCTTCTAAAGTCATTGGATAAACTTTTTCTACCATATATAATGTCTCCTTCTTTTCTATAAAGTTCCGTAAGTAATCTTTTGTTCATAGCCCAAGAAAGATTACCACTCTTTCCTTTAAATGTAAATAAATTTACATACACTTGTTAGTTTCTGTCTATTTATTAAGAGTTATTGACATATTGCTCTCTTAATGCCAGATGTTCTTCATAAGTTTTCGCGAAATAAACTCTTCCTGTTTTGATGTCTGCAACAAAATAATAGTATTCATTTTGTGTTGGCTCTAAAACAGCTTTGATCGAGTCTTCACTCGGACTGTTGAATGGTCCAGGCCCATACCCCGCATTCGTATACAAGTTGTATGGTGAATCTACTGCCGTATCCTTATAACTTACAAATTCTTTGTGTTCGCCTAACGCATACAACACAGAGATATCTGATTGAAGCGGCATGTCAGTTGCAATACGATTATAAAATACTTGTGCGATATTTTTTCGGTCTTCTTCCTTGACCCCTTCTTTTTCCACTAACGAAGCAAGCGTCATCACTTCTTGAACAGTGTGATTTTGCTGTTTGATCGTTTGGAAATAAGGTTGCATGATCGAATTCGTCTTGCCGACCATCTGATCAACGATATCTTTCAATGAAGTATTTTTGTAATAGTTATACGTTGCTGGGAAAAGATAGCCTTCTAAACGATATTTGACATCTTTTGCTTGACCAGCGCTTTCCAGCAGTTCAGGATATTTATTTTTCAGTTCGTTGAAGAAGTCTTCATTTTTCATCAAATCAAGAAATTCTTCTTTGTCTTTTCCGGTAACTTTCGCTACACGAACAGCAATTTGATCGATACTGTATCCTTCTGGAATAGTGATCTTGCCGTCAGCTACATCTGTCGGCTCTGCTGTACCGCCGCCTTGCAGCATTTTGCTGATTTCATCTAATGTCATATTTGGTGCCATTTGATAATATCCGGCTTGAAACCCGGTGAAATTTTTGAATTTAGTATAGTAATTAAATACGATCCCGCTTTTGATCACATCGTTTTTCTCTAAGATCTCTCCGATTTGTTTATTTGACGAACCGCTTGGAATCTCAACTTGGACTAAACTGTCTTTTGACGCGTCCAGAGGTTGTAAGCCGCTGTCGACATATCGATAGATCGTAAACCCAAAAACACCAATTACTACAAGTAAAGTCACCACGATCACCCAAATGATTTTTCGTACGACTTTATCTTCTTTCTTACGAATAGTCTTTCGCTTGACGATCGAATCGCTTAGACCATTCTGTTCATCGGTCTGTTTCCTTCTCGTTCTTGGACGTTGTTTGTTTTCTGACAAAACAACTCCTCCTTACTCTCATACTCTCAAGTTCGTAACTTCCATCATTATACATGAAATTCTGTAAGAGGTGAATTGATTTTTCGAGATTCTTCAATTGTTCAAAAAAATTTCAAACTTTTTTTAGTTTAGTCAGACAAAAGATACGCGAAAAAGACTGGGACAAATGTCAGCCAGCCTTTTTTATTTGATTAACTCTTTGCGGAAAACTTATTCTTAAACACTTAGTTTCAATTCTGTTTGCAGGTAACTCTTCATACCGCTTAAAATATCAAAATGCGGCGTATATCCTAATGGTTGGATTTTAGAAATATCTGCCAATGAATCACGGATATCCCCTGCACGTTCTGGCTGTTTGTCGATTGGAAGTTCAACGTCTAAGATTTGATCGATTGCTTGAATCAGTTCAAGCAATGTCGTTTCGTTCCCTGTACCGATGTTGAATTGTTTTCCTAGCGCCTCTTCTTTTTCCGCCGCCAGCATCAATCCTTGCAAGACGTCTTCGATATATACGAAATCCCGTGACTGACTGCCGTCGCCAAACAGCGTAAATGAACTTTCTTCACCATCTAATAATTTTTTATAACGGTCGACCAAAATCGATATTACTCCGCTGTATGGAGAGTTTGGATTTTGATTTGGTCCATACACATTGAAGAAACGGACAGCACTTGTTGGGACGTTATACAAATGACAATAATCCAATACGTATTGTTCTGCTGCGAATTTATCGACCGCATAAGGTGTTAACGGGCGAATAACTGATTCTTCTTGTTTTGGAAGTGTTGGTTCATCGCCATAAACAGCTGCTGAAGAACTGAAAACAAGACGTTTCAAGTCTTTTTGGTATTTCCGGATCAATTCCAAAAGCAAAAGTACGCTGTCAAAATTCACGCGGTGTGTTTCTAAAGGACGTTCTACTGAGTCTGCTACACTTGCAATGGCTGCTAAATGGAATATCAATTCAAAATTCGTTTCTTTCAATACATCTTCCATCAAACCCGCATCTGTTACATCACCTTCAATAAACATAATATTTTCAGATGATTCTAAATTTGTTTTCTTTCCCATGGATAAATCGTCGATAACAACGACTTCATATTGTTTGCTTAATCGATTGGCTAATGAAGAGCCGATAAATCCTGCCCCTCCAGTAATTAAAACCTTCTTCACTCTTTTCACTCCAGTCTGATTTACAACTACTTTTTTAGTTTAGCACTTTTATATTTGAAACACTATAAAAAAAGCAGGAAACTTTGTATTTTCCTGCTCGTTTCACGTTATTTATTTTTTTAATACCTATTATGATTTGATACCTGATAATAAGTATACCTGCATTTTTTCAATTAGCTTCCTTTTAACAATGTACGGAACTCTTTGAAGCTTTGTAAAAAGTTGCGGTGGATAAGTACCAGATAGATGACATAAAGCAATGCATAAACACCCATGCTGACAAAGCTTCCGCCAAACCATAGATTACTAAAGATAAACATGATCGTAAGAAGTGTTTCGATTATTTGTTTATATCCAATCGGCACACCCATATCTCGGCAAAGGAAGAATTCAGCTAAATTACAGCGGAAGCCTAAACTTAGCAAAATCAAGCCGACTGCTAAATTTAAGTTGCCTATAACAAATATAACAAATAACGAAGCAATGAATGAGACCGATAAAGTCGCTATATTCACAAACAAAATCGTTTTCTCTTTACGCAATGTTTTCAAATACGTATTGATCAGCATAGACATTCTTCCCTCGTAAATCACGATTGGGAATAGAATCCCCATGAATTCCAAACTAGCCTGATACTCTGGAAGCCACGCGCCTAAAATCAATTTGGCTGGAATGTAGAATAACAAAATTCCATAGGTCAAAGGAACAAAAAGTCCTCTTAAGGTACTGAACAATGCAGGCAATCTGCTTTGATTTGAGCGTCTCAATAGCGGGAACATCACGATGCCGATCGCATTGATAAATGTCAAAAACATATTAGAAAGACTTAACGTGAAGGACAGTTTACCAAAGACTTCAATCGTCCAACGTCTTTCCACAAAGAAACGAATCGTACCCATAATAAGCATTCCTGCAATACTAGAAAGCATCAATTTACTTCCAATATTGATATTATCAAATATATCTCGAGTAAGTTCGTTTAATTTTTCTAGGCGAGGTTTGAAAACCATGTCTGAAATCAAGTTCATTCCCCACAATGTTATAAGGAGTTTTGATAAAATATCTAAAACGATAAGCCAAAAGAAATCTCGTCCTCCTAATGCGAAGTAGACACCAATAAATAGTACATACATGTACCGATCGCCCCGAGAGAGGTGAGCATATTCTTTGATACGATTCGTTGATTGCAATATATAAAGTATAAAAGTCTTTAAAATTGTAATAACCGAAACGATTGCCGTTAAAATTAAAATCATGGATCTATTATGGTCTGTTAAAAATAAATAACTTGAAATCCCTACAACAACTGAGATAATTACTTCGAATATACCAAGATACCAGAATTGTGAACCCAGATTTCTTTGGTCCAAAGCATCATATTCTTGACCGCCGATTTTTAGATATATACCATCAATCCAACCCAAATGCAAGAATCCAACATAGGAAGAATAAAATACATAAAGTTGCCAATAACTATACTCTCTTACTCCTAATAACCTTGGTACAAAAAGATTCAATAGGATAGAAATTGCTAATGTGGCAAAATTTGCTCCTACAGTATAATAGAGATTCTTTAATGTAGATTTTGCTTTCTCGTTCAAAAAAAATCACATCATCTTTCTTTAAAATTAACTTATTTGTAAAAATTATCAAGCCAGCCTTTGAAAGTGTAATTATTTAAAATTTCTTCAGATAATTCTTTATAGGGTGAATGAATAAAATCTACTAGTTCATGCACTGATCTTTCAGTTAACAGAAAAAAATTTTCATCGTTATAGAAATCATGTTCTTTGATTGCCTCATTGTTAGTTATAAGTTTGACTTTCAAAAACATCGCTTCTATAGGTCTTAACGAAAGGCCATATTGTTGATGTTGAACGATATCCAAAATAGCTTTCGAATTTCCCTCATAGTTAATTAATTCTTGATAATTCAGTTTCTCTTTATACTCATATGAAGATGATGAATTTTTACTTGAATCAACTACGTATATCATTGGTTTCAACCCTTGATCAATGAATGTCTTTTCAAGTTTTAATAAATAATCTAGCCTGTTTTTATCTAAACCAATAAAACAGATATCATATTTATATTTTGAATCATATGATGTAATATTCAGTTTATCCTTATCAATAAATTGATTATTCAGATGCATACCGTAAACTTCAGCATCTTTTTTATCAAAAGTCCATAGTTCACAATTCAAATCTTTAAAAAATGAAGGACTAGTTTCTGAATGTACAGGATTGCTGTACCAAACAATGATTCGAATGTTAGGATATTTTTTATTAACATATTTTATTACAGGTTTAGAGAAAAAGTGAGTGTTCAAAATAAGCAATTCAATATTTTTTAATCTATTTGTCCAATCACCAAATGCTACTTTAGAAAAATCAGTTCCCGCATATTTATCAAAATGGTTCAATACTTTAACAAAAGTATTTCTTTTTTTAAAGTACTTATTTACATCAGCACCTAATTTTATTGCTTCCGAAGAATACAACACTGATTTTTCATCTAGGGTCACAACCATAACTTTTGAGTAATCAATCATTTTACTATACCTGCTTTATCTTGTTATTCATTTATTTTTAGAACATCTTAAACATTTATTTGAGATAGAAATCATAAGGATGATGTGTTACCCTTTCTGATTCTGGCGGAAGCTGCATGTAGTCATCATATCTTAAAGACAAGAATTCTTTTCTATCTCTGATTGCTCTAAATGTATGGCCTTCAAATTCAACATCTTCATAATGCTTGAACCATTCTGTAGGAAAAACACCCCAATAGATATCGATGAATTCCATATAGCCGCAATATTCAGCTTCTTCAAAAGGATATTTCGTTACAAGAGATTCGTATTTTTCTTTCCAATAATTAAAATCTCCCTGTTTAAGGAGTTTTTTGTATTTTGGATAATAAAGAACCCGCTTTGCTTTCGCTTTCCACCATGATCTCGAAATAGCATAAGATTGATTCAGCGAAAATAACATATTAGATCTATAAAGTTCACATAAGTCACCAATTTTTTTACGTTCTTCTAAATCAGAAGGAAAACCGTCGATTGGGAAGATATCAACGAACACGCCCATATTTTCGTCTTCACTATTATAATATTGTTTGCTAATTACCGTTGTATTTTTATCAATCAATTTTGCGAAAGTGTATCGATAATTTGCTGTATTTTCTGGACTCAGAAGAATGTATTCTTTTTGATCTTTTAATAAGTTGATCAAATTCACATAATTAGGTCTTGTCAAAACGATATCCAAATCATCATCCCACGGAATATATCCTTTGTGGCGTTCTACACCGATCAAACTACCATAGAAAATCGAATATTCGATATTGTTTTCACGACATAATTTATCAATATATACTAAAATATCGACACTGACTTTTTGGATTTCTTCATTCGTCAATTTCTTCATTTTACGTTCACTCACCTTTTATTTTGGTATGTTCATATGCGGTTAATCCACCTAGATACAGCCAAAAAATGAAGCTGCCGATTTTATTCACCAATACTAACTCTGTTAGGAACAATGCGGATACTAAAATTGCCAAAACTGCCATTACATTTAACAGGTATACATCATAGTCGTCTACGGAACGCATAAACAAATGTTTCAAAGTATTCCAGATTTTTATTGCAAGAAAAGCTAAAAGCGGCAATGTTCCTAACAAACCAGTAGTCGCTAACAAGTAAAAAACAAAATTATGTGATGTCTGTTTTTTTGTTGCGATAAAGGTCTCTGGAAGATTTTTTTGCGCATATTCGACCATGTTTCGTGGAGAACTTCCCACAAGCGGGCTGCTTTGGAAAATCTCAAATGAACTTTTCCATAATGCAAACCGATTATTTGATACATCATCTTTATTGACAACATCATTTCGTTCCAAAGTGACTGGTTCTTTTTCCTCATTTCTTTCTCGAATAGACTGTGGTGCATATTTTGTTGTGATTACAGAAATTTTCGGAGCAGCATACTTCCCAGCTTCAGCCATTCCTAATACGACACCAGAGCACACGATACTGCAAATCACCGCTAAAGCTAATTTTGAAACCAGACTTTTGCCAAAGCGATTGTAAACAAGAAAGAAGACTGCGAAATACGTACAGATAAGCAATGCGATCTCTGCCGTTCTGGAACCAGACAAAATCACATACATAAATTGAAGCAAAATCGTAATCACGCCATAAACTCTTGTTAATGTACTTTTCTTCGAAAGCACAAGCTTGACAGCTAAGAAAATGATTGCCACAGAAGTTGCACTTGCAAAGTTTGGATCTGAAAAAATACCATAAAGTCTGTTCTCTACAAACCCAGATCTGAATCCATTATAAAACTTGTCAAATGCCATTACATTGGAGTATTTTACAGCAAACATCCCAAGTGAAATAATTACTAAAATATTCCAACTAGCGATCAAAATCTTTTCAAAAATCGACAAAATCTGTTTAAATTGAGTCTCTCTACCAATACGATAGACAACAAATAAATAAATGAATTGCCAAATCAGCAGTTTGATGTTATCTACGATTCCTGATGGTCCATTAACAAAGGTTGACAATAATATTGCAAGAAGAAACGCTATAAGAAAATAATCTGTTTTTTTAATGGTAAAGTTCTTCGTAAATATGTCGACTACTGTGATCAATGCAGCCCAAGCCGTTATAAAAGTAAACAGCAATGTATCTAGTCTTGAAGGAAGCAAACTATAGTAATTGATGATCCTGATAATCAGTGCAATCCCAAACGCCAATATAAATCCATTTTTACTGTATTCTGTATATTTTTGAAACTTAGCAGAATTCATTTTTTTAACACTCACCTAACTATTTTTACTTTTATACTTTTCATCTTCTAAAATGGCCAACTTTTTATATAAAGATACGTTCAATCGAAGTACCGTGGCTGCAATTTTTCGATTTCTAGTGAAATAAGGGTTTTTCAATACAAAGATATAATTTTTGCGCAAAAAGCGAATGATTTGTTTCGTACCTACATATTTTTTCTCAGAATGACTGACTAAAATCTTATCTAAAACGATGAAATAAGCCCAACATACACGTGTATGAACTACTTGCTCCAATTGAGGGTACTTTGTTAAGATCCAATCTTCATTTTTTTGCCAAACATTAATAGTATCAATGTTTTTTTCACTGAAGCTATCGGTAGAGATGCTGTTTTCACGATGGAAGTAATAATATTTTTGATGACTATCCGCTACAACTTTTGTCGTTTTCTCTAATATATCTAAAATAACAGCTGCATCTTCTGTAATGATATTTTCTGGATATCTTAGCTCTTTAAATAATTCTTTTTTATATAGTTTATTGACAGCATGAACGGAAAAAAGTTGTGCTTCCAGTACTAGCTCCATTGCCTCGACTTTATTTAAAACCTGATACGCTTCAGGCAAAATTTTAGGTTCTTTCCCCTCATACACATCATAGATGCCGCAAATGGACATATCTGCATTTTCTTTGAGGATATTGTTATATAAAAGTTCATACATATCATCTTCTATATAATCATCGCTATCGATAAATCCTAGATATTTTCCTTTAGCTATTTCGATTCCGGCATTTCTTGCACTACTCAAGCCACCGTTTTCTTTATGGACCACACGAACACGCGAATCTTTTTCCGCGTATTCGTCACAAATCATGCCGCTATTATCTGGAGAACCATCATCCACTAATATAACTTCAAAATCTGTAAAAGTTTGAGCTAAAATAGAATCTACACATTTTCTTAAATATTTCTCCACCTTATATACAGGGACGATAATACTAATTTCACACATTTTATTTCTCACCTTTAACTAACTCGACTGTATGGATCAACGACTCTTCAAGTTCAAATAGCGGTGACCAGCCGTTTGCTTTGATTTTTTGATTGTCTAAAATTGCTGTATTCGCTTTTGAGAACCCTTGACGTTCGATTTCGTCCGGCAATTCAAAAATCACTTGTTTTCCGCTGATATCTGCTAATTTTCCAGCTAGATCTTTCAGACGCAAATCAAATACTTCATCAGCGATATTGTATGCCTCGCCCTTTTCTCCATGTAAAAGGAGGTGAAGGATCGCCGAAACAGCATCTCCTACATAAATATAAGAAAAATATTGATTTCCTTCACTTTTCAACACGATATCTTCTTGATTCGCTGCATTCAAAATAAATTGCGAAGATGCTTTTGTATCAGATAAAAGCATTGTTGGGCCAAATGTTCGGCAAAGTCTTGGGATCACGATATCAAGATCATATTTTGATAAATACGCTTGACATAAAGATTCACTGACTCGTTTTCCTTCTGGGTAGCCTGCTCTTAGTGTATTGCAGTCGATATATCCGGAATAGGCTTCGTCAAATTTGTCAACGTCACCGCGGTTTTCTCCATAGATCTCAACTGTAGATAAAAACAACACTCGTTTTGCTTCCGTAGCTGCTGCATGTTTCAGCACTTGTTCTGTTCCCATCAAGTTCGTCATGATCGTACCGATTGGATCTGTTGCGTAAGCTTTGGGATGAGTATTGCTTGCACCGTGGATCATATAGTCCGCATAAAGGTCTGCCGGCAGTGGTTCTGTGACATCTCCTTGAACGATTTCAAATAAGTCATTTTCAAGATAACTTGAAAATCTCTCTTCTAATTTCGAACGGTTTCGGCCCATCGCATATACTTTGATGTTCATTCCTAATTTTTGGTTAGCTGTCATTAGTGTATCGATCAGGAAAGAACCAATCATTCCTGAAGCACCGATCATCAGAATCGATTTGCCGTCTAATGTTTTCAGATCAGGTGTATGTTCGATCACTTTTGCCAAGTCAGCTTGATATAACGGCTGTTCAACTAAAGTCATTTTTGTCTCCCCTAGTCTTTCATTTTTAGATATGCTTTGAATAGTTCCAGATCATCTGTTGTGGTCAATTTGATATTTTTATCTGATCCAGCTGCAAAATACAATGTTTCGCCTAAATCCACCATCATTGTATTTGTGTAAGAAGAATCTGTCATGCCGATGTCTTCTTTCACTGCTCGGTCATATGCAGCCAGCAATTTGCCATATTGATAAGCTTGCGGCGTTGAAACACGACGTAATGTATTGCGATCCACATACTGTTCTGTCGTTGTTTCAGTTTTCTTGATGAAGATTTGTTCGTTATATGGTAATGATGTCACACCATTCCCGAATTCTTTACATTTTACGATAACATCTGATAGAACTAATTCATCTACTAAAGGACGGATACCATCGTGGATGATGATCGTGTCGTCTGGTTCAGAATATTCTTTTAGGAACTGTACACCGTTATTGATTGATTCTTGTCCTTTTGAACCGCCTTTGATGACCCATTGTACTTTGCTGATGTTGAACTCTTTGATATAAGCCCACATCGTTTCTTCCCATCCCGATTTGCAGACAACTAAGATTCTGTCGATTTGAGGATGCTGCTGAAAAGATTCTAGTGTGTAAATGATGATTGGCTTGCCGTCAACATTGATAAATTGTTTTGGGATATCTTGTCCCATTCTTTTTCCTACTCCGCCTGCAATAATAATAGCTGTGATCATGATTTATCTGCTCCCTTATTTAAATAATATTTCCCTTTGTATTGTTCATATGGGTGTTCCGGATCTATAAATACTGCTTCATGAATCGTTTTCTGATCTTCTTTTGCCGGTCTCTTCATATAATCTCCAAAAGCAGACTTTAAATAACGATCATATCCTATTGGTATCGGCATCTTCGCTTCTTCGAATGGCTTGAAAATTGCCTCGGCAAAATCTTCAGCATAATAAATATTTCCCATGTATTTAGGGCCTACACAAAGCTCAGTAACGTATTTTGTCGGCTTCTTATTATATTTAGTCATCCTTTTTTCAGCAAAAGACCATATTTTATAGCGAGCATGAGAGGAACGGAATATGTTCAATAGAATTCGACTTCCTGAAGCCATTATTCCACCATGATTTTCTGGAACTACTTGTGAACAGAAAAGTGCATAGACCAAAGCCCACATTTTTTGGATTTTTCTGCTGAATGTTGAATCAGGTGCAACATCTAAAGGGAAAATATCAATGGTTATTCCATGAACAATATCCAGATCTTTTTGGTAAGTCTTAACAAAAGTAGTCTGGTTGTCACGAATAGTAGTAAAAGAATTATGATCGTTATAATCTCTAGAAGCTTTTTGGATGGGATATCTTTCTATATTCTTAGATTGCGACCAAAGCACATAAAATCTTTCGTAATCTTCTCTTGGCATAAAAAAGTCCAAATCATCATCCCAAGGTATAAAGCCGCCCTCTCTGACTGCCCCGATGGCTCCTCCCCCACAAAAATAACAAAGAAGTTGATTTTTTTGACAAAAATCAACAATCTCCTGTGCCATTTTCAATGTGACTTTTTGTAATTTTTCCATTTTTGGATCAGAGCTATACAAAGAAAAACCTCCCATTATTTTCTTAATCGTGTTTGATAAATTTTCCCACGCAGGTTATTAGGAACCAAGCTTACGATGACGTGTCCGCAAGTAACAACTAAAAAGTCTTTTAGAGAACCTAATCCTTCACGCCAGATATGATAACGCCCCTTGATTCCTGGAATAAGATATTTTCTACCACCTCGGCGTGCATACATATCTGCACCTGCTCGCGCGTGTACTAGAGTTTCTTGAATGTTGTATCCTTGATAGCCGGCTTTTAATAATCTTACCCATAGATAATAATCTTCGAATCCAAGAAGTGGACGATAATTACCTACTGCAAGAACAGCTTCTTTATCGAACATAACAGTCATATGATTAAAAGGATTTCTCTTTTTGGAAAATGAACAAATAGCGTCATGTGTCTCTGGAACAATTCTTTTTCCGATAATATTATTTGTTTCTTCTACAAATTCTTCAATATTGCTGCCAACTATAGAGACTTCTGGATGATCCTTGAAAACCTGCAATTGTTTTTCCAATCGATACTCTTCCATGATGTCATCTGTGTCCATTCGAGCGACTAATTTATTTTGCGTATGTTCCAAACCGATAGCTAAGGCTATGCCTAATCCTTTATTTTTTTCCAATTTTACGATTTTGAATAAATCAGGTGCTTGTTGCTGAAAAAGAGCGACTATTTTTTGAAGCTCTTCATTTATAGGACCATCATAAACTAACACGATTTCATTTGGCATGATAGTTTGCTTCATGATACTAGTTAATGCTTCCTTTAAATACTCAGGCTTTTCTTTGTCATACAAAGAAAGCAGCATACTTATATTTTTATTTTCCAAAATTTTCTCCCACTTCTCTGTACATCTTTTTTATTACTGATAAATCTTTTCTTCTGGGAAGTCGATATCTTTTAATGTATGGATATTGGCATCTTCTTCCAATCCTTGAGAAGACATCTTATCAAACAAGATCTTGATTGTTTGCAAGAGGATCTTAAGGTCTAAAAGGAAAGAATATTTTTTGATATAAAGCAAATCAAAACGTAATTTGCTGTTGTAATCGGAAACGTATTTCCCATAAACTTGCGCATACCCCGTGATACCTGCTCTTACATTGTGGCGCAAGTAATAATAAGGGTTTTCTTCATTGAACTGATCAACGAAAAACGGACGTTCAGGACGCGGACCGACGATCGACATATCGCCTCTTAATACATTGAAAATCTGAGGCAGTTCATCGAAACGGACAGCACGGATAAATTTACCAACCGGTGTAACACGCGCATCATTGCTTTTAGCTAAAACAGGTCCTGATTTTGCTTCAGCTGTTGCACTCATTGAACGGAATTTATAGATTGAAAACTCACGCTGATTTTTCGTGATCCGTACTTGTTTGTAAATGATTGGTCCTGGTGATGTTGCTTTGACTAAAATAGCGGTCAAAAGCATAAATGGAGAAGCAATGATCAATAAAATCAAGGAAACGACAATATCAAACAAACGCTTGAAAAATTCATCTTCTGGTTTGATACGGAATCCTGAAGCTTCAATGATACTTTCATCATCAAAGTTCATGATATTCGGATTGATCATCGTCAAGTTTTCAAATGTCGTATTCAAGAATAGTTTTTTCTCTTTTTTTGTAACAAGCTGATAAATAGCGATTTTTTCTTTTTCTTCGATTTCTGATGCCAGATAAACGATATCTACCTCATCTATCATTTGTTTTGTATGTTCATAATAGTTATCCAAGATCACTGCTTCGACTTTGTGCTTGTTGTTTTTCAGTGAACTGAAATTTTGGATTGCTGGCGCTACATCTTTTTCAAGCCCCACAATCACTAATCGTTTGTCACTGCTCAATTGCATATAAGTCTTATAGATAACGATCCGATAAATACTTAATAGAATCGTTCCAATCACGAACGCAAGCAAAAGAACCAATCGCGGAAAAGCAAACCAGCGGCCAGCAAACGTTACGATCATGATCCCAAACGTCATGAGTACTTGTCCAATCACTGTTACAAAAATAATATCGCTGATTATTCGATTATAAAAAATATAAGCGCCCAGTAAAAGATTTAGCGCAATAAAAATAATCGAGATAAAAATAGCTGAGTGCTCGAATGTTTCAAAGTTACGCGCTGGGATATCCCCATTGAATTTCAACCAAAAACTTAAATAAATGGACAGATTATATACAATAACATCCATTAAGATAATAAATATCCTGCGAGCAGCACTCCACTCCCCATTTTTATTCATATATACACTCCTAACTTCAGAATAATGCCTATATTATCTTACCATAGCCAGCAATAAAAGCCTAGTCTCTGTCATAAATGTAAAGGAAATTCAAAGTTTCAATTCTATGAAAATCGTTCAAATAAAAACACTTGCTAAAAAATTTATTCTAAAAGAATCCTGTTATTGAAACAAAAAAATAAAAAATCAGAAAAGAAAAGAGAAATCTCCTTTCTTCTCTGATTTTACTTTTTTGTTTATAGATGGTCTCAATCCGGACGTAGAGAAAAATCACCAATTCCTTCTTTTGTCAGATTGTCATTATAAAACGGATCGTGTGCAATATACGCTGGCCATCTGTCTTGCATTTTTTTGATTTCACCGGCAAAACGGCGTTGTTTTTCAGGTGTGTCTTCATAACCGCGTGATTTTGATTCAAAGTGATAAAGTTCTGCTTGATGTGCATAAACATTGTAGCGTCCTAATTCATACACTTTCAAACACAAGTCAACGTCATTAAACGCAACTTCCAGCGTTTCATCAAATCCGCCCACCGCTTCGAAGTCAGAAGCTTTGATCATCATGCAAGCAGCAGTGACCGCCATGTAATTGACATCGATCACTAGACGACCAAAATATCCGCAATGGCTGCGATCATAATTGTTCAGTGCATGTCCTGCCACGCCGCCAATCCCAATCAATACACCCGCATGCTGCGTCGTGTCATCAGGGTAATAAAGTTTTGCGCCCACACAGCCGATACGATCGAATTGCGCATAAGAAACCATGTGAGTCATCCATTCTGGCTCGATTACTTCAGTATCATTGTTCAAGAACAGCAAATATTTGCCGCTTGCTTTTTCTACTGCTAAATTATTGATCCGAGAATAGTTGAACGGGATATCGATCAATTCGACGATAAAACGTTCTTTCAATTTTTCACGATAGCTGTCAAACAATTCTTGCATTTTTGGATCAGTACTTCCATTGTCCGCTACGATGATCTCATAATTGGGGTAAGTCGTTTTCTCAATGATTGAGTCCACACACATTTTCAAGTCTTCATAACCATTTTTTGTAGGGATGATTACACTGACAAGGTCTTCAGAAAGTACGTCATAGGTTACTTCATAAAAACCTGAGATGCGGCCTGGGCGCACTTCTCCTTTTATCCCGCGGCGTTCCAATGTATCAGTAAGTGCTTTGACACCTGAATCATAAATGTAGCTTTTTGCTTCACCGCTTGTCGCTGTTGAGCCAGGAATCGTTCGCCAGTGATACAAGATTTTATCAATATGATAAATATGTTCTTCCGGGATAATTTCAGTGAATCGCAGAACGAGATCATAGTCCTGTGATCCTTCATAGCCTTTACGAAAACCGCCCAGTGTTCGTACGATTTCTGTGCGATAGATACCTAGATGTGAAATATAGTTATTTCCCATCAATGTATCTGGTGACCAGTCTGCTTTAAAATGCGGATCAAAACGATTGTCGTCTGCATCGATTTTATCTTCATCACTGTAGATCAAATCTAATTCAGGATTTTCGTTCAAGGCGCTTGCAGCTTCAAATAATGCAAATGGCGCAAGTTCGTCATCATTATCTAATAACACGACAAATTCACCAGATGCTAATTCTAATGCAGAATTTGTTGCTAAACTGATATGTCCGTTTTCTTCACGAAAAACAACTTTGATCCGAGAATCTTTTTGCTGGTATTTTTCTAAACTTTTTCGGATCGCTGGGTCAGTTGAAGCATCATCGCTGATACATAATTCCCAGTTTTCATATGTTTGTGCTAAAACAGAATCGATACATTTTTCCAGCCATTTAGTCTCTACATTGTATACAGGCATCAAAATTGAAAACAACGGCTGATGCGTCAACGTTTTTGCTTGTTTTTTCTGCTCGGCCAAATCTATGTTCTCATATTTTTGAATCCATTCTGAGTAATCCACAGAACCAGGTTTTAGTTCCATTTTCACTCTGCGCAATGCTTTTTTGACGCCGTATGTCCGGGTGTAGTTCAACCCTTTTTTCAATAAACGTTTTTTCTTCTGCCAAGAGGTTTCTACACCATCTTCATATGGATAATGACCGCTAAGCTTCACTGCGATCCCATTTTGATGATCCTTTGTTTGGAAATCAAGGATAGCTTTTCCTCTCATTTTTCCTGAAATGCGGATTTTGAATCCGCTTTGGGTTTTTACATCTAAATCATAGAGATGATTGATATCCAAACGAACAACGTGAGTCACGTCAATCAAGACATTGGGTTTTTCGACTTTGATCGTTGGGATCATTTTCGTTACTTCATCGACGGCCCAGCCGACGACTAATAAATCACCTGTCGCACGATCTCGAGTTATCTGATCTATAAACACAGCTATTTCTTTTTTTGTCACGTTTTTTTCTCCTTTAAAAAGCCTCGTGATTTTTTGTTTAGTATTTCTACATTTGTACGAGCCAAGACCGTCCATCTTGCGCAGTTGCCTTCACAATAAATGTTTGTTCCTGGTCACACAAGATTCTCAGCTCGAAACCTGCAGAAACATCTTTCGGCAAGTTTTCAGCTGCGTTGACTTCTTCCCGATAAATCGAAGCAGCAGCAAAAAACGGCGCTTGATTTTCCGAGAGTGAATAGCTTAGTTCTTTGCGGGTTCTTTTATCTGCGCCCCAGCCGTTGATCGTCAAAATCTTTGTTTCAGGGTCCCAATTTTTTTGGTCGATATGCAGCAAGAGTTCTTTTTCTTGGATTTTCTTAGAAGTTTCTTTCATACGGCGGAAACCTCGTTCTTTGACTGACCATCGTTCAGGATCCAATAACGAATGATAACGCTGAGCTGTTGTATCCAATTCTCCTTGAAGTACGTTCATGTTTTCTTGCAAATGCCGCTTTTCTTTTGTCAAATGATCGATTTTTTCTTCCAGCTGCTGCTGTGCATGTGCCATTGGTTTGATCGTTTCCATCAATTCATTCAATGTTTGAGAAAATTCACCAGTAAAACGATAATGGCAATGGATCGTTAATTCTTTTCCAGCTACTTCATCGATTTCAAAGTACGGCGTTTCTGTTCCATCAAAAATATAGCAGTCTTGTGCTGTTTTGATGACCGCATTGCTATTGATAAATGGTAATTTTTCGCCAGCTGCTTGAACCGAAAATTCAATAAAACTTGGCTGTTGATCAAAACGAACCACAAATTTGTTCAAATCAGCAGGCATTGGCAAAACAAGTATTTCGTTTTCCCCGGTATAGTCATTGATTGGGATCGATTGGACAGTTTCTTCGGTATTTGTATAATACACTGCTTCGATCGTTTTGACATACGTTGAATTTTTCGGCTCTGCTATAGTTGCCTCTGTCGGATGTTTTTTCAATGAAAAGAAGTATTGATAAACTTCGCCAAATGGACGCATTTTGAACGCATACCGTGTTTCTGGCGGCAAATCTTGATATTCAGACGTCAATTCTGTGTCTTCTACTGCCAGATGAAGGTAATCTTCAATATTGATGAACAATCCTGCTTTTTCAAATACTTTTTGGAAACCATTATGTGTATAAAAAGAATTATGTGTTTCGTCTAACAAGCCGTAAGAAGCCCAAGGCAACTGATTATTGAACAAATCGATCAATACAGAATTATGCGCCAAATTAGGGAAAGTAATCAGGATCTCGCCCTCTTCATTCAAAAATTCTCGAACTTTCGCCAGCGTTTTTCCTGGATCGACCAAATGCTCCAAAACATCTGCAAACAAGACATAATCAAATGTCTTGCCTTCAAAATAATTAGCCCATTCGAAACTCTCGATATCTCCGTAAAAACCGTCTTGTGCAATTTGACTCACGAAATCGAATAATTCTTTATCCAATTCTACGATGCTGACTTCACAATTTTTTGCACCAATCAAATGTTTAGTCAACCGTCCATTTCCTGGTCCGAATTCTAACACTTTGCTTCCTGGTTTTATCTGTGCAGCAATTTTTCCGACACTGCTTTGCTCATCCAAATCCATCTCAAAATCATATTTCATCTCTGTGTTCTCCTTCTTCCCACTCGTGGTCTAAAATCACGATGCCTTCGCCGATGTAAGACCCATTTACAAATAGTGTCATATATTTTGTTTTATATACGAGAGGCACTGTCGCATTTTCTTCAAAGACTGCAACGTCAAAGTAATATTCTCCTGCTAAAAGTCCTAATTTTGTATATTCCAGATAGAAGACGTTGATCCCTTTTTTCCATGGAATCTGGATGTTGTCTAGTAAAGTATTCAATCCGCAAACATAAAAATTATCGACCGTCCGCAACGCGATTCCTAATACGGGATTTTTGATAGAATCGTCTTTTACTTCATAGGTGACTTTTACATAAAGTTTTTCGCCCTGTTCGATCATATCGACAGGCTGTTTATTTTTATCCAGCAACTCAGCGCTGAGCACATCTACGATATCAGGCGCAGCGTGACGCACGACAGATGTTTTGTTTCTGTCAACTGATTTCACTGATTTTTTCTTCAAGAAGTTTTCATAGTTGGTCGTTACTTCCATCGTGTCACCAAATTCTACGACCTCGCCATTTTTCATCCAGTAGCAGCGATCGCAGAAACGTCGGATCGAACTGATATCGTGTGAAACAAATAGGATCGTTTTTCCTGAATTTTTGATTTCAGTAAATTTCTCCATACATTTTAGCTGAAACTCTAAATCGCCAACTGCCAATGCTTCATCCACGATCAAGATATCTGGATTGACGTTGATTGCTACTGCAAATGCCAAACGGACAAACATCCCGCTTGAATACGTTTTGACTGGTTGATAAATGTGCTCGCCAATGTCTGCGAATTCGATGATATCATCGACCATCCCATCGATTTCTTCTCGTGAGAATCCTAAGACCATCCCATTCAAATAGATGTTCTCATAGCCGGAATATTCCGGATTGAACCCAGAGCCAAGTTCTAACAAGGCAGAGATTTTTCCATCGATTGCCATCGTTCCATCTGTCGGTGTCAAAACCCCTGTGATGATTTTCAGCATCGTTGATTTTCCTGAACCATTTTCTCCGACGAAACCGATCATTTCACCTTTTTTGATTTTAACGTTCACATCTTTTAACGCATAAAAAACATCGTGGTAGGATTTTTTAAAAGGATTCAACGCTTCCCGAAAACGATCGCTGGGTTTTGCGTACATATTATATGATTTGGTGATATTTTCTAAATCGATTGCATATTCTGTCATCATTATTCTCCTTACAGCACATCTGAAAAATGCGGCTTCAATCTACGGAAGACTGCTGAACCAATCACAAATAAAGCAAGTGTGATGACCCAGAAATAAAGTGTATACATCCCATGTTCCCAGAACCAAGCTTGACTCAAGAATGATTCACGATACCCTTGAACGATGTAGTACAGCGGATTTAATTTTAAAATTCGAACAATCGCTGGGTTGAATTGGCTCGGACTCCAAAGAATCGGCAATGTCCACATGATCAACTGCAGCAAGATCGTGATCAATTGCATGATATCTGGCAGAAAAGGCTGGATAGATGCTGTCAGCCAAGTCAGTCCTGTCAAAAAGGCACACATACAGAAAAGATAATAAATCACCTGCAGTGTCATCAATGAAGGAAAAATCCCATGGCCCAATGCAACGACTAGCCCGATTAAAATAAAGAATAAATGAGTATACAGGTTAGACAAGATTTTTGTACTAGGCAGGATACGGATATTGAACACAACTTTTTTGACTAAATATGTATATTCGCGGAATACCAAAGTCGTAGAAGTGAATGTATCGGAAAAGAAGAACCACGGAACCATCCCTGTGATCAAATAAACGATAAAAGGGTACTTTCCGTCTGTCATTGCTGCTCTTAATCCGAATCCAAAAACCAGCCAATAGATCAATACAGTGAACACTGGATTGATGAATGCCCAGAAGATTCCTAAAAAAGAGCCCGCATAACGAGATTTAAAATCATTCAAAGAAAATTGCAGCAGCAGTTTTCTATTCTGGTAAATATCTTTCATAAATGAAAACAAGTCTTTAAACATGTATTTATTCCTCCAAGCAAATTCTTACAATCAACTGCCATTTTACCATACTATCAGCATTTGATTGATTCTTTGTCTAATTCTTAATTTTCTATTAACTAAAATGATCCGAACGTTATTATTCTACAAAAGATATACCTTAATTGCAATGAAACAGAAGAAAACCTGTATAACAAGCGAAACTATGTGACATTCCCCTTCAGGCAAGCAAAAACGGACTGATGACAGTTGTCGATCAGCCCGTTTGGATTCTGCTAAATAGTTGTATTAATTTCCGTGATATCGTGCAACTCTTGATTCTGGATCATAGGATTGCTCATCTGTGTCTTCGATCGGTGCAGGTGGTGCTTTTGGTATTTTTTGCTTCTGAGAACCATGCGCACTCATTCCTAACAATAGATAAATGATCGGCAGCCAAGCAAAAGAAACCAGGGTATCTTCCATAAAGGATTGTGTCATCACACCAAAAAATGCCCATAAAAATGTCATTTGGCCATTGCTCAAATCAGCTTTCAGTGTTAAACGTCCTACAAAGAACAATAACAGCAGAATAACAAGGATCAATCCAACGATTCCATAAAGATTTACAATCGAATTATAGCTGTTGTGGTTTCCTAAAATTTGATTTGGTCTCTTCGTGTATAAGAATGGTTTCATTCCTACCCAGACTTGACTTGTTTTTTCTGAAAGAGTCTGATAAAAATCTTTCCAGATATCTTCTCTTCCCGTAAACAAGTTGATTGTTTCTGATTGTGCAGCGATATAAGAAATCGGCAAGGCAAGTACAGTGGTCAAAAGATAGGCGATAAATGGTGCTCGAATAAAACGCATCACTACTTTCGGCACAATATCTAACAACCAAAAGACGATCATGGCAACCAACGCACCGCGAGATTGACAAACCCAAATTGCTAGAAATGCAGCAACATTTGCAGGCACAGCCAACAGCCGCATGTACCATCTTTCAAAAGAGCTGGCAAAACCTGTGACCAGAAAAGCAAGTATCATCAGCGAGCTGCCGATCGTATTCGTGTTGATCCAAATATCAGATAACTTATTATCTGCTGCCCAGATACTTTGACCGTCTGGCACTTGGATCTCTGTAAAGACCCGATAAACTGTTATTCCTAAAATAAGATAAAAGACCAAGAAATAAAATGCACGATCCCATTTCGTAAAATTCGTCCATTTGATCGTCAAAACAAATCCGATGATCAATGGAATCAGCATATCCCCATAAAAGGAACTCGATCGACTCTCTCTAAAATAGGCAAAGAAAAAATAAATTGCTGCAGCCGCGCCGATATAGATAAAATCGGCGCCGCGTGCTTTGTAGATATTCAATAAAAATAAAACAATCACCGCATACGCAGCAAATTGCGTACTGTGTTCATATAAAAATGAAGCATTTGGGTCGCTTAACCCTGTCGTCCACACAAAATAAAAAGCTAATACGAAAAGGAGGACGAAGATAACGCTCATTTTGTCGATTATTTTCTGTACTGCTCTTTCGATTTTTCCCACTCCTCTTTTCTCCTGAATCTTTTTTACTTTGTGTTATCCAAGAGCTGTCTTCTTTATTGGCCAAGCGAAGGCTCATCCTGCATATAAGAATAGTCTACGCTGAATATCATAAATCCATCCTTGTCTGGACCATACAACTGCGTGAATTGCGCTTCATACAATTGGTTGTAATCAGTCAACGGACGCTGGCTGACCACATATTTGATTCCTAGTTTTTTGGCATCCTCAAAATTCAGCGTTACAGAAATCTTGTCTGGACGGTCCAAATGGAATTTCGTATCTTCTTTGGCAATAAATGCCCGTGTATGCGCATAACGATTGTAGTATTTTTCATACTTCCCATCTGGATCAACTTTTTCCCAAGCCTCTAAATCAGGATAAAAGCGAACGGTATTGAATGATTTTACCCCTAGTGCTGGTGTGAAGTTATAGATTTCATCTTCTGACAGCCACATTTGATCTGGATCAGTTTGTTCGATTTTTTGGATCTCTTTTGCAAGAGTCTTTTCAAAGATAGCTCCTGTTCCTTCTACGATTGGATTGACGAAGAATCCAGAAGCAATGACAAGAGCGCCAAAAGAAAGATAAAAGAGTTTTTTGCATTTGAATAGTGCGAATGCCAAAATCAGCGTTCCCGCCAGAGCGACACCGATCGTTTCAAAATCAGAGAAGTAACGTGTCATTTTTGAGTCTGTGATACTGTAATAAAAAAGACCAGCGTTTACGACTAATAAAATGATTTTGTACCAGTTTGGAATCACGTTTTCCTTCCAAATATAACTAATGAACCAAATCGTCAGCAAGAGCGCGGCAAATCCAAACGTCAGCAACGCACGAAACGGTGGGACATAAGATAATAAAGTCAATTGTGCCAATGGTTTTGGCAAGCCAACTGCGATCCAGAAAAGCGAGAACAAACAGAAAATCATCAAGATTCGGCCAATCAGTTTTTGCTCACTGTTCTTTTTCCCAAACAAGACAAAAGGACTTGCTAATAACACAGTTGGGAAGAAATGATAGAACAAAGCAACTTCTGAATTATTGGAAAAATTGATATCTTCAAACGGGATCTTCCAGTTCGTCAAGAAATAGAAGAATTCGCCAAGCCGCCACTTCCCGCCGGTACTTACTCGGTTTCCAGGATAAACTGTGTTTAGAGACGCCAGCAGCGCATCTTTAGAAATCGACCAGAAGTGCCACAAGATCCCTCCAAGAATCACTAGCGCGCCAATAATCAAGACCGCATCCAGCCAATCCCAAACGATCGTCTTTTTGTAATGGATTAAAAGTCCAACGAAATAGATGATCAAAAGATAGGCCAACATCACTTGATGGGCCGGATAAATGACGAGAATAAACCCTAGGCCGAAGATGACCGTCAATAACATCATCAAGAGCCTCAGCCATTTCTTCTGATGCTGAGCAAAATAATAATAAAAAGTGATCATTAAGCCGACCGTAAAGAAAATCAAATCTCCTACGTGCTGCATAAACCACCATTGCACAGCCGGGGCAAAAGCTACGGCGAACGCCCCAACAAATGACAAGCCTTTTCGCCTCTGCGTGATGATCATCAGCAGTTCAAAGCTAAGCAGAACCAAGCAGACGAGTTTCATTGCCCAGTAAAAAGAATAGCCGCGGTCGCGCCCAAGGAAAAAGAATCCCCAGTTGAATGGTTTGCCGATCACTGTGATATCTTTGACCGGAGAATTGTAAGCAATAATCATATTTTGTCCTGAAAGTGAATATGTATCATTGATCACTGGATAATCACTTTCAACTTGTGAGAAATAAAACGGCGTCTGGACCAGCCATTCATCCGAACGTACTTCCCGATTCTCACCAAATAATACATCGGTTTCTTTTCCATCTGCTCGTTGAGAAACATACTGATCCCACACACCCATAGAGCTGCCGTTCAAATTGAATGTCACGGCGACGATGATGACTAGAAGTCCGATCAAATAGCGTAAGCTAAGCAAAACATCAAATACTTTCAAAAATCCATTTCTAGATTTTTGTGAGCTGCCGGTATTACGGGCAGCTCGTCTTGTCTGTGTCTCCATATATTTACCTAATTCCTTCCCAGCTCTGAAAGAATCATTGTTTATTCGCTTCAGCTTGCGCAAGCATTTGTGCTAACGCTTCTTGCCAAGTTGGAATAGAGAAACCTAGATTTTTCGCTTTGCTTAGATCCATTACTGAGTATTGCGGGCGCGTTGCTTTTTGCGGAAATTCTTCTGAGGTAACTGGTGAGACTGTCACATTCGTATTGTCTTTCAAGATTTCTTTTGCGAACTCATACCAAGAGCAGCTGTTGTCGTTTGAAAGATGGTAGATGCCATATGGTGCTTTCTCTTGTACTAGATATACCATGAATTCCGCTAATGTACGTGTCCATGTTGGTCGTCCAAATTGATCATTTACGATGGTCAATTGGTCACGTGTCTCAGCAAGTTTTTGCATCGTAAACACAAAATTATGACCATAAACGCCAAACACCCATGATGTACGGACGATATAGTAATCTTCTAAAATCTCCTGAACCGCTTGTTCCCCTAAAAGTTTTGTTCTTCCGTATTCGTTTAATGGATTTGTTTGATCATCCACTTGGTATTCACTATCTTTTTTCTTTCCATCGAATACATAGTCTGTACTGATATAAATCAGTTTTGAACCTGCTTCTTTTGCGGCTAATGCAACATTTCTTGTACCATCTACATTGATTTTTTCATCTAATTCGCGTCCTTCATCTTCTGCTTTATCTACAGCTGTGTAAGCAGCACAATGGAAGATGAAGTCTGGTTTTAACGTCGTGATATATTCCATTGTTTTTTCAGCATCTGTGATATCTAATTGATGCGCATCCGTCGAAACATATTCGATTTCTTTTTCATCTAATAAATGACACAGTTCTGTTCCAAGCTGTCCATTTCCTCCGGTTAATAAAATCATAGCTTCTCTCCCTTTCTGTTTAAAAAGAAGCTGTGCCATAAGTTCCCAGCACTCAGTTCGAATACCGTCTTTTGTCCAGCAGGCGTTTGCCGCAAAATAACCATTACAACAGTTGTCGAATATTCGGAGTTATCGCTGGAATTGGACTTACGTCACAGCTCCTTAACAATCTTTTTAATTGATGGATCGATTATTGGCCGTTTTTCGCGTAAGCTTGTTCCACGGCTTCTTTTTCTTTTTTCCACCAATCTTCATTTTCTTTATACCAGTTGATGGTGTCTGCCAGTCCTTCACGGAAATTCGTAAATTCTGGTGTCCATCCAAGTTCTTCTCTTAGTTTGGCAGAGTCGATTGCGTAACGCAAGTCATGTCCAGCGCGGTCTGTGACGTGGTCGTAAGCATCTTTTGGTTGACCCATAAGTTCTAAGATCAGCTCCATCACAGTCTTGTTGTTTTCTTCTCCGTCTGCACCGATCAAATAGGTTTCTCCGATTTTTCCTTTTGTCAAAATCAACCATACAGCTGAAGAATGATCATTTGTATGGATCCAATCCCGCACATTTTTTCCATCGCCGTATAATTTTGGACGAATACCGCTTAAAACATTCGTGATTTGACGAGGAATGAATTTTTCTATGTGCTGATAAGGACCATAATTGTTTGAACAATTAGAGATCGTTGCTTGCAATCCAAACGAACGGACCCATGCTTTTACCAGCAAGTCTGAACCAGCTTTAGTCGAAGAATAAGGGCTTGACGGATTGTAAGGTGTCTCCGCAGTGAATTTTTCTCCTGGACCATCGCCATGTCCTGGCAAATCTTCTCTTAAAGGCAGATCTCCATAAACTTCATCCGTAGAAACGTGATGGTAACGCACACCATGTTTCCGGCATGCTTCGATCAATGTGTAAGTGCCGATAATATTTGTTTGGACAAACGGAAACGGATCTTTTAATGAATTGTCGTTATGTGATTCAGCAGCATAGTGGACAACCGCATCTGCTTCTTGCACTAAACGATCAACTAATTCTGCATCTGCGATATCTCCAACCACTAATTCTACACGGTCGCTGGGAAGTCCAGCTAGATTTTCTTTGTTTCCAGCGTATGTCAGTTTATCTAAAACAGTGACATGGACCTCTGGATGGTTTTTTACAACATAATGCACGAAATTAGAACCAATAAATCCCGCGCCTCCAGTAACAATGATATTTTTCATTCGCTATCTAGCCCTTTCACTTTAAATTTCACCATAAATAAATGGATTCTCTTCTTCAAACGCTTTTAGCGTAGGATGGTTGTGGTCTTTTTCAGACATGATCGCTTTTGAAGGATCGATTGGCCAATCGATTGCCAATTCCGGATCATCAAATGCAATTCCGCCATCTGCTTCTGCATTGTAATAATTGTCGCATTTATAAAGGAAGTTGACATTCGGCGTCAATGTGACAAAACCATGTGCATAGCCTTTAGGAACAAGTAATTGGCGATGGTTGTGTTCTGAAAGGATATAACCTTCCCATTTGCCGTAAGTTGGGCTGCCTTTACGGATATCGACAATGACATCCAAAACAGCTCCTGTAACGACGCGGATCAATTTTGTTTGAGCTGCTTCGCCTTTTTGGAAATGAAGTCCGCGTAAAACGCCAGCTTCTGCTGATAATGAATGGTTGTCTTGGACAAAATCAAAATCCAACCCATGTTCAGCAAATTTTGCTTTCGAATAACTTTCTGTGAAAAATCCTCGATGATCGCCGAAGACATCCATTTCAATGATTTTTACATCTGTCAGATTCGTATCGATTACTTTCATGCTTTCTTACTCCTGTTCTTCTGCTAACCGCAATAAATATTGACCATATTGGTTCTTTTTAAGCGGCTGTGCTAATTCTGCTAATTGCTCTTTTGTGATATAGCCCATGCGATAAGCGATTTCTTCCAGGCAGGCAACTTTCAGATTTTGACGTTTTTCGATTGTTTCAATAAAGGTTGAGGCTTCTAAAAGTGATTCATGTGTGCCTGTGTCAAGCCATGCAAAGCCTCGGCCCATCAATTCTACAGAAAGTGTTCCTTTTTCCAAGTAAGCTTTATTGACATCAGTGATCTCTAATTCGCCGCGTTCAGATGGTTTGATTGTTTTTGCAATCGAAATAACATCATTATCATAGAAATAAAGACCAGTTACTGCATAATTTGATTTTGGATCTTCTGGTTTTTCTTCAATCGATAAAGCTTGCATATTTTCATCAAATTCTACTACACCAAAACGTTGCGGATCATTGACGTGGTAGCCGAAAACTGTTGCGCCTTCTTTTTTAGCTGCTGCACGTTGTAACATTTTTGACAATCCGCCGCCATAGTAGATATTATCTCCTAGCACTAAGCAGACGCTGTCGTCACCGATAAATTCTTCACCGATCAAGAAAGCTTGAGCCAAGCCGTCTGGACTTTCTTGGATAGCATATTCGATGTTAAGTCCTAAATCATGTCCGTTACCGAACAGCTCTTCGAAACGAGGTGTATCTTGCGGCGTTGAAATAATCAAGATATCTTTGATTCCAGCAAGCATTAATGTAGACATTGGATAATAGATCATTGGTTTATCGTAAATCGGCATTAATTGTTTTGATGTTGCCTTTGTTAGAGGATACAAGCGTGTACCGCTGCCTCCTGCAAGAATAATTCCCTTCATGAATAAAAGCGCTCCTTTTCCATTGTGAATTTCATTTTTCATTATCGCATCATTCACTGTATTTGTCATGAAATTTCTCGTAATTTTATCAGCGTTTAAATACTTTGCGCTGGAACAATGCGGAAACAAGCTGCCAGCGCCAGCGGAATTTTTGTCCAAGTCCTGTGCTTGTTTTAATCTCTGTCGCATTTGACTCATGTCTTCGGTAAAGCGTCAGCGGTTCCCGGATGAACGCTGTTTTTCTTCCGCCCAGAAGTCCGATCCACATATCATGCATCGGGATTTTTTTAGGCAAAGGCAATATCTCACTTTTTAATGACGAGCGAAAAGCCATTCCTGCTCCGATATAATTACTTCTTATAAGATTTCGTATCCAGCCTTCTTTTGCATTTCGATATTCAAAATAAGAAGGATAAAGAACATCAAGGTCAGTGTCTACGATCCGCAGATCCGTAACGACGACCTGAATATCGGGATGTTCAAAAAAATACTTTTTGATCGTTATTATCTTCGTGTCCAGCCAAATATCATCCTGGTCAGCTAATACGATCAATTCGCCGTTTGCTTGTGCAATAGCATAGCCGAAATTTGCGATAACCCCTTGGCGCGGACCTTCAAATAATTTGATGCGCGGATCTTTTTTCTGATACTCTGCTAAAATATCCAGTGTTTGATCTGCGGAACCATCATCCGAGATGATCACTTCATCTTCAGGAGAAAGCTGGCATAAAATACTATCTAATTGTTCGCGGATATACTTTGCTCCGTTGAATGTTGCTATACAAACAGAAAGCACCTTCTCACACCTTTCTTGACTGGATAAATGTCCGCAGCGTCTGCCGCCATATTTTGCGGTCACGGACGGTCAAAAAATGTTTGATTGTCCGTAAAACCAGCTGTTTCTTATGCTGTTTCAAATGTTTTGTATCATATTTTTGATAAAATAGATTTTCTGCTTCTGTTATTGATCGGTATCGTTCAATGGACATCTTTTTATAATCAAGAACAGATAATTCATGTTCAAAACGTACAGGCAGTACATAAATCGTTTCTTTTTCTTGATAAATGCGCCAAAATACCCAGTGATCCAAAAAGTCCAAAGAAAAAGCCGGATTGAATCCGCCTATTTTTTTTAAAAATCGAATAGAAAAAGCTGTTCCAGAATTTACTGCCATGATTCGTTCCGCTGTTTCTCCGATTCTTTCGACTGGCTTTGCTGTACGATCAATGTAATCCGAAGCATAAAGAGGAGAAATCTGCCTCTCGCCGGCAAATATCTTAGGGACAGCAGCTGCAATGTGTTTTTCTGCGGGAAGTTCTAAGAGTTTTTCATAATAATCAGAAGCGATTTTTGTATCCTGATCCAAAGAAACTAACCATTCCAAATCTGCCCCTGCTTTTAATCCTCGGTTGTACGCAGATGCAAGTCCTGGATTTGTCGGCTCATGCACGTAGCTGATTCCATTTATTTTGAATAACGGATCATCTTGCGGATTTGGGCTATTGTCAACGACCAATAGTGTAGTTTGCCCTAATAAGACGGCTTCTTTCAATAAAGTATACGCAGGCGAGTCAGAGATTTTTTGTTTGTAAAGAACGATTACCGTCAAAATATTGCTTTTCATTAGAAAAAGACCCACCCCCACTTATTGAAAAATTTCCTCATCGAAGACAAAAAGACACGAAAGAGTTTGAAATTACGATGTGCACCTTTTCCATAAAGATGGATCACAGAATGCGCAGGTGTATAAAGAAGTTTTTCTCCAGCTTGTTCAAAAGACATACAAAGATCATTGTCTTCAAAATACATGAAATAACGCTCATCAAAACCATTTACTTTCTTGAATTTTTCAATATCCGTAACCATAAAACTGCCGGAGATCATTCGAACATAACTGTCTTTATCAGTCGGCAAATCACGGCATTCAAAAGCAGACAACCTTTTTTCAAACATTTTTTTGACAAAATCAAAAGGAATAAAGCGCAGGATATAGTCAAAAACATCAAGACGACGACGGATCAAATATTGGGGTGTACCATCTTCATTCAAAATCTGCGGTGCCAACATCGCGCATTCTGGATGATTTTTCAGTAACTCTACCAATGCAATGATCGTTGACTCTTCTACCAAGATATCCGGATTGAAAATAATGCCGTAACGATTTTCTGCATGCAGCAGTGTGTGGTTATGACCAAAACCAAATCCTTGATTTTGATCATGGAAATAAATAGTGATATAGGGATAGATCAAATATTCTTTTAGCTTTTCGCGGTAAGCTTCTTCAGAATCATTGTCAAAAATCACTAATTCGATTGCTGGATTTTCGCCTACTGTCTCAATTAGAGTATCCAGTGTACGAAAAATTTTTTGGCTGTTTGCTGTGACGATACTTACTAAGATCGGTTGTGTTTCTGTATGTGTTTTGTCCATCTAGTGTTGTTTCCATTTCTTAAAATATTTCTGCATGACTTGCGTCCGGTATTCCTTATTCCCTAAAAAGCGCATCGTTTTTAAAATCACCTGATGTTTTTCGCTGATCAATCCAATCAATTCAAACAAAAGAACGACTGCAAACAGCATCGCGATCACTAACACGATAGTACCGATCACACCTGTATAATTCATGATCATCGCTGTAAAAGAGAACATCAGAGCCATCGCATAAATCGCAAGTACAGCCCCTTTATGTGTAAAACCAAGACTCAGCAGACGATGATGAAGATGTTTTTTATCTGCTGTAGAAAAAGAGACTCGGTTGGCTTTTCTTCTGATAATAGCAAAAAAAGTGTCCGTTACTGGTACGCCTAAAACGATCAGCAGAGAAATCGAAGAGACGAACGTAACGTTTTTCAATCCTTGAAGAGACAGCACTGCTAGCATAAAACCTAAAAACAGTGCGCCTGTATCGCCCAAATAAATCTTAGCCGGATAAAAATTGTAAGGGAAAAAACCTAGAATACTTGCAACCAGACAAAAAATAACTATAGGTATGTAAACGGTAGATGCATGCAGAAAAAAATAACCGATAATACCAATCGTTGTTAAACCAATCAATGAGACCCCTGCTGCCAATCCATCCAGACCGTCAATCAAATTGACAGCATTCGTAATACCGAAAATCCAAAAAATCGTTACAGGAAAGCTTAGCCACCCCAGCTTGATATGACCTAAAAACGGTAAAGTAACAGAATCGATATGGATATTTGCAATAAAATAAACAACAAGAGCTGCTAACAAGATTCCTATACTTTTCTGTTTAGGCGTCAATTCAAACCTGTCATCTAACACGCCTGTGATGATGATGATTGAAGCCGCGATAATGATTGGGAGAATATAAAAACGAGGAATGATCGATTGAAACAAAAATAATGTAGATATAACGAATGAGAAAAAAATCGGCAGTCCGCCTGCACTCGGCATCGGCACTTTATTGATTCTTCGCTCATTTGGATTATCCACCATGCCCAGCTGGACCGAAATGATTTTAAATATCGGTGTTAATAGTAAAGATAGCAATATCGTCAAAAAAAACTTTATTACCATACTAAAAGAAACAAACATACATCCACCTACTTCATTCTTTGAGTTCACTTATTCCATTATAAAATACTGTAAATAGTTTACAAGAAGAACTCTGCTTTTTATGTTTTTTTATTAGAAAATTTACTTTTTGCCTTAGCAATCCACTTGCCGATAAAATCACGACGTTCTTCAACATTTTCTTCTGTCACGTATTCTTGGACGACCGCATTGATGATCCCGCCTAAAATAATGATCGTAGCTGCAAAATTCAACCATAGCATCAGCACGATAAAACTTCCGATGATTTGATATCCGCCGACATTTGCAGCGAAATATTTAGCATAGATACTAAATACTTGAGAAAGGAGCATCCAGCCGATTGTTGCAAATATCGTTCCCGGAATGATCGTCTTCAATTTCAGCTTCACATTTGGGACAATCAAATAAATCACATACATAATGACAAACAGTACAAGTAAAGTCACAGGCCATTTCAATGTTTGGAACACATCGATCAATTCACTTGAAAAATGGAAGATTGGATCTAACCATTCTAAAATCGTTTGGCCTAATCCTAAAACGATTGTAACGCCGACAATGGCTACAAGAAACAATACAATAACTATCACAGATACCAGACGCACAGCTATAAAATTCCCTCTTTGCTCCACCCCGTATGCTTTATTCATCGCAATCTGCAGAGCAGTAATACTTCGGCTTGCTGACCACAATGCAGCAAGAGCTGATAAAGAAAGCAAACTTCCCGATCCTTGTGTCAGCAGATCATGGATAGCTGGACCTAAAAATTGATAAACTGTTTCTGGGATAACTTCTCTGACATAAGTTAAGACAGCTTCCGGGTCTAAATGTAAAAAAGGTAAGATATTCCCTACAGCGATCAGCAGCGGAAAAATCGATAATAACAAATAATAAGCAACAATAACGGATGTCGACCCCATCTCAGAATCAGTAATACGTGTTCGCGTCGTCTCGATGAATCGAATCAAATTTTTGTTCTTTTTTAGTTTATCAACTGCTTTCATCTGCTGCCTCCTTTTCTATAGAAAATATCTTACATTTTTTATCTCGCAAAGCTGAAAAGTTTATGCAAAATCTTATGTACACACTTATTGTCCATCCACACTGCAAGTAACAGCTTTCATAAAATTCTTTTGTTTATCCAAAAGCGTGCTGGACTTGCGGATTATTCAGTTAAAATTCGCAAAGCTGACTTTTGGCAATAAGCTTTTGCAAAATAAAATGGGAAGAACCATTTCATTTTGCAAAAGAGTCTTATTGCTCAAGTCAAATTTTTTCAAAAGTCTGAGAAGCGACTTTTAAAAAATCTTCCTTACTGCTCAAAGCAGAACGCTGAATTCACGACCTCTTCTTAATAAGTTCCTTCTTCACCTTGCGATGTCAAGATTCTTGGTCCTTCTTTTGTAATTGCTAATGTATGCTCATATTGACATGAAAGTCCGCCATCTTGTGTATAAGCTGTCCAGCCGTTTGGATCCATTTTCATTTTCCATGTTCCAGTATTGACCATTGGCTCGATAGTAATGACCATACCTTCTTTCAAACGAAGACCTTTTCCTGCTTCGCCATAATGTGGGACTGCTGGTTCTTCATGGATCGTAGGCCCTACACCATGTCCGATAAAGTCGCGAACGATACCGTAACCTTCTCCTTCAACATAGGTTTGGATCGCATGGCCGATATCTCCGATGCGATTGCCGATTTGCGCTTGTTCGATCCCTTTGTACAAAGCATTACGCGTTACTTCCATCAATCGGTCAATCTCAGGTGTAGATTCGCCGACAACATAAGCCCAGCAAGAATCTGAGATTGCGCCTTTTAAATCAATACACATGTCGACTTTTACTAAGTCACCGCTTTTCAATGCTTTTCTGCGTGGGAATCCATGACAAATCTCATTGTTGATGCTGATACATGTTGCATATTCATAACCTTCAAAGCCGATTTGAGCGGCAATCCCGCCGTGGCTTTCAATATAATCTCTAACAAATACTTCAATATCCCAGCTAGTGATGCCAGGTTTGATAAAACTGCGCAAGTTCTTGTGGACGTCTGCCAACAAAGCGCCTGATTCAGCCATTTTATCGATTTCTCGTGCTGACTTTAATGTAATCATTTTCTCGTCTCCTTTTCACAAATCCCTTCTATTTTACCATAACATCAATGATTTCGACAAACTGGACTTACCTCTTCCAAAATTGTTTTTCTTTTTTTCGAATAATTTGGTATAATTGTCGAGGATTGAAGTAACCTACGTTTCTTTTAGGAGGATAAAAATGACTTTAGCAAAAATCGTATATGCTAGTATGACAGGCAATACAGAAGAAATTGCAGATATCGTAGCTGAAGCTTTCGAAAATCTGGATATCGAAGTCGAAATCAATGAATGTACCCAAGTAGATGCAGATGAATTTGAGGATGCGGACATTTGCGTTGTCGCAACTTATACATATGGTGATGGCGATCTTCCAGATGAGATCGTTGATTTTTATGAAGATCTGCAAGAAGTAGATCTTTCCAATAAAATCTATGGTGTTTGCGGATCAGGCGACACATTCTATGATGATTTCTGTAAATCTGTGGATGACTTTGATGCTGTGTTTACACGAACTGGAGCAGTAAAAGGCGCTGAAAATGTCAAAGTAGACTTAAATGCAGAAGAAGAAGATATCGAAAACTTAGAAGCGTTTGCCAAAGAACTTGTTTCAAAATTAGGCTAGGCTGAATCGTTTGCTCAAAAAAGGAGCTGGGATTTGAAATCCCAGCTCCTTTCATTTTTTTCTATAGCAAATCGTCTTTTTTAGAGAATTTGAATCGTTTGCTTTTCTTCAAACGAGGCTTTTCCTCTTCGTGTTTTTTGATTGCTTCTTTGGAAATTTTTTCTCGATCTTGTTTTGATTCATCAAAACGCTCAGCAAAAACTTTTTCTTTCGGTTTATCACTCATTATGATGACCTCCTTAAACAGTCAATATTCCCTCCGCCTCATACATCAATTTTAGCATCGTGAAATACCTTAAGCGAGTTATTTGCTTAAAAATCGCTTTTCAACTCGCACTTGAAAGTAAAATATAAAAAAGTTAAAATGAAACTTGTCATTTGTTCCTGTAGCTCAGTAGGATAGAGCGATCGCCTCCTAAGCGATAGGTCGCTGGTTCGATTCCAGTCAGGAACGTAAGAGGTTGTGAAAAAAGCGTTTTGTCCTGAGTATTAAGACTCTTTCCAAATGCAAAGCAGCTTTTCCGATTCAAAAGCACCATTAGAAACATGCTATGTTTCTAACGGTGCTTTTTTCTACTCGCTTTTACGCCCAATCCCCATTACGGAAAATAGGAACTCGCGTACCATCTTCGCGGATACCATCGATATCCATTTTGTCCGAGCCCACCATGAAGTCCACATGAGTATGGCTGCGGTTCAATCCCGCTTCAGCTAATTCTTCTTCGGTCATCTCTGTTCCGCCTTCCACACTGAACGCGTACGCCGAACCTAAAGCTAGATGATTCGAAGCATTTTCGTCAAATAATGTATTATAAAAAATAATACCAGATTGAGAAATCGGTGATGGATCTGGAACAAGTGCTACTTCGCCCAATCTGCGCGCTCCTTCATCTGTATCAAGAAGTTTTGCCAATACTTCTTCTCCTTGTTCAGCAGAGAAATCAACGACTTTTCCATCTTTGAATGTAAATTTCATGCCTGTGATCGTCGTACCTGCATAACTTAAAGGTTTTGTACTTGCAATGTATCCATCCACTCGATGGTTGTCCGGAGCTGTGAAAACTTCTTCTGTCGGCATATTAGCCATGAATTTTTCGCCTCGTGCATTCCAGCTGCCGGCACCTTCCCAAAGATGATTTTTCGGCAGACCGATAACGATGTCTGTGTTTGGCGCTGTGTAATGAAGTGCTGTAAACTGTTCTTTATTTAATTCAGCAGCTTTTTCTGCTAGTTTTTTGTCGTGTTTTTCCCAAGCAGTTACTGGATCTTCCTCATAGATTCTTGTTGTTTTGAAGATTTGGTCCCACAATGCATCCACTTGCTCTTCTTCTGGAAGGTCTGGAAATACTTTTTCTGCCCAGCGTTTGCCAGCAGCAGCTACTACTGTCCAGCTGACTTTGTTTGATTGTGTGGCTTGGCGCAAGTTCGCTAACGCTTTGCCCATTGCTGATTGATAGTCTGCAACACGCGTACTGTCTACGCCTGCAAGTGCATCTGGGTCTGAAGAAACAACGCTGATCCGGCTTGCTCCTTTTTTGATCCAATCATTTGTTTGATCAATCTTATATTCAGGGACATTTTCAATACGTTCTTGAAGCGCATTTGATAAAAATTCTCTTTGGATGACATCATCCGTCCATTGTACGATGACCTCATCTGCTCCTAGTTGGTAAGCTTCTTGAGTGATCAGACGTGCTAACGGTGCTTGATCGACACTGATCTGCAGAACGACTGTATGTCCTTTCTCTACATTGACGCCAGTCTTCGCAATCAAATGAGCATACTTTTTCAAGTTTTCATTAAAATTCAATAACATAATTATATTCCTCCTCATTAATCGATAAGCATATCAACAATATGATAACATTTAAGCGTTTAAGTAACAAACACTATTTGAAAAATCTTCTTTCCTTCAAAAAATATTCACAAAAAACTTTTTCCCTTCTGAAACTCGCTGAATAACAGGATAAAAAATTATAAAAAAACAAATTTTGCATATTAAAAAAAACATGTTAAAATAAATTAAGCAAACAATTTGAAAGCGATATAAATAATGTTTGAGGAGATTAGAAAATTATGGCAAGAAAAAAGACTATCACAAAAGACCAGATTTTAGATGCAGCCTATGAAGTAGTAGCTACAGAAGGATTTTCCCGTTTTACAGCACGAAACATCGCAAACAAAATGAAATGCTCGACACAACCTATTTATTTAGAGTTCAAGAACATGGATGATTTGAAACATGCTTTATTTGAAAAAATTTATGCGTACTTATCAGAAGAAATCTTTCCTAAAGTACATACTGGCCGAAAAGTCATTGACCTAGCTTTTAATTACATTCGTTTCGCTAATCATGAAAAACGCTTATATCGCGCATTGTATTTAGAAGAATACGGCGGCGGGAAAGAAATGCAGGACTTTTCCTATGATTACTTCATGAATGCTGTAAAAGCCGATCCAGATTATGCAGACTTATCTGATGAAGCACTTCAATCACTTCACACCGGGACTTGGATCGTTGCGACCGGTATCGCTGCTTTGATGTCTTCTGGCATTATCCACCCTACTGATGAACAAATCGAAAAACTGATCCAACACAGTATCGACAGCATCCTGACCCAAAACGAACCAATCAAAGTCAATTTTTAAGATAATCAGTGATTATTTCATACATATTTCTTGTCACAAAAGGAAGGAAATCTTCTCCAATATATGGAATAGCAGCTGTGAATCAGCTAAAAATAAGTAATTGCTTATCAACTAAAACCAGCCGAACAGAGAAATCACGCTTTTCTGTTCAGCTGGTTTTTATTTTTTACAGCAATCAATCAAAAATAATCATTCAAAATCGGCTGCTGCCCTTGGATGATTTCTTCCAGATGCGTCATCAGTTCTTCTGGACAAGTCATTTTTTCGTGAAAAACAAGTGTTCCAAGTGACTGATAGCCTAACAATAATTGCGTAAATGACTGGATACTCCCGGAAAGAAGCGGCAAGTTTGTTTGTTCTGTTTTTCTTACTGTTATTTCTTCTTCAAGTGATGCTATTTCATAAATCCCATTATTCCATGGCGCATAATTATCTTCTTTGATTTCTATTGCAAATTTTTCAGGCTGTTTTTTAAATGGATATTTTCTTAAAAAACCCTCGATATCAACGATTCTTGCCATCATATCTGGGCGGATCTCCATTTTTGCGTACGGGTTTTCTAAAAGAAAAGAAAGATTTCTACCAGAAAATCCTTGCAAAAAGCTGAATGTTTCAAACGCTCCGCTATGAGAACCGATGAAACGTGCCAAAGCTTTGAAAGCAAAA
This sequence comes from Enterococcus faecalis 13-SD-W-01, assembly GCA_000415185.1. GTDB lineage: Bacteria > Bacillota > Bacilli > Lactobacillales > Enterococcaceae > Enterococcus_B > Enterococcus_B faecalis_A. The sequence goes on from KE351649.1 coordinate 108,002, forward strand.
TGTTCCAGATATCCCCATTCTGAAATAACAAATTCAGGTCCTTCTAAACGATACACCAGATAACCAGTGATTTCTTGCTTTTCATTGAAATAAAGAGCGAAATGATTGCCTTTTTTCTGATTGAATTTATACTCCCACCACCAAGGCGTTCTTTTCAACCCGCCTTTTTGGTTTTCTTTCATTTGATGGTAAATGTTATCCATCGCAGCTTTCGCCTCTTCAAAAGAAGTTCGAACGATTTTTCCTGGTGTTTTTTTGACATTGGGCCAATCTCTGCTTGATAAGCGATAGCTGATTTTTTCAAAAACTGTCTCATAACCGTAGCGTCGATAAAACGGGTAAGAAAATGGTGCTAAGTAGGATAAAAGAACTTTTCTTTCTTTGCAATCCTGCAATATTTTTTCCATCAGCTGATTGATCCCGCCCTGCCCTCGCGCTTCAGGATAAGAAGCGACGTAGCCGATCCCAGCCATTGGAATGACTTGTCCATGAAACTGGACCTCAAATGGCGTGGCCATCACTTGGCTGGTCAGTTGATTTTCATCATTGAAAAAGCCGTAGTTCCAAGTGTGTTCTGTGATGCTGCTAAATCGCTCACGCCGTTCTGATGTACGCTCAAAATTGAACGCGTATGTTGCCAGTTGGAACATTTCTTCGATTGCTTCAGTGCCTAATTCTTTTACTCCGCTCATGACTTTTCCCCCTTGAAATACCAAAAAGGCTGGTTGGTTTCTCCAGCCTCATTCCTTTGTACCATTGTTTTTCCTTTTTGCAAACTATTTTAATATGTTTCTTCGATCATTCCCAGCATGCGTTTAAACTGGCGTCGTTTGAAATACATCAAGATCGTGCCTAAAAGCATGTCGTTCAGTTTTTGGATGATCCCGAATGACTCCATTTTTTCTTCATAACGCACTTCACATGTTTTGTCATCTAAAGGCAGGACTTGATAGTGAACAACATACTCATTTCTTGTTGTGGATGTTCGAAATTTATAGGATTGATTTTCGATAAGTTCTTCTATCTTGATTTTTGCCCGGCTGTTTTTAGAAAACTCCTTGATATATTCAAAGTTTCTCAACTGCTTGCGTGTCAGATTTTTCCCTGTTGCTTTACGTACATCATACAAAACCGAGTCCATGATCTTATCGTAAAAGAAAGGAGCAGGGATGTTTAATTTTTTAGTGATTTCCATTATTTCTTCCTCCCGTCAGCTTCTTCTTTTTTCTTTCCTTTGAAAAAGAGAAATCCGCCTAATCCAATCAGAAAAACACCTGTCACCATGCTGTACAGATCGTACACCATCGAGTTGGGGTTCAAACTATATAATACGATCAAAAAGCCGATACTAGCTAAAAATAAGCCGTTTTTAATCATTTCAATCATCCTATCTTTTTTCTATTCTTAAACAGCAGCAGCTTGGAAATACAGTACGCTTCCCCAAGGCTGTGCCTTGATTAATTCTTTTGCTTTTTTTGCTGCTTCTTCTGGATCACCAGTTGTTTCAAAAATCATCTTGATTCCTTGTTTTTGTTTGAAAGTATAGCGGATATCGCCTTCCTCGTTACCTTCCAATAATTCTTTGATGTTGTCTTGCTGCATTGCACTAGAAATACTGATCATATCCAAGTTCCTCCTGTTAAGTTATTCATAAGTATCATTTGGAATAAATTTTTATTACTTGTTGAAGTAAAGTGATACTTTACAAAGCTGTGTTTCGGCATTAACTCGAAATCCGTCAAAATATGAAAAGCTATTTTAACGGATTCTTCTTTAATGCTTGAGGCTGGACAGCTTTTTTACAACCTCTACTCAAACGGTGTTCACGAGCTAACTTCGTCGGTGATAAGCTTTTTTACTGAAAAATATGGAATACTATTTCCCAGTAAAAAAGAGACTTATTGCTGTAAGACACGAAGAAGGAAGTGATTCGATGTCGAATAGTACCTACTCGGCGCTTGAAGCTGAACAGCTCTTTCACAACCTCTACTCAAACGGTGTTCACTCAGCTGCTTCTCGGCA
>KE351649.1:110033-176018 GCA_000415185.1 Enterococcus faecalis 13-SD-W-01
CGAAAAATCCTCCTTACTGCTCAAAGCAGACCGCTGAGTTCACAACCTCTTTACTCCACTGTTGCCGGATCGATCTTATTCGCCGAAATAACGAATGGCGCCCAGATAAAGAACGTTACGATCATACATACCAGTGTAACGATTGGCGCACGCCAGTCAGCTCCTGTTGCTAAGAATGAAAGCAGGAATGGCGGAACAACCCACGTAACTTGTTGTGAAACGGGAGCCACAAGTCCGAAGTAAGTTGCTAGCCAGCCGATTGCTGTCGCAACTACTGGAGCAATCAAGAATGGGATAAACATGATCGCATTCAATACGATTGGCAAACCAAACATTACTGGTTCATTGATATTGAACAATCCAGGTCCCATAGATAACTTAGCTACTGTTAAGTAATCTGCTCGTTTAGAGAAAATCAAGATTGCGATCAACAGAACGATCGTACCACCTGATCCGCCAAACCAAGCAAAGGCATCAAATGAACCGCGGACCCACATATAAGCTTTGCCGTCTTCAATTGCGTCCAAGACAGCTGGTGTTCCTGTTCTTCCATTGTATCCTTTTTGGAAAACATCGATATTGATCAATTGCGCTTGTCCCCAGATACCTTCCAATACTGGCGCCAAAACGTTTGGACCATGAATACCGAAGAACCAGAATACTTGTACAAACACTGTAACGATCAATACAGCACCAAGACCTTGCGACAAGCCCAAGAATGGTTCTGCAATATATTTTTGGACCAAATCAATAATCAATTGACCATCTGTGAAACGTCCAACAACATAATTGATAATAGCAATAACATATAAAGCAACTGTTGCTGGTAAAATCGCTGCGAACGCTTTTGATACAGCTGGCGGTACAGAATCCGGCATTTTGATCGTGATGTTTGCCAGCATCAATTTACAGAAAATAATAACAGAAATCGCACTCATGATCATCACTGTGAAATACGCGTTCCCATTCAAATGGTTCAAATTCAACCATCCCCAAGGCGCGACTGACAAAGTACCGTTAGCAATCGTTGCGCCAATCTCTGAGCTGTTGATTGCATCTGCAACATTTGCTGGTACATCTACGCCCAAGTTAGCAGATAGATTTGGCGCAAAGGCAATACCTTGGATCAATGTAGCTAAACCAACGATCCCGCCGGCTAAATCATTGACACCATAAGCTCTTGCAAGGTTATATCCCCAAGAAAACGCGAAAATCAAACCAGCGATAGCTAATGTACCATTCCACACGAACCCATTGATTCCGATAATAACATTCAACACTGCAAAGATTCCTTGATCCCCAGCCAAACTATCTGCATACGTACTGATAAACTGCTGAGGTAAATCACGAATAATGGCATTGATCATTACTGCTACTGACCCCGCCATCGTTGCTGGCAGTGTCCCGATAAATGCATCACGTAAAGCAACTAAGTGTTTCTGGGCACCGATTTTTGCTGCGACTGGAAGGATATGCTTCTCCATCCAATTTGACAAACCATTCATTTTTCTTTCCTCCTATAAGTTCATTTTTTAAAAAATTTGCGACAAAAACTCTGCAGCTTATAGAAAAAACTCACATAGCTCCTGTCACAAATCAATTACAAATTATCCGTTCAACGTTTCTTCTTCCGTTCAAAAAAGAAGTTTGTTATTTTGTATCTACTCTGCGGTATAGATCAATGATTTCTTTTGCTAAATCTGTAAAGGCGATCGATGTCATCAAGTGATCTTGACTATGGACCGTTAATAATGTCACCTTTACATTGTTTCCTTGTGCTTCTTGTGTCAGCATCTCTGTTTGAGAATGATGTGCCTGCACTAATGACTCTTCTGCATCAGCAATTTTTTGATCTGCTAATTCGAAGTCTCCTTTTTTCGCAGCCGCAATCGCTTCCATTGCATCGCTCTTTGCATTGCCGCCATACATGATCAAGCCCATGATTGCTTCTAAGTTTTGTTGTGTCTCCACGTTTGTTCCTCCGATCAGCCCATCAATTTTTCAGCTTGTTCCAATACTTTGGCACCATTCATCATGCCGTAGTCCTGCATGTTGATAACATCTAAAGGAATCCCTTTTGGTGCTAATTTTTGTTCAAACTGGCCTTTCATGAAACGAACTTGCGGACCTAAAAGAAGAACATCTACATTTTTCGATTCTAAGTTGTTGTCTGCATCTGAAGCAGATACTGCAAAGATGTCTGCGTCGATTCCTTTTTCCTCAGCAGCCTTTTGCATTTTTGTTACCAATAAACTTGTACTCATTCCGGCAGAACATACTAACATGATTGTTTTTTTCGCCATATTCTCCACTCCTCTTCATTTGTTTTACACTTAATTATAATGCAAGAAGCATGCCAATTTATCAAACAATAAAAATAGCGCTTTCATAACGTTTCTGTGTAAAAAACAGTGCGCACACTAACTAAATTAATGTGCACACTGTTTATTTGTGTGATTTTTTTAATTTTTTATCTTATTTTCGACAAACATTTGTGTCAAAAACGCGATTTCATCTTCTGGTATTTTAATCTTGTAGCGCCTTTCAAGAGGAATCAAACTGGTTTGGATGATATCCGTCTCTAATCGGTACTTTTTCAAAAATGAAGCAAGGTCTTTGAAGGTCCTGTTGTTCCCTTCATTTTTCAAAAGCGCGTCGATCATGAACGCAAGATGGATCACGATTCCCGCATCAACACCTGGTTCTACGATGACAGAAATATCTGTTTGGATCTGCTGGACCGTTTTTTGCAAGGAATGGATCAGTTCTTCGATGGATGGGATCGCTGTTAAAGAATCCTTTAATGAATAAACGATTTTTTCTAATGGGATCTCATCATCCGCTATCCGCTTCAACATATTCAATTTTTCATCATCAAAGATATCATACGCAGAGAAAAAAGGGATATTTTGATAATCGACATCTACAGTACCAGCAATAGCTTTTATTTCATACTCTTCCAATAAAGCATCGATATGTCTTTTGAATGCTTCCCGTTCCAAAAACTGCATTTGGATCAGCTCGACTTTTTTCTCATTGATGACTGGTGTGATCCGCTGATAAAGTTTTGCGGCTACCCCTTCACCAGTAAAACAAGTGACGATTACTGCTTTTTTGCGTACTTCTACTGGTTTCGTATGCAATTTCAGCTGATCTTTCACGATTGTTTCAAAGGAGGTTCTTACTGCTTGATAGATATCTTCCAAACTGCGCCCAGCACTTGCTAATCTGACTGCTTCAATCACGACCATGGAACTTGCCATAGGAATAACTTGTGTCCGAATACCTGTTTCTTCAAAAATCAAATGCCCGAATGTGTTCAATGAACCCATATCTGTTAAGAACAATACGCCATTGTTCAATTGCTCTTTATTTTCTTTGATAAAGCGGATAACATCTTGATACATTTTTTGGACGTCTAATGTCAGAGGCATATTGAAGGCCGTACCGTTTGTTGTCCCCAGCAGTTCTTGGGCTAATTCCAGCATACTGGTAGCTGTTTGCCGTCCATGCATCAATACAACGACTTCTACGTTGTTTTCTTTGATCCGTTCTCTTTCCCCTAGATTGATGGACAAGAACATACTTAAAAAACCAATTTCATCAAAAGGAATCTCGACTTGCTGCTCTTCTTCGATTACTGCCGAAAGATCAATAGCCACTTGAAATTCTTTTTTGAAGTTCTTACGGATGTTATTCAGGTCAGGATGAACGATCATATGTCCGCCCTTTACCCGTTCGATCGTACTTTGCAAGTGCAGCGCAAAGGCAAAGCGTGCTTTTTCGTTGTATTTTCTTTCCAGCCGCTCTTCTGCAATATCATACAGTTTATTTGTCAGACGCCAAATATCTTCTGGCAGCAGTTCTTTATGTCGTTCGTTTTGTGCCAGTTCTTCTACATAAGTTTCAAAGTAGGCTTCTACATCACTTGAAATCAATGCTTCTAAATCGATATTCTCAGTTTCATCTTGCGAAAGACTGGTCACCTTTTCTTCAATCGTATTGTAGACTTGCATGTCACGTTCCGGATCTTGCGACCATACGACATCTGCAAATCCTGGTTCAAAAGTCAAATATTGGCTTTTGCTGCCAATAAAATGATCTAAGCGCTCGGGGATTTCTTTGATTTTCAGCAACCCTTTTTGGACTTGGAGCGAAAGATCTTTTTTGCGAATGACTAAACTTTCTTCATTGTGCATTCGATAATGTAAAAAAGACTTGGCACAAACAAGCTTCAAATCACGTTTGATTTGCCCGATATTTGCTTCCGCATCATACAGCATAAAAGCAAGGATCGCTTCTCTTTCAATATCGATACGCTGGCGAAGACGGTTTGATTCTTGTTTGATAAACAATGAGATGATTTCGTAGCGCTCATCCAATGAACGGGAAGCTAGATTAGGCAATGTGATCGCCATCGGTATTCGTCTGTTGAATGTCGTCAAAAAACTTTCAGATGACTCTGTCGTAGCGCCGATGATCTGAACAGAAGCTTCGTGGACCTTTGCACTTTCTCCTAATGGTCGATAAACACCTTTATCGATAAAAGTAAACAACATTTCTTGACCTTCTGGCGGCAGGCGATGAATCTCGTCTAAAAACAAGATACCTCCATCTGCTTCTGAAATAAGCCCCTGACTATCTTCTGCCGCACCAGTATATGCACCTTTTTTGATACCAAAAATGTGACCAAACAATAACTGCGGATTCTGCGCATAATCTGCACAATTGAAGGAAACAAAGGGAGCATTTTCAGGCAAAGTATTTGAGCTGATTGCAAATTGATACATACATTCTGCAAACATCGATTTCCCAGTTCCTGTTTCCCCAAAAATAATCGTATGCAGTCCTCTTGGCGGATATAAAATCGCTGCTTTGGCTTGCTGGATACTTACTTTTAATGAATCATTTGCACCGACTAGTTTATCAAAAGACATTTCTGTCGAAGCATCGACATGGACTTCGCCGGTTTCTTCGCTGGATATAGAATAAACCACTGGGCGGCCAGCGGTTTTGGTGATTTGTCGTTCTTTATAAAGATCACTTAGATAACGACTGGCATTGCTTCGGTCAATCTCTAAATGTTCTGCTACATCACTAGCTGTCAAACCTTCTGGATTTAAAGTCAGCAATCGGATGATTTCTTGTTTTCTCGGATTCACCCCAAGTCCCCCTCAAGTGATTATTTATTTGTTGCCGTTTTCATTTATAATAACACAAAAAGGCGCTTATTTGCGCCTTGCTCCTTTATTTTTTTCATTTTTCCGTTTCTTTTTGTGTTTTTTTGGCTTTATTTTTTCCGCATCGTTCATCACTTTTTGCGGTGCTTTCGGTTTGCTGATTGATGTTTTTTTCTGAGTTGGAAGACTATTTTTCACAGGTTCTTTTTCTGGAAGTTCTGTCAGCAGTTCCCCGCCATAGATAAAGATTTCTTCTAGAGATATCTTTGCATCCCGAGCGATTCGTTTAAGATCTTTGAATGTATGATCTTGAATAAACGTAATCACTGAGCCTTCATTTCCCATCCGTCCTGTACGTCCTGAACGATGAAGATAACTTTCTGGACTTAATGGAACTTCAGCATTCACTACATAACGTAATGAATCGATATCTAACCCTCTTGCTGCAACATCTGTCGTCAAAAGTTCGGTGATTTTGCCTTCTCTGAAATTTGTCAATGCGGCTTGTCTGACTAATTTGTTTTGGTCAGAAGCCAAACTGCCGACTGATATGCCTCGATAGCTGAGTTTTTCCTCTGCCGCGCCTAGTTCGCTCAATTGATTGAAGAAAACTAAACTTTGGAATCCTTCCACTTGTGCCAGTCTGCGCAGATATTCTTCTTTTTTCCGACTTGGGACTTGCAGATAAAAGTGTCTAAGCTGTTTCCGTGATTCATCACTTTCTGTTACATCGATGACTGGATATTCTTGGTTTGTCACTTTTTGGATCTCTTCGATGGAACGATCTGCTGTTGCTGAAAAGAAAGCTAATTGATAGTCCACTGGCGCTTGTTTCAGGATTTGTTCGATCAGTGTCACACTGCTGCCGTCAAAAAGCTGATCTGCTTCATCCAATACGATCGTTTGGATTTGATGGGCTTTTAGTTTGCGGCTTTTCATCAATTCCAGGACACGTCCAGGAGTACCCACTAAAATCTCTGGTTTTTTCTTCAATCCTTCGACTTGGCGTTTGACGTTCCCTCCCCCAACGATTGCTTGGACATTCAAATCCACTTCTTTCGCCCATTTTCTAGCAACATCTGCTACTTGGACAGCTAATTCTTGTGAAGAAGTCAACACCAGCAGTTTGCTTGCTTCGCCTTTTTCGATATTCAAAAGAAGCGGCAGCAGGTAAGCGAGTGTTTTACCAGACCCGGTGGGAGAGATTCCCACCAGGCTTTCTTTTTGTTTTAATTGTTCAAAGACTTCTTTTTGGATCAATGACGGCTCTTCAAATCCATTGTCCGTCCAGAATTTCTGCCATGCTGGCGGAAATTTTTCTAACCATTCGTTCATTTTGTTCCTTCCTTGCGGTCTGCATCAAATTCGATGCCGCCGCTTTGACGTAATTTATAAATGACTTTATTGACTGTTCTTGCTAGTTCAACCCATTCTTCGTAAAGTGTGCCCCATGCTGGATCTTTCGGGTGCATGATCACATTTGCAAAGTCTTCTGCTTCATCTCGCATAGGGTTTTCAGAAACTTCAATATCAATTGTTTCGATTTCTTCTTGTGACCGATTATGGAACTCCGCGTTTTCGATTGCATTGACACCATTCATGACTAACGTGCCGTCATCGAAATAAATTTCTGAAGGTAAATAAGAATCCCCGATTTTCCCTGGCTGGATCGTTACATCAAAAAGATCATAGCGCAAGATACCCATGCCTAATCCGTCCACACCTGTTGAGATTTTTCTTGGGAAATAATGGACTTCTTCTGGTGTACCGAACCATGCTACTGCTGCATACACAAGGTAAACCCCAAGATCCATCAATGCGCCTCCTGAGAAATGAGTAGAAAAGATATTTGGCTCTTGTCCGTCTAATACTTGGTCATAGCGGGAAGAATATTTCATGTAACTAAAATTTGCCCCGATGATCCGGTCTTTGACTGGCAAGTAATCCGCAACTTTTTTGAATCCTTTTTCATGGACATTACGAGCTGCTTCAAAGAAATAAACACGTTTTTCATTGGCTAAATGAATGATTTCATCCATTTCTTCCGGAGTAGAAAATGCGGGTTTTTCGACAATGACATTTTTCCCTGCCAAAATCGCTTGTTTCGCTTGCTCAAAATGCAGGCTGTTTGGTGAGGCGATATAAATCGTATCCATATGCTGGATATTGAAAAAAGTATCTAGATCAATCGCATATTCGATATCGCCTTCGTATTTTTCTCCGAAAGCTTGCGCGTTTTCCAGCTTCCGTGAATAAACCGCTGCCAATGTATATTTTTTTGTAGACAAAGCTGCTTGGACGAATTGATGGGTGATCCAATTTGTTCCAATAATACCTAAATGAATCATGTGATTACCTTCTTTCTAATATGATAGGATCTTCAAAAGGATAGTCCAGTACAAAAGGAATCCTTTGTTTCACTGTTATTTCATCTGCTTGGACACTGCAATTATACGCGAGGACGTGAACGCCTTGTGCCTGCGCTTCTTCTATGGCTTCTGCCAAAGCCGGCTGCATTTCTTCGTGGATCGTCGCTGTATGCAATGTTTCAAATTGGACGATAAACAATACATACGCTTCATAGCCTGCTTTTTTGGCTGCAGTCAGTTCTTTGACATGTTTGAGACCTCGTAACGTTGGAGCATCTGGAAAAGCCCCTACTTCCCTATTTTCAAGTGTCATCCCTTTTACTTCCACAAAGGCTTTCAGCCCAGTTTCAGCTTCAAGATAAAGATCGAATTTTGAGTTTCCGTAAACGACTTCACGTCTGATTGAACGGATCTTTTCGATATTCGGCAGCTGGATTTTCCCATCCAGGATGCCTTCGTAGGCAAGTTTATTGGGTATTTGACTATCGATATTGAACCAATTTCCTTGCTTTTTGACTGCGATCAAGTCATAATCTGTTTTTCTTTTTGGCCCGGGCGCATAGGCAACTGCCACTTCGGCTCCAGGAATCAGTACTTCTTTGCCTCTGCCTGTGTTTTTGACGTGAGCAATAATTACTTCATTCGTTTCTTTTAAGCGGCAATAGGCAATAAAACGGTTGGGGCGTTCCATGAACACCGCAGATTTCACTTCAGGATAGATCAATTTTTTCACCTGCTTCTTGGTTATTTTACCACAGTTCGATAAAAAACTCTTGGAAAAAAACCAGTCGTAGGTCTTAGAGATTTCTTTACTTTTTTCCTTTAAAATAAAGAAGAAGACACATCGTCCGTATATAAAACGAAAAGGAAGTGATTGGATGAAAAAACGCTTTTATCTTTTAGGTATATCCTTGCTCACTGGCGCTTTAGGAAGTTTGGCAATCCGAAAATCCCAACAAAAAAAGTTGAAAAATGAACACCCTGATGATTTTTCTGTCTATTGCGGTACGTGGGCATTTACAGATAAAAATGATACCCGGCATAAACTGACAGTCACTCCTGATTTTTCGTTGATCATCGACAACAAGAAAATGGAAACAGCTTTGATTGAATTGTCACCAGAACAGCTAGTCGTTCGAGATCAATATGGATTTCATCTTGCACTGGCCTTTGACCCAGATCCTGTTTTATATGATGAAGCAGAAGACCGCTATTTTCGTTTAAAACAGTCATAGATTTGAAATAGGATCAGTTATTTTTTCTTATCCTGGTATGTCCCGAGAAACAGCTGCTGAACAATTGCGGCTGTTCTTTTTTTATTCCTATATTTTGTTTCAGATAAATAGTAAAACGCCGCTTTTTTTGTTAAACTGTGTATGATGTTTTTTTACCATGAAAGGATGAACAATTATGACACCAAATCGAGAAGACTACTTAAAAATCATTTTAGAACTCGGTGGAGATACCAATAAAGTCAGCAACAAGCAAATCGTCACAAGTTTAGCTGTCTCACCTGCTTCTGTCAGCGAAATGATCTCTAAACTTGTAAAAGAAGAACTTGTTGAACATTCTCCTTATCAAGGTGTGCAGTTAACACAAACTGGCTTGCAATCCGCGAGTTCCTTGATTCGCAAACATCGGTTATGGGAAGTTTTCTTAGTTGAACATCTTGGCTATAGTTGGAATGAAGTCCACGACGATGCTGAAGTCCTTGAACATGTGACTTCTAATCATCTAGCCTCCCGCCTGGAAAACTATTTGAACCATCCGAAGTATTGTCCTCATGGTGGAATGATCCCTGACAGCAATCAAGTCGTTCATGAGAAAAAACATCAGACCCTTGAATCCTATGCTGTAGGCACTTGCGTTCAAATCGCCCGCGTCTTGGATGAAAAAGAATTGCTTGATTATCTGGTCACGATCGACCTGAATATTGGTGAAGTTTATGAAATCACTGATATTGCGCCTTATGAAGGGCCGATCACTCTCAAAAACGATACAAAAGAAATCTCTGTCAGCTATAAAGCAGCAAGTACAATATTTGTTGATCAACAATAAAGGAGACTACCTATATGTCTAAAGAAAATAATGTCTTATTTACGATTTTCGGCGGTACCGGCGACTTAGCCCAACGAAAACTATACCCCTCTTTATTCCGTCTTTTTCGAAAAGGAAACCTTGGCGAACACTTTGCTGTAATCGGAACAGCTCGCCGTCCTTGGACAAACGAGCACTATCGGGAAGTCGTTCGAGAAACGATTGCTTCTCTTAACCCTTCTGAAAAAGAAGCCGAAGCATTCTCCAGCCATTTTTATTATCAATCCCATAATGTAAACGATTCAGAACATTACCAAGAATTAAAGACATTAGCAGATGAATTAGATGAAAAATACCAATTGAACAGCAACCGCGTTTACTATCTGGCGATGGCGCCTCAATTTTTCGGTACGATTGTTGCTCACTTGAAATCACAAGAGATTTTGACAACAGAAGGCTACAACCGCTTGATCATCGAAAAACCATTCGGCTCCGATTATCATTCAGCCTATGAATTGAACCAAAAAATCCGTGAAGTATTTCCTGAGCAAGACATCTTCCGTATCGATCACTACCTTGGAAAAGAAATGATCCAAAATATCTCTGCGATCCGCTTTGCAAACAATATCTTTGAATCTCAGTGGAACAACCGCTACATCGACAATGTTCAGATCACTTTTGCTGAAAGCCTTGGTGTAGAAGATCGCGGCGGCTACTATGATCAAAGCGGCGCCTTGAAAGATATGGTCCAAAACCACATCCTGCAAGTTGTTGCTTTACTTGCAATGGAACCGCCAGTTGCCTTCTCCGAAAAAGAGATCCGCACAGAAAAAATCAAAGCTCTTCAAGCAATCAAAGTCTACAACGAAGAGGAAGTCGCTGAGAATTTCGTCCGCGGCCAATATGCAGAAGGACAACTTGATGACAAAACATTCAAAGGATACCGTCAAGAAGACAAAGTAGACGAACAATCGGAAACAGAAACATTTGTTGCTGGTAAGTTTACTATCGATAATTTCCGCTGGTCAGGTGTACCTTTTTATATCCGTACAGGCAAACGTTTGACAGAAAAAGGAACGCGTATCAATATCGTCTTCAAACAAGTCCCTGTCAATGTTTTTAAAACTTCGGTAGATGAAACGTGTGAAGAAGCTGTTCTTCCGCCAAATGTTTTGACGATCTATATCCAACCAACTGAAGGATTCTCTCTTTCATTAAACGGGAAGCAAATTGGTCAAGGCTTTGACACAGAACCAATCAAATTGGAATACAGAAATAGTGCTGAAATGGTTGAAAACAGCCCTGAAGCCTATGAAAAATTATTGTTTGATGCGCTTCGCGGCGATGGAACAAACTTCTCTCATTGGGAAGAAGTGGCGCAATCTTGGCATATCGTGGATGTGATCCGTAAAGTATGGGATCAAACACAACCAGAATTCCCAAATTATAAATCAGGGTCTATGGGGCCAAAAGCTGCTTTCGAACTATTGGAAAAAGATGGTTTTGAATGGATTTGGCAACCAGATAACTGGTACCGCGAACGTGGAAAATTAGACTAAAAATAATCCAACACAAAACCGGCAAACAATCGAATTGTTTGCCGGTTTTTTTGACCACTTCTTTATTGAGACAGCTGTGCATAACAACAAACACGGACGAATTGGATGATTCGTCCGTGTCTTTTAATGCTTATTCGAATCCTTCCGCTACTGCTTCTGGATAATGTTCTTCTACGATATGTGCACATCTTCCGCATAAATGAGGCAGATTTTCGTCTGAACCTACATCTTTACGGATTTGACGGCAGCGATCACAGCTTTCGCCATCTGCTTTTTCGACTAAGATTGCTACATCATCAAATTTCAGCGCATCACTTGGTACCTCAGCTGATTCAGAGATCTCAAAGTAATCTGGTGAGATGATCAGCAATTGCGGAATGTCTGAGGCAACAGCTGTCAGTACTTGTTTGACTTGTTCATTTGGATAGATCGTTACTTTTGCTTCTAAAGACTTACCGATCAATTTCGCATTACGTGCTTCTTCTAAAGCTTTCAGCACTTTGTCACGGAAGTCCATGAATGCAGCCCAAGTATCCATCAATTCTTCTTGATTTGAGTATTCTTCATATCCTGGGAACTCGCTCAATTGAACGTATTCTTCGTCTTCTTTCAAGAATGACCAGATTTCTTCTGCTGTATGCGGGATGATTGGTGTCAATAATTTTGTCAATGCAACCGCCGTTTGATAAAAGACTGTTTGCATGCAGCGGCGTTGGTAGTCATCTTCTGCTTCGATATAGACAACGTCTTTCGCAAAGTCTAAGTAGAAAGCAGAAAGATCCACTGTCAAGAAGTTGATTACTGTGCGGTAGATATGCAAGAAGTTGTATTTTTCATACCCTTCTTTGCGGATTTCTTCGATGACTTGATTCAAACGAACCATCATGTATTTATCTACTGAACGCAATTCTTCATAAGGAACAGCATGTTTTTCAGGCTCAAAATCAGAAGTATTGGCAATCAAGAAACGCATTGTATTTCTGATTTTACGGTACACTTCTGCCACTTGGTTCAAGATATCCATAGATACACGTACATCTGCTTCGTAGTCCACACTTGAGACCCACAAACGCAAGATATCTGCACCCATTTGTTTGATTACTTTATCAGGAGCAATCGTATTACCTAAAGATTTACTCATTTTGCGGCCTTCCCCGTCTAAAGTAAACCCTTGAGAAAGAACTGATTTATATGGCGCTTCTCCATTGATCGCCACACTTGTTGTAATACTTGAGTTAAACCAGCCGCGATATTGGTCTGATCCTTCAAGATACATGTCTGCTGGGAAAGTCAATTCCGGACGTTGACGAAGTACAGCTTCATGCGAAGAACCAGAATCGAACCAAACGTCCATGATATCAGTTTCTTTTGTGAATTCTCCATTTGGTGAACTTGGATGTGTAAATCCTTCAGGTAATAAATCTTTTGCTTCACGTTCAAACCAGATGATTGAACCGTGTTCTGCAAACAAGTTTGCTACATGTTCGATTGTTTCTGGTGTAATGATTGCTTCGCCGTTTTCAGCATAGAAAATCGGCAGCGGCACACCCCACGCGCGCTGACGAGAAATTACCCAGTCGCCGCGGTCGCGGATCATATTGTACAAACGTGTTTTGCCCCATGGGATGATCCAGTCGACTTTTTCGATTTCGTCTAAGATATCTTGACGGAATTTATCGATTGATGCAAACCATTGTGGTGTTGCACGGAAAATTACTGGTTTTTTCGTACGCCAATCATGTGGGTAGCTGTGCGTGAAGAAGTCTAATTTCAGCAAAGCGCCTTTTTCTTCTAGCAAATCAGTGATCATTGGATTTGCTTTATCATAAAAGATTCCTTCAAATCCAGGTGCTTCATCTGTGAAAATCCCTTTAGAATCAACAGGTGACAATACTTCTAAATCATATTTTTTACCTGCGATGTAGTCATCTTCCCCGTGTCCTGGTGCTGTATGGACAAGCCCTGTACCAGCTTCCAATGTCACATGGTCGCCTAAGATTACTCGTGATTCACGATCATAGAATGGATGTTGTGCGGTCATGTTTTCCATTTCTTGGCCGCTGATTTCTTGGATGATCTCTGCACTTTCCCAGCCGATTGCTTCTTTTACTGTTTCCAATAAGTCTTTTGCTACGACGAATTTGCGTCCGTCTGCTTCAACTACTGCATACGTATATGTTGGATTAACTGCGATTCCTTGGTTCGCAGGCAATGTCCAAGGAGTGGTTGTCCAGATAACAAAAGCTGTATCATCTGTTAATAATCCTTTGCCGTCTTTTACGTTGAATGCAACATAGATCGAAGGTGACTTCACGTCTTTATATTCGATTTCTGCTTCCGCTAGAGAAGATTCGCTTGAAGGAGACCAGTAGATTGGTTTCAACCCTTTGTAGATAAAGCCTTTTTCTGCCATTTTACCAAACACACGGATTTCAGCAGCTTCGTAAGATGGATCAAGTGTGACATATGGATTTTCCCAGTCACCCATTACACCTAGGCGTTTGAAATCTTCTCTTTGTTTGTCTACTTGTGACAATGCGTATTCACGACATTTTTCCAAGTATTCAGCCATGGTCATTTCTTTGCGTTTGATTCCTTTGTTTGTCAATACTTGTTCGATTGGCAAGCCATGAGTATCCCAACCAGGAACGTAAGGCGCACGGAATCCTGACATTGATTTTGAACGGATGATGATGTCTTTACTGATTTTATTCAATGAATGTCCTACGTGGATGTTTCCGTTAGCATAAGGAGGTCCATCGTGTAAAACAAAACTTGGTTTACCTTCATTCAATTCTTGGCGACGTTTGTAAAGTTCTGCTTCGTCCCATTCTTTTTGCCATTGACCTTCACGATTCGGCAAATTTCCGCGCATTGGAAAAGCTGTTTTTCCCAGCTGCAATGTTTCTTTCATTTTCATAAATGAAGCACACTCCTTCTTTATTTTGGGGTAATAAAAAACGACACGTTGCGCCCCAAGGGACGAACGTGTCGTGGTACCACCCAAATTTTAGTCGATCTAATCAACTTCTTCAGGATCTATAACGTGATCAGCCGCTGTTTCTTACTAGAGGTTCAGAAACAGATGTCGTAGAGGATCTTTCACTTTGCAGGGTCTTGCCGAACTTCCACTCTCATCGGCTCGCTGTAAGAATACAAAATGCTTTTCTGTTCTACTCGTCTTCAGTAGGGATTACTGAAAGATCAATTGTATTTGTATCAAATACTGGTTCTTCTGGAGTTGAGTTTACTCCACTTTCGTTTTCATTGTCAAGCTGTTTTTCTAAAACTTCTTTGATCACTTGATGGCTGTCGTTCACATAGCTTGAAAATGGTTGAAGGATCTCATCCCATTCTGGGCTTTTGACTTGTTCTAATTGTGATTCAAGCATTAAGCTGATACGTTGATGGAAGACACGTGTACGTTTCTTCAAGTCTTCTGTTTCTACAGCTAATTGTTTTGCTTTAGATGTAGCGTCAGTCAAGATTTCTCTTGCTTTTTCTTCTGCATCTACAGTCAATTGATGTGCACGTCTTTCCGCATTCGCAACTAATTCATCCGCTGTGTTTTGCGCAGAAGTCACGATTACTTCGGATTCTTTGCTTGCACTTGTTTTCACTTTGTCAGCTGTGTCTTGCGCAACGATGATTGATTGGTTCAACGCATCTTTCAATTCATTGAAGTATTCTAATTTTTCTTCAGAATGTTTGACAGCTTTTTCTAATTCGCGGTTTCTTTGAAGTACTTCTTCATAATCGCGTACGATCAAATCTAAAAAATCATCTACTTCGTCTTGATTATACCCGCGCATTTTTGTCGGGAATGTTTTGTTCTGGATATCTAATGGAGTTAAAGCCATGAGTAAACCACCTTTTTGTTTTATTTACGTAATACACCAAATAGCAACCGATATTTTTCCTTTTTCGTCTTACCCTCGAATGCTTGGATTTGAATTCTTCCGTACCCTCTAACGGAAACGATGTCTAACAATTCAAGCAAAAAGTCTGGACGGGTGTTTTCTGTCCAATTGACTTTGACTTTCCCAGATTCGATGAGCTGTTTTGACCGTTGTCTAGAAATATTATATATCTCAGAAATCACAGTGTCCAGACGCAATGAAGAAACCGTTCCTCTTTCTTCTGTCCATTCGTCTTTCGGCAAGATAAGTTCGGTATAATTCCGAGGTTCTAAACGAACGGAGACATTTCCGACTTTTGTCACTTGTGCAGTCACAAAACTGCTGACTTCTTTTGCCACAAAAATCTGCCAATGCTCGCCGTCTGAGATGATATCGCCGAAGTAAGCTCGTTTGACCCCTGTTCCTGTGAATGTCCCCAAGATTTTCCCATGACTGAGGTTTGCGAATTTCGAAGGATAATGGATCTCGTACAAAGCAATATCAAAATCTTCATCTGTCGGCTGAAAATAATCTGGATAAATCAAGCAGCGTTTCCGCTCCGCTTGTTCGTATCCGCCGTAAAATGAAAAGGACAAATCACTCGATTGACGAATCAATGTCTCTAAAATATACGCTTGCCGCGGGTCCAAAAAATCTGTTAAATAAGGAGCATAACGGCTTTGGACTTGCTCGATCCAGTCACTTGCTGAATCGATGAAGGTCCGCTCTTCTGCGCGAAAATGCTGATATATATTGTTATCCACGAAATCCACCTTCTTTCATCATAAAATCGAAAGGATGATCCTGATCAATCCTTGGCTCGCCATATTTAAAATAAAAATTGCTGCCAAGATCGTAAAGTCGACTGGTCCAAACCGTAGATTCAAACGGTCGAATAAACTAAGATAAGGTTCACATATTTTGGCTAAAAATCGTCCAAAGGCTGACTGATATCCTCCTGGAAACCAAGAAAGCAAAGCATAAAGAATCAATAAAATAGTGTAAATGTAAACTGCGTCACTAAATAAATTAAGCAAACGATAAATTAAAATTGTTTTTCCTCCTCTTTACAGATCAAAAATATTTGCATCTGCAAACGATTGTGCAGTCGAACTATCGATTTCGACTCCAGTTGGTGTGCAAAGGAAGATCTCATCCCCTACACGTTTGATATCGCCATCTAAGGCATAGACAGTTCCTGTAAGAAAATCAACGATCCGGCGTGCTTGTTTTTCTTCGACTAGATGGAAATTGACTAAGACTGCTTCTCCAGCAATCACTTTTTTTGCGATAGTCATTGCTTCAGAATAAGCGCGCGGTTCTAAAATCACGATTTTATTTGCTGCATTCGTTTGAGACTGCATCGCTCTTTTTGAATAAACTTCTTCTTTTTGTACAGGAACAGAAGGCGCTTGGCGAAGTTCGATCACCTTTTTCTTTTCAGCTGGCTGCACATACTCTTCCCGTACAGCACTAGTTCTCATAGCTGCCGCTGCAGGCTGCTGCGGTTTTGCTTGGACGGGCTGTTTTGCAGGCTGTGCTTTTACTTGCGTTTTTACTGGCTGTGCCTTTGTTTGTACCTTTGTCTGTACTTGTGGCTGTGCCGCAGGTTTCGCTTGGACAGCCGTTTTTTGTGTTGCTTCAGAATAGTCGTGAAAATCGTACTCTTCTTCATCTGCTAATCCAAAAAAATTAGCGATCGCTCCTTTATTCAAAAGTGGCATTGGTAATTCCCCCCTAGTTTTATTTAAATAATGCCGTCCCTACACGGATGAACGTAGCGCCTTCTTCGATCGCGATGGGAAAGTCTTGACTCATCCCCATACTCAGTTCGCTGCAAGGAGCATGTTCATAGCCCTTTTTTTGAACTGCATCACGCAGATTACGCAAGTTGCCGAATAGTTCGTGGATCTCGTCAGCAGAAGCATTTTTAGGAGCCATGGTCATCAACCCGATGATTTTTATTTTTGTATATGGAGCTGCTGCTTCGACAAAAGAAAAAATCTGTTCAGGTGAAATCCCGTGTTTCGATTCTTCTCCGGAAATGTTTACTTCTACAAAACAGGAAATTTCTTTCTCTGCTCTTTTTTGGATTTCCTCTGCTAATCTCAAACTATCTAACGCATGAAAATAATCAATTTCATTTATAATCAATTTTACCTTTCTGCGTTGTAAATTACCAATTAAATGCCACTTTATTTTCGGAAACTTAACCAAGTTTTGCTTTTTTTCCAACAATTTATCTACCCGGTTTTCTGCACAATCCAAAATACCGGCTTTTACGATTTGTTCTGCAGTTATCGAATCAACGGATTTTGTTACAGCTACTAATTTGACTTCTTTTGGATCACGATGAACAAGAGCACACGAATCCTGAATTTCTTGCTCGATTTCCTGCAAGTTGTCAGCAATCATGTGCTCTCCCTCTCCTTTATCGTTTACGACGGAAAAACGGCGGAGTACTTAACTCGTCATCATCGTTCGATTTTGTTTCTTCACGATTGAACGTATCGAATTCTTTCTTTTCGATCGTATCAAAGTTTGTATCTTCCACTTTTGAGCGGACATTCTGCTCGCGGCGGATGTCCCAATCGCCGAAGTTGTTTTCTTCTTCAGCGGGAACTGGTTTTGCTTGATCCAAGTCTAAGACTGGTTTTTGAACAGATGATTGCATTTGGCTTTGTCTAGCTGGACGGCTAGACTTGCGCTCCTTTTTTGACGTGTCAATACCTGTTGCGATAACCGTTACACGGATTTCATCGCCCAATTCTTCGTTGATTGACGTACCTAGGATGATATTTACATCGCCTGCAGCTGCATTTGCCACGATATCTGATGCATCTTGTGCTTCAAATAAAGTCATGTCCAAACCGCCTGTGATGTTCAACAATACTTGTTCTGCTCCATCAATTGAAGTTTCAAGCAATGGAGAAGAAATAGCTTTTTTCGTTGCTTCGATGACACGTTCTTCACCGCTGGCAACACCGATACCCATCAATGCTGTTCCTTGGTTTTCCATCACTGTCTTCACATCAGCAAAGTCAAGGTTGACGTAACCAGGTGCAGTGATCAAATCAGAGATACCTTGTACCCCTTGGCGTAAAACGTTATCTGCTTCACGGAATGCTTCCAGCATAGGTGTCTTTTTGTCGACAACTTCTAGTAAGCGGTTGTTTGAGATGATCAACAATGTATCAACATTTTCTTTTAATTTTGCGATACCTTCCGCAGCAAAGCGGCCGCGTTTTGGTCCTTCAAAAGTAAATGGACGTGTAACAACACCAACTGTTAATGCGCCTAATTCTTTTGCGATCCCAGCAACGATTGGTGCAGCACCTGTACCTGTTCCGCCGCCCATACCGGCAGTGATAAAGATCATATCTGCGCCATCCAAGGCTTCACGCAATGCTTGTTCACTTTCTTCTGCAGCTTTTTGGCCAACTTCAGGCTGTGAACCAGCACCTAGACCACGTGTATATTTAGGGCCTAATTGGATAACAGTTTCAGCTTTTGAATTTTTTAATGCTTGTACATCTGTATTAGCGGTGATGAATTCTACACCTTTTACATTTTCTTCGATCATACGGTTCACAGCGTTTCCGCCGCCTCCGCCGACACCGATGACTTTGATTACTGCTCCGTCATTGATGTTATTATCAATAGAGAATTCCATATTTTATTCCTCCCAGGATGATTTAATCAAAAATATTTGTAAAGAAACCTTTGATTTTGCTTGTTACGTTTTCACCGGATTTTTGTTCAGCCGGTTCTTCGTAAACCGTTTCTTCAGAGACTTCATATTCGTCATATGAAGGTGCCGTTTCTTGCTCAGCTACGGCAGAAGAATGTGTGATACTTTCTCCTGTGATAGATGATTTTGCAAGCTGGTATACTTCATTCAGATTCGCAGAATAATCGACGATACTGATAACGTTGGTAAATACAGGATTTCTAAGTCCCATATGGTTAGGAACATACAATTTGACGTTTACGCCAAATATCTCTTGTGCCAAGTCAACGACACCTGGCAAGCTTGCAGCTCCGCCAGTCAAAACGATTCCACCTGGTAGTTCCAAAGCTTCGATTTGATCTAAAGCTTCTTTTGATTTATGGAAAATTTGTTCCATACGTGCTGAAATGACTTCAGACAAATAACGTTCGTCTACTTTTACTGGATCTGATTGTCCGATCACATCTACAGGAAACTCTTCATTTTCTGAAGTGCGTTCTGGATAAGCATCACCATAATTGATCTTAAGTGCTTCTGCGTTGTTGAAGGATGTGTTCAACACGATAGAGATATCTTTTGTGACAAACTCTCCGCCTTCTTGGTCAACGTTTGTAAATTTCAATTGTTTGTCGTGCATAACAGAAGTGGTTGTTTGTCCGCCACCCATGTCAATCACGATCGTTCCAAAATCTTTTTCGCCGTCTGAAAGGATCGACTCTGTTAAAGCTAACGGAGCAATCACTAATTCATTTACAGCTAATCCTGCTTTTTCCACACATTTACGGATGTTGTGAACGATAGTTTTTGGTCCAGTAAATAACAGACCGAACATTTCTAAACGTACACCGATCATTCCGCGCGGATCTTTGATTCCTTCAAAACCGTCAACTGTGAAATCTTGCGGCAGAATTGCCACGATTTGGCGTTCAGGAGGGATTGAACGGACTAAAGCAGCTGATGCGACGTTGCGGACATCTTCATCAGTGATTTCTTTTGACTCTCCGTTTACCGCGATCATTCCTTGGCAGTTTTCGACTTCAAGCATGTTCGCCGGAAGCCCTACACTTACAGCTTTGATTTGGATGCCTGCTTTTTCTTCTGCTTGTCGTACTGCTCGTTGAATCGCTTGGACTGTTTTATCGATATCAACGACGATGCCTCGGTTAATCCCCTCTGATTTTGCGTTTCCTACTCCAATAATATTCATTTGGCTGTCGATATATTCAGCCACGACAACTTTGACAGATGTCGTTCCAATATCAAGGCCTACATACATTCCTGTTTTTGCCATGAATGGGGTTCCCTCCTACTTACTATTCCATATACAAGCGAACAACTAACGTCCGTTTTAAAATATACTTTAATATATATATTCACTGCTACCAATTCTAACACAAATTACTGGTTTTTAGAAAGTAGATTCTTACTTTTTACAACTGTTTTATTCATTTTCATCCAAATTGTTCTCAGTTGCGGGGGTCGTCTGTTCGGTTTGTTCGGTTTGACCTGTTTCTTCCGTTGATTCATTAGGGTAAGAAAAGATTCCGACTTCCATGTCGATCGTTCCTTTTTCGTCCATTTCTTTTGCAACTTGTGAATAAAATTTCATCTGATCTGGGAGATTTGTAATATTGATGATTACTTGATTCCCATCATTCATGTATAAAAGAAGCAGATTTTTGTTGCTTGAAGTAGGCGTGTACTTGATCTCAGAAATCGCTTTTTGCAATTCTGATGACAGCTTGTTGTATTGCTCCATCAGCTGTTTGATTTTCTTATCGCTGTCGAAACCTTCTAGGATCGGCAGATTTTTCGTTGGATTTTCTACTTTTTCGTCTAAAACAGTCCCATTTTCCAATACTGGAGAATAGTCATTATTTTTTGCTACTAAAGCAACTTCTTTATACTCAGATACAGTCAGTTTGAAATGGTTCATTGAACTGATCTTGATAGACGCGTCTTTGATTCGAGGCTGTTCTTCCTTCAAGCGGTCTATGTGTTCTTGCTTGTGCCAATATTGAGGCCAGAAATTTCTGCCTAGAGTCAAGTTTGCTGACTCTTTGACTTCTTGGCTGGAGACGACCGTATTTCCTGAAACATCGACCGCAGCTAACTTGCTGTAAGGAGAAACATAGTAAATGAAAAAGAGCAGCGGGATCAGCAAAATCGAAATAATCAGTGACAACCGGCGAATGAGCACTTTATTGCGCTGACTTTTCAAGTTAGGCAATCGTTTGACGAAAGAACCATTGTAAGGTCCGTTTTCTCTTGATTCTTGTTCGTTCTCTTCCTGTTCCGTGTGTATGACTGCTGTTTCTTTTGCTTGTTCTTCTGTTTTTCCTGTTTTCCCTGTTTCTTCCGGCTCTTCCGATTCATTCATCGTTTGATCCGGATCGTCATTTTCTGTTTCAGATTTCTTTTTTGATTTTCGATTCAAATACATTCGGTTGGCCTTTTGCCAAGGAGTCAGCTGTTCATCATTGGAAGATGAACTTGGTAAATTCTCTGGTTCTTTTTTCTTACTCACTCAGACCACCGCTTTCTATTTTTTAATCAGAGTTTGAACTAATTGGTATAGTCGTTCAGAAGCATCAGGGATTCCCTGATTTTTAGATGCTTCGGACATTTTTGTCTGCTGCTCTTCATTTGACATGATTTCATCAATCGTTTCAAGCAGCTTGGTACCGTTCAATTCGCTGTCTGTAATCATCTTCGCCGCACCAGCTTGTACAAGGCTCTGTGCATTCTTTGTCTGATGATCGTTTGTCACATAAGGACTAGGAATCAAAATAGCTGGAAGACCTAACGCTGTAAATTCAGCGATCGAGGTTGCTCCAGCGCGTCCAACAAGCAGATCACAGCTTGCCATTACCTGTTCCATATCTTTTATGTAGGGACGAATACTGATATTGGCTGACGAGTGATTGGCTGCTGCATTTTCAACATCTTTGAAATAACGCTCTCCGGAAGCATATAAAATTTGGTATTCTTTTTTGCTGGCTTCCTCTAGAAAATCAACGACCGCATGATTAAGATTCAACGATCCTTGACTGCCGCCAAAAATCAGCACCGTTTTTTTCTCTGGATCTAACGCATATTGAGTCAAGACATCTGAACGAGGTGTCGAAGCTACTTCTTGTGCACGGGGGTTTCCCACCAATTCGATTTTTTCTTCTGGGAAGAAAGAACCGGCATCTTTGAAAGAAAGTGCGATTTTATCGACATACCTGCTTAAAAATTTATTTGTTATCCCAGGGACACTGTTTTGTTCATGGATAATCGTTGGAATACCTAATTTAGCAGAAGCATAAACAACTGCGCCAGACACATAGCCGCCAGTTCCAATCACGATATCAGGCTGAAAATCTTTGAGGATCTTTTTTGCCTGTCGAATGCTTTTTAGGAACAGCTGTACAGTTTTTACATTATCCAAAGACAATTTTCTTTTGAATCCTTGGATCTCCAGTGTGTGGAAAGGAATCCCTGTATCTGGGAGGATCTTGTTCTCCAGACCTCTTTTTGCTCCAATATACATAAACTCAGCGTCGGGATGTTTTGATTTTACATAATTGACAAAAGCCAGCGCCGGGTAGATATGTCCACCCGTTCCGCCTCCTGTGACTAAAATTTTCATTTACTTCCGCTCATTTCTTCCATTTTCTTTCAATTTTTCGACAGCTTCCATGAATTTCGTTCCGCGTATCTCAAAATTAGGGTATTGATCCCAGCTGGCATTCGCTGGTGAAAGCAGGATCGTATCTCCTGGCTCGCTTACCTCAAAAGCTTCCACAACTGCTGTTTCTGCATTTGCTGATTCTTTTATGACTGGTATACCTGCTTTTTCAGCTGCTTCTTTTAACTTGTCTGCTGTTTCGCCAAAAGCGATCATGGCTTTGATCCCTTTCAATGATGGCACAAGTTCATCGAATCCGTTACCGCGATCTAATCCGCCGGCTAATAAAATCAGTGATTCATGTTCAAACCCGCTGAGTGCACGCTCTGTTGCTAAGATATTGGTTGCTTTTGGGTCGTTGTAGAATTTTCTTCCTGCTACTTCATCGACATATTGTGTACGATGGGCTACGCCATGGAAAAGTCTCAGTGTCTGTTGGATGGCTTCATTTGAGATATCATATAGTTTAGCAACAGAAATTGCTGCTAATGCATTTTCAATATTATGGGCACCAGGAACACCTAAATCTGAAGCATCCATTATTTTTTCTTGGTCATAGTAGATAACACCATCCGCATAATAAGTCCCTTTTTCCAACTTTTCAGTTGTTGAAAAAGGCAGTACTTGTGCCTTGGTTCTTTTGGCTAGATTTCTTAATTCTTCTTGATTCCAGTTTAAAATCAAAAAGTCATTTTCTGTCATATTTTTTTGCAGATTCCATTTGGCTTTGACATATTCGTCACGTGTACCGTGGTAATCCAAATGAGCTTCATAGATATTCGTGATCACTGCAACATTCGGATGGAAATCCGTTACTCCCATTAACTGGAAGCTTGAAAGTTCCATAACGATTTTATCTTCTGGTTTTGCTTCTTGCGCTACTGTGCTGGCAGGAAAACCAATATTTCCTGCTAACCGAGCTTTTCCGCTTCCTTTTTCAGCATTCATTATCAAGCCGATCATCGTCGTGGTCGTTGTTTTGCCGTTCGTACCTGTAATTCCGATGATTGGACATTCCGCTACTTCATAAGCCAATTCGACTTCTGTGATGACTGGGATACCCATCTCTTCTGCTTTGGCAACAAGAGGATGGCTGTAGGGAATACCAGGATTTTTGACCATTAACGAAAATTCTTCATCCAATAATTCGATTGGATGGCTTCCTGTCACTACTTTGATCCCTAAAGTCAGTAGATCTTGTGCTTCTGCGTTTTCTTCAAAGGGTTTTCCGTCATTTACTGTTACGAGCGCCCCAAGTTCATGCAGTAATTTTGCTGCACTGAAGCCGCTTTTTGCTAGTCCTAGAACGAGTACTTTTTTATTTTCGTATGTTGAAATTTTTTTCATATCCAGTCATCTCCTACCAAACGATCCACAACGTGATGATTGACATCACGAGACTTACCAGCCAAAATACGATATCGATTTTCCACTCAGACCATCCGCTCATCTCAAAATGGTGATGGATCGGCGACATTTTGAAAATTCTTTTTCCAGTCAATTTGAATGAAGTAACTTGCAGCATCACGCTGGCGGTCTCCATGACATAGATCAACCCAATCAGCAGTAATGTCCATTCTTGGTCCAACATGATCGAGATTGCTGCCAAAAGTCCCCCTAATGCTAATGAGCCGACATCACCCATAAAGATTTTGGCAGGTTTGCGATTATAAGCAAAGAAACCAAGCAGCCCGCCTAAGACACTTAGACAAACAACTAAAACATCGATCTGTCCTTGATGCCAAGCAATGATACCGTAAGTACCGAATGAGATTGTTCCTAAACCAGCAACTAAGCCGTCGATTCCATCTGTCAAGTTCACGGCGTTAGAGAAACCAACTAGCCAGAAAATAGCGAATAATCCGTAAATCAAACTTAATGGAATCTCGATACCAAAGAAGTTTAATGTATTTGAATAGTTTTCTGAAAGATAGACAAAATAGAAAATCAATCCGCCTACGATTTGTCCGATCAATTTCTGTAAAGATTTCAGACCCAAATTTTGTTTCTTGAAAATCTTTATAAAGTCATCTAGAAAACCGATCGCGCCATAAAGCGCAAGAACGAACAATAAGATGAACAGCGTTGGAGTCAGCTGATTAAGCCAAGCACCGACCCAGATTCCTGTAAGAATCGCTGCAACAAGGAACACCAAGCCTCCCATCGTAGGGGTTCCGGCTTTTACTTTGTGCCAGTTCGGTCCTTCATCACGAATCGCCTGACCTTGTTTTTTCATTTGAAAGTAGCCGATAAATAGCGGCATTACCGCTACGGTCATTGCACAACTACTAACAATGGGGATTAATGCTTGTGTCCACTCCATGCTTATTCTCTCCTATTTCTTTTCTATTCTAAAGTAAAGCTTAATTTATCTTCAGTGATTTTTTCAAATGGCGCTAAGCTCTGTTCGGTACAGTAGCCGTCACCATCGAATGTCATTTCGATTCCTAGAATTTTTCCTAGTTTCATGATATCTGCTTTTGACCAGCCAGTAACATCCGGCATCAGCTTGTCGCCGTTTGTCAAAAGAATCAATCGTTCGCCGGTGATCAATTCGTCGCCGTTTTCAGTGGATTGTTTTGTTACTTTTTTGCCGTCGCCGATCACTATTGGCTGCAAGCCGCGTCTTTGTACATCTGCTGCTGCAACGTTTGGATCTAAATTGCGGTAATCTTCCACTTTTACTTTTTCTGTTTGTGTTTCTTCTGTTGTTTCTTGTTCGCTTTCTCTAAAGTCCATCGCACGGTTCATCAATGGGTTGGCGATTTTAGCTAAAGCTGTTCGGTCATATGTTTTTGGATGTTTCATTGTGATATACAAAACAAAATCAGGATCTTCTGATGGGACCATCTCAACGATTGAGTAAAGGTATGCTGTATCGCCTTGCAAGTAGCCGCCTTTTTCAGAAGCAATCTGCGCTGTCCCTGTTTTTGCTGAAACATTGTAACCAGGTACACTGTATACGCCATAGGCACTTCCGTAATTTTCACTTTCTACGACGTCGCGCATGTATTCACGTACTTTTTGTGTCGATTCTTTTGTAAACGGCTGTCCAACAACTTCTGGTTGCGTCGTACGTTCATTCCCTGTTTTTGGATCAACGATTTTACTGATATAACGCGGTTGTAGCATCGTTCCGTTATTTGCGATAGAAGAGAATGCCTTCATCATTTGGAAGTTTGTCACACCGACCGCTTGTCCATAAGCACTCATTGCTCGGTCAACCATATTATCCGTTGGCAATGAGCCTGAAACTTCATCATCTAAACCAGAATGGGTACTTTGTCCAAAGCCTAGTTTTTGCAGATATTGATACCATTTTCCGCCTAGTCTTTGTTCCAAGATTACCATTCCGACGTTACTTGACCAAGAAAGTGCCTGACGCATCGTCAAGACTCCTTTTTCGCCAAAGTCATGGTCGTTGATCGTTGCATCTGCAACTTCGATTTTACCAGAGACAAATGTTTCATTTTCATTGAATTTGCCTTCATCAAGAGCAGCAGCCGTTGTAAAGACCTTCATTGTAGACCCTGGTTCATAAGTATCCTGGATCAAGAAATTACGCCAGACAGCATCTTCGCCGGTCAAACCTTCCATTGTTTCCGGATTGAAGGTTGGACGCTGCCCCATTGCAAGGATTTCTCCTGTTTTTGCTTCCATCAGTGTGGCTGTCAATTCTTCTGGTTCATATTCTTTTACCACTTGGTCCATCAATGTTTCTAAATAACTTTGTAATCTGCTATCTAATGTTGTATAGATATCTTGTCCATCGATTGCTGGTTCTTCTTCGGCAACTGTACCTGGCAGAGGGTTTTGGGCATTGTCTTTTTGGAAAATGATTTTTCCGTCTGTTCCGCTCAAAATATCATTGTATGCTGCTTCGATCCCTAGTTTGCCTTCCAAGCCGTTATCTTCTTTATTTGCTACAGCATAGCCGATAAAGTGGGAAGAGAACGTTCCATTTGGATACATGCGTGCAGGATGCTCGTCGAAATAAAGACCAGTCATGTCTGCTTTTTTCATTTCATCTTCGATCGTCTGTTTCGTTTCTTGAGAAATATTTTTTCCGAAACTGCCGAATTCTACTTGGTATAATTCTTTGTCTGCACCATTTTTTAAAATACTCAAGGCATCTTTTTTACTGATTGACAGATTATCATGAAGGATCGTTGCGATTTTATCAAAATTCTTTTCTTCTGCGTAAAACTTCTTATCTCCAGAAGTAAACGTTTTTGAAAGAATTGCTTTGATCGAATAAGAAGTTGCATCTTCGGCAATCGCGACGCCGTTACGATCATAAATCGTACCGCGCTTTGCTTTGACGACTTGGCTTCCCTGATAAAGCTGTTGGGTTTTTTCTGCTAAAGAAGTGCCGGCAACATGGCCTCCTATAACGATGTATGAAAGACGGATGGCAAATAAAAAGAACAATCCAATACTCGTAGCAAATAAAATGATACCTACTTTTTTGCGATTGTTCATCGGATTTAGATTTTTCTTGCCCATAAACCGCCGAAATTTGTTTTTTAGACTCATTTACTTCACTTTCCTTAAATTGTCGTCATTGATCGACAATCCTTTTTCTTCTGCGATTTGTTTAATACGTTCAGTGCGAGAAAGTTCACTTTTCTCTTGCTCTAAACTGTTCTTTTCTTGTTTTTTGATCGTTGTTTCTGATTGGATCGATGTAATATCGTTTTCCAAGCCGCTGATGTTCGTACGCAGCATGATTGTAAAAATAGACAACGCGATCACAGCAAAAATCATGCCGGCAATCGACAATTTTTCTAGATTCGAAACTTTTCTCAGATGCTTTGCCGGTGATTGCGGAAGTTCTATCTCACGCTCGGGGGTAGAATCTGGCAGTGGATAATAATCTGGTTGTTCAACCATTTCTGGAAGGTCATATGGATATTCTTGTAGTTTATTTAATTCTGCCATTCTTCTACTCCTCTTTCACTTTGATTTTTTCTGCTATACGCAGTTTTGCACTGCGTGATCGATTGTTTTCTTTTAATTCTTCTTCAGATGGAAGCAGCGGTTTGCGGTTGACGATTTTCAATTCCGGCTGAAATTCTTCCGGTACGACTGGCAACCCAGGCGGAAGATCGCCCACTGTGCTGTATTCCTTGAACATTGTTTTTACGATACGGTCTTCGAGAGAATGGAAAGTGATCACACTGATTCTTCCATTTACTTTCAGCAATTGGATTGCTTGTTCTAAAGAAGTTTCTTCGGCACCCAATTCGTCATTCACGGCGATTCGGATCGCTTGGAAAATACGTTTTGCCGGGTGTCCGCCTTTTCTTCTTGCAGGAGCAGGGATTCCTTTTTTGATGATCTCAACAAGTTCAGCCGTTGTCTCGATCGGTTTCTCTGCTCTAGCACGTTCGATTTCCCGTGCCACTTGTTTAGAAAATTTTTCTTCACCATAACGGAAGAATATTTTGACTAATTCATGGTAAGAATAGTCATTCACCACATGGTAAGCTGAAAAGTCTGCTTCCTGATCCATCCGCATATCTAATGGAGCATCTTGATGGTAGCTGAATCCGCGTTCTGCTTCATCAAGCTGGGGAGAAGAAACGCCTAGATCATACAAAACGCCGTCAACACCATAAACGCCTAATTCTTCCAGCCGTTCACGCAGTTCACGAAAATTTGCTTTAATGAAAGTGACCATCTTTTTTTCAACATAGGGCGCTAAACGGACTTTTGCATGATCGATTGCTTTTTGATCCTGATCAAATGCGTAAAGATGTCCCTCAGGCTCGAGCTGGCTCAATAAATATTCACTGTGTCCGGCTCCGCCTAGCGTACAATCTACGTAAACGCCATTCGGTTTGACTGCTAACCCGTCAACAGTTTCTTTTAGCATAACTGTGTAATGTTGAAATTTCTCGGTCATTTCCAAACCTCTTTCTACTATCATAATCCAAAATCGATCATATTCTCTGCGATTTCATCAAAATTGCTTTCTGCTTCTTCAGAAAATGCCTGCCAACGTGCTTCGTCCCAAATCTCGATTCGGTTCGACACACCGATGATGACACATTCTTTTACAAGCGAAGCATGATTTCTTAAAGTACTGGGGATATTGATCCGCCCTTGTTTATCAAGTTCACATTCAGTGGCAGCTGAATAAAAGAAGCGTACAAATGTTCTCGCATCTTTTTTCGCTAGGGGCATCTCATTCAGCTTTGTTTCTAATTCTTGCCATTCGCTCATAGGATAGCCAAAAAGACAGCCGTCTAATCCGCGGGTGACAACAAATTTTTCGCCGAGAGATTCACGCAGTTTTGAGGGCACGATTAAGCGGCCTTTTGCATCAATATTGTGACGGTATTCGCCCATGAACATTGAAAGTCCCCCCATTCCTCCACTGACTAAAATTAGTCTACCACAATCCCCCACTTTCTACCACCTTTTCTAGAAAATCAAGGAGAGAACTTTTTTATTTATAACTATTTTTAATTCTTTTTTTAAAAATAAAGCGGCTGGGACATTGATCTCTTCGATTCATTGCTCCAGCCACTTGTAAATATATAACATTTCTACTCTTTTTTTAGCGATCAGATGGAATCATTACACTTAATTGGATTATTTATAGGTAGTGGATGATGTTCATTATGATCAATAGGAAGTACAAAGCTGCTGTCAATAAAAATACGAGGCGCCAAGTCATTTTAAAATAGCGGGGATATAGAATCTCTTCATAATAATAGGCTTGGAAAACAGCAATACAGATCCCTAACAGTAATACGGTGATAATAAAAAACGGCAAAATCGAAACATCTGACATGTTCGTCGACAGCGCATGGATGCCGCCCCATAAAAAAGGAACAGATAAATCAGGTGCCTTGATTTTGAAGCGGCGGTCTAACGCGAATAATTTAACGAGAAATTGACAGCCGAATACTGCGATTGCAGGAAATATATACCAAAACAAAACGATTGGTGTAAAAGATTCCATAAAAAAACTCCTTCTTGCCTAGCTATCTAAAAGTATACTGTAAGTATTTTACATAGCTGTTTCAATTAGTTTAAATTTGTTGTGTTTCTTGACATTTTAAGAACTGCTGTAATCATTATTCCAGTATTCTTTCTCACCATCCGTTATACTTGAATCAAAGACTACTTACATACGGATAGGAGAATACTCATGATTAAATATTTGCATTTGGAGAATCAAAAATTAAAGAAAACAGAAACTGAAACAGAGGAAACAGTCTGGTTTTGTGTAGAACATCCTACCAAAGAAGAAATTGAACATTTGATCGAAAAATTCGATCTGCCGGCAGACTATATCACTTCGGTTTTAGATGATGCAGAAAATTCACGTGTAGAAGAATTCAATCAAGCAAAATTTGAAAAACCTGCACTGCTTCTGCTACAATATCCATTCGCGAAAAAAAGTCCCAGCGGTTATTTCCAAATCGATATCTATCCTTTTTCTATTATTGTGACTCCCAAAAAGAAGCTTATCACAATTGGAAATCACGAACCACAATTTTTAAAAAAAGTTTTTGATCATTCATTTATCCAAACAGATATCTCGCCGCAATTAAATATTTTGTTTCAATTGACTTGGTATATCACGATTTCCTATAACGAATACTTAGTGACATTGAAAGAACGATGCGATCGTCTTGAAAGCCAGCTGCAAGTAGCCACTGAAAACAGCCAGCTTTATCAGTTGATGGATATCCAAAAAAGTTTGGTCTACTTTGACGCAGCAACTTCAGCCAACTTGCATGCTTTGAAAAAACTGACCGACAATGCGCATTTTCAAGAACACGATTTGCTTAAAAATCATTTAAGAGATGTGATCATTGAAACAAAACAAGCTTCAACGATTTCTCGTATCCAATTGAAATTGGTAGAACAGATGAATGAGACTTTTTCCGCCATCGTTTCGAATAATCTGAACAATATTATGAAAATCTTAACATCAGTCACGATCGTCTTAACGATACCTACGATCATCAGCGGGATGTACGGAATGAATACAAAGCTGCCAATTGCAGAACGAAACGATGCGTTCTTTCTATTAGGCGTCTTGACAATCGTTCTTTGCGCTGTCACTGCCTATATTTTACGAAAAAAAAATCTTTTGTAATCCTTCTGTCCTTGAAGTAACCATTAAAACATTGTACACTTAAGCTAAATAAATACTTAAGGATGATTAGTCTATGGGCGAAAAAAAACAAACAAGTACTTTTGCAAAAGTTACCAAAGTCGTAATATGGACAATGTTGATTTTGACGATTGGATCAGTCGTGTTGACAGCTGTAATGAGTGTGATGTAAAGGTTGTGAATGAGCTGTTCAGCTTCAAGCAAACTGAATATAAAAAAAGGAGCTGCAACTTTTAAGTTGCGGCTCCTTTTTTAGCTAGTTTCAGCAATTCTTTT
Organism: Enterococcus faecalis 13-SD-W-01; assembly: GCA_000415185.1. Taxonomy (GTDB): domain Bacteria; phylum Bacillota; class Bacilli; order Lactobacillales; family Enterococcaceae; genus Enterococcus_B; species Enterococcus_B faecalis_A. Next base: position 140,894 of record KE351649.1, read on the forward strand.
GCATGTTCGATTGTTAATGGTGTGATTTCACTTCCGGCTAACATCCGAGCAATCTCTTGCGTTCTGTCTGACGGTTTCAATTCGGTCACCGTTGTTTTTGTCCGACCTTCTTCAATTTGTTTCACGATATAATATTGATAGTCTGCCACAGCAGCGACTTGCGGCAGATGTGTGATACACAATACTTGGGAATTCCGCGAGATTTGCACGATTTTATCTGCGATTGCTTGGGCTACACGTCCGCTGACCCCTGTATCCACTTCATCAAAAATAATACTCGTCAATTCTTGTGTTGAAGAAAAAATCGTTTTCAGCGCTAGCAATACACGGGAAAGCTCCCCGCCAGAAGCGACTTTTACCAATGGCTTCAACGGTTCCCCTGGATTGGTCGTGATATAGAATTCTACTTGGTCGATACCGTTTTGATCGAATGGACGTGTCTCTTCTTTCAAAAAGCGAACTTCGAATTCTGTGTTTTCCATATATAATCCTTTTAACTCATGAAGAATCGCTCGCTCTAATTTCTGGGCAATCGTTACGCGCTTCGCATGCAGTGCTTTCGCTTGTTTTTCCAGTTTTTGCTGTTGTGCGGCTAATTCTTTCTGCATGTTTTCTAGTTGTGTTTCTGAAAAATCAGAAGCGGCCAATTCTTTTGTGATTTCTTCATAGTAATCCAAAATCGCTTCGATCGTATCTCCGTATTTTCGTTTCAACTGGCGAATCAGTTCTAAACGTTGGTTCACTTCTTCCAGGCGGTTTTCATCTAGTTCAAGATGATCGATTTGACGGCTGATATCTCCAATCGCATCTTGCAGCAGATAATACGCACTTTGGACGTTTTCAACGATTTGCTCATACTCTTGATCCAAGTGGGCAATTCCTTGAAGTTCTGATAACGCTGCTCCTACATTGTCCACACTGCTTTGATCTTCATTGTTCAATGCGGCGTAGCCAAAAGCCAAGCTGTCGACGATTTTTTGATAGTTGCTTAGTTTATCACGTTCTTCGATCAGCTGCTCTTCTTCTCCTGGCTGAAGTTCTGCTGCCGCGATTTCTTCTTGCTGAAAATGAAGCATATCGATTCGCTGGACGAACGATTTTTCACTGCTTTGGATTTTGCGCACTTTTCTTTCTAATTCCCGATACTTTTCATAACTTGCGCGATAAGCTTCTTTTTCTTTTAAAAATGCTGCATCGCCAAATTCATCTAATAAATGCAAGTGATATTCCGGCTGCAATAATTCTTGATGCTCGTTTTGTCCTTGGATATCTACTAAAAAACGGCCAATGCGTCTCAAATTTGCTAAAGTAACGATATGTCCATTGACTCTGCAAACATTTTTTCCGGCTAATGACATATCTCGGCGGACAATCAAATTGCTGTCATCCGTCTCCAATCCAAGCTCATCCATCAACACCTTGAATTCTGCTTGTTCTGGAAGCTCAAATAACCCCTCAATGATACACTTGTCTGCACCTTGGCGAATATAATCGCTTGAGCCTCTTCCGCCCGCTAATAAACCAAGAGCGTCGATAATGATCGATTTCCCCGCACCGGTTTCACCAGTCAAAGCTGTCATCCCTTCATGAAACGACAGCCGCAGTTCTGGAATGATCGCAAAATTCGTAATACTTATCTCTTGTAACATTGCGTACTCCCCTCAGCTTAAAGATATAATAGGAAATCTTTTTTTAGAAGTCGGGCGTCTTCTTCTGTACGAGTGATCATCAGAACATTGTCATCATCACTGATAGTTGAAAACAATTCTTTTTTGTATCGTTTGTCGATCAAATTCGCTGCCGCATAAGCATTTCCCGGCAATGTTTTCAAAATAACGAATTTTTCCATTTGATCTACTGAAACAAATGCATCTTTTAGTAACTTTTCTAGCTTCACATGGACATCTTCATTTGTCTCTGCTGGAAGGCTGTAACGATAACCGCCTTCTGCCGCAGGGACTTTTATCAATTTCAATTCCTTGATGTCACGGGAAATCGTTGCTTGTGTTACGGCGATTCCTTTGCTTTTCAGAATTTCTACAAATTCTTCCTGTTTTCTGATATCCCGCTCATTAAGCAGACGAGTGATCAGACGATGACGATCTTTTTTTCTCATAGACTTCTTTCGCTCCTTTACTCCATACATTCTGCAGCTGCAGTGAAGAATTATTGAACTATTTGCTGTATAGCAGCTAGTTGAATTGGTTATGTGCTTGTTCGACAACATTGTGAGGATCGATCGTTTCGCTGATTTTCCCCTGATCAGCGGTTTTTCTCAAATGGGCAAGGAATTCAATGTTTCCTTCGCCGCCAGTAATCGGTGAAAAACTAAGTTCCAGGACATCGAATCCTTGATCAGCAGCAAATGCCAAAACATCTTTCAGCACAAGTTCATGGACGGCGGGATCACGGACGATTCCTTTTTTGCCGACAGAAGCTCTGCCAGCTTCAAATTGCGGTTTGATCAAAGCGATGACATCGCCGTTTTCTTTTAAGATAGCGTGCAGCGGCGGCAGTATTTTTTTCAATGAGATGAATGAGACGTCGATAACTGCTGTCTCAGGCTGTCCCAAGTGAAAATCTTCTGGCACAGAATAACGGAAGTTGACACGTTCCATGACTTCGACTCGCGGATCTTGTCTTAATTTCCAAGCTAACTGATTGTAGCCTACATCCAGTGCATAGCTCATTTTCGCACCATTTTGCAAAGCTGCATCCGTAAAACCGCCAGTTGAAGCGCCGATATCCAATAACGTCGTTCCTTCAACGGACAAATCGAAGACTTTCAGTGCTTTTTCTAGTTTCAGACCGCCTCGCGAAACATAAGGAAGTTTCTTTCCTTTGATTTGCAATTCATTGTTGATATCGATCTTTTCTCCTGGTTTATCAAAACGTTCATTTTTTTCATTGTAGATCAGACCTGCCATGATCGCCCGCTTTGCTTGTTCTCTTGATTCGTATAATCCTTGCTTGACTGCCAGCAAGTCTACTCGTTCTTTTTCCATGTTGTTCCTCACTTCTTGATTTCGAATAACTTGATCGTTTCTTTTAAAAGCGTTCCGTCAAATGAAGATACATTCTGTTCAAGTGTTTCGATCAATCCATTTGCAGCTTCGATTTCTTGCTCTAACGCGGTGAAAGCTTCTTCTAATCCCAAAAGTTTAGGATAGGTGTTTTTTCCCATTGCTTCGTCTTTTCCTGTCCGTTTCCCTTGTTCATGGGTCGTACTTGTTACATCCAAAAGGTCATCTTTGATTTGGAAAGCTAACCCTAGATGGCTTGCAAGGTTACGTAAAATAAGGACGATTTCCTCTGGCTGATTTGCTAAAATTCCGCCAGCTAAAAGCGCAAATTCGATCAGACGTCCAGTTTTACGTTCATGGATCGCTGCCAATTCTTCCAAAGTAAGCTGTTTATGTTCACTCTCGATATCTGCAGACTGTCCAGCGACCATGCCTTCTGTCCCGCTAGCCAAAGCAAGCTGCTGCAGCAAGAGTAATTTTTGATCACTTTCAAGATGTGCCATCGTAACAAGTTGAAAAGCAGCAGTCAGCAAACCATCGCCTGCCAAGATTGCTTGGGCATCGCCAAAGACTTTGTGGTTCGTTGGTTTTCCTCTGCGCAAATCATCATTATCCATTGCTGGCAGATCATCGTGGATCAAAGAATACGTATGGATCATTTCCAACGCAGCTGCTGTTTGATAGGCTGCGTCTGTTAATGGTTCGCCAAAAGAAGCAGCGGCAGCCAGCAAAAGAAGCGGACGGATGCGTTTGCCTCCTGCTTGGATAGAGTACAGGATGCTTTCCTTCAATTTTGGATGATTTGTGTGTTCTTCCAAAAATCGGATCATTTCTTGTTCAACTAACGGTAAATGGTTCGTTGAAAATTCTGACAGCATGTTTAAGACTCCTCATTCGTATCAAAAACCACTTCTTCGTTGGCTTCTGTCATCATTTTTGTCAGTGTTTTTTCTGCTTTTGCCAAAGTATCTTGACATTGTTTGCTTAGTTCCATTCCTCTTTTAAATGCGTCCAAGGCTTCTTCTAATGGAACATCACCTTGTTCAAGCTGTAAAACGATTTTTTCTAATTCTTGTAGAGATTCTTCAAATGTTGGATTTTCCATGGATTACTCTCCTTGTATTTCATTTATCCGCGCTTTGACTTGCCCATCTTGGTAATGGATCGTCACTTCATCCTCCAGTGCCACTTCTTTGATACTTTTTATGACCTGGTTTTCCACCGTCGTATAGCTGTAGCCTCGACTCATTATTTTTAAAGGACTCAGTAGATCTAAGGACTGGACGGTATTTTGGAAACGGACTTGTTTTTGCTGCATGTATTGCTGCATTTTTTCTTCCAGACGGGTCGCAAGATAAGTTGTTTCTTGTCGTGCTTCTTTTACTCTGTGGATCGGTGCATTTTGTTCTAGTTCATGTTTCAGCTGAAGAACTTGGCGCTCTTTAGCATAATAAGTCTGCTGAGCAATTTGCATCAGTCGTTGTCTCAATTGATCTAATTTGATATTTTGTCCATCATATAAACGTTCCGGCTGCCGAAAAACAAAGGAATTTTTTGAATGAGCAAAACGTTCCTGTTTGCGTTGGATCTGTCGCAAAAAAGCTTGCTCTAAACGACTTTGGCGCTCTTTGATCCGCAATAGTTCTTCTGATAAAACAGGTACAGCCAGTTCCGCAGCTGCTGTCGGTGTCGCTGCGCGAACATCCGCTACAAGATCTGCAATCGTCGTATCTGTTTCATGTCCGACAGAAGAAATGATTGGTGTTTGCGCCTGATAAATCGCGCGTGCGACACGTTCCTCATTGAAAGGCCACAAGTCTTCGATCGACCCGCCGCCTCGGCCAATGATCATCGTATCGAAATCGCCTGCTTCTTCGACACGCTTGATATTTTTCACCACGTCATCTGCGGCTTGGTTTCCTTGGACGACTGTTGGAAAAAGAACCAATTGCGCAATCGGATATCTTCGTTTGACCGTCGTAATGATGTCGCGGATCACGGCGCCGCTTGGACTCGTCAAAACAGCGATTTTTTTAGGAAATCTCGGCAATTGTTTTTTGGGTCCTTGGAAAAGTCCTTCTTTCATCAACTTTTCTTTTAATTCTTCTAAGGCTTGATACAATGCACCTACGCCATCTGGTTCCATGTGTTCGACATAGATTTGGTACGAACCGCCAGCTTCATAGAGAGAGATTCTGCCGACAACTAAGACCTTCATTCCTTCTTTTGGCTGGAATCTCAATTTTTGGAAAGCGCCTTTGAACATGATAGCTGATAGTTTGGCGTGATCATCTTTCAAACTGAAATACTGATGTGCATTTGCCCGCAAACGAAAATTAGAGATTTCGCCTGTTAGATAAACGCGTTCCAAATAAGGGTCTGCATCAAATTTTCTTTTTAAATATTTCGTCAATGCTGTAACACTCAAATATTCTTGAGCCATTCTTTCCACCTACTTCAATGCTTTCGCCGATTCGACTGTTTGATACATCAGCATAGTGATCGTCATTGGTCCTACCCCTTTTGGTACAGGAGTAATGTAGCTTGCTATTGGTTCTACTTCGTCAAATTTGACATCGCCTGCTAATTTTCCTTCGTCGTTTCGATTCATTCCTACATCGATCACTACAGCACCTGGTTTGATAAATTCTTTTGTTACAAATTCTCTGCTGCCGATTGCTGCGACGACGATGTCTGCTTCTTTTGTCAATTCAGCTAGATTCTTCGTTTTAGAGTGCGCGATAGTGACGGTTGCATTTGCCATCATCAGTAATAAGGCCATTGGTTTGCCGACGATATTGCTTCGGCCGATCACAACAGCGCGTTTTCCTTCTAGGTCAATATCGTATGCTTCAAACATTTTCATGATGCCATAAGGTGTACAAGGGATCTTGTCCGGTTTTCCAGCAAGCAGTTCTCCAAGATTCATTGGATGAAAACCGTCGACATCTTTTTCTGGACGGATCGCTAATAACACTTTTTCTTCATCGATTTGTTTGGGCAGCGGAAGTTGGACCAAGATACCATGAAATTGATCATCTTGATTGTATTTTTCGATTTCTGCCAACAGTTCTTCTTCGGTGATGGACTCTGGGTAACGTTCTACTTTTGAATGCAGACCGATTTTTTCAGCGGTTCTTTCTTTGTTTCGAACATAGATCTCACTTGCAGGGTTATTCCCTACTAAAAGGACAACTAGCCCAGGATGGATCTTTTCTTTTTTTAATTCTTGGATTTCTTTTGCAATTTCTGACTGCATTTTTTCGGCTAGTTCTTTTCCATTGATCAGCGTTCCCATTTGCCATCACTCCTAGACTTTATAATAAAAATTGCTTGATCTTAAAACTGCAACTCTTTGCTTCATTCTTTTTCTTATAGAAAAAAGCTAGGACTTACGCCCCAGCTTCGGTTTCTTTCAACACATTGGATAACACACCGTTGACAAATTTCCGAGAGCGGTCATCACTAAATGTTTTGGCTAATTCAATTGCTTCGTTCAAAGCAACTGTTCCAGGAACATCAGTAACATAAAGCATCTCAAAAATCGCGATACGTAAAATAACCAAATCCATTTTAGAAATACGCTGGATACTCCAATTATTTTTCAAGTGCTTTTCAACGATTTGATCCAGTTCCGCTTTTTTCGCACAAACTCCGCCAACTAATGTATCCAAATAAACAGGGACAAATTCTGACCCCTCTTCATTGAGCATGTCGCGATGGTCTAATTCGATCGCGTTGATAATCGCATCTTCTTTTGTTAACTCTGTATTGAAATCTAATGGGAATAATGCTTGCAAAGCCATTTCCCGTATTTCATGACGTGACAATTCTTTACTCATTTTCTTCCTCTTCGTCCTCAAATAATTCTTCTAACGCAGGCTGCTCCAATTTTTCTGGAACAACAGCAACGACATGGATATTTACTTCAGCTAAATTGACATCTGTCATAAACAAGACTTGCTGATTCACGCGGTCTTGCATTTCCATCGCAACTTTTGGTACAGAAACACCATACTCCAAGTAGCAGTAGATATCGACTTTCAATCCTTCATCTTCATTGCGCAAGTAAACCCCTTTGCCATGTGCTGCTCTGCCTAAAAGTTCTGTAACATTGCTGGCAAAAGTACCGCGCATGCCATAAACACCTTCAACTTTTGAAGCGGCAATACCGATGATCACTTCGATCACTTCTGGTGCGATCACGATTTCTCCCAAGTCTTGGTTTGCATTCAAAATCAGACTTTTTTCATCTGCCATTTATACTTCCTCCTTTTGCCTAAACACGAGATACATATGAACCATCAGATGTATCGATCATTATTTTGTCCCCTTGATTGATAAAAAAAGGAACATTGACTGTTAATCCCGTTTCCAACACCGCTGATTTGCTGCCGTCTGAAACAGATGGGTCAGCATCGACCGAAAGCACGGCCAGCGGAACTTCTAAAGGTAATTCCAATCCTAAGAATCCTTCATTGTTTTTAAGAAGGACGATCTCCGAGCTTTCAGGAAAATAAAGAATCTCTTCCTGGATCAGTGCAGCGGGGATCTCGATCTGCTCATACGTATCCAATTGCATAAATACATAGTTGTCATCATTTTTGTAAAGATACTGTACAAGCTCTTTTTCCATCTTTGCTTCAGTGATGTTTTCACCTTTTTGAAAATGGGCATCTTTGCTCTCGCCCGTGCGGATATTTTTCAGCTGAGTTTCTGCGTATGCTGAGCCTTTAGAAGGTTCGATATAGGAAAAAGCTGTTACACGCCAGATTTCTCCAGCAAATTCGATCATTGCACCTTTTTTCAATTCTTCTGCAGGTATCATCCGCAGCCTCCTTTTGTCTTGCTGAAAATATGCCAGCTTCTGATTCTTTCAACTAAGTGATAGTCCGTTTCTAGTTTATCATTAAATCACATGATTTTCTATATCAAAAGCTGGTGGATTTCTTCAACAAATCTAAAATTTTTCTTATGAGAATTATAAGATGATCAATTCTTTTGGTGATTGCGTCAAGATTCGATTACCTTCTGCTGTAATCAGCAAGTCGTCTTCGATCCGGACTCCGCCGATCCCTGGCAAATAGATACCTGGTTCGTCTGTGATGATATTGCCTTCTACAAATTGTTTTTCAGCGCGTGAAGAAACATTCGGGCCTTCATGGATTTCTAAACCAATCCCGTGTCCTGTAGAATGACCGAACGCTTCGCCATATCCTTTGCTTGAAATGTAATCTCTTGCTACCGCATCTAATTGGCTGCCCATCATTCCTGGTTTCGCTGCATCGATCACTGCCAATTGTGCGTCTAGAACGATTTGATAGATTTCTTTCAATTTTTCTCCTGGATCGCCAATCGCAAATGTCCGTGTCATATCAGAAACATATCCTTCATAATAACAGCCAAAATCAAGCGTGATCAACTCACCTTGCTCAATGACTTTACTGCTGGCTACTCCATGAGGCATTGCAGAACGGATACCGCTGGCAACGATTGTTTCAAACGAAACACCTGAAGCGCCAAGAGAACGCATATAGAAATCCAGTTGATTTGCTACTTCGATCTCTGTCATACCTGGACGAACCATTTTCAAAATATGATCATAGGCAGCGTCAGCGATGTGGCACGCTTTTTCAACAAGTGCGATTTCTGCTTCATCTTTTACTTCTCGTAATTCTTCGATCATCCCAGTAACTGGAATCAATTCTGCCATGATGATTTCTTCTAAGATCGTATAGTCATAAAAAGAGACTTGTGTTTCTTCAAATGCAAGTTCTTGCAACTGTGCTTTTTTGACTAAATCTGCCACTGTCTCAAAAATCGGACCGCTGTTTTGGATGATCTCGAAACCTTGTGCTTGTTTGGCTGCTTGCTCTGTATAGCGGAAATCTGTAACAAAATAAGCATTATCCAGCGTAATGATTGCTAAACCTGTCGTTCCTGTAAAATTCGTCAAGTAGCGAAGATTATAGGGACTAGTGACCAAAAATGAATCCAAATCGTTTTCTCTCATTTTTTTGCGAAGTTTTTCTACACGTACCATCATAAAAGCAATTCCTCTTTTCTCTTCTTTTTTCCATTATAACAAACTATCTTCTTTTCTCGTATGTATAAAGACGAAAAAAAAGACCGAACACCAAAACATTTTCTGTTTTGGCGTGCTCGATCTTTTGTACAATTGATTTGCTCTTTATTTTCGGCCGAAAAAGAATGAAACGACAGCAACTAAGATCACTGCTCCTAAAATAGATGGAATAATAGCCATACCAGCTGCTGACGGCCCCCATGTACCAAACAACGCTTGTCCAATACTTGATCCGATCAACCCTGCAATAATATTTGTGATGCAGCCCATTGAGTTTCCTCTATTTGTGATAGCTCCGGCAATAGCGCCAATAATTGCTCCTACGATCAATGTCCATAACCAACTCATAATATAACCCCCTTTACAATAAAATCTTATCATAAAAGAAAAAATAGACCAAACAATAAAGAATCAGCGCGTGATTTCTTCATGGTTTGGTCTATTTCCAGAAGGAGAAAATCCCTTCATAACCTGTTACTTTTTCTTTTTGCCAATCGATAAGATCCCTCGTTTTACCACATCGAAAAAACTCAATGATTGGATCATACGTGAAGGTTCTACGTATACGCGGATCGCGCGAAGTACTTTTTTTGGTTCTTTTGAAGAAAACGTGAATGTCCCATTTTTCTTCGTTTGGATCGCATAACGCGGAATCCATTTCCCTTTGAACATCACAGAAGCAATCACATAATCAACTTCTTCCCATGGAATCTGGATGTACTTGCGAGCGTCGCGAGAGTTGTAGAATTCAAATCCTTGATTGCCGATCATAATCTTGCCATAATCTGTCAATCCTGTAAAAGCAGTGGCATCTATTACCAAATCTACTTTTGTATTCAGTGATTCGACCATCTCTTTCACTCCTCTTCGTTCGATTTCCTATCCATTATACTACATTCGGACAGAAACATTTTTCTTAAAATCGTTTTTTACAAAAAAATCAAGAGCTTGGAACAACAGCCGAATGACGGTTGCCCCAACCTCTCGATACAATCTTGTTTATCTTATAAAAGTCCGATTACGTGACCAACCACACCTACTACGAATAGGCCAAGGATGATAACGATTGGAGAAACTTTTTTCTTAAGAAGCCACATACATAATAGAGTTAGCAATAAAGCAGCTAATCCAGGGATCAATTGATCCAAGTTATCTTGTAATGTTGTAACTTTTGTTGAAGAAAGTGCTAGACCAGAGTTCACTTGTTCGAACGCAGATCTGATTCCGTCACTGCCTGAAGGAAGGCTTGACCAGTCAACATATGCGCCATTGTCAAGTTTTACTTCAGATACGACCGGCAGGAACTTGATGGATACCCATCGCTGAACCAGTGCGGCCAGTACGAACATCCCTAAAATAGATGCTCCTTTTGTTACGTCTTGCAATAATCCGCCAGAAAGGTCTTCTGTGATTTTAGAACCGGCTCTGTAACCAAATTCTTGTGTGTACCACATGAATGCCCAACGGATAATGTTCCAACCTAGGAAGAAGATGATTGGGCCTAAGATGTTTCCACCCATTGCCAATGATGCACCAAGCGCACCTAACATAGGACGAACTGTAAACCAGAATACTGGGTCACCAACACCGGCTAGAGGTCCCATCATACCAACTTTAACCCCTTGGATCGCTACATCATCGACAGCTGCACCGTTTGCGCGTTCTTCTTCAAGCGCTAAAGTAACACCTAGGATTGGTGATGCGATATATGGGTGAGTATTAAAGAACTCCAAGTGACGTTTCAACGCAGCTGAACGTTCTTCTTTTGTTTTGTATAATTTTTTGATTGCTGGAATCATTGAGAAAGCCCAGCCGCCGTTTTGCATACGTTCGTAGTTCCAAGAACCTTGAATGAAGGTAGAGCGCCATGCTACAGCTAAACGATCTCTTTTAGATAATTGAATTTTTTCTTCTGCCATTTTCTTTTCCTCCTTCAAGATTAGTAATCGTTCAAGATATCGCCTAGAGGGTCGCCAGAACTGCTTCCTCCGCCGCCATTTGAAGAACCACCCATTTTAGAAAGGTTCAAGTAAATAAGCGCTAATGCAACACCTAAAGCTCCAAGTGCGATCAATGTTAATTGAGAGATCGCTGCGACAACAAAACCGATAACGAAGAATGGCCATACTTCTTTAGTAGCCATCATGTTGATTACCAATGCGTAACCAACGGCAACGACCATACCACCACCGATAGCCATACCGTCTGTCAACCATGCTGGCATTGATTCCAAGAATGATTGAACTGTATGAGCTGGGATGAATAGTAAAGCAGCTGCTGGGACAGCAATACGTACACCTTGTAGACATACGGCAATGATGTGCCACATTTCAACAGTACGGATATTTCCTTGTTCAGCTGCAGCGTCCATCAAGTGAACGATAGGAACAGCGATTGTACGAACGATCATTGTTAAGAACAATCCAGCTACTGCAAGAGGAACTGCAATCGCGATCGCAGAAGGAACACCTTTGACACCTTGGTCACCTAAAACTAAAATAATTGCTGATGCAACTGATGCTAAAGCAGCATCTGGTGCTACGGCAGCTCCGATATTTGCCCAACCTAGAGCGATCATTTGAAGAGTACCGCCTAGAACGATACCAGCTTCTAAGTTACCTGTTACTAAACCGATCAATGTACATGCTACTAACGGTTGATGGAATTGAAATTCATCTAAGATTCCTTCCATCCCTGCTAGAAAGGCAACAAGTACGACTAAAATCATTGAAATTGCAGACATGATAAGCCTCCTATATTTAAGTTATTTTATTTAGCTTGTGCTAATTCGCTTTTTGCTTTTTTAAGAATATCATTCATATTGTCGCGAGAGTCATTCGGTACTTTACGTACATCGAATTTCACGCCTTTAGCTTCTAATTTTTCATAAGCTTCAACGTCTTCTTGTCCCATTGACAATACTTTACTTACTACGACTTTACCAACAGAGTGAGCCATTGAGCCGACATTCAATTCTTTGATGTCTACGCCGCCTTCGACTGCTCTTAACACATCTTCTGGGTTTTCGAAAAGAAGCAAAGCTTTTGTGTTTCCGAAACGAGGGTCTTTCGCTATTTCGATCATTTTGCTGATTGGGATAACATTTGCTTTTACCCCAGGAGGAGCAGCTTGTTCGATCAATTTTTTACGAAGATCATCTTTTGATACAGCATCAGAAACAACGATGATACGGTTTGGCTGTGTTGCTTTTGTCCAAGCTGTTGCAACTTGTCCATGAAGCAGACGTGAGTCCACACGTGCCAATACAAATTTGATTTTGCCATCGCCGACTACAGTTCCTTCAGGCAAAGCGCCTTTTGGTTGTGCATCTGCAACTGCTGCTTTTGGTGCTTCTTCAGGTTCTAATTCTTCAGGTTTGATGCGTACGCCTTCTTTTGCTGTTTCGATGATATGTGCAGCAATTTCTTGTGCAGAATTCATTGAGAAGCGTGATGCGTAAGCTTCGATCAGCATTGGAAGATTTAATCCACTGACGATCGCCCATTTGTCTTTATGGTTTTCAAACAAAGTATTTGCTTGGTTAAACGGTGTACCGCCCCATAAATCAACTAAGAATAAAACTTCATCTTGGTTTTCAAAAGAAGCAATTGCTTCTTCCATTTTTGCTCTTAAATCGTCTGGACCTTCACTAGGTTTCAAAATGACTGCTTTGACGTTTTCTTGTTCGCCGAAAATCATTGAACCAGATTGTAAGATTCCTTCAGCGAACTGTCCATGACTTGCAAGGATGATCCCTACCATATCTATACCTCCTATTTGCTTTATTAAATACTAAGAATAAATGCTTGATTGACTGCGGGAAAATTTGCAGCAATCGTTATACCTTTTTTGCTCTTGTTAGCAGTTCCATCAAAAAGATTTTTCTGTCTGCAGGTACTTTTCTGATTTCCAACTCTACGTTTTGCTGATGCAGATAATGAAAAGACTGAATATCTTTCTTATCTACTGAAACAAAATTTGTGATCATCGTCTTCCCTTCAGAAAAACTCATACCGCCGATATTTACCGTCTGTAATTCGACACCGCAGCGAACGATTGTCTCCACATCTTGCGGATTCGTGAATAAAAGCATCACTTTCACATTTTGCAGCAACTCGTTTTGGCAGATTTGAACCATTTTTTGAACTGTGATCACATTCGACTTGATCCCGGGCGGCGAAGCTTCTTTTAATAGAAACTTACGCAGATCGTCTTTGGCGACTTCATCACTAATGACGATGATCCGCTCGACTCCTGTTAACTTTGACCAAGCTGTTGCCACTTGTCCATGGATTAAACGATCATCGATTCTTGCCAATCGGATATCCATTATGCTCAAATCCCTTCTCAATAAACTGCCATCGCAGAAAACCCTATCATTTCCGCGAGTTTGACCACCTCCTAAGTACACTTATATATAAGCAAGAAGCGTGCCAACTTTTTAACAATACACTATACGGTACAACAGCTTTTTCTGCGATACACAAAAACCGATACACTAAAACAGTGTATCGGTTTTTGTATTTTTTCTATTAGTGTATTTTTTTTGCCTGTTGATCAAGAATCATTTTGTTCAAATAATACACTTCATTTTCTGGTGTTTGGATCTTTAATTCGGCGTCAAATTCATCCAATAGTTCATTCAGACGCTCATAATACGCCTCTTCTGTATCCGTTCGTGTTTCTTCTTCCGCAGTAAGTGTTTCTTTTAGAATGATCCGTTCGACCATTCCGGCAGTATGCGTCACTAGATTGATTTTAAATGCTAGTTCAGTAAGATCAAATACTTCAGCTGTTTTTTCCGAAAATCGCCACAATGGACCAATCAGTTTCTTTCCATTAATAAAGGTAAAGTTTTCTTCTATATATTTCTGACAAATTTTCTTGGCTTCTTCATCATCCAGCGAAATCTCTTCCGCTTCTTCCAAGTCAGCACCAAGCAGCAGCTGATCCAAAATCACTTCGACATCTTGGTCAATGAATCGCTCCAATGGAATGAACGGCGCCGAGATTTTAGGATCAGTGATTCCTGTTGCTGCAATGATTTGATACTCTTCTTGCAATTGCGGCAATCGGCTTTGTAATTCTACGATCGATAATGTGATGACTTCAAATGCTGGATATTTTTTGCTGACTGCACGTTCAATGATTTCTTTGATACGCTGTGCTGTCCCTTCGCCAGAAGCACAAATAGCTAAAATCGCTCTTTTTTTGGACTCCTCTTCTGTATGGAGGTTGGATGGAACTTCGCCATACCCGCGGAAGTTTTTCAGTGAATCATATAATACATCCAAATCTGTTCCTAAGACAGAAACTTTCCGAACGGTTTCCAACACAAGTGAAGTGGTGACCATATCGATCGTTCGAATCGGGATGCCAGTCTCAGTCTGGAGCTGATTATTGAAAGAAGCCAGAGAACCCATATCTACCAGCAAAATCACACCGCTGCCTTCATCTACCTCTTTTACTGCTCGTTCCATTCTGACCAATGCTGTTTTCGGGTCCATATCTAATGGCATATCTACTGCGCGTACATTATCTGCTTCCAGCAGCTGCTTCACCACTTGGACCATGCTGCTGGCAGTACTATTTCCGTGGGCAGCTACCACGACACCTATTCTGCCGCTCGCTTGATTTGCTCTTAGCGAGACAAGCAATACAGTAAGATAGTAATCTTCACTTTCAGGAATCACGACATTAAAATAACTTTCAATGGTCTTTCGGATCTCTTTTGCCAAGCGATACTCTTCTGGAAAATCAAAAGTCATTTCACGAATATTGTCATTTGTATGGCGTTCTTCGCCCAAATTGATTTTTTTCAAAAAGGAGCTGATATGCAAACTCATCGCATAAATGAAATTTTGCTGAAATTCATACGGAAGAGCCTCTTTTGCCATCGTATAGATTTGGTTCGTCAAATCAATGATTTTCGGATCGACAAATTCAGCAAGTTTATTATCTGCATTAAAAGAAAATCCATGATCTTTATAAAAAGACTGCAAATGGACATTGATGTCTGTAGAAATAAAATGATTGATTGCTTCTTGGTCAAGACCATCAGACTTCAATAACGCTGCTTTATCCCCGATGATATCATAAAGATTATACGGCAGTTCATAGGCATCAGATTGGATCTTCATGATCATGTCATTTGGCATAACGATTATTTTAGGATCTAAAATCTTTGATAACTCAGACATTTCTCCGCGATTTCTCGCCAAGTGGATCAATCCGCTTTTGATTCCTTCAGTCAGCTCATCCACTGTGATCGACAGTTCAGAAGAGTTGATGTGATTTAGAAACCCTCTCGCACAAATCAGCTGGATGTTTGATTTCAGCTGTCCGATATTTCCGTACGTCACACTTCCGATCAATGCTTTTACAACATCTTCTGTTACGGTGATTTTTCGCTGGATACGGTTTGCTTCATGCGCGAACATGATTTTGACTAAATCGACTTTTTCATTTGCTGGGCGTTTTTCGAAAGAAGGTAATTGGATATTGATCGGGATTCTTCGAACAAAAGTCTCTAAAAGCGAAGAACCTGGATCTTCTGTTGTTGCACCGACGATCCGTACATTTGCATGATGGTTTTTCGCGGTTTCACCCAAACGACTATACGTTCCATGATCCATAAAATAAAAGACCATCTCTTGTCCTTCTGGCGGCAGCCGATGGATCTCATCCAAGAAAAGCATTCCGCCATCTGCTTCATCAATAATCCCTTTTTTCTCTTCTGTTGCTCCTGTAAACGCCCCTTTTGTATGTCCAAAAAGATGACTCATCAATAACTCTGGATTATTCGCATAATCCGCACAGTTGAAAACGATCAGTTCATTCTCATCCGTAATCACTTGGTTGGCTTTCGCAAAATGGAACATAGCATGGGCAAAATACGTTTTCCCTGATCCTGTTGGTCCCGTAATTAAACAATTCAAACCTTTGGGCGGATAAAGAATTGCTGCTTTTGCCTGTTCTACGGAATTTTTCATACTGCCATTGGTTCCGATGATTTTCGAAAAGATATCTTTGGTATCCAGCCTTATGATGTCTTCCACGTTCTCTTTTCGCGGTTCTTCTTTATAACTGGGCACATATTTTGTTAACGGTTTCGTATGTGACGACATTTGCGTGTTATATATGTAGCGAACGGGTCTGCTGTCTGTCTTAGCCAATTTGCCTTCTCTTACCAGCTGATTGAGATCTTTGCTCCCATTGGTACGCTGGATTCCTAGAGCATCTGCGATTTCCTTGGTCGTGACGCCTTCATTTGCTGTTTTCTCCGTTAAATGAGCGGTTCTTTCCTTGACATACGCATAGATTCGATCAATTCGTTTTGTCAAATTTCTCGCTCCTTTCTCCACACTAATAGTTTTACCAACTATCTGGTTACAAAACATAATATTATGGATTTAAATCGATTTCGTCAACTATTTACTGTAATTCTTCGTGAATTTATTTCTTCTATATAAAAATAGCTGAAACAGGAGTAGTTCTCCTCTTTCAGCTAATTGGTACGTATCAAACGAATTTCCTTACTTGCTCAAAGTGTTATGCTGTTTCACCAATGATCGTTGTCAGTTTTCCGTACAATCGATGCAGTTCTTTTTCTTGGAATCTCGCTGGAAAGAGTTGCATCAATTCTGTAAAACTCAGATTCTTGATCAATTTATAACGGCTCCTATCTTCCCAATGCGGAAAATAAGTTAAAATCAATTCTTTGCACTTCGGATTGCGCCAAAGTTCTTTGATAGGTTTATCTTGCAGCGGCAAGTTTTTATCCGTTTGTTTCATTTCTGCCCAATTGATTTCCATCCATTCCACACAGGTTTTGAACCAGCGGGCAAATCTAGGATCGATCATTTCTTCTTTTGCTCCATAATATTTCGTTGCTAAAGAAAGACCATGTTTTCCTTTTTGAAAAATCATCGTTTCAAAAGGTACATCATTTTCTTCAAGCGCCCGCAGATAAAGCAAAGAGTTCTCTATCGGAACAACGTTATCTTCAAATGTCGAAAACAAGAAAGTCGGTGGTGTTTCAGAGCTGACGCAGGTTTCCAAAGAAGGTGCGTCTATCTGCATCACATCGCTGAAAGATTTTAAAATAGCAGGATAACCCAAAACGCACAAACTTGGTTTTTCTTCTAATAAATTAGACATCGCCGCTGCCAGATGCCCTCCAGCAGAAAAACCGATCACCGCAATTTTATCGGTATCGATCGCCCATTCTGCCGCTAATTCCCGAATCTTAGCCAATGCCTGTTTTCCATCATCCAGCGCCTTCTGAAAATCACGATGCTCGCCGATGTGATAGCGCAAAACTCCCGCATGATAACCATGCGCCGCAAAGTGCAAAGCAATCGGTTCTCCTTCGCGCTCGCTGCAAAAACTGTAACCGCCTCCAGGAATCACCAAAACAAATGGCCGTTTTGTCACACGAGAAAATTCCGGCTTTTCTTCATGCAAATAAACGCTCAAATCAACGCCGGCATCCTTATCAAAAGAAAATTTATCCATAAACATAGCAGTTCACCCTTTATTACAAATTTTCGATACTTGTTTTTTCTTCTATTATATAAGAATGATTATACCTGTTTTTTTAAAATCACTATATCAA
Organism: Enterococcus faecalis 13-SD-W-01; assembly: GCA_000415185.1. GTDB lineage: Bacteria > Bacillota > Bacilli > Lactobacillales > Enterococcaceae > Enterococcus_B > Enterococcus_B faecalis_A. The sequence continues at coordinate 158,619 of KE351649.1, forward strand.
AAAAGGATTTTTTGTGTAAGAAAAAATGAATTGATTTTTTACTTCATGCTTTTTTAGTAAATAAAAAAGCAGAAACCTTTTGCAATAAAAGATTCCCGCTTCGTTTGATTAAGCTTCTTGAGCGACTGGGTAAACAGACACTTGCTTTTTGTCGCGGCCTTTACGTTCGAAACGTACCACGCCGTCCACTTTAGCGAATAAAGTGTCGTCACCACCGATACCCACGTTTACACCTGGATAAATTTTTGTTCCGCGTTGACGGTAAAGAATTGATCCACCTGTAACTGTTTGTCCATCAGCACGTTTAGCACCTAAACGTTTTGATTCAGAGTCACGGCCGTTAGATGTAGAACCGCCTCCCTTTTTGTGGGCAAATAATTGTAGATTCATATTTAGTAACATAGTCTGCACCTCCTATTTTTCAATAATGGTCTCGATCTTGATATATTCTGAATGTTCAACTTCTATTGATTGAACGCCTAACAGCAGATTCTCCAATAGAATTTGGGCAATGTTGTTTTGTTCCTGTGTCATCCCAGAAGGCATCTCGACGTATAAATAACCGCCTTCCTCCTCATTTGTATCGATGATTGGATCAAAACCTGCTAATGCAGAAATCCCGTTTACAGTGCTGATCGCTAAAGCAGATACACCTGCACAAACGATGTCGCTTCCGTAAGGTCCGGCATCCGCATGCCCTGTCAAAGTAAATGAAACGATTTGACCAGCGTCATTACGTTTAAATGTTCCTTTGATCATTATATTCAGGCCTTCTTCCTCAAGCTCAATTAAGCGTTGATAGCGTCAATAACTACTTTTGTGTATGGTTGACGGTGACCTTGTTTGCGGTGTGAATGTTTTTTAGGTTTGTATTTGAAAGTAACGACTTTCTTTTGTTTGCCGTGTTTTTCAACAGTTCCTTCAACAGTTGCACCAGAGATTGTTGGAGCACCTACTTTCGTAGATTCGCCACCTACTAAGATTACTTCGTCAAAGACAACTTTCTCACCTGCTTCAACGTTTAGTTTTTCAATGTAGATTGCTTGACCAACTTCAACTTTGATTTGTTTACCGCCAGTTTTAATAATTGCGTACATGCTATAAAGCACCTCCTTCTATTATACTTAGACTCGCCATCCCAAGTGACAGTTTCCTGTGCTTAGTACTTGTTCTGAGCGGTTGTAGCTGTGGAGTCCACAATTACAACGTTATAAGTTTACCAAAATAAGACCATCCAGTCAACAAAGAATCGAGTGCTTCTTTCAATAAATCTATAAAAATCGTATTTTTTGCTTTTTCCTTTATAATAAGGAGCAAAGGAGGCATTACTGTGAACTATCCACAAGAATTAATCGAAAAAGTTAAAAAAAGAACGGGCGACGCGCCTGTTGAAGGATTTGTCCCAGGTCAAGGTCCTTTAAACCCTAAACTTATGCTCGTCGGCGAAGCCCCTGGAAAAACGGAGGTGACAAATCATATCCCTTTTAGCGGACAAGCCGGAAAAGAGCTGATGAACTGCTTAGCTTCTGCTGGGCTGACGCGAGAAGAAGTCTATATCACTAGCGCCGTTAGAAGCCGTCCGTATAAAAAAACGGAGCGTATAAACAAGCGAACAGGGCAAAGAGAAATCGTCTACCCAAACCGCACCCCCACAAAATCTGAAGTCTTAGCACACGCACCTATCTTAGACTATGAATTCACACATATTGATCCTCCGTTGATTGCAACTTTGGGAAATATAGGACTTCATCGACTGCTTGGACCAACATATACTGTATCAAAAACCCACGGGGAACTGTATCAAGGACCTATCCTGCAGCTAAACGAAGAAAAAAACAGCTACGAGTGGTCTGAAAAGACTTACTCCGTCATACCATTGTTCCATCCAGCTGCAGTTTTCTATAACCGCAAGCTGCAGCCTCTTATCGAAAAAGATTGGGAAGTCATCCGAGAAGTACTGCAAAATGAAAAGATCTCCGCTACTTGATTTATGTTCTATCTTTCAGACTAAGTCATTCCAAATGGCTTAGTCTGTTTCGTTACTGCCAGGTTCCGCTAACACCTTTTTAAAAGCGAGAAGACCGATACTGCTTGCCACTGCAAACATCGGGATATTCACGAATAGATTTCTATAGACATACACCAAAGAACCCACTTCCTCTTCAGGAAATATCAAAAACGACAACGTAGAAAAAATACCAGACAAATTGATCAAACTAGTGATAAAACAAATCACACAAACAATAAATAAAAACAACTGTAGAAAACTGATTTTTTTCATTCTGCTTCTCCTATTCCCAAGTCTGCTTTTTATTTATAAAAAGTATAGCATCCGCATCATAAAAATTAAGCTGTTTTTCCATCCTTTTCAGATTAATTATTTCTTTATTTGGAAATAACTGGAACAGACTCTTTAGGACGACCTTTTTAATAAAAAGCTACTATTTATATTCATATTATATTCATACTAAGTAATGGGCAAAATTTAGCACAAAAACAAAAAAACCTCTGGAAATCAACATTTCCAGAGGTTTATTTACGTCACAGGAGGGATTCGAACCCCCGACCGTTCGCTTAGAAGGCGAATGCTCTATCCAGCTGAGCTACTATGACTTAATTAGTGCAACACAGTTATTATAAATAATCTAAAAATGAATGTCAATAAGTTTTAGTTATTTTATTTGAGTTGTTTTGTTTTCGGTACAGAAAAGAGTGTGAATCCGCTGTATAAGCACTGTTATTCTAAAAAACACAGCAAGAAACTGTTATTATTCTCTGTTTTTTGCAGTTTCTTGCTGCTGTTGGAATCTTAATTCAAACTATCTGGATCAATTTCTTTTTCTTTTGTGATCAAAATCACACCATCCCCAAGAGGAAGAATACTTGAAGTAAGATCTGGATGCTTCATTACCACTCTTAAAAATTCATTCAGCTTACGATGAATGGCACGTTTGCCTCGAGGGATTTCTTCGTCTGGCTGAAGAATCGTTCCGCCTTGAAAAATATCATCTACCATCAATACGCCGCCGTTTTTCAAAAGACGCAGACACTCTGGCAAGAACTCGATATATTTAGATTTTGCACTATCCATAAAAATGAAATCATAAGGACCTGTCAATGTCGGTAAAATATCTGCTGCTTGACCTTCTAATAACGTTACTTGATCTGTCAGTCCTAAACGTGCATAATTTTCTTTTGCTTTTCTGATCATGACATCAAATCGATCAATCGTTGTCACATGACCGTCTTCGCCAATACACTTTGCCATCAAACTGGAAGAAAAGCCGATTGCTGCACCGATTTCCAAAATATTTTTTGGTTGCATCTGTCCTAAGAAAAATTGCAAGAACACAACTGTTTCATGAGGGATGATCGGTACTTCAGCCTCATGCGCTCTTTGTTCTAGTTCTCCTAATTCTCCTGACAGCATTTTTTGTTCATTTCGCATAAAGTCCAACAGTTCCTTTTGTACCACCGGACGATGCATCATTTCATTACGCATAACTCTCCTCCTACGAAAGTTATTATACTTAGAACGAAAAAAATCCACAAGAAAAAGGTAACTCCTCCAAGCTACTCCAAGAAATAATCAGAGCTCTCTTCTTTTTTTCGAAGTTTATCAAAGGTATTCCATGTGGTAAATGCCGTTAGACATAACGCGATCCCGAAAAATATCCCTCGTGCCCATGACAAGACTCTTTGAGATAAAAATAACCCAACATACGGGATTTGGAAAACTGGTCGACCAATGATATTCCGCCAATTCACATATCCTTCTTCTCCCTGCTGCTCTGTGTCTGCTTTGGTATAGACGCGCTTGTTCGCATTATCCACCGCAATGATGCGTCTTGTTTTTACCTGTTCTCCTTGGTTTTCATAATAGGATACAACATCTCCTACTAAAATCTCTTGGGTATCAATAGGATGGATATACACCAGACTGCCATTCATATATGTTGGATACATGGCGCTGTCTTCAATCAAATGCGGCGTCAAGCCAAACAATCGAGGAATCAAAACGATAAATAATCCAATACCTAGAATCAGGACAAGAGAAATTGACCCAAATACAGTTATTTTTTTGAATTTTGACAATCGTTTCCACCTCTTTTTCTTTTTTATCGAAATCAATAATATAATAACATACAAAATATTTAAAAAGCTAGTTAAAATCAGGTTTTTGCTGATTTCGACTAGCTTTTGCACTTTCTTGCTTCGTTCCCCTTATATTTGACTCCTTATCAGAAAACAGTTAATCTTATGTATATAGTATTAAGAAAGGATCACTTTGCATGAACTTTTTAAATAACAATTGTACAGAAAAAGAGTTTGATGATAACAAGTATAAGTGGACTTCTATCATAATATTATCTTTGTTATTTTTATGTGGGATCATTTATTTCTTTTTTTTCATGTTCTTTCCTGCTCAAAGCGGACAAGTTTTGGAAACCAAAGATTCTTGGACTTTTTATTCAAAAAATGCACCTGAATTTCAATACAGCAGCCGATATGTCGATAAAATCCCCAGAGTAGCTAAGAACGAAACCTTTGTGATGGAAATCGAATTGGATCAGAAATCGAATCAAAAGGATCTGCTTATTAAAGGAAATCATCAATGGATCAAGGTCTTATTAGATCAAGAGATTCTCTATGAACGGTCGGCGCAAGAAAACGAAAAAAATCCTGGCTTATCTCTAGCAATCGTCAATCTTCCGGAAGATTATGCAAACCGGACACTGCAGATCGAAGTAACTTCCCCTTATAATAATTATGCAGGGCTTCCTCCTGAAATTTACATAGGAAACGTCCATTCTATGGTCAGTTTTATTTTTTCCCGTTCGATCCCGCAGATTTTAACGATGATTTTAGCTGTATTGCTTGCTATTGGAACCTTTTCTTATTGCATTTATATGATGTATAAAGAAAAAAAGTTCCATATCTCTTTGGTCATTCTGAGTACTTTTGCTTTTTCAGTCGGTTTTGAAGCTCTCTCGGATGATATTTTAAGCAGTGTTTTATTTGAACCGATCGTCCATTCGATTCTTTCCCATCTTTTTTCAGTATTAACACCGATTTTACTGATTACTTATTATTTTACTAAGATGGAATATTATCGAAAACGTTATGGAATCTGGATTTTCTTACACGTTACGATGATTTTGTCTGTTCTAGCTTATGCTCTATTCACTCCTGCTGATTTACCGGAAGTGATGCCTTTTGCAAACGCGATAAGTGTCTTCAGCACCTTGTGTACTTCGCTGGCATGTATTGGCGAGTCCTATAAAAACAATCGCTTCTTTGTTATATGTACACCTTGGATCGTATTGATTGCTATCATGCACTGTTTCTTATACATCCAAAATGCACTTGGCATCCATACGACTTCCGTCAATTGGTCAACGATTCTTTTTGTGGTCATCTTAGTAGTGATGTGCGGTTACAGTGTCCTTGAACATATCGAGAAGTACAGCAAAAACCAAAAACAAGTCAATTTTTTACAGACGAAAACAGAACTGTTAGAAGAACATTATGACTTGCTGCGAAGCCATTTGAAAGAAATCGGTGAATTGCGTGGAGAATTGGTCCAAAATCTGGAAAACTTGCAGCACTTGAACCAGTATGCGGCAAAAGAAGAAGCTGATCAGTTTTTAGAAAAAATGTTAGATGATGCTCATAATTTTGAGTTGATTGATTCTTTCTCTGGCCATCAGCTGACGAACCTGCTGTTAGCCCGCTATCAAGCAATCACTGAAAAACGGAGTATCCACACTACCTTCGATGTAGATTTGCCAAGCAAATTGAATATCAGCGATGACGATCTTTCGAAATTGCTGATCCATGTCTTAGAACATTCAATTCGGGAAGTACGTGCTGTCGAAAACCCGTTGCAGCGAAAAATAAACTTGAACATTCGCTTAGTAAACAACAAAGTGGTGATTCATTGTGAACATAACACTCATCATAATATCAATATATTTGATCGAGGTATTACAGAAGAATTAAAAGAACAAGAACGTTTTGATTTAGAAGTGATCAAAAAAGTTGCTGATAAATATGCCGGCCACTTCTCACAAGAAAAAGGTGATATTATCGAACGGATTACTTTACGTTTGGATAACGACAAGGATTAAAATGGAAGTACCAACTAGCCTAAAATTGAATCAACGGTATTTACCTCTTATAAAGCCGCTTCGCAAAACATATGATAGTTTTGTGAAGGGGCTTTATTCACATAGGTTTATGGATACAAACTAAAACTTCTTTGAAAAATAAAATAAAAAAGATTATACAGCTATATTTATTTGTACGTAAACAATAATAAGCCCTTCAGTTAAAGCGGACGCAAATATATTAAAATATTTTTGTATACATCTAAATATGTTTCGAACTGTAATAAAAGAGAATTATCTATTAGTAAGGTTTCTTTTTTAAGGGTTATCAATTACACTTATCTTATAAAGTTAAAGTTTTTGAAAGGAGTTTATTTATACGTACGAACTTTACCGTCTCATTCTTGAAAATAGCATACAATTATTAGGCTCAGGAATGATCGGAAAATATTGTGGTCCTATTTTTTAGAAACAAAAATAGACCAATATATGTTTGAAAAGAAAAAAGCAGTGGAAAATCAAGGGAGTATAATGATATGCAAGTAAATAAAAATATTTTTTTTCGATTTTTTTCATTTTTAGTTCTTTTTTTTATGTTGTGGGCAATTTCAACGAGTATTTTTTCTCCAAGAATAGGAATGATTTTTTCCTTGTTTAGAAATAATTACTCATATAAAGTAATCCTACCAATAAATATCTTTTGTTTTATTTTTTCTATATTGATATATTTTTTGATTATTAAATGGTTGAAGAAGAAATCTTTTCCTGCTTTAACAAATAAATTCACTTATCTATTTTTAATTATCGAGCTGCTGATTTATTCTATTGCACTGTTATTATTTGTAAAATATATAGGTTTTAATCAGCCTGTAGACGATACCCGAATTGTATTGAATCATCTAAAACAATTACAAGAAGGAACAGAGTGGGGCTACAATTATATGTATTCTAATCCGCAAAATTTACTGCTAATGTATATTTTCATGGGAATACAATCACTTTTTGGAGCAAGTTATCATGCTATAATCCTGGTATTTTCTCTTATCCATTTACTAACAATATTTTTTATCTTTCTATCATTAAAAAATATAAGAATAAGTAATTTTATTTCGCTGCTTGTTATTCAGTTGATTATTTTTGCTTTACAAATTACTTTACATGTTCCTGTCGCTTATACAGATATTTTATCACTCTTTTTCATTTCATTAACATTTTATTTTATGACAAAGTATACCCAAAATTATATAGAGGGAAAAAACTGGATTTTAAATCTCGTATTCGCACTGTTATTTTGTACGATAGGCTTTATCAGTAAAGGAACGGTTTTGATTCTTGTGATCGCAATCGCATTATTTTTAGCAATTATCAATAAAAAGCAGTGGAAGCTACTTGGGTTATTCCCTTTTTTATTTCTATTCATCGGAAACTTTGGTTGGAAACAAGTAATAAATAGTCAAAATTTGTATCCAGATTCAAACTATGGGCAGCCAAACACTCATTATTTAATGATGGGCATCCACAATACACCCATTCCTGAAGGGTTAACATCGTACGAAAGAGCTCGTTGGGTCGTAGGGGCATATTCAACAGATGAACAGCAATTTACTTGGAACCTTTTCTTAGAACAGAAGGAACCGAAATCACAAATACAAGAAGAACATTTAAAAATCATAAAAGAACGCTATTCTAGATTAAGTATAAAAGAGTTATTAGAAGCAATGAATAATAAAGTATCAGTTACTTGGGGGTCAGGAGATTTGAAATCTTCTTTTGAAGTTTTTTTAGGCACAGGAAAATCTAAAAGGACAGTCGATTTGTTTACCAATAAAATTACTGGAACGATTTTATATTCTTGGATGATGACAATACAATATTTACTCTATGTAGGAGTTGCTTTTTCAGGTATATATTTGTTCAAATCTAAGAATAAAACAGCTTTATTGTGTACTATTTATATTTCCGGTTATTTTACATTTCTGCTATTTTGGGAAGCCAGTCCCAGATATGCAATGGGGATATTTATCCCAGCCATTCTATTGATCGGTGTGTTACTAGATAAATTTGCAGTTGAGAACAGTCAGATGTAATGTATAAATCAAACGAACAAAATAAATAAACAGAAGAATCCGCTAAAACAATTTTCTATGTTTTAGCGGATTCTTCTTTAATGCTTGAGGCTGAACAGCTTTTTCACGACCTCTTTCTAATAAATCAATTCCAATAGCTCTTCCGGCTCGATGGCACCAAAATACTTTTTAAGATCAAGGTTTGCAATCACTTTTTCCAATGACTGCTTTTCATATTTTTGCCCGATCAATGCTTGTTCGACATCTGAGATTTCTCCTAAACCGAAAAAGTCGCCATAGATTTTTGCATCGGTGATTTTTCCTTCTTCTACATTCAGGTGGATTTCTACAGAACCAATTGAAAAACGTTTTTGACGAGAAATGTCAAATGCTGGAGATTTTCCGTAGTTCCAATCCCAGTTTCGGTAATATTCATTTGAGATTTCCTTGATTTTTTCCCAATCTTTTTCCGTCAAATGGTATTCGTTCACATCTTCTACGGAAGAAACACCAAAGATTTTCAACAAGATATCTTGACGAAACTCTTCTGTTGTCATGTCTTGATTTTCTTTTGGCAAGAATGGTTTGATATTCGTTACTCGTGAACGGATCGATTTGATTCCTTTTGATTCGATCTTATCTTTTTTCACGCGTAGTGCATTCACTACTTCGTCGATATCTGAATCAAACATGATTGTTCCGTGAGCAAACATCCGGCCATTTGTCGCATACATAGCATTGCCGGAAAATTTCATATCATTGATGACAAGATCATTTCTGCCTTTCAATTCTGCACCTTGAACACCCAAATCATGCAAAGCTTGGATGATCGGTTGTGTCACTTTTGCGAAATCTCTGAACGAATTGCCGTCATCAGGCATAATAAAACTGAAATTCAAGTTTCCTAAATCGTGATAAACAGCTCCTCCGCCACTTAAGCGGCGTACCACATGGATATTGTGCTCTTCTACGTAGTCGCGATTGATTTCTTCGATCGTATTCTGATTTCTGCCGATGATGATTGAAGGTTCGTTGATATAAAACAATAAAATCGGCTCGTCCACAGGCATTTCATGCAGCAAATAATGTTCGATAGCTAAATTTATAGTTGGATCGTTTATTTCATTCGGTACAAAAATCATTGTTTTCCTCCTAGATATCGAAGACTTTTCCGATAGCAGCAAGTTCAACATCTACTTTGCTTCCCGCTGCTTCTTCTGCTTCTTTTTTCAGTTGTTCTAAATCGCCAAATTGAGGCAAGTGTGTCAACACAAGTTTTTTCACTTTAGCTGCTTGGGCGATTTCACCAGATTCTTTTGATGTAAAGTGTGCGTGATGCTGTTCGTTTCCTTTAAACAAATAAGTATCTGCTAAGAAAAGATCTGCATTTTCCGCAAACTGTTCAAAAGTGGCCAAGTAACCAGAATCTCCTGTAAAGACAAATACTTTCCCAGTTTTTTCTTCTTCAAAACGCATAGCATAACATGGGACAGGATGGATCGTTTTCATAAAAGTAATTGAAAAAGGACCTAATTGAAGTTTTTCTCCTTCAGTATAAGGATGCCCTTTTGAAACACCTTCCATCGTCAATTCATTGAAATGAATCGTATCATCTGTATGCCCGTAAATCTGAAGCAATGCTCGTTCGGATTGTTTTGGATACAGCTGCCAGTAATATTGCAGCACTCCTAGATCTGCAATATGGTCATGATGATAATGAGAAAGGATCACTGCATCCAATTCAAGCGGATCAAGCTGCTCTTCTAAACGAACCAGCGTCGTACTTCCTGCATCGATCAAAAGATTGTAACCTTCCGACTGCAGCAAATAACTCGTTGTTCCTTGGCCTTTGTACGGATAAGCACCCAGACAGCCTAAAACAGTCAATTTCATTTCACTTTCCCCCTTACACAAGTGTTTCTTTTTGACTATTCAAATAACGCTCAGGCATTCCCTTTTCTTCTCTTGCATAGTCATAAAAGGCTGCCATTGAAACATTTACATAACTTACTACCCATAATAGCCCGATAAATAGAGTCAAGACACTAATCAGGTACCAGCCGATAAAGGAAAGTTGAAGCAAGATATATTTCCATAAGCGGTCTTTTAATAAAAACCAAGCATAGCTGATACTTTTTCCAACTGAAAGTTCGGGATAATCCAATTTTACCCAAGAAGCAATTTGGAATAATCCGCCGATGATATTCAAAAGCATCAACGCAACAAGCAAAAAGATAAAAATCATGATGATGAAATTGAAATCAATCACAAAATCGTTGGATAAAAAGAGACGCGGGCTGTTTCCTGTGACTAACTGTACATAAGAAAAGACACCGCCCATAAAGATCAATGGCAGAAAGACAAGCGAATTCACTAGCCATGTTGCCACTGTGCTTATCAGGTTCAAAAGAAGCATCGGTAAATAATACTTTTTGTCAAAAATCGCAAACAGCATTCCCGGTTTAGCACGGCCACCTCGAATCACGTATAAAGCGATATAATTCAGTCCGTAATAAAAAGCAAACAGGAGCAGATTACTTAGCAGAAAATCAGAAATCATCTGTCCTCTGCTGCCTTCTGGAAAGTTCAGTAATCCGTCAACCGATGATTGGATCACAGTTGTTATAAGATATGCCAGAAGAACCAGACCAGCATTGATTCCCCATTGTTTTCGCAACGCATCTCTGGCACGTTCTTTGTAATAAGAAATAGGTTGTTTTTTCATACTCAATAACTCCGAATCTGCTCAACTGTTTTACTATCTAGACGTTTCACTAATTCCGTTACTAGTTTTACTGTGTTCAAATAATCGTCTTCATGGATGATCGATGTATGAGAATGCAGATAACGAACTGGGACAGTAATAGCAACAGACGGTACGCCGTCACGGGTCAAGTGCATTTGACCTGCATCTGTTCCGCCGCCGGTAATAACTGTATATTGGAACGGGATCTCCATTTCTTCTGCTACACCGATCACAAAATTCAACAATTTTTTATGCGGAATCATCGATGCGTCAAAAATCAAGATTTGTGGTCCTTTTCCTAATACAGAATCCGCTTCTTTTGGCGTCATACCTGGTGTATCGCCAGCAGTTCCTGTATCTAAAGCAAAAGCCACATCAGGATTGACAAGATGGGTGCTTGTACGAGCGCCTCTTAACCCAACTTCTTCTTGCACATCACTACCAGCAAACAAGACATTTGGATGGTCTTCTTTTGAAAGATTTTCCAAAACACGCAGAGATACAGCTGTCCCGATGCGATTGTCCCAAGCTTTAGCCAACAGGAATTTTCCGCCATTCATGCGTTTGTATTCGATGTAAGGCGTAACCATGTCTCCAGGACGGATGCCCCATTCTTTCACTTCTTTTTCGCTTGAAGCACCAATATCGATGAACATGTCTTTGATGTCGTATGGTTTGTTTCGCACTGCTTGTGTCAGTACATGGGGTGGTTTTGAGCCGATGACGCCATGAAAAACTTTTCCTTCTTGTGTTTTTATTTCGACTTGCTGAGCCAGCATGACTTGCCCCCACCAGCCGCCTAATGTTTGAAATTCTAAAAATCCTTTATCCGTGATTTTTGTGACCATAAATCCTACTTCATCCATGTGTCCGGAAATAAAGACTTTTGGTCCGCCCGCGCCTTGCTTGGCAATCACACTGCCGAGTCCGTCAAAAAATATATCATCGGCAAAAGGTTTGGCATAAGATTTGAAAACTTCTCTAACTTCTTCTTCGTTACCTGGTACACCTTTTGCTGATGTCAAATCGATCAGCAGCTGCTCTTCTTTTTTGTCCACTTCTATCTCGCTCCTTTTTTGTCATTTGAAAAAATTATACCATTACTTATCGAAAAAATTATACTTTCTGTTTTTATTGGTCAATTTTCTACGATCCGGCAATAGACTTTGCTTGTTGCATAATACAGCAGCATATAAATAACGATGAGTAAACCGCAAACAAGATATGCCAGCCAGTAATCAGCTGTTTTGATGTATTGGGTGTAAACATTGATGGCAAAAACAGCATGAAGGATACCCAAGATCATTGGAGGAAAAAACAACACTGCATTCTGTTTGAAAATCATTTGATTGATTTCTTTTCTGCCAATCCCTAGTTTTGACAGCAAAATATATGTGTCTTGCTCTTCCTCTGCTTCCGCTAATTGCCGAACCATTAAGATACTTCCTGTCGTCACAACAACGATCATCCCCACAAATAAAGCGACATATAGATAGACACCTGCCGAAAAATGGATTCTCCGCAAGTTATCATAACGTGAAGTAAAGTTTGTACGAGAAATTTCGCCAGTTCCTTCCCCTCGCATTTCTGATGTCATTTCAGTAGTTGAGATTACACCGTTTAGTTTGGTGCCTTGGATTTGATACTGATAATACATTGGATCTGACCATTTGACAGGTATTTGACGATTCATCATTTGGCTCAGCGATTGTTCCTCTTCTTCGCTCATGTTCCAGTAAACAACCTGATATTCTGCCCCTTCCAACGATTGATAAAGCTCATTGGAAACGATCAGTGTTGGACTAGCATAACGCAGACTAGATTCTCCTAGATAATCCGGCAAAAATTCTTGGATTTGTAAAGTAACTTCATTGGGCAAATAAATATTTGACCCATAATTCGTGAAATTCCGTATCGTCGTTTGCAGTTCGTCCAATAAGATTGTTTTGTTTGGTCCTTTCAGCTTGATTTTTGGTGCAGATGGTACATTTTGACGGAATCGTTGGTATTCCTTTTCTGAAACCAGATTTACAAGACGAAATTCATTTGTATTTGTATTTGCCTTATCAAGATTCGTCATACTTCCAGTAATCTTGTAATTCATGATTAGCTCTTTTTTCGTTTCATTGTTTTCTGCAAGAATCGTTGCTGCTTTTTTGGCTGCAGAAGGACTCATTTGATACGAAGTTGGATTAAAGAACTCTCCCTGCTGCACCATGAAAGTGGATAACGAAGCCACTCCGCCGATCATCGCCAAAGAAATACCAAGAATGACCGTGATCAATGTGTTGGTTCTTCTCCCTTTTAGCAGATGGATCCGTGTATTGCCCGTGATCAAGAAGCGCAGACCTTTGTAGCTGCTCTTTTGTCTGCTGATCTTGTAGGAAATGATTTTTGCAGTATAGCTGAAAAAGAGATATGTGCCTAACACACAACAAAAGAAAATCATCAGCGGATAAAGAAAAATCAATGATGGATTTAGCTGTTCCATGAATATTTGTGTCAATACATCGCGAAATCGCAATGCGCTTATATAACCATAAAGAATCAATACTACTCCGCTGATCCCTAAAAAATACTGCCAATTTTTGATACTTCGCATTTTGTTATACGGCTTTTTCATCGCTTCAAAAGAAGGAAACATCGGCAGCAGCCAAATTTTCCAAAGCGAATGCAGCGCTACCACTGCCATGATGATGAAAAAAAGAGTGATCGTTCCGTAAATCGAAGGAATCGACACAAAAAATGGTGTGGAAACTTGAAGATGCATCATCTTGACTAAAATCATTGCAAAAAGCTTTGAAAAAATGATGCCAAGCAAGATGCCCAAACAAGTAGAAACAAAACTGATTGCTGCGATTCCCATGCAATAAATGACTGCGACTTGGCTTTTTTTGACTCCGAATAATTGATAGATCCCAAATTCTTTGATTCGTTTGTTCAAGAAAAAACGATTGGCGCTAAACATAAAGAAAATCAGCAGACTGGTAATCAAAAAATTCCCAAATCCCAAAACATTGTCGATAGCCAAACTTTGGGCAGATAATCGAATCAGGGACTGATCATACGTCATCGCATTAAAAGAATAATAGATCATAACGGATAGTGTCATACAGAAAAAGTAGACCAAGTATCCTCGTGACTGGCGGAAAAAACTTTTAGCGGCCAGTTTATAGAGCATTTAGTTTGCCACCTCCTCCGATTGCTGCCTGCATATCGATCACTTTTTCAAAAAATTCTTTCCTTGAGCCGCGCCGAACGACTTCTGAAAAGATAACGCCGTCTTTGATAAATAGAATACGATTGCAATAGCTGGCTGTGTAAGGGTCGTGGGTGACCATCAGAATCGTAGCTGCTTCTTTTTCGTTCATCATCGTCAAATAATTCAATAATCCGGTGGCTGATTTCGAATCCAGCGATCCTGTTGGTTCATCAGCAAAAATAACTTTGGGATGAACGACCAATGCCCGTGCCGCGGCGATTCTTTGCCGCTGTCCTACCGATAATTCTTCTGGGTAATGATCCAAAAAAGACTCGATGCCTAAAAGTTTTGCAACGTGCTCTACACGTTCGTCAATCTCTTTTTTGGGCAACTTTTCAACTGCTAACGGCAGCAAGATGTTATCTTTTGCATCTAAAGTATCAATCAAATTGAATTCTTGAAAAATGAACCCCAGCTCTTTTCGGCGAAAGCTGCTTAGTTCGCTGTTTTTCATCTTTGTTATTTCCCGCCCCTGGATCTGGACGCTTCCCATAGTCGGCAAACTGATCGTGGATAAAATATTCATCAAGGTTGTTTTCCCAGCACCGCTTGGACCCATGATCCCGACGAACTCTCCCTCTTCTACAGAAAACGATAGATTATCTAATACTTTGACAGGATTTGTTTTGTTCCCGTAGATTTTGCTTAGGTGTGTTACTTCGATCATTTTTTCCAATCGTTTCCCTCCTTTTCTCATTACTTGAATAGTAGCATATTCTTTTATATTTTTCCCTTTAGTTTTTGTCACCTTCAATACAAGTAAACTTTATCCAAAAATTTTTTATTCATTTTTATTTCCTGCACCTCATATCAAGCCTTGCCGCATTACGTTTTCACAATTTTTCACAATAAAATATACACCATATATAGTATATACAGACAATTATACATAAAGCACACACTATATATAGTTGCTCCATTTTTCGTTTTGTTTTATGATAGACAAGAAGAAATGATTCAGGAGTTGATAATACAATGTTAGAGTATGCAGAAAATCCACAAACAGAAGATGCAGCTGCAACAAGTGCTGCTGGTTTAAAAATCATCAAACGTGACGGTCGATCTGTCGCTTTTGATGACCAGAAAATCTTGGCTGCTTTAGTCAAAGCAGAGAAAAAGATCCATGGCACATTGTCCCCATTAGCGTATGAAAAAATCCAAATGATTGTCGGACTTGTCGTAAAAGAGATCCAAGAACGTTTTTCACAAGATATCAAAATCTATGAAATCCAAAATATCGTCGAACATATGTTATTGGAAAAAAATGAATACGAATTGGCTGAAGAATATATCCGTTACCGCACCAGACGGGATTTTCAGCGCAGCCAAGCAACAGATATCAATTTCTCCATCGAAAAACTGATCAACAAAGACCAAACAGTGGTCAATGAAAATGCAAATAAAGACAGCAATGTTTTCAATACACAAAGAGATCTGACAGCCGGTATCGTTGGAAAATCGATTGGGTTGAAAATGCTGCCGCCTCATGTAGCCAATGCGCATCAAAAAGGCGATATCCATTATCACGATTTAGATTACCATCCATATACGCCAATGACGAACTGTTGTCTGATCGATTTCAAAGGTATGTTGAATAACGGCTTCAAAATCGGTAATGCCGAAGTCGAGTCCCCAAAATCGATCCAAACAGCAACAGCGCAAATCTCTCAGATCATCGCCAATGTTGCTTCTAGTCAATATGGCGGCTGTTCTGCTGACCGTACGGATGAATTATTAGCACCTTTTGCAGAATTGAATTATCAAAAACACTTAGCGGATGCAAAAGAATGGATCGAAAATCCTGAGCGCCAAGAAGAATATGCAAAAACAAAAACCAGAAAAGATATCTTTGACGCTATGCAAAGTCTGGAATATGAGATCAATACGTTATTTACGTCAAACGGCCAAACACCTTTCACGTCACTTGGCTTTGGTTTAGGCACAAATTGGTTTGAACGTGAGATCCAAAAAGCGATTTTGCAAAATCGAATCAATGGTTTAGGCAGCGAAAAACGCACAGCGATCTTCCCTAAATTGATTTTCACCCTAAAAAGCGGTGTCAATCTTGATTCTGCCGATCCAAATTACGACATCAAGCAGTTAGCTTTAGAATGTGCAACAAAACGGATGTATCCAGATATCTTGAACTATGACAAGATCGTAGAATTGACTGGCAGTTTCAAAGTACCGATGGGCTGTCGTTCTTTCCTTCAAGGATGGAAAGATGAAAATGATGAAGAAATCAATGTAGGACGAATGAATTTAGGTGTTGTGACATTAAACTTGCCTCGAATCGCCATTGAAGCAAAAGGAGACCAAGAAAAATTCTGGACTCTTCTTTCTGAACGTCTAGCAACAATGAAAGATGCTTTGGTTTATCGTGTAAATCGCTGTAAAGAAGCAATCCCTGCCAATGCTCCGATTTTGTACATGTATGGTGCATTCGGCAAACGTTTGTCTCGAACAGATGCTGTAGATGAATTATTCAAAAATAAACGTGCGACTGTTTCACTTGGTTATATCGGTCTATATGAAGCAGCTTCTGCCTTTTTCGGCGGTGAATGGGAAAAGAATCCTGAAGCGAAAGAATTTACTTTAGATATCTTAAGAGAATTGAAAGCAAAAGCAGACGCGTGGGGAAATGAATACGGCTACCATTTCAGTGTATATTCTACACCTAGTGAAAGCTTAACAGATCGCTTCTGCCGCTTGGATACTGAAAAATTCGGTGTAATCGAAAATATTACAGATAAAGAATATTATACAAATAGTTTCCATTATGATGTACGAAAAAATCCAACACCATTTGAAAAACTAGACTTTGAAAAAGATTATCCGCAATATTGTTCTGGCGGATTCATCCATTATTGCGAGTATCCTGTCCTTCAGCAAAATCCAAAAGCACTAGAAGCTGTATGGGATTATGCTTATGATAAAGTCGGTTATCTTGGAACAAATACACCAATCGATCACTGCTACGCTTGCGGCTTTGAAGGAGACTTCACTCCAACAGAACGCGGCTTTGAATGTCCGCAATGCGGAAACCACGATCCTAAAACATGTGATGTTGTGAAACGAACATGCGGCTATCTGGGAAATCCGCAAGCAAGACCAATGGTGCATGGCCGCCATAAAGAGATATCGTCACGAGTGAAGCATATGTAAGAGGTTGTGAGCAAAGCGGTATGACTTGAGCAATAAGACTCTTTTGCAAAA
>KE351649.1:176181-231184 GCA_000415185.1 Enterococcus faecalis 13-SD-W-01
CCGAAAGTCAGCTTTGTGAACACCGTTTAGGTAGAGGTTGTTTTCTCAGTGTTCTGATCTGAGCATCAAGACTCTTTTCTGCTGGAAAATAGCTTTCCATATTTTTCAGCAGAAAAGCTTAATGCCGAAGATCAACTGAGAAAACACCGTTTAGAGAGGTTGTGAAAGAACCGCTCAGCTCCGAGCATTAAAGAAGAATTTCGTAAAATAGCTTCTCATATTTTGCGAAATTTTGAGTTAAAGCCGAGAGTCAGCTTTGCGAACACATAGATCTCTGCTGTTTCATTTTATCAAACAATGAAAGAAGTTTTTTTATGAGGAATCCAAAACCCAAAGAATGGCTTGCCGAAGAATATAGCCAAGACTACATTGCCGATTATAAAGCGTTCAACTTTGTCGATGGCGAAGGCGTCCGAAATAGTTTATATGTCAGCGGCTGCTTGTTTGCTTGTGAAGGTTGTTTCAACAAAGCGGCACAAAATTTTCGGTACGGACAGCCGTTCACCCCTGAATTAGAAGAACGGATCATTGAAGATCTTCGCCACGATTATGTCCAAGGACTTACATTATTAGGCGGCGAGCCATTTTTGAATACAAACGTTGCTTTGCGTGTAGTAAAACGGATCCGCCAAGAATTTGGCCACACGAAAGATATCTGGTCATGGAGCGGTTATACTTTTGAAGAATTGATGGTCGATTCAGAGGATAAGAAAGAACTATTATCCTTGATCGATATTTTAGTTGACGGACGTTTCGATATCACCAAAAAGAACTTGCAACTTCAATTTCGCGGAAGCAGCAATCAGCGGATCATCGATGTCCCCCGTTCATTAGCTGAAAATAAAGCCGTTATTTGGTCAAAATGCAAAGACGCAGATACAGAATATGAAACCATCAAAAAACAAGAATTGATATAAAATCTGCAAAAACCATGTCAAAAAGACCGACACTTATTCAGTGCCGGTCTTTTTTGATGTCTGGATTTAGAATCGAATTCTGCAGAAAAACACCGCGTCTTTTTGCTGGCGCGATGTTTTTTAGTGTTCCCATAATGGCAGCACGATATTCTCATAGGTCATTGGATCAAGATTCGTCAATGTGATGCCTAGGAGTCGAATCCCTTTTTCGACGCCCAGCACTTCTTCCCAGATCAAGCTTGCTTGATAAAACAGCTCTTCTTTTTTATGGATATATTCTGGCAAAGTCACGCGTTTTGTGACTGTCGAATAATCAGTATAACGAACTTTCAATACCACAGTTTTGCCGTGTTTTTGGACTCTTTTCAATGAATTTTCGACTTTTTCAGCTAACTGACGTAACTGTGCCAGTACTTCTTCTTCGGTCCGCAATGGCTGTCCATACGTGTGTTCTTTTCCGACTGATTTCCGCTCTCTGCTGACAGTTACTGGAGAATCATGGATGCCTCGAACTTTTCGATAAAGAGAATAGCCCATTTTCCCAAAAAGCTGGATCATTTCCATCTCGCTTCGCTCATAGAGATCTTGTCCATTAAAAATCCCTAATTCGTGCATCCGAGGAACAGTTTTCTTTCCTACCCCGTGAAATTTTTCGATCGGCAGACTCTTTAGAAAAACTTGCGCATCATTGGGCGTAACAACGGTGATTCCTTGGGGTTTTTGATAGTCCGAAGCAAGTTTCGCCAAAAATTTATTGTAGCTTACACCAGCTGAGCATGTCAGCTGGACTGCTTCCCAGATATCAGCTTGGATCATTCGTGCAATCTTGATCGCGGATTTGCAGTTGATTTTATTGACTGTGACATCCAAATAAGCTTCATCGATACTGACAGGCTCCACTACATCTGTATAGCGATGAAAGATTTCGCGGACGATTTGAGAAATCTCGCGGTATTTTTCATAATCTCCTGGTTTGAAGATTGCTTGAGGGCACAGTTCAAATGCTTTTTGCGCACTCATTGCCGAATGGATCCCGTATTTTCGTGCAGCATAATTTGCTGTAGTCACGACACCTCGTCCACCTGTATCACTCGGATGTCGAGCAATGACTAAAGGAAATCCTTTTAAACTAGGATCATCTCTTTCTTCAACTGAAGCAAAAAACGCGTCCATATCGATATGGATGATTTTTCTTGACGTATCATTACGTAACGGAAATCGCAGTTCCATCTTCCCCACCTCACTGTTCATTATATAAGAACGTTTGTTCCTTTACAATTATTAATCATTTGTTTTCCTAAGTTTAAGAAAAAGCCAATGAACAAAGGAGAAAAAAGGTTGCGGCTTAGGCCGCAACCTTCTTAACTGATGATTTTTACCAAATCATTCTGCATCTAATTCGTGGAACTGACGATACACTTCTTGTTTTTTTATCCCATTTTTTACAGCTACTTCTTTGATTGCTGCATTGGTTTTCATACCTTCTGCAATGCGTTCTTCTACTTGCTCTTTCAATGTTTTATCTGTGACTTCAACAGCTTCTTCTTCTGTATTTCCAGAAACCATTAAACAGCATTCCCCTTTTACAGGCGTTTCTTCTAAATAAGCTAGTAGTTCTTCAACAGATCCGCGCAAATATTCTTCATGGATTTTCGTCAATTCACGACACAAAACAACTTGACGATTTCCAAACACAGCTAGAAAATTTTCCAATGTACTTGTCAAACGATAAGGAGATTCATAGAAAATCAATGTCTCTTCATGCTCTTTTAGTTGTATCAAAGCAAGCTGCTGTTCTTTTTTCTTTCTTGGCAAGAAACCATAAAACAAAAAAGGCTGCGGTGAAAGCCCCGAAGCGACTAATGCGGTCATTCCAGCAGTTGGTCCAGGCAGCGAAACAACAGGAATATCTTGTTCAATACAAGCTGTCACTAGTTCATGTCCGGGATCACTAATTGAAGGCATGCCTGCATCGCTGACTTGTGCGATCGATTTTCCATCTTGCAAAAATTCCAGCAATTGAGGAATCCGTTCCTTGTAGTTATGTTCATGCAAACTTTTTTGCGGTGTCTGGATCTCAAAATGATTGAGCAGCTTTTGTGTGTTTCGTGTATCTTCGCTGGCGATAAGGTCCGCGTCTTTCAGCGTTTGGACACTGCGGAAGCTCATATCTTCTAAATTACCAATTGGGGTCGGAACAAGGTAAAGAGTGCCGGTCTCGTATTGTCCTTTGAAGCTTTTTTGTTTTTTCATTTCTACCTCCATCAAAAAGAGGCTGGACAAAACTCTCGCCTTGTTCCAGCCTTTTTATATCCTGCATAACTCATTTATACAGAAATCCGTTTTGTTTAATAAACAATTTCTCTTTTTTATTAGCGTCCGCTCTCGCGATAGATTACTTCTAAGCAAAAAGCACAAGGCTCATCATTTTCTCTACGGGAACCGTAGAGATCATAACAAACATGGAATCCTTCTTCATAGATTTTCTCTAAATTCATTCTTGATTTAGATAATTCTTGTTTGACCCGTTCTGCAGGTGCTTCCGCTACTTGATTCAATTCTCTGATGTGTTCGCGCAGACGCTGGTTTTCCATTTCAAGAGTCGTATTTTTTTCCACGATCTCATGCAATGCATTCTTCATTTCGACTAATTCTGTTAACGTATTCCGCAGCTCTGATTCTAATTGGTTCAAGCCGTCGTATAATGATCGTTTATCCATTGATATCACCTGCTTGGACGAGTTCTTTTAGTTCATCCCATTCATATTCGACAGGGGTTTCCCGCCCTGTTAATCGAATTTTTACAAGACGGCTCAGCAGGTTTAGACCTACCACTTTTCCGCTGCCGTCTGGTGTCTCGATCATCTGACCAAAATCTGGGAGTTCTTTTTTGGCCGATTCATATTCATCATTCTCATATTGCAAACAGCACATCAGCCGTCCGCATAACCCGGATATTTTCGCGGGATTCAATGCTAATCCTTGGTCTTTTGCCATTTTTATCGATACAGGAATGAAATCTCCTAAAAACGTCGAACAGCATAGCTGCCTGCCGCAAGGGCCTATTCCTCCGATAAGTTTTGCTTCATCTCTCACACCGATTTGACGCAATTCGATCCTCGTGCGAAAAATACCTGCAAGTTCTTTGACCAGTTGACGAAAATCGATCCTGCCGTCTGCAGTAAACGAAAAAATCATTTTACTGCGGTCAAATGTATATTCTACTTTGACTAATTTCATTTCTAATCCATGTTCGCGGATTTTTTGTTTGCCGATATCGAATGCTTTCATAGCATCGTTTCGATTTTTTTGTTCTTGGATCAATTCCTTCGTTGTTGCTTTATGCAAAATCGGGCTTAACTCTGCCGGCAAATCTTCTGGAGCAAGTTCTTGTTTAGGGATGGCAACCGTTGCGATATGTAAGGTTTGCTGCGATTCGACCAATACCTTGTCATTATAAAAATATTCAGAGCCGTCTGGTGCAAAATAATAGATATGCCCAGCTTCTCGATAGCGAACGCCTACTACTTCAGTCATTTCCATCCTCCCTTGCCATTCTTTAAAGACTAAAAACTACTTGCAGAGCGAGCTGTTCCGCAACGGATTGGAAACTGACATTGCTTCTCAATTTCTGTTCCGCTGAAAGAATGCGTTCGATCGTTTGGTTCGTCGATTTTATTCGCGCACGTTCATTCTGCGAGACTGCTTTGCGTTGGGCTTCTTGAAAATAAAACAACAACATTGAAAGTGCTGAAAATTGCTGTTCTTTTTCTTTGAAAACCTTTGTCATCTTCTTTTGGACATAGATGAACGCTTGAGGATCTGATTCGATCAAATAAGAAAACCATTGCCGAATCGTGTCCTTAGCCTCATTAAACCATTCATCTTGAGAGATTTCAACTGCTTTTCCGAAACTGTTTGTTAAGAAAGCTAAAAGTTGGGCTTTTTCTAATGAAATCTCCTCTTTTTGCAGTCTTTTCACGAGAGCAGGTTTTGATAATTCTTGAAAATGAAGTACTTGACAACGTGATTGGATCGTCGGCAAGATACGCCCCAACGCATCTGTTTCCAAAATAGCAAGGAACTGTCCTTGCGGTTCTTCTAAGAATTTCAACAAACTGTTCGCAGCTGCGATATTCATTTTTTCTGCATCTTTGATCAAAAAGACTTTCTTTTTGGATTCATAGCCGCTGCGGCTGAATTCTGATTGCAGATAACGGATCTGGTCTACTTTGATCGTTTGACCTTCTGGCTGGACGACAACCACGTCAGGATGTTCATTTTGCTGGATCCGACGGCAATTGTTGCAGACTCCGCACGGTTGGTTTTCTTTCATTTGTGTACAAAATAAATGTTGTGCTAACCATAGACCTATCTCATGTTTGCCTGTCCCTTTTTCGCCCTCAAAAAGATAAGCATGAGCGAGACGCCCATGCTCAAAACTTTTCTGTAATTGCTGATAAACTAAAGGCTGATTTTGAGCTAGGCTTGAAAATGCTTCGTTCTCCATAGCTCCTCCTATCAATAGTGATGGAATCCTTCAACCGGCAGTACGAAAACAGTGGCTCCGCCTACTTCTACCTCCACAGGATAAGGTACTTGTCCATCCATCGAGATGTCGAGTGTTACCGGTGTTGAAACAAATTGTTTACGTGATTCACATGTTTTTTTGATCAATTCGAGTGTTTCATCTACACGCTCGTCTTCGATACCAATGATAAAAGTACTGTTTCCTGCTTTTAGAAAGCCGCCAGTAGAGGATAGTTTTGTTGCACGGATATTTGCGTCGATAAATTCATTTGCCAAACGATTGCTGTCTTTGTCTTGGATGATCGCTAAAATAAGTTTCATATTCTGTCACCTTCCTGATTTTCAAAAAATTGCGGATATTGTTCGACAATGGCGAAATAGCTGTTTTCCAGTACGGTCTCAAAACTTTGACGAGCATCAATCTTATGGATACGTTCTGGATATTCTTCTGCCAGTTTCAAATATGCATGACGCACACGCTGATGGAATTCTAATCCTTCTGAATCTAACCGATCGATTTGATTTTGTCTGTTTTCTTGGATTCGACGTAAACCTGTGTCTGAATCTACGTCCAAGTACAAGGTGAAATCCGGTGTTGTTCCTTCAGTTGCAAACTCATTCATTTTAGCAATCTCGGCAACTCCGATCCTTCTTCCTGCGCCTTGATAAGCTAAAGAGCTGTCAACGAAACGGTCACACAAAACGATGTGTCCTTCTGCTAAAGCAGGCAATACTTTTTCCACAAGATGCTGTCTTCTCGCAGCTGCGTAAAGCAATGCTTCCGTCCGTTCATCCATTCGATCATTTTTTGGATCAAGGATCAAGGCACGAATCTCTTCTGCAATAGGGATACCACCCGGCTCTCTTGTTTTAATAACTTCTGTTTTCGCTGCTTTTTTCAATAACGGATACAACTCATTCAAAATACTGGTTTTTCCAGCTCCGTCTGGTCCTTCAATGGTGATAAACAATCCATTCACGTTTTTGCCTCCATCTATCCTCACACATTTATTGTATCGGAAAATTCATTTAAATCAAAACGTTAGAAGCTGCAGACTTGAATGTTGTTTTTCAAGTCTGCATCGTTCGGCTGTTTTATAATTCGCGGCGTCCTTCCACTGCTTTTAACAATGTGACTTCATCTGCATATTCGATATCCGAACCAACAGACAATCCGTGTGCCAGACGTGTGACTTTGATGCCGGCTGGTTTGATCAAACGAGACAAATACATCGCTGTAGCTTCGCCTTCTGTCGTTGCATTTGTCGCAATGATCACTTCTTTGACTTCTTCATCATGGAGCCGTTGCAGTAAAGGTGCGATATTGATATCTTCTGGTCCTGTTCCTTCCATTGGTGACAAAACCCCGTGGAGCACATGGTAAAGACCGCGATACTCACGCATCTTCTCCATTGCCATCACGTCTTTTGGTTCTTCAACGACTAAGATGATACTTCTATCTCTCGTCTTATCTTGACAAATCTCGCACGGGTCTTCTTCAGTGATATTGCCGCAGATGCTGCAAAAATGAAGATCACGTTTTACACTGAGTAATGACTTTGCGAATTCGTTAACGACTTCTTCTTTCATATCGATCGTGTAAAAGGCTAACCGTGTAGCCGTTTTTTGTCCGATCCCTGGAAGCTTCATGTAACTGTCGATCAATTTGGCGATCGGTTCTGGATATTGCATGTGTCACTACTCCTTTACTAAAGATTACATTCCTAATCCTTTAGTATATTTTCCCATTGTTTTTTCTGTTTCTTTTTCGATTTTAGCTAAAGCATCATTGACTGCCATAATTACTAGATCTTGCAGCATTTCTGTATCTTCTGGATCAACGACGCCTTCATTGATCGAGATATCTTTCATATTTCGGTCACCAGTGAACGTTACTGTTACTAGTTTGTTTGTTGCTTCACCAGTGAATTCTGTATTGTTTAAGATTTCTTGGTTTTTCACCATTTCTTTTTGCATTTTCTGCATTTGTTTCATCATACCTTGCATATTGCCCATTCCGCGCATCATATCGTTTTCTCTCCTTTATGTCTTCTTAGTCATCCAGCACTGTTACATTTGAACCAAACAACTCCGCTGCTTTAGAAACTACTAATTCTTCCTGTTCCTCTTCTTGCGGCAGCAATTCGATCGATTCGTCTGTTGTTTCTGGTGCAAATGACTCTGCTTGTTTTTCTTTATTTTGGATCAAATAATTTTTTCTCAGCTCCGGCCAGCTCTCTTGTGTAATACACACAGGATCCGGCGCATAATCTCGGATCATCCGGCTGAGATTATTGTGTAAAGCCAATTTCAATTCTTCATCGTTTGCTGCTCGTTGACAAACAATCTCATAATCAAAGGAAATCACTAAACCAGTTGGACCTGCAGCGACGGGTTCACTTGCTTTGAGCATCGCACGCTGTGTCACAGATAGGCTCATCAAAAGATCATCCCACACATCTTTGACATTATTCAGATCTTGTTTGGTTGCCTCACGCAATACATTAAACACACGTTCAGTCGGCACACGGTAAGCGCTTGGCTGTTTTTTCTGGACGGTCGGCTGTACTGGTTGTGCTGCTGCAGGTGCCCCTTGGTTGTTTTTAAGATTATCCAATTCTTTTTTCAGCTCAGAAATCTGATTCTGCAGCTGGTCTACTATTTGCCGATCCGCCGCTTCTGCTGGACCTGCTGTTTCAGCGGACGCTTGTGCCAATTTGACAGTTGCTACTTCTAAGTAAATCGTGGCACTATTTGTAAAGCGGATCTCGTTTTGCGTATCGCTCAAAAGTTTGATCATTGAGAAAAGCTGCTGTGGTGACAACTCTTTCGCCAATGTTCGGAATGTTTCCGTCATTTGGCTTGTTTTTTCTTCGACCATTTTCGGTGCTTGCTGATACATCAGCAAATCACGGCAGTACTGCAAAAGATCTTCCAGGAATCGCCGTGCTTCTTTTCCAGCAGAAAGGATGTTCTCCAATGTTTCCAATGCTTTGGTCACATCTTTTTCTTTGCAGGCGGTCAAGTAGCTGTCCATCATCTCATAAGTCAGACTTCCTGTCACTTGCATGGCATCATTTAAAGTAACTGTGCCGTCACTAAAAGAAATCGCCTGATCCATGATACTCAACGCATCACGCATCCCGCCTTCTGCTGCTCGAGCAATCACCCCCAGTGCCGGCTCCTCATAAGATGTTTCAGTTTTTTTCAAAATATAAGCTAAATGTTCTACGATATCAGCTGCACTGATTCGTTTGAAATCAAACCGCTGCGTGCGAGAAATAATCGTCGCTGGGATCTTGTGTGGTTCAGTCGTTGCCAAAATGAAAATCACATGCTCTTTTGGTTCCTCCAAGGTCTTCAATAATGCATTGAATGCCCCAGTTGAAAGCATATGTACTTCATCGATGATATAGACTTTGTAAGAAGCTTTCGTCGGTGCATAATTTGCCCGATCACGAATAAAGCGGATCTCTTCAACACCATTGTTGCTCGCTGCATCGATCTCGATCACATCTTCTTGTGTCCCAGCAGTAATCGATAAACACATCTCGCAGTGATTGCAAGGTTCGCCGTCTACACTGTTCGGACAGTTGATTGCTTTGGCAAAAATCTTGGCGGCACTTGTCTTTCCTGTCCCACGCGGTCCGGTAAACAGATACGCATGAGAAGTTTTATGGGAAACGATAGCATTTTTCAATGTCTGTGTGACCGCTTTTTGTCCAACGATATCATCAAAACGCTGTGATCGCCAAACGCGGTAAAGTGCTTGATATGCCATGTTGATTCCCCCTTATTTGAAAAATTCGCTAGTACTTATTATACGTGATTTCACTAAAAAAAACCACTAAACGATCGATGTTTTTCTGGACTTCAACTTCTCTTTATACACACTAAAAATACCTGGAAACACAAAAGCAAACGTGACATTTTTGTTCGTCGGCGCCGAAGCAGAACATACTGCTCCCCCCTCCTCACCTATGATATAATAAGACCAATCAAAGATTTTATTTTTTCAAAGGAGGATTTTCAAATGGGACTTATCAAAGCAGCTTCAAGCACGATTGGCGGAGGACTAGCAGATCAGTGGCTGGAAGTCATCGAACCAGATAATATGAGCGACACGACAGTCATGACAAAAGGTGTCAAAGTACGAAAAGATGACAAACGCGGATCAAACCGCAAAGGAACCGAAGACGTTTTAACAGACGGATCAGTTGTTCACGTCTATCCAAATATGATGATGCTTCTCGTTGACGGCGGAAAAATCATCGATTATACAGCAGAAGAAGGCTACTATACAGTTCAAAACAACTTAGCCCCTTCTATGTTCAACGGTTCATTGAAAGAAGCAATTGCTGAAACTTTTGATCGCTTTAAGTTTGGCGGTGTGACTCCGCAGAAACAACAAGTCTTTTATATCAATCTCCAAGAAATCAAAGGAATCAAATTCGGTACGAGTGCACCTCTGAATTATTTTGACAGTTTTTATAATGCAGAACTTTTCTTGCGCGCACATGGTAATTATTCCATTCGTATCACAGATCCAATCCTTTTTTATACCAATGCGATCCCAAAAAACAAAACCCAAGTCGAACTTGCAGATATCAATGAGCAGTACTTGTCTGAATTCTTGACTGCGCTTCAAGCAGCAATCAACCAAATGTCGGCAGATGGTCAACGAATCTCTTATGTCCCATCGAAAAGTTTAGAATTAAGCAAATACATGGCTTCTGCTTTAGATGAATCCTGGACAGAACTTCGCGGAATGGAAATCGTCTCTGTCGCAGTCGCAAGTATTTCTTACACGGACGACTCTGTCAAATTGATCAACATGCGTAACGAAGGCGCCATGCTGGGTGATCCAAGTATTCGCGAAGGGTACGTTCAAGGTTCGGTTGCTCGAGGAATGGAAGCTGCCGGAAAAAATGAAGCTGGCGCAATGACTGGTTTCATGGGTATGGGAATGGGCATGAATGCAAACGGCTCATACTTAGCACAATCTTCTCAAAGCAATCAAGAGCAGATCAAACAAGAACAAAGCAGACAAGCAGAAAAACAAAATCAGCAAGAAGCATCTGGTGATACAAACACTTGGACTTGCCCTGTCTGCCAAACAGAAAACACAGGAAACTTCTGCACAAATTGCGGTGCCACAAAACCAGCACCAAATGTCCAACCAGCCTTAAAAATGAAATGCAGCGAATGCGGTGAGGTCATTGATCTTTCTGGCGGCATACCAAAATTCTGTCCGAATTGCGGCAAACCATTCAAAGGAATCCCGCTTGACTAAAAAAGAAAGGACGTTCGTCGATGGAAGTACTTACACATAAATGTCCCAATTGCGGCGGTCCGCTGACTTTCGATCCAAAAGACCAAAAGTTCCATTGCGATTACTGTCTAAGCATTTTTACTGAAGAAGAAGTCAGTGAATACGAAAAAAAACAAGAAGAAGCTCGAACTGTCGGCGCAACTGAAAAACCAGATGCGGGTAATGCTGGTGCTTTCACATTTACTGCAGAAGAACAGCTGTCAGAAATGTCTGCTGAAGAAAAAGCAGCGGCCGAAGAAGCAGGAATCTTGTCAGAAGAAGCCCCTTCAGAAACGATGGATCTGTTTCTCTGTCCAAACTGCGGCGCCGAAATCGTCACCGATCAAACAACAGCTGCGACTTATTGCTATTACTGTCATAATCCAGTTGTGCTTTCTGGACGTTTGAGCGGTGCGTTTCTACCTGACAAAGTGCTTCCTTTTATGATTGAGAAAGATGAAGCAGTTAATAAGTTTCTTGCTTGGACCAAGAAAAAATGGTTTGTACCGAAAGCTTTTTTCAATAAAGAACAAATCGAAAAATTGACCGGTGTTTATTTCCCTTATTGGGCAACAGATGCAAAAGTCAATGGTTCTTTATCCGCCAGAGGAACGGTTTTACGTGTTTGGCGTGTTGGAGATATCGAATATACTGAAACAAAACAGTTCGACGTAGGAAGAAATGGCGAAATCTCCTTTAAAGAGTTGGTAAAAAATGCTCTTTCCAAAAACGTCCAGCAAAAAATGGTCGAGGGTGTCCAACCCTTCCAACTAGACAAAGCAGTGGACTTTAAAAGCCAATATCTCTCTGGTTTTCAAGCAGAAAAACGCGACATCGAATACGAAGCACTGAAAAACGAATTGGAAAATGAATTGAAAGATTACTCTGAAACGTTATTAGAAGATACAGCTTCTGGATATCATTTAAGTAATGTCCAAACGTCGATCTCGATCGATTCACAAGAAAAACATTATCTCCTGCTCCCAGTCTGGCTAGTTACTTACCGCAGCAGCGAAAAAAGCAAAAAAGTATACTACTATGCAATGAATGGCCAAACTGGAAAAGTAAGCGGCGTCTTGCCTGTCAGCAAAAAGAAACTAGGCTTTACAGCTTTAGGGATCTTCACAGCCCTTGCTGTCTTGTTCTTGATTGGAGGCTACTTCATATGAGCAAAACATTAAAATGGTCCCTTCTCGGCTTGCTGCTAATCCTTTTTTCTCTGCCGACGAGTGCACAAGCAGCAACGGTGGATGACCAAGCACAACTTTTTACAGCTGAACAAATCCAAGAGCTGGAACAGCAAGCTGCTCCTTTGAATGAAAAAATCAAAGGAAATGTATTTATTGTGACAACTGCCACGAATACAGAAGAACCTCGCGATTTTGCAGATGATTATCTCCGCCAGCAAATCGGCAATGACCAAAACGGCTCTGTCTTGCTCTTGGATATGAATCAGCGGGAAATCTATATTTCAACTTCTGGCAATATGATTGATTATTTAACAGACAGCCGAATCGATTCGATTTTGGATGATGTCTACAATCAGATGTCCAATCAAAATTATTTTGAAGCAGCAAAAGCTTATCTGACAAAAGCCCAAGAATATGTTGAAGATGGTGTTCCCGGCGGCCATTACCGTGTGGATGAAGAGACCGGAAAAATCACTCGGTATAAAACATTGACTGTCTTCGAGATCATCATAGCTTTAGGTTTGGCAGCTGGTCTAAGTATTGCCTTTTATTTCATTACGATTTCTAAATATCAGCTGAAATTCAAAACCTACACTTATCCATTTCGAGAAAAAGCTTCTCTGAAACTGACAGATAAAACCGACCGATTGACCAATTCATTTGTCACAACCCGACGTATTCCAAAAAGTCCCCCGCCAGGAAGCGGCGGTGGTGGCGGAAGTACCACCCATTCCAGCGGCGGCGGAACATTTGGCGGCGGTGGGCGCAGTTTTTGATTATTCAATAAAAAAGGACAACGGCTTAAAAGCCGCTGTCCTTTTTTAAGTAAATTTCAATCGAATAGGTAAATGAATAGCGGTATAATGCTGCAGCAAAAAGAACAGAACAAGAAGAATGATTAGGAACACTCCTGCATAGAGACAGCCCATCAGAAATCTATCTGCTATTCTCTCAGATAGAATCAGTCGAAAGAAACCACAAAGCAGTAACCCAAAGATTCCGCCAGAAACATTGGTAATCACATCTGTTATATCAGTGGCACCTAAACTGAAAATGTATTGCGCACTTTCAATCAGCACACTCAACCCCAACATCAGTAAAAAGCTGAAGGCTATATTCTTGCGTGCCAATTGCAGCAAGATACCTAATGGGACAAATATCAAAAAGTTCAAAAGCCATTCCGCGTAAGAAACTTGCCCATTGATCATTGCAGATTCGCCAAATGGAACCCAATTGATATGAGCGCGCAATGGATTGTACATTTCCGTTACTTCTGTGACAGAAACCGAAAATTTAAATAATAATACCCAGAAAATAACTAAAATATAGATAGTAAACAAAACAGTTCGTTTGTTGTTTTTCATAAAGCAGCTCCTTTGGCATTTACTGAACTAGCATTTCTAAATCACCAGTATGACAGCATTTAGTTTACACTAGCAAGAAGCTTAGAAACAGCTGTTTTTGTTTTTTTATCTTTTCTTTTAAACTCTTTAGGTAAATTTAGTTATTGTAGGTCTATGCGCTGCTTTTAAAAACGTAATTTCCCATTTTCCAATACATATTGCTGATTACAGATTTTTGCAACTGCCGGACTATGTGTAACAATAATCAGTTTTGTCCCCAGTTGTTTGACACGCAGAAACAGCTGAAGCACTTCTTGTTCTGTTTTCAAGTCCAGTGCGCCTGTGGGTTCATCCGCCAACAAAATCTTGGGTCTTTTGATTAGCGCTCGAGCGATAGCTACACGCTGGGCTTCACCGCCTGAAAGTTCGGACACTTTTTTAGACATATAGCCAGAAAGTCCAACTACCTCTAACATTTCTTGGATTCGAGCTATTTTTTCTTTCTTTCCAGTGAATGCAAGTGCAAGATTTGCTTGAACATTTCGATCATCTAACAAATGATATTTTTGAGTAATGATACCTATATTTTCTCTTCTGAAACATATGTTTTCTTTTGTTTTTTTACTCACCTTTTGTTTTTCAAAAGTATAGATTCCTTCATAATCTGTATCCATCCCCGCTAAAATCCTCAATAAAGTGCTTTTTCCTGAACCACTTCGCCCTGTTAACGCTATCGAATCAGCCTCATTCATTTCAAAATCCAATTGATCAAATAACAAAAAATCTGTTTTAGGCATTTTCTTTGTTATTTTTTTTAAGGTAATCAAATAATCTCCCCTTTCAATACAACGCCCTAAAGTTTGTTTTCATATCTTTGTTATAGAACGAAAAATAAAAAACAGCATCAAGCGTACCTAAACATATGCCGCCTAGCAAAATAATAAAAAAAGTAGAATAATCTTTAACTGGCATCAATAAAAAGCTGATAGCAAAAACAGCTAACATGAAACTATTGCCTAAAAAAGTATCCCACAATAATAAAGACTTGGTTCTTCTGCCCCATTCTCCATTGAAATAAGAGAAATAATATCTTTGTCTTCTGCGTTCATACATCTTGTAAGTCAAATAAAAAATAATCAGAATAGTCAACAATCCTATACATAAAAAAATAACCAACAACAATAAATAATTGTAATTAATCAATTCGTACATCCTCTGATATTGCATCGTAAAGGCAGACATACCTAACAATGTATAAGAATAAAAGGAAGTTTCTTTTGCTGTTCTCGCTAACAGCGCGTTCAAGAAATCAAATCCTCTCCCATCTTCTAACACGATATCACCACCAAACATTGCAAAGGCCAGAATACCGTAAAATTCCTTATTTTGTTCTGTTATTGTTGGCAATGTTTCTGGATAAGCGAGCAAAATATAACTATCTAAATATTTATTTATTTCATTTTTATAGAAGACCGACGTATTTTCTTTCAAAAAATCTATTACTTCAAATTCAAATTCTCTTGTATAAAAACGGCCTTTCAACTTTTCCCCTACACGATAATACGGTTTATATTCGGCACCTAGAAAAATAGGCAGAACTTTTTCATCAAAGTTGACATTACCCCAATCAAATGCTGTTCCATTTTCAGTCTCGATAGCGTAAAATTCAAAAAATTGCTGATTGACCTGAAAACTTTTTGCATCAAATATTTCTTCGTTCGTAAGCGGATCAACATAATGTCCTAATTCTTCAATAGCGCTGTCTGCTCCATAGCGGTAATCAAATGTCACGTTTCCTTTAAATGACGCGATTTGCAACGGCTGATGAAAGGCAGATAAATAATGGATCTGCTGGTTTGTATTTAATTTTTGATAGAATGAATGAACAGTTTCCAATGAATTTTTCGATTGTCTAAATTCAAAAAATTCTTCTGGGTTCAATAATTGATCCGCGATTGAAAATAACTCTCTTCCTTCGCCGATTGCTGCTGTTTTATCTATTTGTGCAGTTATATTTTTTGAAAAAGAAAATAACAAATAAATCAAGAACAAAAGAAGGAGCAAGATAACAGACTTCACTAATATGATTAGTCCATTCTTTTTAACATTATAGAATAATTCCATGCAGCAGCTCCTTTTCTTCTTTCACCAAAAATAATGTAAGCATTGTAAGAGACAGACATAGTTGAAGCACCAATATTCCTGACACTGAACTAACCCCTCTAGAAAAAATGGCTGATATAACAATTGGAATAGCACTGATAAGTAAAAGCAGCCGAACATGCCGAAAATATCTTGAATAGAAAGGAACACCCAAAATATATCTCAGCTGATTTTCTTTTCTTAAATCAATCATCCTTACATACGAAGCGATGATGCTTGTTGAGACAATAACGAGCAAGCTTAAAAGATAGAGAAGCGGAGAAAAGAAATCGCTACCTATCTTGCGGTTGAGCCCCACATTTTTTTGATAAAAATCTTCTTCAGCGTACGCGTTTTGCTTATGCACTTCCTTGCCATCAACTGCTAAAAATTGCTTTAAATCAGGAAAAAGATTTGTATCATTTAAAATAACTGTATGATCTAAAAAACTTGGCGAAATCAAGCCCAGATAGCCGATTACTTTATACTTTTTATCTTTGTATATGTAATAATCGTTATCGTTGATCTTATTGATTTCCACAGCTCTTCCAATCAGCGCTTCATCCGTTCCCTCTTCTTGGAAAAATCTTCCTTCGCTAATCGGAAAATTTTGTCTAGAATAATCTTTAGAAAAGTAGCCTCTGATTTCATCGTTATTTTCACTCTCTAAAGAAATGAAAACGTTTAGATCTTTTATTTCTTCAAAAATATCCTCAACGATATTCGCAAAAGTATCCTTTACAAATAAATGATTTACAGAATATAAATCATTACTTTCAAGAGACAATTTCTCTTGACGTGTATGATACATATCAATCAATAAGATCAAGAAACTTGTACTTAAAATCAATAAAACGAAAAGGGCACTATTTCTTTTCTTCATACGGACCATCCTAAGTGAGTGGATTTTTCGAAAACCAAAGTAAGAAATTTATACTATTCCTTACTTTAGTTTTCAAATATAAAATATATGTTTTATCTACCGTAGTATGTCCGAGCTACTCCATCCGTTTGTACAGAGTTGATACGGAACCAAGGAGATACTGCTTCTGTACCGTTTCTTCCCCAAACTCTTCCTGATGTTGTTAATACACTTCCAGTCCAGCGCGTCTCCATCCTTGCTGTCGTATAGTGATAAACACCGGCCCAAGTTGTCCATCCACGAGCTCTATATGCTGTGTTTCCACTGATGACTGTCGTTTCTTTTCTACCTGAATGCCTAGGCGTACTTCTCTGAATATTTAGTTCACTTTCCCAATTTGCTTCCGTTTCACTATCCCATCCTCCAAAAACTTCTGCGTTAACCGTTACAGGTAAAAAGAGCAAACTAATAATAAATACTCCAACTAATTTCCATACACCTTTTTTCATTTTATCCCTGCTTTCTTTTTTTATTACTACATCATTTTTTTAACAAAAACCCCACTTTCTGTATAGTGTTATGGAAAAACTATTCATTATTATGGCAAAACTAACAAAAAAGGTTCTGGATAGTCGAATATATATTTTTCAAAAACTATTGCTTACACTTTTTAAAAGCGCTATCATTATGGAAAATATGTTGTTTTAAGAAAGGGTTCTTCATGACTAAAATTAGAATTGCTATCTGTGACAATGATTTACAATCAGCGAAGAAAATAGAGAAATTTATTGAGAAATACAGCAATTCCTCTTTTACGTGTGATACGTTTATTAATGATAAAGAGTTAAGAGAAACGCTAAAAGAAATGACCTATGATGTCTTTATCTTGAGCCTTGATATGCCTTACAATACTGGTTTTGAATTAGCAAGATTGATCCGTGAAAATAATTTACGAGCTTTTATTATTTTTACAACCATCCATACTAGATATATGCCAGAGGTTTTTCAATATCATACTTTTGATTATATTATCAAACCTTTTTCAGAAGATACTGTACATAATCTATTAAAAAGAATTACAAAATATTTTAGTTTAAGGAACATTTTTAGCTTTAATTGTAATAATCAAAAACTCAGTTTAACAAGCGATGATATCCTATATTGTGAAAAATCTGGTCGATATGTATTCATTCATTGTATTTTTGATCAAACTTACAAAATCCGTCTATCCAGTCAAGAGTTAATATGTATTTTAAATCAAGATTTTTTGCGTATACATCAATCCTTTGTCATAAACATGAATTATATTCATTTATTTAAGTTTAATCAAATAATATTAAAGTCGCCTTCCAGTCAAAAAAGTAACTTAATCGAACTGCCTATAAGTCAAAACTACAGGAAAAAAGTAAAGACCTCTCTACAGCATAAACTTTAAGCAACTATTCAAGAGATCCTAAAAATAATACTTAATCTTTATCTATTCACATAATTTTCCAAAAAAAATAACAAAAAGCCCATACCCACTTCAACAAGCAGATACAGGCCTTAAGAAATCATTTTCAAAAATACTATTAAATATTCGTAACATCTCTGATTTCAGGCTTTTTGTCCCCTACAGGAAAAGATTGGTGAATTGTACAAATAGACAACTTCTCAAATTTGTGATGAGGGGAAACTGGTGATACTCTTACAACAAATTTATAGAGCATCCCTGAAACAAGTTGAGAACCTAAATAAGCAAATGGCACCATTTTCGAACCATCAAGATCACTAACCGCATCTTCAAAAATTTTTCTTGCCTCATCTGTTACTTCTGGTGTTTCAGGAATACTCCAGCCACCTGTTATTAAATTTTCCATCTCAAATCCTCCTATAAGCTATTTTTTATAAGAATTCATCTTATAATTCAATCTTATCGGTCTTTTTGTTTTTCGGCAACTATAACCCTCGTTATTATATGTATCAAAAAATATCTATAAATACATAACAAACGTTACTATTAAAGCAAATATACTATAAAAAATAAAAACAATATATTTCTAATATCGATAACATCGTTATTTAAACAATATAAAAGATACCCACTCTCTTCTTCAGGCGTGGCTTCTACCAAGAAACAGAAAACGATTACAAATATATTTTTCTAGTTCCACAAGATATGATAAACTTTTTATATCTTAGTGTACTAAAAAAAAGGTGATCATGATTTTTGTTACTTTTCTGCGCATTGCTTTTTAGGGGACGACGCCAATAACGACAGTGACTTTAAGCTACACTTACTGCTGGGTTGTGGAGTAAGTCCGCAACACAGTGCATAGTATAAATAAACAAAACTATGAAAGGTTCGGATTAGAAGTATTTCTATGAAGCTGGAAGCAGAAGTAATCGCATGCTGCGGTGAATTTGTCCCTACTTAAAGAAGCCTGTTCAAAAGAATTAACGGAACCCTTTCCTCCAAAAAAATCAATTTTTTTTGGAGGAAAGCAAAGTTGAGAAAAAAAGAAAATAGTGGATTTACTTGTACAAATTGTTTTAAAGAAGTCTTGCCATTGACCAATAGTTCTTATCGAAATCATTGTCCCTTTTGTTTATTTTCATTACATGTAGATGTTTCCCCTGGCGATCGCTCAAATGATTGTTTAGGTTTGATGCGCCCTATTACTTATCGAAAAACGAGTAAAAAAGGCTATCAATTGAAACATCAATGTATGAAATGTAAAAAAGAGCAATGGAATATCGTGGCAGAGAATACAATGCAAAGCGACCGTTTTATTGAATGGGTATCTGAAAATAACTTTACTTGATTTTGTTTTTGTTAAAACATAGCTGATAAAATCAATTGTGAAGATCGCTTTTTTATCTAGAGCTGATGGTATTTAATCTATCAGCTCTCTTTTATTGGATTTAAAAACAAAAAAACAGACTACCCTTATTAGATAGTCTGCCAAACATTGATCGAACAATGATTTGATTATTCTGCAGCGTTTTCGTCTTTGAGACCGTATTTTTTGTTGAAACGGTCCACACGTCCGTCTGCTTGTGTGAATTTTTGACGTCCAGTGTAGAATGGATGTGAGTCTGAAGTTACTTCGACACGGATAACAGGATATGTGTTTCCGTCTTCCCATTCAACTGTTTCTTGAGAAGTTTTTGTTGAACCTGATAAAAATTTGAATCCTGTTGTTGAATCCAAGAATACTACTGGATGGTAATCTGGATGGATATTTTCTTTCATGATTTTCGCTCCTTTGCCCTGACCCATTTGCTGAACCAGAGTTGATTTGTCGATTTACAACAGTAACATCTTATCATGTTTTAAAGATGGATGCAATTATCTTTTTTGATTTCTTGACGGAGTTTTTTTGCTGAATGTCACATCTTGGAATTCTTCAAAGAACTGTTCATTATTTTTGGTTTTACGTAAAAATCGTGTTAATTGCTCTGTATATTCCAATGCATCGCCAGCCATGGTGTTGCGCAGTTTCCAGATACCCTCTAATTGATTGTTTTCTACTAACAATTCTTCTTTTCGTGTGCCAGATTTCTTGATATCGATAGCAGGGAAGATTCGTCTTTCTGACAATTCGCGGGACAGCTGCAATTCCATATTTCCTGTTCCTTTAAATTCTTCGTAGATCACATCATCCATTCGGCTGCCTGTGTCCACTAAGGCTGTTGCTAAAATCGTCAAGCTGCCGCCTTCTTCGATATTTCTCGCTGCACCAAAAAATTTCTTTGGTTTATATAACGCAGCCGGATCGATCCCGCCGCTCAATGTACGTCCGCTTGGCGGTACGACAAGGTTATACGCTCTGGCTAAACGCGTGATACTGTCCATCAAAATAACGACATCTCTTTTGTCTTCTACCAGACGCATCGCGCGTTCCAATACGAGTTCAGAAACTCGCGTATGGTTTTGCGGCTGTAAATCAAAAGTCGACGAAACCACGTCTCCTTTGACACTACGTTCAAGGTCGGTTACTTCTTCTGGACGTTCGTCAATCAGCAAAACAATCAGCTCAACATCCGGATAATTATCTGTGATCCCATTTGCGATCTCTTTCAAGATACTTGTCTTCCCAGCTTTTGGCGGAGCTACAATCAACCCGCGCTGGCCAAAACCAACTGGAGAAAAAATATCGATCATTCGTGTTGCCAATCGTCCCGGTGTCGTTTCTAAACGCAATTGTCTTTCAGGATAAAGAGGTGTTAATGCGGGAAAGTGTGGTCGTTCTTTCGCTTCTTCGGGATCTTTCCCATTGACACTTTCTACATGCATCAAACCGTAATAACGTTCTGATTCTTTCGGCGGTCTTGCTTTTCCAGCAACTTTATCGCCATTTCTTAAACTAAAACGGCGGATTTGTGAAGCAGAGATATAGATATCTTCCACACTTGGACCATAGTTGATTGGACGCAAAAAGCCATAGCCGTCTTGTCCCACAATGTCTAAGATCCCTTCCATGTAATAGAAGCCTTGTTTCTCTGCTTGCGCACGGATCACGGATAAAGAAAGTTCTTTTTTATTCATTTTGCTGTAATAAGGAATCTTGAAATCTTTTGCATAGCTGTAGATTTCTTTCAACGTCTTATTTTCCAGCTCTGCCATTGTTAAATAATCGCTCATTCGTCCACTTCCTCTACCATTTCGATCGATGCGCCTAATGCCGTCAGTTTCTCGATAATATGATCATATCCGCGAAGAATATATTCTACATTATAAATAGTCGTTGTTCCTTCTGCCATCAAGCCGGCAATAACCAAACAAGCACCTGCACGAAGATCAGAAGCAACAACTTCTGCACCGTGTAATTGATTTGGGCCATTCACAATGATCATGTTTCCTTCCACAGAGATATCTGCGCCCATTCGCGCAAGTTCTGGTACATGGTTCACACGTTTAGAGTAGATCGTATCTGTTATTTCAGCAGTTCCTCTGGTTTTTAAAAGAAGCGGTGTCAGCGGCTGCTGCAAATCCGTTGCAAAACCAGGATAAGGATAAGTCATGACATTCACAGCATTCAATTCTTCTGAAGGAAAGACTTCGATCTCGTCTTCTCTGATTTCCATTTTGACACCAATTTCCTGCAATTTTGCAATAAAGCTGTCTAGATGTTCAAAAATAACATTTTTGACTTTTACTCCTTGTCCAGCTGCAGCGGCGATTGCCAAATACGTTCCGGCTTCGATTCGGTCAGGAATCATGAAATGATGGCAGCCATGTAACTCTTCTACACCTTCGATACGAATAATATCTGTTCCGGCTCCGCGTACTTT
This sequence comes from Enterococcus faecalis 13-SD-W-01, assembly GCA_000415185.1. GTDB lineage: Bacteria > Bacillota > Bacilli > Lactobacillales > Enterococcaceae > Enterococcus_B > Enterococcus_B faecalis_A. The sequence goes on from KE351649.1 coordinate 197,754, forward strand.
TGCACCCATATTGTTCAATAAAGTAGCAACATCGATGATTTCTGGTTCTCTGGCTGCATTTTCAATGATTGTTTGTCCTTTGGCTTTGACTGCTGCCAGCATCACGTTGATTGTCGCGCCGACTGAAACGACATCCATGAAGATTCGGTTGCCTTTTAGCCCTTCTTCATTTGTTCGAAGATACATCGCACCATGTTCATTGTTGACAGAAGCACCTAACGCTTCGAATCCTTTGATATGCAGATCGATTGGACGAGGACCTAAATAACATCCGCCAGGTAAGCCAACGACTGCTTCACCAAATTTCCCTAATAATGTACCCATGAAATAATAAGATGCTCTAAGACTATTGATTTTTCCGCTTGGCATTGGTACAGAAACGATTTCGCGCGGATCGATTTCTAAAATATTGTCGTGAAATGAGGTTTTAGCGCCCATGATTTCCAAGATCTCAATCAGCGAATGAACATCCTGGATATCTGGTACACCTTCTAAAGTGACAGGAGAATCTGCTAAGATAGCTGCTGGGATCAATGCGACTGCGCTATTTTTTGCACCGCTGATCATCACTTCACCCGTTAACGGACGATTTCCGTTGATTATGATTTTTTTCATGAATTTCCACCTTGTTTAATTCTATGATTTACTATAAAAAGTATTTTATCATAGATAGATAAAAGAAACGAGTACCCCCAAAATAGTTGACACAAAAAAGACCCCAGACTGTCACTAAACAGAAGTATCTGAGATCTTTTTTCAATAAAATGTTTACCTTTTTTGGCCTAAATATTCTTCCAAAGTTATCCCTGCTTCGGTTATTTCTTTGGCGGCTTTCTTGCCAACATAACGAAAATGCCACGGTTCATAATCTACACCGGTAATCTGCACTTTATTCGAAGGATACCGCAAAATAAATCCATATCGATAAGCATTATCTGCTAACCATCCGTACACTTCTTTGTCTGTAGAAGCACTTGGTTCAGCATTGATATCTACTGCTAAACCTAATTCATGCTCACTTGTTCCTGGTGCAGCGACCCATTTTGCAGCTTCTTCTTTGGCTTTTTGATAAGAATAACCTTTTTCTTGAAAACTGCTGATTTTTTCCTGCATGATGTTTTCTTGCTCTTCCGTTGTTCGGAAACTTGAAACGATTTTTGGATAAATCCCCTCAGATCTCGCTGCATCAAGCATCAGCTGCAATTCAGGATAAATACGCTTATCTACTGCTTGTTCATCTGATAGTTCTTGCAGTTCCGCCGTATAGTCTTCTGGTATTTTATGATCAGCATTCACTAATATCAACTCCCATGAGCCGCGCTCCTCTTCATTTGCCTGGACTTTTTCAGGTGTTATCCGCAAAAATATCCCAATAATTGTAATTAGAATGATCGAAAGGATCCCTGCTGCTGCTTTATTCATTTTTCCCATTATTCTTGTCCTCCAACTAAAAAATCTTTGCTTTTCTTGGTAAGTTTACCAAGGAAAACAAAGACAGTTTTCTGTTATTCAACAAGAATTTCTTACGATTTTCCTACAAAAGGGGCAAATCGATTGTGAAGGTTGTTTTTTCCGCTTCACTTTCAGCAGTCAATTGCCCCCCATGAAGCTCCACGATTTGTTTAGCAATTGCCAACCCAAGTCCAGCACCGCCTCTGTTTGTCTGCCGTGCCGTATCCAGCCGGAAAAATTGTTCAAAGATCCTTGATAGTTTTTCTGGCGGAATCGTTGGTCCTTGGTTTGTAAAAGCGATTTTGACTCGTTTTTGTTCTGGATCTGTTTTTGCCGAAAGTTTGATTACTGCGCCTTCATCGCTGTAATTGACTGCATTTTGCAGCAGATTATCGAAAACTCTCTGCATCTTGTCTGCATCAAAATAAACCGAAATTTCTTCTTCCAGTTCTTTTTCCAAAGTCAAATTTTTGGCAGTTAAAAGAGGTAAAAATTCATAACTCAGCTGTTCCAACATCATCTTCAACTGGATTTTTGCTGGCATCAATTCGATATTTGAAAGATTGAATCGAGCAATCTCAAAGAATTCATTGATCAGTTCTTCCAATCGCTCTGCTTTATCCAAAGAAATCGCTAAATAACGTTTTCTCAGCTCCACAGAAATTTCCTGTTCATCTCGCAAAAGGGTCAGGTAGCCGATTACTGAAGTCAACGGTGTCTTCAGGTCATGTGCTAAATAAACAATCAAATCATTTTTCCGCTGTTCCGCTTCCTTTGCTTGCCGCTGACTCAAATCGACTTCTTGACGAATCTGGTTCAGTTCCCATTCAAATTCTTGCAGATCCTCAGAAAGTTTGATTGGTTCCGTTTGATTTTGGTAAAGTTTTCTTGAAGCTTCAAGGACTTCATCCAACTGGTCCACACTTCTTAACCACGTTCTTAACAAAATAATCAAGCCGCCAGCTAATAAAATGATCAAAGCCATCAAAATATAATTGTTTTCAAGTTTTTTTGCAAATTGATAAAATCCATTTGACCATTGCCATGTATACAAGCCAAATAAAAAACGGCTAACAAAGAAAAGCAGCGTTAAAACAAGGATTGCCGCTGCCGAAAAAATACTTAAACGTGTTGCTAAACGCTTCAACAAGCGATTTTTTAATCGTGAAGACTTTTTGATAGTTTCTGTTTTATTCAACTTTATAGCCCACTCCCCAAACAGTTTTGATAAATTTCGGTTTACGTGCTGGTTCTTTCAGTTTTTCGCGCAAGCGCCCGATATGTGCCATAACTGTGTTATTGTTATCGAGAAACTTTTCACCCCAAACGGCTTCAAACAGCTGTTCTGCTGGAACAACTTCGCCTTTTCGTTCAGCCAAGTACCATAAGATCGAAAATTCCAATGGTGTTAAAGAAACGTTTTCTCCATAGAGCGTGCAAGTATGCAAGGTTTGGTTGATGACTAATCCATGGATATCGACTTCTTTTATTGTTTCTGCTATGGAGGATTCCGCTTGCGTATTGTATTTTCGAAAACGTCTCAACTGAGTCTTGATACGCGCAACGACTTCTAAGGGATTGAAGGGCTTCGTGATATAATCATCTGCACCTAAAGTTAAGCCTGTTATTTTATCTATATCTTCTACTTTTGCTGTCAACATGATCACAGGAAAAAAATGATTTTCTCTGATTTTTTGAACGATCTTAAATCCATCGATATCCGGAAGCATCACATCTAATACGGCTAAGTCGAATGACTCTCTTTCTATGCAATCCAATGCTTCTTGTCCAAGATAAAACTTCTGTACTTCATATCCGTCATTCTTCAGGTAGACTTCAATCAAATCTGCAATTTCCTGTTCATCATCTACCAACAATATTTTCTCTGGCATAACGCCTTTCACCACCACTAACAAATTTTCTAAATTATATCATATCGATATTGGATACTAGTAAGGTCCGTGTACTTCTAGCATGTTTGACTTTTGGAATCTGCATTGTATAATAATAAATGAAATGAATTGTAGCATCTTGCTATCCGAGCACAACGTACCTGCGAATACGTTGTGTTTTTTTGTTTTCATAAAAAGACACTTACCGCTGCGAAACAGTAAGTGCCACTTTGTCGACTCTACTCTCTATCTAACCAATGGCTAAATAAAGCAATTGTTAAGCCGATAGTCAAAGGCAAAACAACTTTTTCCAAAATGAAAAGTACCATATCTCACTATCCTCCTCCCACTAGTTTCTATGTGGAAGCGACGAGTCGACAAATTCAGTTTAGCAATGTTTTTCAGCTATGTATAGTTCAAATCATTCACCTATATTTTATTATCTATGTTTATTTTAATCCTTAAAATACAAGTTATCTTTATCTTTTTCTCAAGATTTTCTGACGATTTTCCTACAAAAATTTCGGATACCTTCTTTTTGAACACAAAAAAAGCGGGACATTTCTGTCCCGCTCCATCTCTCACGACCGAATAATCGGTGTTCGAGGACTGTTTGTTACAGCTGAAACAAATTAAGCTTTGTTAGCTGAACCGAACCAGTCGATGTGTTCTTGTGCATCTTTAACGATTGCAGCTTTACCTGGTGCTAACAATTTACGAGGGTCAAATCCTTTACCTTCTTTGTCTTTACCAGCTTCGATGTATTCACGAGTTGCTGCAGCAAATGACAATTGGAATTCAGTGTTAACGTTAACTTTTGAGATACCCATTGAGATTGCTTTTTCGATTTGTTCTTGAGGAATACCTGAACCGCCGTGTAATACTAGAGGAACATCGTCACCTACAGCGTCAGCAATTGCTTGCAAGTGGTCAAATGCAAGACCAGTCCAGTTTTCTGGGTATTGGCCGTGGATGTTACCGATTCCGCATGCTAGGTAGTCAAGACCTGTAGCAACCATTTGTTTACATTCTTCAACGTCAGCTAATTCGCCTGTACCGATGATTCCGTCTTCTTCTCCGCCGATTGAACCAACTTCACATTCAACTGAAATGCCTTTAGCGTGTGCTTTTTCAACAACGTCTTTAGCTAATTTCAAGTTTTCTTCGAATGGTAGATGTGATCCGTCAAACATGATTGAAGTGTAGCCAACTTCGATACATTCCAAAGCAGCTTCGTAGTCACCATGGTCTAAGTGGATAGCAACTGGAACAGTGATGTTCATTGCTTCTACTAAATCAGTAATCATATCTTTACATACTTTGTATCCGCCCATGTATTTAGCCGCGCCCATTGAAGTTTGGATAAGTACTGGTGCTTGTTTTGCTTCTGCAGCTTCAAGAATAGCTTGAGTCCATTCCAAGTTGTTTGTGTTGAATCCGCCGACAGCGTAGCCGCCTTTACGAGCAGCTTTTAAAAATTCAGCTCCTGATACTACTGGCATAATAAAATTCCTCCTAAGTTTTGTAAAACTAAATTTGTTAAGTCTTTGCTTAACCAACAAAGACATTTTACCAAACATTTACATAGTTTTCTACTAAAATCGCTGAAAATGAAAATTTTCAGGAAGTTTTTGGCGATTAACTAAGGATTTCTCTTTTAAAATTCTAATAAATCAAGCAAAAAAGCTACCGCCTGTTACGGCATATACTTGTCCTGTCACATAACTTCCATCGTCAGAAGCCAAAAAGACATAAACATTTGCAAGCTCGACTGGCTGCCCTGCACGCTCGATCAATTCATCTTGTCCAAATTGCGGGATTTTTTCTTGCGGTTGTCCGCCAGAGATTTGCAATGGTGTCCAAATTGGTCCAGGTGCGACTGTATTGACCCGAATACCTTTTGGCGCTAATTGTGCAGCGAGACCCTTGCTGAACCCTGTGATTGCTGCTTTTGTCGCTGCATAATCCAATAAATGCGCACTTGGTTCGGCACTTTGGATCGATGTGGTAGTCACAATGGCGCTTCCTTCATCCAAATAATCCAACGCTTCTTGGACTGTCCAATACATAGAAATGATATTTGTAGTAAAGGTATCTTGAATTTGTTTTGTCGATAATTCTTTGATATCTGCTACAGACTGCTGCATCCCTGCATTCAGAACTAAAATATCCAATCCGCCTAAAGCAGAAGCTGCATCATGGACAGCTTTCCGCGCAAATGATTCGTCTTTCAAATCACCCGGGATCAAAACAGCTTTTTGCCCTGCTTCTTCGATCCATTTTTTTACATCCTGCGCATCCTCTTCTTCGACTGGCAGATAAACGATTGCTACATCTGCGCCTTCGCGAGCATACGCAATCGCAGCAGCACGTCCGATCCCTGAATCTCCGCCAGTCACTAATGCTTTTCTTCCTTCAAGCTTTCCTGAACCTACATAACTTTCTTCTCCGCAATCTGGTACAGGTGTCATGTTCTTTTGTAAAGCAGGAGCTTCTTGAAATTGCTTTTCAAATTCCTGATGATAATATTTTGTCAATGGATTCTGTTTTTTGCTCATTCTGTGACCTCCTCTTTCTTTATATAAAAAGGGTACGCTGAATCAGAAAAGATTGCAAAAAAACCGCTTGGATCACCAAGCGGCTTCAGATAAATTATTTTTCTTCTCTGTTTTCTAAAGAAGCACCAACAAATGCTTTGATCAATTTTTGCGGACGGTTTGGACGTGAAATCAATTCTGGATGGAATTGGCAGCCCACGAAGAATTTGTTTTCTGGGATCTCTACGATTTCCACTAGACGATTGTCTGGGGATACACCAGAGAATACTAATCCTTTTTCTTCAAACATTTCACGGTATTTGTTATTGAATTCATAACGGTGACGGTGACGTTCTTGGACCACATTTGCGCCATCATAGGCAGCAGCTGTTTTTGTTCCTTTTTTCAGTTTGCATGGGTAAAGACCTAAACGTAATGTTCCGCCTAGATTTTCAATATTTTCTTGGTCTGCCATCAAATCGATGATGTTGTTTACTGCATCAGGGTTTGTTTCAGCAGATGCTGCATCTTCTAAACCAGCGACATTGCGGGCAAACTCGACACAAGCCATTTGCATACCTAGACAAATACCTAAGAATGGTACATCATTTTCACGAGCGTAACGGATTGCTTCGATTTTCCCTTCAACACCGCGATCGCCGAAACCACCAGGAACCAAGATACCGTCTGCATCTTTTAGTCTTTCTTCGACGTTTTCTTTTGTTAATTCATGTGCTTTGATCCAGTCAAGCTCGATGTCTGAGTCATAAGCAAATCCTGAATGTTTCAATGCTTCAACAACTGAAATATATGCGTCAGGCAATTCTACATATTTTCCGACTAAAGCAATACGAACTTTTTTCTTCAAGTTCAAGACGCGTTCTTCTAATTGGCGCCATTCAGTCATATCTGCTGCAGGTGTATCTAATTTCAAGTGATCACAAACGATTTGGTCCATTCCTTGTGACTGTAACAATAATGGGATAGAGTACAATGTGTCTACGTCTGGTGATTCGATCACAGCTTCTGGTTCCACGTCACAGAATTGAGCCAACTTATTTTTTGTTCCTTGAGAAACTGGTTGTTCTGTACGAACGACTAAGATGTTTGGCTGGATACCTAATCCGCGAAGTTCTTTTACACTATGTTGTGTTGGTTTTGTTTTCATTTCGCCTGCTGCTTTTAGGTATGGGATCAATGTTGTGTGAACATACATTACATTATCCGCACCAACATCTGCTTTCATTTGACGCAATGCTTCTAAAAACGGCAATGATTCGATATCGCCGACAGTTCCGCCGACTTCAGTAATGATGATATCTGAATCGGTCAATTTTGCTGCGCGCATGATTTTTTCTTTGATTTCGTTCGTGATATGCGGGATAACTTGGACAGTTGCTCCAAGATATTCGCCTTTACGTTCTTTACGCAGAACTTCCGAATAGATTTTTCCTGTCGTAACATTGGAGTATTTGTTCAAATTGATGTCGATGAAACGCTCATAGTGTCCCAGATCCAAATCTGTTTCCGCGCCGTCATCTGTTACGAAAACCTCTCCATGTTGATATGGACTCATTGTTCCTGGGTCCACGTTGATATATGGATCAAATTTTTGGATAGTGACTTTCAAGCCACGATTTTTTAACAAACGGCCAAGTGAAGCTGCTACGATTCCTTTACCAATCGATGAAACTACGCCGCCAGTTACAAAAATGTATTTTGTCATAAATTCAAAAACTCCTTCTTGTTTTATCTTCAGGAAAAGTCTCAGAAAATAAAATAAAGCTCCCTATCCATACGAATAGGGAGCTGAGATTCCTGTAAACTTTAACCCTTCTAAAAGGGTGCCCAAGCAGTATAATACAAGTTAAAGCTTTGAAAGTCAAGCCCTAATTCTTTATTGGTTTTCAAGAATCGATTCTTGAAAGGATAACAAAAACCTCTCAACCGCGAGCATCAACGCACCACGGTCGAGAGGTTTATTTTGAAAACCAGCCTTTTGCTTTGAAGGGTCCTGTTAAGAAATCAGTATAATTCTAAGTACTGTTCTCTTTCCCATTCAGAAACTGTTTGGCGGAAAGCTGCCCATTCCAAACGTTTTGCTTCGACAAAGTTTGAGAAGATATGGTTGCCCAATGCTTCGATCATTACTTCATCTTTGCGCAATTCTTTGATCGCATTGTGGATCGTTGATGGAAGATCTTTGATTTGCGCTTCTTCCCGTTCTTCTTCATTCATCACGTAGATGTTTCTGTCAACAGCTGGTGGTGGTGTCAACTTGTTGCGTACGCCGTCTAACCCAGCTTGTAAAAGAACAGCCATTGCTAAATATGGATTTGCAGACGGATCAACCGAACGCAATTCCAAACGTGTAGAGATGCCGCGAGATTCCGGTACACGGACAAGCGGTGAACGGTTGTGTCCGCTCCAAGCCACATATACTGGCGCTTCATAACCAGGCACTAGACGTTTGTATGAGTTGACGGTTGGATTACATACAGCAGTATAGGCTCTTGCATGTTTCAACAATCCGCCTAAGAAATGATAGGCTGTTTGGCTCAATTCCAATTCACCGTCTTTATCATAGAAGACATTTCCTTCTTCGTTGAACAATGACATGTTGCAGTGCATACCAGAACCATTGATTCCATATAAAGGTTTTGGCATAAATGTTGCGTGCAGACCATGTTTGCGTGCGATTGTTTTTACGACTAATTTAAAAGTTTGGATATTGTCGCAAGCATCTACGACATCTGCATATTTAAAGTCGATCTCGTGTTGTCCTGGCGCTACTTCATGGTGAGAAGCTTCTACTTCAAAACCTAAGCTCTCTAATTCCAAAACGATATCTCTGCGGCAGTTTTCACCCAAATCAGTAGGTGCAAAATCAAAATAGCCGCCTTTATCGTTCAAATTCGTTGTGATCCCGCCGTCTTCATCTAATTTAAATAAGAAAAATTCAGGCTCTGGTCCTAAGTTGAAAGAGGTAAATCCTAAGTCGCGCATATCTTTCAATGCTCGTTTTAAGTTCCCGCGCGGATCGCCGGCAAATGGTGTGCCGTCTGGGTTATAAATGTCGCAAATCAAGCGCGCTACTTTTCCATGGTCGCTTTCCCATGGAAAAATCATCCACGTAGAAAGATCTGGATACAAGTACATATCACTTTCTTCGATTCTTACAAAACCTTCAATAGAAGAACCGTCAAACATCATTTTGTTGTCTAATACTTTGTCGATCTGACTGACAGGTACTTCAACGTTTTTGATTGTTCCTAGAATATCCGTAAACATCAGACGCAAAAAGCGTACGTTTTCCTCTTCGATAATTCGTTTGATCTCATCGCCAGTGATTTGTTTCTTTACCATGGTATCCCTCTTTCTTGTATTATGTTTATTCAGTCAAAATATTGTCGTTGAAGACCCTGTGACTGATAATGCCCTGTTTGGTTCAATCCGCCCTGCGCAAGCATCTCATCGCGGAAAATCTGCCGTACGTCGTTGTCTGTCAGCGGCTTCTTACTTTTCGCTTCTTGCTGTTCTGCACGAGCCATTTCGTATACATGTTTGATTCCAGCCATATTCAAACCATCCGAAAGATAATCTTTGATTTCGAGTAATGTGTCTATATCATTCAGAGAATACATCCGCCGATTGCCTTCGCTGCGTTCGGGATGGACAAGTTCTTGTTCTTCGTAATACCGAATTTGGCGTGCCGAGAGGTCTGTCAATTTCATAACTGTACCAATCGGAAAGACTGACATCGAGCGTCGTAATTCCTTTTCTCTCATCAGATACCACCTTTCCTCTCTTTGACTTGGCTAAAGTGTACCAATGTTAATTTTGATTGTCAACCGCATATGTTAGGTTTTCTAACATGGAAGAACGATTTTTTTATAAAATAAACTTTCCTTTAACAAAAACAGCGGTATACCAATGTTTTTTACAGCTAAAAATAAAAATATTTTTTAGAAAAAATTTCAATTCCTTCATTTATAAAAAAAACAGATACCTCTCGAATGAAAGGAATCTGTCTTTAGTACTTTATCTATTTTTATTCGACAAAAGGTTCTTCACCTAATGCTTGTTGCGCCGCCAAATTCAACATGCTCCACTGACGGTCAAATCCTGGTTGGAAAAAGAAGTCCGCTTCTGCCAGCTGTTCTAACGTCAGTTTGTTTTGGATCGCTAGAGCTAGTACATTTCCTTGCCCTGTCACATCATACGTAGACAATACTGCTCCGCCTAACAGCTGATGAGTCATTGGATCTGAGAACAATTGGATAGAAACTTTCGGATTGCCTTGTTCTTCTGGTACATATTTTGGACGCAATGTATCTTCGTAATAAGAAACACGAACGTCAACGCCTGCTTTTTCTGCAGTAAAACTATTCAGTCCGCTGGCAGCAAAGTGGTAATCAAACACACTTAGCGCAGAAGAACCGACGACTCCGCCAAATGGTTTATTTGGTACATCTTCAAATAAGTGCTGCACGACATAACGCGCTTCTCGACGTGCCACAGTTGCTAAAGCAATCGGCATTTTTTTGCGTGCTGGAATAGAATAAGCTAGTGTTGCATCTCCTACTGCATAAACATCGGGAAGATTCGTCTGCAAATATTCATTGGTTTGGATCCAGCCGCGTTCATCTAAGTCGACGATACCTTTGAGCCATTCTGTATTTGCCTTCACACCAGCAGCTTGGATCACTAAATCTGCTGAGATTTCTTTTTCGCTTGTTTTGACTGCTTCTACTTTTCCATCACCAGTAAAAGCTTCAATTTTCACATTTGTTAAAACTTCGACGCCTTTTTCATTCAGATGTTTTTCTAAGATGTCGGTCATTTCTGCATCTAGATACGTGCCTAGAGGTCGATCGATCACATCAAGCAAAACAACTTCTTTTCCAGCATTTCGACTGGCTTCTGCTGCTTCGATCCCAATGTAGCCTGCGCCTATAACAGCGATTTTTTTAATCGCTGGATCATTTAATTTTTCTTTGATTTTCGTTGCCCAGTTGTAACCGCGCATCAAGTAGACATTTTCCAAATCTGTCCCAGGTACTGGCAGATTGTTTGGTTTTACACCAGAGCTTAAAATCAATTTATCGTAAGAATACTCTTTTGTTTCATTATCTGAAGTATTCGCAACAGTTACTGTTTTGTTATCGGCATTGATTGTTTTTACTTCATGATTATTTAGAATATGAACATTGGATTGCGGAAAGTTTTCTGGTCTGAAATTTCGTACATCATTTACATCTGTGACTTTATCTTCTAGGTAAAGCTCCATCCCGCATGACATAAAGGAAACATAATCTCCTGCTTCAAACAGTGTGATATCTACGTTTTCGCCATATCGTGTCAAGAGTTCTAAAATTGATTGGTGTCCTCCATGAGATGCACCGACGATCACAACTTTGATTTTTTCCATTGATAAAACCTCCTAAGTCATTTGTTTAAAATAATTCTAAACAATTTAAACTTAACATTCTGCTGGTTTTGAATCAAAAGATACCTCTTCGATCAAGTAAAATTTAAATATCACACTATTTTTGCAGATTAATGTTCTTCTTTTTCAACATTATTCAATCGTTCTTCTTGGGCAAATCCTTTGACGATATAACTTTCTCTTTCTTCATCGAAATCTTGACTCAAAAGAAGTGTTTTTCTTTTGAGTTCGCTTAATTTCTGGCCATCGCTGCTGGGAACTTCTAAAGTATAAGGTGTCATGATTTCCATCAGCTGATATTTTACCGCCTGCAGCAAATCTTTTTTCCCTGTCTTGCTTTTAGCAGAAATCAGTACATTTGGAAATAAGGTCGGCGTAAAGGAAGCTGGATCGATCAAATCTGCTTTATTATAAACAGATAATACTGGGATATTTTCCATCGATAATTCTGCCATCAGGTCCAATACAGTTTTTTCCTGCTGGATACGATCAGGTGAACTGGCATCAATCACATGCAAAAGCAGATCCATATTTTGGCTTTCTTCCAGCGTGGAATGAAAAGCATTCACTAATTGCGTCGGCAAATCTTGGATAAACCCTACTGTGTCGGTGATCGTCATCTCAAAACCTTCATCTAAACGCCATTTTTTCGTCAATGGATCTAAGGTAGCAAAAAGCTGGTTTTCTGAATACGTATCAGCCTGTGTCAAAAGATTCAAGATCGTTGATTTCCCTGCATTGGTATAACCAATCAATCCGACTTGAAACACCGCACTTGCTTTTCTTTTTTGGCGGCTTCGTTCGCGATGCGCTTCAATCGTCTTCAATTCTTTTTTTACTGCAAGGATTTTGTTGCGGATGTGCCGGCGGTCTGTTTCAAGCTTTGTTTCCCCTGGTCCTCTTGTACCGATCCCTCCGCCAAGACGAGACAACGATTTTCCTTGTCCAGCTAAACGCGGCAGCAAATAGTTTAATTGGGCTAATTCTACTTGCAATTTTCCTTCTTTCGAACGAGCACGCATAGCAAAAATATCCAGGATCAGCTGCACTCTGTCAATGACAGGCAGACCGATTGCTTCACCAATCAGCTGACTTTGACGCGGGCTCAACTCATGGTTGAAGATCACGATATCCGCTTCATTTGCTTCTGCCTGCTGCGCTAATTCAGCTAATTTCCCTTTACCAACAAGCGTCTGACGATCGACTTGCGGACGTTTTTGTGTCAATGTATAGACAACTTCACCTGAGGCAGTCTGCGTCAAATTTTTCAATTCTTCCATTGATTCTTCAAAATTCGCATAATTATTTTCGGTTTCTACGCCGACAAGGACCGCTTTTTCTTTTTTCTCCATTATTTTTCTGCCTCCATCCATTGTTGGACTAATTCTTCGATTTGCTTTTGTTCTTCTGGATGCTGGATCAAATCGAACCATTGGACAGACATCCGATTTCGAAACCAAGTCAGCTGCCTTTTTGCGTAGCGGCGAGAATTTTGTTTGATGGTCTCAACCACTTCAGGTAAAATTTCTCTTCCTTCAAAATAAGGAAAGAATTCTTTATATCCGATTCCTTGTGCACCTTGGGCTTCTTTTAACGAGTAAACAAATTCAGCTTCTGCTTCCAGCCCGTTATCCAGCATCATGTCCACACGCTGATTGATTCTTTGATACAGCAGCTCTCTCTCTGTATCCAGCCCAATCATCAGATAGTCATAAAGCTTAGCTGGCTGTTCTTTTGGCGCAGTGATGCTTTCGCCCGTGCGTTCAAAGACTTCCAATGCACGAATAACTTTCCGCTGGTTGTTCCAGTGGATTTTTTCAGCTGCGGCAGGATCTGTTTGGCTTAATTTTTCCCACAGTGCTTCTTTTCCGTATTGCGTGGCAAACTGCTCATACTTTTCGCGGATCATCGCTGATTCTTCTTCATTTTCTTCGCCGCCTAAACGAAAATCATAAAGTAATGATTGGATATATAATCCGGTTCCCCCAGCGACGATCGGCAAATGCCCTCGTGCGGTTATCTCTTCGATCAGCTGGCGTCCCATTTTTTGAAAATCAGCCGCAGAATACATGCCATCTGGTTCAACGATATCAATCAGATGATGAGTGATTCCCTGCATTTCTTCTTTGGTAACTTTCGCTGTACCGACGTCTAATTTTTTATAGACTTGCAGAGAATCCCCGCTGATAACTTCGCCATTGAATTTTTTTGCAAGCTCAATACTTAATGCAGTTTTCCCGACAGCAGTCGGTCCTGCGATTACTAATACTTTTTTCATCATTTACCTACTTTTTATAGATTGCCGAATACGTAATGCTTTTTCGGGATAATCTGTGATAACTCCATTGATAGCCCAGCCCAAGACTTCTTTGAGAAGCGCCTCATCATCCACCGTCCACACGCGAAGGGCTTTAGAAAAATCTTTTGCTGCATCTGGATTATCTAAGACCCATTGATAGTGCGGATGTAACCCTTCAATATAAGAAAGTTCTTGAGCAATTGCTGGTTTTTTCTTTGAGTCGCGCATCAAAAGATCAAGCTGGATACCTGGTTCAAGTTCCGCCATTTTTTCCAAAGATGCTTGGTTAAAACTGCAATAACTGTGCTGAAAAGGCCAATCTCTGCTGGCTGCTAATTCCGCCACTTTTTCTTCGATTTGCGGATACTGGAATTTATCAGTTTTCAATTCGATCATAACCATACCGCGGTAATTTTTCTGAAGGAATAAATCAAATGTTTCTTTCAGTGTCGGCACTCTTGCCGAAGAGTTTTTGTCAAACCAGCTGCCAGCATTCAGCTGCTTGATTTCCGCTAATGTTTTTTCGCGGATCAATCCTTTGCCGTTAGTCGTTCGGTCAACTTCTTCATCATGCATGACGATCAATTCCTGATCCTTGCTTAAATGGACGTCCAGTTCCACTGCATCCGCTCCAACTCTTACGGCTTCCGCAAAAGCGGGCAATGTATTTTCCGGGTGCGTCCCGCTGCTTCCTCGGTGTGCGTAGATTTGTATCATTTTCCCCACTCCAGTCTTGTTTATTGTACCACAGCATAAGCTGAAAAAACATTTGCAAGAACGCTGGCTTTTCTCGTTTCAGCTTGCTTTTCCCCCAAAAAAAATCCAGCGGTCTTAAACTTTCCTAGTAGTGAAAACTCCGCAAAACCATCGTGATGTTTTGCGGAGTTTTCTGTATACGTACATTTAATACCAGACACTATCTTTAGTAAAAAAACCGACTGGCTGTTTCGTGATTTTTTTCAATTGTGCTTTTTTCTCATTTGTCATTTCCGTCAGATTATCCGTAAAGTTCTCCAAGATCACTCGACCACCTTTATAAGCATAGCCGCCGATTTTCATCGTTTCATCTGGGGACAGGATCACTTTTCGATGAGCGATTGCCTTGAATAATTCATCTAAGATATGGTTTGGCAAATAAAAATTGTTTTGTGTGGCGAATGATTGCAGATACGCAAAGTCATCGATCGTGATGTAACAATCATCAAACGCATCAAAACTCACGTACTCTTCCATCAATGTTGTACGTTTTTGCAAGATCTGATTGATTTTTTTGTTCAATTGGTTCAATGTTTCGATTTCTTTGACTTTTAGTTCTAGTTCGCGCCGCCGTTGTTCTTTTTTTTCAAAATAACGCATTTGGATCATAAAGCCGATATATACGAGCAATGCTCCGACCAAAACTCCAGTAAGTCCTATGATGCCGACCATCAATATTGGTTCCTCCTCTATACTTTCTTCTTATTTATCATAACATAAACTCTAAATTCACGACCATTTTGCGAGAGTTTTTTATTTGACCTTTTCTGACCAAAAATGTATACTTCTTTTTAGGTATTGAACTGACTTTATGTTAAACTATTTCTGAAAGATATTTAAGGAGGAAATTTACTATGAACTTAATTCCTACAGTTATTGAACAATCATCTCGCGGCGAAAGAGCCTATGATATTTACTCACGCTTATTGAAAGACCGCATCATCATGTTAAGCGGTCAAGTAACAGATGATTTAGCAAATTCTATCATTGCACAGTTGTTATTTTTAGACGCACAGGATTCTGAAAAAGATATTTATCTTTACATCAATTCACCTGGCGGATCTGTAACAGCTGGTATGGCGATTTACGATACAATGAACTTCGTCAAAGCGGATGTACAAACAATCGTTATGGGTATGGCTGCATCAATGGGAAGCTTCTTATTGACTGCAGGTGCAAAAGGCAAACGTTTTGCTTTGCCAAATGCTGAAATCATGATCCATCAACCTCTTGGCGGTGCACAAGGTCAAGCAACTGAAATCGAAATCGCTGCACGCCACATCTTGCAAACACGCGACCGTTTGAATAAAATCTTAGCGGAACGTACAGGTCAACCGCTTGAAGTCATCGAAAAAGACACAGACCGTGACAACTTTATGACTGCTGAACAAGCAAAAGCGTATGGTTTGATCGATGAAGTAATGGAAAACAGTTCTTCATTGAACTAAAAACTGCATCCTCTGCTATAAAACAACAGAGCCGACGATCTTTCTTGATCGTCGGCTCTGTTTTAGTTTTCATTTGGATAAGGTTGAAATTCACCGGCTAGATATTTTTCGCCCAGTTCAACATAATGGGCTGCATTTTGCCGATTTTTTTCGATTTCTTCTTCAGTCAAGGGACGGATAACTTTGGCTGGACGACCAAAAGCTAAGACGTTTGGCGGAATCACTTTTCCTTCCGTCACGAGCGATCCTGCACCAATCAAACTGTTTTCACCAATCACTGCATGGTTCAAAATCGTAGAACTCATGCCGATTAATGCGCCATTTTCGATCTTGCAACCATGGATCATACATTGATGGCCGACTGTTACATTTTCGCCAATCGTTACGGGTGCATCATGGTCAACATGAATCACTGTTCCATCTTGGATATTCGTTCTGCTTCCGATCGAGACCCAGTTGCTGTCGCCTCTTACTACTGCTTGGAACCAAATCGTTACATCTTTTGCTAAAGTCACATCTCCAACGACTGTGGCATTTGGTGCAATAAAGAGTTTGTCCATTTTTTCCCCTCCAAAAAACAGCTTATTCTGCTGCTTCTGCAAATTGGCTGTTATACAATTTTTCGTAAAAACCGCCTTTTGCCAGCAAACTTTCATGTGTTCCTTTTTCAATGATTTGTCCTTGGTCCATCACCAAGATCAAATCAGCATCGCGAATCGTTGACAATCGATGCGCGATCACAAAACTTGTTCTGCCTTTCATGACACGATCCATAGCTTTTTGGATCAATGCTTCTAAACGGGTATCGACAGAACTCGTTGCTTCATCTAAAATCAGGATTTTCGGATCAGAGATGATTGCACGGGCAATAGTCAACAGCTGTTTTTGACCTAAGGAAACATTGTCGCCTTCAGAATTGATCATCATCTCATAGCCATTTGGCATCGTTCGGATAAAGTGATCGACATTTGCTGTTTTCGCAGCATCCACGATTTCGTAATCTGTCGCATCCAATTTACCAAAGCGGATATTTTCAGCAATCGTGCCTTCATAAAGCCAAGCGTCTTGCAAGACCATTCCAAATAATGAACGAACATCGCTTCGATTCATCATTTTTGTGTCTACGCCGTCGATTTTTATCGCTCCGCTGGTCACATCATAAAAACGCATCAGCAAGTTGATCAGAGTCGTTTTCCCTGCCCCAGTTGGTCCAACGATTGCTACAGTTTGACCTGCTTTGACTTTAAAATTCAAGTCTTGGATCAGCGGTTTCTTTGGATCATACGCAAAATCGACATTTTCAAACGTGACATTTCCTAAGAAGGTTTCTGGCAAAGGAACATCGACTAAGTTTTCTTTTTCTTCCGGCTCGTCTAAAATCTCAAATACACGTTTTGTCGCTGCGGAAGCACTTTGCAAAACGGAAGACAATTGGGTGATATTTCCCATTGGCTGACTAACTTGCCAAATATATTGGATAAATGCTTGCAACTGCCCGACAACGATCGCACCAGAAATCACGTAGAGACTTCCCATGACAGCCATTCCGATATACGTGGCATAAGCAGTCAATTGGACTAACGGCATCATCAAGCCGGAGATGAATGCTGCACGAAAACCATAATGTTTCAATGTGTGATTGACTTTTTTGAAACCATCCAATGTTTCTTTTTCACGACCATAGACTTTCAAAACGCTGAATCCGGTCATATTTTCTTGAACATAGCCATTCAGTTCTCCCAAAGAATTCTGCATGCCTTGGAAATATTTTTGAGAAAGATTGACGATTGTTTTGGAAATCAAGATCGACGCAGGAATCATGATCAAAGAAATCAGTGCCATCATCGGCTGGATATAAAACATCATAGCCACAGCCATCGTAATCCCTAAAATCGCATTGACGATGCCGATAAACGCTTGCTGCAGCGCACCGCTGACAGCATCAACGTCATTGGTTACCCGTGAAAGGATATTTCCTTGCTGGTTTTTATCAAAATACGAAACAGGCAAGCGATTGATTTTTTCTTCGATATCTCTTCGCAGGTCTTTCATCGCATTTTGCACCACATTGGTCATCAATACACCCGCCAGAAGCTGCGAAACACAGTAACCTGCCCCAACTGCTGCAATCCAAATCAAACATTTGATAACATAAGAAAAGTTGATTGCTTCGCCATTTGCGATATTTTTTGAGATTTCCGTCGTCGGTAAACCTGTGACATACGGCCAAGCAGCATTGAACATTACTGTCAGAACAGTGAATAACAGGACTAAGAAAAAGGTAAGCTTATAAGGATTCAAATAATGTGCTAATCTTGCGAAAGAAGAGAATCTTTTTTTCATGCTAATTCCTCCTTCGATAATTGAGAAGCGGCAATATCATAATAGATTGGACAGTTTGCTAATAATTCTTTGTGCGTCCCCATGCCGATAACTTCTCCTTCATTCAATACAACGATTTTATCTGCATGCATGATCGTTCCTACACGTTGAGCAACGATCAAGACAGTGGATTCTGTCGTTTCTTTTTTCAGGCGTGCACGTAATTTAGCATCTGTCTGATAATCAAGTGCAGAGAAGCTGTCATCAAAAATGTAGATTTCTGGTTGGCGGATGATTGCACGGGCAATCGCCAAGCGTTGTTTTTGCCCGCCAGAGAAGTTCGATCCGCCTTCTGAAAGCGGATCGTTGAATCCTTCTGGTTTACGGGAAATGAATTCTGCTGCTTGCGCGATTTCAACCGCACGTTCTAATTCTTCCTGCGTTGCGTCTTCTTTACCATAACGCAAGTTTTCAGCGATTGTCCCTGTGAAAAGTAAGGCTTTCTGCGGAATAAACCCGATTTTATTTCTCAAACTGCTTAGTTTATAATCTCGTACATCGACACCATCAATCAAAATCTCTCCGTCGCTTACATCATAAAAACGCGGGATCAATTGGATCAGTGTAGACTTCCCGCTACCAGTACTACCGATGAAAGCCACTGTTTCTCCTGGCGAAGCGGTAAAACTGACATTGCGGATCACTGGTTCTTGGGCATGTCCAGGATAAGCAAATGTCACATTTTTGAATTCGATATATCCTTTTGTTGCAGTTTCTGTCACGCCATTCTCTTCTTCTTTGATTGCAGGTTGTGCATCCAATGCTTCTTGGATACGTCCTGCTGATACTGCTGCACGAGGATACATCATAAACACACTCGCAAATAACATGAATGAGAATAATGCATGGAAAATATATTCAATAAAAGCAATCAAGTTTCCGACTTGCAATGTTCCATGGTCGATTTGGACGGTTCCGCTCCAAATGATCAAGACCATCACGATATTGAATAAGAAATAAAATCCAGGTTGCGCGATAGCCATCAAACGGAATAAGCTTTTAGAGCTTTCCGCATAGTTTTCATTGACTTTTTTAAATCGTGATTCTTCAAATTTTTCATTGACGAATGCGCGGATGACACGCAATCCAGACAAATTTTCGCGTAAAATACTATTGATCTTATCTAAATTTTTCTGCTGTTTCGTTGATAAAGGTTCGGATATTTTTGCAATTGCTACTACTGATAACAGTAAAACCGGCAATGCACCTAATACGTACAAACTAAGAAACGGGCTTGTCCGCATAACCATATACAAACTAACGATAAACATCATTGGCGCCATAAAACCGATCCGTAAGATGTTTTGTAAAAACAGCATGATCTGATACGCATCATTAGTCGTCCGTGTAATCAAGGAAGAAACACCCAGCGTTTCATATTCTTGATGTGAATAACTTTGGACTTTTTCAAAAAGATCATCCCGGATATCTGCGACAATATTTGTCGTGATCCGTGAACCAAAATAACCCAAAAGAATATTCATAATGATCCCGACTACCGTAATCACAATCATCAAGATCCCCTGCTGTCTGATATAATCGGTATCATTGTGTCGAATACCATAGTCGATCATTCGCGCCAAAATCGTCGGCAGCCCGATCTCGATCAAAATAAACCCGAATACACAAATAAAATCGAAAAACAGTAATGTTTTGTATTTCATCGTGTAATGCCACATTAATTTCATTTTTTCATCTCCTTTTTTCCCTAAAATTACCCATTACTAAAAATCATAGCACAACCAATTTGGGATTAGAATAGCTATTGACAAAAAGTTCTATTTCCTTTTTATTTAAGAAATTTCATGCCTCCTTTACTTGATTTCTATACTTATGAGCCATTCTGTGCTAGAATAAAAAATAATTGTTGTATATCTTTATACACACAACGGACGGTTGAAAAAAACACCAGACGGATAAGCAAACGAGGCTTATCTCTTTGATGCGAATCCTTGATTCTTATCAAAGCATACCGATTATCAGGTGGCATGCCCCCTCGTTTTGTGATGTCTAAATGATCAACTAGTTAATTTCCTGCATATTAAGCAGATAAAGGAGAAATCAGCATGATTTATAAAGTTTATTACCAAGATACAAAAGTACGCAACCCAAAACGTGAAGAAACACATTCTCTTTACATCGAAGCTAATTCAGATGTAGACGCACGTCAACGTGTTGAAGAAAATACCCCATACAATATCGAATTCGTTCAACTTCTAGAAGGAAGCCATCTAGAATACGAAAAAGAAAATGCC
Organism: Enterococcus faecalis 13-SD-W-01; assembly: GCA_000415185.1. Taxonomy (GTDB): domain Bacteria; phylum Bacillota; class Bacilli; order Lactobacillales; family Enterococcaceae; genus Enterococcus_B; species Enterococcus_B faecalis_A. The sequence continues at coordinate 218,224 of KE351649.1, forward strand.
GAATTCAAATTAGCGGAGTTTTAAGATGAAACTTTCCATCAAAAATAATGAGACAGGCGTCTTCGCAATTGGTGGATTAGGTGAAATCGGGAAAAATACGTATGGGGTACAATTCCAAGATGAGATCATCCTGATCGATGCCGGAATCAAATTTCCGGAAGACGAACTTCTTGGGATTGACTATGTAATTCCTGACTACAGCTATATCATTCAAAACTTGCATAAAGTAAAAGCTCTAGTCATCACCCATGGTCACGAAGACCATATCGGCGGGATCCCATTCTTGCTGAAACAAGCAAATATCCCTATTTATGCTGGGCCGCTTGCTTTAGCACTGATCACAAATAAATTAGATGAGCATGGTTTGCTCCGTGATGCAGAACTTCACGAAATCTACGAAGATACGATCATTCGTTTCCGAAAAACTTCTGTCAGCTTTTTCAGAACGACTCACAGTATCCCAGATGCTTTAGGTGTCGTTGTTAAAACACCTTCTGGAAATATCGTAGCTACAGGAGACTTCAAATTTGATTTCACACCTGTTGGCGAACCAGCGAATCTTCATAAAATGGCGAGAATCGGTGAAGAAGGCGTGTTATGTCTATTATCAGACAGTACGAATGCCGAGATTCCTACATTTACAAAATCAGAAAAAACAATCGGTACTTCTATCCTAAAAATCTTTGAAAAAATAGAAGGCCGTGTCATCTTTGCCAGCTTTGCCTCAAACATCTTCCGTTTGCAGCAAGCAGCAGATGCCGCAGTAGCAACTGGACGAAAAATCGCCGTCTTTGGCCGAAGCATGGAAAATGCGATCGTCAATGGTCAACGCCTCGGCTATATCAAAGTTCCAGATGGCACATTTGTTGACGCTCATGAAATCAATCGTTTGCCTGCAAATGAAACGATGATTTTATGTACAGGATCACAAGGAGAACCGATGGCAGCATTGAGTCGGATCGCAAACGGCAATCACCGTCAAATCCAGATCCAGCCTGATGATACAGTGATCTTTTCAAGTTCGCCTATTCCTGGGAATACAACAAGCGTGAACCACTTGATCAATCTTTTATCAGAGGCCGGTGCAGATGTCATCCACGGAAAAATCAACAATATCCATACTTCTGGTCATGGCGGCCAAGAAGAACAAAAATTGATGCTCCGTTTGATGAAGCCAAAATATTTCATGCCAGTCCATGGAGAATTCAGAATGCTGAAAATCCATGCTTCTCTTGCACAAGATACAGGCGTACCAGCTGAAAACTGCTTTATTTTAGAAAACGGCGATATGCTTGCCTTAACTGCTGATTCTGCTAGAAATGCCGGACATTTTACTGCTGGCGACGTTTATGTAGACGGCAGCGGTGTTGGTGATATCGGCAATGTAGTCTTACGTGACCGCCACGTTCTTTCAGAAGAAGGTTTGGTCTTAGCAGTTGCAACTGTCGACATCAAAAAGAAAGAAGTTCTTGCTGGACCAGATATCTTGTCTCGCGGTTTCGTTTATATGCGTGAATCCGGCGAAATGATCAATGAAGCACAACGCATTCTTTTCCATGCATTGCGTGAAGTTTTGAATGCGCCAGATTGTTCTGAACATAAAATGAAGGAAGCAATGTCTAGTGCTCTTCAACCATTCTTGTTCGAACGTACGGAAAGACATCCAATGATCTTATCGATGATCATGACACCAGATGAAGCATAACTCAAATAGAATGACTGTTTTAAAAAAACAGTTGTTCTATTTTTTGTTTTATAAAAATTTTGCAGTAAAAATAAAATTTGCGCACAAAAAATGATTTTTTTTACGTAAATTGACTATTTTACCGCTTTGTTTTGTGTTATTTTAAATATGATACAACTAAAGGGGGAGATTTTTATCGTTCGCACACAAAAATTTCATCGAGAAGACTTGTTGAAAGGTGCATATGAAGTCGTAGTCACTGAAGGGTTCAGTCAATTCAAAGCACGGAAAATCGCCGCGAAGATCAACTGTTCGACGCAGCCTATTTATCGCGAGTTTGAAACAATCGATGATTTCAAAGAAGCTGTTTGCCAATATGTCGTCCAAACCATGAACCGCTTTTTGTTCAAGCAGAGCATCTCGAATCTATCGGATCTTCAAAAACGGATCTTTTTATTTGCCCAAAAAAATCCAAAAGCATTTCAGCACTTCTTTTTGACTGAATCATTATGCTACCAAATGCTGAAAAAACAATTTTCATCGTATTTCGAAGAACTTTCTGCAGCCGAGAATCCTGACACAAGTCTTGCAAGCGATTTCGATACTTTTTGGTTCACGACCTTAGGAAAAGCAACATTGATCAGCAATAATTGTTTATTTGATGAAAGTGCCTAATCAATTGCGTCTTCGCAAAAACAAAAAAAGCTTGGGACAGACAAAATCAAATCTGCACATGGCTGGAAGAACTTCTTCTGCCTGCTGCACACCGATTTTTTCTATTATCCAAGCTTTCTTTCATACATATAAAAACAAGAGATTGGGTAACAGATGCTACCCAATCTCTTGTTGTTTGATTACGCTTTTTGAACGTTTGTAGCTTGTGGTCCGCGGTCTGATTCTTCCACGTCAAAAGTCACTGCTTGACCTTCTTCTAAAGTTTTGAATCCGTCGCCTTGGATAGCTGAGAAATGTACGAATACATCTGTTCCATCTTCGCGAGAGATAAATCCAAATCCTTTTTCTGCGTTAAACCATTTTACTGTACCTTGTTCCATGTGTAAAAAACCTCCTCGTGCGTAAGCACTTATTTGATTGTAACATTGCTCGTGTACGATAGAGGTGCAACAAATGTTTCAACTTCTATTCCCAAACAAAATTACACTATAATTGTACACTTGCTCCCATTTTTTTGCAAGAAAGCTAATCAACCTTCTTCCAATACTCCTTCTTCTCTCATGCTGAAATACTCTTCTCGTCCGATAACCAAATGATCCAAAATCTCGATCCCCATCAATTCGCCGCATCGCAGCACCCGTTTAGTAAACAGCAGATCTTGCTGTGATGGGATCACGTTTCCGCTAGGATGATTATGCGCCAAAATGATCCTCGCTGCTGAATAGCGGACAGCAAAATGAAAGATCTCTCGCGGGTGTGCGATCGACTGATTCAGCGACCCAACAAATAACGTTTTTTTGATCAGCACTTTATTCTTCGTATCCAGATAAATACAGATGAGATGTTCCTGTTTATGATCTTTCATTTCCGCAATCAGCTGCTGTGCTAATTCAAAACTTGCTCGAATCGTCGGACATTCTTCTGGCTGGGCGTCTTGGATTCTCTGCCCTAATTCAATCAGTGCTTTGATTTCAATTGCTTTGACCTTCCCTATCCCTCTGACCTTCTCTAACTCATTCAACGTTGCCTGACGGAGCATCACCAAGTCGCCAAATGCTTTCAGAAGATTCGCTGCCACCTCCATCACATGATAAGGATGTTGTCCTGTTCGTATCAAGATCGCTAACAATTCTTGGTCAGACAATGCCTTTACACCATGGATCAGCATACGCTCACGAGGAAGTGAACTTGCGGGAAGTTCCTCCATCAATTTATTTCCCATAAAAAAATCCTCCTCTCTTTATTAATACATACGCAGAGAGGAGGCCATTTTATTTGATGATTTGCGGAATGTGGTGCAACGAAGGAACCACAGCAAGTGTTTTTTCTTTTAATTCATCTGTGGGTTTTAATAAATCAGGTACCATGACCACTGGGATCTCTGCACCTAAAGCAGCCAAAATCCCGTTATGTGAGTCTTCCAGCACCAATGTTCGTTGTTTCTGTGTACCCAGTGCTTGATGAGCCAACAGAAAAATCTCTGGATCAGGTTTTGCCCGCTTCACATTTTCCACAGAGACAATATCTTGGAAACGATGATGAAGCTGATTTTTTTCCAGCAGCAAGTCGATCACTTCTCGTTTATTACTAGAAGCAACCACGCGCGGAATCTGATGTTCATCCAAAAAATCCAATAATTCACCGACACCAGGTTTTAATTGGACACTTCCCGAAGCAAACATTTCTACCGTTTTCTGGTAAGAAGCATCAATAAAACGTTGGACATTCTCTTTCCCAAAAGGTGCAAAAATCTGGTGATAATTGGCACAGACTTCTTCGTCTGAAACGCCTAAGAAACGCAGATAAAGTTCTTTGTCATAAGGAAATGCCATTTTGTCTGCTACGATTTGTGTTGCTTGGTAGTAAACCATCTCTGTATCGAACAATAACCCATCCATGTCAAAAATCACTGCATCAAATCTCATCTTTTCCGCCTCCTAATTCCACTAATAGATTCCGTACTTCTGAGACGAAATAAAGCGATCCCGTCACCAAAAGCAAGTCCTCACTTGTCATTTTCTCTAAAATATCGCCTAAGCCAAACTGCCAAAGCGAAACAATCGATACTTTCTCATCTTCAACTTCTCCGATACTGCTTAAATCGATTGCTTTCGGGTATTCGAAAGTCGTCAAATAAATATGAGCATTCGGGATTTTTTTCAATTGTTCCAGCATCTCATGGACATCTTTGGTCTTTAAGGCAGAAAACAGGATATTGATATGATAATCTTTGAACTCTGTTGTCATATTTTGGATCAGTCTTTCCATCGCATGGGTGTTATGGGCACCATCCAAAATAACTAAAGGCTCCTCACTCATTTTTTCCATTCGTCCTGGCCAATATGCTTTTTTCAAACCGCGGCGAATTTCTTTTTCTCTAAAAGGAAGATTTTCTTCTTCACAATAAAGTGCATATAGTTCTAGTGCCACACTGGCATTTTCAATTTGGTGTCGACCAATCATTCCAGTGGTCAAAGAAGCAAGCTTCCCATTTTTTCCGATAAAGGTAAAGACTTCGCCCCACTCAGCAGCTGGATGCTGATAGACAGCTTCATATTCTTTCCCATAGACAAAGGTTGGGGCTTGCTTTTCAGCAGCTGTCTTTTCAATAACTTTTTGAGCTTTTTCGGCAATATTTCCTAAAACAACAGGAACACCTTGTTTGATGATCCCAGCTTTTTGGGCAGCGATTTCCTCGATTGTATTTCCAAGGATATCCATATGGTCATAGCCAATCGTTGTGATTCCTGTCAACATTGGTACAGCAACATTTGTAGAGTCCAACAGACCGCCTAATCCTACTTCAAAAATAGCCACATCTACTTTTTTCTGCCAAAAATAATCAAATGCCATTGCTGTCAACATTTCAAATTCTGTTACACCAGCCACGGCTTCAACAGTGTCTAGTTCAGTTACTAAAAGCTGATATTTTTCAACCAGTTCCACTAAGTCTTGATCTGGTATTCCTTTTCCATTGATAGAGATCCGCTCATTGAAGCTTTCGATATAAGGAGAAGTAAATGTCCCTACAGTCAAACCAGCTTCTTCCAGCAAACAGCGCAGATATGTCACTGTTGAACCTTTTCCGTTCGTGCCGGCAATATGGATCGTTTTTACTTTTCTTTCTGGATGATCTACTTTTTCTAATAAAGCCTCTACTCGTTCCAAGCCTGGGCGTGAGCCAAAAGGTAAACGGCTGTGGATCCAAGCAATAGCGTCTTCAATCGTCATCGGCAATCCCTCCATTTCTCTTCCATTATAACAAAAGGCAGACGACAGCCGAAAAAATTCTTTCAAATAAAAGAAAAACCCGCAAAACATTTTTGGTTTTACGGGTTTTCTCTTCATGCTCTTTGTTCTTGCTTCTTAAAGAATCGTACGCAGACTTTCGATACGTTCTTTGACTGCTGTTTGTTTTTCTAAGTAGTCTTTTTGTTTTGCTTTTTCTGCTTCAACTACTGCTTCTGGGGCGTTTGAGACGAATCGTTCGTTGCTTAATTTTCCTTCAACGCGTTTGACTTCGCCGTCCCATTTAGCTAATTCTTTTTCTAAACGTTTGATTTCTTCTTCAATATTGATCAATCCTGCAAGCGGCAAGTAGATTTCTGCCCCTGTTAACACTGCTGACATTGCTAAATCTGGCGCAATGATTTTGCTTGAGATCGTCAATTCTTCTGGATTACAGAAACGTTCGATGTAGCTTGTGTTCTCAACCAAGAATTGATCGATTTTCTTATCATTTGTTTTGATCAGCAATGTGATTGGTTTAGAGATTGGTGTATTCACTTCTGAACGGATATTACGTACGGCACGAATCAATTCTTTCAAGACTTCCATACCTTCAGAAGCTGTTTCATCGTTATATTCCGGATGAACAACTGGATATTCTGCTACAACTAGTGACGTACCAGTATGCGGAATATGCTGCCAGATTTCTTCAGTTACAAATGGCATGATTGGGTGCAGTAAACGTAAGATTTGGTCAAGTGTGTAAACCAAGATGCTGCGAGTCGTTTGTTTCGAAACAGCATCATTTCCATACAAGACTTCTTTACTCATTTCGATATACCAGTCACAGAAATCATCCCAGATGAAATTATACAATTGACGTCCTGCTTCACCAAATTCAAAGTGTTCAGATAAGTCTGTTACTTTTTCGACTGTTTGGTTCAAGCGTGTCAAGATCCAGCGGTCTGCTACTGTTTTTTCACCGGACAAATCAATGTCTTCGATCGTCATGCCTTCTGTATTCATCATAACGAAACGAGAAGCATTCCAGATTTTGTTGATGAAGTTCCAAGCAGCATCCATTTTTTCATAGCTGAAACGAACATCTTGTCCAGGAGCAGATCCAGTAGATAAGAACCAGCGCAATGCGTCAGCACCATATTGATCGATTACTTCCATCGGGTCGATCCCGTTTCCAAGAGATTTACTCATTTTTCTTCCTTGTTCATCACGGATCAATCCATGGATCAAGACGTTTTCAAAAGGACGTTCCCCTGTAAATTCCAAACTTTGGAAAATCATTCGGCTAACCCAGAAGAAAATGATGTCATATCCTGTCACCAATGTACTTGTTGGGAAGTAGCGTTTGAAATCTTCACTATCTGTATCAGGCCAGCCCATTGTTGAAAATGGCCACAAAGCAGAACTGAACCAAGTATCCAAAACATCTGGATCTTGTACCCAGTTGTCGCTGTCTTCTGGCGCTTCCATACCTACGTACATTTCGCCAGTTTCTTTGTGATACCAAGCTGGGATCTGATGCCCCCACCATAATTGGCGAGAAATAACCCAGTCATGGACGTTATCCATCCAGCGTAAGAATGTTTGGTTGAAACGAGGAGGATAAAATTCTACAGCATCTGGTGTGTCTTGATTATCCATCGCTTGTTTTGCTAAAGGTTCCATTTTAACGAACCATTGTGTAGAAAGGCGTGGCTCAACAACAACACCTGTACGTTCAGAATGGCCAACGCTGTGGGTCATTTTTTCGATTTTGATCAAGCGTCCGATTTCTTTCAAATCAGCAACGATTGCTTTACGGGCTTCAAAACGATCCATTCCTGCATATTTTCCTGCAAGATCGTTCATTGATCCGTCTTCATTCATTACATTGATGCGAGGCAAGTCATGACGATTACCAACCTCGAAGTCATTTGGATCATGGGCAGGAGTGATTTTTACGACACCCGTTCCAAATTCCATATCAACATATGTGTCAGCGATGATTGGGATTTCTTTATCCATCAAAGGCAAGATCACTTTTTTACCAATCAAAGCTTGATAACGTTCGTCGTCTGGGTGAACGGCTACAGCTGTATCTCCCAACATGGTTTCAGGACGTGTTGTTGCGATTTCTACGACACCTGAACCATCAGCTAATTCATAGCTCATATGATAAAATGCACCTTCGATATCTTTGTGGATTACTTCGATATCTGATAATGCAGTACGTGCTTGAGGGTCCCAATTGATGATATATTCGCCGCGATAGATCAATTCTTTTTCATACAATGTCACAAATACTTTGCGAACTGCTTCGGATAAACCGTCATCTAAAGTAAAACGTTCTCTACTGTAATCAAGAGATAATCCTAGTTTTGACCATTGTTCGCGGATATGTCCAGCGTATTCTTCTTTCCAGTCCCATACTTGGTCGATGAATTTTTCACGGCCAAGATCATAACGTGAAATGCCTTGTTGACGAAGTTTTTCTTCTACTTTTGCTTGTGTTGCGATACCCGCGTGGTCCATTCCAGGCAGCCACAACGTATCGAAACCTTGCATTCTTTTTTGGCGAATGATCATATCTTGCAGTGTTGTATCCCATGCATGTCCTAAATGCAGTTTTCCTGTAACATTTGGCGGCGGGATTACGATTGAATAAGGTTTTGCTTCTTGATCGCCGCTTGGTTTGAAGAGATCTTTTTCAAGCCATTCATGGTAACGGCCCGCTTCTACTTCTTGCGGATTGTATTTGGTTGACATTTCTTCCGTCATATCTGTTTTCCTCCTTTATAACTAAAAAAAGTCCTAAAATACTTTCGTATTTTAGGACGTAAATTACGCGGTACCACCTAATTTGCAGTAGAAAATGAGAACTACTGCCGCTTTAAGCGTGAGTTAACGGTCACGACTCGTTTATCTCTACATCAAATCTTCAAGATAAAAACTCCCAAGCTACCTTCACCAGCTGCCGTTAAAAGCGTTCCACCTATCCGCTTTCTCTCTAGAAACATTCGCTAGCTACTCCTCTTGTTCAACGTCTTGTCTCATTCTACAATGCTTTTTTTTCAAAGTCAATAAAAGGTCGGTTAAAGAAACTGGCAGATTTTTTTTATCATTAGTTATTTTTCAAATGCTTTCTTTTTCTCTTGAACAATTGATTCATTTCTCTTTTTCTGTTGATTATTTTCTGATATTTCTTTTTTCAGATCCTTTAGCGCCTCAATTTTGACCAGTCCTTGGTTTTCTCTCTTCAAGTTCGATCCGCTTGTTTCAGGTATTTCTTTGGTCACCTGTCTTTTAACCGTTTCAAAAGCAGCTGGCTGACTCGTTACTGCCGCATTCGTCTTTGGAATAGTGCCCGTTACCTTTACCTTCTCTGCAAGCGATTGTTTACTCTCTCGTGTGATGGTTTCTTTTTGTGGAGGAATGGTGGCTGTTGGTTGAATTCTTGCTTCTTTTTGCTCTTGATTATGTTCTTTTAAACTTATATAGCTGTCAACTAGTGCCTGGGCTCTTTTAACATCCCTCCAATAATCAGTATCACCAGGATTAAAAAGATGCTTATATTGAGAATCTAAATCTATCGGAACTCCCGCTTTATCAACAACTAACGACCAAACAACTTCTGCACTTTGATTACTATCATCTACTTCCTTTAACATTTCGATTCTTTGATTGAGAGCGGATGTCAAAAACTGTTTTTTATCTGCATAAAATTCTAGAATATCTCTAACCCGGCCCCAACGTTCCAACCACCAATCTCTTATATTCGGCTTCACTTGCTCGTTTTCTTTACTATTATTCCACGTACTAAATTCGTTAAATGGTACTCGTTTTTGACCTTCATAAAAAACTTCTTTTAATGCAGGATTTTGTTTCATCCAATGACGGATCTCTTCACTTCGATAAATACAATCAGCAAATTTTTCTTCTTTGTCTGTTCTATAAAAATTATGATTTATTTCCGCTAGAAAAGCAGTTCTCATAATACCTTCTATATTTTGTTCTGCACGCACTAAATCCTTACGAAAATCAGTTAGTGCTGTGTCCTTTCCCTTTGTTTTTTTAGAGATAAGTTTTTCTATAGCTAATACAATCTTTCTCTTCTCCGCTTCTATCTCTTCTGCATCCATCTTTAAATAACGATTTATCCATCTATTCACTTGGTCTTCTGAAGGTTGAAATTCATTACTTTGAAGTTTTTTTGTGATTGATCCAACAAGCTCTTTTTCTCTTTCAGTATTTTTCAATAAGTCTAATACTTTTTTTCGTTCATGGGGCGTACTATGCGGGATTTGTTTATTGTCCAATTCAACCTGAATGAACTCTGCTGCGATAGGAAACAAATAATCTATTTTTCTTTTATCTAGTGCTTCTTTTATTTCGTCAACTTTATTTACTGCAGGTGCACGAGCTAAAGAGTCCAGCATTTTTTGCCATTTCACTTCCCAATTTGGCAAAATTGATAGAACTTCTTGGAGAACTTCTTTATCTTTAAAAATTTGTCCTACTTGCTCTTGATCGTCTTTTGATAAATGATTAGTTAAATATGTTTGTACTTGTTCCTTGAGTTTATCCTCCCAATCAATGAAGTGCGCTTTTAGCTTCAGCATCGTATCTGCTATTTCATCGGGTCCCCTATGCACACTTTTATCAACTTCAATCGTACGAAGGGCATTTTCTATCCTTTGTTTTCTGATTTCCTCAACACTTTTTTCCATCATCTCTGGCAGCTGTATCGTTTCTTTGACTTTTTTATCAGATACTTCTTGTCTAAGTAATACAATCTTGTCAAATTTCTCCCATGCTTCTTGGCCAAATGTGATTTTTCCTAAACCATTCAAAAGTTCTTTTGCTTCTAAGTAATCGTAGCGTGCTTTTGATTCTTCTGAATGAACAACTGCATAGACTTTCTCAAATTGGTGTAATTTTTTTGAAGTTATAGCGCTTGAATCTGAAGTTTGTTTTAATAAATGAACAAATGCTTGCCCTAATTCCTGTTGATTTTCTTTCGTCAACTTTTGCAAGATAGTCTCTTTATAAAAATGCAATTGATCCTCTCGAATCAAACTAGCAGCTGCTTTTTCTCTAATATATTCTTTAATTGCTGTTGATTTTACTTCTCCGTACAGCCGAATCATTAAGTCGGCAGTGTCTATCTTTGTTTTACCTAATAGATCATCACACATTATCACCGTATCGATAGAAACTTCTTTATCAATAAAAGCAGCGATCTTTTTATCTGCGATTTGTTTGTTTATAACGCTACTTTTTCTTTCAAACTTTCCGTGAATGTATGGTATCGCATCTGCGGATATACCTAGATTGCTTCGTGTTACAGCGATATGAATATACGCTTTTTTTTCAAGATAAGAGAAATTTTTACTTTTTAAAATTTCATGAAGTCGTTCATTATGCTTCAAATAATCATAAAATAATTCGAATATTCCTTGCTCTTCTTCCTTTGTTCCAAAAAAACTATCAATGGCTATTTTTCTGTAACCTTTTTCGGCAGCTTCGCCATTCGTCAATTCTCTGTAATTGAATGATCTGTGTGTCCCACTATGAAATAAATCCGATGTCATTGAAAAAATATAGTTTTTTGTTTCCATGGACGTTAACTTATCTTGTAAATCCAGACATCCGGATTGTATTTCAACTGTTAACTTTTCATGCTCTTCTTTTGCCCACTCAATAACGTCCTCACTATGTTTCCCATTCTTAGTTTGTATAATTGTTTTTAACCAAAATTTTTTATTAGTGATTGGCTCTGACAGATAGTTGAACAATACCTTGCCTACATCAGCATTATCTGTAATATGTTGAAAAGAGTGACAAGCTTCGACGACTTCATCCATCGTTAGTATTTTCTGTTTTCTACGCGCTGCTAGCTCTTCACCATCTAACCATTTCCATTCCTCTCTTTTTTTCAATGTTTCCATTACTTGCTTATAGTAGTTATTGTTTTTATCTGGAACGCTATCCATCACTTCAAGTATCTTTTCCTTAGGCCTTTTGTATTCCTCATTGCTCATTTCTGTACCTCCTTTTCTAAATATTAACTAATTTCAATTTTCCACATCCCAATAAAAATAAACGTTATTTTATAAAATAACGCGCACATATATTAAATTATTATAAAGGTAAAAAATAAATAAAAACAATCTAAAAACTAATATAACTTTGTTATCTTAAAGAACTAAAAAAACCCAAACAGGAAAAAATGTTTTCTCTGCTTGAGTTTATTTAAATATAATCGTTTATGAAAAGACGGAAGAATAATTTTCATCAAAATAAATCAATGTTTGTAATTCGGTCGTCAAATCTATGTATTGCACATTCACACCTTCTGGCACTACTACACGATCTGGTGCAAAATTCAAGATAGCTGTTACATCGCTTTTTACGACTTCATCAATGGCTCTTTGTGAATATTTGCTTGGAACTGTGGAAATGGCTACAGACAGATTTTTTTCTTCAGCAATCTCTGCGAAGCGCTCGATAGGATAAATCATTTGTCCATCAATCTCTTTATTGACTAAATCAGGATCGTTGTCAAAGATACAGACGATATTCAAATTGGCATTTCGGCGAAAATTATTATGCCACAATGCTTTTCCTAAATTGCCGTAACCAATCAAAGCAATCCGTTTTTCTTCCTGAGTATTTAAAATACTATCAAAAACTTCAATCAAAAATGGGACATCGTATCCGTATCCGCTTCTGCCTAATTCGCCTAGATGAGAAAAATCTCTGCGGATAGTTGCAGATGGGACCTGCGTGATATCACTGAATTCTTTTGATTTTATTCGGCTGACACCTGAATCATCCAGCATCTTCAAGTATCTCAAATAAAGCGGTAGCCTTTTCGCTGTTGCTTTTGGCAATAAGTCGTATCTTCGTAATTCTTGCATATCCAGCCTCCTTGTTTGTAATTTCACAATATATAATAAGTGTATCATGATTGCGCTTTCCTATCAAGGAATCTTTGGATAGACGATGACTACTGCTTTTATTACACATTTAAATTTTAAATACTTAACTTATAAAAGACGGTTCTATTCCACTTTTTTCACAAAAAATTTCTATTTCAGAAATAGAAATAACATCCAGATGCGTATACGTATCTGGGCGTTACAGTATTTTCTTGGAAAGATTCTTAATGCTGTGAAACACGAAGAACGAAGGATTCGATGTCAAACAGTACCTACTTGGTGCTCGGATCAGAACACTGAGAAAACAACCTCTTTTAAACGGTGTTCAAGAACCAACTCCTTCGGCAATAACTCAAAAAACCACAAAACATGTAAAGCTGTTTTGTGGTTTTTTGAGTTATTGCTTGGAGCTGAACAGCTCGCTCACAACCTC
>KE351649.1:231194-249994 GCA_000415185.1 Enterococcus faecalis 13-SD-W-01
GGAGCTGAACAGCTCGCTCACAACCTCTTTATAACAAATCAGAAAACTCTTCTGCTTCTTGTTTCATTTCTGCTTGGATCTCACTAAATTTCAGTCCTTCAAGCGCTCGCTGGATCATTCCTTCGATATCCAAACGTTCTTCGTACTGATGGACTTTATCCAAACGCGGTCTTGTTTTTGGCTGCGGTGGAGCGAAAATCGTACAGCAGTCTTCAAATGGCTGGATCGCTAATTCAAAGGTGTCGATTTTTTCTGCTACTTCGATGATTTCCAATTTATCCATTGTTGCTACTGGGCGGACAATTGGTGTATTTGTAACTTCATTGATGGCTACCATGCTTTGCAATGTTTGAGAAGCGACTTGGCCTAATGATTCGCCGTTCAAAATAATCAAACCATGACGCATTTTTCGGATCTCATCTGTTAAACGCAGCATCATTCTGCGGGTCAAGGTCATCCAATAGCCTTGAGGAACAGATTTCTTGATTTCTTCTTGTACTTCAGTAAACGGTACTTCGATAAACTGGATCGTTCCTACATAAGGTGCTAATTTTGCCGTTAGATCTTTTGCTTTTTGCAAAGCCTGTTCGCTTGTATAAGGCGGGCTGGCAAAATGGACTGCTTCGATTTCCACACCGCGTTTCATGGCAAAATAACCAGCAACTGGTGAATCGATTCCTCCAGATAACATCAACATACCTTTACCGCTTGTACCAACTGGAAGACCGCCTGCTCCTTTGATCGTTTCATAAGAGATATACGCACCATCTTGGCGAATCTCTACGCGCAATGGAATATCTGGGTTGCGCATTTGGACTTGGATCTCAGGAAAAATATCGAATACAGCATTTCCTAATGTTTGATTCAATTCATTACTGTTCAGTTCAAAATGATGATCACTTCGTTTTGCAATGATTTTAAAGGTTTCTTTTCCTGTATAGATTTCTTTCATCACATCTTGAACAGTTTTCTTTAGTACTTCAGTGTCTTTTTCAACACGGATACTTGGAGAAAAATTTTGGATCCCAAAAATCTTTGATAATTTTGGAAAAACAAGCTGACTATCTGCACCATTCAATAACAAGTGCATGCGGTCACGGTCAGCATGGATTTTTATTTCTGGAAAATCGCTTAGTGCTTGGCGTACATTTTGCGCAAGCTGCATGATAAATGATTTACGGTTTTTTCCTTTAGTGGATAACTCACCGTAACGAACCATGATTTCACTGTAATTCACAGGATTACCTCTTTCTTTAGTTGATAGCAGAGAACTTTTTATAAAGCTGTTTGAAAATAATCATGAATTGTTCTACTTCTGCGGATGTATTACTTTCATCTAAACTGATCCGAACAGCTGAAGTTGCCAAGTCATTCGAAACATGCATGGCATGAAGCGTGCTGCTGGCAAGATGTTTTCTAGAAGAGCAGGCACTTGTTGTAGAGATAAAGATTTGTTTTTCTTCCAACGCATGGACCAGCACTTCTCCGCGAATCCCTTTTAAGGAAAAACATAAGATATGCGGTGCATATTCTTCGCCTTCTGAAAAAATCGTTACCTTATCATAACTGCTTAAAGCATTGACTAATGCTTGTTTCAAGTGTTTGGTATGGTTAGGCTTGGCTTCTTTTTGATCCAGTGCCAAACGTAAAGAACGCGCCATCGCAACAATCCCTGGAACGTTTTCTGTACCGCTGCGCTGGTTCTTTTCTTGACCTCCGCCTGTTAATAATGGTGCTAAACGACGGCCTTTTTTCCAATAAATAAATCCAGTTCCGCGTGGTCCGTGAAATTTATGGGCAGAAAATGTCGCAAAATCAACACGATCTGTCAGCCACTCTTGTTGTGCAACTTTGCCGATTGCTTGGACAGCATCAACATGAAAATGGACTTTTGGATACGCCTCAAGCAACTCGCTGATGGCTTTGATTGGCTGGATGGAGCCCACTTCATTATTGACGGCCATGACAGAGATGAGGACTGTTTCTTTGCGGATCAATTTTTCCAGCTCATCAACTTTGACGAAACCTTTTTGATCGACAGGTGCTACACTGACATCGATGCCCAAACTTTCTAGTTGTTTGGCCGTCTCGCTGACCGATGGATGTTCGATGCCGGAAATGATCATATGGTTGCCATATTCTTTTTTCTCAATCATCGTTCCTTTTAAAATCCAGTTGTTTCCTTCAGTTCCGCCAGAAGTAAAGTAAACTTCTTCTGGATCTTTCCCGATTTGTTCCGCGATTTGTTTTCTTGCTTGCTGCAGCAAACGGTTTGCTTGATTCCCCAAGTCGTGAAGACTGGAAGGATTCCCAATGATCCGCTGGCTGGTTTTAACGTACGTATCCAAGCTTTGCGGGAAGATCGGGGTTGTCGCACTATTGTCAAAATAAATCATAAAAACCCCTCTTTTTTGAAATTCTTGTTTATTATAACTGTTGTCTTATCAGCTTTCAACCATTCTTTCTTTACAAAGAAAACAAAAACAGCTGATTATGGATCGATTTTCTACGTTGAAAAAACCAAAAACCAAGCAATCGATGATTGGCATCGTAAAGCTTGGTTTTTGGAACATTTTTGCTGATTCTATCAAATCAGATCTGGGTTATTGAAATAGAAGTCTTCGATTCGTTTGAATGCGCCTGGTTCTACTCGTTCTAAAGCTGTGCCGATCTCATCGAGTGCTTCTTGATAGCGGTATTCTTTATTGAACAAGTGGTAGCTTTTTTCAATTGATTCTTTGATTTCTTCGTGGGTATGACGGTAGCGGTTTGCATATTGCATCATTTGTTCTGTTAGTGCAGCAGCATCTACTAGGTCATGTGTCTTTTTATCCAAGATTTCGATATCCTCTTCGCAAAGTCCAACTAAGCGATTGATTTCTTCCATATCGATCCGGATTTTATTTAAGGCTGCGCTTAATTCTTCGACACGATCAGTTACAACAAAGAAAAATTCCAAATAATCGTTTGGTAAACCAGGTAAACGTTGTTTTTCAACAAAACGTTTAAGATTACGCAATTTGAATTCGAACGTATCGATTTTGTCTTGCGCTTCTTTTTCGCCTTTTCGCAATTCGTGCAGCGAGTCATCGATCTCCACTTGCTGTCTTTCGATATCATCGAGGATCTTGAAGGCATTTTTGTAGAACACTTGGGCTTCTGAATAAGGGATCTCATGCTGCTCAAGCTGCGGTGTCATTTGATCATTTTGGCGTTCCAATTCATCCACTTCTGTTTGGAATCCGCGAACTCGTCCGATTTCATTGTGGTTCAGCGCATAGCTTTGTGATGTATGATCAAGTTCGATCATCAATTGGCGATTGTTCTTCGATGCGTGAGAAATATATTCTTCAATCAGCGGTTGATTTTCTTTCACATATTTCTGTGCTTCGATCTCGCGTTCCAATGTATCGTAAAGTCCGTCGATCAAATCTGCTGTTTCGCGGTTTGAGACCTCAACAGTGCCTACTTCTGTTTTTTCAAGATCGGCTAATGAGTTCTCGATCCTTTTCTCGACGTGTTCGATTTCTCCAGCAAAGTTTTCTTCCGGAAATACATATTGTGCTTCTTGCAGTTGTGCATAGCCGTCTTTGATTTCTTGCAGCTGTTCAGGGAAAGTTGAATCTAAGTCTTTAAATAACGGTGGGATCTTTTTCATCAATGTTTCGACTTCGTACGTATGTTTCTCTGCTTTATCCAATACTTCACGGGCTTCTACTGGGTCGCCAGAAGTATTCAGCGTCACAAACTGGGTGAAATCGATCTCGATGTTTTTGACCTGTTTTTCCAATTCAGAAAGTGCAGGTCCGTATTCGTCCGCGTCTTCTTTGACTTTCTTTTTCAATTCCTCATAAACGTCCAATGCTTGTTGGACTTCAAGGGAATTACGTTCTTCTGTTTCACGTAATTCTTTTAGGCCGTCACGGATCTCAGCGACTTTTTTCTCCATCTCTGACATCATTGCTTCTGCTTCGACGACGGCTTTTTTGCCTTTTAGAAATCGAAAGGTCTCATTCATATTCTCTACTTCAAAGATTTGGCTTTCTAACTCTGCAAAAGAAGAGGTAGATATGTCATTCCACTTTTGACTCCATTCACGAAAAGTATTTTGGCTTTGTCCAACCAGATGCATTTTTTTGACATCATCAACTTCCTCGATCACTGGCAAGTCAAACAGTTCTTCCTTGCGTTTCTCCAAGGCATCTAACCGATCTTGGTTCTGTTTTTTCATAAAATAGGCCACTAAGTAAAGAACAATGGCTACAATAATGATCGCAATGACGATTCCGATGATAACATTACTTCCCATTTATGGTTCCTCCGTTTTCACTATGCATCTTTTCGCACACAGATATTTGATCTG
Organism: Enterococcus faecalis 13-SD-W-01; assembly: GCA_000415185.1. Taxonomy (GTDB): domain Bacteria; phylum Bacillota; class Bacilli; order Lactobacillales; family Enterococcaceae; genus Enterococcus_B; species Enterococcus_B faecalis_A. The sequence goes on from KE351649.1 coordinate 235,558, forward strand.
CTCCGCACATTTTAACTACTTATCGTTACGAATAAGTCCTTTTATGCAAAAGACATCTATTATAGATTATAGCATACTCTTTTTGCGCATTCACTATCTTCCCATAAAATCTTTTATTTTTTCTCTTTGCAGAAATAACAATTTTTTTGAAAAAAATCACTGCTGGTTTTGCTGTGCTTCTCGGTATTGCCGCTCGAGTTCTTTTTGGATTTTTGGCTCTGGTGCATGGTCAGCTTCCCAATTTTCTGGTTTCAACACTTTATTAGTCACAGGATCATAATGCGGTTGACCATCTGGAAAAAGTTTTCCCATATTGGCTTGGTGGACGATATCAAAAATACGAGTAGGATCTACCCCCATTAGTGAGAACGAACCATAAGTAAAATACAAGATATCAGTTAAAGCATCCACTTGTTCTGTCAGAGGGTTTTCTCCCCAGCCTTGTTTTTGGCTCATCTTTGCTTCTGCTTGATCCAGTGCTTGATGCAGCATTTGGACTTTTTCATGCAATTTATCTAAATCACCGCCAGTTGCTGCCGCTGTCAATTCCACTAACTCTTCGATTTTAAATGCTGCGCGAAATGTTGCTTCATCTGCGGTAAACGGCGTAGGAACAGCTGGCCGCCGCGGGTCAAATATTTGATGAAATTCTTCTGCTTGTTCAAAAGGTGTCTTTTTTTCGGTCATGTTTGTTTCCCCTTGCTTCAAATTATCCCAAAGTGCTTGAATGCTTCGTAAATCCCATCTTTTTCATTGGTATCTGTGACAAAATCAGCAGAATCTTTGACGATTTGCTGCGCATTGCCCATGGCTACGCCTATCCCGGTTCCTTTCAACATTTCAATGTCATTTAAATGATCACCAAATGTCATGATTTCAGACATCTCAAGCTGATTTGCTTTTGCAAAAGTTTGGATTCCTTTTAATTTCGAACCACCTTTAGGAATGAGATCGACGGTATAAGAATTGGAACGTTGGAATGTACAATCCTGTAATAATTGTGTCAACTTCTCTTGTTCTGATTCAGCACTCAGTAAAATACATTGATATACTGGCTCATTTAAGATCGGCAAACTTTCATACCGATTTCTCTGCCGATGCGGGCTGTAAAGCTGCAGAACTCTTTTCATCAAACGAACAGGAAAATTTTTTGGCAGCAAACTGACGATCTTTTTGACAAAAACAGACTGTCCTAAAAGCATCGTCGTTGAGCCAGCAAGCTGGTCACGTCCGCCGAAAATGATTTGTCGGTGATTTTCATCTGCAAAGTCGACGATTTCTTGTAATACTTCCGGTTCAAACGGCTCGTCGGTGATCGTTTCATTTGGTGTAAAAACTAATTGTCCATTGTAAACAACGAACATATCCAACTCAAGCTCGTCAATCAGATGCTTGATCCGGACAGGGCTTCTTCCTGTTGCTACGCCGCAAAGAATCCCTTTTTCACGAGCTTGCGCAATAGCTGTCTTGGTCGATTCCCTTGCTTTTGAGCTATTTGTTACGAGTGTACCGTCTATATCAAAAAAAACAGCTTTTATCATCTTTTCGACGCCTTTCTAAAATAAGTCGATTTGAGCAGGATTCAATCCTTGGAATTTGGCTCCTAAGATTTCTTGAAGAGCCAGTGCGTTTTCTGCCGCATCTCCGCCAGAATTATTATTGAAGATAATTCCCACTTCTTTGGTCTCTTTTTCGATCGTTTTGATTTCACTTGCTAATTGACGCAGCTCTTCATCTGAATACCTGTAGAGTGTCCGTTTTTTTCGCCAATCTTGATCATTTGCCTGCCAGCCTTGTGCATTTCTTCCATGAAAACGAAGTAAAGTAAAGTCTGGATTCGTGACATAAGGATCAAAAGGGATCGTTGCGTTCAAGACTTGCGGTTCGTCGATAACTGCGAGTGAAAAGGCTGCTCGTTCCATAAAACTTCTGGTTCTTTCAAGATACTTCTCGCTGTACCAAGAGTAATCTCTTAACTCTATCGCAACAGGTAATCCTTTAAACCACTGATGGACTTGCCGTAAATAGTTGACATTCTCTTTTGTACATTTGAATGATGAAGGAAATTGGATCAAAAAACAAAAGAGTTTCCCAGACTCGATCAAAGGCGCCATTGCATCTAAAAAACGCTCGATCATTTCTTCTTGAGAAGTATAATAATCTTGCCATTTTCCCTGTCCGCTGATCCCTTGGTAAGCTTTCATAACAAATCGGAAATCGTGGGGCACTTCTTTTAGCCAATTTTCTACTGAACTTTTTCGCGGAATCCCATAATAAGCTGTATCCAATTCTACAAGAGGCAAGAAACCAGCATATTCAAATAACGTACTGCTCTTCTTACCTGTTAATTTTTCATGCTCTTTAAAAGAGGTCAATCCAATCCGAATCATTTTCCGCCTCCGGTTTTTTTTCTCATTTGTATAGTATACAATATGCTATGAAGACTATGCAAAATTATTAGTAAGGAAGGCTGCGAAATGAAAAAAATCCTTGTATTACACACAGGCGGAACAATCGCCATGAAAGAAGACGCATTGACTGGCGGAGTGAGTCCAGATGTAGCAAATCCTTTGTTAGACGCTACGATCCATTTACCGGAAAATGTTGAATTATTAGTAGAAGATATCTTTAACATCCCCTCCCCGCATATCATGCCTTCGCACATGCTTGAACTAAAACAGCGGATCAAAAAAGCGGCTAAAGAAGATATCAGCGGTGTCGTGATTACTCACGGAACAGATACATTAGAAGAAACAGCCTTTTTCCTTGATACCACTATTGGTTATTTACTGCCTGTTGTTTTGACTGGTGCCATGCGTTCCAGCAATGAACTTGGCAGCGATGGGCTTTATAATTTTGAAAGCGCGATTCGTGTAGCAAGCTGTGAGGAAGCCAAACAAAAAGGCGTGCTTGTGGTTATGAATGACGAAATCCATGCTGCGCGTTATGTCACAAAAACCCACACGACAAATGTAGCCACTTTCCGAACACCTACATTAGGTCCAATTGGTTTAGTGACAAAATCTCGAATCTTATTTATGCAAGAATTATTGGCTACTCAATATCTTGACATTTCTTCCGCAGACGGGCTTATTCCGATCGTTAAAGCTTACGCTGGCATGCATGGTGATTTGCTGGAAGCATTTGCTCATACAAAAGTCGATGGTCTGATCATTGAAGCATTGGGTGCTGGCAACCTGCCGCCTCAAACAATCGGTGCGTTGAAAAAGCTCTTGAGCCAAAAAGTACCGATCGTCTTGGTTTCCCGCTGTTTTAATGGATTAGCAGAGCCTGTCTACGATTATGCTGGAGGCGGCAAAGAATTGGCCGATATGGGTATTATTTTCTGCAACAGCATCAATAGTCAAAAAGCCCGGCTTAAACTATTGATTGCCTTAAATCATGGCCTTTCTGGTCAAGAATTGGTTTCTTTTATCCAAAATTAAAAAAGAGGACGGGCTTTTCAGCTGCCCGTCTTCTTTTCTTTTATTTGCTTGTTGTTTCTTTTTCTTCCCAGATAATATTCGCTTCACAAAATAATTGGTCTTCCAGACGGATTTCATGTCTTGTTTTGACCGTATCCTCTTCTTTCAGACATTCATAATGGCTTTCGATCTGCAATCCATATTCTACTTCTTTATCAAAACGGATATTTACCGTCTTTGGCGTATGAGTAGTCAAGAATTCATAACCTAGCACATCGATGATCCAGTTGAAATACATGGCATTATTTACGTGCTGATTGCTGTCGATATCATAAAAACGTACGCGATAAGGCAGCATTTCGCCAGCTTCAATGTTTTCGATTTTAGGCTGGCGCTTGATTTTTCTGATTTTTTCACTTTCGAATGGGGCAATGATTTCTTCATTTACACTGCTCATTTTCCGATTGACGAAATCCATCAAAACAAAGACAGACTCGATCTTCACTAATTCTGTGCCCTCTTCGTCATGAAGCCAGAAATTTCTATAACAAAAATATTTATTATATTCCATTGCTTGAGTCGTGATAGTGATAGTTTCACCAACTTTTGGTAATCTGGTTATTTCCATCGAATAATTTGTAATGACCCATGTTAATCCAAAACTGTTCACAAATGCACTGCCGCGGCCCAACTCATCGCTTTGATCTTCTGAAGTCTTGATCACCACGCCGAGCATTGCCGGAAAAGTCATTGTTCTGTTGATATCACATTCATAATATGCAACTTCGTGTTTTTTGGTATATTTCTTCGCCAAAAAAACGCCTCCTCTTATTCCATCGCTAATATTTGATCAACCTGTCTGCCGTAGCTTTCGCCAAACATATTCAGATGCGCGAGCAAATAATATAATTGGTAGATTGGCAGCCGTTGTTCCCAACCGTCTTCTAAAGGAAAAAACTCCTGATATGCTGTTAAGAATTCTGGTCTGAAACCGCCAAATAATTGACTCATCGCAATATCTTGTTCTCGGCTTCCATACGAAACTGCTGGGTCGATAAAGACTGGTTGTCCTTGTTGGTCAAAGAACACATTACCACTCCAAAAGTCTCCGTGCAATAGCGAAGGCTCAATCTGCCCTTTAAAACGAGAAAGAACTTTCTCTTGGAAAATAACATAGGCAGTTTCCCGCTTAGCTGTCCAAAGATTCTTTTCTTTTGCGAGCGCAATCTGCGGCTCGATTCGTTTACGAAAGAAAAAAGGCCACCAGCTGTCATCAAATGTATTTTCTTGTTTCAGCGTACCTAAATAATTATTTTCATAAAAACCAAAATTCGGCCCTGTCACTTGATGGATCCTTGCGAGTTTTTGGGCAAGTTCTCTTTGATCTCCTTTTCCAGGTTCGATCCATTCCATCAGCAGATAAGCCCCTTCTTTATTTTCTCCCAACAAAAAAGTTTCAGGGACACGGACATACTCTGCCAGCCGTTTCAGTCCATTGACTTCCGCTTCGAAAAATTCTTTTGGCATATGCGGATGGATTTTTAAAAAGTAAGACATCTGTTCTTCTTCGATTCGGTAGGTTTGATTGACATCCCCGCCAGCTACTGGAATCACTTTACCATTCAACTTGATTTCCTCTAGTACACTTTGGATATCCATTTTCTCCACTCCTTTGCTGCACTCCTCCAACAACGAAAGCCTTTTCTAGACAAATTATAGCACAGCCTCGCGAAAAAAAGCGGAACCAGCTTTAATACAAAAAAAGATGTACCTCGTCTGCCGACTGAGTGTACATCTTTTTTACTGATAAAATGAATAAATTAGAAACAGTTATCTGATTCTTAAATCACATAGTTTTAAGCCAAAGCTCCCATCGGATCCCATGGTGCTAAAACAGTTGGTTCTGCATTAAAGGCATCAAGCTGTTCTTTCGTCAATAAATCTTTTCTGATGACGACTTGGTATGTGTACTCGTCCATCCACTCGTCACTCATCACGAAAAATCCTTTATCGCCGACTTTTTCTCCCCAGCTGTTTTCAACTTTCCATTTTGTTGATTTTCCGTCTACCAGATCAACACCAGTCAGAACCATAGCGTGTGTCATCAAGCTTTCGCCATAATCTAAACGTTCTGCTTTAGTCATCGTGAAATCGACGTCATATAATTCATTCATGTTGTAAATGTTTGTTGCCATAATACCGCTGTCTCGTGTAGATGATTGCCCAACATCACAACCAAACCAAACAGATTCTCCCTGTTCCAATTGGGCAATCGTTAGTTTTTTGAATGTTTCCATATCTACATTCAAGTATTTGACTTCTTTTCCGCCAACAACATTCCCTAGCATCTCTACTGTATATGATTTATTGTAAGGTTTGTCTTTCGTTGGGGCGTTGATGATGCTTACGTAATCATCTAAATCTACCCCGATATATTTATCGTAAAACATTTGTGGTGTCAATTCTCTGTCGATGTGGTAATCGTTGTTTTCGTCACGGTATTCAAAATCGAATACTTGAGGCGGCGTGCCTAATGAAATAGCAAGAAAATCATAGACTTCTGCTAAAAGTTCTTCTTTTTTCGACTGGATCGCGTCCGTCCCTGCATCTTTTTCGACCATCGCACGCAGAATAACAGCATGTTTTCGCAATAATTTATTCAAGTATTTATTCAAGTCACGAGAATTTGAACTATTTGCGCTTTCCGGCATCACAGATTTCGGTACGACACCATATTTTTGGAATAAAGAAACGATCATATCCCATTGTCCACCATCTTGTTGCGGTGTTGTTAATAAAAAGGCGACTTTACGGCTTTCTAAAGGCTCTTTGCCAGTTGCAAGGATGTTTTCATAGAAATAATTTGCTTTTTCGTATTTGTCCCAGAAAAAAGTATGGTTTTGAGATAATTCGAATTCTTTTAAATGAAAATTATTCAATAATTTGTGGCGAAATGTATTCAGTGCAGCAAACATCCAGCATCTGCCGGATTGTTTTTGGTTTGAAACTTTGCCAGTTGCTAAATCAATAGAGAAAATAGGTGTATTTTCTACTTGTCCTGCAGTATCTTCTGCAGAAGCTGAGATCCCATTTTTCACAACTGCTCTTTGCAATGCTTGATTTTTGCGGTTTGCTTGAAATTGCTTGCGAGAATTTTTGATCATTTCCGGTGTAATAGCTGTCATCCAATCATCCTTCCAAATCCATAGTATACGTCTTATTTTACCCTTAACATTTTCGAATTACAATCACTGAAACTACGAACGATCTGGTTCTGTAAAGCGTTGTTTGGCCTCCTCAGCTCTTTCTCGCATCCAAGTTTTTACTCGCTGAAACGGCTCGCTAGCTAAAAGGATCGTCAAGAACAAACTACCCGCAAATAATATCACAAATCCTAACAAAGACAGACTCAATTCATCAATACCCAGCGCACGCACACCTTTGACAAAAAAGCCTTGCATCAAGTACACGACCATGGTATTCTTCCCCCATTTCGAGAAAAACATTTCACGATCTGGAACAATACCAAGAAAACCAGTGATGCCCAAGATACTTAAAAACAAAATAAGGCAGCGGATGGCTGCGCCAAATTCGGGGACCATCAGGAAGTCTTCATATGGCTGGGAACCAAATACCCAATATTTGTTCATTATCTGATCGTAGTGAAGAAACAGATAGACAACAGGCAGGAATAAAACGGACCAATACTTGAAAGAAGAATGCTTAAACCAATCGATCTGCTGAGAAGAAAGATAATAACCAGCAATAAAAAATGGCAGGAAAGTCAACGTTCGCTGCAATGTCAGCAATTGATCGAAAAAGGGCAGATATCCTGCCAGCAAACTGATTGAAATACTTAGAAAAATACTCAAAAAGGGCGTTATTTTCCTGAAAAAATAAAGAGAAAGCTGCCAGAGCGACAAACTAATCAGAAACCATAAGGACCATTGAGGCACTAAAAAATCCCAATTGAATGACGATTGCAGTCCAATCAAGTAATAATAGACAGAATAAACAAACTGAAAAAACAAATACGGAAGAATCAGCTTCTTCACTATTTTCTTCAAACTGCCTTGTTTGCCGATGTTTTTTGAAAAGTATCCAGCAATCAAAATAAATGCCGGCATGTGGAAAATAAAAATGAAATAGTAAAGATCTTTATAAATTGGCTGATCGCTGATGAACGGCTGCAGAAAATGGCCAAATACCACTAAAACCATCAGAAGAAAATTTTGCATTATCAAAATACACATCTCTTGTCTTTTGTACCAAAAGCGACACCTCCTGATTAAAAGTATAGTCGCTGATGAAAAAACCAACAAACAAAACACTTAAATCAAAAGAATACCTTTCGTTTATCTTAAGCCTCTCACTCAATTCAATTTCGCTTTTCTGGACAATAAAAAAACACAGCTGACAATCAGCTGTGTTTTAAAGTACTCCGGCAGTAGGACTCGAACCTACGACATCATGATTAACAGTCATGCGCTACTACCAACTGAGCTATGCCGGAATCAAGTACATGAATATAATACCAACAACTTTGAAATAACGCAACACTTTTTTTATTTTTTTTGAAAGTTTTTTTAATCGGTCTTTTTATGAATATTATCATCAAAAGATAACAGATTATTAGTTTTTGATACGATATATTATTCCTTTTATTGGTAACGCTTCCTAATTCAGCCGATATTTTCGTTTTTTGTTTTAAAATTTATCTTTATTAGAAATAACGAATTTATTTCTATTTAAATATTTATAAAATAACTATTTTCATATTTTTTAAGAACTATGCTTCTCTCGCTTTAGATAACGCTGAAAGTTCATCTTTTTCTCTAAGTATCATTGACAAAACCTTTTAGATTCGGTATTCTATATCTTGTATTGATCATGTCTGCCATGCCGCCTTAGCTCAGCTGGTAGAGCACCACCATGGTAAGGTGGGGGTCGCCGGTTCAAGCCCGGCAGGTGGCTTACTTTAAGAAAAATTCGTTGAAACACGTCATTTATTGGCGTGTTTTTTTATTTGTCATTATTTAAAATCCTCAAGAGATAACTCATCACTTTGATTCTTACTATATAAGGTTTATCATAAATAATAATTAAGACTATAAGGAGTTAATAAAATGAAAAAAGTTGGTTTTATCACTTTATTAGGCAGCCTATTTTTACTATCTGCTTGCGGAACTTCCTCCTCAACAAATATGTCGTCGTCAAGTATTGCTGCTAGTAGTACTACTAGCGAAAAAGATTCTTCCATAACGAACAAAACTTCCAGTTCCTCCGTTGCAGAAGAATCGTCTAGTACACAAAGCTCACAAGTTCAAGAATCTACTCTTTCTACTGAGACATCTCAAGCGGGTGCTGAGACAACTGCTTCATCAACTCCAATAGCATCGTCTAACATCCCTGAAGTATCTACCCAAGAAGAAGCGTTACAGTTATTAATAAATAATACACCTGAATTACAAAATGAAGATATTGTCATGAAATTTTATAGAATGGTTGGTTCTGATTATTTATTCGCTGCTTACAGCAAATCTATTTTGGAACAAGGCGGATCTGGAACTGTAGGGTTTTATCGGGTATCGCCACAAGGAGCTATTATACTGACGGATGCATATGGGAATCCTATTTAAAACAAGAAAAATATGATCTCTCCATTTCAACATGGCGAGATCATATTTTTTCTCCTATTAGAACTCTTTAGGACGTCCTAAAATATCTTTCAAACGATATTGCCATGGCACGGAGCTTGTCCAGTTAAAGAACAGCATATCTTGACCATTGTTTGCTTTATAAATATTTTGCAAAACTTTCATTCCATCCTTCCCCTTCATCGATAATCGGCAAAACACAAATACGCTCATACATGTGCTTTCCTGTGCCATTCCCACCTAATCCGCTATAAGCTTTCCAAAGATATTCAAGGTTATTTAATTCTTTCATCGTTACCCCCGGTGGATGACGGCTTAGAATCGTTTCATAGTTTGAGTAGATTCGATCATGCAAACTCGCGATATTTGCTTTCTGCCTTTTTGCGCATTGCAACTGCAATTCAGTAATGTTCTTTTGCAAATAAAATCATTACTTTCCCTTCTTCTCAAAGGTTTTTTAAGTGTTCTTATCTCTCGGATCTCGGCATTTTCAATAGTCTACTGTCCTATTCGTCGCTCGACCAAATCCCTTCAAATTCAATTTTCTGTTCTCTTTGTCTACTTGTAAAACTGTAAAGGAATCTTCTTTATACGTTTGGATAAACGAATCTGACTCAGGCCAAGCATTGTCACAAACAATCGTTTTGAAGTTGCCATTATTTATGACAGATTCAGAATGATCATGCCCTGCTATAAACCCAATGAAATTACTTTCTGATCTGTTCGAAAAATCAACCGTAAAAGATTCTACTTCAAAATCTGTTAATTCACTATGCAACGTGATTTCCTTTTTAGTAACAAACGCGTTGATTAGATCAATCAACAAATCAAAATTTCTTTTATTTCTTGGTTCATCTGTACTTCGAAGCCTCAACGGAACATGGCTGACCATAAGAATATGATAGTCTTCTGGACAATTTCCTAACGCTTCTTCTGCAATCCATTTCAACTGTTTGTCACGATAGCCGTAATCCCATTGCGCTATATATTTTAACGAGCCATCGCTATTTAACGTTTCTGGGATATCCAATGAATCTACGAATACCACCCGTATACCATCTTCAGAGTAGTCTTTATAACCATACAAACTGTCTCCATCTCTGGTCTCACCATACATTTTCTCTGCAGTTTTCATATATTTTTTAAATTCAGCATCTGAAATGACTTTTTCAGGCATTACTTTTCCCTCACTATTAAAATGGACAAGTCCTCCTTGATCATGATTTCCTCTTACTGCAAATTTATCCACACCGCTATCGGTATAGAAAAAAGACAAGTAATTGCTCATGTTATCGATTTTTTGTTGGTGACTTGCTTGTTCACTATCTACATTGTCCCCGCCGCAGATTAGTACATCTAAATATTCACTAAGAGATAGAACATTATTCAAATTTCTTAAACTAAGAAAAGCATTTTTTCTCCATGTTCCAAAATCAAAATGGGCATCTGTGACAAACCCCATCGTAAATTGATCCGTATTTAAACTTCGGCTTAACTCGTCTAATTTTTGTTGGTAGTAAGGCTCTGGTTCCCCCAGAGCCTTATCTGGGAAACTCATCTGCTGTATAATAAGTCATATTTCCTTTTAATGTTTGTATACCTGGAATATTCGCATCAACGATGATTTGCATTTTTCCACCTGTTGAATAAACAGCAGCACCAATCCCGCGATTTGCTGAAGAACGAAGACTAGCCGCAGCAAAAGGCTGTCGTTGCGGCAGAAAACCTGTTGGATAAACCGCTAAATCCACCCAACCTAGGCTTTTTTTCACTTGGAAGCTGAAACCAACCAATACTAAATTTCCAATACGCCAAAAGCTTATAGTTCCACCATCATAATTATCATTTGTAGGAATCGAGATTTCTCGATAGGCTACTTCATTTGTCGTTAGTGTCATTTTTTTCCTCCTCAAAAAGTTTTATTCATTTAACCATTACAACGGCATTCAAAACATCTTTGTATTTTTATAGTTAGCAAATTCCGTTTGCTAACGCACTATCACCTCGCTATACTTGAACTTTGAATAATTTAATTGCTGCTAAATAAAATATTTTTCACTCAAAATCAAAAAGAACTGAATCAGCCAAAAATCATTTCCTGTTTGATTGTGTAATTTTGTGCTGTTCAACTTTCTTTTTGATAATGCAATTATTACATGGCACATTTCCTATTCTCATCTTGATTCCATCCTAAGTTCTTCTCAACATTCTTCCAAAAGCTTCCCATATTCATAAGCTTCTGCAAATTTGATCAATGCTTTATCCAACTCACGGTAAAAAGAACTCGCACTGATATTGTTTTTAGAATAAATCGCTGTACTGCTCAATTCTCTTTTATCTAAAAATTTATCATAGATCAACTGACGATCTGTTTGATTCAATTTATTGACCGCTTTGACTATTTTGTTGATTTCTCGCTCTGCTGCTACTTTCTTTACTACAGCATTCTCAATGGCTTTATTGACTGTTCCTGTATAGCTTTTTGGCTCAAAAGTATAAGTTGCTGTAAGATTTGGTAAATATTCTTCATCCGCAAGTCGTGCAAGTGTCCGATAACTGCTCAAAAGCTCCACAACGTTTCTTTTGGTTTTTTCTTTATCGATAGTAGGAAATAAGTACATTTTTTTCCACCTTTCTCATCTATAGTGTGGTTAGTGATTTTATTGTGCAAGATACATTTTTTTAAATGAAACGACGGCCAGAAAATTTTTGTTTTGGGCTGTTTCTCGATCATAGACAGTTGTTTGTTCAATTGAGATAATGGCCGAGTTCCCATTGATTTTTTTTACTTTTCCTTGAAAGGGATAGATGAATTCTTCTGTTTCACAAATATAACTTGTGTTTAGAAGGATACCTGGATCTTTCCTTTCGCTAAGATGCGTTGACTCAAAATTTAGACCGCCAATACCATATAGTTCTTGGTAAAATGTATCGTTCAATTTCATCTTTACACCTCCGCATATCCATATGTTCTTTTTTGTTCATCTGTGCGCTGTGTACGTGCATAATTTCTGATTGTTGAAGCAGTGAATCCAAGCTGAGGTGCTAATTCTGATGAATAACCTTTTACTAGTAATTCACCATTTTTATAAACAGTAATCATTTTCTTGGTGCGGCCTTTACGGTTTTCTCCCATAATTTTTTTGCCAAGATATTGTACTTTTTTGACCAGTTTTGGATCGTTGACCCATTCCGGTTGATGAGTCAAATAAGCAATTTGTTTTATAATATCTTTATTTTCCACTCTTCTAAAACCTCCTTATACGTCAATATGCGTCATCTATTTGCAAAAAAAAAATTAATTTAAGATCTTTTATCAGAAATAATTAGTTTAAGAAAGACTTAATCGTTATTTATAGTGTCATTTCGCGTACTTTTATATTACTACGTCATTTAGTGTACAGTCAATATTTTTATACTCGTATTGACTCATTAAAGATAAATAGCTTCCATGGACGCGTTTTGCGTAGTATACTTATGTCATAAAGTATCATGTGGGGGTGATTTGTATGTTTGGCATACGCTTGACTGAATTACGAAAAAAGAAAAAATTGACGCAAAATGATATAGCTAAAGTCTTAGGAATAGCAAGAACGACTTATTCTTCTTATGAGCAAGGCAGACGCACGCCTGATATTGAACTTCAAAATAAAATTGCTGATTACTTCAGTGTTACTTTAGATTATTTACATGGGCGGGAAGGAAAAGAAGAATCTGCACTTTCAGATAAACAAATGACTGTCGCTGCTCACATTGATGATGATGTGTCTGAAGAACAGATGGAAGATATTCTGAATTATATCGACTTTATCAAACAAAAACACGCTAAGAAGGACTGATGTTTTTTGGACAAATTAGAACAAATGATGTCCTCTTATCAAGAACTCAATTATGTCTTTGACACGAATATGCCAATTGGTCAAAAAGGTTTATATATAGATGGACATGTTTATCTGAATCCTTTTCAATCAAAAAAAGAGCTAATCAGTACAGTCGCTGAAGAAATCGGCCATTACTTGACGAGTGCTGGAGACATCATCAAACAAGATACAAATGAGCAGAGAAAACAAGAACAAAAAGCACGAGACGTGGGAGCAACACTGGTCGTTACTCCTGCTGATATCGTTGCTTGCTATAAAGAACGTTTCAATACGGTCTGGGAATGTGCAGAATTTTTAGGAATTACCAAAAATGCGTTGGAAGATGCGATTCGTGTCTATGCGAAAACATACGAGAACGGACTGACTTATGGTAAATACCATATTTATTTCCGTCCAAACGGTACTGTCGGGGTTTTTGAATTATTTGATAACCATTGAAAAATATAATTTTGTTGAAAATTTTTCATTTAAATTACTTGTGTTCTTATAAAGAAAGGATAAAAAATGACTAAACCACGTATTTTTACTACTAGTTTTGCCAGTGTTTACCCGTTATATATCCAAAAAGCAGAAAGAAAAAATCGAACCAAAGAAGAAGTTGATGAAATTATTTTTTGGTTGACTGGATATGATCAGTCAGGTCTTGATGAACAACTAAATAACAATGTCGACTTGGAAACTTTTTTCGAAAATGCACCGCAGCTGAATCAAAATGTCTCTCTGATTAAAGGAGTAGTGTGCGGCGTTCGTGTGGAAGAAATCGAAGAACCTGTGATGCAGAAAATCCGTTATTTAGATAAGTTGATCGATGAACTTGCAAAAGGAAAAGCAATGGAAAAAATACTTAGAAACTAAAAAACAGCAGATATGGACGCACCAAATCATTTTGGTCACCCATACCTGCTGTTTTTATTCTTGTATTGTCATCGTTATTTCATTTGCTCAGCTCATACGTTCAGGGCGCAAATCCACGATTGGAACATGGCTGTCTAGTGAACCACTAGGACCGCTTAATTTGAACATATGCAAGCGTTCATCTAAATCTAAGGTCATTTGTTCATCCATGTACATTTTCGAATAATCTTTAATATAGACTTCTCCGATATCGCTGTCTAAAGGTACTTTAAAATCAGAAAGGTCTTGTGTTTTATCTAAAATCAGGATTCTAAAACTTGTATCCAATGAACAAATCCCCATTTTTGAGTATTTACCTACGCCGTCATCCAAATCAAGAATAATCGCTGCCTTTTGATTTAAGTATTCTTCAAGTTTGCTTTTTGCATTATCTGTGATTTTTAAGTACATTTATTTTCACCTCAACACTTTCTTTGTTTATTATGAATAGTAACACAGAGCTCTATACTTCGCTAAAAAAAGGGCTTGAGGTAATCCAAACTTAAAAAAATGCAAAAGAAAAAACAGCCTCTGAAAGGCTGTTTTTAAGACTCCGGCAGTAGGACTCGAACCTACGACA
>KE351650.1 GCA_000415185.1 Enterococcus faecalis 13-SD-W-01
ACCTTTTTTCCAGTGTCAGCAAAAACAACTGCTAGATTGGCTGCTGTAAAAGACTTCCCTTCGCTTGGCCCAGAAGAAGTAATAACAAGAGATTTCAATTCTTTATCTACAGAACTGAAAGTGATATTCGAACGAATTGCTCTAAATTTTTCTGATGCCGCCCCATTTTTATCCGTTACGGTTATTAGCGGAACTGGTACATTGTCTCTAATTTTTTTGTTTATCATTTTTTCTCTTCACCCTATTCTTTCAAAAGTTTTTAATTATAAAAAATTATATTTACTACTTAAAAACAAATCGGAAATATTTCTATAAAATAATCAATAATTTACAACTTATATTTTGGATTTATACTTTCTTTTTATCATAAATATCACCTATCCATCAGCACAAAAGACGGATAGGTGACAAATATTTATTCGTTATTTTTTGAATTGTTCTCTTTTATTCCAATAGACGTTAATAAAAGAAGAAGTAAACCAGCAATTTTGAGATAACTCGCATTTGTTTCACCTGTTTTAGGTAGTGTATCAGCTTTTGAAGGGATAAATCGCACAGTCACATTATTTTCATATCTTTCTCTCACATTCACTGTGTCAGCATTCATTTCTAGAGGGGTGAAAAAAATGAGCCATATAGCAATTACGAGTAGACTGCCGCTTTTGTTGAATTTTTTCTTCACTTTAATTCACTCCCTGACTAGGATCTGCTACTAATTCCCAATTAATTACTGTCTTATAGGTGTTTTCGTTCGCTCCTAACGAATTTGGTACCTGAAGTTCTACACCAGGTTTTTGAGTATCTCCAAATAAAATAGAAGTATTCCCTATTGGAGAATTTCCTATAGGATTAGACACTGTATAGCTCGCAATTTCTATAGGTTGAGTATTTAATGTTACTTCCGTTTGCGTATGAAGATTATCCGCTTGATCACTTTGACTAACAATATTGTTAAGTCTAATTTCAGCTCCCTTTAAGAGGTTACCTTGAGAATCTTGGAATGAGGAGCTTTGATATGCTTGAAGTGACCAGGAACTTGTACCAATATAATCAGTTAGCTGTAGTCCAAGAGGAGTACTTTCTTGATTCTGAGCTATGACTGTCTGACGACGATTGCTTCTTCGAACAGTTCCAAACTCAAAATTTGAGACATTTGTTATCTCTAATGATCCTTTTACAGTAAATGGAACATCGTAGGTCATTTGGACATAATTTCCACTGCTCAATTTTTCTTGTACTTGGATGGTTCCAGTTGTTTTGCCTACGCTTGAGCGGTCTGGATACCTTGTAAATCCAACTACTTCAACGTTTCGAGCGTTTCCAAAGTTAAGATATGTTTCGATAGCTTCATCTAAT
>KE351651.1 GCA_000415185.1 Enterococcus faecalis 13-SD-W-01
GAAAAAAAAATCAAGCTATTTAAAAGAATGCTCACTGTGGGCATTGTATGGTACAATATGAAAATGAAGTAGCAAATTATTTGAGGAATACAAGCAATCATGTAAGATACAGGGTAACGCCTATATTTAGAGATAGAGAGCTGGTTCCTAGAGCAATCCAAATGGAAGCTCAGAGTATTGAAGATACAAGAATATCATTCAATATTATTATCTATAATGTCCAAGCTGGATTTGATATTAACTATAGTAATGGAAAAACTATTAGAGTTGAATAGCAATTTTGATTTGATAGGATCGATAAAAGGAGCATTGATATGGATATAAATAGTATGGACTTAGTTGAACGGCTGCAACTAGAGAAGCAAGCAAATTTACATGGTGGAATCTATCACCTAACTCAAGTCGAAATGGCTTATAATTCTAATCGAATTGAGGGTTCTCGGATTTCTGAGAAGCAAACAGCTTTAATTTTCGAAAACAATATCCTTCCACCTGCAGAAAATGGTGAGGCTACTAAAATTGATGATATAAAAGAAACGGAAAATCATTTCAAAGGATTGGACTATATTATTGATAAAGTAGACGAACCCTTGACCGTTGATTTTATCAAAAATTTACACCGAATCCTAAAGAAAGGAACGTCGGATGAATCTAACCCCCTAACACCAGTGGGTGAGTTTAAGATTCTTCAGAATGCTATAGGATTTGGTTATGACGAAGTTGAAACCGCAGATCCTGAAGAAGTAAGTCAGAAAATGAACGAACTAATCGAGCAATATGAAAAAAATAAAGTTGTTACTTTATACGAAATAGCAGACTTTCATGTTAAGTATGAAAGAATTCATCCGTTTGCAGATGGTAATGGGCGAACTGGACGATTGATCATGTTTAAAGAATGTTTAAAGCACAATGTGATGCCATTTGTAATCAAAGATGTTCATAGAGAATTTTACTATAGAGGTTTGAGTAATTGGGGGAAAGAGAACGGGTATTTATTGGATACTTTTGGACTTAGCCAAGATATGTATGAGCAGTTTCTAAACAAAATGAAATTCCAGGGCACTATTCATAAGAAAGTGGGATTGAAAAATAAGTTTGAAGAAAGAATTGCAGATGCCAAAGAAAAAGCAGTAGATCGAGCAGATCCAGAACATAAGAACCAAAATAAGTCACTCTAATAAAAAGATAGAGTATTTCATAAAAGGGACACTACTTAACTGAAAAGTTAGGTGGTGTTTTTTCGTTTAAGGAGGTAACATGGATCCAAAGTATCAATTGCCACCGGAAAACACCGTGAAATGGGAAAAAAGAGATAATCTAGGGATATTTCTTTCTGAATATAAAGAGATTTGAGAGAAAATGGGTGTTTCAGCTCAATATCTGTTAATGGTCATTTTAAAATGTCGTTTTTTGGT
>KE351652.1 GCA_000415185.1 Enterococcus faecalis 13-SD-W-01
GTTTGCTCATTGAAAACTGGATATTGAAGTAAAAATTGTAACAAAACCGAGAACACCGCGTTGAATGAGTTTTTTAATAAGTTCAATTGCTTATTTTCTTGATCCGTCTTCTATCGCTAGAAGTAACGATCAAAACCCAACCGCAAGGTTGATTAAGGTTAAGTGAATAAGGGCGCACGGTGGATGCCTTGGCACTAGGAGCCGATGAAGGACGGGACTAACACCGATATGCTTTGGGGAGCTGTACGTAAGCTTTGATCCAGAGATTTCCGAATGGGGGAACCCAACATCTTTTATAGGATGTTACGTTTGCGTGAATACATAGCGCATTCGAGGTAGACGCAGAGAACTGAAACATCTAAGTACCTGCAGGAAGAGAAAGAAAATTCGATTCCCTGAGTAGCGGCGAGCGAAACGGGAAAAGCCCAAACCAGCAAGCTTGCTTGCTGGGGTTGTAGGACTCCGATATGGTAGTTTTTTCAGATAGTCGAATGACTTGGAAAAGTCAGTCAAAGAGGGTGAAAGCCCCGTAGACAAAATTTGGAAAGCACCTAGGAGGATCCTGAGTACGGCGGAACACGAGGAATTCCGTCGGAATCCGGGAGGACCATCTCCCAAGGCTAAATACTCCCTAGTGACCGATAGTGAACCAGTACCGTGAGGGAAAGGTGAAAAGCACCCCGGAAGGGGAGTGAAATAGAACCTGAAACCGTGTGCCTACAACAAGTCAAAGCCCGTTAATGGGTGATGGCGTGCCTTTTGTAGAATGAACCGGCGAGTTACGATTGCATGCGAGGTTAAGTTGAAGAGACGGAGCCGCAGCGAAAGCGAGTCTGAATAGGGCGATTGAGTATGTAGTCGTAGACCCGAAACCATGTG
>KE351653.1 GCA_000415185.1 Enterococcus faecalis 13-SD-W-01
GGATATGGGCTGGTCCAATGGACTCCAGCCACTAAATACATCGATTGGGCAAATGCGAATGGGTTGAATTACACAGACGTTATTTCTCAGTGCAAACGAATTGAATGGGAAGTAGCCAATAATCAACAATTCATATGTCCAACTATGACTTTCCAACAATTTAAAACAAGCAATCAAACGCCAGAAGAACTAGCGAACCTTTTTCTTCGATATTATGAGATTCCGGAAGAACTTAATCAACCAATTAGAGCTCAACAGGCAAGATACTGGTACAATGAACTGAGTAATCTAACAGGTGATTCAACAATGAGAGGCAAAGTCATTGATTGGTTTAACAAACATAGAAATCACTTAACCTATTCAATGTATGGTTCTCGAAATGGGGCCGACGGCACAGCCGACTGTTCAGGAAGTATTACTGCAGCAGTCAGTGAAGCGACTGGTGTCCCCTATGATTATCTTTACAGTACCGTTACTTTAGGCGGCTATCTTGCTCGATGTGGTTATCAATTGGTTCTGGTAGGAAATTCCAGTGGCGCTACGTTGAACCAGATTCAGGATGAAGACATTATTTTGTTGTCTGAAGGAAGCTCAATGGCAGACTCTGGGGGTGCTGGAGGACATACTGGTGTCATTAGTGGTGGCGGAAAATATATTACTTCCACTTGCTATTACACTAAAGGAGAAGCCAATACAGCTATTCAAGATCTAAGATTGGATACCAACTATTTAGTCGCGAATGAATTTACCTACTATGAGATTTGGCGACCTTCTGATACTGCTGATTATCCAACCGATTCGATTCCACCGATTCAGCCAACACCTCCATCGTTCACGACGAATGTTCATTACTGCTTACGTGTACTTGGTGGTTCTTGGTTAAGTGAAATTACCAACTTTAATGATACAGATGCTTACGGATTTGCCGGACTACCAATGAACCAACATGATATGCTCTATATCAAGGTAGACAAAGGAACGTTGCGTTATCGTGTGCATACTATTGAAAGCGGCTGGTTAAATTGGATCAGTAAAGGAGATCCGAATGATTTAGTCAATGGCTGTGCGGGAAATCCAGGGGAAACCATTGATGGGGTTCAAATCTATTATACGACACCCGAAGGGGAAACATTGTCTCAAGCGTATTATCGTTCCCAAACGGCCGATCGCGCTGGATGGTTAAACGTATGCTGTGATGACGGTACCTCGATTCCTGGTTATGATGGTTGGGCAGGAATGTTAGGAGAACCCTTAGACCGTCTTCAAATTGGGATTACTACTTCGAGCCCATTTTCAACGTTTACAACAGGAAATAGTAACGGCGGGAATCTTTCAACCAATGTTCACTATAGTTTACGTGTTCTCAATGGTTCTTGGTTAGGGGAAATTACAAATTTTAATGATACAGATTCTACTGGTTTTGCCGGACTACCTAACAATCAACACGATATGCTCTATATTAAAGTAGATACGGGTACACTACGTTATCGTGTGCATACTATTGAAAGTGGCTGGTTGGATTGGATCAGTAAAGG
>KE351654.1 GCA_000415185.1 Enterococcus faecalis 13-SD-W-01
AAAAAAAGACATATCGCATGTCTTTTTTTGTTTCTATCATAGGAAGATATGTTATATAGCCAAATTAAAGTGTACCTGAAAATAATGTATCGAGCTGTTGATTTGTATAAAATTTACTAAAAATAAAGCTTGTCTTCTAAAAAGATTAGAAGTATACTGAATGTTATTTAACTTAATGAGGTGGTTGTATGGAAATGAATGTACCTGTTCTTTTAATTATTTTTTATGTTCTCCTTTTTATTATTTTCATTTGGACACTATGGATTAATAAAATGAAAAAGCACTTAAAAATTGAAAAAGAAAAACTACTTAAAGAACAATATCCAGACTTAACGGATACTGATAAGAAATACCGAGAAACTTGCATCCGTGAGTATTATAAACATTATTTTATAAAGTTTCCTCGGTTATATAATACTATTCTTGTTATGATGATGATAGTGCTGGGTATAGTGATCGGTTGTTACTTTTCTGATAATTTTTTTGGAGTCATTGTATCTTTAGCTATATATGCTTTTTTAAGTTTACTATTACAGTTTTTAACTCCAAGTAGAGAAAAACAACAGGCGTTTTGGATGAAATATCTAGAAAAATATCCGGATAATCCATTAAAAGTCATACTCTTTCCAATGGAAAAGAGTACACGACTAGCCAAACAACTTAAATTGAGAACTATCTTTAGCTTTTTATGTGCACTATATATTTTTTTTATGGTTGGGGTACTATTTTATCAGGGTTATATCCCTCCTTTTTGATGGCTACTTGGTAAATAATCAAAAAGTGAGGGATATATTCCACAATGAATTTACCGCCATTTAAGAACGGACATACATCTCTAATTTTAAATCATAAGTTATGGAATAGAGACTGTTAGCAAGTTAATCAAAAATAAGTTTAGTAACTTTTGTGAACATCGCAAGAACTGCTGCTGCTGTTGCAGCGGCACCACCAATAACAGCTTCTCCAGGAGAAAGAATTGTTATAAGACCTAGAACAGCAATAACTGCAGAAACTTTTGCAACGTTCCCCCAATTAAAAAGATTATTGTAATCTTCTACAGGATAAGATACCGGTGCACCAGGTACTTGTTTGAAATAAATTTCAAAACTAACTTCTGTCTCAACTTCTTGTTTATCTGTTTCTGTCTTAGATTGGAAGGTGATTTTTGTCCCAGGACAACCAGGTTCTTCTTTTCGGGCTGCCGCAGAAAAAATAATGGCTCCGTTTTTAATTTTTCCAGCGTATTTTTCAGCTGTTTTCCTAAAGTTAATATAATCAACTGTTCCCACAAGTCCTGAAGGGAAAAGCTCACTTACTATATCATCGACATTCGCACTAATTTTGCCATTCTTGATGGAAAAATAAGCGCCGTCGGTGCCTTTAACCGTCCATGTTGCACTCGTTTTAATCCAAAGATCTACACCAGGAGCGACTACTGGACCATAGGTCCTTTCTGCCTTGAATTCCGCCTTAGAAAAGGCAGAGAAAAGAGGATTTTCCGTAATAAAATCATGAACGGAGGCATTAATGATGGCATCAATATCCACTGACGGTTTAGTATTTGTATCTGTTCCTTCCGTATAATGCCCTAGGTCATCTCCAGGTACATAGGTTGAGAATGGATTAGCAGAAGCAATCCCAATTTGAAGACGATCCAACGGTTCCCCCAATATTCCTGCCATCCATCATAACCGGCAATAGAAGTACCATCATCACAACATACATTCAACCAGCCGGCACGTTCAGAAGTTTGGGAACGATAATACGCTTGAGATAGTGACTCTCCTGCCGGTGTTGTGTAATAGATTTGAACCCCATCAATAGCTTCTCCTGGGTTTCCTGCACAACCATTGACCGGATCATTCGGATCACCTTTACTGATCCAATCCA
>KE351655.1:0-21087 GCA_000415185.1 Enterococcus faecalis 13-SD-W-01
ATGTTAAGAACAACTCGTCAACAACTTTTTTAAAACTTTTTTTCGTTCGTGAGTTTTTAACTTCTGTCCTCGTGAACAAATAATAATATACCAACTAAATAAGCATTGGTCAACGAATTTCTTGCATATTTTCGGCTTTTTTTCATTATCCGATCATTTCTATTTTTTACGTCCTTTTCGTTCGTTTATATTTCCCTTGTCCATTGATAGTGCGTTTTCTTTTTTACAAATATTCGTTGCATTTTTCGTCAAATGTTAGAAAAGACCTTGACTATTTGTATAAGGATAGCCAAGGTCTTTTCTATTTATAAGCTAAATATTCTCTTTTTAAAAGGAATTTTAGCGCATTGTTGGGAATAATAGTACGTCACGGATGGATTGTACATCTGTTAGAAGCATTACCAATCTGTCGATACCGATTCCTAGTCCACCAGTTGGCGGCATACCATATTCTAGTGCTTCCAGGAAGTCTTCATCTACACCGTGCGCTTCATCGTTTCCTTGCTCACGTTCTTTTTCTTGTGCTTCAAAACGTTCTCTTTGATCGATTGGATCATTTAATTCTGTAAAGGCATTTGCGAATTCGCGCCCTACGATAAACAATTCAAAACGATCAGTAAAGCGTTCATCTTTTGGATTTTTCTTCGCTAATGGAGAAACTTCTACTGGATGACCGTAAACGAATGTCGGCTGCTGCAATGTTTCTTCTACAAATGTTTCGAAGAATTCATTGATAATATGTCCTACTTCCATTGCATCAGTGATTTCAACATTGTGTTCTTTTGCTAACGCACGTGCTTCTTCTACTGACATCTCTTGCCAGAAATCAACACCTGTTTGTTCTTTGACAGCATCAACCATATGGATACGTTTAAAGTCGCTTTCCAAGTCGATAGTTTGTCCATCATAAGAAATCACAGCTGAACCTAATACTTTTTCAGCAGCGTTGCGGATGATTCCTTCAGTCAAGTTCATTACATCTTGATAATCTGTGTAAGCTGTATAAGCTTCCAGCATAGTGAATTCTGGGTTATGCGTTGTATCGATTCCTTCATTTCGGAAGACACGGCCGATTTCGTAAACTTTTTCCATTCCGCCGACAACCAAACGTTTCAAGTGAAGCTCTAATGCAATACGCAAATAAAGATCCATATCTAACGCATTATGGTGAGTTGTAAATGGACGCGCAGCAGCTCCTCCAGCTTCGTTGTGTAGTACAGGCGTTTCTACTTCGATGTATCCATGTCCATCTAAATAACGACGGATTTCGCTGATGATTTGGCTGCGTTTCATGAAGCGGTCGAAACTTTCGCGGTTACTGATCAAATCTAAGTATCTTTGTCTGTAGCGTTGTTCAACATTTGTCAAACCATGGTATTTATCTGGTAATGGACGTAATGCTTTAGATAAGATCGTGAATTCTGTCGCTTTGATAGAAACTTCACCAGTATCTGTTTTCATGATATGTCCAGTTACACCAAAGAAGTCACCTAAGTCTGCGTGTTTGAATACTTCATAAGCTTCTTCGCCTACTTGATCTTTTCTCACATAAATCTGGATTTGTCCTTCGCGGTCTTGTAAATGCGCAAAACCAGCTTTTCCTTTTCCGCGGCGTGTCATCATACGTCCTGCGACACTAGCAGTTAAGTTCATTTCAGCTAATTCATCTTTTGTACGCGCATCAAATAATTCATGCAATTCTGCAGAGTGATGTGTGCGTTCAAATCGTTTACCAAAAGGATCGATCCCATTTTCTCTCAATTGTTCCATTTTTTGTCGACGAACAAGCATTTGATCATTTAAATCTTCTACTTGCTGTTGTTGTTCTTCTGTCACAAAAGTTCCTCCATTCTCCTTGTTTCTCTCTTCCTTATAATGCCAATGAAACACAAAAAAAGCAAGGGGCTGTAACAAAAATCGTTGTGATTTTTGTCTAGCCCGCTTCTTTTTTATGGGACTTTGCAGAAAAAACTGTTGTCTCACTGGTTATTCATCATTTATTTTCGCACTAAGCTCTTGCGATTGTTTTCTCACTTTTTTCTAAAAAAGCATCCATCAAATCAATGATTTCTTGTTGAGATTCTGATTGGTTGATGGCTACTTTTACTTTTGCTGCACGTGGAATACCTTTTAGATAATAAGAAGCATGTGTTCTGAATTCACGGCAGGCAACAGCTTCCCCTTTTAAGTCGATCAAACGTTGCAAGTGGACTTTTGCTGTATCCATTTTTTCACGCGGTCTTGGCTCAGGGATCAATTCGCCTGTTTCCAAATAATGTTGTGTACGGTGGATCATCCAAGGATTTCCTAAAGCAGCGCGGCCGATCATTACACCGTCAGCTCCTACATATTCCAGCATACGTTTTGCATCTTCTGGTGTTTTGACATCACCATTCCCCATGAACGGGATCGTCAAATGGCTTTTGACTTCTTTTAATACATCCCAGTCCGCTTTTCCTTCATACATTTGGACTCTTGTTCTGCCGTGCATGGCAATGGCTTTTGCGCCTGCTGATTCAGCAGCTAATGCATTTTGGACAGCGAAAACATGTTGGTCATCCCAGCCGATACGCATTTTTACTGTGACAGGAATATCTACTGCTGAGGATACAGCATGCACCATTTCGTAAACTTTATCAGGATCCAGCAGCCATTTAGCACCAGCTTCTGCTTTGATTACTTTGTTTACAGGACAGCCCATATTGATGTCGATGATGTCTGCTTTCGTATTTTCTTGAACAAATTGCGCTGCTTCGACTAACGTATCTTTATTTCCGCCAAAAATCTGCAAACTTAATGGATGCTCGGTTTCGTCAATATACAGCATTTCCAATGTTTTCTTGTTTCGGTAATGGATTCCTTGGTCGCTGATCATTTCACAGACAACAAGTCCTGCACCAAATTCTTTTACTGTCACTCGGAAAGCAGAATTACTGATACCTGCCATTGGTGCAACAACGACACGATTTGGTATTTCTACATCTCCGATTTTCCATGTGTGTTCCAATTAGATTCCTCCTAATGCTTCTTTTTTCAATTCAAGCAAGTCTTCTTCATTGTATTGATATTTGTTATTGCAAAAAGCACATACAGCTTCCGCACCATGGTCTTCATCGATGATTGCTTGGATTTCTTCTGCACCCAAGGCAATGATTGCTTCAGAAAATTTTTCTTTTGAGCAGTCGCATTTGAATTGGACAGGCATTTTTTCTAAAATCGTTAATTCATCTGTGCCTAAAAGTCCTTTTAAAATTTCTTCAGGCGTTTGTCCTTCATCTAGCAAAGAAGAAACGCGTGGTGTTTCTTTTAATTGTTCTTCGATTTTTGTGATTGTTTCTTCATCTGCACCCGGCATGATTTGGATCATAAAACCGCCCGCTGTTTTGATTGTATCGTCGGTATTGACCAATACACTTAGACCAACAGCTGAAGGGATTTGTTCTGAAACAGCTAGATAATAAGTAAAGTCTTCGCCAAGTTCTCCTGAAACGATTGGAGATTGTCCAGAAAATGGTTCTTTCAATCCTAAGTCTTTTGTTACGGTAAACATCCCGCTTGTACCGACTGCACCGCGGACATCAAGTTTTCCTTGAGAGTTAAGAGGCAAACTCAAATGCGGATTTTTGATGTATCCTTTGACTTCGCCTTTTCCGTTGGCGTCTGCTACGATTCCTCCAGCAGGTCCATCTCCTTGGATACGAACAGTCAGCTTGTCGTCACCTTTTAATGTAGAACCTAACAACAAAGTCCCTATTAATGTGCGTCCTAACGCAGCAGATGAAGTGTTCCAAGTATCGTGGCGGCGTTGTGCCTCCGCAACAGTTTCAGTTGCTTGTACAGCATATACACGGACATACCCATTGTGCGCTAATGCTTTGACTAAATAATCTTTCATTTTATGTACTCCTTTTTGGGAAATTCAACTCATTAGTGAATCATACTAGTAACATACTTTTTTTTCAACTTTCGGAACCATTTTTTAAGAAATAAAAAAAACAGGAAAACAAGTCGGCTTTTGTCCGTTTCTTGTTTTCCTGCTCTTCAGAGATTATTTCTCTTCTTCATCATGACTAGAATCATGTTTTGCTTCTGATTCGTCGTCACCTAATTCTTTTTTGCTTTCTTCAAAATCATGTTTTTCCTGAACTTGTTTTTCAGCGTCTTTTTCTTCCAAAGCACGTTTTGCTTCTTCAAAAGTTCTCGCTTCTTTTTCGCTAGGATATTCAGAATCTGAACCAGCAGGCATTTGGCCTGTTTCAAACAATGATTTGATTGCTTTGGCATCCAATGTTTCGAATTCCAAAAGTTTTTCAGCGATCAATTTATGTTGTTCGCGGTGCGCTTCGATGATTTCATGTGCTTTTTTATGAGCATCCATCAAAATCTTGCGAACTTCTTGGTCGATCTCAAAAGCAACTTGTTCAGAATAAGCTTTTGTTTGGCCATAATCACGACCGACGAATACTTGGTGGTTGCCTTCGTATTGGACTGGTCCTAATTTATCGCTCATTCCGTATTCTGTTACCATGCTTCGAGCAAGCCCTGTTGCTTGTTCAAAGTCATTTGAAGCACCAGTTGATTGAACGTTGAAGATGATTTCTTCTGCTGTACGTCCACCAAGCAAGCCGACGATTTGTTCGAACATATCGTCTTTTGTCATCAGCATTTGGTCTTCTTTTGGTAAAGCGATCATGTATCCGCCTGCGCGGCCGCGAGGGATGATCGTTACTTTGTGAACAACACGCGCACGGCTCAATACTAAACCGACGATTGTATGTCCAGCTTCATGGTAAGCAACCATTTCGCGTTCTTTCTTGCTGATTACGCGATCTTTCTTCGCAGGACCAGCAATGACGCGGTCTTCTGCTTCATCGATATCGGAAGCATCGATTTTCTTTTTGTTTCTTCTTGCTGCAACTAACGCAGCTTCGTTCAATACGTTTTCTAAATCCGCACCGGCAAAACCTGGTGTTTGCTGTGCTACGACTTTCAAGTCTACATCGTCTGCTAATGGTTTGTTGCGTGCGTGAACTTTCAAGATTGCTTCACGACCTTTGACATCTGGACGACCAACTAAAATCTGTCTGTCAAAACGTCCTGGACGCAGAAGCGCTGGGTCTAAAACATCTGAACGGTTAGTAGCCGCAATAACGATCACGCCTTCGTTTCCGTCAAACCCATCCATCTCAACCAATAATTGGTTCAATGTTTGTTCGCGTTCATCATGTCCGCCGCCCATACCAGCCCCACGCTGGCGTCCGACAGCATCGATTTCATCAATAAAGATGATGGCTGGCGCGTTTTTCTTCGCTGTTTCGAACAAGTCGCGGACACGGCTGGCACCGACACCGACGAACATTTCCACGAAATCAGAACCGGAGATAGAATAGAACGGTACACCGGCTTCGCCTGCTACTGCTTTTGCTAATAAAGTTTTACCTGTCCCTGGAGGTCCTTCTAAAAGTACCCCAGCTGGGATTCTGGCACCTAACTCAATGAATCGTCGAGGGTCTTTCAAGAATTCTACCACTTCGACAAGTTCTTGTTTTTCTTCTTCTGCACCGGCAACGTCTGAAAAACGAACACGGTTTGCTTTTTTATCTGCTTCTTTTGCTTTGGATTTGCCGAAGTTCATCACTCGGCCACCGCCGCCGCCACCGCCGCCTTGTTGTCCCATCATCATGTAGAAGAAGAAAATGATGACAACGATTGGCAAGAAGCTAAGAAGTAGAGAGACCCACAAGCCGCTGCTTGATTCTTCTTTGACTGTTGTCTGTACGTCGTTTGCTTTTGCCAAGTCAGTTACTTGGCTCAGCGTCGTATCATTTGGTAAAACAATTGTTGTGAAATGACTAGTCGTCACATCAGTTGAACCCAAGATAGATAGTCCGCCGCTGTTGCTTACTGTTTGGCGTTCTTTATATTCACCGCTGATCTTATAGACCCCGTTCGAAGGTTGAACGCTGAATTCTTTGATTTTGCCTGATTCTAATTGCTCTGTGAATTTTGAGTACTCGATATCTGACGATTGCTGGCCATTATTACCAAAAATGAAATAAACAACCATTACCATCGCTAAGATCACGAGGACGTAATATAAAGCATTTTTCATCATGCCGTTATTCTTTTTGTTCATCTTTGCCCTCCCAAAGCGTTATTTTAAATTGAGCAGTCTTTTATCAATCCTGACCATTCTATTGTAACACAACTTAATTGCGAACTGTCACTAATTTGACTGATAAACGCTTGGTTTTAGAATGCCGATGTATGGAAGATTTCGGTATGCTTCTGCATAATCCAGACCATATCCAACAACAAATTCATTTGGGACATCAAAACCAACGTAATCTGCTTTGATATCTACGACACGTCCTTCTGGTTTGTCTAACAGTGTCACGATTTTCACTGATTTTGCTTTACGGTATTTAAAAAGATCAACAAGATAAGCAAGTGTACGTCCGCTGTCGATGATATCTTCGACAATCAGCAAGTCGCGACCTTCCACGTTCGTGTCCAAATCTTTGACTATTTTCACTTCACCTGAAGAAACTGTTGCATTGCCGTAACTTGAAACATCCATGAAGTCAAGTTCCAAGTGAGTGTCGATTGATCGTACGATATCTGCCATAAAAGGAACAGCGCCTTTTAAAATACCCACAACTAATGGATTTGTGTCGCGGTATTCTTCAGTCAGTACTTTGCCCATTTCTTCACAACGCGTCTGTATCTCTTCTTTTGTGATTAAAACTCTTTCAATATCCTTTTCTAACATCAGGTTCTCCTTCCAGTTTCTTCCTTTGAGATTTATAAAGAAGTATGTAGTGTATTTTATCAGTTTCTTGGCGAATACTCAAATAGGAAAAGGCAAATGGGATCAAACTATAAATCACTCTTTCGCTATTTACAAGCACCCAGCTTTGCTTTCTTTGTGAATCGGGTATTTTATTGTCGATGAAATAGCGACTGATTTTCTTCGTCAGCTTCTCGCTCAAAGCGATTCGATCTCCCGGCTGACGTTTTTCTAAAAAGAAAATCTCATCTTTTGGCAGCCAGATATCTTGTCTAAACGTTTCCCAATTTCCGACAGCTTGTGGAATCTCTTCTTTTCCTGATTCAAAAAGCCCGACCCATTCTTCTCCATTCAAATACATTCCTTTATTCAATTCAAGAGGATACTTGTCATTTTCTTCTGTTTCTTCTTTTTCCTGTATCAAATAATACGTCTGATATTCTTTTTTCAGCTGCCAACTATTGCCGATGACGATCGTCCATTGGGCTTTTTCTTCTTGCATCTGATTTAAGATAGCTGTGAGCTGCTGTTCTTTGATTGGTGTTTGTGTTTCTGAAAAAATCGAATCAAAAAAATGCCGCAGAAAAAAGTAGCGTTCGCCTTCTTCCATTTTTTTGATGTCTTCTTCTTTCCATTGCCAGCTATTGTTGATTTTTTGTACTTTTTCAGACAAGAACTGTGTCATTTGCTTTTTGATCAGCTGATCTGCCCATTGGATTTGCTGAGAAAACTGCTGAAAATGCGCCATTGTCTGCGAATTTTCTTTTTTCAGCTGCGGTACGACTAAATGGCGAAGCCGATTTCTTTGGACATCCAATAGTTGATTGGTTGCATCTTCAAAATAATGAAGCTGGTGCTGTTCGGCATATGCATAAAGCTGTTCTTTGCTGAAATCCAAAAGCGGACGGACTAATTTCCCGTTCGCAAACAGCTGCTGCTTTTTGATACCGGCAAAACTGTCTAGACGCCCGCCCCGAAGCAGCTTCATCAAGATCGTTTCGATTTGATCATCTCCGTGGTGTGCCGTCAGCAAAATAGAATAATCGTATCGTACCATACAGTCTTCAAAAAAATGATAGCGGAACGCTCGAGCTGCTGTTTCGATGCCTTTTTCAGCAGGCTCTTCCCAGACTGCTGAATGAAAAGGAATACCCTTTTCCTCACAATATACTTTAAGAAATTCCGCTTCTTCTTTGGCCTCTGGTCGTAATTGATGATCCACATGGGCAACCCCTAAGCGAAAACCGATTTTCTGCTGGACTTTTTGCATCAAATCAAGCAGAACAACCGAGTCGACTCCGCCAGATACTGCTGCTAAAACAGCTGTTTCTTGTTCCCAATGATTATTCTTTTTTTCAAATTCATAGAACATCTCATCCATTGTCTCTACTTGCACTCCTTGTAAATTCAACTAAAAATAAGAAGCCGGAATTTACGAAAATTGATTCTCAATTTTTCAGTAAATTCCGGCTTATGAATTGGAAACTTCATGCTTCCTTATTTATCGACTGATTGTTTCGTCTTAGCCTCGACGGCCGCCTCTGCCGCCGCGTTTGCCTTCCGTATTTCTTCTCAATGAAGATAAACGGTCATCACTGTCTTTCAAAAATGAACTCATCAGTGAATCGAAGTCTTGGCTTTTGTTAGCAGGCTGACTGCGTGAAAAGGTCTTTTTTTGTGCTGGACGATGTTCTCTTGTATCTTTGCGAGGAAATTTCTTTGGCTCCTCTGTTGTTTCCGGTTGTGGTTGTGCTTTGCGGATAGATAATCCGATCTTGCCGTCATCTCCGACAGAAGTTACTAATACAGTTACTTCGTCTCCCACGCTTAATACATCATGGATATCTTTGACAAAGCCGTTTGATACTTCGCTGATATGGACTAGTCCAGTTTTCCCAGAACCTAAATCAATAAACGCTCCAAAATTTGTGATCCCTGACACTTTTCCTTGCAGTTTTGCTCCTACTTCGATTGACATAAAAAAAATGTTCCTCCTAATTATTCCCCTTATATTTTACTGCTTAATTTGCAGTTGTAGAACTAGTCGTTGTCGTTTCTTGTGTGTTCTCAGCTTCATCAGCAGAGTTGTTCGTGTTAGATTCTAACACTGGGTATACTTGCTCGCCTTCTTTTGAGTAAAAGAAACGGCTGCGGGCAAGTTTCGCAACATAGTCTTCGTCTTTCAGCAATGCGACATCTTCTTTCAGCTGTGCAACATTTGCCTGGACATCTGATTGTTCTGTTTTTGCTTCGACTTTCAATTCATTCAGCTTATTCATCCGCTGTACATCATGAAAAATCTGCAAACCGATTATCGCGAAAATAATGAATGCACCTAAAAAAAGCACCGCTAGCCGACGTCTTCGAAAAATCAGTTGTTTCTGCTGTTTTTGAAACTCAGCATATTTTCTTTTTGCATAGTCTGTATCCAACGCAGCGATTTTGTTGCTTTTTTTCGACATTTCCCCCGCTCCAATCTTTTTTGATTGTCTTCCTCATTATACCAACATCACTAACTCTTGTCTAATCTAATCGTTGTTTGTTTCGTTGCGTTTTTCGGAAAGAATCTCATACATTTTTTCTGCATCTTCTTTTTTCGTTGACTCATGCAGTTCTTTGACTTTGACTTCTAATGTTTTGTTTCCGAATTGGATTTTCAGCGTATCACCGACTTTTACATCGCTTGAAGATTTAGCAAGTTTTCCGTTGACTTGGATTCTTCCTTTGTCTGCTACTTCTTTCGCAACAGATCGTCTTTTGATAATACGCGAGATTTTCATAAATTTGTCTAAACGCATAAAATTTCCTCATTTCTTATGATTTTTTTTTAAGATTGAAGGACAGGACTTTTTTCCCAAACGGCATCATCAGCCATTCACGGATCGTAAATACTTGTAATCGGATCATCATGAAAATGAATGTCGCTCCACCGACACCAACACCAAACACGCTAAGTACAAACGCCTCCCAGCGATGTTGGACTGGACCAAATACCGCAACAACTCCGTAATAGACCATAAGCGCAAAAGCCATCGTCATCAAGCAAAGAATGAGTTTTCGCCCAAATCTCCGTTCTGTCCAAAACCTCGTGATATGTTTTGTTTCTGCTCGAATCAAGAAAATCAATGTAACCAACAGTCCTGCTAAAGTAGAAAGACTCGCTCCGGCAGTGCCAAACCAGCTCGTCAGCCATGCAGTCAGCAGCAGCTTGGCCAAAATCCCCCAGCCAGTAGCTTTCAGCGAAGGACGAAATCGATTTTTACTCTGAGCAATACTCTGATAAGCTTGGATAACGGCTGTCAGCGCAATTGAAAAGATAAACAGTGCTAAGGTACCGTTTCCTGCGTAGTCTTTGAACAACGCATAGTTGATATAAGGCAGCAGCAGCGCTAAACCTGTAGAAGCAGCGAGCGCCAGTGCTGTTGTCAGTCTCAGATAGATTTTTGCCGTCTGAACAAATTGATGCTGTTCTTTTCTGATCAAAAATTTCGTCAGTATCGGCAAAAAGGTTGCACTCAAAGCTGTAGCAATCACTAACCCCAACTGAACAAGGGGCTGCCCTCGGTCATAGACCCCTTTGGCGATTTTTGACGCATGTTCTGTCAAACCATAGTATTGCAAGGCATTTTTAACAAAAAACGAATCAATCAGCTGAAAAAAAATCAAGAGACCGCTGTAAATCGAAATTAGTCCGCCTTCGACCAAAAAGCGATGGATGAATCGTTTGGACGATTCATCCCACTTCGGAAGATAACGTAATTCCAAGCGTTCGCCGTAAACCTTCTTTTCATAATATCTCAAAATGCCAAGAGCGAAAACTCCACCAACGACTGCACCACCCATTGCAGCAGTCCCAGTTTCATAAACACTCCAGCCAAACTTTCGGAACGCCATCGCACTGAAAACGATGACCGCTACCCGCACAAACTGCTCAATGACTTGAGAAACTGCTGTGGGTTCTACCAGAAAACGTCCTTGAAAATTTCCTCGATAAATCGAAAGCCCCGGCATCAGTAAAAAAGTGAACGAAACGATTTGGACAAGCGGTGCTAATTGTGCATCCCCCATCAGCCTTGCGATTTCTGTGCTGAACAGCCATGTTCCTAACCACAGACAGATCCCTGTCCAAAAAACATATGGATATACTTGCTTTAACGCATCTTTTTGTTCCAAAGGTGTCTTTTTCTCTGCAACATACTTCGAGATAAACTGAGGCAGGCCTGACAACGCAAGCGTCATCGCAATACCGTAAATAGGATAAACTTGCTGATAGACATAGAATCCCTCGTCGCCCACCAGATTCTGTAAAGGAATCCGATATAACGCACTGAGGATTTTCGCAATCAAGGAGGCCAAAGTCAGCACTAAGGCACCGTGCATGACTTGACGCATATTTTTATGATTCAATAGCGTACCCCTTTCTATGCTGCTTGCCGTTTTAATCCACGCAGCGCTTTAACAAAACTTTGGATTTCTTGCAGCCAAACAGCCGTATCCATTGTATTTGGGATTGTCAGACGGATGACCATCTTCTCTTTTTCAACACCCAATCCAGCTTTTAATTTCGTTGCTGTCAATGCTTCAAACAACTGCTCAACTGAATAACGTTTGGTTCCTGCTTTGCTCAATGTGACGATCAATGTCTGCTGCTGTTTGCGAATCGTTTCAAGTAGTGCACGATCACCGTCCATCTTGATTTGACCAACTGTCAGCAAATGCGCCACTTCTTCTGGGTATTCGCCAAAACGGTCCAGAAGATCTTCTTCAAGCTCATCAAACATTTCCTGTGAATCCAATTCTCGGATCCGTTTGTAGATTTCGATTTTTTGCCGTTGATCGGATACATAACTATCTGGCAGATAAGCATTGATTCCCATGTCGATTTCGACTGTCGTTTTTTCTTGGGTATTTTTCCCTTGTTTTCTAGCCACCGCTTCACTCAGCATTTGCGAATACATATCAAATCCGACAGCATCGATAAAGCCGTGCTGTTGGGCACCCAGAAGATTTCCGGCTCCTCGGATCGATAAGTCTCGCATAGCGATTTTGAATCCAGAACCTAATTCAGTAAAATCTTTAATAGCTTGCAGTCTCTTTTCGCTGACTTCATTCAAGATTTTTTGCGGTTCATACATAAAGTACGCATAAGCCACACGATTACTTCGTCCTACTCGTCCACGTAATTGGTATAAAGTAGAAAGACCCATATAATCGGCATTTTCAACAAACAACGTATTCGCATTTGGGATATCGACCCCTGTTTCGATAATCGTTGTTGTGACCAAGACATCATATTGTCCTTCAATAAAGTCAAACAATGTATTTTCTAATTGGACTTCTGTCATTTGGCCATGTGCATAACCGATTCTTGCTTCCGGCACTAATTCTTGCAGTTCTTCTACTTTTTGTTCGATGGTTTCTACTCGGTTATATAAATAGAAGGCTTGCCCGCCGCGGCCCATTTCTCTGTGGATCGCTTCTTTGATCGCACCTGGATTTTTTTCCATGACATAGGTTTGGATAGGATAACGATTTGCCGGTGGTGTTTCAATAACTGAAAGATCACGTACACCAAGCATCGACATGTGCAAGGTCCGCGGAATCGGCGTTGCTGTCAATGTCAGTACATCTACTTGAGAACGTAATTGTTTCAATCGTTCTTTGTGTTTTACACCAAAGCGCTGTTCTTCATCAATGATCAGCAAACCAAGATCGCTGAACTCGATGTCTTTTGATAAGATTCGGTGGGTGCCGACAACGATGTCGACTTGTCCCGTTCGTATTTGTTCAATGGTTTCATTTTGCTGTTTTTTTGTCCGGAATCGGCTTAGCAGCCCGATATTGATTGGAAATCCTTCAAATCGTTCCAGCATCGTTTCATAATGCTGCTGCGCTAAAATCGTTGTTGGCACCAAAAAAGCCACTTGTTTGCTTTCTTTGACTGCTTTAAAAGCCGCGCGCAACGCTACTTCTGTTTTACCATATCCTACGTCGCCTACTAATAAACGATCCATTGGTTTTTCTTTTTCCATGTCTCGCTTGATTTCAGCAGCACTCCGCAATTGGTCGTCTGTTTCAGAATAAGGGAATGCATTCTCGAATTCTTTTTGATACCCGTCATCTGGGCCAAATGCATAGCCTTTTTCTGCTTCACGCGCTGCATACAAACGGATCAAATCGTCAGCGATGTCTTCGATTTTCGATGTGACTTTTCGTTTTGTTTTCGTCCATTCACTGCCGCCAAGTTTATTGATTCGAGGTGCTTTGGATTCAGATGCAACATATTTTTGTACTAAGTTCAGCTGCGTAACTGGGATGAATAATTTGTCTTCATTTTGGTAAAGGATGGAGATGTAATCTTGATGGACTCCATCGACTTCTAGCGTTTCCATCCCGACATATTTCCCGATCCCATGGTTGGCATGGACGACATAATCACCTGGTTTTAATTCATTATAGCTTTTTAGGCGTTCCGCATTTGTAATTGTCTGACGGCGCGTCCGTTTTTTCGTCGTTTTTTGAAAAATCTCTTTTTCGGTGATAACTACAAGTTTTTCTTGCGGCAGCTCGAATCCTGTACCTAACGCTCCTTCGACTAACTGGACCTGACCAGGAATCAATTCATCAGCGCTGGTCTCAACGGCTAAAATATCTTCTTCACGAAAAAGCTGCTCCGCTTTCTTGATGCGGTCTTTTGTCGGAATATAGACGATCACTGTTTGTTTTTGTTTACGCCAGCGATCCATCTCTGTTTTCAGCAACGGCATTTGCCCGAAAAACTGCTGCATCGTACGGTATTGGAAATTATAGATTGCTTGAAAGCGCAGGTTGCCCATTCCTTTTTGGAAAAGTGCAAAAAAGGTCGTGATAAATTCTGATTTTTGGATGAGTTTGTGAACGTCTGTTACAAATTTTTGTTCTGAAAATACCCGCAGTTCCGCAATTTTTTGCGCTTGCCACTCTGCCCCTTCACGTTCGATTTCTCGATTTGTTTCCATGATCCGCTGATAATCATCAACCATCAATAAAGTATCTTCTGAAAAATAATCGAAAATCGTTGTTGTTTCTTCGTAAAGAAGATCACTGTAGAATTTTGCTTCATCTGTCGGAAGCCCTGCTTGCCAACTTGAAGTGATTTGTCCAAAATAATCTTGTAAAAAGCGCTGATCTGTTGCTTCTTTAGTAGAAGCTAAACGTTTTTCCAATAATTCGCTCAAACGTTTCAATCCGTGTTCAAAATCTGCTTCATCGTAGATTTGTTCAGTAATTGGGGTAACAACTACCTCTTGGATCGTTTCTACTGAACGTTGCGTATCGACTTCAAAATAGCGAATCGAATCGATTTCCACGTCAAACAGTTCTAAACGGACAGGGTACTCTGTTGTCAAAGGATAAATATCGATGATACTTCCTCTGATACTGAATTCTCCTGGTTTCGCTACTTTTTCTTGGCGTTCGTATCCCATCAAGACAAGTTTTTTGATCAAAGCTTCAATGTCCAGCTCGTCGCCAATCTGCCATTTCAGTTGAGCATTTGCCCAAGTTTGTTTTTTCGGCAGACGTTTATGGAGTGCAGCTGTGGGAATCAAATAGACCCCTGGCTCGTCCCCTAACAACGCATTCAATGTAGCGACACGTCCTGCTCGTACTTCTGGCGAAGAAAACGCCATTTCTGCAGAGATTACTTCATCTACAGGAAACAAATGGACTTGTTCGGGCGGAAGCACATGATATAAATCTTCTGCTAATTGATTTGCATAGTAAAGATTTGGCAAGAGGATAACCAAATTTTTATTGAATTTTTGAAATATATGGGCAAACAGCAGTGTCTTCGCTGATCCTGCAAGTCCTGTGATCAACTGACGCGGCGTTCGCTCTTCTAAATGGCTGACCCATTCTTTTATCTGAGGTTCTTGTCCAAATAATTGAACGATATCCATCCTGTCATTCTTCCTTTCTTAGTTGAATCGATTCATCGTATCAATAAATGAATGGCCATCAATCACTGTTTCTAAGGCTTGGACCGCGCGATCAATGCTTTCTTCGATCAAAGGCTGATTTTCTTTGCTGAATCCGCTCAGCACATGGTTCACAACGGTTTGTTTTCCTTCAGGTCGTCCGATCCCTACTTTTACACGATTAAAAACGTTTGTCCCTAAATGAGAAATAATACTTTTCATTCCGTTATGCCCGCCTGCACTGCCTTTTTGACGCAAACGTAATTTCCCGACAGCTAAATCCAAATCATCATAGACAACAATCAGTTCTTCTGGATAGATACCAAAGTAAGTCATCAATGGTCCGACTGATCGCCCAGATTCATTCATAAATGTCTGTGGTTTTACTAAGATGATTTTTTCGCCATTGACAAAAAATTCTGCCACTTCTGCTTCGAAGGTGTTCTTTTTGAAGGCTGTTTGGTATTTTTCTGCTAATCGGTCCACGATCATGAAGCCGACATTATGTTTTGTTTGTTGATATTTCGTTCCTGGATTACCCAAGCCGACGATCATTTTCATTTTTCTTTCACCTATATTCTAAAGTGCAACACAAAAGGCTGGACAGCTATTAGGACAGTCCAGTCGCATACACTTTTTTATTTATTTTCGTTAGCAATAGTATAACACAGAAAAAGCTGTTTCGGCTAAAAGAGTCTTTTAAATATATCGTAAAAAATTAAAAATACCTTAAATTCCTAATCAAATCATTACTTTCCAAGAATAGTGAAATAACGCACATGTAAGCTTTTACACATAGTACAACTGTTGCAACTGTTATATTTTTTAGTCAAATTGCGTGACACGGCCCCTTAGAAATGGTAGCATGTGCAAGAGAAAAACAAATCAATGGAAGGATTGATACACATGACTGCAGCTGCAGAAAAAAAAGATCATCAAAAAGTAATTCTTGTTGGAGACGGTGCCGTAGGTTCTAGCTATGCTTTCGCTTTAGTTACTCAAAATATTGCTCAAGAAGTGGGTATTGTAGATATTAACAAACCAAAAACTGAAGGAGACGCAATTGACTTGTCACACGCATTGGCATTCACTTCTCCTAAAAAAATCTACTCTGCTACTTACGAAGACGCACATGATGCTGACTTAGTTGTTATCACTGCTGGCGCACCACAAAAACCAGGTGAAACACGTTTAGACTTAGTAAGCAAAAACTTGAAAATCAACCGCGACGTTGTTACACAAATCGTTGACTCAGGATTCAATGGTATCTTCTTAGTTGCTGCTAACCCAGTAGATATCTTGACTTACTCAACATGGAAATTCTCTGGTTTCCCTAAAGAACGCGTTATCGGATCTGGTACTTCTCTTGACTCAGCTCGTTTCCGTCAAGCATTGGCAGAACTTGTTGACGTTGATGCACGTAACGTCCATGCATACATCTTAGGTGAACATGGAGATTCAGAATTCCCAGTATGGTCACACGCTAACGTTGCCGGCTTGCAAATTTATGAATGGGTTAAAAACAACCCTGAAATCGATGAAGAAGCAATGGTTAACTTGTTCTTCGGCGTTCGTGATGCAGCTTACACAATCATCGAGAAAAAAGGTGCAACATTCTACGGTATCGCTGTTGCTCTAGCACGTATCACTCGCGCTATCCTTGATGACGAAAATGCTGTACTTCCTTTATCTGTATATATGAACGGTGAATACGGATTGAACGATATCTACATTGGTGCACCTGCAGTTATCAACCGCCAAGGTATCCAAAAAGTTATCGAAATCCCATTAACAGACGGTGAACAAGACCGTATGACAGCATCTGCAAAACAATTGCAAGATATCTTAGACGAAGCGTTCTCACAATTAGACGCTGAATAAGAGGTCGTGAATGAACTGCTTAACCACGAGCAGTAACGAAGAAACCAGCAAAACAGCTTTTCATGTTTTGCTGGTTTTTGAGTTATTGCCGAAGTGGTTGGTTCATGAACACCGTTTACTAGAGGTCGTGAACAAAGCGTTCTGACTCGAGTGTTAATGAAGAAATCCGCGAAACAGCTTTTCATGTTTCGCGGATTTTTTATTTGTCTTCCGCGAATTATTTTTGGCTCATTCACAATAAACAGACTTACAAATACTTAAAAACTTTTTTGAATAGTTCTTATATAATAACTATTTATTATTTCTGCAACATCTTATCATATGCTCTTTCAGCCTATAAAAAATAACGATATTACTGATGTATTACAAGGTCTGTTTCTACAAATACTCTTACTATTTCAGTATTTCCCTTCGTTTAAAAAATTCCTAAGCCGCAATTATATTTCGTTTTTCTGAATAAACTATGATATGATGTGTGTGTTATACTCTATTTTATTATCTGAGGTGATATCGAATATATGACAAGAACAGCAAAGCATAAAAACTCGAAAACGGTCCGTTACAGTGTCATTGCAGGTATAGCTGTGCTGCTGGTATTGATGAGTGTTTATTTTTTCAGAAGTACATATTACACGAACCATTTCTTGCCTAACACAAAAATCAATGAAACGGATGTAAGTAATCTTTCCGTAGAACAAGCAAATGAAAAGTTACAAGAGACTTACTCGAAGCAAACTTTGGCCATCAAGGAAAATAGCGAAGTCTGGAAAGAGATCGCAAAATCTGATCTTGGTTATAAAGATGATTTCACTGAAGAATTAAAACCTTTGCTGGAAAAACAAAACGGGTGGTCTTGGGTGACAAAATATGTGTCAGCTTCCGAGAACAAAACAATCGACCCATTAAGCGACGATCAAGAAAAATTGACAGCCACGACAGATCAACTCAAAGCTGAATTAACAGATTTGAATAAAGGCCGAAAAGAAACAACGAATGCAACGATCAATAAAGAAAACAATAAATTCGTGATTACACCAGAAGTCGCCGGCGATACCATCGATGTCGACGCAGCGGTCAAAGAATTAAAAAATGCCGTTGTTTCTGGAGAAAATACGATTGATCTATCAAAATTCAAAACAAAGCCTACTGTCACTTCAGACGATGCCGCATTGAAAAAAGATTTGGCAGATATCAATAAAGTCGCAGAAGTAAAAGCAACTTACTCTATCAATGGCGAAACATTCCAAGTTCCATCTGATAAAATCGCAGACTGGTTGATTTACACTGATGGAAAAATCGATTTAGACACTGCAAAAGTAAGAGAATACGTCGCATCACTTGGCGAAAAATATAACACTAGTACAAATGATTCAAAATTCAAAAGTACCAAACGCGGCGAAGTTACGATCCCTGCCGGCACTTACAGTTGGACGATCCAAACAGACTCAGAAACAGAAGCACTGAAAACAGCGATCTTAGCTGGAGAGGACTTCACACGTTCCCCGCTTGTACAAGGAAGCACAACCGCTGATCATGCATTGATCGAGGATACGTATATCGAAGTTGACTTAGAGAATCAGCATATGTGGTTCTATAAAGATGGAAAAGTTGTTCTAGAAACAGATATCGTTTCCGGAAAACCAACTACTCCAACACCAACTGGAGTCTTTTATGTTTGGAACAAAGAAGAAAATGCTGTTCTGCGCGGAACAAATGACGACGGAACGCCTTATGAAAGTCCAGTAGATTATTGGTTACCAATTGATTGGACAGGTATCGGGATCCATGATTCTGATTGGCAGCCTGAATATGGCGGCGACTTATGGAAAACAAGAGGCTCGCATGGTTGTGTAAACACACCGCCAAGCGTAATGAAAGAACTCTTTGAAAAAGTCGACAAAGGAACACCAGTATTAGTCTTCTAATAAAAAAAAGAACTATCTGTCGTCAGATAGTTCTTTTTTTGCGTAATAGCAATAAAACGAGCAGCAGCTTCCCGCGGCTGCTCTCTTCTTCATTTTCGGTTTTTCTTAAACGCCAAGACTATCCAGCAAAGAACAACTGCTGTCAAAGCCCCCATTGAATCAAGCATCACATCTTGGAACATCGGTGTTCTTCCGCCTGTAAGCATTTGATGAAATTCGTCCATCCCAGCGTATCCTGTGGCAGAAAACCAAGCTAAAATCCCTGTCAGCCACCAGATTTTCATTTTAGGATAAACGCCAAGGAACACACTTCCGCCCAGAACAAAATAGGTCCCAAAATGCGCTGCTTTACGGATGAAAAATTCTACGAACTTGAAGTACCCTATTTCTTGGATACTGACAGTACTATCTCCATACATAAAATGGATAGTTGCAAAACTATCCTTAAATGGCTGATTAGCCAATAGTGTCTGTAACCGTGAAATTTGCGATTGTTGTGCATACGTTTGGGAAGAGCTGTAAAATAAAATCCCAATGACCACCAAAGCGATCATTAAATAAAAATTACCGTTTTTCATTTGTTGTTTCAACATTTTTCTCTGTCACCTCTTTAACATAGTATCTTTTTTCATCCAAAAGAACAATCGTTTAACGGAAGTATTTCTTGTGCTATACTAAAATTTAAACGAACAACAAGAAAGGGGTATTTTATGCACTATTCATTGAATTGGGATTTAGAATCGATTTTCAAAGGCGGCAGCAGCTCACAGGAATTACATACGCGCATCCATGCGTTAAAGGAACAGATCGCCGCTTATCACGAGGCAGTTTCACAACTGGATACGGACAACGAACCAACTGGAGCACTTGCGGATATTTTACAAAAACAAGCCATTGTTACAGATGGATTTACCCAATGCGACAGTTTTATCACCGCTTTGATTTCAGCCAATGTCAACGACTCGCAAGCCAAGATCACTTCCGGAAAATTGTACGCGATGCTTCCGGATTTCCAAGCAGCAGAAACGATTTTTTCAAAGAAACTTGCAGCAATCACTGACGAAAAATGGCAGCTGATTCTTGCTGATCCTGCTTTTTCATCAGTTGCCTTCCGTTTAAAAGAAATCCGACGCGAAGGAAATGAATTACTTTCTGAAGCAGAAGAAACAATCATCAATACCTTATCTCTCGATGGTCTAAACGCTTGGAGCGCACATTATGATACCATCGTTGCCAGTGTCTCCATCCCTTTTACGAACGAAAATGGCGAAGTTATCCAGTTATCTGCTGGACAAGCTTTCAATAAAATGATGGGTGATCCGAATCCTGAAATCAGAGAAGCGCTATTCAAAGAATGGGAAAAATGCTGGGAAGAAAAAGCCCCATTATTCGCCGACACATTAAACCATCTAGACGGCTTCCGTTTATCTGATTATAAATTGCATGGTGTAACAGATTACTTGAAAAAGCCTTTGGAATACAATCGTCTGAAAAAAGAAACACTTGATGTCATGTGGGCAACGATTGCCAAAAACAAACAACCGCTTGTCGATTATCTTACTCGGAAAGCCAACTTATTTGGTAAAGAAAAAATGGAATGGCAAGATCAAGATGCTCCAATTATTTTGGGCGATTTGAAAGAAAAAACTTTTACATTCGATGAAGCCGCTGCATTTATCATTGAAAATTTCGAAAAATTCAGTCCAAAAATGGCTTCTTTTGCACAACAAGCATTTGAAAAAAGTTGGATCGAAGCAGAAGATCGTTCCGGCAAACGCCCTGGCGGTTATTGTACTGAATTACCCGAAACAAAAGAATCAAGGATTTTCATGACCTACAGCAATTCTGTCAAT
This sequence comes from Enterococcus faecalis 13-SD-W-01, assembly GCA_000415185.1. Lineage (GTDB taxonomy): Bacteria > Bacillota > Bacilli > Lactobacillales > Enterococcaceae > Enterococcus_B > Enterococcus_B faecalis_A. Next base: position 20,408 of record KE351655.1, read on the forward strand.
GAAGTAGCTACTTTGGCCCATGAATTAGGACATGCTTTCCACAGCAGCGTTATGTGGGATCTGCCGGCGCTTAACCGTGAATATGCAATGAATGTCGCTGAAACAGCAAGTACTTTTGCAGAACTGATCGTGGCGGATGCTACACTCAAAGCAGCCGAAACACCTGAAGAAAAAATCAATTTATTAGATACAAAACTTCAAAATGCCTTAGCAATGTTCATGAATATCCATTCACGATTTATTTTTGAAAATGATTTTTACCAAGCAAGACAAAAAGGATTAGTTGCAGAAGAAGAAATCACTGAAATGATGGTTGCCGCACAAAAAGAAGGTTATCAAGATGCTTTAGCTACTTATCACCCGCATTTCTGGGCAGCAAAACTGCACTTTTTTATTGACGATGTTCCTTTTTATAACTTCCCTTATACTTTCGGCTACTTGTTCAGTCTAGGAATCTATGCCCATGCAAATCAGCAAGGTACAAGTTTCGAGGAAGAATATATCTCATTATTAAGAGATACAGCTTCTATGACGACAGAAGAATTAGCACAAAAGCATTTAGGCGTTGATTTGACAACCCCAGACTTCTGGCAAAAAGGAATCGATATGGTACTTGAAGATATCCAGTTGTTTATGGAGTTAACTGAAAAATAGAGGTTGTGAAAACGATGTTCTGCTTC